>NZ_JBCNLG010000062.1:0-3731 GCF_039595595.1 Roseateles sp. | reverse complement strand
TCGGCGTGCAGCACTGCGCCAACGACGGCACCCCGGTGAAGCCGCAGAGCGTCGAGGCCATCGCCGCGCAGCTGCTGCGCGACTACAAGGGCCGGCACATCGGCCTGCTGGCGCCGCTGGTGGTCAATCGCAAGGGCGTCTACACCGACCTCGCGAAATGGGCCAAGCAGCGCGGCTACACCCATCTGCGCGTGGACGGCGAGTTCCTGCCGACCAGCCCGTGGCCGCGGCTGGACCGCTTCAAGGAGCACAGCATCGAACTGCCGGTCGGCGACATGGTGGTCGCGCCGGAGAGCGAGGCCGCGCTGCGCGAGCTGCTGGCCAAGGCGCTCGATCACGGCAAGGGCGTGGTGCACGTGCTGTCGCCGCTGGACGGCCTGCATGACGCGCTGCGCAACGCCAAGCCCACGCGCGGCATCGGCGAGCTGCGGGTGTTCTCGACCAAGCGCGCCTGCCCGCAGTGCGGGACCAGCTATCCGGAGCTCGATCCGCGGCTGTTCAGCTACAACTCCAAGCACGGCTGGTGCACGACCTGCGTCGGCACGGGCCTGGCGCTCACGCGCGAGCAGCGCAAGGCGCTGGACGACAGCCAGCAGGACAAGGACAACCGCGGCCGCGAGCAGAGCTTCCCCGCCGAGGAGGCCGAGATCGAGGACCTGAGCGACGCGCCGTGCCCTGACTGCCATGGCTCGCGCCTGAATCCGGTGGCGCGCGCGGTGACCTTCGAGCACGAGACGATCGCGGCGGTGGCCTCGTGGAGCGTGACCGAGGCCCGCCAGTGGATCGCCGGCCTGACGCTGACCGGCCGCGACGCGGAGATCGCGCGCGACGTGGTCAGCGAGATCAAGGGCCGGCTGGAGTTCCTCGAGGAAGTGGGGCTGGGCTACCTGACGCTGGATCGCGCGGCGCCGACGCTCTCCGGGGGCGAGGCGCAGCGGATCCGCCTGGCGGCGCAGCTCGGCAGCAACCTGCAAGGCGTGTGCTACGTGCTGGACGAGCCGACGATCGGCCTGCATCCGCGCGACAACCAGATCCTGTTGAAGGCGCTGTCGACGCTCGGAGACAAGGGCAACACGCTGGTGGTCGTCGAGCATGACGAGGACACGATCCGGCGCGCCGATCACATCATCGACATCGGTCCGAGCGCCGGCAAGCGCGGCGGCCGGGTGATCGCGCAGGGCACGGCGGCGGAGATCGCGAAGAACGCGGAGTCGCTGACGGGCCGTTTCCTGTCGAGGCCGCTGGTGCATCCGCTGCAGGCGCGCCGCGAGATGGTCGCCGACGCGCCCAGGCTCACGGTGCTGGACGCGACGCTGCACAACTTGCGCGGTGTCACCGTGGACGTGCCGTTGCACCGTCTGGTGGCGATCACCGGGGTGTCGGGTTCGGGGAAGTCGACGCTGGCGCGCGACGTGCTGCTGGCCAACATGGCCGCCGCCGTGCCGCTGCGCCGCGCGCCGTCCAAGTGGATCGGCTGCGACGCGATCGAGGGCCATCAGCAGGTGGACCGGGTGCTGGAGGTCGACCAGACGCCGATCGGCAAGACGCCGCGCAGTTGCCCGGCGACCTACATCGGCTTCTGGGACGCGATCCGCAAGCTGTTCGCCGAGACGCTGGAGGCCAAGGCGCGCGGCTACGGGCCGGGCCGTTTCAGCTTCAACACCGGCGAGGGCCGCTGCCCGGCCTGCGAGGGCCAGGGCATGCGCACGATCGCGATGAGCTTCCTGCCGGACGTGAAGGTGCTGTGCGACCAATGCCATGGCCAGCGCTTCAATCCGGAGACGCTGGCGGTGAGCTGGCGCGGCAAGAGCATTGGCGAGGTGCTGCAGATGGAGGTCGACGAGGCGGTGGAGTTCTTCGCCGCGATGACCTCGATCGCGCATCCGCTGAAGCTGCTGCAGGACGTGGGGCTGGGCTACCTGACGCTGGGACAGCCGAGCCCGACGCTGTCGGGCGGCGAAGCGCAGCGGATCAAGCTGGTGTCGGAACTGGTGAAGGTGCGCGACGACGTGACGCGCCGCGGGCAGAAGGCGCCGCACACGCTGTACGTGCTGGACGAGCCGACGGTGGGCCTGCACATGGCGGACGTGGAGAAGCTGATCCGGGTGCTGCACCGGCTGGTGGATGGCGGGCACAGCGTGGTCGTGATCGAGCACGACCTGGACGTGATCGCCGAGGCGGACTGGGTGCTGGACCTCGGGCCGGAAGGCGGCTCGGCGGGCGGACGCGTGGTTGCGCAGGGGCGGCCGGAGACGCTGGTGATGCAAGGGACGCACACCGGACGGGCGCTGGCGCCGGTGCTGGCGCGAGGCTGACACGATCCCACTTAAGAGGGGCTGGTGGCTGTGTGGCAACGCGGTTTCCAGCCCTTTTCTCCATTGGTCAAGGTTCTTCCGGCAACGCGTTCCGAAGGCTGCCGCGCGGTCGCAAACTGCCTGTCTTTCGCAGCAGTCATGCGGGGTGGTGGATGGGACAGGCACAGCAAGCAGCCGCGGCGTTCGAGAACGAGCGAGCGGCGAGCAACGAGAGTCGTTCGACGTCGAAGACCTTGCTCGAGCGGTTGGCGTCGAGGCAATCGGAGGAGATCGTCATCGCGTTCGCGGGACCGGTTGGGTGCGGTCTGGAAGACGTCTTGGATGCGACCGAGCAGAGTTTGATCGGTCTCGGCTATCAGGTCGTGTGGCTCAAGCTGAGTGCCTGCCTGGAGTCCGCACTGAGCTCCGGGCATCTGGTGGTGGGCTCGCCGGCAGGCTCCCCCAGCTTCGTTCGATCTCGACGTCTGCAAGCCGCGGCGCTGCGGATGCGCGAGGCGTCCGGTGACCTGCATGTGCTCGCAGAGTTCGCGGTTGAGCGCGTCGTTGTGGAGCGTTCGCGCGCAGCGATATCCGATTCGGAGGTGCGCCCTGTGCCGCGACGCGTGGCCTATCTGCTGGACCAGCTCAAACGGCCGGAGGAAGTCGAACTTCTACGGACGATGTATCGGAACCTGTTCTATCTTGTCGGCGTGACGCGACCATATGCCCAGCGTCTGCAGACACTGCGGGAACGCGGCATGAGCGACTTGGAAGCGGCCACGCTCATCGCCATGGACCGGCATGAACCCGAGACGGCAGGCCAACGGTTGGATCGCACGCTGCACCTCTCTGACGTGTTCGTCCGAAACGATATCGGGGCTTTACCAACGGCCACCATTGATCGCTTCATGCGGTTGATTCACGGGGATCGAGCGCTTTCGCCCAGCCGCGACGAAATCGGCATGTATGCCGCGTTCGCAGCTGGGCTGAAGTCCGGCTGCCTTTCTCGTCAGGTCGGCGCGGCAATCACGAACGAAGCGGGCGACGTTCTCTCGACAGGCTGCAACGACGCGCCCGCACCCGGTGGAGGACTTCATCCTCGAAAGGGGGCACCGGACTGGCGATGTATGCACCTGGGATCCCGCAGTTGCCATAACGACATTCACAAGCGACACCTGCAGTCGGAAATCGGTTCCGTGATGCGACGCGTGTTCCATTCCGAGGGCTGCGCAGTTCCGCAAGCTGCCATGGATCGTGCGATGGACGCGATTTATGAGGACACCCGCGTCGGGGGCCTCATCGAATTTTCTCGGGCGGTCTCAAGTTTGAACCGCAACACCTGTCATTGAATTGATACTGGAGCCTGATGCGCATTTGCCAAGGTGAGCGCAAAGGCCTGAAGCGGCGTGTTCCATCCGAGCGTCTGTCGCGGTCGGG
>NZ_JBCNLG010000061.1:0-5207 GCF_039595595.1 Roseateles sp. | reverse complement strand
CCAACCCGTCGCGCTGAGACCCCACCCTGAGATCGACGGCAGCTTCGACGTCTACTTCTGCCATCACAAAGTGCGCACGATCGACTTGTGCCAGGCTGACTAACCTGGATTGGACCTGTTACCCATGCCCTGGCACACCTGTTACCTATGTCCCCGGTCCATACACGCTGGGGCGAGGGGGATAAAGCTTCGCGTTGACGTGAGTCCAGAGCGTAGAGACGAGCGCGTAGAGACGAGCGCGTGGGGTCCGCAGCCTCAGGGTGCGAGGCGCTCGCGGATCCATGCCGTGCCGTCGCGGCGGTAGACGAGGCGGTCATGCAGTCTCGACTTGCGCCCTTGCCAGAACTCCCAGCGCTCGGGCACCAGCCGGAATCCTCCCCAGTGGGGCGGCCGGCTGGGGTTCAAGCCATGCTGGGCCGCGGCCTTGGCCGCGTTGGCCACCAGCACCGCCCGCGACGCGATCACCTGGCTCTGAGGCGAGGCCCAGGCTCCCAGCCGCGAGTCCAGCGGCCGAGACGCGTAGTAGGCATCCGACTGCGCCGCGTCGACCTTCTCGACCGCGCCTTCGATCCGCACCACCCGCTCCAGTTCCACCCAGTGGAACTGCAGCGCGGCGAACGGATGCTCCGCCAGCTCCCGTCCCTTGCGGCTGTCGTAGTTCGTGTACCAGACGAGTCCGCGTTCCTCGATGTCCTTGACCAGCACGATGCGCGTTGACGGCCGGCCGTCGTGGCCCACGGTGGCCAGCGTCATCGCATTGGGCTCGGGCACCTTGGCGTCCAGCGCCTGCTGGAACCAGTCCCGGAACTGGCGCAGCGGCTCGTTGGCGGCCAGTTGTTCGTCGAGCTCATCGCGCTCGTAGCTCTTGCGCAGATCGGAGAGTTTGTCCATTCGCCGAGTATCGGGCGAATCCTTAAGTAAAGCTCCCACTCGTGAAACTCCGGGTGCGGCCGTCCCCGCGCGGCAGGCATGCTGTCCCCACGAAGCCGCTCCACGAGAGGCGGCCCAGGGGGATCGGGACCAAACCAGAAGGAAGTACGCATGAATCAACGACGACCCGCCGTCGTCGTGCTCGCGGCAGGGCGCGGACTGCGCTTTCGCGGCGAGGGCCACAAGCTGGAACAGGTCTTGAACGGGGACACCGTGCTGGCGCTCACGCTGCGCCAGACGCTGGCGTCCGGCCTGCAGATGCTGGTGGTGACCTCGACCGCGCTGGCGCCGCTGGTGCGACGTCATGTGGCCTCGCGCGACATGCTGGTGTTGCCCGACCAGGACCGCCTGGGACGTCCGGCACCGCTGGGCATGGGGCATTCGATCGCCGCCGGTGTCGCCGCGACAGGGGACGCGCCGGGCTGGCTCATCCTGCCGGCGGACATGCCGATGGTGCGCGCCAGCACGCTGGCGGCGGTCGCCGACGCGATCGCGAAGGATCCGATCGCCTACGCCCAGTACCGCGGCCGGCGCGGCCATCCGGTGGGCTTCAGCGCCGAGTTGTTCTCCGAACTCACCAGCCTGCAGGGCGACGAGGGCGCGCGGCGGCTGCTGGCGCGCTATCCCGCGCAGGCGGTCGAGGTCGACGACCCGGGCGTGCTCATCGACGTCGACACCGTCGAGGACCTGGCGCGGCTGGCGATCGATCCGTCGATGCCGCGCCCCAGCGACGTCGGCCTGCGCTCCCTGGGCTGATTCACAAGCCGTTCTGCCGCGCCAGCGCGAGCTGGCGCTCCAGCGCGCGGTCGTGGATGCCGTGCTCCCGCAGGCAGGCCACGGCGCGCTGCAGGTAATCGAGCGTGGTGCCGTAGCGGCCGCGCGCGTGGCGCAGGATGTGCAGCAGGCGATCGTCGGAGAGGTCGCCCACCCAGCCGGGACTGCGCCGCGACAGCGTGAACGCCAGTGCCTTGCGAGGGCCCGGGCCGTCGGGGCAATGGCACTCCAGCCAGCGCGGCACGTAGGTGCCGACGACCATCTCCCGCAGCCAGAGCCGGTGCAGCGTCGCCTCGCTGTCCTGGGGATCGACGCGGTACAGCAGGCCGCGGCAGCTGCCGCCGGACAGCAGCGTCATCACCAGGCCGGGCTGCTCGGCGCTGCCGCGATTGACCAATGAGCGCAGCCGCAACGCGCGGTGATAGCCCCGCACCTTGGCCACCAGCGTCTGCGCCGGCACGAAGCCCGGGTTCCACATCAGCGAACCGTAGGCGAACAGCATCAGGCCGTGCTCGCGGTCCCACTGGCGCTCGGCGACTTTCAGCAATTGCTGGCTGTGGGCGGGGAGGTCTTCGAGGCGGGCCTGTGCGAGAGGATCGTCGATCATGACCGGCATGCTGCCATGGCGCGGGTACGTGGCATGCCGCCAGGGGCTCGGAGCGCGCGCGATTCTTGTAACCAGCTTGTACCTGGGAAACAGGATCGGGAGGCCACGCGGGCCCTGCGGGCGTGTAATATGGTTACCAATCTAACCCTGGCCGAGTTACATCGGCAGTCGGCATGAACAAGACGCTTCTGGACGTCACCGCGCGCATCAAGGCGCGCAGCGCCGCTTCGCGCGAGCGTTATCTGGACCTGATCGAGCGCATGGCGGGTCGCCAGCGCGGCGTGCAGCGGCTGGGCTGCGCGAACGTGGCGCACGCCGTGGCGGCGATGCCCGCCAACGACAAGCTGCGCATCGTGGCCGAGAAAGCACCCCATCTGGGCATTGTCACGGCCTACAACGACATGCTGTCGGCGCACCAGCCCTACGAGGGCTATCCGGCGATCATCCGCGACGAGGTTCACCGCCAGGGCGCGACGGCGCAGGTCGCCGGCGGCGTGCCGGCGATGTGCGATGGGGTCACGCAGGGCACGCCGGGCATGGAGCTGAGCCTGTTCTCGCGCGACACGATCGCGATGGGCACGGCGGTGGCGCTGTCGCACGACGTGTTCGACGCGGCGCTGCTGCTGGGCATCTGCGACAAGATCGTCCCGGGGCTGCTGATCGGCGCGCTGCATTTCGGGCATCTGCCCTGCGTGTTCGTGCCGGCGGGGCCGATGAGCTCGGGCCTGTCGAACAACGACAAGGCCAAGGTCCGCGAGCTGTACGCGCAAGGCAAGGTCGGCCGCGACGAGCTGCTGCAGGCCGAGTCCCAGGCTTATCACGGCGCCGGCACCTGCACCTTCTACGGCACGGCCAACAGCAACCAGATGCTGCTCGAGGCCATGGGCCTGCATGTGCCGGGCGCGGCGTTCGTGCATCCGCATGACGGGCTGCGCGAGGCGCTGACCCGCGAGGCCGTGCGCCAGGCGCTGAAGATCATTCCGCAGCGCGACTACACGCCGATCGGCCGCATGGTCGACGAGCGCAGCATCGTCAACGCGATGGCGGCGCTGCTGGCCACGGGCGGCTCGACCAACCACCTGATCCACTGGGTCGCGGTGGCGCGCTCGGCCGGCATCCTGATCGACTGGAGCGATTTCTCCGAGTTGTCGTCGGTGGTGCCGCTGCTGGCGCGCGTCTATCCGAACGGCAGCGCCGACGTGAACCAGTTCCAGGCCGCGGGCGGTCCGGGCTTCGTGATCCGCGAGCTGATCGGCGCCGGGCTGATGCATGGCGAGGTGCTGACCTCGGTGTCGGGTCAGAACCTGAACGCCTTCGCCCGGCTGCCGCATCGCGCGGAGGATGGCAGCGTGAGCTGGAGCGATCTGCCGGCCAGAAGCAATGACGAGGCGGTCGTGCGCACGGCGGCGGCGCCGTTCTCGCCCACGGGCGGGCTGAAGCTGCTGGCGGGCAACCTGGGGCGTGCGGTGATCAAGGTCTCGGCGGTGCCGGAGGACCGGCACACGGTCGAGGCGCCGGCGCGCATCTTCGACAGTCAGGAGGCGATGCAGGCCGCGTTCAAGGCGGGCGAGCTGGAGCGCGACGTGGTCGTCGTGGTGCGCTTCCAGGGGCCGCAGGCCAATGGCATGCCTGAGCTGCACAAGCTCACGCCGCCGCTGGCGGTGCTGCAGGGCAAGGGGTTCAAGGTGGCGCTGGTGACGGACGGCCGCATGAGTGGCGCGTCGGGCAAGGTGCCGGCGGCGATCCATGTCAGCCCGGAGGCGCTGGCGGGCGGTCCGCTGGCGAAGCTGCGCGATGGCGATCTGGTGCGCGTGTGCGCGAACAGCGGCGAGCTGACCGCGCTGGTGCCGGCGGCGGAGTGGGACGGGCGCGAGCTGGCCCGGATCACCGCCGATGCGGTCGCCGAGAACGGCGCGGGCCTGGGCCGGGAGCTGTTCGCCGGCATGCGGCGCAACGTGACCTCGGCGGAGGAGGGCGCGGTCACCTGGCTGTGAGCCGGGCTTGACCGCGGGCCGCCGACGGGGCGAAATCGAAGAGGACTACGAGGAGATCGCATGAGTTCCATCCTGGACACGCTGAGCCTGGCTCAGCACGGCCCGGTGATTCCGGTCATCGTCATCGACCGCGTCGAGGACGCGGTGCCGCTGGCTCGCGCGCTGGTGGCGGGTGGCGTGAAGGTGCTGGAGGTGACGCTGCGCACGCCGGCGGCGCTGGCGGCGATCGCCGCGATCGCCAAGGAGGTGCCGCAGGCGCTCGTCGGCGCGGGCACGCTGCGCACGGCGGCCGATGCGGCGGCGGCGAAGCAGGCCGGAGCGTGTTTCGCGGTCAGCCCGGGCTTCACGCATGAACTGGCCGGCGCCTGCGAGGCGCATTTCCTGCCGCTGCTGCCGGGCGTGTCGACGGCGAGCGAAGTGATGATGGCGGCGGACGCCGGCTACACCTTCCTGAAGCTGTTCCCGGCGACGGCGGTGGGTGGTGTGAACCTGCTGAAGTCGCTGGCCGGACCGTTCCCGGACGTGGTGTTCTGCCCGACGGGCGGCATCACCGTGCAGACGGCGCCCGAGTTCCTGAAGCTGCCGAACGTCAAGGTCTGCGGCGGCTCCTGGCTGACGCCGGCCGACGCGGTGAAGGCCGGCGACTGGGCCCGCATCACGCAACTGGCCCAGGAGGCCAGCGCGCTGCGCGCCTGAGCGCGGTGTCGCGGTGACGGCAACCGCAGCGATCTCCCGCAAGCGGGCGGGGGGTGAGAGCCGGACGTCGTAGTAAACCCCCTCGCCCCAGCGTGTATGGACCGGGGACATAGGTAACAGGTGTGCCAGGACATGGGTAACAGGTCCAATCCAGGTTAGTCAGCCTGGCACAAGTCGATCGTGCGCACTTTGTGATGGCAGAAGTA
>NZ_JBCNLG010000060.1:0-5804 GCF_039595595.1 Roseateles sp. | reverse complement strand
CCGGCACCTCGGACAGCATCTTGCGCAGCTCGATCGTGTACTGGATCGCCAGCGTCTCGCGCTGCTCGACCTGCTGCGCCAGCGACACGCCCTTCTTCGAGACCTCGTTCTCCTGCTCGAAGTAGTGATCGAGGAATTTCTCGAACTCGGTGAGCACCGTCTGGAAGACGCGCCGGCCGGTGTCCGGATAGGCCTCGACGACCTGCACGACGCGCTTGATCTCGCGCTCGAGCGCGTCGCCGATCTCGGCGGTCGAGGTGCTGAAGCCCATGACGCAGGAGCCCATGCGGTCGATCAGGCGGCGCGCGGGATGGTCGTCGGTGGCGAAGAAGTCCGGCTCGCCGACGGCGACCCGCAGCACCGGCATCTGCAGCCGCGCGAACCACACCCGGATCGCCGGCGGGATGCGCTCCTCCTGCAGGATGGCCTGGAACAGCAGCGCGACCAGCTCGATCGTGGCGCGCTCGGCCGGCGTGTCGGCGGCGGACTTCAGGACCTGCTTCAGCGCTTGGTTGCGCTGGCGGATCTCATCCAGGGCCTGCGGCGCGGTCAGTTGCTGATCCACCGTCGCGACCCGGTCGGCACGCCGCTGCACGGCCTCCTGGGCGTGATTGATGGCGGCACTCAGGCGCGGGGACCCGGCACGCGTCGACGGACCCGCCGCAGGGGCGGCGGGCAGGCCGCTGCGCGTTGCCGGTCCGGGCGGCGGCGTCCCGCCCGGCATGCCCGCGGCGCGAGCCGGCGATGAAGTCTGGGATTGCGCGAGTTCCGGCACATGGCGCGCGAGCACGCGCTGCAGTTGCGCCATCACCTGCTGAGCGGACTGACTGGCCGGCGTGGCCGCGGCGGCGGTCGCCGCCGCGGAGGCGCCGTAAGCCGACGACGAGGGCGCGACAGCGCCATGCGCGTGAACGGGCGCCGGCCCCAGCGGCGCCGCCTGCGTCTGACCGCTCGCTGGCGCGTTGCGCCGGATGAAGGGCCGCAGGTCGACCTCGGGCATCACGCCCTGCTGGATCAACCAGTGGTTGGCCTCGTGATAGGCCTCATTCAGGAGCTGGGAGAACTCATGGTGCAGCCAGCGCTGCAGCATCTGCCACACCGAACTGCTCAGCCCGGCCTCGAACCAGGCATCGAGCACCAGCCGCGCCAGCACCTGAGCGCGCAGCAGGTCCTGCTGCGCCAGGTCCTCGACGCGCTCCAGCGCCTGCATCCGATTGCGCAGGTCGCTGAACTCCCAGCTCGCCTTGTCCATCATCGCCAGCGCGAGCCGCGAAGCGATGATCTCGCGCTCGATCGTGTCGTCGCTGACCAGGGAGAGATTCTGCGGACGCGACGACAGCGAGGCCGACCGCGAGTCGCCCGCGCCATGGTGGTACGCGTGCCGCAGCGACTTGCCCAGCCGCGCATGCCAGGGCGTCGCGGCGCGCTGCCACGCCTCGAACGCATCGCGCCGGGCCATCTGCAGGGAATGCTCGGCTGGCTGCGCGAGCTGGTCCTGCACCGCGGTGGTCAGCACCGCCACCATGGCGGGCAGCCCTCGCAGCAGCACCTCCGTGTGGACGCGCCGCGCTTGCGAAGCCAGGGCCTGGGATCTTGCGTCGGCGGCAGTCATCGAGCGTGAGGTTGAGGAGTGCGGACGACTCTACTACACGACCGCCCCGGCGTTGGGGTCGTCCGGGTCGCCCTGCTTCGCGGGGCCGGCCTTGACCAGGTCCTCGCGCTTGACGCCCAGCCACATCGCGATCGCCGCGGCCACGAAGACCGACGAATAGATGCCGAACAGGATGCCGATCGTCAGCGCCACCGCGAAGTAGTGCAGCGTCGGGCCGCCGAACAGCAGCATCGACAGCACCATCATCTGCGTCGAGCCGTGCGTGATGATCGTGCGGCTGATCGTCGACGTGATCGCGTGGTCGATGATCTCGTGGGTGTTCAGCTTGCGGTACTTGCGGAAGGCCTCGCGGATCCGGTCGAAGATGACCACCGACTCGTTCACCGAGTAGCCCAGCACCGCCAGGATCGCCGCCAGCACCGCCAGCGAGAACTCCCACTGGAAGTAGGCGAAGAAGCCCAGGATGATCACCACGTCGTGCAGGTTGGCGATGATGCCGGCCACGGCGAACTTCCACTCGAAGCGGAAGGCCAGGTACAGCATGATGCCGATCACCGTGAAGCCCAGCGCCATCGCGGCATCGTGCGCCAGCTCCGCGCCGACCGACGGACCGACGAGTTCGCTGCGGGTCATCTTCAGCGGCTCCGCTGCGCCGACCGCGCAGGCCTGCCGCTCGACCGACTCGCCCTGCGGCGTGACCTCCTTGTGCGCGACCACCTGGCCCTGATCCGCCTTGCACAGCGCCGAGAAGACCTGGCCGGCCACCTGGTCCTGCTTCACGCCGGGCTTGATCGGCAGGCGGATCATGACGTCGCGCGCGGTGCCGAAGTTGGTCACCTGGATCTCGCCAAAGCCCATCTGCTCGACGATCTGACGCGTGCGGTTGATGTCGGCCGCTTGGGCGTACTGCACCTCGACCACCGTGCCGCCGGTGAACTCGATCGAGAAATGCAGGCCCTTGGTGACCAGGAAGAACACCGCGGCGATGAAGGTGAGGAAGGACACGGCGTTGAGGATCAACGCGTGCTTCATGAACGGGATGTCCCGTTTGATTCGGAAGAATTCCATGGCGTTGTGCGCTCGCTTCTCTTCGGGGGGCCGCAGCCCTTATTGAGCCTCGGCGGCCGTGTCGTCGGCGGCCGCGGCCGGGCCGGGCTTCCAGACGGTGCCGATGGAGACGGCCTTCAGGCGCTTGCGGCGTCCGTACCAGAGGTTGACCAGGCCGCGCGAGAACATCACCGACGAGATCATCGAGGTCACGATGCCCAGGCAGTGCACGACCGCGAAGCCCTTGATCGGGCCCGAGCCGAAGGCCAGCAGCGCCAGGCCCGCGATCAGCGTGGTCACGTTGGAGTCCAGGATGGTCGCCCAGGCGCGCTCGTAGCCGGCATGGATGGCCTGCTGGGGCGCCAGGCCGGCGCGCAGTTCCTCGCGCACGCGCTCGTTGATCAGCACGTTGGCGTCGATGGCCATGCCCAGCACCAGCGCGATGGCCGCGATGCCGGGCAGGCTCAGCGTGGCCTGCAGCATCGACAGCACCGCCAGCAGCAGCAGCAGGTTGAAGCCCAGCGCCACCGCGGAGAAGACGCCGAACATCATGTAGTACAGACACATGAAGATCGCCACGGCGACGAAGCCCCAGGTGACCGACGCGATGCCCTTGTCGATGTTCTCCTTGCCCAGCGACGGGCCGATGGTGCGTTCCTCGATGATCTCCATCGGCGCGGCCAGCGAGCCGGCGCGCAGCAGCAGCGCGGTGTCGCTGGCCTCCTGGGCCGACATCGAGCCGCCGGTGATCGAGAAGCTGTTGCCCAGCTCGCCGCGGATGACCGGGGCGGTCACGACCTGGCCCTTGCCCTTCTCGAACAGGATGATGGCCATGCGCTTGCCGATGCTCTCGCGCGACACGTCCTTCATGATGCGGGCGCCCTTGGCGTCCACCTTCAGGTTGACCGAGGGGTTGTGGTCCTGGTCGAAGCCGGGCTGGGCGTCGTTCAGGTTGTCGCCGGTCAGCACCACCTGGCGCTTGACGATGATCGGGGCGCCGCCCTTCTCGGTGAAGCGCTCGGTGCCGAAGGGCACCGGGCCGGTGCCGCTCAGCGCGGCTGTGGCCTCGGCGCTGTCGTCGACCATGCGCAGCTCCAGCGTCGCGGTGCGGCCGATGATGTCCTTGGCCTTGGCGGTGTCCTGCACGCCGGGCAGTTGCACGACCACGCGGTCGCGGCCCTGCTGCAGGATCACCGGCTCGGCCACGCCCAGCTCGTTGACGCGGTTGTGCAGCGTGGTGATGTTCTGCTTGATCGCGGCGTCCTGCACCGCGACGACCGCCTTGGGCGTCAGCGAGCCGGTCAGGCGCAGCTCGGTGCCGGCGCCGGACGGCACCCACGCGAAGTCGGGCACCTGGTCGCGCAGCAGGTTCTGCGCCTGCGTGCGGGTGGCCTCGTCGCGGAAGTTGATCGCCACGTCGTTGCCTTCGCGGCTGATGCCGGCGTGGCGGATGTTCTTGTCGCGCAGCATGGTGCGGACGTCGGCGGCCATCGATTCGGCCTTCTTCGTCAGCGCGGCCTTCATGTCGACCTGCATCAGGAAGTGCACGCCGCCGCGCAGGTCCAGGCCCAGGTACATCGGGAACGCGTGCAGCGCCGTCAGCCACTCGGGGCTGCGCGACACCAGGTTGAGCGCCACGATGTAGGTCGGGTCGGAGGTCTCGTCGCCGTTGAGCGCCTTGGCGATCGCGTCCTTGGCCTTGATCTGGGCATCGGTGTCGTGGAACCGGGCACGGATCGAGCCGGCTTCCAGATGCACGAAATCAGGCGTGACGCCGGCCTGGGTGATGGCCTGCTCGACGCGCTGGCGGACGGTGTCGTCGACCCTGACGGTGACCTTGGCGCTGGACACCTGTACCGCCGGCGCTTCGCCGAACAGGTTGGGCAGCGTGTAGATCAGGCCGACGAGCAGCGCCACGAGCAGCAGCGCGTACTTCCACAGCGGATAACGGTTCATGAGGAGATCCTCTGCAAACCAGGCGCCTTGGGCGGCGCCTCTGAAAACGGACCCGGCCGGTGCGATGCACGGGCCGGGTCGTCAGGGAGCGCAGTGCGCTCCGGGGTGGGGGCGGGTTACTTGGAGACCGTGCCCTTGGGCAGGACCTGCACGACGGAGCTGCGCTGGACCTGGATCTCGACGCCGGAGGCGATCTCGACGGTCAGGTATTGCTCGCCGATCTTGCTGACCTTGCCGAGCATGCCGCCCGCGGTGATGACCTCGTCGCCCTTGGCCAGGGCCTCGACCATCGCCTTGTGCTCCTTCTGCCGCTTCATCTGGGGGCGGATCATCACGAAATACATGACGACGAACAGGCCCACGATGGGCAGCATCTGCACGAAGCCGCCCATCGGGTCGGCAGCGGCCCCGGCGGTCTGGGCAAAAGCGTTGGAAATAAACACGTCGATATCCCTCAGGAAAGGCGTTGGCGCGGGCGCGGAGACCCGGGCGCCGCGCGGACCAGGCCCGCGCGTACGAAAGAGCCGGTGATTGTATGCGGCCCATCCGGCCGGACCGGCGCCCGCCGGACGCGGATTTAACTGGGGTTGACCTGCGCAAACTCAATCCCATACCGCCGGCATGGCGGACCTGCGATGATCCGCGCCCATGACTTCAGACACCCCCGAGCTGCAGGACGTCGACAAGCGCCGTCAGGCGGACCAGGCTTATGACGCGATCGAGTCGCTGATCGCGACGCTGCAGCTGCGCCCCGGGGCGCCGGTGGTGGAGTCGGACCTGATCGCGCGGATCGGGCTGGGCCGCACGCCCACGCGCGAGGCGCTGATGCGGCTGGTGGCCAGCGGCCTGATCGTGCAGCAGCCGCGCCGCGGCCTGCTGGTCAGCGACATGCCGCTGGCCGAGCACCTGGACCTGCTGGAAGCGCGCCGGCCGCTGGAGCGGCTGATCGCCTGCTGCTCGGCGCGGCGCGCGTCGCCGGCGCAGCGCAGCGCACTACAGGCCTGCGCGGCGCGGATGGCCGAGGCGGCCGAGCGCCAGGACCTGGAAGCCTACATGCGGGTCGACCAGCAGCTCGACCGCGTCAACCATGCGGCCTGCCGCAACCGCTACGCGGTGGCGGCGGTGCTGCCGATGATCATCCAGTGCCGGCGCTTCTGGTACGCGTACCGGCACCTGGGCGACGTCGCCA
>NZ_JBCNLG010000059.1:0-8426 GCF_039595595.1 Roseateles sp. | reverse complement strand
CGCCATCGAGGAATCAATCAACGGACGGCCACGTAAGATTCTGAATTGGCATACGCCCCAGGAAGTCTTCTCAATGTTGACCCTGGACCTCGTCAGAGGTGTTGCACTTGAAGCTTGAAACCGCCCTGGTACCGGAGCCCCTCAATATACGGCTGGGCAGACCCGCCCTTGGGATATTGAATGTAGACAAGACGGCGTCCAACCTGATATTCGCATTGCGATACGTGCGGACCAACATCCCAATGTCCAAGCATCCTTTCCCTTGAAAGATCAATCCTCGGTGATTTAACGCGCTTCATATCGCCTAACATGGGCATATTAATCGGCTCAGCCAACGCGTGAGGGTTGGGCGTCGGAGTCGCTCGCAGGCGGGTCGTCTGAAATCATGTCCGCCATCCCCTTGACGAGGCGCCGTGGTGCCGTGTTGGACCTTCAGATAGGGCGAGCCATCTGTTCTGCGCAGGAAGGGGACCGGCTTTCCGCATCCCTCGCACTGGCCCTGCGCCCGGAAAAGCAATTCCGCCACGATATATGAGTTGCGCTCGTGGCCGATGGTCGTGGCAAGGTCCTCCCTTGATTGTTCCGCCCCCAACAACGGCGCATTGATGCCGTGCCCATTTATGGGCGAAGTCCCGGCTTCTAACCTTCAGTCATCGGCAAACGCAAATGCCGTACCGAAGCAGAACCCTGATCGACACGCTCTCTCCAAGGACACCATCATGAACGCCAAGACCCTGATCGCCTCCGCCCTGATCGCCCTGTCGACCGCCGCCGTGCCGGCCTTCGCGCAGAGCTACAGCCATCTGGACCCGATCACCCCATCGCAGAAGTCGCGCGCCGAGGTGCTCGCCGATCTGCAGATCTACCGCGAGTCCGGCCTCGCCGCCGTCGACCGCACGGAAGACTTCGACCTCAACCCCGGCCAACGCGCCAAGGCCCAGGCCCGTTACGCCGAGCTGAAGGCATCGCCCAAGTACGCGCAACTGGTCCAGCAATTCGCAGCGAAGGAAGCCGCCAAGGGTTCAAGCTCCGAAGGCGTCTCGGCTCGCTGATCCGCGCTCGCATGCAGAACGCCAAACGCCCGGCTCGTGCCGGGCGTTTCGCATTCCTCCGCGTCGCTGGACCATCAGAGACCGGCGATCCCTCGATGCCCTTCAGCTGATGGACGTATCGACCCGGAACGCGATCTCGATGAGCTGTTCCGGGAAGGCCAGCCGGGACACCCCGATGAGATTGCTGGCCACTTGCGGCGTCGGCCCATAGAACCGGCGCCGGACCTCGCCTGCGACCGCAAAGGCCGCGTCCACGTCCAGCACGAACAGCGTCTCCTCGACGACCTGGTCAAAGCGGGCACCGAACTGGGACAGCAGCCGGCGCGCATTCTCATAGGTCGCCTGCATCTGGACGGCCATGCTCGAAAGGTCCAGCGGCCTGCCGCTGGCGTCCAGCGCCGCCGGTCCGATGAGCGCCCCTTTCTCGTCATGGCTCAACTGGCCAGAGATGTAGATGGTGTGACCCACCTTCACCGCCTGGGCGTAGCCGTAGGCCTGCTCCCAAGGGACTCCCAGCTGGGCAACTTCCTTCACCGTGCCGCGAGCTTCTTCAAACATGGCGCCTTCTCCAGGATGATCAAAGGCCTGATGCTGCCGAAGCCGCAGGCCCGGTGACACCCCGATTGGAGAGAGGCAGGCATCTGCCAAACGCGCCTGGCGCGAGCACGCCCGCCTCAGCGCCTCACCGTCTCATGGCCCCCACGCATACTGCGCCGACACCGCCACGATGTTGCTCCCGAGCTTGTACGAGCCCTGCAAGCTGCTCCCCGAAGCCGACCTCAGATCCACCGACGGATCCTTGAGGAACAGGTGCGTGTAGCCGACGCTGTAGCTCAGCCGCTTGCTCGCGCGCCAGGTCGCCCCGAGCGACAACCACCGCCGGTCGACATCGGGCACACGAACATCGCGCACCGCGTCGGTCACCGGCGTCTGGTCGTAGGCCACACCGCCACGCAACGTCCATTGATCATTGGCCCGGTACTCCGCGCCGATCGAATAGAACGACGTGTTCCGATACCCGAAGTGCAGCGTCTCGCTGGGCAGTTGGGATTGGAAGTCCAGCACGACGTTGCTGAACTTGCCCCACGCCGTGTGCGAGTAGTCCGCCATCACCGTCCAGCGCTCGTTCAGCTGCTGCGAGAGGCTGAGCGTCCACGAGGCAGGCAAGGTGATGTCGGTGCTGGCCGTCGTGTCGACGAAGGTCCCGGGCCGCGCGGCGGACAGGATCGCGTTCGCGGCCGCCGGCACCGTGAAGCCGACCTTCGCGCCGTCCGGCGAGTGCTTGACCTCCGAGCGATAAGCCAGTCCGATCGACAGCCCATCCGCGGGCCTCAGCAGCGCGCCCAGCGTGTAGCCCAGCTCGGTGTTGTGCCCATCGATGTCCAGGCGGCCGTCGGCGCTTCCCGGCAGGAAGCCCGGCACGCGCGAGGCCGCCAGCAAGGCGCCGAAGTCGACCGCGTCGCGCAGCTTCACCTCCAGGCGCTCGGCGAAGACGGACGCCCCGAGCGACAACATGTCGTTGACCTTGTAGGACAGCGCGGCACCGACGTCGACGGCCTTCAGATCGGTCTTGATGCCGTGATAGCGGCCCACCCAGCCGTCGTCGTATTCGGTCTTGAATCCGAACGGCGCCGTCACCGACAGCCCCAGGTGGAGCCGATCGGTCAGCGGCGTGTGGAAGTAGAGCGACGGCACCGGCGACGTGTCCCCGGCATTGCCACCGTTCCCGCCCGTCAACGGGCGGCCCAGCGCATCGCTGCCCGCGCCACGGAACTTGACCGAGTAATCGATGACCGCGACGTCCGCCTGGAACAGGCGCCCGTCCAGCAGCGTCATCGCGGCGGGATTGTTCGCGACCACCGTCGCATCGCCGTCTTGGCTGATCGAGCCGGCGAAGGCCCTGCCCTGCCCCGCGGCGCTCTGCTCCTTGAGTTGGAAGGCGGCCGCGTGGGCCACGCCGGTGCCGGCGAGTCCCGCCGCAATTGCGACGAGCGCGCGGCGCTGAGCCTTGTTGATCTTCATGCTGGGCTTGTCTCCTGTGAGCGGGCCGGCCGGCCCATGGTGATGAATCAGGGGTTCCGGGGGCGCGGGGCAAGCGCCGTGGCGGTGGGCTCGGACGGCTGCCATCCGCCGCCGAGCGCCTTGAATGCGCCGACGGCCGCGCGCGCCGATCCGGCTCGCGCCTGGACCTGCGCATCGGCGGCGCGGAGCAGGTTCTCGTCGGCTTGCAGCACTTCGATCAGGCTCACGACGCCCTTCTGATACGCAGCGAACGCGGCCCCGCGCGCGCGGCGAAGGGCGTCCACGCCCTGCGTGAGCACCGCAGCCTGCTCTTCGCGCTTGACCAGCGCGGTGAAGGCGTTCTCGACGTCCTCGCCGGCCTGCAGCACGGCCAGGCGATACGCCGCCAGCATCTCGGCCTCCTGGCCCCGCGCCAGACGAATCTGCGCGTCGATGCGGCCGAAGTCGAACAGCCGCCAGCGCAGTCCGACAACCCCGGCCGCCTGGCTCGCGCCGCCGCTGAAGAGCTGGCCCGCCGACACCGACGTCGCATTGCCGATCAGGCCGCTCAGCGAGAGCTTGGGGTAGTACTCGGCCATGGCCGCGCCGATGCGCGCGTTCGAAGCTGCCAGATGCCGCTCGGCGACGATCAGGTCGGGGCGCCGCTGGAGCAGATCGGCCGGGGCGCCGATGCCGGCGATGCCCGGCGCGGCAGGCACGTCCGCGTCCTCTAGCTGGGCCGCGCCGGTGCCCGCCGGGCTCCCGAGCATCACGTCCAGCGCGTTCGTGGCCGCGTCCAGGCCCTGCTCGAGTTCGGGAATCACGGCCTGCGCCTGCGCCAGTGCGCCCTCGGCCTGGCTGACCTGCAGATCCGCCGCCAGTCCCTTTCCATTCAGCAATCGGACCGTGGACAGCAGGTCCTGACGCGTGCGGACCTGATCCCGCGCGATCACCAGCCGCGCCTGCAGTCCGCGGATGGCGATGTAGAGGTCGGCCGTCTGAGCAGCCACGGCCAGCCGCGCCGCCACGGCGCCGGCTTCCGAAGCCTGGTACTCGGCGATCGCGGCTTCCCGCTCGCGCCTCAGGCCGCCGAAGACGTCCAGCTCCCAGCTCGCGTTGCCATTCAACTCGTAGGCGCTGCCGTGGCGATCGAATCCGGGCCGCGAATCGAGGATCCGCCCGAGCGGGGTCTCCACGGACTGGTAGGCGCGCGCCGCCTGGCCGCTGACGCTGCCGATGGGCAGCAGCGCGGCGTTTGCGGCGCCCACGCCCGCCTGCGCCTGTGCGACGCGGGCAACGGCGCGCGCCAGGTCCAGGTTCTGCGCCAGCGCCAGCGTGACGACCCGCGTCAGCTGAGGATCGCCGAAGCCCTCCCACCAGCGCACCAGATCGGCGTTCGCCGCCGCCTGGCGCTGATCCACCTGGGATTGCCCGTGGAAGCGCTCCGGCAGATCGGACCGGGGAGGGACGTAGTCGGGACCGACGGCGCACCCTGTGGCCAGGCCGGCCGCCATCAACGATGCAACAAGGGATGCGGCGGCGAGGCTGCGCGACATGGGGACCTCTCAAAAGGCGAAACGGGATGTTCGAAGTGACTATATTACTAAATGGTCACTCGTTGTCCATCCGGGTCGAGTCGCGTAAGCTGCCGTGATGAAAACGACAAGCAGCCCTCCCACCCCCTCGCGGGGTCCCGCGGACCACGAGGTCCGCGACCAGGTCGTCGCCGCGGCCACCGAGCACTTCAGCCGCTATGGCTACGAGAAGACGACGGTGTCCGATCTGGCCAAGGCCATCGGCTTCTCCAAGGCCTACATCTACAAGTTCTTCGAGTCCAAGCAGGCCATCGGCGAAATGATCTGCGCCCAGTGCATCGCGGAGATCGAGTCCTCGGTCGCAGCCTCGCTGGCGGACGCGGCATCGCCGCCGGACAAGATCCGCCGCCTGTTCAAGGCATTCACCGAGGCCAGCCTGAGGCTGCTCTTCCAGGACCGCAAGCTCTATGAGATCGCGGCCTCGGCCGCCACGGAGCAATGGGCCGTGGTCGCCGCCTATGAGCAGCGCGTGCAGCAGCTGCTCCGCGACGTGCTCCAGGAAGGCCGCGCCAGCGGCGACTTCGAGCGCAAGACCCCGCTCGACGAGACCGTCATGGCCATCTACCTGGCCCTGCGTCCGTGCGTCAACCCGCTCATGCTCCAGCACAGCCTGCATCTCGCCGACGAAGCCCCCGGGCATCTGTCGAGCCTCGTCCTGAGAAGCCTGTCACCCTGAAATTCCCCGCGCCAACAGAGTGACCGTTGACTAATTTGGTCACTAGTTCCAGAATGAAAGCCTGATCACTCGTCATTGAGGCTTTCATGCGCCGGCGCCGCCTTCCCGTTTCCACGCTTCTTCTCAGCCTGCCGGTCCTGCTCGCGGCCTGTGGCGAGAAGCCAGTTGCCGATCCCCGCACCGAGGCGCCACTGGTGCGCGTGGCCACGGTGCAGACCGCGGCGCCCGCGACCCGGTCGTTCACCGGCACCATCGGCGCCCGGGTCCAGAGCGATCTGGGTTTCCGCGTTCCCGGCAAGGTGCTTGAGCGGCTGGTGGACGCCGGGCAGACCGTCAAGCGCGGCCAGGTGCTGATGCGCATCGATCCCGAGGACCTGAAGCTGGCCGCCCAAGCGCAGCAGGAGGCGGTGGCGGCGGCGCGGGCGCGGGCCCGGCAGGCCTCCGAGGACGAGGCGCGCTATCGCGATCTGCGCGGCACCGGCGCCATCTCCGTGTCCGCGTATGACCAGGTCAAGGCGGCGGCCGACGCCGCGCAGGCCCAGCTCAGCGCGGCCGAGGCCCAGGCCGATGTCGCCCGCAACGCCAGCCGCTATGCGGTGCTGCTGGCCGATGGCGACGGCGTCGTCATGGAGACGCTGGCGGAACCGGGCCAGGTCGTCGCCGCGGGACAGCCCGTGCTGCGCCTGGCACACGCGGGACGGCGCGAGGCGATCGTGCAGTTGCCTGAAACGCTGCGCCCGGCCCTGGGCTCCAGCGCCCAGGCGACGCTTTTCGGCCGCGGTGGCGACGCATCGCCCGCCAAGCTGCGGCAGCTCTCGAACGCGGCGGATCGGTTGACCCGCACCTTCGAGGCCCGCTATGTGCTGGAGGGCGAGCTCGCCAGCGCGCCGCTCGGCGCCACGGTCACCGTGCAGATCCCGGAGGGCCCGGCGTCGCCGGCCGCCGGCGCCTACGTGCCGCTGGGCGCGCTGTTCGACGCCGGCAAGGGGCCGGGTGTGTGGGTCGTCCAGGGGGAGCCGGCCAAGGTGTCCTGGCGGCCGGTCGCCGTCCAGCGCCTGGACGAGGAAGGCGCGCACATCGGCGGCCAGATCAAACAGGGTGACCGGATCGTCACGCTCGGCGCGCATCTGCTGCGCGAAGGCGAGCAGGTCCGCGTCGGCTCCGGCGCGGCGGTGGCGTCCACGGCGGGAGCCCGTCCGTGAGCGAAGGGCGATTCAACCTGTCGGCCCTCGCCGTGCGCGAACGGGCCATCACGCTGTTCCTGATCCTGCTGATCTCGCTGGCGGGCGTGGTCTCGTTCTTCAAGCTGGGGCGCGCCGAGGATCCCTCCTTCACCATCAAGGTGATGACCATCATCACGGCCTGGCCCGGCGCGACCGCACAGGAGATGCAGGACCAGGTGACCGAGAAGATCGAGAAGCGCCTGCAGGAGCTGCGCTGGTACGACCGCAGCGAGACTTACACCCGCCCGGGACTGGCTTTCACGACGCTCACGCTGCAGGACAGCACGCCGCCCTCCGCGGTGCAGGAGGAGTTCTACCAGGCCCGCAAGAAGATCGGCGACGAGGCGCGCAACCTGCCGCCCGGCGTGATGGGCCCCTTCATCAACGACGAGTACTCGGACGTCACCTTCGCGCTGTACGCGCTCAAGGCCAAGGGCGAGGAGCCGCGCCTGCTGGTGCGCGACGCGGAGACCCTGCGCCAGCGGCTGCTGCACGTGCCGGGCGTCAAGAAGGTCAACATCGTCGGCGAGCAGGCCGAACGCATCGAGGTGCAGTTCTCGCAGGAGCGCCTGGCCACGCTGGGTCTGTCGCCACAGGACGTCTTCGCCGCGCTCAACAACCAGAACGCGCTGACGCCGTCCGGCTCGGTCGAGACCCGCGGGCCGCAGGTGTTCCTCCGCCTGGACGGCGCCTTCGACGAGCTGCAGAAGATCCGCGACACACCGCTGGTGGCGCAGGGACGCACGCTGAAGCTGTCCGACATCGCCACCGTCAAGCGCGGCTACGAGGATCCCGCCACCTTCCTGATCCGCAACGGCGGCGAGCCGGCGCTGCTGCTGGGCGTCGTGATGCGCGAGGGATGGAACGGGCTGGACCTGGGCAAGGCGCTGGACCGGGAGGTCGGCGCCATCAATGCCGCCCTGCCCCTGGGCCAGGCCCTGACCAAGGTGACCGACCAGGCCGTGAACATCGACGCGTCCGTCGACGAGTTCATGATGAAGTTCTTCGCCGCGCTGCTGGTGGTCATGCTGGTGTGCTTCGTCAGCATGGGCTGGCGGGTGGGACTGGTGGTCGCCGCGGCGGTGCCGCTGACGCTGGCGGTGGTCTTCGTCGTGATGCTGGCCACCGGCAAGAACTTCGACCGCATCACGCTGGGCTCGCTGATCCTGGCACTGGGCCTGCTGGTGGACGACGCCATCATCGCCATCGAGACCATGGTGGTGAAGATGGAAGAGGGCTACAGCCGCATCGCGGCGTCCGCCTACGCCTGGAGCCACACCGCGGCGCCCATGCTCTCGGGCACGCTGGTCACCGCCGTCGGCTTCATGCCCAACGGCTTCGCGCGCTCCTCGGCCGGCGAATACACCGGCAACATGTTCTGGATCGTCGGCATCGCGCTGATCGCGTCGTGGGTGGTGGCGGTGGTCTTCACGCCCTACCTCGGCGTGAAGATGCTGCCCGACCTCAAGCGCGTCGAGGGCGGGCATGACGCGCTCTACGGCACGCCGAACTACCAGCGCTTCCGCCGGATGCTGAGCTGGGTCATCAGCCGCAAGTGGCTGGTCGCCGCTTCGGTCGTCGGGCTGTTCGTGCTGTCGGTGCTGGGCATGGGCGCGGTGAAGAAGCAGTTCTTCCCGGTCTCGGACCGCCCCGAGGTCCTGGTCGAGGTGCAGATGCCCTATGGCTCGTCGATCGCCCAGACCAGCGGCGCCGCCGCGAAGGTCGAAGCGTGGCTGGCCAAGCAGGGCGAAGCCAAGATCGTGACCTCCTACATCGGCCAGGGCGCGCCACGCTTCTACTTCTCGATGGGCGCCGAGCTGCCCGATCCCTCGTTCGCGAAGATCGTCATCCGGACGGACAGCCAGGACGAGCGCGAGGC
>NZ_JBCNLG010000058.1:0-8433 GCF_039595595.1 Roseateles sp. | reverse complement strand
GCGGCCGCGCAGACCACCCCGGCGGTGATCTTCGACATGGGCGGCAAGTTCGACAAGTCGTTCAACGAGGCCGCCTACCGCGGCGTCGAGCAGTGGAAGAAGGACACCGGCGGCAAGTACCTCGAGTTCGAGATCAGCAACGAGACCCAGCGCGTGCAGGCGATCCGCCGCATGGCCGAGCGGGGCGCGAGCCCGATCATCTCGGTCGGCTTCGCGCAGGCCTCGGCGCTGAACCAGGTGGCCAAGGATTTCCCCAAGACCAAGTTCGTCATCATCGACGAGAAGGTCAACCAGCCCAACGTGCAGTCGGTGCTGTTCAAGGAGCAGGAGGGCAGCTTCCTCGTCGGCGCGCTGGCCGCGCTGACCAGCAAGAGCGCCAAGGTCGGTTTCGTCGGCGGCATGGACATCCCGCTGATCCGCAAGTTCGAGTGCGGCTACGAGCAGGGCGCGAAGGTGGCCAATCCCAAGGTCGAGGTCTTCAAGAACATGACCGGCACGACCGCCTCGGCCTGGAATGACCCGACCCGCGGCGGCGAGCTGGCCAAGGCGCAGTTCGCCAAGGGCGTGGACGTGGTCTTCGCCGCGGCCGGCGGCACCGGTGTCGGTGTCTATCAAGCGGCCAAGGACGCCGGCAAGTTCGCCATCGGCGTGGACAGCAACCAGAACCACCTGCAGCCCGGCACCATGCTGAGCTCGATGGTCAAGCGCGTGGACGTGGCCGTCTACAACGTGCTCAAGGAATGGAAGCCCGGCATCAGCGTGCTGGGCCTGAAGGAAGGCGGCGTGGAGTACGCCGTCGACGCCAACAACGCCAAGCTGATCGCACCCGCGGTGAAGGCCAAGCTCGACGCCTACAAGGCCGACATCATCGCCGGCAAGATCAAGGTCGCCGACTACATGGCGGACAACGCCTGCAAGAACTGACCCTCGCGAGCGAGCGTTCCTGACATGACACAGCCCCCACGCGGCGCCGCCGCGCCCGCGGTCCGTCTGTGCGAGATCTCCAAGCGCTTCGGCGCGGTGCAGGCCAACCGGGCGGTGAGCCTGGCAGTGGAGCGCGGCACGGTGCACGGCCTGGTCGGCGAGAACGGCGCCGGCAAGAGCACGCTGATGGCGATCCTCTACGGCTACTACCACGCCGACGAGGGCCACATCGAGGTCGACGGCCAACGCGTCTCGATCGCCAATTCGCATCAGGCGATCGCGCTGGGCATCGGCATGGTCCATCAGCACTTCATGCTGGTGGACACGCTATCCGCGCTGGACAACGTGATGCTGGGCGCCGAGCCGGCGTTCTTCCTGTCGCGCGCCAAGCGCCAGGTGCGACGCGAGCTGGAGACGCTGATGCGCGACACCGGCCTGACGGTGCGGCTGGACGCGACGGTGGCCGACCTCCCGGTGGGCGAGCTGCAGCGGCTGGAGATCCTGAAGGCGCTGTATCGCGGCGCGCGGATCCTGATCCTGGACGAGCCGACCGCGGTGCTGACGCCGCAGGAGACCGATCAGCTGTTCGAGGTGCTGCGCCGCCTGCGCGAGCGCGGCACGACCATCCTGCTGATCACGCACAAGCTGCGCGAGGTGATGGCGCTGTGCGACGCGGTGACCGTGATGCGCGCGGGCGCCGTGATCAAGACGGCCGCGATCGGCGACACCAGTCCCGAGGACCTGGCCGAGAGCATGGTGGGCCGCAAGGTCAACCTGGGCCGCGACGGCGGCGCGGCCCAGCCGCGGGCGGAGCAGCCGGTGCTCAAGGCCGAAGGCCTGACGGTGGCGAGCGACTCGGGCTCTGGCGTGCACCTGCTGAGCCAGGCGACGCTGGCGCTGCGTCCGGGCGAGATCGTCGGCGTGGCCGGCGTGTCCGGCAACGGCCAGAGCGAGTTGCTGGAAGTGCTGGCCGGCATGCGGGCGCCCGACGCGGGCGCGCTGCATGTCGCGGGCCGCGACTTCCAGGCCGACGCGTGGATGGACCCGCGCACCGCGCGCGAGCTCAAGCTCGCGCACGTGCCGGAGGACCGCCACGCGCTGGGCATGGTGCTGAGCTTCTCGGCCTGGGAGACGGCCGCGCTGGGTTATCACGGGCAGGACCAGTACTGCGCCGGGCCGCTGGGCCTGGGCATGAACCAGCGCCACCTGCGCGCGCAGACCGCCGAGATGATGGAGCGCTTCGACGTGCGCCCGCGCAACGCGGAGCTGGGCTCGTCCAAGTTCTCCGGCGGCAACCAGCAGAAGCTGATCCTGGCGCGCGAGATCGGCCAGCAGCCGGCCGTGCTGCTGGTCGGGCAGCCGACGCGCGGCGTCGACATCGGCGCGATCGAGTTCATCCACAACCAGTTGCGCCGCCTGCGCGATGCCGGCTGCGCGATCCTGGTCGTGTCGAGCGAGCTCGACGAGATCCTCGCGCTCGCTGACCGCGTCATCGTCATGAATGCCGGCCGCATCACCGGGGAGCTCGCCATCGACGAGTGCTCCGAGAAGAACCTGGGCCTGCTGATGTCGGCGTCGCCGGCCAGTGCCGCCGATGCCGCGCCTTCCACGCCTCCGGCGCCTCCCACGAACGACAGGACCGCCCCCGCGGCCACCGCCCCATGAGTAGCCAAGCCTTGCAGATGCCGCGCTGGATGGACCTGGTCCTGCTGCCGCTGTGGAACCTGCTGATCGCGCTGGCGGTGGCCGGCGGCGTGGTGCTGCTGATCGGCGCGAGCCCGGTGCAGGCGCTGACCGTGCTGCTCGACGGCGCGCTGGGCAGCGCGCGCGGCCTGGGCTACACGCTGTACTACACGACCACCTTCATCTTCACCGGCCTGGCGGTGGCGGTGGCCTTCCACGGCGGGCTGTTCAACATCGGCGGGGAAGGGCAGGCGACGCTGGGCGGCATCGGCGTGGCGCTGCTGTCGCTGTGGCTGGCGCCCAAGCTGCCCGGCATCGTGATGATCCCGCTGGCGATCGTGGCCGCCGCGCTGCTGGGCATGCTCTGGGCCGCGGTGCCCGGCTACCTGCAGGCCTGGCGCGGCAGCCACGTCGTGATCACGACCATCATGTTCAACTTCCTGGCCGCGGGCCTGAACGGCTACCTGCTGGTGAACTGGCTGCGTCCGGCGGGCTCGATGTCGGTGGAGAGCGATGCCTTCGCCGATTCCGCGCGCATGCCCGCGGTGCATGAGGTGCTCGCGAAGCTGGGCATCGAATGGCCGTCCTCACCGCTGAACCTGTCGATCCTGCTGGCGCTGGCCGCCTGCGTCTTCGTCTGGTGGTTCCTGTGGAAGAGCCGCGCCGGCTACGTGCTGCGCGCGGTCGGCTCCAATCCCGCCGCCGCGCATTACGCCGGCATCCGGCCGCGCTGGCAGGTGCTGGCGGCGATGGGGCTCTCGGGCGCGCTGGCCGGTCTGGTCGGCGTCAACGAGATCGCCGGTGTGCAGGGCAAGCTGACGCTGGACTTCGTCGCCGGCGCCGGCTTCACCGGCATCGCCGTGGCGCTGATGGGCCGCAATCATCCGGTGGGCATCGTGCTGGCTTCGCTGCTGTTCGGCACGCTGTATCAGGGCGGCGTCGAGGTCTCGTTCGACGTCCCGGGTTTCAGCCGCGAGATGGTGGTGACGGTGCAAGGGCTGATCGTGCTGTTCGCCGGCGCGATGGCGATGGTGAGCGCGCCGATGTTCGCGAAGCTCCATGGCGCGTTCGCGCGCAAGCAGCGCGCGGCGGAAGGGAAGTCCCATGGATGAGGTGCTGATCGGCTCGGTGCTGGCGTCGACGCTGCGCGTCACCACGCCGCTGCTGTTCGCGGCGCTGGCCGGATTGCTGTCGGAGCGCTCCGGCGTGGTCGACATCGGGCTGGAAGGGAAGATGCTGTCGGCCGCCTTCGCGGCGGCGGCGGTGGCGAGCGTGTCGCACTCGACGGCGCTGGGCCTGCTGGCGGCGATCGCCGTGGCCATCGCGATGTCGATGATCCATGGTTTCGCGACGGTGACGCACCGCGGCGACCAGGTCGTCTCCGGCGTCGCGCTGAACATGGTGGCCGCGGGGCTGACGGTGGTGCTGGGCATCGCCTGGTTCGCGCAGGGCGGCCAGACGCCGCCGATCGAGGCGGCGCAGCGCATCACCGGCTTGCTGCCCCAATGGGCCGAGCCGGTGCCGGGCAGTTGGTTCGCGTCGGTGATCGGCCACGGCCTGCTGAGCCACAACGCGCTGGTGTACCTGGCCTTCGCGCTGGTGGCGGTGGTGTGGTTCTTCCTGGAGCGCACCCGGCCCGGCCTGCGGCTGCGCGCGGTCGGCGAGAACCCCGCGATGGTCGATGCCGCGGGCGTGTCCGTGCCTCGGCTGCGCTACACCGCGCTGGCGCTCAACGGCATCCTGTGCGGCCTGGGCGGCGCCTACCTGACACTGGCGCAGAACGCCTCGTTCTCGCCCAACATGACCGCGGGCCGCGGCTTCATCGCGCTGGCCGCGATGATCTTCGGCAAGTGGAAGCCGGTGCCGACGCTGTGCGCCTGCCTGCTGTTCGGCTTCCTGGACGCCGTCGCGATCCGCCTGCAGGGCGTGTCGCTGCCGGGCATCGGCGAGGTGCCGGTGCAGTTCATCCAGGCGCTGCCCTACCTGCTGACCGTGGTGCTGCTGGCCGGCTTCATCGGCCAGGCCGTCGCGCCCAAGGCGCTCAGCAAGCCGTACGTGAAGGAGCGCTGAACATGGCGTCGTCCCAGGACCTGATCGCCTCGATCGCGCTGCCGGCCGAGGTCGTCGAGCGGCTGCTGAAAGCGGCGCTGGATGCGCGCCAGCATGCGCATGCGCCGTATTCGAAGTACTTCGTCGGCGCCGCGGTGCTGGACGAGCACGGCCGCATCCATGCCGGCTGCAACATCGAGAACGCCGCCTATCCGCAGGGCTGGTGCGCGGAGACCAACGCGCTGGGCCACATGATCATGGGCGGCGGGCGCATCGCGCGGGCGGTGATGGTGACGGGCGCGGGCTCGGAGATCATCACGCCCTGCGGCGGCTGCCGCCAGAAGCTGCGCGAGTTCGCGCGGCCCGAGGAGTTGATCGTGATCGCGGGCGACGCCAGCGGCGTGCGCGCGCACTGGACCCTGGAGCAGCTGCTGCCGGCCAGCTTCGGTCCCGACCATCTCAAGAACTGACATCGACGCGGCCGTGCCGGCCGCGACAGGAGAGAACCATGTCCATGCCCCTGCAAGGCGCCGAACTCGACGCCGCCATCACCACGTCCATCGCCACGCTCAAGGCCACTTTCGGCGAGCAGGGTCCCGAAGTCGCCGTGGTGCTGGGTTCCGGCTGGGCCGGCGCCGTCGACCAGCTGCAGGACGCCAGGCACCTGCCGTATGCGCAACTGCCAGCCTTCCCGCAGCCCAAGGTCGAGGGCCACGTGGCCGAGATCGCGGTCGGCCGCGTCGGCCAGCAGCGCGTGGCGATGCTGCGCGGCCGCGCGCACACCTACGAGAGCGGCGACTGCACCGGCATGGCCGGCGCGATCCGCTCGCTCAAGGCCTGGGGCGTGAAGGTGCTGGTCCTGACGAACGCGTCGGGCAGCCTGCGCTCGCACCAGCCGCCGGGCAGCCTGATGCTGATCTCGGACCACATCAACGCGCCGCAGCGCTCGCCGCTGACGGGCCTGCCGGGCAGCGACCGTTTCTGCGACATGAGCGTCGCCTATGACCGCGAGTTGCGCGAGCAGGGCTTCAAGGTGGCGCGCGAGCACAACCGCGTGCTGACCGAAGGCGTGTATGTGTGGGCCGTCGGTCCGCACTTCGAGACGCCGGCCGAGATCCGCATGTTCGCCGCCTGGGGCGCGGACGCGGTGGGCATGAGCACGGTGCCGGAGACCATCCTGGCGCGTCACGCCGGGCTGCGCGTGGCGGGCCTGGCGCTGATCACCAACATGGCCGCGGGCATGTCGGACGAGGCGCTGACGCACGCGCTGACGCTGCAGCAGGCCAAGGCCTCGGGCGAGCGCGCGGCGGCTTTCCTGGGCCAGTACTTGGCCTCGCTGGCGACGCTGGAATCGCTCAAGGGCTGATCGCCCGGAATGGCGCAAGATCGGGGCGCCCGCCCCGGTCGCGGCGTGCCACGGGCGTGGCGGCGCCGGGGTGGATCAGTAGGGAGTAGTCGATGAAGACCGAGATCAGTCTCGAACGCGCGGCGCAACTGGCGCTGCAATGCCTGGACCTGACCAGCCTGAACGACGGCGACAGCGCCGCCGACATCGAGGCGTTGTGCGTCCGCGCCATCGGCGCGCCGGAGCGCGGCCATGTGGCCGCGGTGTGCGTGTGGCCGAAATTCGTGGCGCAGGCGCGCGCCGCGCTGCCCAAGGACATCCGCGTCGCGGCGGTCGCGAACTTCCCCGACGGCAGCCTGGACCTGCCGCGGGTGCTGGCGGAGATCGACGTGATCGCGCAGGCCGGCGCGCAGGAGGTGGACGTGGTGCTGCCGTACCGCGCGCTGATGGCGGGGCAGTCGACCGAGGTCGCGGAGTTCCTGGCGGAGGTGCGGCATGCGACGCGCCCGCTGACGCTGAAGGTGATCATCGAATCGGGCGAACTGGGCTCGGCCGCGCGCATTGCCGAGGCCACGCGCCAGGCGCTGATGGCCGGCGCGGACTTCGTCAAGACGAGCACCGGCAAGAGCAAGGTGTCGGCCACGCCCGAGGCGGCCGCGGCGATGCTGCGCGAGATCGCGGGCAGCGGGCTGGGCAACGCGGGTTTCAAGGCCTCGGGCGGGATCCGCTCGGTGGCCGATGCGCGCGTCTATCTGCAGCTGGCGCAAGAGGCGCTCGGCGCGGCCGCGTTGACGCCGCAGCGGCTGCGCTTCGGCGCGAGCGGGCTGCTCGGCGACATCGAGGCGGTGCTGGCCGGACAGGACAGCGCGGCGGTCAGCGCCGCGTACTGAGCGCGGCAGGCCGGCCGGCCGCGAGGCACCGCTGCGGGCGGGCCGCATGACGACAACACAGATCGAGGGGACGCGGCAGATGCTGGCGCAGGAAATCATTCGGGCCAAGCGCGAGGGACGCGCGCTCGACGACGCACAGATCCAGCACTTCGTGCGCGGACTGGTGGACGGCAGTTGGAGCGAGGGCCAGGTGGCGGCGCTCGGCATGGCGGTGTTCCTGCGCGGCATGGGGCGCGACGAGGCGGTGGCGCTGACGCGCGCGATGATGCGCAGTGGCCGCGTGCTGGCCTGGGCGGACATGCCGGGCCCGGTGCTGGACAAGCACTCGAGCGGCGGCGTCGGCGACAAGCTGAGCCTGATGATCGCGCCGATGGTGGCGGCCTGCGGCGGCTTCGTGCCGATGATCGCGGGACGGGGGCTGGGGCACACCGGCGGAACGGTCGACAAGCTCGAGGCGATTCCGGGCTACACGACGACGCCGGCGCCGGCGGACTTCGATCGCATCGTGCGCACGCTGGGTTGCGCCGTCATCGGCCAGACCAGCGATCTGGCGCCGGCGGACAAACGCTTCTATGCGGTGCGGGACATCACGGCGACGGTGGAGAGCGTGCCGCTGATCACCGCGAGCATCCTGTCGAAGAAGCTCGCGGCGGGCCTGCAGGGGCTGGCGATGGACATCAAGTGCGGCAATGGCGCGTTCGCGGCGACGCCAGCGTTCGGCCAGGAACTGGCGCGCAGCATCGTGGACGTGGCCGGCGGCGCGGGCTTGCGGACGCGGGCGCTGATCACCGACATGAACCAGGTGCTGGGCTGGGAAGTGGGCAACGCGCTGGAAGTGCGCGGGGCCATCGCGTACCTGAGGGGCGATCGGCCCCGCGAGGCGCGCACGCATGAGCTGACGCTGGCGCTGTGCGCGGAGATGCTGGTGCTGGGCGGGCTTGCGGCCGACACGAAGGCCGCGCGGGTGAAGCTGCAGGCGGCGCTGGACAGCGGCGCGGCGGCGGAGCGCTTCGCGAAGATGGTCGCGGCGCTGGGCGGGCCGGCGGATCTGATGGAGAGGCCGGAGGCTTATCTGACCGCGGCGCCGGTCGTGCGGGCGGTGCCCGCGCCACGCGCGGGACGCGTCGTCGCGATGGAGACGCGGGATATCGGGCTGGTGATTGTGGAACTGGGCGGCGGACGGCGCCTGCCGGGCGACGCGCTCGACATGCGGGTGGGGCTGGATCGCTTCGCGCAAGTGGGCGACGTGGTGTCGGCGGGCGATCCGATCGCCTTCGTCCACGCGGCGGACGAGGCGTCCGCGGAACGCGCGATCGCGCAGGTGCTGGCGGCGGTCAGCATCGAGGACTCGCCGCATTGGACGCCAGCGCCGCTGGTCATGGCCGAGCTCGGTTGACTGCGGGACAGCCCCCTCTCCCTCGCCCTTGTATGTAGCAAAGTACGCCCAGGCCGCCACAGGCCGACCCGCCCAGGGTAGGCGCTTGGGCGCCATACCGAGGGAGAGCGAGGGTCGTGGCGGCCGACCTCGGTTCGTCATGAACA
>NZ_JBCNLG010000057.1:0-10713 GCF_039595595.1 Roseateles sp. | reverse complement strand
CGGATCCTTGGCGACTTCCTGCGTCCGGTTGCCACTGGCGTCAAGCGTGTACTCGATGCGATTGCCCAGCGAATCAGCCACGGCGACCAGACGATGCGCGTCGTCGTACTCGTAGGTGGCGAAGCTGCCATCCGGCTGCGTGGTCTTCTTCAGCAGCCCCGTGGGGAAGTACTCGTAGCCGGTCACCGCGCCTTGCGTCGTCGTCGACAGCAGGCGCTGGCGGGCGTCGTACGCGTAGGTCGTGGAAGTGCCGTTCGAATCGACCATCTCCAGCGGCTGGCCGTACGCGTTGTAGCGCGGGAACTGCGTCAGATGGCCGAGCACGTTGCTCGTCGATTGCAGGTCACCCTGCGTGTGATCGGCCGTCGTGTCGGCGTAGTACACGTTGGTCACCACCACCTTGCCCAGCGGGTTCTTCTCGGTGAGCACCTGGCCCACCGCGTTGTACGTCCAGCTCGTCGCGCGTGCGGCCACACCGCTTTGCGCTATTGCGTTGAAGCCTTGTGCGCCAGTCTCATCGGTCGTTGCCTGCTCGACGAGCTTGCACAGCACGACGATGGGCTTGCCGTCCGGCAGCTTCGCTTCAGCCGGCGCGCAGCTCGCGATCGCGCCGCCATTGAACGGATCCGGCTGACCGTTGTAGACCTGCGTCGTGATGCGACGCGGCTCGGCCGTCTTCGTGGCCAGGCGCCAGTCCGGATGCCATTGCGAACTGACCATCCGCGCGCCTGCCGGAACCGTTCCGCCCAGCGCGCCCGCGCAGGCCGTGCCGGTCGCCAGGCCTTCCACGCGCACCGTCTCCAGGTTGCGCGTCAGGTCGAACGTCGCGCAGCGGCGGCTGCCATTGGGATCGTCGTACTGCACGACGTTCAGGTTGGCATCGAGCACGCGGTGCTGCGCCGACACCGCGCCGCCATTGGCGCCTCCGCGCGACTTGTCCGTCCACTTGACGCTGCCGAAGGCGCCGCCGGCCGACAGCGTCTCGACGTCTCCATTCGGATAGGTCACGCGGACGTCCTGCGGCAGCTGCAGGTAATGGTCCCGCCACAGCTTCTGATTCGAGTCGTCGTAGTGCTCGGCCACCTTCCATTGCGGCGGCATCCCCCAGGTCGCCGAGTAGGCGTCAATCCCGAGCGCTCGCGCCGTGGACACCGCGCGTCCGGCATCGTCATACGCGTAGGTGCCGGCACGCGCGCGGTTCTCGTCGAGGTACCCGGTGAGCGCCCAGGCGTGCCGAGCGTCCTCGTACAGGAAGGTTCTGGCCGCCGCATCCGCGAAGGTCAAGCCGGACAGCCGGCCCCGCCCGTCATAGTCGAACAGGACCTTCGTGCCGGGCCCTTCGATTCGATACAGCCGAAAGTCGGAACTCGCCAGCTTGAGGTACTTGAGCGCTTGGACGCGCCCCGTCTGGTCGGTCAACGCGACGGGCAGGCCGTCAACGTCCGGCGCGTCACCGATCACCTGCGCCCCGCCGCTGCGCGTCACGTCGATATAGGCCCCGGCAATCGACGACAGCCGTGTCAACCGGCCGACCACGTCGTATCGCTCGATGACCATCGCCTCGGCATCGACGTACAGATAGCCGTCTGCCACCGGGACCAACCGATCGTTCACCGACGGCGACGCGGCCGCGAAGCTCGATCCCGAAGCCTGGAAGCTGACCCAATTGCCGTTGCCGCGCATGACGTTGATGAGCTTTGCCGGCCCGCTGCTGTCCTTGTGCACGTCGGTGAAAAGGCGGCGCTCGAAACTGGCCTTCCAGTCCTCCCCAAGAAGCGAGGAGTCGGACCGGACAAAGGGCTGCCCGCCATCCGCGTACGGCACTCGCCGGGCGGAGTTGAACGTCACCTTCAGCGGCAGCCACGACAGCCGCCCCAGTTCCACCGGCTGGAGCTTGGCCCCCGTCAGCGCGACGATGGGATTGCCATGACAGGCATCACAGTCCGTCTGGATGTACCTGTCCGTCACCGGTTTGCACGAGTTCGCCTCCGGGACATAGACGCCTTCGTCACAGACGCACTCTCCGCTTTCCGCTTCGTAATGCGATTGGGGGACCGTGCTGCAGATCTTCAGGAACTGAGCAACATGGTTGCGGACGTCGGCGACAGCCGGGCCTTGGCAGGTATAGCCCGAGTCGGTGGGCACATATTGCGAAACCATCTGCGTCGACTGGAACGGGCAGTTCGATGAAGCGCTGAACCACGAAGTCGACGTCGTGCACGCGCCCGGCGAATAGGTCGCTGGCGTCGAGCATGGCGAAGGGTTAAGGCAATGGGCGCTCGCGAAGGCGATGGCCCGGCCGAACATGGCATCGGGCTCGCTTGGACGGCCGCTCCGTCCGAAGACGTCCCAGTACCCCCAATTGATTGGATTCCGAGCAATGCCGTCTCCGGAATCAGCATCGCAGGCGCGGGGTTGAAAGCCCACGGATCCTGGTCGATCCACGGGATTCCAGTCCCGCGGGATGTAGCGGTCGTAGGCCAGTGCCGCCGGCGCCATCAAGGTGAGCCAAAGGCACGCAAGAAGAGCATGGAATGACCGGGCGATGGCCGTCCGGTCCGTCGGTAGGGAGAGCATGCGACTGAGCTTCCTGAAAGTGAACGAGCACCAGGAAGCCACGCGCACGCCCGCGGCACGCGCCATCTCGTCTGACCGGCGAGCGTCTATCGCGCCCGGCGCCGGATCAGCCTCTCTCCCTGATTGAACAGCGCGCGATTCTGCATGACGGAAACAACGATGCAGATGACTGCTGAACTGTTTCAGGTCCCACCGAGGCATCACGGGTGGCTGGCGCCGGCCCAGCTTTTTCCCTGCCGGGCATGTCGACGGCTTTCGGCCTACACGTCGCAGCGCTGAATGACCGGTGTCGCGTACTCGTGGCCGACGACGGCGCGGGCGAACAGATAGTTCTCCCTGGCCTGCTCGCTGAGCTGGTCGAGCGTGACCTGGCCGTGCTCGTCGCACGGGAAGGACAGGCCGCGGCCCGCGTGGAAGAGGGATTCGAACCGCAGCAGGTAGCGGCCCTGGCCGGCGCTCGTGCGAACGGTGACTTCGCGCTGGAGCGCGGCGAATTGGGACGGACTCATGGACGGACTCCGAGGCCCGTGGGGAGGTCGGGCCGGACGAATCAACCTTAGACCTGCACCCCCGCGGCCGCGCGTGCATACGTCGCGCTTTCCCCGACTCCCTGCCCCAACCCCCTCACTCGCGCCACGCGGCGTCATGACGGCGTCATCAACGACTCACCAGTACCTCACCACGCTTCAACCGGCGTCCAGCGGAGCGGCGCGCCCGTCCACCCCCCAAGTTCCAAGGGGACCGCGCCTTGAACCCGGCGCCGGCGCTGCCAATACTTTTCTGTTTCCAGTCCGGAATCAGGCAACAGGAGCCCACCATGCCCAAGTACGTCATCGAACGAAACCTGCCGGGCGCCGGCGCGCTCTCCGCGGCCGAGCTGCAGGCGGTCTCACAGAAGTCCTGCGCGGTGCTGTCCGACCTCGGGCCGGCCGTCCAGTGGCAGGAGAGCTACGTCACCGACGACAAGCTCTACTGCGTCTACATCGCCCCCAGCGAGACCCTGATCCGCGAGCACGCGCGCCTCGGCGGCTTCCCCGCCGACCGCATCTCGCAGGTGCGCCGCGTCATCGACCCGACCACCGCCGAGTCCTGAAACCTCAGCCGCCCGCCTTCTTCGGCGCGAAACCCGCCTGCGTCAGCCACTGCATCACCTTGTCGAGGTGGTCGCCCTGGATCTCGATGGTGCCGTCCTTGACGGTGCCGCCGGTGCCGCAGGCGGCCTTGAGCTTCTTGCCCGTCTCGGTCAGCTCGGCCGCCGTCATCGGCAGGCCCAGCACCACCGTCACGCCCTTGCCCTTGCGCCCGGCCGTCTCCCGCCGCACCCGCACCTTGCCGTCGCCCAGCACCGCATTGGCCGCCAGCGCCTTGCAGCGGCAGTCCGCCTGCGCCTGCCGGCATTGCGGGCAGGTGCGCCCGCCCTCCGTCGAATAGACCAGCGCCATCGCTCCGTCCCTTTCCTGTGATTGCCGCGCTCAGCGCGCCAGCGTGCGCGCGAAGAAGGCGTCGATCGTGCGGTACAGGTGCAGCCTCGCGCTGCGCCCCGCGATGCCGTGCGCCTTGCCCGGATAGATCATCAGCTCGAAGGGCCGCGACGCGTCCTGCAGCGCCTCGGTCATCCGCAGCGTGTGCTCGAACAGCACGTTGTCGTCCGCCGTGCCATGCACGATCAGCAGCGGCTTGCTCAGCAGCCTGGCGCGCTCGATCAGGTTGGCCTGGCGGTACGGCGCGGTCTGGCCGCCCTTCCCATCCTGCGGCAGACCCAGGTAGCGCTCGGTGTAAGCCGTGTCGTAGAGCGTCCAGTCGGTCGGCGGCGCGACGGCCACCGCGGCGGCCAGCGGCGTGTCGGCATCCAGCATCGCGCGCTCCGCCAGGAAGCCGCCGTAGGACCAGCCGAAGAAACCGATGCGCTTGGCATCGACGCCGGCCACCTGCTTGGGCAACTGACGGACGGCGGCGAACAGATCGTCGACATCGACCTCGCCGAATGCGTGCCAGTGCGCGCGCGTGAAGGCGCGGTCGCGGTTCTGCATGCCGCGCGTGTCCAGCGTGAAGACGCCGTAGCCGCGGCGTTGCCAGTAGGCGATGAGCACGGTGTCGCGGTTCCAGTTCCAGTTGGTCGTCGAGGTGCCGGGGCCGCCGTAGGCCATCGCGATCACCGGATGCGGACCGGGCTTGCCGTCCAGCGGCGCGAAGTACAGCGCGTTCAGCGGCGTGCGGCCGTCGGCGGCGGTGATGTCCACGACCTGAGGCCCCGGCACGATGCGCGCCAGCAGCGGATCGGGCGCGTCACCCGGCAGCGCGACCGGCGCGGCGCCGGCCTTCACCGGCTGCAGCGACAGCGCCGGCGGCTCGCCCCACGCGCCGCGCGTGACCAGCAGTTGCGCGCAATCCCCATCGCCGCGGGCATCGCGCCATTGGCGCGGCTGGGCGCCATCGAGCACGCGGCTCTGGCCGTTCATGTCGACGGCGAAGAGCTCGCGCGAGCGGCCGCGATCGCGCGCCGCCGCGTAGACCACCGTCTTGCCATCGCTGCACACGCGATGCGCGACCGGCTCGGGCTCGTTCGTCAGCGGACGGCGCTCGCCGGTGCGGCGGTCCACCAGCTCCAGTTGGCGGCGGCCCGAGGCTTCGCTCGACCACAGCAGCGCCGGCTGGCCCGAGAGCTGCAGGCCGTCGATCTCGAGCAGGTCGTCATGCACCTCGACCCAGGCCGGATCGCGCTCGTCGATCACCGTGCGGCCCGGACCAGTGCCATTGGCGTATTCGGTCAGCGCGAGCGTGTGCTGGTCGCGCGTCAGCGTCTGCAGCCAGGGCGTGCCGTCGCCGAACCAGCCGGCGCGGGCGATGTATTCGGCATCCGGGGGCAGCGGGAGCGGCGTCGCGCGGCCGTCCGCCACCTGCAGCGTCCACGCGGTGACGCGGGCGTTGTTGTCGCCGGCGCCCGGATAGCGCTGCTGCGTCATCGTGGTCCGGTCCGCGAAGATCTGCGCCCGCGTCTTCACCGGGACGTCGCTCTCATCGACGTTCAGCGCCAGCAGCTGCTTCCCGTCCGGCGACCACCAGTAGCCGCGCTGGCGGCCAAGTTCCTCGGCGGCGATGAACTCGGCCAGGCCCCAGAAGCGCGTCTCGGTCGCTCCCTTCGTCAACGCGCGCCCGGGCGCACCGCCGTCCAAGGGCTGCACCCACAGCTCGCCGCCCTTCACGTAGGCGACGCGGCTGCCGTCGGGCGAGCAGTTCGGGTCCTGTTCGGGCACCTGCTCGTCCTGGGTCAGGCGCTGCGCCTTCGGTCCCTGGTCGGTCAGGCGGACGAGGTAGAGATCGCCCGAGAGCGGGAACAGCAGCGCCTTGCCCGAGGGGCCGCACCACTGGTAGCCGGTGATGCCGCCCTGCGAGATCCGCTTGCGTTCGAGCGCCATGCGCTCCGCCTCGGTCAGCTGCTGGCTGCGGCCGCCGAGCACCTCGGCCGCCGACACCAGCTTGCGCGGCGCGCCGCCGGCGGCGGGCTGGGCCCAGAGCTCGAGCTGGTCGCTGTCGCTCTCCGACGGGCGCAGGTAGCTGACCCAGGCGCCATCGGGCGAGATCTCGGCCTGGCGGACCACGCGGCCCTGCAGTGGCGGATCGCCGAACACGCGCTCCAGCGAGAGCGGCACCACCGGCGCCGCGGCGGTCGAGAGCGCGGGCGCGCAGGCGGCGGCGAGCGCCAGCAGGCGCGAGGTCAATCGGAAAGCGGTCATGCGGCGATCAGCGAGTCGCTGTCTTGTTGTTGATCGGTGAGGTCGGTGTCGCAGGCGGTGGACGCATCGACGGGCACGTCGTCATCGGACTCGGACGGCGGGACCGCGGGATCCAGCGCGCGGCCGAACAGCGTCAGCGCCAGCGCGTCCGGCGCATTGAGGGTGCGCACGCGCTGGTAGGTCTCCTCGGCCTCGGGATAGCGGCGGCGCAAGTAGTGCAGCCATTGCTTGAGCCGGCCCGCCTGATGGCGCGTCGCGACCTTGCGCCGCACCTGCGCGAAAAAGCCTTCCATCAGCGGCAGCACATCGGTCCACGGCAGCGGATCGGCGTCCAGTCCAGCCGCCGTTCCGGCACGCGCCGCGCGCACGGCCAGCGCCAGCCCCGGATCGGCCACCATGCCGCGCCCCAGCATCAGCGAGGCGCAGCCCGATTCCTCCAGGCAGCGCTGCGCGTCGCCGACGGTCCAGACCTCGCCATTGGCGACGACCTCGATGCCGACGGCCTCGCGCACGACGGCGATCTGGTCCCAGAAGGCGGGCGGCTTGTAGCCATCGCGCTTGGTGCGGCCATGCACGACCAGCTCGGTCGCGCCGCCCGCCTCGATCGCGCGGGCGCAATCGAGCATGCGCTCGCGATCCTCGTTGCCCAGCCGCATCTTGGCCGAGACCGGCACCCGCGCCGGCACCGCGCGGCGCACGGCGGCGACGATCTCGCCGACCAGCTCGGGCTCGTCGAGCAGCACCGCGCCGCCGCGATGGCGATTCACCGTCTTGGCCGGGCAGCCGAAATTGAGGTCGATGCCTTCCGGTTCCAGCTCGGCGAGCCGGGCAGCGTTCTCCGCCAGGCACTGCGGATCGGAGCCGAGCAACTGGGCGCGCACCGGCACGCCGGCGCGCGTGCGTCCGCCGTTCAGCAGCTCGGGCACGATGCGCGTGAACACGCGGCGCGGCAGCAACTGGTCGGTGACGCGGATGAACTCGGAGACGCAGCGGTCCACGCCGCCGACACGGGTCAGCGTGTCGCGCAGCATGTGGTCCAGCAGGCCCTCCATGGGCGCCAGCAGAATCATCGGAGGCAGGGGAAGCGCGGCGCTCGTGACGCCGCGGATCGGGATCTGGAAAGCCCGAGAGCATAGCGGAACGTCCACACCGCCTGTGGATAAACGCGTGCACAGGCTGCGCAGCAGTCGCGCAAGCCGTTGATCCGAAAGGGCTTCCCCTACCTTGCCCGAAAAAGAGGCAGGCGCGCGGACGTCCTCAGTCTTAAGGAGGCGCCCGCGCCGGTTCAGGCGCAACATCGCCCCGGCGCGCCTCTTCGTCCTTCAGGCTGAGCCACAGCCGCACGTCGAATTCGAGCTGCGCGTAGGCCGGCTCCATGTGGTGGCACAGCGCGTAGAAGGCCTTGTCGTGCTCGAGCTCCTTCAGATGCGCGAGCTCGTGCACGACGATCATCCGCAGGAAGTCCGCCGGCGCCTCGCGGAACAGCGTCGCGACGCGGATCTCGCGCCGCGTCTTGAGCTTGCTGCCCTGCACCGACGTCTGCCGCGTGTGCGTGCCCAGCGCGTGCTGGATCACCTTGAGCTTGGCGTCGTAGCGCACCAGCGCGAGCGGCCCGGCATGGCGCATGAAGCGCTGCTTCAAGGCCTGGGTGTAGTCGAACAGCGCCTTGTCGCTGCGCACCTCGTGCGGCTCCGGATACTTGCGCGCCAGCAGCGGGCCGAGCTCGCCGGCGTCCAGCAACTGCTTCGCCTGCGCGACGAGTGCCGGCGAATATCCCTGCAGATACTTCACGGACGTCTTTACTGGATTTCCGCCGACGCGGCCGCCGAGGCCGACGAGACCGGATAGTGCGCGGCGATCCAGTGCTCGAAGCGCTCGAACATCGCCTGCTCCGCGGCCTCGCCGCCATCGCCGCCATCGCCGCCGTCGCCGTTATCGGCCAGCAGTTGCTCGCCGTGCACCACCAGCACCCGCGCGTCCAGCGGCAGACCGTCGTCGGTGCGCTCGCCGCGGCGGCTGGCCGCCTCGAGCGTGTCGCGCGCCTTGGCCCAGGCCTGCTCGACGGTCTCGTCGCAGACCTCGGCCAGATAGCGCGCCGAGAAGCCCTCGCCAGTCAGGCGGCGCAGCGTCTCGTCATGCGACAGGCTGTTGCCCGGCGCCCAGTAGGCCTGGGCCAGCGCGGGTCCGATCGCGGGGTTGTCGGTCAGGTAGCCGTCGCGCCGCAGGAAGAAGGCCCGCGTCTGGTAGACCGCCATGTGCGCCAGCAGGTAGCCCTGGTACGAGGCCGCCGACTCCTGGTTCAGCAGATGCGGGATCGCCAGGATCGGCCGCGGCGCCCGCTCGACGCCCAGGATGCGGCGCTCCATCGCGCGCGCCAGCGCGAGCACCGCCTCGGGCGTGCGCTCGTCGTCGGACATGGCGTAGAGCGCGGCCTCGAAGTACGGCACCACGGCGATGGCGCGCTCATCGAAGGCGCGCATCGGCTGCGCGGCGGCAATGCGGTCGTGGATCAGCTCGTCCGGGATCACCTGGCCGTCGACGGTGCGCGCATAGCGCTTGAGCCAGTCCGCGTCGCCCAGCAGGCTGTCGCAGAACATCGACTGCGTCTCGGCATAGGCCATCGAGGTCGGCGCGAACTCCTGCGAGAAGCAGGGCGCGTTCTGCGTCACGTTGGCGAAGTGCGCCGCATGGCCGCCTTCGTGGAACAGCGTGTTGATCGCGCGCGCGCCGCTCCCGACCTGATCGGGCTTGGCCTCGGCGGTGAAGTTGATTTCGCCGGCGTGCCAGCGGCCCTGCTCGTCGAACCAGGTCGGCAGCGGGCCGTGGCAGAAACCGTTCTGGTACTTGCCGGGCCGCTGCAGCAGGTCCAGCCGCATCATCGCGCCGCGGTACTGGATGCCCAGCCGGCGGAAGCTGCGCACCCAGCGGCGCAGCGCCGGGCCGAAGGGCATGTACGGGTCCATGCGGCGGGTGACGTCGCCGGCGCTGTGGAAGCGCAGGTTCCAGGGCTCGAGCGCCGAGGCGCCGTGCCGGGCCGCCAGCGCGTCGTGCGCGCGGCGCTGCGCGGCCTCGGTGCGGGCGATGAAGTCGTCGAGGATCTCGAACAGGCCGGCCTTGGACATGCGCTCGTTCTTGCGCAGCTTCATCTCGAAGTAGTCCGGGAAGCCCAGCGCCCGCGCCAGCCGGTTGCGCAGCGACACGATCTCCAGGAAGCCGTTCTCCAGCACCCAGCGCTCCACCGCGTGCAGCGCCTCGTAGGAGCTGCGGCGGCGCGGCTCGTCCGGGTTGGTCGCGAGGTTGGTCGACAGCATCGTCAGCGTCGCGGCCTCGGTCTCGCCGCGGTCGTTGACGTGGGTCGGGGCGAAGTCCTTGCGCTTGGCGAAGAGGATGCGCTCGGCCTCGATCAGCTCGGCCATCAGGCGGCGGCCTTCGTCGTTGTCGACGATGTTGGCCTCGAACACGCCCAGCCAGCCGCGCAGGCCGTGGGCCAGCGCGTCGCGTGCCGCGCAGGCCGGCGCGGCCTCGACGGCCTTCAAGTGCGCGCGCGTGGCGGCGAGCCGGTCCGGGTCGGAGATGAAGGCCTTGTAGGCGGTCTCGGCGCGGCCGAAGCCCTCGTGGTCGTCGCTGGTGGCCATGTAGGTGGCCCAGAACAGGTCCTCCTTGCGCTTGTGCACCGCGATGTAGTCGCGGTTGAGCTGATCGAAGAAGGCCTGCGCGGCCTGGACGGTCGGATCGGCGGCGGCGCCGGGAATCGGGGTGTCGGGCATCGGGCGAGCTTAGCGCACAGGCATCATGGCGCCCATGGATCACCCCGCCGCCATTCCGGGCGCCCCGTCCGCCGAGACCCCCGCTGAACTCACGCATGAACCCACCCATGTGGTGGAGCTCCATCCCCAAGGGTGGCGATTCGAGGCCCCCGAGAGCCAGACGCTGCTGCTGGCCGCGCTCGACCACGGGCTGCGCCTGCCGCACTCGTGCCGCAACGGCACGTGCCGGGCCTGCATCGCGAAACTGGTGTCGGGCAGCATCGCCTACCGGATCGAGTGGCCCGGCCTGTCGCGCGAGGAAAAGGACGAGGGCTGGATCCTCCCCTGCGTCGCCTGCGCCCGCTCCGACCTGGTGCTCGACCAGCCGCAGACGATCAATTTGTTCGACGTGCCGCCACCCGTCTTACCCCCTCGCCCCCGACAGGGGGAGAGGGAGGGGTGAGGGGGCTCGTGCCCAAGCGCTGCTGCCCTTCGAGCCGCCCCCTCTCCCCTGCCCTCTCCCCCCTCTCGTGTATGGACCGAGGACATAGGTAACAGGTGTGCCAGGACATGGGTAACACTTTTCCCGCCTAGTCAGCGGGAGGACGAAGTTGCCCTGGAGCCCAGTCACCGTGAAGGACCAACGAGAGGAATTC
>NZ_JBCNLG010000056.1:0-13701 GCF_039595595.1 Roseateles sp. | reverse complement strand
CCCGCGCCACGACCGCGCAGAAGTGCATCCGCGCCGGCGGCAAGCACAACGACCTGGACAACGTCGGCTACACCGCGCGCCACCACACCTTCTTCGAGATGCTGGGCAACTTCAGCTTCGGCGACTATTTCAAGAAGGACGCTATCAGCTACGCCTGGGAGCTGCTGACCCAGCACTTCAAGCTGCCGGCCGAGAAGCTGTGGGTCACCGTCTATTCCGAGGACGACGAGGCCTACGAGATCTGGAACAAGCAGGTCGGCGTGCCCGCCGAGCGCATCGTGCGCATCGGCGACAACAAGGGCGGCCGCTACATGTCCGACAACTTCTGGATGATGGGCGACACCGGTCCCTGCGGCCCCTGCACCGAGATCTTCTACGACCACGGCCCCGACGTGGCCGGCGGCCCCCCGGGCTCGGCGGACGAGGACGGCGACCGCTACATCGAGATCTGGAACAACGTCTTCATGCAGTTCAACCGGACTGAAGACGGCGTGATGCACAAGCTCCCGAAACCCAGCGTCGACACCGGCATGGGCCTGGAGCGCCTGGCCGCGGTGCTGCAGCATGTGCACTCGAACTACGAGATCGACCTGTTCGTCAACCTGCTGGCCGCGGCCAAGCAGGCCGTCGACGGCGCCGGCGCGGGCGACTGCGACAAGGACAGCCCGTCGCTGAAGGTCATCGCCGATCACATCCGCGCCTGCGCCTTCACCGTCGTCGACGGCGTGATCCCGGGCAACGCGGGCCGCGGCTACGTGCTGCGCCGCATCGCCCGCCGCGCGATCCGCCACGGCTACAAGCTGGGCGCGCGCACCCCGTTCTTCCACAAGCTGGTCGCCGCGCTGGCCAAGGAGATGGGCGAGGCCTATCCGGAGCTGCGCCGCGACGAGGCCCGCGTCACCGAAGTGCTGAAGCAGGAGGAAGAGCGCTTCTTCAAGACCATCGCCACCGGCATGGAACTGCTGGAATCGGCGCTGGCCGGCGGCGCGACGCAGGTCGACGGCGAGACCGCCTTCAAGCTGCACGACACCTACGGCTTCCCGGTCGACCTGACCGCCGACGTCTGCCGCGAGCGTGGCGTCACCGTCGACGAGGCCGGCTTCAACCGCCTGCTGGAAGAGCAGAAGAACCGCGGCCGCCAGGCCGGCAAGTTCAAGATGGCGCAGGGCCTGGAGTACACCGGCTCGGCCACGGCCTTCCACGGCTATGACCAGCTGACGCGCGAGGACGCCAAGGTCGTCGCGCTCTACGTCGACGGCAGCGCGGTGCAGAGCGCCGACGCGGGCGACGACGTGGTCGTCGTGCTGGACAACACCCCCTTCTATGCCGAGAGCGGCGGCCAGGTCGGCGACGCGGGCGAGCTCCGCAATGCCACGACCCGCGTCGTCGTCGACGACACGCTGAAGATCCAGGCCGACGTGTTCGGCCACCATGGCCAGGTCGTCGAGGGCACGATCAAGATCGGCGACGTCTTCACCGCCAAGGTCGACGCCGAGCGCCGCGCCCGCACCGTGCGCAACCACAGCGCGACCCATCTGATGCACAAGGCGCTGCGCGAGGTGCTGGGCGCGCATGTCCAGCAGAAGGGCTCGCTGGTCAACGCCGAGCGCACCCGCTTCGACTTCGCGCACACCGCGCCGATGACCGCGCAGGAGATCCGCAAGGTCGAGGCGATCGTCAATGCCGAGATCCTGGCCAACGCCGACACCAACGCCGCGGTGATGGCGCTGGACGATGCGCAGAAGAGCGGCGCGATGATGCTGTTCGGCGAGAAGTACGGCGACACGGTGCGCGTGCTGAGCATCGGCACGTCCAAGGAACTGTGCGGCGGCACCCACGTGCGCCGCACCGGTGACATCGGCCTGTTCAAGATCGTCGCGGAGAGCGGCGTCGCCGCCGGCATCCGCCGCGTCGAGGCCGTGACCGGCGACAACGCGCTGCACTACCTGCAGTCGCTGGAGACCACGCTGACCGCCGTGGCCGGCACGCTCAAGGCGGCGCCGACCGAGGTCGAGCTGCGGGTGCAGGCGGTGCTGGACCAGGTCCGCGCGCTGGAGAAGGATCTGACCGCGGCCAAGAGCAAGCTGGCCTCCGCGCAGGGCGACGAGCTGCTGTCGCAGGCCGTCGACGTCAAGGGGCTGAAGGTGCTGGCCGCGACGCTGGCGGGCGCCGACGCCAAGACGCTGCGCGAGACCATGGACAAGCTCAAGGACAAGCTCAAGACAGCAGCCATCGTGCTGGCGGCCGTCGATGGCGACAAGGTCCAGCTGGCGGCCGGCGTGACGGCCGATTCGATCGGCAAGGTCAAGGCCGGCGAGCTGGTGAACTTCGTGGCGCAGCAGGTCGGCGGCAAGGGCGGCGGCAAGCCGGACCTGGCGATGGCCGGCGGCACGGACGCCAAGGGGCTGCCCGCCGCGCTGGCGAGCGTGCAGGCCTGGGTCGGCGAACGCCTCTGACACCGATGATGGGCACACTTCCGGGGGGCGCGGATCGAACGAACCGCGCGCCCCGGAGTGCCGACGAACAACCTCTGCAAGGGCCCCGGTCGGGCCCTTGTCGTTTGAAGCAACTGGAGTAGCAATGACTGACACCCCGATGGCCGACGAGTTCGGCGACTCGATCGACGTCGAGAACGCGCAGCGCCTGGGCGAACTGCTGGCCGTGCTGGCCGGCCAGGCGGATCCGGAAGCGCCGGCGATCACCCTCGACACGCTGGATGGCTACCTGACCGCCCTGTGCGTGGGGCCGTCGGACGCGGCGCCGATCCAGGCGATGGATGCGCTGTTCGGCGACGACTGGCCGGCCGCGCTGGACGAGCAGGAGATGACCGACGCCTTCATGGAAGCGCTGCATGTGCGCTGGAACGAGATCAGCGACAGCCTGGAACCGCAGCCGCTGCTGGAGGCGCCGGAGCAGATGCACCTGACGCCGCTGATCTCCGAGTTCGATGAGGAGACCAAGGCCGAGCTGGTGGCGCAGGGCGCGATCAGCGAGGAGCTGCTGGCGCGCATGCCGGCGCCGGGCGCGATGTGGGCGCAGGGCTTCCTGCAGGCGGTGGAGGACTCGCACGCGTGGACGCTGCCGCAAGGGGATGGCGCGGATGATCTGGCGACGATGCTGGAAGCGATCGAGGCGGTGACGCTGGACGAGGACTCGACGCCGCGGGCGGCGTACATCCAGCAGGCCTACGAGGATTCGGACGGGATCGATCAGAACGCGCTGATCGACGACATGCTGTTCACCGTGCAGGACCTGCGCCTGTTCTGGATGCAGCAGCGCGCGCTGAAGGATGCGATCTCGGGGCTGACGGGCGAGGACTCGAAGCACTGAGCATCGCGAAGACCACTCTCCCCTGCCCTCTCCCCGCTCGGCGGGGCGAGGGAGTTCGGGCCGGAGGGCCTACAAGCGGCCCTTGCAGTTGGGCGCGCCGCAGCGGCAGCGCAAGCGCCCTTCGTGGTGGCTCTCGCCGTAATCGGCGCAGATCTCCTCACCCGGATCGATGTCACGCATGGCGTAGAACTCGGCCCGGCCCTGCCGGATGCGCAACACCGCATTCGGCGCGCAGCTGTGATTCACATGCCGCAGCGCGCAGTCCGACTTGGTCGCGTCGATCGCAGTCTTGTCCGTGACCTCGACGACATGGATCCGGCGCCGCCCCTCGATGCGCCGCCGCGCCTCGCGCACCGGCACGATCTCCCCGCGCATCTCGCCGATCTTGCGGCGAGCGGGGATCGCCTCCCCGGCGAAGACACCCAGTCCATCGATCGGACTCGGTCCCACCGTCAACACGAATCGCTCAGCCGGCTGCGGTTCCCCCTTCGCGCGCCCCGGCGCGGCGGCTTGAGACTCGGCGGGGGCGGCGGCAACAGCACTCAGACGCGGCATGAACAAAGGCGCGCGGTCCGGGCCGCGCCAATTCGAGGAAGTGCGCATTGTCGCGCCGTTGCATTCGCCCATCGGGCATCTCGCGCCGCTTGACGCATTCGCCGCGTCCCCAAGATACTGGTCCGCATGTCCCGCGTCTTCCACCCCGTCCATCACGTCTCGATGTGCCTACATTCGCTGCAGGCCATTGCCGACGGTGGGCGTCGAACGCGGTAGACGCCCCGCCAGGATCCCGGACCCGATGGTCCCCCTGCGATCCCCAGATTCGCCCGATTCCCCCCGACAAGGCCCGCGCACTCCGCGGGCCTTGTTCATTTCAGCCCCCGGTCCTTCCAAGCCCCACAAGGAGACCCCGATGCAGATCCCACCGACCCCGCCCCGCCCTGCCGACGCTCGCTCCGGCGCCCGCGCCCCCTTGCGCGTCGCCGACGGCATCACGCTGCGCCGCCCGCGTCCGGAGGACGGCCCCGCCCACGCCGCGCTGCTCGGACATCCCGGCGTGCAGCCCTGGTTGCTGCAGACGCCCTTCACCTCCGAGTTGCTGTGGCAGGAACGCTTCTCGAAGGCGCCCGACCCGGCGAGCCCGGAACTGGTGCTGCTGGCCTTCGACGGCGATCGGCTGGTGGGGTCGGCCGGTCTGCATCCCGCCGGGGCACAGGCGCGGCGGCGTCACGCGATGATGCTGGGGATCAGCGTCCATCCGGAGACGCAGGGGCGCGGCGTCGGTTCGGCGTTGATGGATGCGCTGACGCGGCAAGCCGATGACTGGCTGGGGATTCTGCGGATCGAGTTGACGGTGTTCGTCGACAACGAACGCGCGATCAGGCTGTATGAGCGCTTCGGCTTCGAGCACGAAGGCCGCCTGCGCGGTTTTGCCTTGCGTGAGGGGCGCTATGTCGATGCGTTCACGATGGCGCGGCTGCACCCGCGGCCGCCAGCGATCGAACGCGCGCAGGAGCTCAGTCGATCGTGATGACCGCGCCGCCCTCGGCGCTGCGGCGCGAATTCTGGGCGTGGAGCTCACCCTCCGGGGCGCGGCTCTGCGGCTGAGAGGCGGCGTCGCGGTCGGGGGCGGCCGGCTGAGGCGGCGCCGGGCGGCTGGCCTGGCGCTTGCCGGTGATCAGCAGCCGGGCCAGCTTGACCACCTCGCTGGCATGGACCGGCGCGGCGGGCGCCAGCATGGCGCCGCTCAGCACGGCGATGCTCAGGATCTTCAAGCTGATGGGCACGTGTCGTTGTCGGCTCTGCATGATCTCCCCGCGCGAATCTGGATCTTGGCGACGATGGAGGGAGTATCGAAAGTCAGTCCCCCGGCCGCCAGCGGAGGGCGACGAACTGCGCCCTGGAGCGGCTGACTTGCGGGATGACGGGATGGGCTCAGCCCGGCGCGGGCCGCGCCGCGGCCGCCTGCGGCCTGGTCCGGAGCCCGGACGGCGCTCTCAGCCCCGCCCCGCGCACCTCGAAGCGCACCTGCTGCAGCACCTGCCCCCGCCCGTCCAGCAAGGCCAGTTCGTGCCGCCCCGGCATGGGCAGCCAGTCCACCGACGCGCCGCGCCCGATGAGCCGCCCATCCAGGCGCCAGCCCGCCGTGCCCTGCGCCAGCCGCCCCTCGTGGGAGAAGCGCAAGCGCTGCGCCGCCGGCGGAATGTCCGGGTCCAGCGCATAGATCGCGCCATCGGTCGGATTGCTGAGCGCCACCGGGGTGCCGGCGGGGCGGATGACGGCCTGCTCCGTGCCAGCGACGAACCACTCGCGCCGTGGCGGCTCCTGCCCGCCGTCAAAGCGCGTGTCCTGCGCGACCAGCCCGGCCGGCGGCTGCACCGCGCCTGGCACCCGGCCGGCATGCAGCGCCAGCATCACCTCGCGCCAGACCGGCGCCGCGCCGCTGACGCCCGAGACCTGCTGCATCGCCTCGCCGCTCGAGTTGCCGACCCACACCCCGACGGTGAAGCGCGAACTCCAGCCGACGCACCAGTTGTCTCGCATGTCCTTGCTGGTGCCCGTCTTGACCGAGGCCGGGAACGGAAGCGCCAGCGCGCTGGACAAGCCGAAGGTCAGCGCGCGCGCGTTGTTGTCGGCCAGCATGTCGCCGACGATGAAGCTCGCCTTCGCGTCGGCCACCTGGCGCCCGGCCGCCGCCTCGCGCCCTCCCCTGAGACCCTTGAGATTCTTGGACGCCTTGCCGTCCTTGCCCGCCTTCAGCGCGTCGCGCGGGCCGGCGCCGGGCAACGCGCCTGGCAGCGCCACGTCGGCGTAACGTCCGCCATTGGCGAGCGCGCGATAGGCATTGGTCAGCGACAGCAGCGTCACGTCGGCGCTGCCCAGCGCCAACGACGGTCCATAGAAACCGCCGGTCTCCGGCAACTGCAGGCCCAGCGCGTTGAGCCGCTCGAAGACCGCCTCGGGCGTCAGCATCAGGCCCAGCCGCACCGCCGGCACGTTGAGGCTGTTGCCCAGCGCGGCACGGGCGCTGATCCAGCCGCGGTACTGCTTGTCGTAGTTCTGCGGCAGATACAGGCCAGCCGCCGTCGCGACCTGCGTCGGCGAGTCGTCGAGCAGGCTGGCCGCCGTGATCAGCCGGCGCTCGATCGCGAGCTCGTACAGGAAGGGCTTGAGCGTCGAGCCCGGCTGCCGCCGCGCCAGCACATGGTCCACCTGCGCCGCCTCCGACAGCTGGCTGCCGCTGGAGCCGACCCAGACGCGGACCTCGCCGCTCGCGTTGTCGAGCGCCACGACGGCGCCGTCCTCGACCTGCCGCCCCGAGAGCTCGGCCAGATGCCGCCGCAGCGACTGCACCGCGACACGCTGCCAGGTGGCGTCGAGCGAGCTGCGCTGCGCCGGTGGTCCGTCCGCCCGCAGCGCCAGCCGCGCGTAATGCGGCGCCCACTGCGGCGCGTCCGCGAGCGTCAGCGCCTTGCGGCGCAGCACCGCGCCCACCTCGTCATTGAGCCCGTCGCATCGCTGCGCCATCGCGCGCAGCACGCCGCAAGCACGGGCCGCGATCGTCTCCGGCGACGCATTCGGCCCGCGCAGCATGGCCGAAAGCATCGCCGACTCGCGCGCGTCCAGCCCCGCGGGCCGCTTGCCGAAAAGCGCTTGCGCCGCCGCCGGCACGCCGATCAGCTCGCCGCGCAAGGGCACCCGGTTGAGGTAGCCCTCCAGGATCTGCGCCTTGGTCCAGCGCTTCTCCAGCCGCCCCGCGACCCAGGCCTGCCCGAGCTTCTGCATCAGGCTGCGGCCGCCGCGCCGCGCGAGGTCCTCGTCGAGCAATCCCGCCAGCTGCATCGTGACCGTCGACGCGCCGCGCGTGCGCGTGTTCCACAGATTGGCCCAGGCGCTGGCCGCGACGGCCGACCAGTCGACGCCGCTGTGCTCGTAGAAGCGCTGATCCTCGGACAACAGCATCGCGCGCAGCAGCGACGGCGACATCTGCTCCAGCGGCACCCAGGGCAGCACCCTGCGGGTGGCATCCACGCGCAGGGTCTGCAGCGGCTCGCCGCGCCGATCGAGCAGTTGCAGATCGGACACCGGATGCGAGGCCCGCGCCTGCGCGAAGCTCGGCAGGTCCTGCGCCGACGCCGGACCGGACGCCATCCCGAGCGCGGCCAGCACGGCCGCGAGCGCGGCCCTGCGGACCGGCCGCGAGCGCGCGTCCGTCAGCGTCAAGGCTGGACCTCCAGCGTGGCATTCGGCAGTTCGCCGAAACGGTCCGGCGCGTACATCGCCTCGGCCCGCGTCGTCGGCAGCTGGAAGCGGCCGGCGTTGTTCAGACGGACCGTGTACTCGAGCACGTGATGCCCGCGCGGCAGATAGCCGAAGTAGGCGCGCCAGGCGCTGAAGCTGCGCTCGATGAAGTCGGGCCAGGCCTGCCCCTCGGCGCGCTCGCCCTGCGACTCGATCGTCCCTTCGACCACCGCCGCGCCGGCCGGCATCGGATCGCTGAGCACCACCCACGTCATGTCGGCGGCGGCATCGATTTCCAGACGCACGCGCATCACGTCGCCGCGGGACCACTTCGGCGGCGCCTTCTGCGACACGGCCGTGACCGTGCGCTTGAGCGTGTAGCCGGCATTCAGCGGCGCCTTCAGCGGCACGGCCGCCAAGGCTTGCACGGTCGCCCAGGGCTTGCCGTCCCCCGCCTGCGTCATCGACAGCGTGCCGTTGCCCGCCGCCGGCCAGGCCAGCTTCAGATCGCCGCCGTCCGGCTTGGCCGACCAGTCCAGCGCCGCCGACGCGCCCGCCAGCTTCGCCTCGGTGCGGCCCTTCACGGCCTGCGCCTCGAAGCGCGCCGAGAACTTCTCCAGGGCCAGCGCGCCCCACAGGTTGGCGGTCGTGTTGAACCAGGCACCGCGCTCCTGGCGCGCCAGCGTGCCCACCACCAGGCGCGGCAGGTCCTCCTTCCAGCCGGCGTCATCGATCAGCGCGAGGATCGCGCGCGCCGCCGTCGCGTCGCCACTGCCCATCAGCCACCACCAGGCGTCGGTGTCCTCGTTGACGAAACGCAGCGTGGTGCCCGCAAAGCTCAAGCGCGCGCGCAGCTGGTTCTGCGCCGCCGCGATCTGCGCCGCGCGATCCGGCGCGTCGGTCATCCGCTGATGCAGCACCAGCCAGTCGATCACCGCGCTGGTGGGCCACGTGGTCAGGTTGCGGCCGTCCACGGTGCCCAGCTGCCGCGGCGTCGCCTTGCCGTAACGCGCCAGCGCGGCCAGCGCGGCGATGCGGCGCGGCTCGTCATCGGGGCGCGGCGACCAGAACTTGCGCTCCAGCCGGCCCTCGACGAAAGCGGCCAGACCGTCCAGCGCCTTGTTCAACTGCGGCGCCGGCAGCGTGCGCCCGGCTTCCTTCGCCACGGCCAGCAGATGCGCGGTCAGGACGTCGCTGCCCTGCGTCAAGTAGCGCGACAGCGGGAAGTAGGCGAACAGGCCGTCCGCGTCCTGGTAGGTCGCGAGCTGCCCCATCAGGCCATCCCAGGCCGCCGTGTCATGCAGCGCGATGTACTTCGAGCTCTGCTGTTCCAGGCAGGTGTACGGGTACTGCTCGAAGTAGCGCCGGATCCCCGGCAGCGCGGTCGACAGCCGCGGCTGCAGGCCGATCTGCAAGCCGCCGCGCTTGACGCCTTGCGGCGGCAGCGCGTCCGCGGGCGCCGCGACCGGGATGCTGACCGGGCCGTCCAGCTGGCGCAGCGTCGCCTGCAGCACCCGCAGCGGCACGGCCGGCTCGACCGCCTGCGTGGTCCGCATCGCGTCCTTGGCGCCCGAGCCGCCCTGCTCCTGCGCCTGCGCCTCCCAGACGATGCGCCGCGCCCCTTCGGGCACGAGGATGTCCCAGCTCAGCTCCTGCGCCTGTCCCGCGGCGAGCTTGACGCTGCGCGGCTCAGCCGCGACCGGCTGTTCGCCGGTGTCCAGCGTCGCCTTGCCCGCCAGCGTGACCCGCAGGTCCATCGCGCGGCCGGTCGCGTTGCGCAGCGTCAGCATCGCCTGCACCCGGTCGCCCTCGCGCACCAGCGGCGGCAGGCCCGACAGCAGCTGCAGGTCCTGGCTCACGTTGATGCTGTTCTCGCCGGTGCCGAAGCGCTGCCCCGGCGCGTCGGCGACCGCGACCAGCCGGAAACGGGTCAGCGAATCGTTGAGCGGCACCTGCACCAGCGCCTCGCCCTGCGCGTTGACCGTCACCAGCGGCTGCCAGGTCAGCAACGTGTCGAACAGCTCGCGCGTCGCGAAGCCGCCGCCGCCGCCCGCTGCCACGGCCTTGCGGCCATAGTGCCGGCGGCCAATGATCTCGCTGTGCGCCGTCGCGGTGGTCACGCCCCAGGAACGGGTCTGGATCATGCTGTCGAGCAGTTTCCAGCTGTCGTTGGGCGCGAGCGCCAGCAGGCCTTCGTCGACCGCCGCGAAGGCGACCTGCGCATCAGGCACCGGCTTGCCGTCCTGCGTCACGCGCAGCTTGACCTGGGCGCTCTGACGCACCCCGTACTGCGCCTGCTGCGGCAGCACCTCGACCTTGAGCCGGTGCTTGGCCTGCCCGATCTCGATCGGCGCCATGCCCAGCTTGAAGGACGGCTTGGACAGATCGACCATGGCCGTCGGCGGCTGATAGTCGCCCGACGCACGCCATTCACGCCACCAGTTGCCCGGCTCGCGCCAGCCCCAGGTGAAGAACGAATACCACGGCACCTCGCGCAGACGGCCGCGCAGCACCAGCACGCTGACATAGGCGTTCGGCGTCCAGTCGCGATCGATCTTCAGTTCCAGCCACGGATCACGGCCGGACAGGCGGCGCACCTCGCTGTGCAGCACGCCCTCCCGCTCGACGGTCACCAGCGCCATCGCGTCGCGATAAGGCATGCGCACCTGGAAGCGCGCGGTCTCGCCCGGCTCGTAGCGGCGGCGCTCCGGGATGACGTCGATGCGATCGTCGTTGTCCTGCGCGAACCAGAGTTCACCGGCCCGCGTCACCCACAGCGACCGCGCCGCGCGCGCGCTGCGGCCCCCGTCGTCGGACGCGGCACCGATCAGCTCGACCTGGCCGCTCTGGCTCAGCGAGACCTCGCAGCGCATGATGCCCAGCGCATCGGTCTTGCCGCTGCACAGCTCGCCCAGGTCCTTCAGGGTCCGTTGATGCTCGTAGGCATAGAAGCCGCCGACCAGGCGCTTGCGCGTGCTCAGCGTCTGGACCTGACGCGCGGACACCGCGATCTTCTGGTTCGCCACCGGCTTGCCGTTCGTGTCCAGCGCCACGGCCTGCACCTGCAGCGGCTGGCCGTTGGCCACCCAGGTCGCGGCGCGCAGGCCCACGACCACGTTGGCGGGCCACACGACCTGCGAGGCCGCGCGCGTGTGCGTCTGACCGTCGGGGTCGCGATAGTTCAACTCGACGCGCAGTTCGGACGGCCGGTCGATCGTCCCCTTCAGCGGCACCTTGAACGCGGCGGCGCCCTTGGCGTCGGTCTGCAGCGCCAGCTTGTCGACCAGCAGCCGGGTCGTGCCCGGCGCGCCGCCAGCGGTCTCGCTGTCGCCTTCCATGTCGCCGGCGGCCGCGCCTTCATCCGGGCCGTCCTTGGACGGCGGCTCGAAGGCGTAGTCGTCGTAGCCCGCCATGGTGGTCCAGCGCGGCTGCAGCATCGCGCTGACCTGCACCGGGGACTTGGCCATCGGACCGCCCGCCATGTAGTTCAGCTGAGCCGACCAGGACTGCTCCTTCGCGCCCGGAGGCGGTGATTTCGGCGGGATCAGCCGTGCATCGACCAGCGGCACGCGGAACTCCTCGACGCGCACGCCGCCGCTGTCCCAGGTCCGTTGACCGCCAGACTCGCCGGCGCGCTCCATCACGAAGCGGTAGCGGCCCAGCTTGGCGCCCGGCGGCACCTTCCAGGTCGACAGCGCGTAGCGCGCGCCCTGCCAGTGCAGATCCAGCGCGGCGACGTCCTCGCCGGTGCCTTCGAAGACGATGCGCAGCTTGTTGGGAAGCTGCTCCGGCGTCGCGTCGTCCAGCCCCCGGACCGTCTCCAGCCGGAAGAAGTGCTTCATCGACACGGTGTCGCCAGCGCGCAGCAGCGGCCGGTCGGTGATCGTGTGCGCGCGGACGGTGCGTTCCGAGCCCCAGGTGACCGGCACGTTGAAGCGCCACGGTTCGATGCCGCGGCTCCAGCCGCTGAACATGAAGGACAGGTCCGTCGGCTTGCCCGGCTGGTCGGCGCGGGCGGTGATGAACAGCCCCGACTCGCCGATGCACTCGCCGCGTCCCTCCTCGCGATCGAGGTTGGGACGATCGATGCGGGCCAGGCCCTGGGCGTCGGTGCGGCCATTCCACAGCGACTTGCCGCGGCAGTCGTAGACCGCCACCTGCGCGCCCTCCACGGGGCGCCCCTTGTCGAGCGAAGTCACCCACACCAGGCTGTCGTCCTTGCCCAGCTTGAAGTGCAGGCCGAGGTTGGTCACCAGCGTGCCGGTGCGCACGAACATCGGCTGGACCGGATCGAGCAGCGACTGCCCCAGGCGCGGCGACTTCAGCTCGAGCACGTGATAGCCCGGCTGCGCCAGCGGCACGCCGATCACGTCGATGGCCTTGTCGGGACTGCCGGCCGGCACCGTCATCGACTGCAGACCGCCTTCGCCCTTGAGCATCTCGATCTTGCGGTCCTCCCACTCGTTCTGCCGGAAGAGCCGGCCATACCAGCGCAGGATCTCGCCGTCATCGGTCAGGCGCTTGATGCGCAGATGGCCCCCGGCGCGCGGCTGCAGGTCGCCCTGCACATGGCGCATGCTCAGCGGGACCAGGCTCGGGCCAGCCGGCTCCCATTCGACGATGCCGAAGGGCGCGGCGGCGAACTTGGCCAGCGGCGGCGCCGCACTGGTCTTGATCTGCAGCGGGAAGCTCGCGGCGTTGGACAGCGGCCGGCCGCTGTCGTCCTTGATGCCGCTGGGCAGCTCGACGGCGTAGGCCTGCTGCTCCGCGAGCGGCACCGGGAAGCTCACCGAGCTCAGGGTTCCGGCGGCCTCCTGGTCTTCCTGTTTCGGCACGACCGGCGACACGGTGCTGCCGTCCGCGCTCTTCAAACGCACCTTGAGCGCGAGTTCACGCGAGATCGGCTCCGAGAAGCTGACGGTGACGGGGCGGATGGGCAGACAGGGGGCGTTCGCGCGCTCGCGTTCGCAGGAGAACTCGGCCGTCAGCGGCGCGCGGACCGAGAAATGGAAGCGCCGCTCGCCGCGCGTGCGCACCGAGTCGTTGGCGCCCGCGGCGATGCCGGGCCCCCACACCAGCGACGCGTCCGTGCCGGCCGGCAAGGGCCGTGAGCAGCCGACCAGCACCCACACCTGGCGCTTGGCCGCCTCTTCCATCTTCAACGAACGCAGCAGCGCATCGCGCTCCGAGTTCGCGCGCAGTTCGGCCGGGATGCGCTCGCCAAGCGCCTTGGATTCGCACCACAGGTTGGGCGCGATCGTGTCGAACTTGGGCGTGCCCGAGAGCTGCAACAGGAAGCGCTGGTCTTCTTCGATCTTGCCGCCCTCCCATGGGCGGATCTGCTGGACCGTCGGGGCCGCGAGCTGGAACGTGGACTCGCGCACGCCCGTCCAGGCACTGGACACGCCGGGGGCGGTGGGGCGGAAATCCTCGCGCACGGTCACGCGGCACTTCGCGCCGGCAGGCAGCGGCTTGGCGAAGTCGAAGACCCACTCCCGGTCATTCGTCCACCGTCCCTTGCCCTGCACTGCGGCCGAGCCGCAGTCCACCCGCACCGGATCCGCCTGTCGCGGGTCGCCGAGCGTGGCCGTGGACTCCTTGAAGCGCACCGCGATGTTCTGCACCTGAGCGACCTCGCCGCGCGGCGTGATGGCGACCACTTCAGCGGCCTGTGCGGGAGCCAGCCAGCTCCCCGCGAGCGCCGCAGCAACGCCGGCACGCAAAAACAGGTTACTCAGCGAGTTCTCGCCAATCCCTCGACGCATCACGCCGCCCTCCAATCCCAAAAAACAGGAAGGCAGTCTATTCGCGAGCGACCGGAAAAACAGTCCCACAAAGGGGGCGTGACCCTGCTGACCTAAGTCACTAGGCCCACAGAAACAGGGGAGCCGCAGTGTTCACAAACTCCACGCTCGAGTGGAGATCCGAGGGCGCGGCCCTCGGCGCCAAACTCGCAGCCCCAAAAGCAAAAACCCCTCGATCAATACTGATCGAGGGGTTTGCGGAATATTAGCCTGACGATGACCTACTTTCACACGGGAATCCGCACTATCATCGGCGCTGAGTCGTTTCACGGTCCTGTTCGGGATGGGAAGGGGTGGGACCGACTCGCTATGGTCATCAGGCTTGACT
>NZ_JBCNLG010000055.1:0-15305 GCF_039595595.1 Roseateles sp. | reverse complement strand
TGCCCTGCATCCTCAGCCCCGAGATCGCCACGCGCTCGTCGGGACTCAAATGCCGATACGTCTCTCGTCTTTCCATCGCGACACCTTACCTGGGTAGGGGTGTTGCACTTCAGAATTGAGACCGCCCGGGGAAAACCCTGCATTGCTGACCATCCGAACCCTTGATCTCAAGCGGTGACATCTTGGTGATGTTTGAAATTCAACGGCGAGAACCGCCTCTTGCGCGCGCGGAGCACGGCAATTCATCGAGCCAACGCGATACAGTCGCGCCCTGGCCGCAAAGAAGATCAAGGCCATGCGGTGCGTGCACGCGCCGCCAAGACGGGAGGGCTCCATGAACATTTCCATCCATCGCGCCTCGAGCGCACTGTCGCGCGTCACGCGAGGCGCAGCCGCGCGTCGCGCCGTGTCCGCTCCCGCTCGCTAAGCCGCCCGCTCCCATGCATTCGGCAGCAGTCCCGGCCGGATCGCCGCATCCCGTCCTCCGCGCCCTCCTCCCCGTCCCGTCATGCGCCTGACCTCGATCGACTGGCGCGCCTTGACGGACGTCGCCGCGCTCAAGCAACGCGCCTCGCGCGCGCCGACTCCCGTGTGGATCGGCCTCGCGCTGGTACCGCCGTTGCTCACCGGCGCCCTGCTCTTCGCCGCCCGTCAAGCTGAGCGCCTCGCCATCGCGCAGGACAAGGCCGCCCACACCGAGCTCATCGACCTGCGCGCGAAGGTCGCCGCCGCTCCACCCGTCGACGCGTCGCCCTTCGCCACGCGCCTGCCGCTGACGCAGTCTTCCGCGCGCGCCGTCACCCATCTGCGCGAAGCCGCCGAGTCGCAGTCGGTGCTCGTCACGACGATCTCCACCTCGCAGCAGCCGCCGACCGCCAACACCCTTGGCCGCATGAACCTCGACGTCAACCTGCGCGGCAGCTATGCCGCGATCAAGACGGTGCTCGCCGAGGTCCTCGGCCGCGACGCGCAGCAGGCCGTGCTTCAACAGTTGTCCCTTCGCCGAGCGAGCGCCGCCGCGCCCGGCGCCATCGCAAGCCCCGCGGGCGGCGACCTGGAAGCGCGCGTCGTCGCCACCTGGTTGAGCCGCCCCTTGGCCGGACCGGCCTCCGTGTCGACATCGATCGCGCCATCGGTCGTCAACTCGATCGCGACCTCGGCCTCGCAGCCTGCATCCCCGTCGTCATCGGCCTCCGCGCCTGTGGCCGACCGTTGAAAGCGCGTCGATGTTCAAGCGCTCGACCCCACCCTCACCGACGGCGGACACTCCCGCGCCCGGCCTGCGCCCTGGCCTGCGCTGGGCGCTCGGCCTGAGCGCCGCGGCCAGCGCCTGGGCCTTGCTCTCGCCTGCCGATCCTCCGCTGGTCGCCGCGACCGCGCCGTCTCCCGCCGGCCAGAGCCTGCCGGCCACGCCCGCGCCGCGTCCCCCGATCGCGGCGGCCACCTCGCGTCCCGGCGCCCCCGCGCCGCTGCCCGCCGTCCCCCCGCGCCTGCCCGAGCACCCGCTCGAGCCCGCCGACCGCGACCCGTTCTCGATCCCTCAGCCGCCGGCCCCGCCGCCACCGCCGCCCCCTCCTCCGCCACCGCCGCCTCCCCCGCCCCAGGCGCCGCCGCTGAACTACCGCTACCTCGGCCAGCTCATCGACCCTCAAGGCCAGCGCAAGGTCTACCTCGCCCGCGCCGACAAGGACCTGCTCGTCGAGGCCGGCACCCGCCTCGACGAGGGCTACCGCGTCGAATCGATCACCGACGACGAGGTCCGCCTCGTCTACGAACCCCTGCAGCAACGCGCCGTCATCCGCATCCCGCCGCCCGCGCCCGCCCCCTGATCCGCCCGCTCCGATGTCCTCACGCCCCGCCCGCTCCCGCTCCGCCCGGCATCCGGCCGCCTGCACCGCCGCCGCGCTCGCAGTGCTGCTGCTCCTGGCCGGCTGCGCCGAGACCCGCATCCGCGACGAGTCCCGCAAGGCCATGGCCGACGGCCAGTACCAGCAGGCCATGGCCACGCTCGAGAACGGCCTCAAGGAGTACCCCGACAGCACCCCGCTGCGCACCGCGCTGCTGCGCGCCCGCGCCGACACGCAGACCCGCCTGACCTCGCAGGCGCTCGCGCAGCGCGCCGCCGGCCAGTTCGACGAGGCCGCCGCCACGCTGCGCCAGGCGCTCGAACTCGATCCCGCCAACGTGCGCGTGCAATCGCTGCTCGCCGACATGGAGCTCGAGCGCAAGGGCGCCGCCGACCTCGCCGCCGCGCAGCAATGGGTCGACGCCCGCCAGCCCGATCGCGCGCTGCGCGTGCTCGAACAGGCGCTCAAGGACAACCCCCGCCACGGCGGCCTGCAGGACCTGCAGCGCCGGCTGCTCAGCGAGCAGCGCACCGCCCAGGTCCAGGCGCTCAACGGCGTGCTGACCGAGTCGCGACCGATCTCGCTCGACTTCCGCGACGCCAGCCTGCGCACCGTGCTCGACGTCGTCACCCGCCACAGCGGCATCAACTTCGTGCTCGACCGCGACGTGCGCGCCGACGTGCGCGTCACCGTGCTGCTGCGCCAGGCCAAGGTCGAGGACGCGCTGGACCTGATCACCTCCAGCAACCAGCTGGCCAAGAAGGTCATCGACGCGCGCACCGTCGTCATCTATCCCAACACCGCCGAGAAACACCGCGAGTACCAGGAGCAACTGGTGCGCGTGTTCAACCTCGCCAACAGCGATCCCAAGGGCGCCGCCGCCTTCCTCAAGGCGATGCTCAAGATCCGCGAACCCTTCGTCGACGAGCGCAGCAACCTGCTCGCGCTGCGCGACTCGCCCGAGAACATCCAGCTCGCCGAACGCCTGCTCGCCGTCTTCGACAGCGCCGAGCCCGAGGTGCTGCTCGAGGTCGAAGTGCTCGAGGTCAGCGCCTCGCGGCTGAATGAACTCGGCGTCAAGCTGCCGTCCTCGTTCTCGCTCACGCCGCTGGCGCCCGCGGGCACCGACCAGTTGACCGTCGGCAATCTCCAGAACATCAACCGCGACCGCATCGGCGTCGGCTTCTCGCCGAACAACCTGACCGTCAACCTGCGCCGCGAGGTCGGCGACACCTCCACCCTCGCCAACCCCAAGCTGCGCGTGCGCAACCGCGAGAAGGCCAAGGTCATGATCGGCGACAAGATCCCCATCGTGTCCACCACCACCGGCACCGGCGGCTTCGTGTCCGAGAACATCAGCTACCTGGACGTCGGCCTCAAGCTCGAGGTCGAGCCCACCGTCTACGCCGACGACGAGGTCGCCATCAAGATCGGCCTGGAAGTCAGCTCGCTCGGCACCGCGACCAAGACCTCCGCCGGCTCGATCGCCTATCAGATCGGCACCCGCAACGCCAATACGCTGCTGCGCCTGCGCGATGGCGAGACGCAGTTGCTCGCCGGCCTCATCAGCCGCGACGAGCGCTCCACCTCCACCCGCGTGCCCGGCCTCGGCGACGTGCCGGTGCTCGGCCGCCTGTTCTCCAGCCAGCTCGACGACGGCAAGCGCTCCGAACTGCTGCTGGCCATCACGCCGCGCGTGCTGCGCAACGTCAAGCGCCTGAACGCCAGCGAGTCCGAGATGTGGGTCGGCACCGAGGCCTCGCCCAAGCTGCGCCAGGTCGGCGGCCTGCAGTTCAACACGCCGCAGCCGGAGGCCAAGCCGCCTGTGCCCGGCGCACCCGGCACGCCCGCCGCGCCTCCTTCTGCGGCTCCGGCGGCGGCGGCTGGCACGGGTGCCCCGGCGCCGCAGGCATCGCCCGCCGGTCCGCCCGCGCTGCCGGTGCGAAAGACGCCGACGATGTCGCTGGCCGCGCCCGCCCAAGCCAAGGCCGGCGAGACCGTCGAGGTCCGCGTCGACCTGCGCGACGCGTCGCTGCGCGGGCTCATGACGGAAGTCCAGTACAGCGCCGACAAGCTGACGCTGATCGACGCCGAGGAGGATGGCTACTTCCGCAGCGGCGGCGCGGTGACCAGCTTCAGCAAGCGGGCCGAGGCCGGCCGCGTCAACCTCAGCGTGCTGCGCAACCAGGCCACGGCCACGGCAAGCGAGTCCTCGGGCGGCGTGTTCAAGCTGCGCTTCAAGGCCACCGCCGCGGGACGCGCCGAGGTGCGCGTCGGCACCGCGCAGCCGGTCTCGCTTGAACCGGGCAGCGGCCAGCCGGTGCTGCCGATGCCCGCCGTCATCGAGGTGAAGTGACCATGGCACCGCGCCGCGCGTCCGCCTCAGCCCGCCGCCGCGATGGCCGCGCGGCGGGCCTGCGCGCGCGCGGCTTCACGCTGATCGAGCTGCTCGTGTGCCTGGCGATCCTGGGCTTCCTGGCCTCGCTCGCGCTGCCGATGGCCGAGATGACGGTGCAACGCGAGAAGGAGCGCGAGCTCAAGCGCGCGCTCTGGGAAATCCGCGATGCGCTCGACGCCTATCGCGCCGCGCGCGAAGCCGGCGCCGTGCTGGGCCCCGGTGATCGCCCGCCCTATCCCGCCACCTTGCACGAGCTGACCGTCGAAGTGCCCGACGCGCGCGCCGACCGCCAGGGCCAGACGATGCGCTTCCTGCGCCGCGTGCCGCGCGACCCCTTCGCCGAACCCGGCGTGCCGGCCGAGCAGAGCTGGGGTCTGCGCGGCTACCAGTCCGATGCCGACAACCCGCAGCCGGGCCCCGAGGTCTACGACGTCCATTCGATGTCCACCGCCGTCGGCCTCAACGGCGTGCCGCTGAAGCAATGGTGAAAACCGCCATGAGTCAATGCATCAACCGTCGCATCACGGATCGCATCACGGATCGCATCGCCCATCGCATCGCTCGTCGCGTCACGCGCCGTGTCTGCCCGCGCGATCGCCATGCCGGCGCACGCGGCTTCACCGTCATCGAGCTGCTGGTGGTGCTGGCCGCGCTCGCGCTGCTGCTGAGCGTCGCCGCGCCGCGCTATGTGCAGCACGTGGACCGCGCGCGCGACACCGCGCTGCGCCACAACCTGCAGGCGATGCGCGACGCGATCGACAAGTTCTACGGCGACCAGGGCCGCTATCCGAAGGAGCTGCCCGAGCTGGTCGAGCGCCGCTACCTGCGCGCGATCCCGCTCGACCCGGTGACGCAGCGCGCGGACAGCTGGGTGGCCGTGCCCCCGCGCGCTGGCGATGCCAATGGCGCGGGCGGTGGCGCCGGCGATGGCGAGGGCATCGCCGACGTGCGCAGCGGCGCGCGCGGCATCGCGCCGGACGGGAGCAGCTATGCGTCGTGGTGAGCGCGCGTCCGCGAGGCGGTCAACAGCGCGGGGCTATGGCCTTGTCGCCGTGCTCGTGCTGCTGGCGCTGGCCTCGCTCGCGCTGTCGGTGGCGGCGCAGTCCTGGTCGGCCGACGCCCGCCGCGACAAGGAACAGCAGCTGCTGCGCATCGGCACGCTCTACGTGCAGGCGCTCGAACGCTACCGCCGCAGCTCGCCGGGCACCGACAAGCGCCTGCCGCAGGAACTGACGGAGCTGCAGCGCGACGAGCGCTTCGTCGGCACCGTGCGCCATCTTCGCCAGCTCTATCCGGACCCGGTCGGCGCCACCGGCCAGTGGGGCATCGTGCGCGGCGACGACGGCCGCGTGCGCGGCGTCTACAGCCTCAGCGAGGCCGAGCCCTTGATCAGCGGCCCCGTGCGCCGCCCCGGCGTGCGGCTGGCCGCCGCGCGCCGCTATTCCGATTGGAAGTTCGTCGTGGACTCCGAGCAATGAAGGACCAGAACCCCATGCCCCTCATCGAGCCCCTTCCCTCCCGGCTGGCGTCCCGCCTCGCTCCCCCGCGGCCAGGCACCGTCCGCCGCGCCCGCGGCTTCACGCTGCTCGAGCTGCTGGTGGTGATCCTCATCATCGGCCTGCTCACTGGCATCGTCGGCCCGCGCTTCCTGAGCCAGATCTCGCGCTCGGAGGTCACGACGGCGAAGGCGCAGCTGGACGCCATCGACAAGGCGCTGCAGGCCTACCGCATCGACATGGGCCGCTATCCGGAGTCCGGCGAAGGCCTGGCCGCGCTGGTGCGCAGCGACGCCAACGATCCGCGCTGGCGCGGCCCCTATCTCAAGGGCGAGCTGCCCAACGACCCGTGGGGCATGCCCTACCAGTACCGCATCCCGTCGCAGCAGCCCGGCAAGGACTACGAGCTGTTCAGCTTCGGCCGTGACCGCGTCGCGGGCGGCACCGGCGACGACGCCGACATCCAGCTCTGAAGCCGCCACGCTGACACCCCGACTGTTCCCGCTCGCATGAAGCTCCGCGTCCGCCTGCTCGATCCCGTGCGCCTGTCCGTCAGCGAAGAGCTGATGGAGGCGCCGTCGCGTGAAGCGCTCGGCGATCGCCTGCCCGATGGCCGCAAGGTGCTGGGCGCCGAGCCGGTGCGCGATGCCGCTCGCCCGCGCGCGGCCAGCCTGGCGTCCGGTTCCGCGGGAACCGCCACAGCGGCTGGCCTGCGCGCCAACGCGCTCGACATCGCCTGGTGGTGCCAGGAGTTGCGCACGCTGCTGGTGGCCGGCATGACGGTGGTCGAGGCGATCGAGACGCTGCAGGCGCAGTCCGGCGCGGACCCGGCGCGCGCCGCGCTGCAGACGGCCTTGCTGGAGCAGCTCCACCGCGGCAAACCACTGTCGGTGGCGATGGAGTCGCTGGAGCGCTTTCCGATGGTGCTGGTGGCCAGCGTGCGCGCCAGCGAGCGCAGCAGTTCGCTGGCCGAGGCGCTGTCCGAGTACCTGCGCTATCACGAGATGGTCGAGGCGCTGCGCAAGAAGGTCGTCAGCGCGGCCATCTATCCCAGCCTGGTGCTGAGCCTGGGCCTGCTGGTGAGCGGCTTCCTGATCGTCGTGGTGCTGCCGCGCTTCGCATCGATGTACGCGGACCTGCGCGGCGAGATGAGCTGGTCGACGCATCTGCTGACGCTCGCCAGCGTGTTCGTGCGCGAGAACCGCCTGGCCATCGTGGCCGCGGCCGCGGCGCTGGCGTTCCTGGCCGTGATGGCCTGGCGTCAAGGCGCGATCCAGCGCGTGGCGATGCGCGCAGCCAATGTCTTCCCGCCCGTGCGGCGCGCGCTGCGCGAGTTCCGGCTGGCCAAGCTGTACCACTCGATGACCGTGATGTTCCGCGGCGGCTACACGCTCGACGAGACCCTGCTGCGCTGCGAGGGCCTCGTGCTGGGCGAGCGCATGGACGACTCGATGCGCGAGGCGCGCCTGGCGCTGACGCGCGGCGTGCGCGTCTCGGCGGCGCTCTCTGAGTCCGGCCTGACGGACACGGTGACCCAGCGCCTGCTGGCCGTCGGCGAGCGCTCGGGCAACTTCGAGCGCGTGCTGCAGACCATCGCCGAGCGCCACGCCGGCGCCTTCGCCGCCTTCATGGACCGCGCCACGCGCATCGTCGAGCCGCTGATGCTGCTGCTGGTGTCGCTGCTGGTGGGCAGCATCGTGGTGCTGATGTACCTGCCGATCTTCGACATCGCGAGCAGCATCCGCTGAGCGCCTGCCTTCCCCAGATTCCGATGAGAGCCCGCCACCGATGAACGCCGAATCCCGCAAGGAGCGCCAGACGGATCGCCACACGGATCTCCGCCCGGACTTCCGCGCCTCGCTCCAGGCTGCGCGGCGTCAGTCCGCGCAGGCCGGCACCGGGAGCGTGCTCGACCACCTGCTGCGCGAAGCCGTCTGGCGCGACCAGTTGCCGGTGCTGCTGCGCGAGACCGGCGGCATGGAGATGCTGGACGGCGAGACGCGCGCGCTTCCCGATCTGACGCTGTTCGGCGCCGCGGGCGCCGCCCTGGCGCGCCAGCTGCGCGCGGTGCCGGTCCGGCTGGACGGTGATCCCGGCCAGTTGCGGCTCGCGATGGCCGATCCGTGGGACGAGACGGCGCTGCGCCGCGCCGCGCAGGCGATGGGACGGCGCGTGCCGCCGATCGCCGCCACCGGCGCGCGCATCGACGCCTGGTGCGGCGCGACGCCCAGCGCCTCGGCGGCGACGACGGCCGAATCGCCGGACGGCCCCGTGGTGGCCTTCGTCGATCAGGCGCTGCGGCGCGCCTACGAGGTCGGCGCCAGCGACATCCACTTCGAATGCGATCGCCATGGCGTCACCGTGCGGCTGCGGCGCGATGGCGTGCTGATGCCGCATGCGCGGCTCGATGGCGCGCGCCAGGCCGAGGAGGCGATCTCCCGCATCAAGGTGCTCGCGCAGCTCGACATCACCGAGCGGCGTCTGCCGCAGGACGGCCGCTTCCGCGTCGCGCTGGGCGGCGGCGAGCTGGACCTGCGCGTCTCCGTGATCCCCAGCGTCTTCGGCGAGGACGCGGTGCTGCGCCTGCTCGACAAGGCGCAGCTGCGCGATCCGGCCGACCAGGTGTCGCTGGATCTGCTGGGCTTCGACGCGGCCGGCGCAGCCATGATCCGCGAGCTCGCCGGCCTCCCGCACGGCATGCTGCTGGTCACCGGCCCGACCGGCAGCGGCAAGACGACCACCGTCTACGCGGCGCTGTCCGAGGTCAACAACGGCATCGAGAAGATCATCACCATCGAGGACCCGGTCGAGTACGAGCTCGCCGGCGTGCTGCAGGTGCCGGTCAACGAGCGCAAAGGGCTGACCTTCGCGAAGGGGCTGCGCTCGATCCTGCGCCACGACCCGGACCGCATCCTGGTCGGCGAGATCCGCGACGCGGAGACAGCGGAGATCGCGGTGCAATCGGCCCTCACCGGCCACCAGGTGCTGACGACGGTCCATGCGAACAGCGTGTTCGACGTGACCGGGCGCTTCAAGCACTTCGACCTGGACATGTTCGGCTTCATGGCGGCGCTCAACGGCGTGATCGTGCAGCGGCTGGTGCGCTGCCTGTGCCCGCACTGTGCCGGCGAGCGCCCCGCGACGGCGCGCGAGCAGCAATGGTTCATCGACGCGGGGCTGCCCCGGCCGGAGACGATGCCGCGCCCGCAGGGCTGCGAGCGCTGCGCCGGCACCGGCTACAAGGGCCGCCGCGTGATCGCGGAGGTGCACACCATCGATGACGGCTTCCGCGACCTGGTGACGACGGGAGCGCCGGTGTCGGCGCTGCGCGAGCATGTGCTCCGCCAGGGCGTGAGGAGTCTGTCGCAACTGGGCGCGGACATGGTGAGCCGGCGCGAATCGAGCGCGGAGGAGATCAAGCGTGTGGTGGGTTGGTAAGCGCGGGACGGGCAGTTCCCGCGACTCGCGCGACTCGCGCGGCTTGCGCGGCTTGCGCGGCGGACACGCGGCATCGCGCACGGCGATCGCCTACGCCAGCGACGGCGCCGTGCGTCTGGCGCTGGGCGGCGTGACACAGGTCGCGTCAGTGGTGGACGGCCGCGAGGCGGCCCTCGCGGCCCTGGCGGCGGGACTGCGCGAGCTGCCGCGCGGCACGCGGCTGCGCATCGCGGTGGGCGGCGCGGTGTGCCGGCCCTTCCTGCTGCCGGAGATCGATGGCGCCGCCGGCGACGCCGAGTGGCCGGCCATCGCGGCGGCCCTGGTCGAGGACGCCACGGGCCTGCCGCCCGGAAGCCCGGTATGGCTGGACGGCGGTCAGACATCGCCGCGGCTCGCGGTGGCGATCGACGCCGCGTGGCTGCGCGGGATCGAGGCGCTGGGCGGCCGCGCGCTCGACAGCATCAAGCCATGGTGGGCCCTGGCGATCGACGCCAGCACGCCTTCGCCGTTCTCCGCCGGCCTGCATGGCCTGGCGGTCGCCGACAGCGAGATGCTCGTGCTGCTGCTCGCCGATGGCGAGCGCTATCGCGTCGCGCAGACCTATCCGCTCGAGGGCGAGGCCCCGCAAGCGGTGCTCAGCCGCGCGCTGGTGACGCACGACTGGCCGGACGAAGCGGTGCGCCTGATCGAGTTCGACGCTGGCGCGTTGCCGGGACAACCGGTCAGCGATCCGCTGCCTTTCAGCAAGGCCATCCCCCGCGCCAGCGATCCGTCATCAAGCAAGGAGCGCGCGGCATGAGGGCCCTCACCGTGGAGTTCGCACCGGCTCGGCGCCCGGTCGCGGCACTGGCGATCTGGGGCGCGGTCTGCGCGCTGATGGCGATCGGACTGGGCACGGCCGCCTGGCGGTCGTGGACGCATCGGCAAGCCGTCGCGACGCGCGCCGCGAGCGACGCGCAGGAAGCGGCCCGCCTGCGCGCCCAGCTGCGCGAGCGCGCGGACCGCGCCGCAGCCTCGGCGGCGGCGCCGGCCTACGCCCGCGATGCGCTCGCCGTGGCGAAGACTGCCGCCTTCCCGATGCAGCCGGTGCTGCGCTCGCTCGAGACGGTGGCCGTCGACGGCGTGCTCGTCACCGCCATCGAACTCAACGCCGCGCGCGGCGGCGCCGACGTGACGCTGGCGTTCGACGACTACAAGGCGCTGCTCGCCTATCTCGAACTGCTCAACGAAGGCGAGCCGGCGCCGCGCTGGTCGCTGGTGCGGGCCGAGGCGTCCGGCGCACGGCGCCAGGCAGTCATCCGCGCCACCTGGTCCTGAAACAACAACGCCCGCCGGTGCTCTCGCACCGCGGGCGTCGTTCCGGTGAAGGAAGCCGCGAGGCTTACTTGTTCACCGCATCCTTCAGCGCCTTGCCGGCGGTGAACTTGGCCACCTTCGACGCCGGGATGTCCAGCGCTTCGCCGGTGGCGGGGTTCTTGCCGGTGCGGGCGGCGCGCTCGCTCACCTTGAAGGTGCCGAAGCCCACCAGGGCGATCTGGTCGCCAGCGGCCAGCGCTTCGGTGATGGTTTCCAGGGTCGCGTCCAGCGCGGTCGCGGCCACGGCACGGGTCACGCCAGCCTTGTTGGCGATGCCTTCAATCAGTTCACTCTTGTTCATCAATGCTTCCAGTAAAAAACCAGGGTCCGGCTAGCCGGGGGCCGCGATTATCAGTCAGTCCTGACCACTCGCCTGTTTGAAGACGCAACCACCGGCCTTCCAGCCCCGTCATTCGTCCGAATGGCGGACGATGGCGATCCCCATCAAGGGCGGCAGCGTCCCCCCATGAAAAACGCCCCGGGGTGTCCGGGGCGTCGTCGAGGGGGGGGGAGTTCGCGGCTCAGGAGGCCTTGGGGCCATCCTCGGACGGCCAGTCGCGGATGTAGGCCTTGAGCATGCGGTTCTCGAAGTCCTGCGCATCGACCACGGTCTTGGCCACGTCGTAGAACGAGATCACGCCCATCAGTTGCTTGCCGTTGAGCACCGGCATGTAGCGCGCGTGACGGCCCAGCATCATGCGGCGCACTTCGTCGATCTCGGTCTCGGGGGTGCAGGTCAGCGGGGCGTCGTCCATCACGCTGCGCACCAGCCGCGTCCCGACGCTGCCGCCGTTGGCGACCACCGCCTGGATCACCTCGCGGAAGGTCAGCATGCCCACCAAGTCGCCGAACTCCATGACGACGAGCGAGCCGATGTCGCGCTCCGCCATGGTCTCGACGGCGTGGGCCAGGGGTTGGTCCGGGGAGACGGTGAAGAGCGTGTTGCCCTTGACGCGCAGGATGTCTGAGACTTTCATGGCCGCAGGAGAAAAAGTTGGCTGCCAACATAGCACACAATGCCCGGCGCCAGACCTTGCCGGTCATCACAACAAGCAGGAGACCCCCATGTCAGGTCCATCCGACCCGGGCTTTGATACCTTGGCGCTACACGCCGGCGCCGCGCCGGACCCCGCCACCGGCGCCCGCGCGGTGCCGCTTCACCTGAGCACCTCGTTCGTGTTCGAAAGCGCCGAGCAGGCCGCGGGCCTGTTCAACATGGAGCGCAGCGGGCACGTCTACTCGCGGTTGTCGAACCCGACCACGGCGGTGCTGGAGGAACGCATCGCCGCGCTGGACGGCGGCGCTGGCGCGATCGCCACGGCCAGCGGCCAGGCGGCGCTGCATCTGGCGATCGCGACGATCGCGGGCGCGGGCGACCACATCGTGGCCTCGAGCGCGCTGTACGGCGGCTCGCACAACCTGCTGCACTACACGCTCAAGCGCTTCGGCATCTCGACCACCTTCGTGCGCCCCGGCGACCTGGACGGCTGGCGCGCCGCGATCCGCCCGCGGACCAAGCTGCTGCTCGGCGAGAGCCTGGGCAACCCGGGACTGGACGTGCTCGACATCCCGTCGATCGCGCAGATCGCGCATGAGGCGCACCTGCCGCTGCTGGTCGACGCGACCTTCGCGACGCCCTATCTGCAGCAGCCCATCGCGCTGGGTGCGGACCTGGTCCATCACTCGGCGACCAAGTTCCTGTGCGGGCACGGGACCGTCGTGGGCGGGCTGCTCGTCGACGGTGGCCGCTTCGACTGGGAACGGGCCCACGCGGCGAGCGGCGGGGAGCGCCGTTTCGCGGAGCTCTGCGAGCCCTATGACGGTTTCCACGGCATGGTGTTCAGCCAGGAGAGCACCGTCGGCGCCTTTCTGCTGCGCGCGCGGCGCGAGGGCCTGCGCGACTTCGGCGCCTGCATGAGCCCGCACACCGCCTGGCTGATGCTGCAGGGCATCGAGACGCTGCCGCTGCGGATGCAGCGCCATGTGAGCAACGCGCAAAAGGTGGCCGAGTTCCTGGAGGCGCAGGACCTCGTCGAGCGCGTGAACTATCCGGGGCTGGCCTCGCATCGCGACCATGCGCTCGCCAGCCGGCTGCTGCCCAAGGGCAGCGGCGCGGTGTTCAGCTTCGACCTCCAGGGCGGCCGCGAGCCGGGCCGGCGCTTCATCGAAGCGCTGCGGCTGTTCTCGCATCTGGCGAACGTGGGCGATGCGCGCTCGCTGGTGATCCATCCGGCGTCGACGACGCATTTCCGGATGGACGACGCAGCGCTGGCGGCCTCGGGCATCGGCGCCGGGACGATCCGGCTGTCGATCGGCCTGGAGGACCCCGACGACCTGATCGCCGACCTGAAGACCGCATTGAAAGTGGCCGCGAAATGAGCGCGATGACCCTCGACGTCCAGGGCCGTCAGGCCTATGCCTACACCGGCGGCAAGCGCTTCGACGCGGCGCTGCCCTGTGTCGTGTTCATCCATGGCGCCTTGCACGACCACAGCGTCTGGACGCTGCTGGCGCGGCACTTCGCCCATCACGGGCGGAGCGTGCTGGCGGTCGATCTGCCCGGGCATGGCCGCGGCGCGGGGCCGGCGCTGGCCGACGTGGCATCGCTCGGCGGCTGGATCAACGCCGTGCTCGACGCGGCCGGCGTGACGGCGGCGGGCGCGGTCTCGCTGGTCGGGCACTCGATGGGATCGCTGATCGCGCTCGAGGCGGCGGCGCAGGCGCCGGCGCGCGTGGCGCGGCTGGTCATGGTCGGCACCGCCTGGCCGATGAAGGTCTCCGACGCCCTGCTGAACACGAGCCGTGAGCGGCCAAGGGCCGCGATGGCGATGGTCAACGCGTTCTCGCATTCGACGACCGCGGGCAAGCCGTCCTACCCGGGACCGGGCGCGTGGCTGCACGGCGGCAACCTCGCGTTGATGGAGCGGATGCAGGACGGGTATGCGGCGTTCGGCAATCTGTTCGAGCACGACTTCCTGGTCTGCGATCGTTACCAGGGCGCGCCGGAGGCCGCGGCGAAGGTGACCGCGGCCGGCCAGGTGCGCACGCACCTGATCCTGGGCGCGAAGGACGCGATGACGCCGCCGAAGGCGGCGAAGCAACTGACGGAGATGCTGGGCGCGCGCGTGCAAACGCTGCCCGCCGGGCATTCACTGATGTCCGAGGCGCCGGAAGGGATGTTGAATGCGCTGAAGGCGGCGCTCGACTGAGCGCCGTTCAATGAACGGGCAGGCCCCGCGCGGGGCCTGGCCAGGAGACCGCCATGAGCACCAGCCCCCTGCCCCACGCGCCGCACGAGCCGGACACGACAGCGGAGACGACGGCGGACCGCGTGAAGGCGATGCGCAGCTTCGCGGAGTTCTATCCGTTCTATCTCGGCGAGCATCGCAACACGACCTGCCGGCGGCTGCACTTCGCCGGGTCGACGCTGGGCCTGATGTGCCTGGCCTACGCGCTGGCGACGCAGCGATGGGGTTTCGTGCTGGTGGGGCTGCTGTGCGGCTACGCGTTCGCGTGGGTCGGCCACTTCGGCTTCGAGAAGAACAAGCCGGCCTCGTTCAAACGCCCGCTGTACAGCTTCATGGGCGACTGGGTCATGTACAAGGACATCTGGACCGGGAAGATCCCGTTCTGACCCGGCGAGACCGGCCGTGGCCGGCCTCGCCGCAGCAGCGTCCGATCAGTTGGCGCTGGCCTGGCGATCGCGATGGATGCGCGCGCTCTGATGGTTCTCCGTGCGCTGCACCCGCACCTGCTCGGCACTCGAGATGTGGCCGTTGTGAGCGGAGGCCGCCTCCTTGCGGGTCACCTGCGCCTGGCCGTGTTCCAGGCTGCCCACTTCCCGCCGGGACAGCGAACCGTCCTGCAGGCCCGCTTCGATGCGGCGTTGCTGATTGACGTTGCGCTCGACGTCCGCCTCCATCCGCTTGGCGGAGCGCGAGTTCGGCGACGCCACCTGGCCGTTGTTCTCGAGCTTCGTGATGTCGGCGCTGGCGTGGTTCTGAGCGGCGCGCAGGCGTGCGCGTTCCGCGCTGGACAAATGGCCGTCCTTGAGTTCCTGCGATTGCAGCTTGTCGATGCGGCTTTCCTCGCGCTCGAGCTTCCCGGCTTCCTTGACCGTGAGCTGGCCGCTCTTGAGGCCATCCTCGATGCGGCGCTGTTGGTTGACATCCCGTTGGACGGTGGTCGCCGTGGACTGCGCGAAGCTCGCGGCGCAGGCAGTCATCAGAACGGTGGCCGTCAGCAGTCGAGCGTTGAACTTCATGTCGATCCTTCCTTTCGTGGGAAACGCAGGCAGCCCTGCGACGACACCACAACGCCTGGGCATTCGAAGCAGTCGACACAAAGGGCCGGCAACGACGGCAATGAAAGGTAAAGAAGCGCGAAGCGCGACAGGGTTCAGGCGAAGGGATCGTCAGCTCAGCAACGCCTTCGCCGCCTCGACCCTCGAGGCGATCGGCACGGAGACATCGTTCATCACATGCAGCAGGAACGCTCGCGGGTCGCTGAACGCCGCGGGCGGCGTCAACGCAGCCGCTGACTCCGGCACGCAGGGACTTGCAACAGCGCTCACCGGAGCCGGGTCTTGCCTCCCCGCTCGACTCAGCTGAGAAAGCGCCGTATCCCACTCCTGAGGGGTGATGCTCTTCAGCGCCTTGAGCAGGTCCGCCTGCCCTTCCACCCCAGGAGGGATATCCAGCCAGGTCGCCTCGACGAAGACGGGCGCGAGATCCGGTGCGACGAACGCTGACCATTGCCCTTCCTTGATCT
>NZ_JBCNLG010000054.1:0-16521 GCF_039595595.1 Roseateles sp. | reverse complement strand
ATGCCCTGCATCCTCAGCCCCGAGATCGCCACGCGCTCGTCGGGACTCAAATGCCGATACGTCTCTCGTCTTTCCATCGCGACACCTTACCTGGGTAGGGGTGTTGCACTTCAGAATTGAGACCGCCGAGAGATTCTGCGAGTAGCGGGAGAGCTTGGAGGAACAGACGGTCACGCTGCCGTCGAGTCAACGCGAGCCATGATCTTGCAGTGGGCAACTGAGCAAATTGGCGGTCAGCTTCCCGATACTGCAGCCGAGGGCCTCCCTTTCGAACTCTTTATGGGTGGGCGAACTTGCGTTGGAGCTTCAATTAACGACGATCGTCGAACCCTTTGGGCATCGAGAATTGATCGCCCTGATTCGAATGTGGCGCAGCGAATGTGGACGACTGAGGTCGTTGTCGGACGCGCCGGAGCTGGTTCGGCGATGTTTAGCTTACGCCTTTTGGCTAGCAGTCCCGAACATTCTCTAAAAATTGACCCAGCCGTCCCGAGTCTAGTTCAGACTATTGCGGAGCGCTGTGGCTTGGGTCATGGCGGTATTCGCTACCAGGCGACTAGTTACAGTGTTAACGATACAGTGGATGGGGAGCAATTAATAGAGGCCCTTCTCAGTCCAACTCGATCTATACCGTTTGTCGTATTTAGCAAAGGAGCGCGCGACTCCATTCGAACCTATCAAGCAAATCTGTTGGCTCGGTCGTTGATGGGTATTGCGCGCGTTATCTTGCTGCCGCAGGCCCTTGCGGCTACGCTTTCTCAGCAATTTGGCAAAAATTTGGCGGTGCTCAACGGATCGGCGCGAATATATATGCCTGGATTTTCAGGCGATGCCAATCCGTATTTGCATCGGCAGTTTTTGCCGACGACCTCAGACTCGGGCTCCGATTGGGATAGGTCGATCTCTGCCATCCGCTGGCTTGTGGCTTCTGAGAGCATTAAGAGACGGCGATTGGGGGAAGAGGTGGTGGCGTTCGCAGACGTTCGCGAAGCCGGGCATGACTTTGAGAGAGAGCGGTTACGGTCAACAGGCTCAGGGGCTCAACTGCAACTGAATGCCGCCCAAGAGCAGATCACGTCGTTGAAAGAAGATTTGAGACGGGCGAACTCGGAAACTGATCAATGGATGGCCGAGTATGAAAGGGTTGATTTCGAGAGTAAGAACTTCGAGCGCCAATTTCGCGGAGCTAATCTGCGAGTTCAACAGTTGTTGAGTCAAATTCAGGCGCGAGGGGAATCGCCGGATTCGAACGTCCAATTGCCTGGGAGTTGGGATGACTTTGCCGATTGGTGCGACGAGACACTCGCGGGTCGGGTGGTTCTTTGTGGGCGGGCGCGTCGCGAGTTAAAGGCGCCTGCCTATGAATCTCCAGAAACAGCTGCCCGGTGTCTTTTGTGGCTGGCAAACGAATATCGAGATAGTCGAATGATTGGAGGTTCAGGAGACCTTCGAAAGCCGATTGAAGAAGGAATTCACAATGATCGGTGTGGCTCCGATAGTTTTGAATTTACTTGGTCTAATGATCAAAAGGTTCTTGTTGAATGGCATATTAAGAACGGCGGGAATACACGTGAGCCGAGGCGATGTCTCCGTATTTACTACTTCTGGGATGAGCTTCAACAGTTGGTGGTGGTAGTGTCTCTGCCCGCGCATTTGCGAACTGGCGCAACATAGAAAGAGAACTACGTGACGTATCGCCCTCGTTTGAGGGCGGTACATTTGATCTGTGGAGCGGTTGGTATTGATCGACCGTTGGTTATTGCAGACTCATCGCGGCCGTCATGTCGCCCATCGGCTGACCGCCGGCGGCCTTGAGCGCGTCATCCCGCTGCTTCAGACCCGGCAGCAGGTCCAGGCCGAAGCGGCGCGTGATCAGCCGCAGCACCGACGCGGTGTCGTACGGCGTGTGATCGACGGTGCCCTTCTTCGAGAACGGTGAAATGATCAGCGCCGGGACCCGCGTGCCCGGGCCCACCTTGTCGCCCTTGGGCGGCGCGACGTGGTCCCACTGACCGCCGTTCTCGTCGTAGGTGACGACGATGACCATGTTCTTCCACTGCGGGCTGGCCTGCAGCTTGGCCACGAGGTCCGCGATCTTCTGATCCGCGGCAACGATGTTGGCGTAGCCCGGGTGCTGGTTGTACAGGCCTTCCGGCTTGTAGAACGCCACCGCGGGCAGCGTGCCGGCCGCCGCATCCTTCACGAGGTCGTCGTAGTCCTTCAGATGCGCCGCGCGGTCCGCGGCGTTCTTCACCGGGTCCATGTTGGCGTAGTAGTTGAACGGCTGATGATGCGCCTGGAAGTCCACCGCGTCCGAGGCCGCGACGCCATTGGCGTTGCCCGCGTAGATCACCGTGCGCTTGGCGATGGCGGCCTGCTGGCCGTCCGTCGTGGCGGCGTTCCACGAACCCGCGTACCAGGCCCAGCTGACGTTCTTCGCCGTCAGGAGGTCACCGATGTTCTTCTGCGTCTGCTGCGGCAGCGTGGTGGGCTTGCTGGTGTCGGCGTACTTCGCGTCGTTGCCGTTCAGGTCCGCCGGCGCGTTGCCGCTCGGCTGGAAGGCCGGCTGCATCGTGTTGACGGCGTAGAACTTGTTGTCGCCGAAGTAGTTGGCCGGCGTGATGTTGCCCGGACCGGCGAAGGTCGGCGGGCCATCCAGCGCCGAGGCCTTGCTCGCCGCCGCCAGCGTGAGATTGGTGGTGTACGAGCCGTCGGCGTTCTTGTCGACGACCTGGATGGTGGGCTTGGCCGCCGCGGTGTCGGCGTTCGGATACTCCGGCACGCAGGCGCAGATCAGGTACTGGTGGTTCAGGAAGGAACCGCCGAAGGCGCCCTGGAAGAAGTGATCCGCCAGCGTGTATTGCTGGGCGAGCTTGTACAGCGGCGAGGTGCTGTAGTCGAAGTAGCCCATGACCAGACCGCCCGAGTCCGCGAAGGCCGCGAACATGTCGTTCTTGCCGCCGTTGATCTGCATCTGGTTCTCGAAGAAGCGGTGGTACATGTCGCGGGTGACGACGGTGCCATCGATCGTGGCATTGGCATTGGCGCTGGCCTGGAAGGCGGTGCCGATGTTGAAGGGCGCATTGGCCAGGCCGGCGCTCTGCGCCTGCGAGACGGTGACCGCGCTGCCCGGCATGGTCACGCCGCCCCACACGGGCGGCAGCGTGGTCAGCGCCTGGCCGTTGCGGTCCTTCTGCGCGATGTAGGCGGCGGTCGGCTTGCCGTCGGTTCCGATGACGGTGCTCAGGCCGTCGGCGCCGGGGAAGTTGCCGTAGAGGTTGTCGAAGGCGCGGTTCTCGGCGTAGATCACGACGATGTTCTGCACGTTGTTCTGCAGCGCGACTGTCGGGTCCACCGCCGTGGTGTCGTTGCCGTCCTTGCCCAGGCAGCCGCCCAGGATCAGCATCGCGCCCAGCGCGAGAGGGGTCAGCGCCATCGGCAGGCGCGGGGCACGGAGAGGGGTCTTCATTGAGCTGGCTCCAACAGAGGGATTGGCGAACGGCGCGCAGCTTCGTTTCGCCGCATGACACGTCCGTGTCATTCCTCGTCGGTACACCGTTGTTTGCGCACAGATCCTGCGTAGCGCGTGATAAACGCGTTAAGAACATTTCGTGATCCCGTTATTCCGTTGCTGCTTTGTTGCTGACTGCCGTGATGCCACCGACCGTCCCCTCCGCTTCCGATCGCCCCCGCGCCCCATCTTTCGCGTCGCATGCGCGCCTCGCCCATCGGTGGGGGCGGGCTGTCACCGTGGTCGCTGGCGCGATGGCCTGTCTCGCCCTGGGGGTGGGGCTGGGGTCGATGGCTTCGCCGGCGGCGCCGCGCGCGGCGGCTGCCGCGGCTCCTGCCAGCGCGGCGCCTCGGCCCTTCTATGCAACGGCCTTCGAGCGCCGTCCCGATGCGAATGCGCTGACCGATCTCGGCCGCAAGCTGTTTTTCGACAAGGCGCTGTCGGCGTCGGGAACGATGGCCTGCGCGTCGTGCCATGACCCCGCGCATGCCTACGGACCGCCGAACGCGCTGGCGGTGCAGCCCGGCGGTGCCACCGGCACCGTGCCGGGCCTGCGCGCGGTGCCGTCGCTGATGTACCGGCAGCAGACGCCGCAGTTCTCGGAGCACTTCTTCGACAACGACGGCGACGACAGCCTGGATCAGGGCCCGACCGGCGGCTTCGCCTGGGATGGCCGCGCGGCGTCGGCGCATGAGCAGGCCGAGGCGCCGCTGCTGTCACCGTTCGAGATGTCCAACACGGACCGCGCCGCGGTGGTGAAACGGATGCAGGGATCTCTGAACGCGGCCGCGTTGCGCGAGGCGTTCGGGCCGCACCTGTTCGACGACGCCGGCCTGGCCTGGAACGCGCTGGTGCTGTCGCTGGAGGTGTTCCAGCAGAGTCCGAAGGACTTCGCGCCGTTCAGCAGCCGCTACGACGCCTACCTGCGCGGCCGGGGCGGACTGACGCCGCAGGAGGCGCGCGGACTGGCGCTGTTCGAGGACAAGGGGAAGGGCAATTGCGCCTCGTGTCACGTGAGCACGATCAAGCGCGGCGCCTTCCCGCTGTTCACCGACATGGGCCACATCGCCATCGGTGTGCCGCGCAATCCGGCGATCCCGGCCAACCGCGATCCGGCCTTCCACGACCTGGGCATCTGCGGGCCGCTGCGCACCGATCTGAAGGATCACCCCGAGTACTGCGGCCTGTTCAAGACACCGTCGCTGCGCAACGTGGCGACGCGGCAGGTGTTCTTCCACAACGGCGCGATACGCTCGCTGGAGGAGGCGGTGCGCTTCTATGCGCAGCGCGACACCAACCCCGGCCGCTACTACGCGCGTGACGCCCAGGGCCGCGTGCATCCCTACGACGACCTGCCGGAGCAGTACCGGCACAACCTCAATGTCGAGCGGCCCTTCGGGGGCAGGCCGGGCGGCAAGCCTGCGCTGAGCGAGGCGGAGATCAAGGACATCGTCGCGTTCCTGCGGACCCTGGACGACGCGCCCGCAGCGGGGCAACTGCCCACGGCCGCCCGCTGAAGACGGCCGCGGGCGGCTCCCCCCGTACTTGCACGATGTCGCCGGTGGCGCGACAGGCGCAAGATCGCGACCCGAGGAGACACATTCGATGCATGTCCGCCGCGCCGCCGGGCTGTCCCGTCGCGCCGTCCTGACGACGGCCGCCGTGCTTCTTTCCGTCGCCGGCGGCGCCTTCGCGTCGCAGGCCAGCGCGGCGTCAGCCGCCAGCCGCGGCAAGGAGCGCCCCCGCCGCGTCACGTTCATCGCGCAGGACTTCCGCAATGGCGGCATCGCGGCCGTGTTCCGCGGCTTCGAGGAAGCCTGCCGCGAGCTGGGCTGGACGCTGACCACCAGCAACGCCAGCGGCGAGCGCGCACGGGTGCGGGCCTTCTTCGAACAGGCGCTCGCGGGCGACGCCGATGGCGTCGTGCTCGGCGGCTTCAACGAGTCCGACATCGCGGACCTGGTGCCGCAGGAGCCCGGCACCGGCAAGCCGGTGCTGGTGGGCTGGCACGCGGCGGCGCATCCGGGCGCGACGCCGCTGCTCTACGCCAACATCACGACCGATCCGGCCATGGTGGCCGAGAAGGCGGTGGAGCTGGTGATCAAATCCGACCGGCCGAAACTGGGCGTGGTGATCTTCGGCGACAGCCGCTTCGAGATCGCCAACGTGAAGACGCGCCGCATGGCCGAGGTGCTGCAGCGCTGCGGCCGCTGCGAGGTGCTCGCCATCGAGGACCTGCCGATCTCCGACGCGGCGCGCGACATGCCCGCCGCGCTGACGCGGCTGCAGCAGCGCTTCGGCACGCGCTGGACCCACGTGCTGGCGATCAACGATGTCTACATGGATTCGCTGAGCTTTCCGCTGCGCGCGATGCAGCGGTCCGACATCGTCGGCATCGCCGCGGGCGACGGCTCGCGCACGGCGCTGAGCCGCATCCGATCGGGACGTTCGATGCAGCTGGCGACGATCGCGGAACCGATGGGCCTGCAAGGCTGGCAGCTCGCCGACGAGCTGCGCCGCGCCTTCGCCGCGATGCCGGCCAGCGGCCGCGTCGCGCAGCCGATCGCGGTGACGACTCAGCTCCTGCAAGGACTGCCCCCGCTGGGGAACGTCGACGACCGGCTGCTCTATCGCGAGAACTATCGCGTCGAGTGGTTCGGCAGCCCCGAGACGCGCGTGCCGCGTCCCTGATGCACGCTCCTCACTCGGCCTTCTCGGCCTTCTTCCTGCAGAAGAACTCCCACACCGACTTGGGCCTGCCGTAACGGCTCAGCGTGCGCTTGGCCAGGTGCTCGATCTCGAAGCACGCGGCGAGCGACTCCTCCAGCTTCTCGCGCGTGAAAAACTGCTTGGCCACACCATCCACCACGACGAGCTCCCACGCCGACGCATCATCCGGCGCCCCGTAATGCCAGTCATCTGCCGCATTGACACAGCCAATCAACTTTCCACCCGGCGCCAGCACCCGCGCAATCTCGCATAGCGCGCGGCGCGTGTCCTCACGATCAAAGTAATGCAGCGACAGTTGCGCCACCGCCAGATCAAACTCGCCATCCACCAGCATCGGCATCGCCCGCACATCCGCCAGCAACGGCCTCGCCCCAGGCGACTGTCGCCGGCAGCGCGCCAGCGCCTCCGCCGATATGTCCATCGCGGTCACCTCCACCCCCAGGTCCAGCAACGCCGCCGTCTCCCAGCCATCACCGCAACCAATGTCCAACGCCCGCCGCACACCAGGCAGACGATGGCTCCAACCATCCAGCCAGGCTTCCTGACGGCTCAAGGGGTGAGCAGCGTAGCGGCGGTTCCAGACCTCGCTTGGGGGGGGCTTCACTTCGGCGGATCGAGCAGAAGCCGCAGGCGCCGGGGCCCCTTTCCGCTCAAGCGCCTGCGCCCGCTCGGCATTCGCTTCAAGGGGCCCCGGCGCCTGCGGCTTTCCACCAGCGGCTGACTTCGAGGCATCCAGAGGGCGGAACGCTTCGGGCGAGGCATCGTTGGGAACGATGAAATCGCTCGAATCGCTCGAATCGTTTGGATCGGTCGGCGTCGCGGTCATGCGCCGCAGCCTACCGCGATCACGAACGAAACGCTGTGCGCCGGCCCACGTTCGCCTGATCCAGGCGACAGGGCCGGCGTCAGACCACGCCGTGGCGCGTCAGAACTCCTTGGTGAGACTCACGTAGACCGTGCGGCGCTGGCCGTACTGCGGCGCGCCAACGCCAATGCCCGAGCCGTCGCGCAACTGGTAGACCCGATCAAACAGGTTGACCACCGACAGCCGCGCCTCCACCGGACCACCACCACCCAGGTCGAAACGCTTGCTGACGTCGGCATTGACGCTGGTGTAGGAGGGCAGGTGCGTGGTGTTGGCGAAGCCATTGCGCAGCCCCGTGCCGAACAGCGCGCTCGCGCCCACCGCATAGCCCTCGGGCAGGCGGACGTTGACGCCAGCCGAGGCGCTCAGCTTCTGCTCATGGTCCAGATGCACCCAGTTGCCGGCGATGAAGTCCAACTCGTCCTGCTCGAAGTTGAACTGGCCCGTCTCGACCTGCTTCGCGCGCGCATGGGTGGTGCCCAGATTGGCGTAGGCGGACCAGTCCTTCTCCTTGTAGGTGGCCGAGAGGTCCACGCCATAGATGCGCCCGTGCTCGTAGTTGAAGGCCGAATAGATCAGCGCGTTGCCGAACTGGCCCTCGTCCTGCAGGTGCTGCACCGCGCGGTAGTAGCCGTCGATGCCCAGCGTGAGCTTGGACGTGACCTGCCAGGCCGCGCCCGCGTCGTAGTAGTTGGAGCGCTCGGCCCGGACCGCCGTGTTGGCGTCCGAAGGCAGCGCGTTGGTCGTGCCCGCGAAGGCGGCCACCGAGGTGGTGTCGATCTTCTCGGTCGGTGGCGGCGTGAAGTAGCGCGCGTAGCCGGCATGCAGGCGCAGCGCCGGCGTGGCGTCCCACACCAGACCGATGCGCGGGCTGAGCTGATGCTCCTTCGAGACCGTGTCGACCTGGTCGTAGCGCACGCCGTAGTTCAGCGTCAGCGTGCGATCGAGCTTCCACTCGTCCTGCAGGTAGGCGCCCCACAGGTGACCGCCCAGCCGCGCGCCATCCGTGATGGCCAGCGGCGTGGTGTCCGTCTGGTTGCCGTCGGCGTCGGCCGGGAAGACCAGCGCGTCGTTGCGCGTGCTGGCGTGCTCGCGCTGCGCGAAGAGGCCGGTGCGCAGCGTGTGCGCGCTGTCCAGGCGCCAGCTGAGGTCGGCCTGCACGCCGTTGGCCTCGTTGCGGCGCAGGATGTCGGCGGCGACGCCCAGGTACTGCAGGTCGCCGACCGGGTCCGGCGAGTAGTGGACGTCGGTCATGCGGTGGAACAGCGAGACCTGATAGTCCACGCTGCTGCCGATGACGCTCTGGTAGCTCAGGACCGCGAAGCGGTTGCGTTCGCGCTGGTGCGCGTCCAGCGTGCTCGAGTCCTTGTCCGGCGTGTCGGCCAGCGTGTAGGCGGTCGACTGCCCCGGTGAGTCGGGAATCTGGAAGCGGTTGTTGGTGATGCCCGCCATGGCGGTGATGCGGCTATCGTCGCCGATCAGGTAGGACACCAGGCCGAAGGCCTTGCCTTGATGGGTGCGGTCATGCAGCGCGTCGCGCGACGGCGTCGGGTTCTCGATGCCCAGGTCGTTGCCCAGATAGGAACCGCTGAACTCGTAGCTGAGCCGGCCTTGGCTGCCGTGCAGCGAGAGGTCCAGCTCGCGCGAGCGCTGCGTGCCCACGGTGACGCCAACGCTGCCGGCGATGGGCTTGTCATCGGCGTCGACGCCCTTGGTGGTGATGTCGACGATGCCGGCGGTCCGGTAGCCGTATTGCGCGGGCAGGGCGCCGGTGAGCAGGCTGATGCTGTCGGCGAAGCGCGTCTCCAGCGTCTGGCCGAAGCCGCTGATGGCCTCGGGGATGACGACACCATTGATGCGGTACTGCAGGTTGGCGTGATCGCCGCGCACGTGCAGGCCGCCGTAGGAATCCTGCACGACACCCGGTGTCTGCAGCAGCACCTGGTTCAGCGGCGTGTCGTCGCCTTGCGGCAGGCGGGCGATGTCGTTCTTGTTGAACTTGTAGATGGTGCTGCCGGTGTCCGGCGACAGACCGTTGCGCGCCGCATCGAGCCGGTCGCGCACGCCCTGGACCTGGACGGTGGGCAGCGGGTTGCCAGCGGTGGACTCGGGACTGGCCGCGGGAGCGGGAGCGGTCGCTTCATCGGCACGGGCGGGCAGCGCGTGCAGCAGCGGATAGGCGAACGAGAGGGACAGCGCGAGGACGCGCAGCGAAGGCTGAGCCATGGTGGTGGATCTCTGAAAACGGTCGGACGGACGCAGGCCGTCGATCACGGCGCGGCGGCGCGGCTTCACAGGAGCGCGCGGACGCGGCCGGACGGCGATGCGGTCAGGGGAGCGAGCTCAGAGGAGGGCGGGCGGACCGCGGCTGCGCGGCAGCGGCGCCGGCTCCGGACGCGAGGCGGTCTCGGCGCCGGGGGCCTGGACATGGACAGCCTCGGCCAGCGCGAGCACGGGCGGCTCGGAGCGCGCCGAGGCGGCCAGGTCGTCGAAGGCGAGGCAGATCTCGCAGAGCTGATCGGCGGAGCGCTCGTCCGGATCGGCATGGGCGCGGCCGTCGTCGTGCGCGAAGGGAGTGCCCGACGGCGCATGCCCCCGCGCGTCGGCCAAGTGACCGAAGCCATGCCACACCGCGCCCTGCTGCGACAGCAGCATGAACAGCGGGAGCAGCAAGTGCAGGAGGTGCTTGCGCATGGGCCGGGATTATGGGCGCCGAACGCGGGCCGGCCGGAGGTCAGCCTGTCTCGAAGCTGTCGGGAAGCTGTCGCCGAGGCCGCGGCGCACTGCCATTGACGCGCGGATTTCCGCCACTCGCCGCACGCGTGGCCTGGCCCGCGCGGCCGCTGGCTACAACGGAATCCGTCGTCCACTCCCCTTGGAGATTCCCGATGAAGCCCACCGTCACCGCCTGGCTCCGCGAGAACCGCAGCTTCCTGCTGTTCGTGGCCGGCTTCCTTTTCTTCCGGACCGCGATCGCCGACTGGAATCCGGTCCCCACCAGCTCGATGCGGCCGACCATCCTGGAAGGCGATGTGGTCTTCGTCGAACGCGTCGCCTACGACTGGAAAGTGCCGCTGACCGACATCTCGGTGCGGCGCGTCGGCGAGCCGCGGCGCGGCGATGTCGTGACCTTCAACTCGCCGCGCGACGGCACGCGGCTGATCAAGCGTGTGGTGGCCGTGCCAGGCGATACCGTCGAGCTGCGCGGCGACCGGCTGATCCTCAACGGCGAGCCCGCGACCTATGCGCCGCTGGCCGAGGTGGAGGAATTGCTGGCGCCCGGCATCGAGGTGCGCGGCGTGCGCGCGATGGAGCAGTGGGGCGGGCAACGCCATGTCGTCCAGTTCCTGCCCGACATCCGCGCGCGGCGCGATTTCGGGCCGGTCACGGTGCCGCCCGACCAGTACTTCATGATGGGCGACAACCGCGACAACAGCGAGGATTCGCGTTTCATCGGCCTGGTGCCGCGGCGGCTGATCATCGGCCAGGCGCATCGCGTGCTGGTCTCGGCCGACATCACCGCCCGCTGGGCGCCGCGCTGGGACCGCTTCGCGTCGCCGCTGCGCTGATCGCCCGCCGCACGGATCGCCCGCTGCATGGATCGCATTGACCCGTGGCGGGCAGGGTCTCTGCGGCGGCCCTGAGAATGGCCCGTCGCCAGACATCCCTCACACCACGATCCGACGGAACCCTCATGACGGACCTGTCCCGCTTTCCCATCACGAAGAAGTGGCCCGCGCAGCATCCCGAGCGCCTGCAGCTGTATTCGCTGCCGACGCCCAACGGCGTGAAGATCTCGATCGCGCTCGAGGAACTGGGCCTGCCTTACGAGCCGCACCTGGTCAGCTTCCAGACCGATGACCAGTTCTCGCCCGAGTTCCTCTCGCTGAACCCGAACAACAAGATTCCCGCGATCATCGATCCCGACGGCCCGGGCGGCGTGCCGCTGCCGCTGTTCGAGTCCGGCGCGATCCTGGTCTACCTGGCCGAGAAGACCGGCCAGCTGATTCCGCAAGACCCGGCACGCCGCTACGAGACGCTGCAGTGGGTGATGTTCCAGATGGGCGGGATCGGGCCGATGTTCGGCCAGGTTGGCTTCTTCCACAAATTCGCCGGGAAGGACTACGAGGACAAGCGGCCGCGCGACCGCTATCTGGCCGAGTCCAAACGCCTGCTGGGCGTGCTCGAGCAGCGCGTGACCGGCCGCGGCTGGATCATGGGCGACGAGTACACGATCGCCGACATCGCGATCTGGCCCTGGGTCAACAACCTGGTCGGGTTCTACGGCGCTGGCGAACTGGTGGGCTTCAGTGAGTTCAAGGAAGTGCAGCGCGTGCTCGCGGCCTTCCTGGCGCGCGATGCGGTCAAGCGCGGGCTCAACATCCCGGCACGCCCGGCGGCCTGAGCAAGCGTCGCAGACGCTCAAGACGCCTCACCCCCAACTCCCTCGCCCCCCGCGAGGGGGGAGAGGGCAGGGGAGAGGGGGGGCTCCGAAGGGCAGCAGCGCTGTGGCACGAGCCCCCTCTCCCCTCCCTCTCCCCGCTGGGGCGAGGGGGTTTACTACGACCGGCCGGCGCGCTTCTTACAACCCTCGCCCGCTTGCGGGAGAGGGCAGGGGAGAGGGCCAGCGGCCGCCGCAGGACTCAATAGTGCGGCGGCAGTTCATCGCGCAGCGATCCCGCGCCATCGCCTCTTCCTTCCGGCACCTGCTTGCGCAGCTGCGCGATCTCCCGCACCAGCGCGTCGATCTGCTCCTGCTGCTTCGCGACCTGCGCGTTGAGGTGATCGACCAGATCCTCGGCGAAGCTGGCCTTGATCTCGAGCTCCGTGATCCTTGCCTCCAGGACCCGGACCTCCGCCGCATCCGCCTGCGCGCTCATGGCTGGCCCTTGGCCGGCGGCCCCGACATCAGCTCGGCGATCACCGACACCGGCGCGTTCCCATAGCTCAGAAACTGCTCATTGAAGTCCTTCAGCCTGAACTCCTTCCCCAGCGCCTGCTTGCGCTGCTCGCGCAATTCCATGATGTCGCTGTAGCCGCTGAAGTAGCTCGTCAGCTGCACCGACGTGAGCTGCACCCGCCGCCACTTCTCGCGCGCCTCGCGTTCCGTCTGGAAGGCCTGCCGCATCAACAGGTCCAGCGCCTGCTGCTCGCTCATGCCCAGCACGTGGACGCTGTAGTCCAGGATCGTGTTGGTGACGCTGCGCAGGTTCCACTTGCCCCACATCAGCCACATCTCCGGCGCGTTCCCGCCATAGCCGGACTCGAGCATCATCCGCTCGCCATACACCGCCCAGCCCTCGACCATCGCCCCGTTGCCGAACAGCGCCTTCACCAGCGACGGCGACTTGTTGGCATGCACCAGCTGGGTGTAATGGCCGGGCACCGCCTCATGGATGTTGAGGATCTGCAGGATCCAGCGGTTGTATTCGCGCAGCGTGCTCTCGGCCTGCTCGGGCGTCAGGTCGTCCAGCGGCGTGACGTTGTAGTACGTGCGGTCCTGCGGCCGGTAGGGCCCGGGCGCCTCGATCCCCGCGCCGGCCACGCCGCGCTGATAGACCGGCGTCTCGCGCACGATGAGCGGCTTGCTCTTGTCCTGCGTGAGCAGGTCGTGCTCGTCGATCCAGCGCTCCAGCTGCGGGATCTGCGCGCGGATCTCGGAGACGAAGTCCTCGCGCTTGACGTGCTGCTCGCTGAGCTTGCCGATCACCGCGCCGATGCGCGCGATGCGGTCCTCGGGCTTGGGCGCGTCGCCCATCGTCTGGGTCCACAGCTGGTCGGACAGTTGCGCCATCTGCGTCAGCAGCGCCTCGCGCGCCTTGAGCGCGCGCTGGTACATCTGCTCGGCCGAATGCGTCGACTGGATGTCGTAGCCGAATTTCTTCTCATACAGCGCCTGGCCGAGCCGGAAGCTGCGCGCCTTGCCGCTGGCCTGGCCGTCGGCGAGCAGCTTCTTGAGCTGCGCCCGATAGCCCTCGACGGCCGCCTTCGCGCCGGCGATGCGCTCGTCGAGCTGCCGGCGCTCGGCCGGCGTCAGCGACGCGGCCTCCGCGCCTTGCGCGGCCTTGCCGACTTCGTCCAGCACGCTGAGCACGCCCGGCGCCTGGTCGATCGCCAACTGGGTGTGTTCCAGCGTCGGCTGCTTGAGCAGCGCCGCGCCGGCCCGGTAATACGCCGGCACCTTCGCCAGCCGCGCCGAGATCGTCTTCAGCCGCACCGGCAGCGGCGCATAGTCGGTCGCGAGGATGTAGTCGATCGGACCGGCGATGTTCAGGTAGGACGGATTCCACTCGAACTCGCGCAGCTCAGCCAGCTGGAAGCGGTCGCTGCGCAGCTTGTTGAGCAGTTGGCCGAGGTCGGTGCGCGAGGCCGCGCTCAGCGTCGCCGGATCGACGCCCTCGAAGCGCTTGAGCCACTCGGCGGTGAAGGCCAGCGTGCGGGCGCGCATCGCGCGATCGGGCGCAGGCAGCTCGGCGGCGAATTCATAGCGGCCGGCGCTGATCGCGGCGTCCGGGTCCAGACGCCACAGCGCCTCGATGTAATCGTTGGCCAGACGCTGGAAGCGGGTGTCGGCATCGGCGGCCGCCTCGGGCTCGGGCTTGATGAGGCTGCGCGTGGGCTTGGCGGGCGCGTCGGCCGCGTGGACCGGACCCGCGCCCAGCGCGCCGAGCGCGGTCAGCGCAGCCACGGCCAGCGCGGAGAAGGACAGCCGGGAAGGGGTGAGGCGTTTCATCATGGGGCGCGAGCATAGCCTCACCGCGCCGGCTTCGAGCGCCGTCAGCCGATGATCCAGCGCGCGATGTGGAAGGTCGCCCAGGACGCGCCATAGGCCAGCGCGAAGAGATAGGCCAGCATGATCGCGGGGATCTTGTAGCCGCCGGTCTCGCGCTTCACCGCGGCGATCGTCGACACGCACTGCGGCGCGAAGATGAACCACGCCAGCAGCGAGAACGCGGTCGGCAGGCCCCAGCTCGACGCGATCAGCGGCGTCAGCGCCTGCGCGGCCTCGTCGCCGGTGGCCGACAGCGAGTACACCGTGCCCAGCGCGCTGACGACGATCTCCCGCGCCGCCATGCCGGGCACCAGCGCCAGGCTGATCTGCCAGTTGAAGCCGATGGGCTCGAAGATCCAGGCCAGGCCGCGGCCCAGGTAGCCGGCGAAGCTGTACTCGATCGCCGGGCCGGTGGCGCCCTCGGGCGCGCCGGGGAAGGTGGACAGCACCCACAGCAGCAGCGTCAGCGCCAGGATGATGCCGCCCACGCGCTTGAGGAAGATCTCCGCGCGCTGGAGCAGACCGATGGCGATGTTGCGCGCATGCGGCCAGTGGTAGCTGGGCAGCTCCATCATCAGCGGCCGCACCTGGCGGCCGGCGTCGGTGAAGCGCTTGAGCACCCAGGCCACCGCCATCGCCACCAGGATGCCAGCGAAGTACAGCACGAACAGCACCAGCCCCTGCAGCTCGATGCCGCCCCACAGCTCGCGCTGCGGAATGAAGGCGCCGATCAGCAGCGCGTACACCGGCAGCCGCGCCGAGCAGGTCATCAGCGGTGCGATCAGGATGGTGACCAGGCGGTCGCGCGCGTTGGCGATCGAGCGCGTGGCCATGATCCCGGGGATCGCGCAGGCGAAGCTCGACAGCAGCGGGATGAAGCTGCGGCCCGACAGCCCCACCGAGCCCATCAGCCGATCCAGCAGGAAGGCCGCGCGCGGCAGGTAGCCCGATTCCTCCAGCAGCAGGATGAAGAAGAACAGGATCAGGATCTGCGGCAGGAACACCAGCACGCCGCCGACGCCCGCGATCAGGCCATCGACCACGAGGCTGCGCAGATGGCCCTCGGGCAGCAGCGCGCCGGCCTGCTCGCCGAGCCAGCCGGTGCCCGCCTCGATCCAGCCCTTGGGCACCTCGGCCCACGCGAACACCGCCTGGAACAGGAAGAACAGCAGCACCGCCAGCAGGATCGGGCCGATCACCGGATGCAGCACGACGCGGTCCAGCTTGTCGCTGGGCAGCTCGCCCTGCAGTTGGTCCAGGCCGAGCTCCTTGAGGATGTGATTGATGCGGGCCGTGTCCTCGCCCTCCGGCACCGCCGAGGCGGTGGACCAGCGCTCGGGCTGGTCGAGCAGCGCGCGCAGGTCGTCCAGCCCGGCGCCGTCGGTCGCGACCGTGCGGATCACCGGCACGCCCAGCAGCGCGCCGAGCTTGTCGGAGTCGATCTCGATGCCCCGGCGCTGCGCCAGGTCCGCCATGTTCAGCGCGACCACGCAGGGCAGGCCCTGGCGCTGCACCGACAGGAACAGCCGCAGGTTGCGGCGCAGGTTGGTCGCGTCCAGCACGCACACGACCAGGTCGGGCCGCTTCTCGCCGGTGGCGCGGCCGGCCAGCACGTCGACGGTCACGCGCTCGTCCGGCGAGCGCGGATACAGCGAGTACGTGCCCGGCAGGTCCAGCACGCGCAGCAGCTTGCCGGCGGCGGTCTTCAGGCGGCCTTCCTTGCGCTCGACGGTCACGCCGGCGTAGTTGGCGACCTTCTGCCGGCTGCCGGTGAGCCGGTTGAACAGCGCGGTCTTGCCGCAGTTCGGATTGCCGACCAGCGCCAGCAACGGCCCGGCCGGATGGATGTGGACGATGGCCTCACGCATGAGCGGCTCCGCAGGCGACGGCGGCCGCGCCGGCCTCGGCATCCAGCGGCACGGTCAACCCGCCCGCGCCACCGCCTTCCAGCACCACGCAATCCGCCTCGGCGCGGCGCAGCGCGAAGGTGGATTGACCGATGCGCACCACCAGGGGATCGGCGCCGGGCATCGCGCGCGCCAGCACGGCCACGTGCTCGCCCGGGACGAAGCCGAGCTCCTCCAGCCACTGCTTCCATTCCGGCGCATGGGCCGGCGCCTGCAGCGCCTTGACGCGGTGCGCCTGGCCGATGCCGGCCTGGGCGAGGGTGGGGACGGGAAGGACAGCGCTCATGTCGTCGGAGTGGCCCGCGGGCTTGCGAAGCGAAACATTCTAAATGATAGTAATTCTCAACTTGCCGTGCACGCCTCAGGTCAGGGTTCGGTCAAGCTTGGGGCGGATTGCGGAGAAGCCGTCAATGACTTCGATGAGTGAGGCGGCCCTTGATTTGACGAGCGCGCAAACGTTTAGCGTTTTCCTTGACGTGGCTTACACTCGCGCCTTCATAAAATGCCCGGTTGCTCCTCCCCCTCGCAACGAGACCGCAAATGATGAAGCCCTCCCTGTCGCTCTCCCCGATCGTCGCTGGACTGGCCCTGGCCCTGGTGGCCGGCGCGGCGGCCGCGCAGACCACCCCGGCGGTGATCTTCGACATGGGCGGCAAGTTCGACAAGTCGTTCAACGAGGCCGCCTACCGCGGCGTCGAGCAGTGGAAGAAGGACACCGGCGGCAAGTACCTCGAGT
>NZ_JBCNLG010000053.1:0-17417 GCF_039595595.1 Roseateles sp. | reverse complement strand
GCACCGTGAACGCGGGAATGCCGCGCGGCACCGGCACGCCGAACTGGCGCAGGATTTCCTTGCCCTGGTACTCGTGAATCTTCATAGGGAGGTCTCGCTTGATGGATGAATCAGGAAGAGGCCGCCGGCGCCGCAGGCGATCCGCGGTGCTGGCGTGGAGATGAGGTTTGCAGCGCCGGGCTCAGCCGGGCCTCCGCGACAAGGACCCCGTCGTCGCGGCCATAGGACCGCGCGTCGACGGGTCGACGACGATGCGGCGGATGGCGCTCGGGGGAGGCGATGGAAGACATAAACCGATGCAAACACGCAAAAACACGCCCGCGGACGAACGCCGGCGGGCTGATTTGCGAAGCCGAAAATGTAGCATGCTGCGTTGCATCAAGCCCTTGGCGGGGTTGAGACGCGCACCGGCGTGGGCTTGTCAGCGGGCCGCAAGGTGCTCATGGCGCACGAAGTTTCGAGCCGTTTCGTGCGCGCAGCGGCGATGTCGCCGGTTCAGGCGTCAGGATCGCGGTCCAGCCCGGCGGCGACACGCCGCACCGCCTTGCGGGCCACGTCGTGGCCGAAGCCTCGGCCCATGAGAAAGCGCAGGCACTTGGCTTCGGCGGCCGCGTCGGCTGGCGCGCCATCGCCGAACTTGCGGCGCACAAGTTCGCATGCGCGGTCCAGTTCGCCCGCAGCCAGCGTCGAGCGCTGCTCCGCATCCATGGACAGCCCGTGCTGCGCGAGCTCCTGCTCGATGCGCCGTTGTCCGAAGCGCTGAGCGCGCGCATGAATGCGGGATTCGACAAAGCGCGACTCGTCGAGGTAGCCGCTGGCCTTGAGCCAGTCCAGCACGGCGTCCACTTCTTCGTCGAAACCGCCAACGCCCTCCTCGTCCGAGGACTCATCAGTGCGCTGCGCGTCCGCCGCCGCCGCGGCGTTGGCCGCGTTAGCCGCGTTAGCCGCCTCAGCGGCTCGCCGATCTCTCGCGATGCGCTGCAGCTTGCGCCGCAGCTCCATCGCGCTGTGCTCGCGCTGCGCAAGCAGGGCCACTGCCCGAGCCTTCAAGGACAAGGGCTGAGCGCCCACGCCCTTGCTGGCGGGTCGCTTACTCGGCATCGCCGGGCGCGGCGCCCAGCAGCGGGATGCCCAGCGATTCGCGGATCTTGTTCTCGATCTCGACGGCCAGATCCGGGTTCTCGCGCAGGAACTCGCGGGCGTTGTCCTTGCCTTGCCCGATCTTCTCGCCGCTGTAGGCATACCAGGCGCCGGACTTGTCGACGATCTTGGCGGTCACGCCCATGTCGATGATCTCGCCCTCGCGGCTGATGCCTTCCCCGTAGAGGATGTCGAATTCGGCTGTCTTGAACGGAGGCGCGACCTTGTTCTTGACAACCTTGACCTTGGTCTCGGAGCCGATGACTTCCTCGCCCTTCTTGATCGAGCCGATGCGGCGGATGTCCAGGCGCACGGAGGCGTAGAACTTCAGCGCGTTGCCGCCCGTCGTCGTTTCGGGCGAGCCGAACATGACGCCGATCTTCATCCGGATCTGGTTGATGAAGATGACGGTGCAGTTGGTCTTCTTGATGGTGGCGGTCAGCTTGCGCAGCGCCTGGCTCATCAGTCGGGCTTGCAGGCCGGGCAGCGCGTCGCCCATTTCGCCCTCGAGCTCCGCCTTCGGCGTCAGCGCGGCGACCGAGTCCACGATGATCAGATCGACCGAGCCGGAGCGCACCAGCGAGTCCACGATCTCCAGCGCCTGTTCGCCGGTGTCGGGCTGGCTGATCAGCAGTTCCTGCAGGTTCACGCCCAGCTTCTGCGCGTACTGAACATCCAGCGCGTGCTCCGCGTCGATGAAGGCGCACACGCCATCGAGCTTCTGCATCTGCGCGATGACCTGCAGCGTCAGCGTCGTCTTGCCCGAGGATTCCGGGCCGTAGATCTCGATCACCCGGCCGCGCGGCAGGCCGCCGACACCGAGCGCGATGTCCAGGCCCAGCGAGCCGGTGGAGACCACCTGGATGTCCTCGATCTTCTCGCCTTCCGCCAGCCGCATGATCGAGCCCTTGCCGAACTGCTTTTCAATCTGGGCGAGGGCGGCCTGCAGGGCCTTGGCTTTTTCGGTGTTGGCGTTTTTCACGGGGGCGTCCATGCAATCTTCTCCTGTTGGCTGCGGCGGATTATGGCGCAATCTGTATATCTGTACAGTACTTTGTCGAGGCCGCCGATCCGCGATGCGGCTCGTACGTCGGTCGATGCGGCCATCTTAGGCAGCCAGTGGCTCACAGGATGAGCCAGCGCCGCCATTCCCCTCCTCTTTCCGCCTTCGGTGGGATTTCCGCCATCCAAAGCTGCCGCGGTCCCGACCCGGCGCCCCCTTCATCCATACGACGGACGCCTCGGAAACGCCTAGGGAAGCGCGAGGGAGCGCTCCCTAGAATGTCTTCATGACAAGAGGGGACGACATATGCGCATCTTGATCGCCGAGGACGACCAGGTCCTGGCCGACGGCCTGTTGCGCTCGCTGCGGGCATCCGGTTGCGCCGTCGATCAGGTGGGCAGCGGCAGCGAGGCCGACGCGGCCCTGGCCTCCCACGAGTTCGATCTGCTCATCCTCGACCTGGGCCTGCCCAAGCTGCATGGGCTCGAGGTGCTGCGCCGGTTGCGCGCGCGCGGCTCGGCCTTGCCGGTGCTGATCCTGACCGCGGCCGACAGTATCGAGGAACGCGTCAAGGGGCTGGACCTCGGCGCCGACGACTACATGGCCAAGCCGTTCTCGCTGCAGGAACTGGAGGCCCGCGTGCGGGCGCTCACGCGCCGCGGCCTGGGCACGGCGTCGAGCGTGATCCGCCACGGCCCGCTGACCTTCGACGCCACGGGCCGCGTCGCCTACATCAACGACCAGATGGTGGAACTGTCGGCCCGCGAGCTGTCGCTGCTGGAGGTGCTGCTGCAGCGCGCCGGGCGGCTGGTCAGCAAGGACCAGTTGGTGGAGCGCCTGTGCGAATGGGGCGAGGAAGTCAGCAACAACGCGATCGAGGTCTACATCCACCGCCTGCGCAAGAAGATCGAGCAGGGTCCGATCCGCATCGCGACGGTGCGCGGGCTGGGCTACTGCCTTGAGAAGATCCCCGGCTGACGGCCCGGCCACCGCGCTGGACACGAAGGCGGGAGGGCGCTTGAACGGCGGCATGCGGCATGGCGGCTGAATCGTCCGGCCATCGCTCGCTGTTCGGCGAGATCCTCGACTGGATGCTCGCCCCGCTGCTGGTCATCTGGCCGATCAGCGTCGCGCTGACCTGGCTGGTGGCGCAGGGCATCGCCAACAAGCCGTACGACCGCGAGCTCGATGAGATGGCACGCCGGCTCGGCCTGCAGGTCGTGACCGAGCCCGGCCCCAACGACACGGTGAAGAAGGGGCGTTCCCGCTACGCACTCGCGCCGGAGGCCGCGGCGCTGCTGCGCGCGGACGAGTCGGACACCGTCTATTACCAGGTGCTGGGACTGCGCGGCGAGCTGCTCAGCGGCGACGCGCAGCTGCCGGTGCCGGAGGCCGAACCGCCGATCGTGCCGTGGGAGGTCAACCGCCGCTTCGACGAGGTCAACAACGAAGCGGTCCGCGTGTCCTACCTGTGGGTGGTGCCCGAGGGAATGGCTGGCGGGGACCGGATGATGCTGGTGCAGGTCGCGGAGACGCTGGGCAAGCGCTCGCGGCTGACCAACGAGATCATCAAGGGCGTGATCCTGCCGCAGTTCGTGATCCTGCCGCTGGCCGTGCTGCTGGTCTGGCTGGCGCTGGCGCGCGGCATCGCGCCGCTCAATGACCTGCAGCGGCGCATCCGTTCGCGCGACAGCTCCGACCTGAGCCCGATCGACGAGCAACGCATCCCGGACGAAGTCGCGCCGCTGGTGCAGGCGATCAACGATCTGCTCGAGCGGCTCGATCAATCGATCCGTGCGCAGAAGCATTTCCTGGCCGATGCCGCGCATCAGCTGAAGACGCCGCTGGCGGGGCTGCGCACGCAGGCCGAGCTGGCACAGCGCGAGATCGACGAGGGCCGCAGCTCGCCGGCGGAACTGCGGCGCTCGCTGAAGCAGATCGCGGTCTCGAGTCAACGCGCGGCGCACATGGTCAATCAGTTGCTGGCGATGGCGCGGGCGGAGGATCAGGAGCATGCCGCCCGGCGCAGCGAGGTGAACCTGCCGGTACTGGCGATCGAGACCGTGCGCGACTTCGTGCCGCGGGCGATGGAGAAACGGCTGGATCTCGGCTACGAAGGGCCGGAGGCGAGCCAGGCCGGCCTGCGCATCCATGGTCATCCGCTGCTGATCCGGGAGCTGATCCGCAATCTGGTCGACAACGCGCTGCTGTACACGCCGGGCGGCGGAACGATCACGGTCCGCGTCGTCGAGGACCCGTTCGGGCAGGTCTGCGTGCTGCAGGTGGAGGACTCGGGGCCGGGGATCGCCGAGTCGGAGCGCGAGCAGGTGTTCCAGCCCTTCTACCGCGCGCTGGGCACGAACGTTGATGGCTCCGGCCTGGGGCTGGCGATCGTGCGGGAGATCGTCCAGCAGCACGACGCCGAGATCACCGTCGACGACACGCGCCCGCGCCGCCAGGCGGAGGCGGAAGGCGTGGGACCGGGCGCTCGATTCACGGTGCGCTTCACCGCGCACCCGCTGTCCAACGGCTCGCACTGAACCGCTTTCCGGGGCATCCTCCACACATCGGGACCGGCGATACGAACTGATCAACGGCCAGATCGTCGTCATGGAAAGCATCGGCCTGGCGCTTCCGGGCGCTGTCATCTTCGAGGATCTTGGTGAGGCCGCCTGATCAGCGCTGCGTGCCCCCGCGGCTCTTCGCGATCGACATCAACATCCCCAATGACAATCCCAGCGTCACCATCGCCGTCCCTCCATAGGAGATGAACGGCAGCGGCACGCCCACCACGGGCAGGATGCCTGTCACCATGCCCATGTTGACGAACACGTAGGTGAAGAAACTCAGCGTGATCGCTCCCGCAAGCAGTCTCGAGAACAAGGTTGGCGCCTCGTGCGCGATGGCCAGTCCGCGCAGGATCAGCGCGGTGAATCCCACCAGCAGCCCCAGTGCGCCGATCAGGCCGAACTCCTCCCCATAGGCGGCGAAGATGAAGTCGGTGGTCCGCTCCGGAATGAACTCCAGGTGCGTCTGCGTCCCCTTCATGAAGCCCTTGCCGGTCACGCCGCCAGAGCCGATCGCGATCTCGCCCTGGATGATGTGGAAGCCCTTGCCCAACGGATCCTTGGTCGGGTCCAGCAGCGTGCAGACGCGGTCCTTCTGGTAGTCCTTGAGGACGATCCACTTCACGTCGGGCTGGCAGATCTGGTCCTCACTCAGCACCAGCGCGGTGATGCCCGAGCCCGCGAGCACCAGCGCCGGGATGATCAGCTTCCAGGACAGGCCGGCGAAGAAGATCACGTAGAGCCCCGCGCCCAGCACCAGCAAGGAGGTCCCGAGGTCCGGCTGTTTCGCGATCAGGCCGACCGGCACCGCGAGCAGCACGAACGCGGCGACGAAGTCGGGCAGTCTCAACTGGCCCTCGCGCTTCTGGAACCACCAGGCCAGCATCAGCGGCACCGCGATCTTCAGCAGCTCCGACGGCTGGATCTGCGTGCCGACATAGAGCCAGCGCGTCGCCCCCTTCTTGGTGACGCCGAACAGCGCCACCGCCACCAGCAGCGTCACCCCCACCGTGTACAGCGGCAGCGCCAACTGCATCAGCCGCTGCGGCGGCACCTGCGCCGTCACGAACAGCACGCCCATCGCCAGCACCATGTTGCGGGCGTGGTCGACGAAGCGGGTGCCGTGGTCATAGCCGGCCGAATACATGCACATCAGGCCCAGGCCCATGAGCCAGAACATCGCCAGCAGCAGCGGGATGTCGAAGCCCTGGAACAGCGGCTTCACGCGCTGCAGCAGACTGGGCTTGTTGAAGACGGCGCTCATCGGGAAGCTCCCGGGTTGGGGGGCGGCGCGGCGGAGGCAGCCGCCTCGGGCGCGCTCGCCGGCGCGCCAGGCAAGGGCACGTCCTCGACGCGGCGCGGCGTGCCGATCGGTGCGCCCACCTGCCCCAGCCGCACCTTGGCGATGTCCTCTTCGCTCGGGTACTGGCCGGTCAGCACGTAGTCGAACACGCGGCGCGCGATCGGCGCGGCCGATTCGGACCCGAAGCCCGCGTTCTCGACGATCACCGCCAGCGCGATCGTCGGCGCCTGGTAGGGCGCGAACGAGATGTACAGCGAATGGTCGCGCTTGCGCTCGTCCGCCTTGATGCTGCTGTAGGTCTGGCCGGCGCGCAGGCCCACCGCCTGGGCCGTGCCGGTCTTGCCGGCGCTCTGGTACTGAGCGCCCGCGAACACCGCACGCGAGGTGCCTTCCAGCGTCACGTCGTGCATCGCGTTGCGGATGACGTCGACATCGGCGCGGCGCAGCGCCAGCGGCTCCAGCGCATCGCTCGCGGTGCGCCGCCGCGCGTGCTTCACGACGTCCTCGATCTCGCGCACCAGCCGCGGCCGGTAGCGCTCGCCGCCGCTGGACAGCGTCGACATCGCGGTCGCCAGCTGCAGCATGGTGAAGTTGTTGTAGCCCTGGCCGATGCCCAGCGAGATCGTCTCGCCCGCGTACCACTTCTGCTGCTCCGGCCGCTTGTAGGCGCGGCGCTTCCACTCGGTGCTGGGCAGGATGCCGGTGACCTCGCCCAGCAGGTCGATCTCGGTCTTGCGGCCGAAGCCGAAGGGTTCGAGCTGGTCGTGGATCAGGTCCACGCCCATCTCGTTGGCCAGCGAATAGAAGTAGACGTTGGACGAGGTCACGATCGCCAGCCGCATGTCCTTCGGTCCCGCGCGGTCGCCGGTCGCGCTGCCGAAGGTGCGGCCGCCGAAGCTGTAGGTCAGGTTGTCCTGGATCACGACGCTGGCGGCGCGCTTGCCGGTGTTCAGCGCGGCCATCGCCATGTAGGGCTTGAAGGTCGAGCCCGGCGGATAGGTGCCGCGCAGCGCGCGGTTCAGCAGCGGCTTGTCGATGTCCTCGTTGAGGTCCTTCCAGCTGTCGGCATCGATGCCGTCGACGAACAGGTTGGGATCGAAGGTCGGCTTGGAGACGAAGGCCAGCACCTCGCCGTTGCGCGGGTCGATCGCCACCAGCGCGCCGCGGCGCTCGCCAAAGAGCCGCTCGACCAGCGCCTGCAGCTTGATGTCGACCGACAGGTGCAGCGTGTTGCCCGGCGTCGGCGGGCGGTTGCGCAACCGGCGCACCGCGCGCCCGCCGGCGCTGATCTCCATCTCCTCGAAGCCGGTCTGCCCGTGCAGCTCGCGCTCGTAGGCCTGCTCCAGACCGAGCTTGCCGATGTACTCGGTGCCGCGATAGTTGGCGACGTCCTCTTCGGACCAATCCTCCATCGCCTTCTTCTCGGCCTGGTTGATGCGGCCGATGTAGCCAAGCAGGTGCGAGCCCACATCGCCCAGCGGATAGCTGCGGAACAGCCGCGCCTTGATGTCCACGCCCGGGAAGCGGAAGCGCTGCGCGGCGAAGCGCGCGACCTCGGTGTCGGTCAGTTTGGTGCGGATGGGGAGCGACTCGAAGTTCTTGCTCTCCTCCATCAGCCGCTTGAAGCGGCGGCGGTCGCGCGGCTGGATGTCGATGACCGCGGCGAGCCCGTCGATCGTGCGCTCCAGGTCCGGCACCTTCGACGGCGTGATCTCCAGCGTGTAGGCCGAGTAGTTGCTCGCCAGCACCACGCCGTTGCGGTCGACGATCAGGCCGCGGTTCGGGACGATGGGGACGACGGACACCCGGTTGGTCTCGGCGCGCTCCAGCAGCGTGTCGTGCTGCGTGATCTGCAGGTAGGAGAGCCGCGCGATCAGCAGGCAGAAGCAGAACAGCACGAAGGCCGCCGCCGCGACCAGCCGCAGCCGGAAACGGCTCAGCTCCGCCTGGAGGTTCTTGATGACCGTCATCGCGGGCCCGTCCTCGGCGCGCTCAGAGCGGGCGGTGCGCGTCGGGATCCGGCGCGCGGCGCTGCGGCGCCAGCAGCAGGGCGGCGGTCACGGGCCACAGCGCAGCCTGCAGCAGCGGCGCGAGCACCAGGCTCCAGCCCGGCCACATGCCTCCCACGAGCAGCCGCACGATCACGGCGATGGCCGCCGCCGCGACGAACAGCGGCAGCACATGCAAGGCCTGTGCGCCCAGCGAGAACCACAGCAGACGGCGATGCAGCGCGACGGCGCCGAACGCCAGCAGGCTGTAGGCCAGCGCGTGCTGGCCCAGCAGCGCGCCGTGATGGACGTCGATCATCAAGCCGAAGACGAAGGCCCAGCCGACGCCGACGCGGCGCGGCTGGTGCACGTTCCAGAACACCAGCACCAGCGCGAGCACGTCCGGCATCCACGGCTGGCGGCCTACCGGCACCATGTCGATCAGCAGGCCGACGACGAGGCTGAAGGCGATGAACAGGGGATTGGCGGGCAGCAGCAGCTGGCTCGCGCCGCGCGGCATGATCATCGGGTGCCTCCCTTCGGGCCGGACGCCGCGGATGCCGAGGCCGCGCGGCCGCGCGGCCGGCTCGCGGCCTCGGCGGCAGCGGCGGCCGTGGCGCTGGCCGCTTCCTGCGCGGCTTCCGTGCGGGCGGCCTCCTGGCCCTCCAGCGGCTCCAGCACCAGCACATGGCGGGCGCTGTCGGGCTGCGCCACCGGCGCCAGGCCCACGCGGGCGAAGCTGGTGTCGCCGCGGCGCTCGACCTCGGTGACCTTCGCCACCGGCAGGCCCGGCGGATACAGGCCGTCCAGTCCCGAGGTCGCGAGCGCGTCGCCGGGCTTGATGTCGGCGTTGGCGGCGATGAAGCGCAGCTCCATCACGCCGCGCTCGCCGCCATAGGCGACGCCGCGCTGCTGCGTGCGGGTGTTGAGCACGGGAATGGTGGCTTCGCGGTCGGTGAGCAACGTGACCTCGGCGGACAGCGGATAGACGCGCGTCACCTGGCCGAGCACGCCCGCGTCGTTGACCACCGGCGCGCCCAGACGCACGCCGCGGTGGCTGCCGCGGTCGATGACGATGCGGCGCGAGAACGGATCCGGGGCCTCGTAGAGCACCTCGGCGGCCAGGCCCTTCACCGGCAGCGCTTCGCGCAGGTCGAGCAGTGCCCGCAGGCGGGTGTTCTCGGCCTGCAGCTGCGCGGCGCGGCTCAGGATCACGGCCTGCGAGGCAAGTTGCTGGCGGGCCTGGTTCTCGGCCTCGGTGGCCTTCTCCATGCCGCGGGCATAGTCGCCGGCCTGCTCCCAGGCGTCGACCGGCGCGAGCAGCACGCGCTGCAGCGGATGCAGCGCGAGGGCCAGGCCCGCGCGGGCCGGCGCGGTGATCTGGAAGCGGGAGTCCGCGACCATGAGGAACACGGCCAGCGCGGCGCAGAAGGCCAGCTTCGTCAGCGCGGACGGGCCTTCACGGAACAGCGGCGGCGGATTGCGATCCAGAGTGCCCAGGGGCATGACAGGGATCTCAGACTTTCAGAAAGACCGACGACAACGCTGGTTGACAACGTATCGGCCGTAGCGAGCGGGTGTCAGGCTAGGCGGACGGAGCGGAGGAACCGGAGCGTACTTCCTGTACGCGAGGATTCCGAGCACCGCCCAACGACGCCTGGCGCCCGCGCAGTAGGCCTGCTTACTCGTTGGTGAAGATGGAGCCGAGGCGTTCCATGCGTTCGAGCGCCATGCCGCAGCCGCGCACCACGCAGGTCAGCGGGTCTTCGGCGACGAGCACCGGCAGGCCGGTTTCCTCGGCCAGCAGCCGGTCCAGGTCGCGCAGCAGCGCGCCGCCGCCGGTCAGCATCATGCCGCGCTCGGCGATGTCGGCGCCCAGCTCCGGAGGGGTCTGCTCCAGCGCGTTCTTCACGGCCGAGACGATCTGGTTCAACGGGTCGGTCAGCGCCTCCAGGATCTCGTTGCTCGAGATCGTGAAGCTGCGCGGCACGCCTTCGCTCAGGTTGCGGCCCTTGACCTCCATCTCCTTGACCTCTGAGCCAGGGAAGGCCGAGCCGATGTTCTTCTTGATGGACTCCGCCGTCGGCTCGCCGATCAGCATGCCGTAGTTGCGGCGGATGTAATTGATGATGGCCTCGTCGAACTTGTCGCCGCCGACGCGGACCGAGCCCTTGTAGACCATGCCGCCCAGCGAGATCACGCCCACTTCGGTCGTGCCGCCGCCGATGTCGATCACCATCGAGCCCGACGCCTCCGAGACCGGCAGCCCGGCACCGATCGCCGCCGCCATCGGCTCCTCGATGAGATAGACCTCCGAGGCGCCGGCGCCCAGCGCGGCGTCGCGGATCGCGCGCTTCTCGACCTGCGTGGAGCCGCAGGGGACGCAGATGATGATGCGGGGGGAGGGGCGCAGCAGCTTGGTGTCGTGCACCATCTTGATGAACTGCTTGATCATCTGCTCCGTCACCACGAAGTCGGCGATCACGCCGTCCTTCATCGGGCGGATCGCCTCGATGTTGCCGGGCACCTTGCCCAGCATGGCCTTGGCCTCGTGGCCGACGGCCTGGATCGTCTTCTTGCCGTTGGGGCCGCCCTCGTGGCGGATGGCGACGACGGAGGGTTCATCCAGCACCACGCCTTTACCGCGGACGTAGATCAGCGTGTTGGCGGTGCCCAGGTCGATGGCGAGGTCGGTGGAGAAATAGCGGCGCAGGGAGGCGAGCATGTGTATGGGCAAGCCCGGGTCAGGACGCTTCGGCACCTGGAGCCGCCGGTCAACGTCGAACTACACGCAATCGGCGGCATTCGACGGCATCAGGCGGCGTTCGTCTGCGTTCTGTCCGGGCGGCTGCGATTCGGGGCGGTTCTTGTCGGGTAACCGCGCGGACCGGCGGCGTCCGCGCGAGCGAGATTCCTTGCCATAAGCAACGAGGCTGCGTCAGCAGCCCCGGCCTATGGAGATAAGCGGGGATAATAACTGATCACCCCCTGGTTTGGCCCGTCGGCAAGCCTTCCGTCAGCGTTCGGCGTTTACGCGCCGCGCAAGGCGGCATCAGCGGCGACGGCCCCCTCAGCACATTCCCATGGCACTCACCCACGACGATGTCAGCCGGATCGCCAAACTGGCCCGGCTGGAACTTTCCGGCGACGAGCAGGCCGCCCTGCTGCCGCAGCTCAACGGCTTCTTCTCGATCGTCGAGCAGATGAGCGCGGTCGACACCAGCGGCGTCGATCCTCTCTACACGCCGCTGTCGGCGGTCCAGGAAGTGGCCCTGCGGCTACGCGAGGACCGCGTCACCGAAACCGACCAGCGCGCGCTCAACCAGCGCAGCGCTCCCGCCGTCGAGGACGGCCTGTTCCTGGTCCCGAAAGTCATCGAATGACCGCCCCCCTGCATCAACTCGGCGTCGCCGAGCTCGGCCGCGCGTTGCGCGCCAAGACGGTGTCCAGCACCGAACTGACGCAACATCTGCTTGCGCGTGTTGCCGCGGCGAAGGATCTGGGCGCCTTCCTGCATGTCGACGAGGACTACGCGCTGGCGCGCGCCAAGGACGCCGACGCCCGACTGGCCCGCAGCGAGGCCGGCGCGCTGATCGGCGTGCCGCTGGCGCACAAGGACATCTTCGTCACCCGCGACATGCCGACCACGGCCGGCTCCAGGATGCTCGAGGGCTATCTGAGCCCCTTCGACGCCACGGTCGTCGACCGGCTGAACGCCGCGGGCACCGTGTCGCTGGGCAAGCTGAACTGCGACGAGTTCGCGATGGGCTCGGCCACCGAGAACAGCGCCTACTTCAAGGCGCTGAACCCCTGGGACCGCACGCGCGTGCCGGGCGGCTCCTCGGGCGGCTCCGCGGTCGCGGTGGCCGCCGGCCTGGTGCCGGCCACGACCGGCACCGACACCGGCGGCTCGATCCGCCAGCCGGCCAGCTTCTCCGGCATCACCGGCATCAAGCCGACCTATGGCGTGTGCTCGCGCTACGGGATGATCGCCTTCGCGTCCAGCCTGGACCAGGCCGGCGTGATGGCGCGCTCCGCCGAGGACTGCGCGCTGCTGCTCTCGGCGATGAGCGGCTTCGACGAGCGCGACGCCACCAGCGTCCAGCAGCCGCCGCAGGACTTCCATGCGCGCATGCTGGCCGCCCGCGAGGGCGCGACCGCCGCGCAGCCGCTCAAGGGTCTGCGCATCGGCCTGCCCAAGGAGTTCTTCCCGGCCGCGCTGTCGCCGGACGTGAACGGCGCCGTGCGCGCCGGCCTGGCGGAGCTGGAGAAGCTGGGCGCGACGCTGGTCGACGTCTCGCTGCCGCGCACCGAGCTGGCCATCCCGGTCTACTACATCATTGCCCCGGCCGAGGCGAGCTCCAACCTCTCGCGCTTCGACGGGGTGAAGTTCGGACACCGCGCCAAGGACTACAGCAACCTGATCGACATGTACGAGAAGACCCGCGCCGAGGGCTTCGGCGCCGAGGTCAAGCGCCGGATCATGATCGGCAGCTACGTGCTCTCGCATGGCTACTACGACGCGTACTACCTGCAGGCGCAGAAGCTGCGCCGCATGATCGCGGACGACTTCCAGCAGGCCTTCCAGCAGTGCGACCTGATCGCCGGGCCGGTGGCGCCGACGGTGGCCTGGAAGCAGGGCGAGGGCGCGGACGATCCGGTCAAGGTCTATCTGGCCGACATCTTCACGCTGCCGGGGTCGCTGGCCGGCCTGCCCGGCATGAGCGTGCCGGTGGGGCTGGGCGAGGGCGGCATGCCCGTGGGCCTGCAGCTGCTGGGCAACTACTTCCAGGAAGGCACGCTGCTGCACGCCGCCCATGCGCTGCAGCAGGCCACCGACTGGCACCGCCTGACCCCGGCGGGCGTGTAAGGACAACGAGCAAGCGATGAGCAAGAACAGCCAACTGGTGCGGGGCTACGAGGTCGTCATCGGCCTGGAGAACCACGTCCAACTCTCGACCGTCTCGAAGATCTTCAGCGGTTCGTCGACCGCGTTCGGCGCGGCGCCCAACACGCAGGCCAGCGCGGTGGACCTGGCGCTGCCGGGCACGCTGCCGGTGCTGAACCGCGGCGCCGTCGAGCGCGCGATCCGCTTCGGCCTGGCGGTCGGCGCGAAGGTGGCGCCGCTGTCCATCTTCGCCCGCAAGAACTACTTCTATCCGGACCTGCCCAAGGGCTACCAGATCAGCCAGTACGAGATCCCCGTCGTGCAGGGCGGCCAGATCGAGTTCTTCGTCGGCGACGAGAAGAAGGTCGTGAAGCTGACGCGCGCCCACCTCGAGGAGGATGCCGGCAAGAGCCTGCACGAGGACTATCACGGCCAGTCGGGCATCGACCTGAACCGCGCCGGCACGCCGCTGCTGGAGATCGTCTCGGAGCCCGAGATGCGCTCCGGCGCCGAGGCCGTCGAGTACGCCAGGACGCTGCACGCGCTGGTGATGTGGCTGGGCATCTGCGACGGCAACATGCAGGAGGGCTCGTTCCGCTGCGACGTCAACGTCTCGGTGCGCAAGCCCGGCGAGCCCTTCGGCACGCGGCGCGAGATCAAGAACCTGAACAGCTTCCGCTACCTGGTCGACGCGGTGAACTACGAGGTCAACTGGCAGATCGACCAGATCGAGGACGGCCTGGAGATCCAGCAGGCGACGGTGCTCTACAACCCGGACACCGGCGAGACGCGCGCGATGCGGACCAAGGAGGATGCGGCCGATTACCGCTACTTCCCGGATCCGGACCTGCCGCCGCTGATGATCGGCGCCGACTGGGTGGAGCGCGTGCGCGGCGAGATGCCGGAGCTGCCCACCGTGATGGCGGCGCGCTTCCAGCAGGCTGACGGCCTGCCCGCGTACGACGCGACGATGATGACGCAGAGTCTGGCGATGGCCCGCTTCTACGAGGCCGCGCGCGAGGCCTGCGGCGCGCCCAAGCTGGTGGCGAACTGGCTGATGGGCGAGGTCTCGCGCCGTCTGAACACCGAAGAGCGCTCGATCGAAGACGCGCCCGTGACGCCGGCGCTGCTGGCGGCGCTGATCCAGCGCATCCAGGACGGCACGATCTCCAACAACTCGGCCAAGCAGGTGTTCGAGGCGCTGTGGACCGGCCAGGGCACCGACGTCGACGCCATCATCGAGGCCAAGGACCTGAAGCAGTCCAACGACACCGGCGAGCTCGAGCGCATCCTCGACGAGGTGCTGGCGGCCAACACCAAATCGGTCGAGGAGTTCCGCGCCGGCAAGGAGAAGGCCTTCAACGCGCTGGTCGGCCAGGCGATGAAGGCGACCAAGGGCAAGGCCAATCCGGCCGCCGTGAACGAGTTGCTGAAGAAGAAGCTCGGCGCCTGATCACGTCCTGAAAAAGACAACGCCGGTGGAGCGATCCACCGGCGTTCCTTTTTGGCGTCGCGGCTTTCTCCGCGGCTTGCTCGGCGGCCCTCAGCGGCTGCTGGCGGACGCCGCCTGCGGCGCCGGCTTCTCCAGCGAGCCCGGCGCGGCGCCGGCCCACAGCCGCTTCAGGCGCGACAGTTCCTCGTCGTAGAACTTGTTCACGCGGCCGATCTCGGCCTTCTGGTTCTCGATGGATTCGCGCTGCGCGGCCGCGGCGGCTTCATTGGCCTCGAGCTGGTGCTGCAGCTTGAACGGCACGCGCTTGCCCTTGTAGAACTCGGCCTCGTCCAGCAGCGGCTTGCGTTCAGTCGCCAGGGCCTGCAGGCGCTTCTCGGACTGCTGCATCGCTTCGCGGACATCGTCCAGCGCCGCTTCGCGCGCGCGCTGGTGCGCGGCCTGGTCGGCATAGCGCTGCAGCAGGTTGCGATCACGCCGGATCGCGTCCTGCTGCGCGGCGCGCTGCACTTCCTCGGCGCGCTTGCGTTGATCGGCGGCGGCCTGCTCCTCGGGCGACATCGCCGGCGGCACCATCTTGCGCACCGAGCCATCGGAGTTCAGCAGCCGCTGTTCGCGCGTCTGGCATTCCGGGATCGGCCGGTCGGACGTGAGCCGGCGGCCATCGGCGGTGTTGCAGGTGTAGATGCCCGTAGGCGTCTTGGCCTGCTGCGCGACGGCGGTGTCCGCCAGACCGCAGGCCAGCATCAGCAGGCCGGCCAGCGCCCAGGGCGCGGCGGGCCGTGGGCACTGCGGGCGGCGGGAGATCGAGGGACGCATCAGACTCCGTAGCGATCGCGGTAGGCATGGACCGCCGCCGCATGGGCGGACACGGCGGCGCTGCTGGTGGTCTGCAGATACTGGAGCAAGTCCGAGAGCCCCGCAATGGCGACAACCGGCAGCTTCAGCTGGTCGCGCACGTACTGTACTGCCGACCAGGGAAGGTCCTGGCCGTTCTCGGCCGCCTTCTCCTGGCGATCCAGCGCGATGGTCACGCCGCAGGGCGTGGCGCCGGCGGCCTGGATCATCGCGATGGACTCGCGCACCGAGGTGCCGGCGGAGATGACGTCGTCGATGATCAGCACGCGGCCCTGCACCTTGGCGCCGACCAGCGTGCCGCCCTCGCCATGGTCCTTGGCTTCCTTGCGGTTGTAGGCGAAGGGCTTGTTGTGGCCCAGGCGCGCCAGCTCGATCGAGACCGCCGCCGCGAGCGTGATGCCCTTGTAGGCGGGGCCGAAGATCATGTCGAACGCCAGGCCCGAGGCCAGCAGGCGCTGCGCGTAGAACTGCGCGAGCCGGCCGATCTTCAGGCCGTCATCGAACAGACCCGCGTTGAAGAAGTAGGGGCTGAGGCGGCCGGCCTTGGTCTTGAACTCGCCGAATCGCAGGACGCCGGTGTCCACGGCGAAAGCGACGAATTCCTGGGCCAGGGTGTCCTGGGGAGCGGCGGTGGTCATGGGCGGCGCGACGTGGGCACGTGACAGTGAAAGTGGGGCGGAATTGTAGGACGCGGGTTTGGCGCAGCCTTGGGGCTTCACAGCGCACGCTGTCGCTGGAATCCAGCAATGACAAGCAAAAAGAAGGCCCGCTCCGTCGCCGGAGCGGGCCTGCTTCTTGCAGGGCGCGCGGCCGAAGCCGCGGCGCCGCCCTTGCGCCGTTCAGCCGATCAGAAGATCGCCTTGAACTGCACGCCGTAGGTCCGCGGGTCGTTGATGAAGCCCGTGTTGTTGTTGAAGTCGATCGCGCCCGTGATGCGGATCTGGTTCGTGATGTTGCGGACGAAGACCGCCGCCTCGTACTTGCCGTTGTTCCAGATGTAGCCGCCGCGCAGGCCGCCTTCGGTCAGCGCCTTGCCGGTGAACTCCTTGGCCTCGTACAGGAAGAAGTTGACCTTGGAGCGGTAGGCCCAGTCGGTGTAGATGTAGAACTCGTTGCCGGCCGCGGTCGGGAACGCATAGCGCGCGGTCAGGTTGGCGACCCACTTCGGCGCATTCGGCAGCGGATTGCCGTCGATGCTGTAGTTGGTCGTCGAACCGGCCACCAGCGGATCGGTCATCGTGCAACCGCCGCCGCAAGCGGGCAGCGACAGGCTCGGGTCCTTGATCTTGGTGTTGTTCAGGCTGCCGCCGAGGGTGATCAGCAACTGGTCGACCGGCAGCAGTTCCAGATTCAGCTCGACGCCATTGCCGGTTGCCTTCTTGGCGTTCAGCAGACGGTTCGCGTTGTTCTGGCCACCGACGGCGGTCAGTTGCAGGTCCTTGACGGTGTAGGTGAAGGCACTGGCCGACAGGCGTGCGCGGCGATCCCAGAAGTCCGACTTCACGCCGACTTCATAGGAAGTGACGTTTTCCGGCGTCGCCTGCGACTGGCCGGCGAAACGTGACGCACCTTGTACCGACGAGGCGCGGAAGCCGGTCGCGACGCGCGCGTACAGGTTGGTGTCCTTGGTCACCGCATAGGTGCCGGAGACGTCCCAGTTCCACTTCTTGTCGGCGGTGTTGGCCGACACGCCGGTGCTGGTGTTCAGGTCGCTGTAGCTGCTGGTGACGTTGACGTCCTTCTTGTCATGCGTGTAGCGCAGGCCGCCACGCAGCGAGAAGTCCTGCGTCACCGCGTAGTTCACCGAGCCGAATGCCGCCCACGCGGTGTTCTTCTGATACGTGTCGACGTAGCCGGCGGCCGCGCCGGTCGAGGTCGTGTAGTCGGTGCTGCGGGCGGTATAGCGCTCGTCGAAGAAGTACAGGCCGCCCTGCCAGCGCAGCGGACCCGGCGTGGCGGATTCGACGCGGAACTCCTGCGTGATCTGGCGATGGCCGCTCATCGAGCTGGAGGACTCGGCTGGGAAACCAGCCTGGCCTTCCTGCGTGAACGGCTTGGTGCCGCCGTAGAGATAGCCGCCGTCCACGTCGCCGCGGCTGAACGGGCGCACCGACTCGTAGCCGGTGATCGAGTACAGGTTGATCTGGCCCAGGCCCCAGCGCAGGCGCGCGCTGCCGCCGGTGGCGTGCAGGGTCTGCTCGTTGACGCCGTCGGTGTAGG
>NZ_JBCNLG010000052.1:0-18479 GCF_039595595.1 Roseateles sp. | reverse complement strand
TAGCTTCATTCATTTTCCGTGAGCATCTAGCGATTTAACCTTCTCAGGTCGCTCGTCCAGACGCCCACGCTTATCGGCTGTAAATTCTTAAAGAACATCGAAGCAGCTTTCGCCTTGCTTCGTCGCGCCGCTGATTTGTCGTCAGCAGCGCAGAAGCGAGATTATGAACGATTCTTTTTGAATCCGTCAAGCAGTCAGCGAAAAATATTTTGATAGTCGACTGCGAGAATCTCGCCCGCTGATTGAATATTGAACTGCTTCAATATTCAATCAGCGCCTCGGCATACCCTCCGAGGCCGCTGCTCAAAACGTTGTCGTGAGCAGCGAAGACCGAGAGTCTAGCACGATATTTTTTGACCGCGCAACTCCCGTCATGCGAGCGTCATTTGGGCATGCGCTGAGCGGCGAATGCCAAGGGGAGCGCGGGGCTTGGGCCGGAGGCACAAGCGCGCTCCTCAGTGCAGACGAGACTGCGGCGCCAGCGCCTCCAGGGCCGCCTTGTAGGGCTCGTCGCTTTCCAGGATGCGCGGCAGCGCCGCTGCCAGTCGGGGCACGTCGGCCCGCAGCACCCGCTGCTTGACCGATGGGATCTGCGACGGATGCATGGAGAAGCAGGTCAGCCCCATCGCGAGGAGCAGGTCGGTGAACACGGCGTCGCCGGCCATCTCCCCGCAGACGCTCACTTCCTTGCCGGCCGCGCGCGCCTGCGCGATCGAGCTGGCCAGCAGGTGCAGCACCGCCGGATGCCACGGGTCATACAGATGGGCGACCGCCTCGTCGGCGCGATCGATCGCCAACGTATATTGGATGAGGTCGTTGGTGCCAATGGACACGAAGTCCACATGCTTGAGCAGTTGGGGCAGCATGATCGCCGCCGCCGGCACCTCCACCATCACGCCCAGTTCGACGTCGCCATAGGCTTGCCCGACCTCGTCCAGCTGCGCCTTCACCCGCTTGATGGTGTCCTGGACCTGACGGATCTCCCCCAGATGGGCGACCATCGGGACGAGCAACTTGACCTTGCCGAAGGCGCTGGCCCGATAGATGGCGCGGAGTTGCTGACGGAACATGCTCGGCTCCGCCAGACTCCAACGAATCGCCCGCAGCCCCATGGCCGGATTGAGCACATGCTCATGGCGCAATTCATTGACCGACATGCGGTCGAGCGGCTTGTCCGCGCCAATGTCCACCGTCCGGATCGTCACAGGCAGGCCTCCCATGGCCTCGACCGCGCTCTTGTAGGCGGCGAACTGTTCTTCCTCGCTCGGCAGATCGCCATCGCGGTTCATGAACAGGAACTCGCTGCGGAACAGCCCGACCCCAGTGGCACCGGAGGCCAGCGCGGCCACCGTGTCGCCCGGCAGCTCGATGTTGGCGTGCAGCTCGATGCGCTGGCCGTCCAGCGTGATCGCCGGCGTATGGCGCAGGCGCGCCAGCCGCGCCTGCTCAAGCTCCGCCTGCCGCTGCCGGAAGCGGTATTCCTCCAGCACGATCGGCGACGGATTGACGATCACTGTCCCGGCATCGCCGTCAATGATCACCCAGTCGTCCTGACGAATCAGCCGCGAAGCCTCCCGGGTGCCCACCACGGCGGGGATCGCCATGCTGCGCGCCACGATCGCGGTGTGCGAGGTCTTCCCTCCGATGTCGGTGATGAAGCCCTGGAAGACGCTGCGCTTGAACTGGATCATGTCGGCTGGCGCGATGTCCGCGGCGACCAGCAGCAAGGGGTCCTCGCCCGCGAAGTCGCGCGCCACGACCGCCGCCGCGCCGCTGGGCGAGTCGTCCTGCTCGGCCGCGAGCGCAGCCAGCACGCGCTCCACCACCTGCTCCAGGTCGGCCTTGCGCTCGCGCAGGTAGTCGTCCTCCATTTCGTCGAACTGACGCGCCAGCACTTCCAGTTGAGCGGACAACGCCCATTCAGCGTTGTAGTGCCGGTCGACGATCCAGTCGCGGGCCGCGTCCACCAGCGCCTCGTCATTCAGCAGCAGCAGATGCACATCCAGCAGGGCGTCGAGTTCATGCGGCGCGTCCTCGGGCAGCTCGGCCTTCAGGGCCTGCAGCTCCCGCGTGACCGCATCGCGGCCCCGGACCAGCCGGGCGAACTCCTGCTCCGCGTCGGCGGCGCCGATGAAGTAATGCGCGACGTCGACGCGGCTGGACGCGACCAGCACCGCTCGGCCGATCGCCACGCCGCGAGAAACGGGAATGCCGAAGACCTGAAAGCTCATGCGCCGACTGTAGCAGCGGGTTCCCATGTCCCCGTGGCGCGAAGGTGAACTGCATGAAAACCTATGCTGGGCCCGCGTCAACCGTCATCCTTCGCCACCGTGACGACGCCACGACTGTCATGGTTCGTTCACTTTCAGGTCACTGACGCGTCACCCCGCCCGCTCAGCATCGCGGGCATCACTTGAGCGAGGCTCTGTCATGAGGGATCTGCCGCTGCCCACCCTGCCCTTCTCGGATCTGCGCCCCGCCGAGGCGCCCCGGAGGTCACTTCCAGCCAGGCCGCAAGACGTCGCTGTCGACGCTGCGCGCACTCGCTTCCACGTGGGTTGGGCGCGCACGGAAGACGAAGTCCGCCAGGCCCAGCGCCTGAGGTATCAAGTCTTCGTCGACGAGATGGGCGCCCGGCTGAGCGTGCCGGCAGGCGCGCCCGCCGGGCACGATGTCGACATCTTCGACCCCTTCTGCGAACACCTGCTGGTGCGCATGCTCGACGAGCGCAACCAGCCCGGAGCGGTCATCGGCACCTACCGCGTGCTGACGCCCGAAGCCGCCCGCCGCGCCGGCGGCCTGTACAGCGAGACCGAATTCGACCTCACCCGGTTGCGCTCGCTGCGCCCCCGCATGGTCGAGCTGGGCCGCTCCTGCGTGCATGCGGACCATCGCCATGGCGGCGCCATCATGGCGCTGTGGGGCGCGCTGGCCGAGTTCATGGTCCGCAACGACCTGGACACGATGATCGGCTGCGCCAGCATCAGCATGCGCGACGGCGGCCACTACGCGGCCAGCCTGTGGCGGCAGCTTGAAGGCAGCCACATGGCCGATATCGAATGGCAGGTGCGGCCGCGGCTGCCATTGCCCGTCGACGAACTCCGGCAAGACCTCGCCGTCGATCCGCCTCCGCTCATCAAGGGCTATCTGCGCTGCGGCGCGCGCATCCTCGGGCGCCCCGCCTGGGATCCCGACTTCAATACCGCCGACCTGCCGATGATCATGCGCATCGCGGATCTGCCGGCGCGGTATCGGAAACACTTCCTGGGGCGCTGAACCGCGCCGGCGAGCGCCGTTACTGGCCTTCGCCGAACTTGTCGTTCACCAGGGCGGTGATGGCGTCGTGGGCGGCCTGCTCGTCTTCGCCCGCCGTCTCCAGCTCCACCTCGGCGCCGATCCCGGCCGCCAGCATCATCACGCCCATGATGCTCTTGGCATTCACGCGGCGGCCGTTGCGAGTCATGAAGACCTCCGCCTGGAATCCGCCCGCCAACTTCGTCAACTTCGCCGAGGCACGGGCATGAAGGCCCAGCTTGTTGCTGATGGTGAGCGTCGACTTGATCATGAGCGGGACGGTTGGGACGTGGAAGAAGAGGAACACGGCGATGCTGGCGCAGCCGCCGCATCGCACACGATGCCCTGGGTGCCGCCCTGGCTGGCACGCTGGAGCAGGGCGTCCAGACCCTCGCCGGCATAGCACAGCGAGCGCCACAGCATCGGCACGTTGACCCCCGCGAGCACCTTCACCTGCTCGCCCTGCAGACGCAGTGCGGCATTGGTCGGCGTGGCGCCGTAGACGTCGGTCAACACCAGGGTCTGCACATGCCCGGACGCGATGATGAGCGCGCGCGCCTGCGACTCCACCTCATCAGCGCTCATGTCCGGCGTCACGTCCAGCACGCTCAGCTGCAGCGAGCAATGCGGGAACGTGTGCTCGGCCACCTGCTTGAGCGCGGTGGCCAGCGGAGCATGGGCAATCAGCAGCAGGCCGGACATGAAGCTCATTATCGTGCGCCGCAGCATGGCGCGGGCGGGGCTCGCACAAACCCGCAATCCTGGGGAGGGCGACCCACTTCAGGGCGGCAGCTGCACCGATCCGAGGAACACCTCCCAGGCCTCGGCGTCGAGCCGCTCCCCCTGCATGAGCAGCTGGTACAGCCGGCCGCCGCGCGCGAACACCGCCTGCCGCGCCTGCTGGGCGGGCTGGCCCGGTCTGGCCTCGAAGGCCTGCTGGAAGGACTCGGGATCGGACACCGCTCCGCGCACGGCCAGTGGCGCGGACGCTCCGGGCGACATCTGGCGAGCGATGCCTTCATGCATCCGGCGCATCGCGGCGGAGACAGCCGCGGCCTCCCCCAGATCGCCCCAGGTGAGCGAGAACTGCCCGCCGCTGACCTTGCAGCTCATCGTGCGCACCGTCACCGTCCGGCCGCCGGGGCCTGGCTGGGTCCGCTCCTCGCGCTCGGGCTTGCAGGGAAACATCAGTTCGAGCTGAGCGCCGTCCGGACTCACCTTGCGCCAATTCAAGGCGGGGCTGCAACCTGCGGTCAGCAGGACGCCGGCGATCACCGTCAGCAGCAACGGCAGGAGGGCTGGCATTGAAGCGCGCATCAGGCGATCTTAGAGCCAGCACGCAAGGCGCTCGCTCAGCCGACGCTCTGCACCGCCACCAGTCGCCGATGCCCCTCGCCCGGCAGCACCTGCATCGAAGAGGGCAGCCCCACGGCGTAGACCGGCGCCTTGACCGTATCGATCAGGACCCAGTCCGCTCGGCAGACCTCGTGCGTCGCGGTGACCTCCATGTAGCCGCGCCGCCGGGTCTCGGCGAACTTCAAGCTGGGGATGAAGGTCTTGAAGAGCGTGGCCACGTCATCCGGTCTCAGGGGCGCGAGCGTCACCTCCAACCCCGGCGAGGTGACCGACGGCGTCGCGAACTCCACGCCGACATGCCGCTCACCATCCAGCAGGTCGTTGGCCCACGCGTTATGGGTGTCTCCCGCGAGGACCACGAGATTCTTTTTCAGCGAGCTCGCGAGCTCCAGAAGCTCATCCCGCGAAGTGGGATACCCGTCCCACGCGTCCAGGTTGTACGGGACCGGCCGCAGGCTGAGCAGCATCTTCTCGCGCGGCGTCAGCGTGTGCGGCGCGAGCTTGGCCCGGGTGGCCGACTTCACGAATGCCTCGGGCGACAGGCCGCTCCCCGGCCGCTCCCTATCCATCATGATCGCCGCCGGGACCAGCATCCGGCCCATCAGGACCTGCTGGCCCAGCACCGTCCAGGTCGCGCTCGACGTCCGCATCCGATCCGACAACCACTTGGTCTGCGCCGGTCCCAACAGGTCACGCTCAGGATCGTGGATGGCCTTGAGGAACGCCGCCTGATCGAAGTCTTCCTCCGGCATGAATTTCTTCAGTTCCAACTGCTTCTGACGCGACTGAATCCGCGTCTCGAGCATGTTCAACGACAGCAGGTCACCGAAGTCGAAACCGCGATGGTTCACGAGCCGCCTGTCCATGTCGCGCACCGGCAGCCATTCGCGCCACGCACGTGCCGCGGCGTTCTTGCGGCGCTTGAATGCGCCCTCCGCCTCCTGGTGGTTTTCTGCGCCTTCCCGCCAGGTGTTATTGGCGAACTCGTGATCGTCCCAGACGGCGATCATCGGCGCCAGTTGGTGGAGCCGCTGCAGCGCGGCATCGGCCCGACACTGCGCATAGCGGCGGCGATAGTCGCGCAGCTTCAAGGTCTCGTTCACGGGGTCGACCTGCCGGCCCAGCGCCTTGGCGTCCTCGCTGGCATACCCGTCAGCGGCGGATTCGTAGATGTAATCGCCCAGATGCAGCAGGGCGTCGTAGCGGCCGGGATCCGCTTCCATCCGCTTGACGGCTTCCGCGTAGACGTGGAAGTGGCCGGCGGCGTAGTTGGCGCACGAGAACACCGCCATGCACACCCGTGCCACCTTGCCGGCGGGCAGCGTGCGCGTGCGGCCGGTGGCCGACGTCGCGGAACCCGCCTTGAACCGGTACCAGTAGTTCGTGCCCGGCTGCAAGCCCTGGGCATCGACCTTCACGCAGAAATCGTTGCTCCGGGTGGCGACCCAACTGCCCTGGCCGACCACCTGGCTGAAGCTCTCGTCCTCGGCGATCTCCCACTGGACCGGCACGTCGGGCAACGATCGCCAGCGTCGGCCGCCCTCACCGGCATCGCCTGCGTGCTGGGGCAGCACGCGCGTCCACAGGATCACGCGATCGCCGAGCGGATCGCCGCTGGCCACGCCGTGCGTGAAGCGCACGTTGAGCGGCTCCTGCGCCACGGCCGCGTCGAGCGGCACGGCCGCCAGAAGTCCCGCAGCCGCGGCGCCGCCGAGCAGTTGCCGACGTCGGCGGTCGATGCCTGTCTCACCGTCGTCGTGGGGAGGCAGGTTCTGGTTGGTGGTCATCGGTCATCCCGGAGGAGTGAAACGGGCCTCAGTTGGCGCAAGCGGCCATCGCCCTTCAGGAATTGCCAGGAAGAAATGACGGCAAAGCAGGCCGCTTGCGGTCCTGGCAAGGCCCGACCCGCGCTCAGGGCCCATGGCTGCGGGGCTGGCGGGCCATGCGCGCCGATTGCCCCGGCGCGAGCACCGCTCCCGCATCGAAGGGCGGCGACGGCCCGCCGCCTAGAATCGCTGGCCGTCCATTCAACGAGGGTCTCCTGCTTTGATGAACGACTTTGCGAACTTCCTCCAGTTCAGCAGCTGGCCGCCGCGGCCGGACTGGCTGTTCTGGGCCTCGCTGACCATGGTGGCCGCCGGCGTGCTCGGCGAATTCGTCAACCGCCGCCTCGGCCTGCCCCGCGTCGTGGGCTACAGCGTCGTGGGCATGATCCTGGCAGCGCTCGGCCACGGCATCTTCGCCAACGGCGCGCTGGATGCGCGGCTGCGGCTGGTCGTCGATCTCGCGCTGGCGCTGCTGCTGTTCGAGATGGGCTCGCGCGTGAACCTGCGCTGGCTGCGCAACAACAAGGCACTGCTCGGCGCCAGCGCCGCCGAGGCGCTCGCCAGCTTCGTCTTCGTCGGCTACGGCCTGACGCTGCTGGGCGTGAGCCCGCTGATCTCGATCAGCTGCGCGGTGCTGACGATGGCCTCGAGCGCCGCGGTGATCGGGCGCGTCGGCGCGGAACTGCGCGCGGCCGGCCAGGTCAGCGAGCGGATGCTCGCGCTGGCCTCGCTGAACACCATCTACGGCGTGCTCGCGCACAAGCTGCTGCTGGGCTGGCTGGCGCTGGACCAGAAGGGCGACTGGCTGGAGGCCGTCGCGCAGCCGCTGTATGCGTTCATCGGATCGGTGATCGTCGCGGCGCTGCTGGCGCGGCTGACGGCCGGCCTGATGCGCCGCCTGGACCTGCGCAACGAGAACTCGGTGCTGATGCTGCTGGGCCTGGTGCTGGTGGCGCTGAGCGCGGCGCGGGTGCTGAACCTGTCCACGCTGCTGGTGCCGCTGCTGGCCGGCATGATCCTGCGCAACACCACCGAGCGCCCCTGGGTCTGGCCGCGCCACTTTGGCACGGCCGGCGGCGTGCTGGTGCTGATGCTGTTCGTCGCGGTCGGTTCCGCGTGGACCTTGCAGGCGCTGGCCGCCGGCGCGGTGCTGGCGCTGGCGCTGCTGCTGCTGCGCCTGGCCGCCAAGGCGCTGGCGCTGACCGGCATGGCGCGCATCAGCGGCATCGACGCCCGGCAGGGCATCGCGCTGGCGGTGTGCCTGAGTCCGGTGTCGGGTACGACGCTGGTGCTCTTCAGCGAAGTGCAGCTGCACCACCCGCAGATCGCGGCCATGCTGGCACCGGTCATCCTGTCCACGATCGCGCTGATGGAACTCGTCGGCCCGATCGCCGTGCAATGGGGGCTGCGCGTCGCCGGCGAGCACCACCCTGAAACCGCCGTCACGGAGGCGCCGAAACGATGAGCCTCGAACCCTTTGCCACCTCGAAGCCCCTGACGATGGGCGTGGAGCTCGAGCTCCAGATCGTCAACCGCCACGACTACGACCTCACACCGGGCTCCAAGGACCTGCTGCGGGTGATGAAGGGCGAGACGCTGCCCGGCGACGTCACGCCCGAGATCACCGACAGCATGATCGAGCTCTGCACCAACGTGTGCACGAACTACGAGCAGGTGCTGGAGCAGCTGACCATCACCCGCGACGCGCTGGTGCGCAGCGCCGACAAGCTCAACCTCGGCCTGTCGGGCGGCGGCACCCACCCCTACCAGCACTGGAGCAAGCAGCGCATCTTCGACAAGCCGCGCTTCCAGGAGATCTCCTCGCTCTACGGCTACCTGAGCAAGCAGTTCACGATCTTCGGCCAGCACGTGCACATCGGCTGCGAAGGGCCGGACCACGCGCTGCGGCTGCTGCACGGCCTCTCGCGCTTCATCCCGCACCTGATCGCGCTGTCGGCGTCCTCGCCCTACGTGCAGGGCAACGACACCGGCTTCCATTCGGCGCGGCTGAACTCGGTGTTCGCGTTCCCGCTCTCGGGGCGCGCGCCCTTCGTGCTGACCTGGGACGACTTCCTGGTGTTCTTCGAGAAGATGACGCACACCGGCGTCGTGAAGAGCATGAAGGACTTCTACTGGGACATCCGGCCCAAGCCCGAGTACGGCACGATCGAAGTGCGCGTGCTGGACACGCCGCTGACGATCGAGAAGGCCTCGGCGCTGGCCGCGCTGATCCAGTGCCTGGCGCGCTGGATCTCGCATGACCAGCCGTTCGCGCTGCACGAGGACGACTACCTGCCCTACACCTTCAACCGGTTCCAGGCCTGCCGCTTCGGACTGGATGGCACCTTCGTCGACCCCAAGAGCGGCGAGCACCGCAGCCTGCGCGAGGACCTGAACGTCACGCTGCACGCGCTGGAACCGCACGCCGTCGCGCTGAAGGCGGAGCCGGCGCTGCGCTACGTCCGCGAGGAGATGCGCTGGCAAGGCAACGACGCCACCTGGGCGCGCGGGGTCGTCGAAAAGGAGCAGCTGCTCAACGAGCTGGTGCGCCAGCAATGCGAGCGCTGGGCGGGGCGGCCCGTGGCGACACGCTGAGCCGGTTCGCCGCGCCAGGGGGCGGCATCCCCCACAATGCCCCGATGAGCGAAGCGAACCCCCTCCGTCCCTCCGCCATGGCCCTGCAGGGCGTGCGCGTGCTGGATCTCTCCCGTGTGCTGGCCGGGCCCTGGTGCACGCAGACGCTGGCCGACCTCGGCGCCGATGTCATCAAGGTCGAACGCCCCCCGAAGGGCGGCCATCCCGGGGGAGACGACACCCGCAGCTGGGGGCCGCCCTATCTGAAGGATCGCGACGGACAGGACACCGGCGAGGCAGCCTACTACCTGGGCGCCAACCGCAACAAGCGCTCGATCGCCATCGACATCGCGAGCCTCGAGGGTCAGGCCTTGATCCGCGAGCTCGCGATGCGCGCCGACGTGCTGGTCGAGAACTACAAGGTCGGCGACCTCACGCGCTACGGGCTGGATGCCCAGGCGCTGCTGGCGCTCAATCCGCGATTGGTGTTCTGCTCCGTCACCGGCTTCGGGCAGACCGGCCCCTACCGCGACAGAGCGGGCTACGACTACGCGGTCCAGGGCCTGGGCGGCCTGATGAGCGTGACCGGCGAGGCCGACGCGCTGCCTGGCGGCGGCCCGCAGAAGGTGGGGGTCGCGGTAGCGGACCTGTTCACCGGCATGTACGCCACGGTCGCGATCCTGGCCGCGCTGCGGCACCGCGACGCGACCGGCCAGGGACAGGTCGTCGACATGGCCCTGCTCGACACCCAGGTCGCGATGCTGGCCAACCTCGGCGCCAACTACCTGGCCACCGGCAAGGCGCCACGGCGCATGGGCAACGCGCACCAGAACATCGTTCCGTACCAGGTGTTCCATGCCAACGACGGGCACCTGATCGTTGCAGTCGGCAACGACGGCCAGTTCATCAAGTTCTGCGAGATCCTCGGCCTGCCCGGGCTGCCGCGCGACCCGCGCTACGCGACCAATGCGCAGCGGGTGCGGCACCGCGACGAGCTGGTCCCGCTGCTGGCCGAGCGCATCGCCACGCAGTCGCGGCAGCACTGGCTGGACGCGATGGAGGCGGCCAAGGTGCCGGGCGGCGCGATCAACGACCTGTCGGAGGTCTTCGAGGATCCGCAGGTCCGGCATCGCGGCATGGTCGTCGACATGGACCATCCGCTGAGCGACACGCTGCGCGTCGTCGCCAGCCCGATGAAGCTGTCCGGGACACCGGTGGCCTACCGATTGCCCCCTCCGCTGCTGGGGCAGCACACCGATGAAGTCCTCGGCGAGCTGGGCCATGGCCCCGAGGCGATCGCCATCTGGCGCAAGGAAGGAGTCATTGCATGAGCGGGGACGGACAGGCCAGCGGGCCGCAATCCGGCGTGAACATCGTCCTGGTCCACGGCGCGTGGCTGGGCGCGTGGGCGTGGAAACGGGTGTTGGGGCCGCTGCGCGCGGCGGGACATCGTGTGTTTCCCGTCACGCTCAGCGGGGTGGGAGAGCGCGCGCATCAGCCGCATGACGGCATCCGGCTGCAGACCCACATCGATGACGTCAAGGCGGTCATCGAGTGCGAGGAATTGAGCGACGTGCTGCTTGTCGGCCACAGCTACAGCGGGATGGTCATCACCGGCGTCGCGGATCAGATGCCGGAGCGCATCGCGCGGCTGGTCTATCTGGACGCGGTCGTGCCGGAACCGGGCGAGAGCTGGTCCAGCCGGCATACGCCGGAAACGCAGGTCCAGCGGCGCGAGCTGATCTCGAAGTTCGGGCACCTGCCGGTGACCGAGCCCCATGGCATGGGACTCAAGCCGGAAGACTTCGACTGGATGATGCGCTGCCAGCGGCCGCAGCCGGGCGGCGTCTATGACAGCCCGCTCGAGTTCGACAAGGCGGCATGGCTGCGGCGGCCCCGCACCTTCATCGACTGCGACCGGCCGGCGCTGCTCACCATCGCGGCGGCGCGCGAGCGCGCGCGCAGCCAGCCGGGCTGGGAGCTCTTCGAGATCCACACCGGGCATCAGGTGATGGTCTCCGCGCCCCAGGAACTCACCGAGCGCCTGCTGATGCTCGCGGACCGGCAGGCAGCTTCCCGACCGTGAGCCATTTCACGCCATCCGGATGGGTGGCGCCTCGCCCCCGAGTCACGGGATGGCCGCTCCCTGGAGCGCGGGGAACCATGGCGCCTCCCAGCCCCGGCCTGCCGCCGGTGGAACAAAGACAATGAGAGAGCATGTCCCGCCCGCCCCTTCCCGTTGCCGCGCCGTTGGCCGCCAATGACATGGCGCAGCGTCCCAGCGATTCGCAGTGGGGCGACATCGTCCAGCAGCTCGGCGCCGAGATCGCCGGCCCGCTGAGCGCGGCGCTGGAGCGGATCCAGACCCTGATCAGCACCGGTCAGATCGATCGCCAAGGCCTGCGGGCGCTGCGCGATTCGGTGGCGCAGGCGCGCGAGGCCGGCATGGTGAGCCAGCAACTGGCCCGTCTGGCCTCCGGCCGTCTGCGCCTGTCGCGCGAGCGGGTCCATCTGACCCAGGTGCTGCGCACCGTCCTGACTCAGCGCAGCCGCGAGACGCAGGCGCGCGGCATCCAGATCCGCCAGTTGCTGCAGCCGATCGAGGTCATGACCGACGCTTCGCTGCTGTTCTCGCTCCTGAACGCGGTGATGGACTGGGCGCTGCTCAACACCCATTCCTCGCTCGAGATGCGGCTGGACCTGACGCCCTGGCCCGCCAAGGCGCGGCTGATGTGCCGTTTCGCCCACCGCTCGCTGGACCTGGGCAGCGCGCCCTCGGCGGCGATCCACGAGCCGCCCGAGTCGCTGAATTCCCTGACCTGGCGCCTGATCGAGCAGACCGCGCTGACGCTGGGCGCGCTCCCGCTGCGCGAGGACGAGGCCGGCATCACGATGCTGACACTGGAGTTCCCCCACGTCGCCACGGACGAGTCCAGCGTGCCGCAGAGCGAGCCGCCGCCCCCTCGCCCTGACCGCCCCGACCGGTCCGGTCTGCCCGAACCCGACGATCCGCTGCCCTCGCACAACTCCAAGCCGCTGGCCGGCTGCCACCTGCTGATCGTGTCCCCGCGCCGCGAGCTGCGCCAGGAGATCCAGGGCGCCGTGCGCCACATGGGCCTGATCATCGATGCCGTCGCCTCGATGGACGAGGCGATGCACTTCTGCGAGGAAGGCCTGCCCCACGGGATCGCCTTCGAGCAGTCGCTGCGCGACGCCGGCTTCGACCGGCTGCGCGCCGACATCACCGGCGAGGTGCCCAACTTCAGCTTCATCGAGGTGCTCGACGGCGACCAGCAGACGCAGCTCTCCACCGCCACCGCCGACCACATGGCGCGGATCTCGCGCCACAACCTCCAGGACGCGCTCCCGTCGGTGCTGCTTTTCGAGCTGTCCAAGGCGCTCTGAACCCCCATCGCGTCGCGGCGCAAGCCCCTCCCGGGTGGCGGGTGGACGGGCCCAGGCATACACTCGCCCCCCATGAAGCTGCCTCGCTGGTCCGGACTCCTCCTGCTCGTCGCCGCCGTCGGGATCGGCGCCGGTCTCGCCTATGAGGGCCTGAAGCCCGAGCCCGCTCCGCGGGTCGACTACGTGCTGCTCGACGGCTCCAGGCACGCGTCCGCGCAGGCCTGGTCCGGCAAGGTGATGCTGGTCAACTTCTGGGCCACCTCCTGCACGACCTGCGTCAAGGAGATGCCCAACGTGATCGCGACCCACCAGAAGTACAAGGACAAGGGCTTCGACACGCTGGCCGTGGCGATGAGCTACGACCCGCCGGCCTACGTCGCCAATTACGCCGAGACCCGCCACCTGCCCTTCGGCGTCGCCATGGACAGCACCGGCGAGATCGCGCGCCAGTTCGGCAAGGTCCAGCTGACCCCGACCACCTTCCTCATCAACAAGCGCGGCGAGATCGTCAAGCGCTTCGTCGGCGAGCCCGACTTCGCCGCGCTGCACGGCACGATCGAGAAGCTGCTCGCCGAGAGCTGATCCCCCGCGCGAGGGCCCCTCTCTCCCGTTCTCTTCCCCTCGCCTCCCCCCGACGAATGCCGCTCCAGGAGCGGCATTTTTCATGGGCGCGCCTCGGGTTGACCCGGACGCTTTGCGATTCTTTTCGCGCAGGACACCAGCCTGCTGTCGCCAGATACTAGGGTGGCGACATCACGCTTCGCCCGTCCGCATGAACACGAACAACAAGCCCTCTGGCGCGCCGGTCATCGGCCCCCTGTCCTCCTCCAGCGCGCCGGCGAGCCGGCCCCAACGTGGCCGCGCGGCCCCCTGGATCCTTGGTCTCGTGGTGCTGGCCGCGGCGGCGGGCGGCTGGTGGTGGTGGAAGGGCCGCGCCGCCGACGGCCAGGCCGGTGGCCCGGCTCGCGCGGCCAGCGCGCCCGGGAACGCAGGCGCCGCCGGAGGCCGCGGCGGACGCTTCGCCGCCAATCGCGTGCAGCCGGTCTCGGTGATGCCGGCGCGCCTGCAGGACATCCGCCACACCGCTGCCGCGATCGGCACGATCAGCGCCTCCAACACCGCCGTCGTGCGCGCGCAGGTCAACGGCGTGCTGCAGCAGATCCACTTCACTGAGGGCCAGCAGGTCAAGGCCGGTCAGACGCTCGCGCAGATCGATCCGCGCGCCTTCCAGGCCGCGCTCGGTCAGGCCGAGGGTCAGCTCGCGCGCGACAAGGCCTCGCTGGACAACGCCCGCATCGACCTGGCCCGCTACCAGGACCTGCTCGCCAAGGACGCGATCGCGCGCCAGCAGGTCGACACGCAGCAGGCCACCGTCCGCCAGCTCGAAGGCACCGTCAAGGCCGACCAGGCCAGCGTCGACAGCGCGCGGCTGCAGGTCACCTACACCAAGGTGCTCGCGCCGATCAGCGGCCGCGTCGGCCTGAAGCAGGCGGACATCGGCAACGTGGTGCAGACCGGCGACACCAACGGCATCGTCAGCATCACGCAGACGCGCCCGATCGCGCTGACCTTCGCGGTGCCGTCGGCGCTGCTGCCGCGCATCACCGCCGGCCTCAAGGGCGGCACGCCGATGGCGGTCGAGGCCTGGAGCCGCGACGGCAAGACGCGCCTGGCCACCGGCAAGCTCGCCACCGCCGACAACGCGATCGACCTCAGCACCGACACGATCAAGCTCAAGGCGCTGTTCCCGAACGAGGACGACGCGCTCTTCCCCAACCAGTCGGTCAGCGTGAAGCTGCAGCTGGCCACCGAGCAGAACCGCCTGGCCGTGCCGGCCGCCGCGGTGCTGCGCGGCGCGCAGGGCTTCTACGTCTACGTCGTCAACGCCGACAACACGGTCAACACGCGCGTGGTCCAGACCGGCGCGGTCGATGGCGACTGGATGGCGGTGGACGGCAAGATCGAGCCGGGCGAGCGCGTGGTCATCGACGGCGTCGACCGCCTGCGCGAAGGCGCCAAGGTCGAGGTCATCGCCGCGGATCCCAAGCAGCGCGCCGGCGCCAATGCCGCGCCGCGCCGCGGCCGTGGCGCGAGCGGCCCGCATGGCGCGGCCTCCGGCGCCTCGGCCGCGAGCGGGGCCTCGGCCGGCGCCGGCGAGCGTCCGGCCTGGCTGGACCGCCTGCCGCCAGAACTCCAGGACAAGGTCATGAAGATGAGTCCCGCCGAGCGCGACGCCTGGATCGCCGAGCGCCGCGCGGAGCGCGCCAAGCGCCAGGCCGCGTCCGGCGGCGGCAACTGAGCGGCGCGGAGCCTCGGCCATGGCCATGAACCCGTCCCGTCCCTTCATCGAGCGGCCGGTCGCGACCTCGCTGCTGATGCTGGCCATCCTGCTGGCCGGCCTGCTCGCCTACCGGCTGCTGCCGCTGTCGGCGCTGCCCGAGGTCGACTACCCCACCATCCAGGTCACGACGCTGTATCCGGGCGCGAGCCCCGACGTCATCTCGACCACCGTCACCGCGCCGCTGGAGCGCCAGTTCGGCCAGATGCCGGGGCTGAACCAGATGACCTCGTCGAGCTCGGGCGGCGCGTCGGTGATCACGCTGCGCTTCTCGCTGGGGCTGTCGCTCGATGTCGCTGAGCAGGAGGTGCAGGCCGCGATCAACGCCGGCGGCAACCTGCTGCCCAGCGACCTTCCCATGCCGCCGGTCTACAGCAAGGTCAACCCGGCCGACGCGCCGGTGCTGACGATCGCGGTGACCTCACCCTCGCTGCCGGTCATCAAGGTCCACGACCTGGTCGAGAACCGCCTCGCGCCCAAGCTCTCGCAGGTCGACGGCGTCGGCCTGGTGAGCATCGCCGGCGGCCGCCGGCCCGCCGTGCGCATCCAGGCCAATCCGCGCGCGCTCGCCGCGCTGGGCCTGTCGCTGGACGACGTGCGCAGCGCCATCGCCGCGGCCAACGTCAACCAGGCCAAGGGCAGCTTCGACGGCTCGCAGCGCGCTTCCACCATCGACGCCAACGACCAGTTGCGCTCCGCCGCTGAATACCAGAACCTGATCATTGCCTGGAAGAACGGCAACCCGCTGCGCCTGAGCGACGTGGCCGAGATCGTCGACGACGCCGAGAACCTGCGCCTGGCGGCCTGGGCCGACACCACGCCCGGCGTGATCCTGAACGTGCAGCGCCAGCCCGGCGCGAACGTGATCCAGACCGTCGACCGCGTGAAGGCGCTGCTGCCCAAGCTGCAGGGCACGCTGCCGGCCTCGGTCGACGTGCAGGTGCTGGCCGACCGCACCACCACCATCCGCGCCTCGGTCGACGACACCGAGATCGAGCTGCTGCTCGCCATCGCGCTGGTGGTGGCGGTGATCTTCCTGTTCCTGCGCAGCGGCAGCGCCACGCTGATCCCCAGCGTCGCGGTGCCGCTGTCGCTGGTGGGCACCTTCGGCGTGATGTACCTGGCCGGCTTCTCGATCAACAACCTGACGCTGATGGCGCTGACCATCTCGACGGGCTTCGTCGTCGACGACGCGATCGTGATGATCGAGAACATCGCCCGCTACGTCGAGGAAGGCGACTCGCCGATGGAGGCGGCCTTCAAAGGCTCGCGCCAGATCGGCTTCACCATCATCTCGCTGACGGTGTCGCTGATCGCGGTGCTGATCCCGCTGCTGTTCATGGGCGACGTGGTCGGCCGGCTGTTCCACGAGTTCGCGATCACGCTGGCGGTGGCCATCCTGATCTCGGCCTTCGTGTCGCTGACCCTGACGCCGATGATGAGCGCCCGGCTGCTCAAGCCGGAGACCGAGCAGAAGCACTCGCGGCTAGGCAGCTGGTTCGGCGCGAAGTTCGAGGCCATGATCCAGGGCTACGGACGCGCGCTGGACTGGGTGCTGGACCGCCCGGTGCTGACGCTGCTGGGCTTCGCCGCGACGCTGGCGCTGACGGCGCTGCTCTACGTGATCGTGCCCAAGGGCTTCTTCCCGGTGCAGGACACCGGGCTGCTGCAGGTCATCACCGAGGCGACGCAGAGCACCTCCTTCGACGCGATGAGCGAGCGCCAGCAGAAACTGGCCGAGGCCTTCCTGAAGGATCCCGACGTCGATCACATCGCCTCCTTCATCGGCGTCGACGGCGCGAACCCGTCCCTGAACACCGGCCGCATGCAGATCACGCTGAAGCCCTTCGCCCAGCGCCATGCGTCGGCGACCGAGGTGATCGCGCGGCTGAGCGACCTGAACCGCCAGGTGCCGGGCATCACCGCCTACATGCAGCCGGTGCAGGACCTGACGATCGAGGACCGCGTCTCCAAGACGCAGTACCAGTTCCTGATCAGCTCGCCGGACGCAGGCGACCTGCAGAAGGCCAACGACCTGCTGCTGGAGCGGCTCAAGGGGCTGCCGCAATTGGCGGACGTCGCCAGCGACCTGCAGAACCAGGGGCTGCAGGCCTGGGTGCAGATCGACCGTGAGGCGGCCGGGCGGCTGGGCGTGACGATCGCGGCCATCGACACCGCGCTCTACAACGCCTTCGGGCAGCGGCTGATCTCGACCATCTACACGCAGGCCAGCCAGTACCGCGTCGTGCTCGAGGCCGCGCCGGAGTTCCGCAGCGGCCCGCGCGCGCTCGAGGGCCTCTACGTGCCCGGCACCACGACGGCCACCGTCGCCGGCGTCCCGCAGACGAGCACGGTGCAGGTGCCGCTGAGCTCGGTGGCGCAGATCGTCGAGCGGCCGGCCGCGCTGGCGATCAACCACGTCGCGCAGTTCCCGGCGGCGACGATCTCGTTCAACCTGCCGCCCGGTGTCGCGCTCGGCGACGCGGTGAAGGCGATCAAGGCGGAGCAGGCGCAACTGGACCTGCCCATCAGCGTCGAGACCAGCTTCCAGGGCGCGGCCGAGGCCTTCAGCAATTCGCTGTCCAGCACGCTGTTCCTGATCCTGGCGGCGGTGGTCACGATGTACATCGTGCTGGGCGTGCTCTACGAGAGCTACATCCATCCGGTCACCATCCTGTCGACGCTGCCGTCGGCCGGCGTGGGCGCGCTGCTGGCGCTGCTGGTCGGCGGGCTGGACCTGGGGATCATCGCGATCATCGGCATCGTGCTGCTGATCGGCATCGTGAAGAAGAACGCGATCATGATGATCGACTTCGCACTCGAGGCCGAGCGCGAACAGGGGCTCGAGCCGCGCGCCGCGATCCACCAGGCCTCGCTGCTGCGCTTCCGGCCCATCCTGATGACGACGATGGCCGCGCTGCTGGGCGCACTGCCGCTGATGCTGGGCACCGGCGTCGGCCATGAGCTGCGGCATCCGCTGGGCGTGACCATGGTCGGCGGCCTGATCGTGAGCCAGTTGCTGACGCTGTTCACGACGCCGGTGATCTACCTGGGCTTCGCGCGGATCGCGCAGCGTTGGCGCGACCGCCGCCGTCATCGCGACGCCGGCCCGGGGTCTGGATCGGAGGGGACGGGCCCGAGCGCCGGGCCGCCCCAAGCCGGGCCCGACCCTCTCGGAGGGTCGATCACCGTACCCGGCGATCGGGGTGCCCCATGAATATTTCAGCGCCCTTCATCGCGAGGCCGGTTGCAACGACGCTGATCACCATCGGCATCGCGCTGGCGGGGATGCTGGGCTACCACTTCCTGCCGATCGCGCCGCTGCCGCAGGTGGACTTCCCGACGATCTCCTTGTCCGCGTCGCTGCCGGGCGCGAGTCCGGACACGATGGCGGCCACGGTCGCGACGCCGCTCGAGCGCGCGCTGGGCAGCATCGCCGGCGTGACCGAGATCACCTCGCGCTCGTCGCTGGGATCGAGCAACGTGACGCTGCAGTTCGACCTGAACCGCGACATCGACGGCGCCGCGCGCGACGTGCAGGCCGCGATCAACGCGGCCCGGACCCTGCTGCCCACCGGCATGCCGAGCAATCCGACCTATCGCAAGGTCAACCCGGCCGACGCGCCGATCATGATCCTGGCGCTGACCTCGCAGACGCTGACGCGCGGCCAGATGTACGACACGGC
>NZ_JBCNLG010000051.1:0-18678 GCF_039595595.1 Roseateles sp. | reverse complement strand
TTTCCTCGTTGATCAGCTTCTCGGGCAGGTGGTCGTTGATTTCCTGATGCGTCAGGAAACCCCGCGTCTTGCCCATCTTGATGAGGGTCTTGAGCTCCTGGCGGCGCTTGGCGACTTCCTCTTCGGTCAGCGCGGTCTCGTCCAGGCCGAACTCGCGCATCAGCGCGCGCTCCTTGGCGCGGCTGACCTTCATGCGCAGCGGCTTGGCCTTGGGCTTGTCCTCGCCCAGTTCCTCGACCTCGGCGGTCTCGACTTCCGCGTCGGCCTCGCCGTCGCCGTCGCCTTCGACTTCGCCGTCGGCGTCCGCGTCGCTGAAGTCCTCGTCCTCTTCCTCCACCTTGGCCTTGGCGGCGGGCTTCTTCGACTCGGTCTCGGCCTTGGGCTTGCGGCCGCGCTTGGGCTTGGCGTCATCGGTGGACGCGGCGGCGGCTTTGGTGGTCTTGGCGGCGGCCTTCGCGGCCGGCTTCTTGACTTCTTCGGTTTCTGCGGCGGCGGCCTTGGACGCGGTCTTTTTGGCGGTCATGCAGTTCCTCGTTGGCGTTGAGCCAGTAGGTGCGGAATCTCTTCGCGGGGTGCGCTGGAAAGCGCTGACAAATGCAAACGGCCACCTGCGTCGCCAGCGCCTGCAAACTCCCGGCACTTGCGGGCTATGCGGCGGCGGCGAGCCCAGGCGGCTCGAACTCGGGCCTGGAACGTCAGATCGGGGCAAACCGTCTGCCATTCAAGGCTTTGCGCGTGAAGGCTAGCGTGAACCGTTGAAGTTGCAGCCCAGGCGGTGAAAGTTGGCCACTTTGTGTATGAACCCAGGGTCAGTGGGGGGCCGGGACCGGTTGGCGCTGCGGTCACTCTTGACGCGCGAAAACCCTTGATTATCTGCGAAGTTTCCTTTTCGGTCAAAAAGAAAGCTCAGATCGTCTTCAAATCGCGAATTTGCCGCTGAATCGCCTGGAACCGGACCATGTCCGGCTGCGGGCTGCGGGCGATGCGGTCGGCCTCGGCCTGCAGCCGGCCGACCCAGAGCTTGCCCATCGTGACGCGGAACTCGGCCGCCACATGTTCGTCAGACGGCGGAGGCAGCAGCGGACCGCCGCTGACGCGCTGGGCCAGCTCCATCAGCCCGGCTTCCTGCAGCGCGACCTGCAGCACCGCCCAGGGGGAGGGCCCGTTGTCGATCAGGAAGCGCTCCAGCCAGGCGATCAGTTCGCCATGCTCGCCGGGCAGTGCGTGCAGCAGCTCGAGGTCCTGCTCGCCGATCTGATGCCAGAGCTCGCCGTGCAGCAGCAGCATGCGCACGGCCAGGTTCATCGGTGCCGGCGGCAGCTCCAGCGGCATTCCCATCGTCGGGTCCTGGTCGCGCTTGCGCCACTCGCCCTTGCCCCAATTGCCTTTGCCCTTGCCCTTGAACTCCCCCTTGGGCTCCCACTTGCGCTGGGCGGCTCCCCCACCGCTTCCCGCTTGAGGGGCGTGTGAGGGGGCGCCCCCCGCCTCGGCGGGATGGGCGTCAGGGGGCAGGTGGAACTCGTCGCCCGGCGCGCCTTCGTCGCCATAGGCGGAAGCGGGAATGTCGAAGTAGGGCTCGTCGTGAGGCACGCCGGCCTGCGGAGCCGCAGCTCTGGGCTGGGCGCGGGGCGCGGCGGCGGCGGGGCGCTCGGCCCGCGGCCGGGATCCCGGCGCGGCCGGCGGCAGCGCATTCGCCCACAGCGCCTGCAGTTCCGCGTCCGGAAGCTGCGCGCGGCGGGCCAGTTCGCCGAGCAGTTGCCGCTTCAGCAGACCGTCCGGCAGCGCGGCCCACAGCGGCTTGGCCACGCTCAGCATCCTGGCGCGGCCTTCCGGCGTGCCGAGGTCGCAGCCCTCCGCGGCGCTCTCCATCAGCTGGCGCGACAGCGGCACCGCGCCCTCGATGCAGCGCTCGAAGGCCTCGGCGCCGAGCTCGCGCACGTAGGAGTCCGGGTCGTGCTCGGCCGGCAGGAACAGGAACTTGATCGTGCGCGTCTCGTTGGCGTGGGGCAGGGCCGCCTCCAGCGCCCGGCCGGCGGCGCGGCGGCCGGCGGCGTCGCCGTCGAAGCTGAACACCACCGACTCGGTGAAACGGAACAGCTTCTGCACATGGTCCTGCGTGCAGGCCGTGCCCAGCGTCGCCACCGCGTTGCCGAAGCCGTGCTGCGCCAGCGCGACCACGTCCATGTAGCCCTCGACCACCAGCGCGTAGCCGCGGCGGCGCATCGCGGGACGCGCCTCGTAGAGGCCGTAGAGCTCCTTGCCCTTGTGGAAGACCGGCGTCTCGGGCGAGTTCAGGTACTTGGGCTCGCCCTTGTCGAGCACGCGCCCGCCGAAGCCGATCACCTCGCCCTGCACGTTGCGGATCGGGAACATCACGCGATCGCGGAAACGGTCGTAGCGGCGCTGCTCGGCCTCGCTCTTGCCGGGGTCGTCCTGCAGGATGACCAGGCCGGTCTCGACCAGCAGCGGATCGTCGTAGGACGGAAAGGCGCTGGCCAGCGAGCGCCAGCCGTCCGGCGCGTAGCCCAGGCCGAACTGCAGCGCGATCTGGCCGGTCAGGCCGCGGCCCTTGAGGTACTCGATCGCGCGCGCATTGCCCTTGAGCTGCTGACGGTAGTGCTGGCCGGCCTTGGCCAGGACCTCGGTGAGCGTGGCCTGGCGCTGCTTCTGCGCCTTCTCCTGCTCGCGCTGCTGCGGGCTGCGGTCGTCCTCGGGCACCTGCATGCCGGCCTGCTGCGCCAGGTCGCGCACCGCGTCGACGAAGCCGATGCCCAGGTGCTCCATCAGGAAGCCCACGGCGTTGCCGTGCTGGCCGCAGCCGAAGCAGTGGTAGGTCTGGCGGGAGGGGCTGACGATGAAGCTGGGGGACTTCTCGCCGTGGAAGGGGCACAGGCCCTTGTGGTTGATGCCGGCCTTCTTGAGGTCGACATGGCGGCCCACGATGTCGACGATGTCGACGCGGGCCAGAAGGTCCTGAATAAAGCCGGGCGGAATCACCGCGGCAGTTTACGTGATGGTCCCGGCGCGGGCGGGGCGAGGCCGGAAAGCAGAAAGCCACCCGAGGGTGGCTTTCGAGGCGCGCGGCGCGATCGTCCGGGGACGATCAGATCACGAAATCTTCCAGCTTGGCGCCGCCGGAGATCGCGGCCTTCAGCCACTTCGGTTGCAGGCCGCGGCCGCTCCAGGTTTCGCCGGTGGCTTGGTTGCGGTACTTGGCCGCGACCTTGGACGACTTGGCGGAACTCGTCTTGGCGCTGCGCGCGGTCAGGTCGGCGACCGTCAGGCCGTATTCCTGCATCAGCGACTTCACCTTGCCGATGGCGTCGGAGCGCTCGCGCTCCTGGGTTTCGGCGATTTGCTGTTCAAGGGCGGCCCGCTGGGCCAGGAGGTCTTTGAGCGATGCCATTATGCAATTCCTCGCGTAGTTCAACGGCTACCCTGGAAAGGGATTGCCGCATTATAGGCAGGGAATCGAGTATCTGCGCAAGGGGGTAAATGCCGGGTCACGCCCCGCGAGGCATTTCCGGCGGGTTTTTGTGGTCCTTGCGTCAAAGCCTGTGTGTCGACTGACACGAATTCGGCATCTGGAATCGGTGACCAATGGTGACCGGCCCGCGAGAAATCGGGGATCTCCCTGCTCAAGCCGGTTGGAAATCAGGCCGAGGGCGGCACATATCCGGCGGGCTGCTCGGCGCCGGCGCCGAAGAAGAACTGCTCCATCTGCCGCGCGAGGTATTGGCGGGCGCGCTGGTCGGCCAGATTCAGGCGGTTTTCATTGACCAGCATGGTCTGGTGCTTCATCCAGGCGGCCCAGGCTTCCTTGGAGACGTTGTCGTAGATGCGCTTGCCCAGTTCGCCGGGATAGACGGGAAAGTCCATGCCCTCGGCTTCCTTCTTCAGATAAACGCATTGCACGGTGCGGGCCATATCAAACCTCGATGCTCAAAAAGTGTGTGGGGGGAGTGCGCCGGCCGGCTCCGAAGGAGGCCGGCGCGGGGATGCGTGGGGGTCAGCTGAGTTTCTTGACCAGGACCTGCGAGCGCCGGTCCCAGTTGTATTTGCGCTTGCGTTCCTCGGGCAGCCAGTTCGGATCGACCGGCTGGAAACCGCGCTTGATGAACCAGTGCATGGTGCGCGTCGTCAGCACGAAGATGCTGTTCAGGCCCATGGCCTTGGCGCGCTGCTCGATGCGCTTGAGGATGCGCTCGCCGTCGCCCTGGCCCTGCACGGCGCTGGAGACGGTGAGCGCGGCCATCTCGGCGGTGCGCGCTTCCTGATAGGGATGCAGCGCGGCGCAACCGAATATCACGCCGTCGTGCTCGATGACGGTATAGGTCTCGATGTCGCGTTCGATTTCGCTGCGTTCGCGCTTGACCAGCGTGCCGTCGCGCTCGAACGGTTCGATCAGCGCGATCAGGCTGCCGATATCGTCGTGGGTCGCCTCGCGCAGGCTTTCGAGTTTCTCGTCGACGACCATGGTGCCGATGCCGTCGTGGGTATAGACCTCCTGCAGGATCGCCCCGTCGACGGCGAAGGGCAGGATGTGGGAGCGCTCCACGCCTGATTCGCAGGCCTTCACGCAGTACTTCAGGTAGAAGCCCACGTCGGTCGGCTGGGTCGGCGGCGGGAGTTTGGCGATGAGCCGTTTCGCGTCGGCCAGCGCGAGTTCCGTGTCGATCGCGCTTTCCGGATCGTCGGGGTTTTCGCGCACGCCCTCGACCTCGGTCATGAACAGCAGCTTGTCGGCCTGCAGCGCGATCGCGGTTTCGGTCGCGACGTCTTCCATCATCAGATTGAAAGCGTCGCCGGTGGGCGAGAAACCGAAGGGCGACATCAGCACGATGGCGCCGATATCGATGGCGCGCTGGATCGCCGCGGCATCGACGCGGCGCACGATGCCGGAGTGCTTGAAATCGACGCCGTCGACGATGCCGACCGGGCGCGCGGTCAGGAAATTGCCGGACACCACGCGCACCGTGGAATTGGCCATCGGGGTGTTGGGCAGGCCCTGCGAAAAGGCGGCCTCGATTTCGAAGCGCAGTTGGCCGGCGGCTTCCTGGGCGCTGTCCAGCGCGATGCCGTCGGTGATGCGCATGCCGTGGCTGTATTGCGGCTGATGGCCCTTGAGCGCGAGTTGCTCATTCACCTGCGGGCGGAATCCATGCACCAGCACGATCTTGATGCCCATCGCATGCATGATGGCCAGGTCCTGGACGAAGCTGTTGAGCTTGCCGGCCGCGATCATTTCCCCGGTCATCCCGACGACGAAGGTTTCTCCGCGGTACGCATGGATATAGGGGGCCACCGCGCGAAACCACGGCACGAAGGTATGGGGGAAGACCAGGCTCATGGGCGCGGATTGTGCAACAGGCTGTCCCCGCAACGCGGCGGCAAGGTCACTTGCGGGACACCGTCCGGCGGGGGAGCATGGCGCCACCGCAACACCCCCAGGAGCGAACGATGGAAGTCTTCAAGACGCATGGCGCCTTCAGCTGGTCGGAGCTGCTGACCACCGATCCGAAGAAGGCCTCGGAGTTCTACGGCAAGCTGTTCGGTTGGAAGATCGACGTGATGCCGATGCCGGGCGGGCCATCGGAGGCGCCGCCGTATTACCTGATCAAGACCGCCAAGGGCGGGGACGACGCGATCGGCGGGCTGATGGCCTGTCCGCAGCAGGGCATGCCGCCGGCCTGGGGTGTGTACGTGACCGTCGACAACGTCGACGAGACGGTCGCGCAGGCCAAGGCGATGGGGGCCAAGGTGCTGATGGAGATCATGGAGGTGCCCACCGTGGGACGGATGGCGACGCTCCAGGATCCGCAGGGCGCGGTGATCAACGTGATCACCTACGCCGAGATGCCGCAGGAGAAGAAGTGAGGGCCTCGGCCTGACGACCGGCCCCCGCGCACGGGGCGCGAGATAATCCGCGCCCCGTGAGTCAGAACACCAACGCCCCCGCCCCGGCGGCTCCGAAGACGGACCGCGCCCCGCGTCCGCCGCGCCGCCCGCGCCAGCAGGCCGCTCCTCGGCCTCCCGCTCCCGCCAACCCGATCCCGCCGATCGAGTTCCCCGAATCGCTGCCCGTCTCCGGCCGCCGCGAGGACATCATGCGGGCGCTCGCGGAGCACCAGGTCGTGATCGTCTGCGGCGAAACCGGCTCGGGCAAGACCACGCAGCTGCCCAAGATCGCGCTGGCCATGGGCCGCGGACGCGGCAACGGCGGCGGCCTGATCGGCCACACGCAGCCGCGCCGCATCGCCGCCTCCAGCGTCGCCAAGCGCATCGCCGAGGAGCTCAAATCGCCGCTGGGCGACGTGGTCGGCTACAAGGTCCGCTTCCAGGACCGGCTGCAGCCCGGCGCCTCAGTCAAGCTGATGACCGACGGCATCCTGCTGGCCGAGACCCAGACCGATCCGCTGCTCCAGGCCTACGACACGCTGATCATCGACGAGGCCCACGAACGCAGCCTCAACATCGACTTCCTGCTCGGCTACCTGCGCGAGATCCTGCCGCGCCGGCCCGACCTGAAGGTCATCGTGACCTCGGCGACCATCGATGCGGACCGCTTCGCGCAGCACTTCGCCTCCACGAAGGGGCCCGCGCCGGTGCTGATGGTCTCGGGGCGGCTGTTCCCGGTCGAGCAGCGCTACCGCCCCTTCGAGGAGTCCCGCGAGTACGACGTCAACGACGCCATCTGCGACGCGGTCGACGAGCTCTGGCGCGAAGGGCGCGGCGACGTGCTGGTCTTCCTGCCCGGCGAGCGCGAGATCCGCGAGGCCGCTGAAGCGCTGCGCAAGCATCACCCGCCCGGCGTCGAGGTGCTGCCGCTGTTCGCGCGGCTGTCCGAGCAGGAGCAGAACCGCGTCTTCCAGCCGCACGGCCAGCCGCGCATCGTGCTGGCGACCAACGTCGCCGAGACCTCGCTGACGGTGCCCGGCATCCGCTACGTGATCGATCCCGGCCTGGCGCGCGTCAAGCGCTACAGCTACCGCAACAAGGTCGAGCAGCTGCAGATCGAGAACATCAGCCAGGCCGCCGCCAACCAGCGCGCCGGCCGCTGCGGCCGCGTCAGCAACGGCATCTGCGTGCGGCTCTACGAGGAGAAGGACTTCCTCGGCCGGCCGCGCTTCACCGATCCCGAGATCCTGCGCAGCTCGCTGGCCGGCGTGATCCTGCGGATGAAGGCGCTGCGCCTGGGCCAGGTCGAGGACTTCCCCTTCATCGAGCCGCCGCCGCGCAAGGCCATCGCCGACGGCTACCAGCTGCTCAACGAGCTGGGCGCCGTCGACGAGCGCAACGAGCTCACGCCGATGGGCCTCGAACTGTCCAAGCTGCCGCTGGACCCGCGCGTGGGCCGCATGATCCTGGAGGCGCGCAAGCGCGACGCGCTCAGCGAGGTCCTGATCATCGCCAGCGCGCTGTCCGGCCAGGACGTGCGCGACCGCCCGGCCGAGCAACAGCAGCAGGCCGACGAGAAGCACAAGAAGTTCGACGACGAGAAGTCGGAGTTCATGGGCTATCTGAAGCTGTGGAAGTGGCTCGGCGACGCGCGGGGAGGGGAAGGGGAGCACAAGCTGTCGGTCCGCAAGCAGGAGCAGTTGCTGCGCGACAACTTCGTCAGCCCGCGCCGCGTGCGCGAGTGGCGCGACATCTACTCGCAGCTGCACACCGTGGTGGCCGAGCACGGCTGGCGCCTGAACGGCGCGCCGGCGACCTACGAGCAGGTCCACCTGTCGATGCTTGCGGGCCTGCTGGGCAACATCGGCGTCAAGGCCGATGACGACGACTGGTACCTGGGCGCGCGCGGCATCAAGTTCTGGCGCCATCCCGGCGCGCACCTGAGCAAGAAGCCGGGCCGCTGGATCGTCGCGGCGGAGCTGGTGGACACGACGCGGCTGTTCGGCCGCGGCATCGCCGCGATCGAGCCGCAATGGCTGCCGGGCATCGCCGGCCATCTGATCAAGACCCAGCTGCTGGAGCCGCACTGGGAGAAGAAGGCCGCGGAGGTGGTGGCGCTGGAGCGCGCGACGCTCTACGGCATCGTGCTCTACAACAACAAGCGCGTGAACTTCGGCCGCATCGACGCCGCCGCCGCGCGCGAGATCTTCATCCGCGAGGCGCTGGTCAATGGCGACTGGGACACGCGGCTGCCCTTCCTGGCGCACAACCAGAAGCAGATCGCCAAGGTCGAGGAGCTGGAGCACAAGTCGCGCCGGCAGGACGTGCTGGTCGATGACGAGCTGATCCACGCCTTCTACGACCAGCAACTGCCGGCCGACGTGTACTCGGGCGCGACGCTGGAGAAGTGGTACCGCGAGGCCAGCAAGGCCGACCCCAAGCTGCTGCACCTGAGCCGCGACGAGCTGATGCGGCACGAGGCCGCCGGCGTCACCAGCAATGCGTTCCCGAAGACGATCCGGCTGGGCGGCGTCGATTGCACGGCGACCTATCTGCATCAGCCCGGCGATGCGCGCGACGGCCTGACGGTGACCGTCCCGATCTACGCGCTCAACCAGGTCAACGAGGAACGCACCGACTGGCTGGTGCCCGGGATGATCGAGGCCAAGGTGACGGCGCTGCTCAAGAGCCTGCACCAGAAGCCGCGCGCGCGGCTGACGCCGCTGCCCGAGTTCGTTGCCGAGTTCGTCGAGCTGCACCCGTTCGCGCAGGGCGCGCTGCTGGACGTGCTGCTCAAGGCGGTGAAGGAGCGCACGCAGCTCGCGGTGCAGCGCAACGACTTCAAGCTGGAGCAGGTGCCCGCGCACCTGTTCATGAACCTGCGCGTCGTCGACGAGCATGGCCGCCAACTGGGCATGGGCCGGCACCTGGCGACGCTGAAGGCCGAGCTCGGCGGCCAGGCCCGTTCCGCCTTCCAGGCCCTGGCCGCGCTGAAGCTGCAAGCCTCCGCCCCCTCGAACGGCGCCAGCGCCCAAGCCCACGCCGCCGCCAACGCCGACGCCGATGGTGGTGGTGGTGGTGGTGGTGGCGCCAATGCCAACTCCCTCTCCCGCTCGCGGGAGAGGGCAGGGGAGAGGGCCGCGGTCGACGAAGGACGGCCGACATCAAGCGACGGCAAGGCCTCCCGCGGCATCAAGGCCACCGTCGCCCCGCCCCCCAAGCCTGCCGCCGAAGCTGCGAAGACCTACACCGCGTGGACCTTCGGCGAGCTCCCCGAGCTCATGGAGATCAAGCGCGGCCCGCAGACGCTGATCGGCTTCCCGGCGCTGATCGACAAGGGCGCGCACGTCGAGATCGAGGTCTTCGACGAACCCGAGCTCGCCGCCGCGAAGCACCGCGCCGGCCTGCGCCGCCTGCTCGCGCTGCAGCTCAAGGAGCCGCTGAAGTACCTCGAGAAGAACATCCCCGACCTGACCCAGATGGCGGTGGCCTACATGAGCCTGGGCACGGCCGAGGAGCTGCGCGACCAGATCGTCGCCGTGGCGCTGGACCGCGCCTTCCTCGCCGACCCGCTGCCTGTCGATGAATTCAGCTTCAAGGCGCGCCTGGAGGAAGGCCGCGCGCGGCTGAACCTGATCGCGCAGGAAGTGGCGCGGCTGGCGTACGCCGTTCTCCTCGAATACCAGGGCGCGCTGCGCAAGCTCAAGGACGCGCGTTCGGCCTCCAAGGAGGTCGTCGACGACATCCAGTCCCAGCTGCAGCGCCTGATGCCCAAGCGCTTCGTGCTGCAGACCCCGTGGAGCCAGCTGCAGCACTTCCCGCGCTACCTGAAGGCGATCACGCTGCGCCTGGACAAGTTGCGCGCCGACGCCGCCCGCGACCAGAAGCTGCTGGCCGAGCTGCGCCCGCTGGAGCAGCGCTGGTCGCGCCGGGTCGCGGAGCTCAAGGGCACGCCGGATGCGCGGATGGATGATTTCCGCTGGCAGCTGGAGGAATTGCGGGTGAGCCTTTTCGCACAGGAACTGAGAACGCCGCAGCCGGTGAGCGTCAAGCGCCTGGAAAAGGTGTGGGCGCAGTTACAGAACTGAGCGGAGAATCGCCCTCAGTTCTTCAGGCGAGGACACCGGGTTTTCGGTCCAATCCAGGTTACAAAAGGTCCGTGGCCCCGCACCGACGGGTGCTGCACATCGCTCGTGTCTGACAACAACACAACATCCACCGCCGCCCCCATGCGGCGCTTCGGCCGCTTCGAGCTGCGCGCGCTGCTGCACAAGAGCCTGCGCTCGATGCTGTGGGTGGTGTTCGACCCGGCGTCGGGTCAGGACATGTTCCTGATGATGCCGCGCGAGAAGCCCAACAGCGAGGCGGCGATGCTGCACTGGCTGAAGACCGTCGATGCGGCCTCGCGCATCCATCACCCCAACCTGGCGCACGTCATCGAGACCGGCCGCGTCGATCCCTGGCCCTATGTGGCCTACGACCGCGCGCTGGGCGAGACGCTCGAGGAGCGCCTGGCCCGCGGCGGCCCGCCGCTGCCGCTGGACGCGGCCGGCTGGGCCGCGCAGGCGCTCGAGGGCCTGGCCTTCGCGCACGAGGCGGGCCACGCGCACCGCGACATCCAGCTCGCCCACCTCGTCCTCGACGGATCGAACCATGTGCGCGTGCTCGGCCTCGAAGTGGCCCAGGAGATCGTCCCCGCGAGCGCCGACTTCAACGCCGCCACCCGCCGTGCGGTGCGCGAGGCGGCCGAGGAGGATGTCGTCAGCATCGGCCTGGTGCTGCACCGGCTGCTCACCGGCAAGCCGGTGCTCGACGAGCCCGACCTGCAGGCCGTGATGCAGCGCATGCAGCCGCAGGGCCACGAGCTGGTGCGCCTGGGCTGGGAAACCCCGTATCCGATCCCCGAGCCGCTGCGCGCGATCGTCAATCGCGCCAGCGACCGCCAGACGCGCCAGCGCTATCACCTGGCGCGCAGCTTCTGGCGCGCGCTGGACGGCTGGCGCCAGTCGGCCGAGCAGGACGACGGCGGCCCGATCGCGCTGCTCAAGGACAAGATGCAACGCTTCGGCCATCTGCCCAGCACCTCGACGCGGCTGGTGACGACGGTGGCCTCGTCCTCGATGGAATCGCAGCACGGCAGCCAGCTCGCCGCGATGGCGCTCAAGGACATGGCGCTGTCGCTGGAGCTGATCCGGCGCGTCAACAACGCGCTGCGGCAGCAGGGCCCGACCAGCGGCGGCACGGTGCTGAACCTGCAGCGCGCGATCGCGATGCTGGGCCTGAACGGGCTGGAGGACGCGGCCCGCGCGCTCAAGCCCTGGCCCGGTCCGATGAACGACGGCCAGGCGCAGTTCATGCAGAGCGTGATGCGCCGCGTGCAGCGGGCCGGTCAGGTGGCGCAGGCGCTGCGGCCGGCGGGCTATGACGGCGAGGTCGTGTATCTGATCTCGCTGATGCAGAACCTGGGCCGGCTGCTGGTGCAGTACCACTTCCCCGACGACGCGCAGCAGATCCGCCAGTTGCAGGTCGCGCCCGAGGCGACCGAGGACAACCCCAATCCGCGCGGCATGAACGAGCAGTCGGCCGCGTACGCCGTGCTGGGCTGCGATCTGGAGAGCCTGGGTCTGGCGGTGGCCCGCTACTGGGGCCTGGGCGAGGAACTGCAGCACATGATGCGCCGCCAGCCGCAGGAGGCGCCGGTGCGCCACGCCGACGACGACATCGAGCTGCTGCGCCTGACCTGCAGCCTGGCCAACGAGCTGGTCGACGCGCTGGGCGTGCCGGAGCGCAAGCGGCAGGCGGCCATCGAGCTGGCGACGCGGCGCTATGCGCGCGCGCTCGGTCTCGGGCTGCGCGAGATCTATGACGCGCTGGGCGCCAGCGGCGCGCTGGCCGATGCCGGCGACAGCGGCCTGGGCGCGATGAGCGATCCCTCGATCGGCGCGGCCGCGACGGCGGCCCCGCGCTCGCGGCTGCGCGAACGCGCCGAGTCCGGCGCCGCCGCACCGCCGGCCGCTTCTTCCGGCGCTCCCGCCGCTGCTTCCGTGGCCTCTTCCGCGGCTCCCGGCGCTTCTGTTTCTTCTTCCGCGTCTTCCTCTTCCCAGCCCGGGCGGCCCGCAGGCGCGCCCCAGCCCGGCAAGGACCGTTCATGAGCGTGATGCCGCCCGCCGTCGGGCGATTCAAGCCGTTGCGCAGCCTGGGGCAGGGGGCCCAGGCGCTGGTATGGCTCGCGCATGATCCGAGGCTGGACCGCGAGGTGGCGCTGAAGGTGCTGACGCAGGGCGCGGACCGCGCCAGCGTCGACGCCTGGCTGCATGAGGCGCGCGCCGTCAGCCGGCTCACGCATCCCAACATCGTGCCGGTCTTCGAGGCCGACATCGAGGCCGGCCAGGCCTACATGGTCTTCGAATACGTGCCCGGCGGCACGCTGACCGAGCGGCTGCGCCAGCGCGGCCGGCTGCCGGCGCGCGAGGCCGTGGGGCTGATGCTGGGCATCCTGGACGGCCTGCATGCCGCGCACCAGGCGGGCGTGGTGCATCGCGACCTCAAGCCGTCCAACATCCTGATCGACTCGAGCGGCCGGCCCAAGGTGATGGACTTCGGCATCGCGGCGCGGCTGCAGAGCGGCGCGGCCGCGGGCGTGGCGCTCAAGCCCAACCGCATCGTGGGCACGCCGGGCTACATCTCGCCGGAGGCCGCGCGCGGCGAGCCGGCCTCGCCGGTGATGGACGTGTTCGCGTCGGCGGTGGTGCTCAGCGAGATGCTGTCGGGTCAGCGCCTGAACTACGACCCCGATCCGTGGCGCGCGGTGCGCCGCGCGATGGAGCAGACGCTGGACCCGCCGGCCGACCTCGGCGCCGACAGCGACGACGCGCTGCGCGCCGTGCTGATGCGCGGCCTCTCGCGCGAGGCGTCGCAGCGCTGGACCGATGCCAAGGCCTTCCACGACGCGCTGGCCGCCTGGCTGCATCCGGCCAGCCAGGCGCCGGAGACCGGCGATGGCGGCAACGCCACGCTCGAGTTCCTGCTGCGCCGCATGCGGCATCGCAGCGATTTCCCGGCGATGGCGGACTCCGTGGCGCGCATCCAGCGCATGACGCAGTCCGAGAACGAGAGCCTGACCACGCTCTCCAACGAGATCCTCAAGGACGTGGCGCTCACGCACAAGCTGCTGCGCCTGGTCAACACGGTGCAATTCAGCCATGCCGGCGGCGGGCACATCAGCACGGTGTCGCGGGCGGTGGCGCTGGTGGGTTTCGGCGGCATCCGCAACCTGGCGCTGTCGCTGGTGCTGCTGGAGCGCATGGAGAACAAGGGCCATGCGCAGCGGCTCAAGGAGGAGTTCCTGCGGGCGCTGATGGCGGGCTCGCTGGCGCGCGAGCTGTGCCTGGTGCCGCGCGAGAACGAGGAGTCCTTCCTCGCCACGATGTTCCAGGGACTGGGCCGGCTGCTGGCCGAGTTCTACCTGCCCGAGGAGGCGCAGCAGGTGCGCCGCCAGGTGCGCCCCGAGCGCGGCATGGGCGAGCAGGCCGCGCCGCCGGTGAGCGAGGCCGCGGCCTCGGCGCAGGTGCTGGGGCTGAGCTACGAGGCCCTGGGCCTGGGCGTGGCGCGGCAGTGGGGCTTCCCGGAGAGCCTGCAGCGCAGCATGCAGCGGCCCGACGGCGACGCGCCGACGCGGCTGGTCGATCACACGACCGACCGGATGCGCTGGCTGGGGCGCGCGAGCAACGACGTCGCCGACGTGATCCTGAACAGCGACCCGGCCGAGGCGCACGGCAAGGTGCGCGCGATGGCGCAGCGCTACGCGCGCGCGCTGGGCGTGGAGCCCAAGGCCTTCGAGGCGGCCGCCGACCAGGCGCGCCAGCGGCTCACGCAGCTGGCGCAGGCGATGGACATCAAGCTGCCGAAGAACTCGCCGGCGCAGCGCCTGCTGGCGCCGCTGACGCCGTCGCCGGAGGACTCGCTGTCGCCGCATCAGCTGCAGGCGACGATCGTGGAGGGGCAGGCGCCCGCGGGCGCCGTCTCGCCCGAGGAGGCGGCGGCGATGCTGGCCGCGGGCATCCAGGACATCACCAACGCGATGGTCGAGAGCTTCAAGCTCAACGAGATCCTGCGCATGATCCTGGAGACCATGTACCGCGGACTGGGCTTCCGGCGCGTGATCTTCTGCCTGCGCGATCCCAAGACCGAGACGCTGACCGGCCGCTTCGGGCTGGGGGAGGGGGTCGAGGGCGTGGTGCCGATGTTCCGCGTGCCGCTGCGGGTGATGCCGGGCATGGCGGCCGACCTGTTCACCGCGATCTGCAGCAAGGGCGTGGACACGCTGATCGCGGACGCCTCGCAGCCCAAGATCGCCGAGCGGCTGCCGGCGTGGTTCCTCACCGGGGCCAAGGCGCACAGCTTCCTGATCCTGCCGATGGCGCTGCGCGGCGCGCCGTTCGCGATGATCTACGCCGACAAGTCGGAGCCGGGCAGCGTCGTGCTCGACGAGAAACAGCTGTCGCTGCTGCGCACGCTGCGCAACCAGGCCGTGATGGCCTTCAAGCAGGCGAGCTGAATCGCCGTCAAGCCTTCCACCCGTTGGGGGGTGACCGCGATCCCACAACACCCCGCAGCGCGGGCGTATAGCGCGCGTCGTCATCGATTCGCTGCGCGACTGCCAAAAATTGCCGTGAGGGTTTTGGCCACTGCCGCCAGACTCCGCCCCCTGTTGCGCAGACACATTCAGCAACAAAACCAGCAATCAGGGAAACGACATGAAGTTCGAAGTGAAGAAGGCGTTCTTGGTTCTGCCGCTGGTCGCGGCATTGGCGGCCTGCGGCGGCGGCGGTGGCGGCAGCGACAGCGGCGCGGCGAACGCGAACCAGGGCACCACGGGTGGCACGACGACCGGCGGCACGACGACCGGTGGCACGACGACCGGCGGCACGACGACCGGCGGCACGACGACCGGCGGCACGACGACCGGTGGCACGACGACCGGCGGCACGACGACCGGTGGAACGACGACCGGCGGCACCACACCCGTCGACACCACGCCTCCCGCGCCGCCCACCAATCCCGGATCCTCCGGTGCGGTGAGCTCGCCCTACGTGGCCACGGCGACCAGCCGCTACATCATGCTGGGCTGGGCCGAGGATTCGGTGTACCTGCTGAGCAGCCCGGTCGCGCAGCAGAACGACGGCGCGGTGGTGCAGATCGCGGACAAGTCGCTGACCGGTGACCTCGCGGTGCGCGACATCGCCGGCGACCAGAACTTCGCGCTGGGCCGCTGGGCCTTCGGCACCGTGCGCCGCAGCGTGATCGTCAAGGACATCACCACCAACGACACCGGCTATCACTATGTCGTGTTCAACGGCATGACGGCCTTCCCGAGCAGCGGCACCTACACCTGCGACGCGGGCACGTTCACGACGGCCACGCGCAACTTCGGCTCCGGCAGCATGACGGTGGCGAGCACCGGCACGGCGTCGATCTCCTTCTCGGCCAGCGGCGCGACCGTCCAGGCCTCCGTCGAGTCGACCGGCAACAACGCGCGCTACAAGGTGTCGACGCCGACAGCGGGCACGGTGATCCAAGGGCCCGACTATCGTTCCGTCAGCGGCGGTTTCAACGCCACCCAGCCCGGCCTGATGCTGACCCTCGGCGAGGGCGGCAATGGCAAGGTGCGCCTCATGATGGGCTTCCAGACCGAGGTGGGCGGTTCGGACTATCGCGGCATCGGCGTGTTCACCTGCTCGCTGTGAGCCACGGCGCCCTGAGCGGGCGCAGGCGATGAGGAAGCCGGCTGCATGCCGGCTTCTCCGCTTCCGGCAGCGCTCAGCGGCGCGGGCCCCAATGGCCGGGCACCCAGCGGCGGCCGCCGCCGCGGTAATCCCAGGCGCCTTCGAACCAGATGTAGCCGACGACCGGCGGGCCGGCGACATACGCGGGCTCCGCATAGCCGCCTTCATAGCCGGCGTCGTAGGCGCGGTAGCGGTGCGCCGGCACGACGACGCATCCGGTCAGCGACGCCACGAGCGGCGCGGCCGCGAGTGCGATCAGCAGGGAACGGATCGTTCGCATGAGGGACCTCCAAAGGGGGACTGCATGCGTCTGACAACGCGTGCCGGCACGGCCGCGATGACCCGCCGCTGCAGACATTACCCGGCGGACACGGAGTAACCGCGCGTGAGGCCGCCAAGACCAATCGCGGGCGCTAGCGCACGCCGTCCGGCGCGTCAATCACCCCCCGTCGCGTGATGCCGGATCGGTAGCCGCCCGATACAGTCCTTTACTTCAGTTCGCTCGATTCGTGAGCAGTCCGTGATGGACCTCACACCGGGCGAGCCTTCCAGGGCAAAACCGGCGCGAGTCGGCGACGCAAAGCTTCCGGTCTCGATCGTCGAGATAGCGGGGTTGCCGGATTGGCCTTCGCCGCTCCGTGATGCATTGCCGCCCCTGCCGGTCCGCCCTGCGCTGAAAAACAACGCAGATCAACGGCAGGTTAGGGATGCAGAAGCAGTGTGAAAAAGGGGCGCCCGCGCGGCGGCGTCCGGCCGTCGGCGTGCCGATGGCGAGCTCGGCCGCGATCGCCGCGGCGCTCGTTGCCGCCAGCCCCCTGGCGTGGGGCCAGGCCTTGCCACCCGGCACCGTCGACCCGGACGCGCAGCGCCAGCTGCAGCAGCAGCGCGAGGCGCAGCAGCGCCAGTCCCTCGAGCGCGAACCCGACGTGCGCCTGCGCGCCAGCCCGCCGCCGGCCCGCCAGCCGCTGCGCGACGACGAGTCCCCCTGCTTCCCCATCACCAGCGTCGAGCTGCGCGGCGTCGAGCACCAGCCGCGCATGGCGCGCCAGATCCGCGCGCTCGACGGCCCGCAGGGCGACGACTCGCCGATCGGCCGCTGCCTGGGCGCCACCAGCATCGCCACGCTGGTCACGCGGCTGCAGGACGCGCTGATCGACGAGGGCTTCATCACCACCCGCGTGCTCGCGCCGCCGCAGGACCTGTCCAGCGGCCACCTGGTGCTCACCGTCGTGCCCGGACGCGTCCACGCCATCCGCCTGCGCGAGGGCACGTCCCCGCTGGTGCGCCTGGCCAACGCGCTGCCCGTGCAGCCTGGCGACGTGCTCAACCTGCGCGACATGGAGCAGGCCCTGGAGAACCTGCAGCGCATCCCAGGCGCGCAGGCCGACATCCAGGTCGAGCCCGCGCAGGGCACGATCGAGCCCGGCTACAGCGACCTGGCCGTCAGCTGGCAGGGCGGCCGGCAGTGGCGCTGGCAGGTGTCGCTGGACGACAGCGGCAGCGAATCCACCGGCCGCTATCCGCTCTCGCTGACCGCGTCGCTGGACCACCCGCTGACGCTCAACGACCTGTTCTACGTCACGCTCAACCGCGATGCCGACTGGCTGTCGCGCCGCGTCGACCCGCGCGAGGGCCCGCACAAGGGCACCGGCGGCCATGTGCTGCACTACTCGCTGCCCTGGGGCCATTCGCTGATCAGCGTCACCTTCAGCCGCAGCGGTTATCGCCAGGTCGTCATCGGCGCGACCCAGACCTATGTCTACCGCGGCAGCAGCAGCAACGGCGAACTCAAGCTCAGCCGCATGCTCTGGCGCGATGGCCAGTACAAGTTCAGCGGCTTCGTGAAGCTGTTCGGCCGCGGTTCGCGCAACTACATCGACGACACCGAAGTCGAAGTCCAGCGCCGCCGCACCGGCGGGTGGGAGGCCGGCATCAACCTCAAGCGCCAGGCGGGCGGTGTCGGCAGCGAGGCCGAACTGAGCATGAAGCGCGGCACCGGCGCCTTCCATGCGCTCACCGCGCCGGAGGAGGCCTTCGGTGAAGGCGATTCGCGCGTGCGCCTGCTGCAGGGCAGCGTCAGTCTCAACGGCGCGCTGCCGCTCGGCAGCCGTCAGTTGCAGCTGAGCAGCTCGCTGCGCGGCCAGTTCGCGATGAACAAGCTGACGCCGCAGGACCGCTTCTCCATCGGCGGCCGCTACACCGTGCGCGGCTTTGGCAGCGAGAGCTCGCTGTCCGCCGACAACGGCCTGCTGTGGCGCAACGAGGCCGAGCTGCCGCTGACCGCCGCACAGCAGGCCACGGCCGTGTCGATGTACCTGGGCGTGGACGCCGGGCTCGTTGGCGGCGAGGGCGCGCAGCGCCTGGCCGGCCGTCATCTGACCGGCGGCGTGATCGGCTCGCGCGTGCGGATGAGAGGGCTGTCGCTCGACGTCTTCGCCGGCGCGCCGCTGTGGCAGCCCGCCCGTTTCCCGGCCGCCCGCGTGGTCGCCGGTTTCAACCTGAGCTACTCGCTCTGAGTTCGCCGCGCTGACACGCGCGGCCGCCCCTAATGATGCTCGCCGGCACTGGCCGGCCCTTTCCGCCGAGATCACGATGAACCGTCTTCAGTACCGAATCGTCTTCAACAAGCAACGTGGCCAGCTGATGGCCGTGGCCGAGACGGCCGTGAGCCAGACCAAGGGCGGCTCGAGCGGGGAGAGCGCGGGGCCTGGGCGCCGGGCGTTGAACGAGGGTGCGGCGACCGAGCCGGTGTCGCGCGGTCCGCCGGCCATGCCGGCACTGCTGGCGCTCGCGGCGGCCTTCGCGATGGGCGCGGCGATCACGCTGACGCCCGACGCGATCGCGCAGGTCAAGGCCGATCCCACCGCACCGAGCAACCAGCAGCCCACGGTCGTCAACAGCGCCAACGGCACGGTGCAGGTCAACATCCAGACGCCCAGCGCGGCGGGCGTCTCGCGCAACACGTACAGCCAGTTCGACGTCGACAAGCGCGGCG
>NZ_JBCNLG010000050.1:0-19159 GCF_039595595.1 Roseateles sp. | reverse complement strand
TGTTGTCGTTGGCATCGGCGTACTGCTTCCAGGACACCGGGATGCGCACCGTCTTGAAGCCCGCCGCCTTCACCGCGTTGAACATCGACTGCGTCACCGCCGGATTGCCCCACGCGGTCTCGCCGCCAATGGCCTCCAGCGAGTTGCCCAGGTTCCAGCCCGCCCCCATCAGCTTGGACAGCTGCAGGCTGGTCAGGTCCCGCATGCCGGGCACCGTGATCGCGAAGTTCTGGGTGGACTTCGCGCCGCAGCTGTTGGTGTAGGTGGCCACCGCCGTGCAACTGGCCTTCGCGGTCAGGCCCAGCTCGCGCGTGGTCGCCGACGCGCCGCAGCCGGACCAGGCCCAGGATCCGCCGCTGGTCGGCTGCGGTCCGAGCGTCAGCGTGCCACCCGCGGCCACCGTCGCCGACGAGGTGTTGCTCCAGGCGCCGCTCCCGACCCTGACGTAGGGATTGATCGCCGTCGGCGAGCAGCTCTGCGCGCTCGCCCCCCATCCGCTCGTCAGGCCGGTCGCCGCCATCAGCAGCGCGGCCAGGGTTCTTGCCTTCATCGTCTTGTCTCCGTGAGTTGTGGTGGGCATGCGCGCCAGTGCGCGCATGGTCCGGTGAGGACTCTGGAAAACTCGATAGACAGCAGAGAAGCCGAGCGCCGGCCCCGCGGCCGGCGTGCAGTCAAAGGACTTTCAGACCGCGCCGCGCTGCGCCTCCAGGCGGGTGCGGATCTCGGCCATGCCACGCTCGGTCAGCTCGAAGCGCGACACCGAGATCAGCGCCAGCAGCAGCCCCAGCACCGGGATACCGGACAACAGGATGCGGATCATGAAGATGGCGTGCTCGCTCTGCACCGGCAACTTCGAATCGAAGCCGGTGAACTGCAGGATCCAGCCCGACGCGCCGACGCCCAGCGCGATGCCGACCTTGGAAATCCACGACTGGCAGGCCGCGAACGAGCCCTCGCGGCGCTGGCCGGTCTGCAGCTCGTCGTAGTCGATGACGTCGGCCACGGTCGATCCATACAGCGTCCAGAAGCCCGCGCCGGTGAAGGCGACGAAGCCGCAGGCCAGCAGCTGCAGCGCGGGGCGCTCCGGGTCGTAGAGCCACCAGTCGCCGATGAAGGCGCAGATCGCCAGCGACAGCACCAGCGCCAGCGCCGCGCGCTTGCCATGCCGCCGCGCGATGTAGTTGAAGAACGGGATGCCGATGAAGCCGAACACCATGCCGGCCACGCCCATCGCGGTGTTCCACTTGGTCGCCAGCGCGATGTCGCCCTTGCACACGTAGTAGACGGTGGCGTAGTAGCCCAGCGCCGACACCATCGCCGTGCCGATGCCGTAAGCCAGCATCATCCCCAGGATGTGCCGGAACGGCCGGCAGCGCAGCGTGCGCCACAGCGTGTCGGCGAAGGGGATGTGCGTCTGCGAGTGGGCCACCAGCTTCTCGTAGTAGCGCTCGCGCACCGTCATGAACATCACGATGGACACCGCCACCATCACCGCGCCCAGCAGCGCGCAGTAGGTCTGCGCGCCGCGCAGGATGTCGGGCTTGCCGTCCGCCCCATGGAACCACGCCAGCGTCGTGAACTGCGCGGCGAAGAACATCGCCAGCTCCGGCGCTTTCTGGATCGCGTTCTTGATGGACATCACGTTGGTGCGCTCGTGATAGTCCGGCGTCATCTCCGAGCCCAGGCTCAGCCACGGCATGTTGAAGCAGCTCATCACCGGCACGTAGATGGCGGTGGAGATGACCATGAACGTGAAGTACTGCATGTCCGTCCACCCGCGGCCGACGGCGAACATCAGCGGCAGGCCGACGCCCGCCAGCACGCCGCCGACCAGGATGAAGGGCCGCCGCCGGCCGTAGCGCGTGCGGGTGTTGTCGGAGATCCAGCCGAAGATCGCATCGGACGCGGCGTCGATGAAGATCTTGATCATCTGCGCCGTCGAGATCAGGCCCGGCGCGACGCCCAGGAACACGTTGAAGACGTGGAAGGCAAGCGACGCGTAGAGCCAGTGGCCCCACAGGTCGATCATCGAGCCGAGCCCGTAGCCGACCTTCTGCGGCATCGGCACGCGGTCGGCGGGACGGATCACGTGCGGTGCCGGCGCGGTGCCGGCGTCGGAGGAGGTCAGACTGGTGGCGCTCATGGCGGTCCTCAGAGGATGCGGCGTTCCTGGACGATCCGCGCGTAGTAGCGCGCCGACAGCTTGGGCGTGCGGACCTGCGTGCCGTAGTCGCAATGCACGATGCCGAAGCGCCGCTGGTAGCCGTCCTCCCATTCGAAGTTGTCGATGAAGGACCACAGGAAGTAGCCGTCCACCGGCACGCCGTCCCCGATGGCGCGATGCAGCTCGCGCAGGTGGCCGCGCAGGAAGTCGCGCCGGTGCAGGTCGTGGCACTCGCCGCCGATGACCGGCTCGTCGTCGTAGCCGCAGCCGTTCTCGGTGATGTAGATCGAGCGGTGGCCGTAGAGCTCGGCCACCATCCGCGGCGCCCAGTACATCGACTGCGGCACCAGGTGCAGCCACGGCGGATCGGCGCGCGGGTAGTTCTTCGGCAGCGCGAGCTGCTCATAGCCGGCCGCGTTGCCGGCCGCCCGCACGTAGTGGCCCGTGTAGATGTTCAGGCCGAGGAAATCGGTCGGCTGGCTGATCAGCTCGAAGTCGCCCGGCAGCACCTTGGGCGCCGCGTCGCCAACGCGCTGCAGGTAGGACTCGGGATAGTGGCCCGCGTGGATCGCGCCCAGGATGTGGGCGTTGCGGTCGCGGAACCAGGCGGTCGCGGCGGCGATGTCCTCGGGGCTTTCGCTGACCGGCACGCTGACGTCGCAGTTGTCGGTCAGGCCGACCTTGGCGCCGGCGCCGCCGTGCAGGCGCACCGCGCGCACCGCGTGGCCATGGGCCACGATCGCGTGGTGGTAGGTCTGGTTGACGACCGCCTCGGGCTCGCGGCGGCCCGGCGCCTTGGTGCCGAAGCCGTAGGCCAGCATCGTGAAGCAGCGGATCTCGTTGAGCGTGATCCAGTGCTTCACGTCATCGGCGAAGGCCTTGACGACGACCTCGGCGTAGCGCGCGAAGGCGTCGACCGTCTCGCGCGAGGTCCAGCCGCCGCGCTCCTCCAGCGCCATCGGCAGGTCCCAGTGGAACAGCGTCACCCATGGCGTGATGCCGTGCTTGCGCAGGCTGGCGAAGAGCCGGCGGTAGAAGGCGATGCCTTCCTCGTTCACCGCGCCGGTGCCGTCCGGAATGATGCGCGGCCAGGCGATCGACATCCGGTAGTCCTTCAGGCCCAGCGAGGCCATCAGCGCGAAGTCCTCGTCGAAGCGGTGGTAGTGGTCGACGGCCACGTCCAGCGTGTCGCCGTCGTGCACGGCGCCAGGCTGGCGGCTGAAGCGGTCCCAGTTGGACTCGCCCTTGCCGCCTTCGAAGGCGGCGCCCTCGATCTGCGGCGCGGAGGCGGACACCCCGAACACGAAGGTGTCGGGGAAGGGCGTGGCGTAGCCGAACGCCGGCAGCGGCGTGAGGGTCGTCAGCGGCGAGGACAGGGAGGAGGCGGTGGTGGAACTCAAGGGACTGCTCGTGATGTCAGGGTGGAAGGGGGAGGGCAGCGCGGTGGCGGCTGCTCAGCGGGATTCGTCCAGCAGGCGCGTCAGCGTCGGCTTCATCGCCTGCGCCCAGAGGCGGTAGCCGTTCTCGTTCGGGTGCAGCCAGTCGGGCATGACCTCGGGCGAGAGCGTGCCGTCGGGATTCGTCAGCGCCGCGCCGATGTCCAGGAAGTGCACGGCCTGCCCATCGGCGAAGCCGCGGATCAGCGCATTGATCTCGTTGTTGAGCACGCGTGCGCGGCCATCGGGTTTGGGATCGCGCGGGAAGATCGCCAGCAGCAGGATCTTGCTGGCGGGCTGGCGCATGCGGATCTCGTCGATCAGGCGGCGGATGCCGGCGGCGGTGGCGGCCGGCGCGTCCTGCCGGTCACCGGTGTTGTTGGTGCCGATCATCAGCACGGTGAGCTTGGGCGCGATGCCATCGATCTCCCCGTGCTGCAGGCGCCACAGCACGTTCTCGGTGTGGTCGCCGCCGAAGCCCAGCGCCAGCGCGTCGTAGCGGGCGTAGTGCTCGGCCCAGACGGCCTTGCCCGCGTCTTCCCAGCCCTGGGTGATGGAGTCGCCGATGAACACGACCTGCGGGTTCCTGCCCGCCGCGCGCATCGCGCGGATCTCCGCCAGCTTCTGCTCGTGGCGCGGCATCCACCAGTCCAGCGACCAGGACTGCAGCAGCGGCGAGGGCGTGACCGACTCGGTGCGGTAGTCCGCGCAGACCGCGTTGGCCCGTCCGCGCCGCAGCACGCGCACGTTGGCGATCGACAGCTCGCCGCGTCCGCCGGTCTCGACCGAGAACGGCAGCGTGACGCGGCTGAAGTCGTCGCCCTCGCGATGGAAGCACGACAGCGCGAACGACAGCCGCTGCCATCCCTTGCCCTCGAGCGCGCGGCCCGGCAGCAGATGGTTGACCTTGCGCTCGCAGCCGTCGCCGCAGGCCAGCTTGAACGAGAGCCCGCCCTGGTGCAGGTCCTTGACGTCGATGTCGAACTCCAGCGTGCCGTGCGCGAGGTAGGGGCGCAGGTCCAGCGGCGCGCCGCCGGTCACGCGCAGGCTCGCGTACCAGGCGTCCTGCCAGGTCATCGTGACCGCGTCGCGCGCGCCGTCCTTGCCACTGCGCCGCGCCGAGATCCGCGTGGTGGAGGGCTGGGCCTGGGCCGGGGACGCCGGCGCGGGCGGTGCCTCGGCGCGGTCGCCCGTCAGCGGCGCGCTGCGTTCGAAGTCGCCGATGGTCAGCTGGTAGCCCTTCATCGGCTGACCGACGAACAGGCGCAGCTCATCGGCGGGCGCCGCCGGCGGCGCATCGGCCGCCCGTGCGCCGGGGGCCAGGCAGGACAGCGCGGCGGCGGAGGCGGACAGGAGGATCGGGCTCAGCTTCATGGTGTCGAGGAAATGGGGGGGGGCGGATCGATCAGAGCGCCGGGTTCATCGGACCGGACGGAGCCGGGCATCGAGGCGCCGCGTCTCTCCGGGCTTGAGCTGAAGGGTCACGCGGCGCGGGCCGGCGCGCACGATGACGCGCCGCGTGCCAGAGAAGCCCTCGGCCGATGCCGCCGGCGCGCGCAGCGTGACCGCGGTCACGCGGCCGGCGGACCAGGCCAGATCGACCTCGATGCCGCCGCGCGCGCGCAGGCCGCTGGCGTGGCCCTCGCGCCAGGCGGCGGGCAGGGCGGGCAGCAACTGGAGCTCACCGGCATGCGACTGCAGCAGCATCTCGATGACCGCGGCCGTGTAGCCGAAGTTGCCGTCGATCTGGAACGGCGGATGCGCGTCGAGCAGGTTGGGATAGGTGCCGCCGGCGTTGTTGGACTCGGTGCCGGGGCCGGCCTGCTCCGCCGCGCGGGCGCCGGGCGTGGCCAGCAGGCCGCGCAGCATGCGGTAGGCGTGGTCGCCGTCGCCCAGCCGCGCCCAGAACGCCATCTTCCAGGCCATCGACCAGCCGGTGCCCGCGTCGCCGCGCGCCTGGAGCGTGCGGCGCGCCGCGGCCGCCAGCGCGGGCGTGCGCACCGGCGAGATCTGCCGCCCCGGGAACAGCGCGAACAGATGGGACACATGGCGGTGGGTGTCGCCCGGCGTGTCGAGCACGGGATCGCGCTTCTCGTCCAGCCATTCGAGCAACTGGCCCCAACTGCCGACCTTCGGACCGGCGAGCCGGTCGCGCAGCGCCGCGACGTGATCGCGCCACGCGCGTTCGTTGCCGGCCGCCTCGGCGGCCGCGACCGCGTTGTTGAACAGGTCCCACAGGATCTGCTGGTCGTAGCTGACGCCATCTTCGACCGGGCCGTGCTCCGGCGACCAGCCCATCGGCGCGACCAGCCGGCCGTCAGGCAGCGGCTTGAGCTGGTCCTCCCAGAAGGCGACGACCTCCTTCATCAGCGGCAGCGTGACCTCGCGCAACTGGCGCGTGTCGCCGCCGAAGGCGTAATGCTCCCAGAAGTGCTGCAGGTACCAGGCGTTGCCGGTCTTGTTCCAGAGGTAGCCCATGCCGCCGAACGGATTGGACTCGGTGCGCACGGTCCAGCCGCGCACCGGGCGGCCTTGCGCGGTCAGGAAGCGTTCCTCGGGCGGGCGGGCCTCGCCGGCATGGGCGCCAATGGGAATGGGCTCGCTCGACGTCGCGCCGCTGGCCGCGCCGGCGGCGGCTGTGGCCAGCGCGCGTTCGGCGGTCTCGGCGACCACGCGGCGGTACACCGGGATCTGACTCTGCACGAAGCCGAAGAAGGGCCGCGCCATCTCAGCCAGATTGGCCGTCTCCGCCGGCCAGTAGTTCATCTGGACGTTGATGTTGGTGTGGTAGTCCGAGCTCCACGGCGGCGTGAGGCTGTCGTTCCACAGGCCCTGCAGGTTGGCCGGCAGCGAGTCGCGCGAGCTGGCGATCAGCAGATAGCGGCCGTACTGCGCGTGCAGCGCCTCGAGCTCGGGGTCGCCGCCCTCGACCGTGTAGCGGCGCAGGCGCTCGCCGGTGGGCAGCGCGCGGCGCTCCTCGCCGCTGCGCCCGAGGTCCAGCGCCAGCCGCGCGAAGAAGCGTTGATGGTCGGCCACGTGCTGCGCGAGCAGCGCGGTCCAGGGCTGGGCGGCGGCCGCGTCGACCTGCGCGGCGACGCGCGGCAGCGGGTCGGTGCCGCTGTCGAAACCCTTGGCCGCGTCGGGCAGGTAGCTGGTGCCGGCGCCGAGCACCACGGTCAGCGCGTCGCAGCCGCTGAAGACGAGTTGATCGCCGTCGACGCGGATGGAGCCGCCTTCGGCGATCACGCGCGCCTGCGCCGCGTAGCGCATGCCGTTCGGCAGCGCGCCGGTCGACGTCAGGCGCGCGCCGGCCGCGGCCTCGGCGCTGAGGCGCGCGCCATGGCGATCGGTCAGCGCGAGCGAGCCGCTGTACTGCCCGGGCCGGTCCGCGCTCAGCCGCAGCACGATGGCCTGCGCGGGATGGCTCGCGAGGGCCTCGCGCGTGAAGCGGACGCCGCCGCGCGTGTAGCTGACGCGATGGACCGCGTCGCCGATGTCGAGTTCGCGCCGATAGGCGGCCGCCTCGAGCTCGGACCCGGCCTCATGTCCCGGCAGCGTCAGCACCAGGTCGCCGAAGGGCTGATAGGCGCCCATCGTGCGGCTGTCGCCGGTCCACAGCGTGTTCTCGTTGAACTGCACGCGATCACGCGCCAGGCCGCCGAACAGCATCGCGCCGAGCCGCCCATTGCCGATCGGCAGCGCGCGGCGCTCCCAGCCCTCGGGCGTGTCGGGCGCGGGCGCGCGCTCGAACAGGCGCAGCTCCGAGGCGGTTGCCGCCATCGGCGCCATGGCCGCGGCGACGGCCGTGGCCATTGCGGCCGCGGCCATCAGCCGCGCGAGCGGCTGGACGATCCAGGCGGCGCGCGGTCCGATCATGTGGAAGCCCTCGGCTTGCCGACCACGACGCCGCGCCCATGCGGCGCGAGGAACACGGTGCCGTGCTCGAGCGGGTCGGCGGCCATCGCCAGCAATCGGCCGTAGCGATGCAGGTCGTCGCCGATGCGCACGAAGCTCTGGCCCGCGTCGTCGCTGCGGAACAAGCCCTCGGCCGGCGAGGCGCCGCCCACCGACACGCGGCCCCAGACGTAGATCGCGTGGTACGAGGCGCCGGCGGCGGCCTTGCCCAGCGCCATCATCCAGGCCTCGGCGACCGGCTTGGCCGGCTGCATCGGCTGGTCCACGGCGGGCAGGTGGAAGAGTCCATTGGGCAGCGCGAGCCACAGGTCGCGGCCGCGGCCGGGCGCGCACAGCAGCTGCCCGTACTGGAAGTCCGCGAGCCGCGACAGCCCTTCGATGGCCGGCTGGAAGCGCTGGCCGCCGTCGAAGCTGGTCAGCACGCGTCCCTGCGCGCGGTCGAGCACGTAGAACACGCCCTCGATCGCGCGGTCCGCGATCGGTGCCAGCAGCGGGTCGCGATCCTCGGGCCAGCCTTCGCAGCGGACCCAACTGCGGCCCTTGTCCTTGGACCACATCGCGCTCTGGCGCTCCGGCGCCCACACCAGGAAGCCGCCCTTGGCGCTGACGGCGACCATGCCCGTCGCCGCGCGATGGCCCTGCGCATTCTTCGCGTCGCGCGGCGAGGGGCCGAAGGCGCGCCAGCTCACGCCGCCATCGACGGAGACATAGCCGCCGGTCGGCGCGTGGTCCGAGGTACGCGCCAGCACGCGCGGCTCCAGCTCCGCCGCGTCGACGGAGCGGTTGGTCTCGTTGCTCGGCGCGAAGAGGCCGGTCGACGGGTTCTTCGCCAGGTCGTCCCAGGCGGCGCCGGAGACGTCGCCCATCGCCGCCAGCAGCGTCGCGCCGCCGGACGGGCTCTTGATCTCCAGCGTCGCCGTTTCCTCGAGGTTCTCGACCTCGAAGCGCCATGCGACGGTGCCGGCCGGCGCGCTCGTCGCCGCGGCCAGCGTGTCGGTCATCCACACGCCGTAGCCGGTGCCATAGACCGCGCGGCTGCCGTCCTGCGGATCGAGCTTCACGTCGGCGATCCAATGCCCCATCGGATCGGGCCGGCGCGTCGCGCGCTTGTAGTTGGCCAGCCAGGGACGCGACTCGATGTCGTGCTTCGAGCGCGCGCCGATCGCGGTCCAGCTCGCGCCGCCGTCCTCGCTGAGGAACAGGTCGTCGCCATCGAGCCAGCGCTCGATCGTCGAGACGATCAGCCGGCCGGGCCGGCGGCGATCCACGTCCAGCCCGGAGTAGCCGAAGCCCTTGAGCCCCTGGCCGGGCTTGACCGGCGTGATCTCGGTCCAGACCGCCTTGCCGCCGCGCGACTCGCGCTTCCACACGCCGCCGCGCGAGGCGTAGCTCGGGTTGACCGCCTGCGGCGCATCGCTGCCGGCGAAGCTCACGTAGAGCACGCCATCGGGTCCGATCGCCGCGCGCTGCGGCGCCATCGCGGGCGTGCCGGGCTCGCGGGCGAAGCTGCGGCCGCCGTCCTCGGAGACGTACAGCCCCGGCTGATCGTGGCTGCCTGCGTAGATCCGCGTGGCCGCCTTGCCCGCGGCGCCGCTCGCCGGATCGACGAGCACCAGCGACACATGCTTGGCGGGGAAGGGCAGCGGCTGGAAGCTGCGGCCGCGGTCGGTGCTCTTGAGCAGCCCGTCCTGCGAACTGCCGAGGTAGAGCACCTCGCCCATCCAGGGATCGACCTGCAGCCGCTCGCCGCTGCCGCGCCCGGGCGAGTTGCCGCCGATCTTCAGGCCCAGCTCATGCTTGGTCCAGGTGCGGCCGCGGTCGCTCGATGCGAGCAGCGCGCCATCGCGCACGTCCTTGCGCAGATAGAGGCCGCAGGCCAGGTAGACGCGGTCGGCGTCATTCGGATCGACCGCGACGCTCAGGACGCCCATCAGGTCGGCGTCGGCCTTGTCGAGGTGGTCCAGCAGCGGCCACCAGCGCCGCGCCTTCGGATCGAAGCGGTAGGCGCCGCCGATGTCGGTGCGGCAGTACAGCAGCCCGGCCTCGCGCGGATGGAAGACGAAGCCGTCGACGAAGCCGCCGCCGCCGAAGGGCACGCTGCGCCAGTCGTAGGGCACGGCGCCGGTGCCGCCCGCCACGGTCGCGGCGAGCGCGCCCGACAGCGCGGGCACGGCGGGCAGGGCGCCGCTGACGGCGGCCAGGCCGGCGGTGCGGGCGATGAAGCGGCGGCGTTGCATGCGCGGTTCCTCGAGGATCAGTAGCGGCCGAGCTTGACGCGCAGCACCGTGGGCGTCGCCGGAAGGTTGAGGCCCCAGTCGACCTGGTCGCCATTCCAGTTGCGCAGCGTGGTCCAGCGGCCGTCGGCGCCGAAGCGGCCCTCTTGCGCGTGGATCAGCATCGTGCCCAGGCCCTTGAACGAAGCGTCGGCTTCGAAGCGCACGCGGGCGCGCTGGCCGGTGACGATGAACTCGTCGTCGCCGATCTGCGCGATGGCGACGCCACCGCCCGGCTTCGCGGCCGAGGGCGGGGCATCGTTCTTCAGCTGTGGCCAGCTGCGTTCGCCGAACTGCCACTCGCCGAAGCTGACCTTGGCGGTCCAGCCCTTGAGCGCGAGCGTCTGCGGCTGGTGGTCGTCGCCCTCGGCCACGCCGTGCGTGCGGCCCTCCAGCGCCCATTGCGCCCACTGTGAGGCCATCGGCGCGAAGCTGCCGTAGACCGCGGTGATCGGGGCGGTCATGCGGGCGTCGGTGTGCGGCGATCCCAGCGGGTAGTTGCTGTAGTCGGCGTAGTCGACGCCGAAGGGCGCCACCCCGATCGCGCCGCGGCCGAGGATGGCGTAGTGATAGCGGGCGTAGGTCTCGGCGTTGCCGATCTCCGGCACCCACAGCGCGTTGTCGCGGCGCTGGAACTGGGACAGGATCGCCTCGACCTTGGCCGACTCCGGCATGTAGATGTCGGGGCCGACGATGTCGATCTTCGGCGCCGCGGCCTTGTAGATGCCGATCACGTCATGGGTCGGCCCGCCGCTGGCGAAGTCCGATTTCCACGGCGCCACCGGCCCGAGCGGGTCGCGCAGCGCGTTGTTGACGAACATCGGCAGGTCGTGGACCTGGCGGCCCGCGGCCGCGATCTCGCCGATGTAGCGCGCGATCGCCCAGCTGTGGAAGTACTGCTCGGCGTAGTCGCCGTAGACCTCGGTCCACGATCCCGCCGCCTTGCGCCCCGCGCCGGCCGGCGGCTTCTGCAGCCGCAGCACCTCGGCCGGCACCGGGGCGGCGAAGGCGCGGTTCGCGGCCGCGCCGTGATCGCGCGCCAGGCCGTAGGTGCCGACCTCGTTCTGCACCTGCACCATGATCACCGTGCGGGCCTCGTCGACCTGCTTGAGGTGGCTCATCAGCGCGACGAAGGCGCGCTTGTCCGCGGCCAGCGTGTCCGCGCCGAACGGCGACAGGCAGTAGCTGGGCTTGCCCTGTTCATCGAGCATGCGCGGGAAGCGCGCGTTGTCCAGCTTGACCCAGGCCGGCGCGTACTGCGGGCTGGTGTTCTTCCAGGTCGCGAACCACAACAGGACGACGCGCACGCCGCGCTCCCTCGCCTGGGCCAGCAGCGTGTCGATGAAGCTGAAGTCGAAGCGGCCTTCGGCCGGCTCGATCTGCTCCCACGCTGCGGGCACGACGACGGTATTGGCCTTCGCGTCGGCGACGGCCGGCCACACCTGCTTGAGCGCCTCCACCGAATTGCTCGAGTTGTGCACTTGCGCGCCCAGCACGAGATACGGCTTGCCATCGACGAGCAGCGCATGGCGGCCGTCACGCTCGATCAGGCGCGGCGGCTCGGCCGCCGCCGCGGCGCCGGCCAGCGAGGCCGACAGCGCCGTCGACAGCGCGGCGAGGGCGGTCATCGACGCGATCGCGGCGTGCAGCCGCGACCGGCGGACGGAGCGGGGACGTGGCGTCATCCAGGACCTCAGAAGCTCATGCGGGCCGTGAGCGTGTAGCGGCGGCCGGTGTCGAACCAGGCGCGGCCCACGGTGCCGAAGTGCTGCTGCATCAGCTGCTTGTAGGTCGCGTTGGTCAGGTTCTGGCCCTCCAGACCGAAGGTCACGTGGTCGTTGAACTTGTAGTACACGCCCGCGTCCAGCTGCCCGTAGGAGTCCGCCCACACCGGCAGGCCCCAGGCCACGTTGTGCTGGCCGTTGGTCGGGCTCTGCGGGTTGGTGTCGGTGCCGTCGCCGCCCTGCGTGCCGTTGACGTTGACCGCCTGCAGGTACTTCGAGCGCCAGCTGTAGGCCAGCCGTGCCGAGATGTCGCCGCGGTCATACAGCAGGGCCAGGTTGTACGCGTTCTTCGACAGGTTCTGCAGCGGCAGGTTGCCGAAGGTGCGGCCATCCGTGTCGCAGCCGTTCAGGTTGAGGTTCAGGTTGGACGCCGAGTTGCCGCCCGAGCAGTAGGCGCTGCCCACCGGGTCGTAGAGCTTGGTCTTGCTGTCGACGTAGGTGTAGTTGGCCTGGATGCCGAAGCCCGCCAACCAGCCCGGCAGCTTGTCGAAGTAGGTCTGGAAGGCCACTTCAAAGCCGGTCGCGCGGCCCTTGCCGCCGTTGATCGGGCCGGTGGTGACGAAGTTCTGCATCTGCCCCGTCGCGTCGGGGATCTGCTTGATGAAGGTCTGGTTGAGGATGATGTCCTTGAGCTGCTTGTGGAAGGCCGCGAAGGTCAGGGAGCCGGTGCGGTCGAAGTACCACTCGGCGGTGATGTCGCCCTGCGTGGACTTGATCGGCTTGAGCATCGGATTGCCCGAGGCCGTGCCGGTCTGCGTCACGTTGCTCACCACCGTCTGGCCGTTCGTCGTCGTCGAGGTGAAGTCCTGCGCCATCGTCGTGTAGGCCTGCAGCTGGCTGAAGTCCGGCCGCGAAATGCCCTTGCCCAGCGCGAAGCGGAACTGCAGCTTCTCATTGGCCTTCATCCGCAGGTTCAGGCTGGGCAGCGCGTCGGTGTAGCTGTTCCTGAAGGTGCCGGCTTCCGAGAAGTTCGGGATCACCGGCACCGGCACGCCGGTCGCGCCCGTGGGCACCTGCTTGCTGGTGAAGACGGTGTAGCCGTCGGCGCGCGACTCGGTGCGCACCACGCGCAGGCCGACGTTGCCGTCCACCGGGTACTTCCAGTCGTCCATGCCGAAGCGCAGCTGCGCGAAGGCGGCCTGCGTGCGCTCGCGCTGATTGTTGGTGCCGGCCGGGTCGGTGCCGAAGGAGGCCGGCGTCCACGTGCCGCAGGACGAGGCGTCGCCGCCGTTCTTCTCGGCGCACAGGATGTCGTGGTACTTGTGCAGCGCCGCGTAGCTGTCCGGGTAGCCGGAGGTCGTGGCCACCGTCGGGAAGATCAGCGACGGGACCGAGGCCTTGCCGCTGAAGAAGTTGTTGAAGCTGTACAGGTAGGCGTTCGAGCTGAAGCGCGGATCGTTCAGGTAGGCCAGGTGGCTGATCTCGCCCTGCCACGGCTGCGTGATGGCCGACCAGTTGTAGCCCGGCACCGTGTTGGTGGTGGTGGCGTCGCGCTCGGTGAAGCGCACGCCGAAGCGCAGGTCCTGCAGGAAGCCCTCATCGAACTTGTAGCGGGCATCGCCCTTCCAGGCCTTCTCCGTCGCCTTGGACTTGTCCTGGTGCTCCATCGTGAAGGCCCAGTAGTACTGCGACGGATCGGCCAGCGCCGCGCGCTGCGCGTCGGTGAAGATCAGCTGCGGCCGGCCGCTGCGCAGGTCGACGGTCTCCTCGGCCATCTGCGCGCCGGTGGCCACGGTGGAATCGAAGCTGTCGGTGGTGGCGCGGATGTACTGCAGGTCCGACGAGAACGACCACTTGTCGTTGGCGCGCCAGTTCAGCTTCCAGGCCAGGTCCTGCGTCTGCGAGTTGCGATACGCGCTGCGCGTGTCGGCGCCGAAGTTCACCGGCGAGCCGTCGCTGTTGCGCAGCGTGCCGTAGAGGAAACGGCCGTTGTCGTCGAACACGCCGTTGCTGACCTGCAGCTTGTACGGGTCGGTCTGCGCGAACAGGGCGCGCTCGTCCCACTGCATCCGGTACTTGCTGCGGAAGTAGGTGATGTTGGAGTCGACGTCGTCCTTCTTCCATTGCAGCGCGCCGTACAGGCCCTGGCGCTTGCGGTCGAACTCCAGCGTGCGCCATTGCGAACCCTTGGGCACCCACAGCGTGGTGCCGGCCGGCTGGCCAGCCACCGCGTCGGTGCGCGGATAGTAGGGCTCGACCTGGAAGGCGTCGGTGCGCGTGCCGCTGCGCGAGCTGGCGATGTTGAGCAGCGCGCCGAACTCGCCCAGGTCGGTCTTCCAGCGGTTGCTCACCATGCCGGAGGCGCTCGGCGAGGACTTCTCCTTCAGGTCCGAGTACGTCGTCTGCAGTGACAACGCTGTCTTGAGGCCGTCAAAATCGAACGGAAGTGCGGTGCGCAAGTTGACCAGACCGCCGATGGCGCCTTCGATCTGCTCGGCCGAGGGGTTCTTGTAGACGTCGACCGCGGCCATCAGTTCGGGCGGGACGTCCTCGAAGTTGAGCGAGCGGCCGCCGTTGGCGGAGAACGAGTCGCGGCCGTTCATTTCCGAGCGCACGTAGGTCAGGCCGCGGATGGAGATGCCGGAGCCTTCGACGGAGAAGTGCTCGGGGTCGCCCTTGGCCATGGTGCGGTCCATGGTGACGCCCACGACGCGCTGCAGCACTTCGGTGACCGAGCGGTCGGGCAGTTTGCCGATGTCGTCGGCAACGATGGAGTCGACGATCTCGTCCGAGTTCTGCTTGATCTTCTGCGCCGAGCTGAGCGCGGCGCGCTTGCCCGAGACCACGACGGTCTCGATCTGCGTGGTGGGTTCCGGCTTGGGCTCGGGCTTGGGCGCGGGGACCGCCTGGGCGAAGGCGATACCGGCGGCCATGCCGCCAAGGAGGACGGCCGCCTGTGCGGCAGCGAGGGACACGGCGGTTCGCTGGCAAGTGCTCATGATGTCTCCAGTCTGTTAGGTGCGGGTCCGCTCTGACGGCGTGACCTCTGGGCGGGGAGGCTGTTTCCGGGCTCGGGATCGGTACTGCGGGAAAAGGAATGAAGGGAAGGGACAGGGATCGGCGGGCCGCTGGACGACGCGGTCCGCCGGGCTTGTTGCTTCAGGCGTTGAAGCGGTTGACGAGGTTCTCGAGATACTCCTGCCGGCCGGAGCGCGGCGCAACATCGGTGTTGCGCGCCAGCACGCTGTCGGCGAGCTGGTCCAGCGCGACGCGGCCTTCCAGGATGTCGCGCGCGGGCGCGGCGTCCCAGCCGGCATAGCGGTCGGCGACATGGCGCGCCAGGCGGCCGTCGACGATCATCTGCTCGGCCATCAGCAGCGCGCGGGCGCACACGTCCATGCCGCCGACGTGGCCGTGGAAGAGGTCCTCGGCGTCGATGGACTGGCGGCGCACCTTGGCGTCGAAGTTGAAGCCGCCGCTGCCCAGGCCGCCGGCCTGCAGGATGTGATAGACCGCGATGGCCAGTTCGGGCACGTTGTGCGGGAACTGGTCGGTGTCCCAGCCCAGCTGCGCGTCGCCGCGGTTCATGTCGATGCTGCCCAGGATGCCCAGCGCGGCGGCGGTGGCGATCTCGTGCTCGAAGCTGTGGCCCGACAGCGTGGCGTGGTTGGCCTCGATGTTGACCTTGACTTCCTTCTCCAGGCCGTAGCGCGCCAGGAAGCCGTAGACCGTGGCGGTGTCGAAGTCGTACTGATGCTTGGACGGCTCGCGCGGCTTGGGCTCGAGCAGGATGGTGCCCTTGAAGCCCTTGCGGTGCTTGTACTCGACGACCATGTTGAGGAAGCGGCCCATCTGGTCGAACTCGCGCCCCATGTCGGTGTTGAGCAGGGTCTCGTAGCCCTCGCGGCCGCCCCACAGCACGTAGTTCTCGCCGCCCAGGCGCATGGTGGCGTCCATCGCATCGCGCACCTGCAGCGCGGCCAGGCCGAAGATCTCGGGATCGGGATTGGTGGCCGCGCCGGACATGAAGCGGCGGTGGCTGAACAGGTTGGCCGTGCCCCACAGCAGCTTCATGCCGGTGCGCTGCTGGTGCTCGCCCAGCACGTCGACCAGGCGCAGCAGGTTCTCGTTGCTCTCCTTGGGCGTGGCGCCTTCCGGGGCGACGTCGCGGTCATGGAAGCAGTAGTAGGGGGCGCCCAGCTTCTCGAAGAATTCGAAGGCGGCATCGGCCTTCTGGCGCGCCAGCTCCATCGGCGAGCCGCCCTGGAACCAGGGGCGCTCGAAGGTGCCGCCGCCGAAGGGGTCCAGGCCGTTCCAGCAGAAGGTGTGCCAGTAGCAGACCGCGAAGCGCAGATGCTCGGCCATGGTCTTGCCCAGGACGATGCGGTCCTTGTCGTAGTGGCGGAAGGCGAGCGCCTCGTCGGAGGCGGGGCCCTGGTAGCGGATCGGAGCGATGTGCGAGAAGTAGCTGGTCATGGCGGAACTGCGATGTCGAAGCGTGGCAGGGGCCGGCGCCGGGCCTCGTGGCCAGGCGCTCGGGTGGGGGCGCTCAGGGCCGGATCGGCGGCAGCGCGCGCAGCGGCGCGTACAAGGCGCGGAAGACGGCGAGCCGTCGGGCGAGCACGTCCTGCCGCGCGGGCGCGGGCGTGCAACGGTCGGTGATCGGAGGCGGGGGGCAGGATTCGTCGACGCCCGCGCCGGCGGCCATGCGGCCCAGCCGCGCGGCGCCCAGCGCGCCGCCCGCGTCGGCATCGGCGTGGCGGACGATCTCGACGCCGAGCGCGTCGGCCATCAGCTGGGCCCAGAAGCCGCTGCGCGCGCCGCCGCCGACGATGGACAGGCGGTCCACCGCGGTGCCCGCGGCGCGCAACGCGGCCAGACCGTCGGCCATGCCGAAGGCGACGCCTTCCAGCACCGCGTAGCCCGCGTGCGCGCGGCGCGTCTCGTGCGTCAGGCCGTGGAAGGCGCCGGTGGCGAAGGGGTCGTTGTGGGGCGTGCGCTCGCCGGCGAGGTAGGGCAGGAACAGCGGCGCGGCGGCCAGCTCGGCCGGGCTGAGCGCCTCGATCTCCTCGAGCAGCGCGGTCTCGGTCGTGCCGCTCAGCTGGCAGAACCAGCGCAGCGCGCTCGCGGCGGTGAGCATCACGCTCATCTGGTGCCAGCGCTGCGGCAGCGCGTGGCAGAAGGCGTGCACCGCGGAAGCGGGATTGGGACGGAAGCGGTCGTTGACGACGAACAGCACGCCCGAGGTCCCCATGGACACGAAGCCGGTGCCCGGCGCGGTGGCGCCGATGCCGATGGCGCTCGCGGCGTTGTCGCCGGCACCGCCGGCCACGACGACGTCCCCGGCCACGCCCCAGGCGGCGGCGAGCTCGCCGCGCAGCACGCCCGAGGGCGCGTTGCTTTCGACCAGGCGCGGCATGTGGGCGCGCGTCAGGCCGGTGGCGGCGAGCAGTTCATCGGACCAGTCGCGGCGCGCCACGTCCAGCCACAGCGTGCCGGCGGCGTCGGACGGGTCGCTGACCTTCTCGCCGGTGAGCAGCAGCCGCAGGTAGTCCTTGGGCAGCAGCACGGTGCGGACACGGTCGAAGATCTCCGGTTCGTGCGCGCGCACCCACAGCAGCTTGGGCGCGGTGAAGCCGGGCATCGCGAGGTTGCCGGCGATCTCGTGCAGGCGCGGCGCGGCGGCGGTCAGGGCCTCGCATTCGGCATGGCTGCGGCCGTCGTTCCAGAGGATGGCCGGGCGCAACACGCGGTCCTGGGCATCCAGCAGCACGGCGCCATGCATCTGGCCCGACAGGCCGATGGCGCGCAGGCGGGAGAAGGCCTCGGGCGCGGTGGTGCGCAGTTGCTCGACGGCGCGCGTCGTGGCGGTGGACCAGTCGGCGGGATCCTGCTCGGACCACAGCGGCTGAGGGCGCGAGACGGTCAGCGGCGACGAGGCGCGGCCGACCACGGCGCCGGTGGCGTCGATCAGCAGCAGCTTGACTTCGGACGTGCCGAGGTCGATGCCCAGGAAGGTGTGGTTATGGCTCACAGCGAGGCCTCCTCGCCCTGGCCTTCGCTGTCGGCGGAGGCGGCGGCATTGACGCGTGCGCCGCCGGCCAGCGGCAGCTGCGGGCGGGTGACGCGGTAGCGCGCGAGCGCCGCGGCGCCAGCGGCGACCGCGTCGGCGCCGAAGCGCGACGTGCGGACCGGGGTCGGCGCCAGGCCCGCGGCCGAGGCGTAGTCGTTGAGCGTCGTCAGCGCCGGGTCGAGGAAGGCCTCGCCCAGCTCGACCACGCTGCCGCCGAGCACGATGCAGGCGGGGTCGTAGGCGGTCGCCAGGTTCTGGAGCAGCACGCCGAGGTAGCGGCCGGCGGAGTCCACCGCCTTGGCGGTCTTGCGGTCGCCGTCGATCAGACGGCCGCGGATGTCGGGCAGTGAATGCGGGCCGAGCTCGGCGGCCTCGTCGGGGCGCAGCATCGCGCGCATGCCGATCAGCGCTTCGGCGCAGCCGCGCCGGCCGCAGGAGCACAGCGGGCCGTCGATCTGCAGCACCATGTGGCCGACCTCGCCGGCGAAGCCGCGCGCGCCGGTGAGCAGCCGGTCGCCGACGATCACGCCCGCGCCCACGCCCTGGTTGATCGAGACGTAGAGCAGCGGATCGGCGGGGGAGCCGGCGTTGAATTCCATCTCGCCGAGCGCGGCGACATCGGCTTCGTTCTGCAGGTAGAGCGGGATGCCGGAGAGGGGGCTGCCGTCGAGCTTCTCGTTGAGCAGTTGCCCGACGGCCAGATCGTGCCAGCCGAGGTTGGGCGCGAAGTTCAGCACGCCGCGTTCCTCGTCCACGCCGCCGGGCAGGCCGACGCCGATGCCGATGATCTGCTGCGACGGGTCGAGCTGGGCGCGCACCTTCAGCAGCACGGTGGCGAGCACGCCGATGCAGGCCTTGGCGCTGCGGCTGGCGCCGTAACCGGAGACCGCGCGGGCGCGGACCTCACCGGTCAGCGAGGTCGCGACGACGCGCACGCCGTCGATGCCGACCTCGGCGCCCAGCATCAGCAGGCGGTCCGGGCTGATGAACAGCGGGGTGGGGCGGCGGCCGAGGTCGCCGGTGGCGACGACGCTGCTCTCCATCAGCCAGCCTTCGGCGATCAGTTCGCGCACGAGGCTGGTGATGGTGGACTTGGTCAGGCCGACCTCATTGGCGAGATCGGCGCGCGACAGGCCGGGATGCGCGCACAGGTGACGCACCAACGCCATCCGATTGATGGACTTCAACAGTTGCTGGCCACCGCCGGCGTCGGGTTGCATGCGCGTTGTCTCCTGCTTGTCTTGTTGTGTATGGTCCGCGCAGCCTGCGCGTCCATGACAATGATATTAGTTGGGGCGCCGAACTAATAAATAGGAGGAAAACACCTAGGCCCCGGTCATAGAACTCCCTCGCCCCCCGCGAGGGGGGAGAGGGCAGGGGAGAGGGGGGTGCTTCGAAGGGCAGCAGCGCTGTGACGCGAGCCCCCTCTCCCCTCCCTCTCCCCGGAGGTGTATGGACCGGGGACATAGGTAACAGGTGTGCCAGGACATGGGTAACAGGTCCAATCCAGGTTAGTCAGCCTGGCACAAGTCGATCGTGCGCACTTTGTGATGGCAGAAGTAGACGTCGAAGCT
>NZ_JBCNLG010000049.1:0-19243 GCF_039595595.1 Roseateles sp. | reverse complement strand
CATAGCGAGTCGGTCCCACCCCTTCCCATCCCGAACAGGACCGTGAAACGACTCAGCGCCGATGATAGTGCGGATTCCCGTGTGAAAGTAGGTCATCGTCAGGCTAATATCCCGCAAACCCCTCGATCAGTACTGGTCGAGGGGTTTTTGCTTTTGGGTTCCCGCGGTCACTTCACGCGTGCGGCGAATAGGTGCTCCGCTGGCTGCCATAGCGTGCCCGCTTGTATGAGTTCCGCCACGAGGCGCGAGGACCATTCGTGCGTATCAAGCGTCGGCCAATAGCGTTCGCGCATTCGGGTGGCAATAGGCGTGTGGTCCAGCCATTGATTGAGTTCAACGCGAGAGCACCGCTGAGTCTCAAGCATGTGGAAGACCATGAGCGCCTTGATCGCGCTTGCTGCATGTCGATCGGGGTGTCGTCGATAGTGCGCCAGCCGACTGCGAGACAGCTGCAGCGCTGCCGCGACCGCCTGAAAGGGCTCGCCGTGCCCTGGGATGACCAGCGCAGGAGAGAGTTCTTCGATCAGGTCTAGTGTCGCGTCGACCTCGTCGAAGGCGTCGGTGCCGTCGAGTTCTGGGAAGACGATGCCAAACCCCTTCTCCCAAAGGGCGTCCGCAGAAATCAACGTGCGGCTGCCCGGCTCAAATAGGATGACGGAATGGGGATCGTGCCCAGGAGCTGCATGAATTCGCCATTCTCTGTCACCCTGATGAAGGGTTCTTCCCGGTAAGAGCTTTCCAGCTGGCGTGAACCGAGCGCAGCGCTGGCCCGTGGCCTTGAAGCTGAGGGCGGCCTCGTCCCAGCTTGAGGCAGCCTCGAATTCTCCAGGTGGAATATGAATCGGGCAGCCGTATTTCTCCACAAGCGCCGCATTCCCACCGCAGTGGTCGGAATGGAGGTGGGTATTGGCGATGAGCCGAACGGTTTCTCCGGGAGACACGGCGGAATGCACCAGTTCCAAGGTTTGGTCGGCGTGCGTGGCGTAGCCGGTGTCGATCAGTACCGCGCCCTCCTCGGGCGTCGCTCCATGCAAGATGACGTTATTCGAGGAGAGCCAGCCTCGCTCGAGGACGGTGATGCCGGAGGGCAGCATGGCCTTGTTTCGCCGTCAATTATTGGCGCAATTCTCGCCTCAAGATTTTGCCTACGTTGGTCTTCGGCAGTTCGTCGCGAAACTCAATATATTTTGGTCGCTTATAGCCAGTCAATTGTTTGTGGCAATAGTTGGAGAGATCCTCTTCCGCCAGCGCGGCATCCTTCTTGATGACAAACAGCTTGACTGCCTCGCCGGAATGCGGGTCGGGTACTCCGATGGCGGCGCATTCGAGGACTCCCGGATGGTGGTTGACCACCTGCTCAATCTCGGTCGGGTAGACATTGAAACCGCTGACCAAGATCATGTCCTTCTTACGATCGACGATGCGGGTGAAGCCCTCCGAATCCATCACACCAATATCCCCGGTCTTGAAGAAGCCATCCGGGCTGATAGCCTCCGCAGATTCTTCGGGACGGTTCCAGTATCCCGCCATCACCTGCGGCCCTCGAATACAGATTTCGCCGCGCTCGCCAAGGGGCACGTCGTTGCCCGCGTCATCGCGGATCGCAATCTCCGTATTGGGCACGGGCAGACCGATGGATCCGTTGAATTGATCAAGATCGAGGCGATTGACCGTGGCCACTGGGGACGTCTCCGAGAGCCCATATCCTTCGACCACGGGGCACCCCGTGATTCGCGCCCATTTCTCGGCCGTCGCCTGCTGTACTGCCATACCGCCCCCGTTGGAGATCACCAACTCGCTGAAGTCGAGTTTCGAGAAAGCTGGATCATTGGCCAACGCATTGAATAGCGTGTTCACGGCCGGGAACATGTTCACGCGATAGTTGCGCAGCGTGGCGATCAGGCCTTGAATGTCACGGGGATTCGGAATCAGCAGATTCATGATTCCCATCCGAGCCCCCAGCATATAGCACGCAGTCAGCGCGAAGATGTGATAAAGGGGGAGGGCGCAAACAATGGTCAAGGGTTTGTCGCCAAGCCGATTGAGCATGGGTGCAAACCACGCCTCGCTCTGCAGAATATTCGCGACCACATTTCGATGAAGCAAGGTCGCGCCTTTGGACAAACCTGTCGTCCCGCCGGTGTACTGGAGAAACGCCGGATCGTCGGCGCTGATGGTCACCGGCTTCAACTGCAGCCGCCCGCCCTCGGACAAGGCTTGATTGAAGCGAGTGACCGAACGCCCATTGGCGAGTGGCAACCGAAACTCCGGCACCATCTTCTTGATGTGGCGCACCGCGAAATTGATGAGCGGTCCTTTCCACCAGCCGAGCATGTCCCCCAGCCCGGTGAGCACCACGTGTTTGACTTGCGTTCGCTCGATCACCTCGGAGAGCGTCTTCGCGAAGTTCTCCAACACGATGATGGCTTCCGCGCCGGAGTCCTTCAGCTGATGTTCCAGTTCTCGAGGCGTGTAAAGCGGATTGACGTTCACCACCACGAATCCGGCGCGCAGGATGGCGGCGATCGCCACCATGTACTGCAGGACGTTGGGCATCATGATCGCGACGCGTGCGCCCGGCGGCAGCCCGCGCGCCTGCAGCCAAGCGCCCAGCGAGCGCGAAAGCACATCCACCTGCGCGAACGTGAGGCGCTGATCCATGCAGGCCGCCGCGTCGCGATGCGCGTGCTTCCGGAAGGCCTCCTCCAGCAGGGCCACCAGCGAGGGATAGACGTCGACCGGGATCTCGGCAGGAACGCCTGGCGGATAGTTCTTGAGCCAGGGCTTGTCGGCGTAGGTTGCGCTCATGTCTCCTCGTCGCATTCTTGATGTGGATGTGGATCCCGAAAGGATCCGCCGATGCTGGCCGCTGCCTTGGCGGCCTCGTAGCGGGGATGCCCTAGGCCCGGTCGTCACGTCAGGGACAGTCCCAGGCCTCGGCACGGGCGCCTACACTCGCCCCTTTTTTGATGTCGGAGTCCGGATGAACGGCAGGCTGCAGCGCCTCACCTTCTTGTTTCGTTGGATCGTCGGGCCGCTGCTCGCCCTGGGTGCCGGTATTCATTGGCATGCATGGGCCGGCGTCGGTGTCCTTGCGCTCTTCGTGCTGGGATCGCCGCTCGTGATGCTTCCGCATTTCCTGGCGTTGCGATTCGTGCCGCCGGCGCCGGGCTTGCCAGTCGCCCCGATGGGAGATCTGCTCCAGGCCTGGTGGCGTGAGGTCGTCGCGGTGACGCGGGTGTTCGGGTGGCAGCAACCGTGGGCGGAACGCCAGGAACCCGACTTCCTTCCCGTCCCGGATCAAGCCCGGGGCCGGCGGGGCGTGCTCTTCCTGCACGGGTACAACTGCAACCGCGGCCTTTGGAACGGCTGGATGAAGGCGCTGCGACATCGCGGGATCCCGTTCGTCGCGCTCACGCAGGAGCCCGCCTTCGGGTCGATCGAGCGCTATGTGCCGCAGATCGATGCGGCGATGCGCACGCTGCACGAGCTCACCGGCCTGCCGCCATTGATCGTCGCGCACAGCATGGGGGGCTTGAGCGCGCGCGCCTGGTGGCGCAGCACCGGACACGACTTCAGCCGCATCCACCGCATCCTGACGCTGGGCACGCCGCACCACGGAACGCTGCTGGCGAAACTCGGTACGACGGAGAACGCCCGGCAGATGCGAGGCGATTCCGAGTGGCTGAACCAGCTGGCGCGCGACGAGCCCGCGCATCTGGCGGACCACTTCGATTGCCTCTATGGGCACTGCGACCAGATCGTGTTTCCGTCGGAGACGGCGATCCTGCCCGGGGCCCGGGTCCTGCACCTCCCGGCGCGGGGACATCTGCAGCTCGTCTTCGAGCCCCAGGCCCTCGAAAGGGCGATGGCGCTGCTCGAAGAGCCCACCGTACGAGTGGGCTGAGTCAGCGCGAGTTCAGCGTGTCGATCAGGCGTCGGCCTTCAGGACGCCGCGGCGGATCTGGTCGAGCTCGATGCTCTCGAACAGCGCCTTGAAGTTGCCCTCGCCGAAGCCCTCATTGCCCTTGCGTTGGATGATCTCGAAGAAGATCGGTCCGATCACTTCCTTCGTGAAGATCTGGAGCAGCAGCTCGTGCGGCGCGCCCTGGTGGGCGGCGCCGTCGATGAGGATGCGCAGGCGGCGCAGCTCGTCCAGATTCTCCTTGTGCTCGGGCAGACGCTTGGCGACCAGGTCGTAGTAGGTGTCGATGGTGTCCTGGAACGCGACGCCCGTGTCCTTCATGCCCTCGACGGTGCGATAGATGTCGTCGGTGCCCAGCGCCACGTGCTGGATGCCTTCGCCGTGATAGAGGTCCAGATACTCGGCGATCTGGCTCTTGTCGTCGCTGCTCTCGTTGATCGGGATGCGGATCTTGCCGCAGGGGCTGGTCATCGCCTTGGACTTCAGGCCGGTCAGCTTGCCCTCGATGTCGAAATAGCGGACTTCGCGGAAGTTGAACAGGCGCTCATAGAACTCGGCCCATTCCTTCATCCGGCCGCGGAAGACGTTGTGAGTCAGGTGATCGATGTAGGTCAGGCCATGGCCCTTGGGCGTGGAGGGGACCGGCTTGCCCTCGGCGTCCAGCAGGGGGACGAAGTCGACGTCGTAGATGCTGATGTTGCCGATCTCGCCCGGTGCCGCGCCGTTCTTGCCTTGCCAGCGATCGACGAAATAGATCAGCGAGTCGCCGATGCCCTTGATGGCCGGGATGTTCAGCTCCATCGGGCCGGCCTTGTTGTCGAAGCCCCAGGCGCCGAGTTCCAGCGCGCGCTGGTAGGCGAAGGCGGCATCCTTGACCCGGAACGCGATCGCGCAGATCGACGGGCCGTGCAGCCGCGCGAAGCGCTGGGCGAAGGCGTCCTGCTCGGCGTTGATGATGAAGTTGACGTCGCCCTGGCGGTACAGCGTGACGTTCTTGTGGCGGTGACGGGCCACGGCGGTGAAGCCCATCGACGTGAACAGCGCGCCAAGCGCGGCGGGATCGGGCGCCGCGAACTCGATGAATTCGAAGCCGTCCGTACCCATCGGGTTGTCCCAGGGAGTGAATGCCATGCGTGTCTCCGGTGCCCCGGTCAAGGGGATCTGATCAGGAATGCGATGGCGTCACTGTAGGAGGAGGGAGGCGCAGGATTACTGCGATCCATGGCGCGCCGAAGGGGGAGGGCGCAAGATTCCTGCAAGAATCCGCGGATGGACAAGCAGATCGAGCTCGACGCGATCGACCGGCGCATCCTCCAGGCTCTGCAGGCGGACGGACGGATGACCTACGACGCGCTGGCGGCGCAGGTGAACCTGTCGTCGTCCGCGGTGCTGCGGCGCGTGCGCCGGCTGGAGGAGGACGGCGTGATCACCGCCTACGTCGCGCTGGTCAACCCGGAGCGCGTGGGACTGGGTCTCACGGCCTACATCAACGTGCGGCTCGAAAAGCACACCGAGAGCCACAAGCGCACCCCGATGGACCTGTTCCGGGCGGCGGTGCAGACCTGGCCCGAAGTGGTGGAATGCGCCGCCCTGACGGGGGAGATGGACTACCTCCTGCGTGTGCTCGTCGAGGACATGAGCCATTACGCGCGCTTCATCAGCGACACCCTGCTGCGCCATCCCAGCGTGCAGGACTGCAAGACCAGTTTCGTGCTGGACCGGCTCAAGAACACGACGGCGATGCCGGTCTGATCCACATCGCGGACCCGCGCTGAGCGGCGGGCTCTGTGGTGGGCTCAGCGGCTGGCTCAGCGGCGCTCCAGCACGACGGCGAGTTCGAACCAGCCGCGCTCATGAGGGCGCTGGGCGTAGGGAGGCGCCGGCCACTTCCACAGCGACAGCGGGAACAGCGCGCGCATCGCGTTGATGTCGCAGTGGTAGGGGGGACCGATGACCTGGCCTTGCTCCGACTCCTCGCGGCGCGCCTGCATGAACAGCGCCAGCAGGCGGCCGCCCGGCTTCAGCCAGCGCTGCAGCTGCTCGGCGTAAGTGGTCCATTGGTCCGGGTGCAGGGCGCACAGGCAGGTCTGCTCATAGACCAGATCCAGCGGCTGGTCCGGGCGCCAGGCCAGCACATCCGCCTGTTCGACGCGGCCCGGCAACTGCTCCTCCTTGAGCTTGGCCCGTGCGATGTCGACGGCCGCCGGCGTGTAATCCAGCCCCGTCACGTCGAGCCCCGCGCGCGCCAGCACCGCGAGTTCATGACCGCGGCCGCAGCCGGGGACCGCGATGCGCGCGCCCTTGGGCAGCACGCCTTCCTCGAGCCAGGCGGCCAGCTGGGGATGCGGCCCACCGCGATCCCAGCCGGTCTGGCCGCTCTCGAATCGTTGTTGCCAGAACTCGCGATCGGGGCCCGCCATGTCTCGTCTCCTCGCGCGTGTCGCGCTGTCGTGAAGACGCGCAGCCTACCGCGCGCGGCGCTCAGACGGTGCCGTCGACCTCGTGGACCAGTTTCAGCGTGTGGGCAGGGGACAGGCTCAGCAACTCGCCGATCTCGATGAGGTCGTCGGGCACCGCCGGGTTCTCCCAGCTCTGCGCGGTGTGCCGCGCCAGCCGCACCGCCAGCATCACCGAGCGAACCTGCGGATCATGGCTCTTCTTGTCATCGACGATGTGCGCGAGCAGCTCGGGCAGATGCCAGCTGCGCATCAGCGCCTGCTCGAGGTCGCCGAGCTCGACACCCAGCACCGCGCGCTGCGCCGCGATGCTGCGCAGCGCCGGATCGGCCTGCTGCCGGCGCTGGATCTCCAGCGCCAGGTCGGGGGCTTCGCACCACAGCAGCATTTCCGAGAAATCGTGCAGCAGCGCCGCGCTGTGGATGACGGCGGCATCGGGATCGACGCGGTGCGCGGCGAAGCCCAGCGCGAAACGGGCCGCGCGCTCGGCGCGATGCAGCACGCGCTGGACGCCGGCGAGCGCCTCGGGCCGCGAGGCCAAACGCTGCTCGACGGTGGGCTGCTCGCCGAAGTTCCGGAAGAAGGGGGTGATGCCCATCAGCACCAGCGCGGCCGTGACCGTCTCGGCGTCGGTCAGCAGCCGGCTGGAGCGCCTCGATGCGGCATGCGCCAACACCTTCAGCGTCATCAGCGGGTCCTTGCTCAGGACCTCGCCGAGGAGGTGCGCGTCGACCGCGTCCTCATTCGCGCGCCAGAGCTCCAGTTGCTCGGCCGTGCTGGCCAGCACCGGAATCTCCATGCCGCGGAAGTGCGCCGTCCACGCCGCCAGATCCGGCAAAGGCCGGGTCAGCGGCTGGAACGGAGGCGGAACCGGCGGATTCCCCTCTCCGTTCCCCGGCGGGGCAGAGGCAGCGGGCGGGACGCTCTGAGTCATGAAGCGAGGTCGCCGCGTGGGCGGCGATACACGGTGATCGTTCATCGTATATCGGCTCGGCGCCCGCGAGCTTGATCCCCACTGCGGCCAGGATGACCGCCAGCCAGACGGGCATCACAGCCGCTGCACACCCGAGAGGGTGCCCCGCAGTTGGCCATCGACATAGATCCGGCCGCTGCCGTCGGCATCGGCGTGGAACTCCAGGCCGGCGGCCGCTTCATCGCGGCGCGCCGCTGGCGCGACGCGCCAGGCCCAGCTGATCATGCGCCCGCCGGCGCTGAGCAGCAGGATCGCCAGCCAGCCCCGCAGGCTCTGCTGGCGGGCCAGGCCATGCATGCGGCCCGGCATCAAGGTGATCTCTTGCATGTCTTGTCTCCCTGGGCGGCCTGCGCCGGACCGGGAAGACGTCCCGATCCGCCGCAGGCGGCCCGCTCAAGGGCTGAAGTCGTCGTACCGCTGAAGCGCACGCTTCAGCGCTTGCTGTTCCTGCTGGCGGCGGCCGCCGGCGCTGGGGCCGTGGCGGCCCGCGGAGCGGCCGTGGCTCAGGGCCACGAAGGGGTTGCGCGGCTTGCGCGGTGTCAAGGCAAGACGCGGACGGGGAGTGATGAACTGGGCCATGGCAGCCTCCTGTGATGACAGACGAATCGGTGGGTGATCAGGAGCGCCGCGGTCCCGGGGCGGTCGCGACAGACGCGGCCACTGCGGCGGGGGCTCCAAAGTTGCGCAGATGATAAATATCTGATTATCAAGCGCAAGCGGTTTTTATCTGACGTTGTCCCCCGGCGACGGGACGGCGCGGGCACGTCTCTTCCCGAACGTAAACGCGAACCCGTGCGCGAGCGCGCCGCGGCGATGGCGCGGCGCAGTGCAGCGGGTCCGGAATGGCCCGGAGTGAACGGGAGGCGGCGAGGGGGAACGCCGCGGAGCCGGCGCTCGGCAGCGCTCAGCGCTGCATCAACGCTTCTTGCCCTTGAGCGGCGCGATGCTCTGCTGCAGCTTGCGCCACTCGTCCACTTCGGCGGCGGGCGACGCGATGGCCTTGGCCGCGGGCGCAGGCGGCGCGGTGGCCGCGGGCGGCGTCAGCACTTCGCCGAGCAGATCCAGCAGACGCGTGCGCGCGCGCTGAGGATGGCGGCGGTAGTACGTCAGCACCAGGCCGACGATGAAGCGCTCGTCATCGTCCTGCGGCAGGCTGGGAGACTGCTCCGCGGCCACCGGGCGGCTTGCGCTTGATAAAGCCGCGTTGCCCTGGCCGTGCAGGGCCGGCGCGGCGCCAAGGGCGCCATGCTCCTGGTCCATCCAGCCGCTTGGTTTGTGGCTGAGCTGTTCGAACTGGCGGGCCAGCCGTTCGCCGATCTGGCGCGAGCGGCTCTTGATCTGGCTCCAATAGCTGGGCTGGATCTGGAGACGCTCGGCGAAACGGCGCTCCAGGCCGCGCAAGGCGGCGGCATCGGGATGTTTGATCGTCGCGGCGACAAACTCGTCGAACAGGCGCATCGCGTTGTCCAGGCGGATCTGCGCGACGTCGCGGGGGGCGGAACACATCCCCCAATGATAAAGCTTCGTTCACAAACGCCCGGCCGCCCCTGCGGGAGCCGGGACGAATCAGGGGCTCATTCTTCGTCCTTGAGGTGGTAGCCCGCGGCCAGTTGCGACTGCGTGTTGGGTGGCACCGCCTCGTAATGGGACAGCACCATCGTGTAGCGTCCCTGGCCGCTCGTCATCGCGTTGAGGCGGTTCTGGTAGGCGCTCAGCTCCGCCAGCGGGGCCAGCCCTTCGACGCCGATCTGTCCCGGCACGCTGCTGCGCGTGCCCAGCACCTGGCCGCGGCGCGACGCCAGATCGCCGGTGATGTCGCCGGTGGCGCTCTCGGGGGCGCTGATCTCGACCTGCACGATGGGCTCGAGCACCACCGGCCGCGCCTCGCGCACCGCCGCGATCAGCGCCTTCTTGCCCGCGGTGATGAACGCGACCTCCTTCGAGTCCACCGAATGGTGCTTCCCGTCGAAGACCGTCACCCGCAGGTCCACCACCGGATAGCCGGCCACGACGCCCTGCGCCAGCGCCTGCCGCACGCCCTTCTCGACGGCCGGCATGAACTGGCCCGGGATCGTGCCGCCCTTGACCTCGTCGCGGAACTCGAAGCCGGCACCGCGCTCCAGCGGCTCGATGCGCAGCCAGACCTCGCCGAACTGGCCGGCGCCGCCGGTCTGCTTCTTGTGGCGGTGATGGCCTTCGGCCTTGGCCGTGATCGTCTCGCGATAGGCGATGCGTGGCGGCTGGGTCTGGACGTCGAATCGGTAGGTGTCCTTCAGCCGCTCCAGCAGCACGCGCAGATGCAGCTCGCCGAGCCCGTACACCAGCGTCTCGCCGCCCTGCGGGCCCAGCCCTTCCTGATCGCCGCCGCGTTCCAGGCGCAGGCAGGGGTCTTCCTCCACCAGGCGCGAGAGCACTTCCCACAGCCGCTGTTCGTCGCCATGACGGCTCGGCCGGATGGCCACGCCGTGCACCGGCGTGGGCAGCGCGATCGGTGCCAGATGCAGGTGCTCGTCTTCGGGCGCATCGTGCAGTACCGCGTCGTAATGGAGCTCCTCGAGCTTGGCCAGCGCGCACAGGTCGCCGGGCAGGGCCTGCTCGATCTCGACGTGCTCCTTGCCCTGCAGCAGGAACAGATGGGCGACCCGCACCGCCTTGCGCGCGTGTCCGACGTAGAGCTGGGCGTTCTTCCTCAGCGTGCCCTGGTGCACGCGCAGCATCGCCAGCTTGCCGAGGTAGGGATCCGACTGGATCTTGAAGACGTGGGCGACCACGTGCTGCGCCGGGTCCATGGCGACCAGCAGCGGCTCGGCGGCCTCGCCCTCGCCGCGCAGGAACTGCGGCGGGTTGGCCTCGTAGGGATTGGGCAGCAGCTTCTCGATGACCTCGAGCAGCTCGGCCACGCCCGCGCCGGTACGGGCGGAGACGAAGCACACGGGAATCAGGTGGCCCTCGCGCAAGGCCTGCTCCAGCGGCGCATGCAGCTCGGAGGCGGGCACGTCGCCGTCGTTGAGATAGCGGTCGACGAAGTCCGGATCGACCTCGACCACCTGCTCGACCAGCGCGCGGTGCGCGTCCACGACCGAGCCGAAGTCAGTGTCGCCGCTGCAGCCGAAGAAGCAGTCCTGCACGCACGCGCCGCCCGCCGCGGGCAGGTTCAGCGGGAGGCACTCGCGGCCGAAGGCCTCCTGCAGCTGGCCGAGCAGCGCCTGCGCGTCGACGCCGGGCGCATCGATCTTGTTGACCACGATCAGCCGGGTGAGCCCGCGGCCCGCGGCCGCTTCCATCATCCGCTTGACCATCAGTTCCAGGCCGGTCTGGGCGTTGACGACGATGGCCACCGATTCGACCGCCTCCAGCGCGGGCAGCGCCTGGCCGATGAAGTCGGGCGCGCCCGGCGTGTCGAGCAGGTGGACGCGCAGCCCGTCATGCAGCAGATGCATCTGCGCGGTCTGCAGCGAATGCTGCATCCGCTTCTCGAGCGGGTCATGGTCGCTGACCGTGTTGCCCTTCTCGACGCTGCCGGCGCTCTTGATCGCGCCGGCCTTGAGCAGCAGCGCCTCGGCCAGCGAGGTCTTGCCGGCGCCGGCCGGACCGGCCAGCGCCAGGCTGCGGATCGCCGCGATGCCAGGGTGATGGGGCATCGCGGCGCCGCCTGGGCTGCCGGCGGAGGTGCCCTCCGGATCGGAGATGGGACTGGGGGCCATGGCTCGCTCCTCTCAGGCAAGAGTTGGACGTGGGTCTGGAGCCGGATTGCGGCCAGCGTAGAGGAAGCGCCCGCCCTGCACAAGCGAGGGGCATCCGGCCGGCCCCGCGGAGGCGGGCTGCTCGCCTTTGCGACGCGGACACGGCGTGGACGCGGCGCGGCGGCGGCCTAGACTCGGGCCTTCACGGAATCTTGAGGCGGCGACGCGCCGGCCTCCCGAGGGACTTCCGGCGGACACGAGGAGCAGCGGACATGAGCCTGACGGGATGGATGTCGACCTTGGCGGTCGTGGTGGCCGCCGCCGCTTGCGGTGGTGGTGGCGGAGACAACGGCGGCGACGCGGCCGCCCCTGCCCAGCCGGGCGGCGGCGCTTCGGCGCCGGTGATCCAGACGCTCAGCAGCGGGCTGGACCGTCCCTGGGGCATCGCGCAGTTGCCCGATGGCCGGCTGCTGGTGACGCAGAAGGGCGGCTCGATCGTGCGCCTGTCCGCGGCGGGCGCCAAGGAGGCGACGCTCAGCGGCGTGCCCCAGGTGCTGGACAGCGGGCAGGGCGGCCTGCTGGGGATCGCCCTGGATCCGGACTTCGCCAGCGCCGGCGGCAACTGGGTCTACTTCTCCTACTCCGAGCCGGGCACCGGCGCCGAGGCCGGCAAGGCCGGCACCTCGGTGGCGCGCGGCCGGCTCCAGGGCGACGCGCTGACCGAGGTGCAGGTGATCTTCCGCCAGTCGCCAAAGGTCGACAGCCCGGGCCATTACGGCTCGCGGCTGGTCTTCGCGCGCGACAGGACGCTCTACATCACCACCGGCGAGCGCATGAAGGGCAGTCCCTCGCAGGACCTGCAGCAGACGCTGGGCAAGGTGATCCGCGTGAACCGCGATGGCAGCGTCCCGGCCGACAACCCCCGGTTCGCGGCGGGCGCCAAGCCCGGCATCTGGAGCTACGGTCACCGCAACATCCAGGGCGCGGCGCTGCATCCCACGACGGGCGAGCTCTGGATCACCGAGCACGGCCCGCAAGGCGGCGACGAGGTCAACATCGCGCGCGCCGGCCAGAACTACGGCTGGCCGGTGAAGAGTTACGGCTGTCCGTACGGCTCGCCGGTCGGTGATGCCTGCCGGATCGGCGGCGGCACGCACGCGCCGGACTACATCGAGCCGCTGACGACCTGGACGCCGATCTCGATCGCGCCGGCCGGCCTGATCTTCTACACGGGTGACCTGTTCCCCGAGTGGCGCGGGCAGCTGATCTCGGGCTCGCTGGCGGGCATGGCGCTGTGGCGCATCACGGTCAACGGCGACACGGTGACCAGCAAGGAGAAGATGTTCGGCGACCTGGGCGAGCGCTTCCGCGACGTGATCCAGGCGCGCGACGGGTCGCTGCTGACCGTCACCGACGGCGGCAAGCTGATGCGCGTGTCACGCTGACGCCAGTTGCCGCGTGCCCAGCGCGCGATCGCCCTCGCGCACGAGGCGAGCCGTTCACACCAGGTGGGGCAGGCGTTTCCAGTAGAGCGCGGCCGCCTGCAGCTGGCCTTCGGCGCCATGGCAGTGGTCGGGGATCTGCCCCGCGCGCTGCCAGCCCAGGTGCGCGAACACCGACTCGGCCTGCGAATCGGCGCAGGTTTCCAGCCTTAGCAGATAGCGGCCCTGCGTCGCCGCCGCGCATTCCAGCCGCGACATCAGCTGGCCGGCCACGCCGCGGCTGCGCTCCTGGCTGTGCACCATCAGCCGCTGCACTTCCCCACGGTGGTGCGCATTCGCCAGCGGGCACAGCGACAGCTGGACCGAGCCCAGCAGCCGGCCCGGGCCGTCGGATTCGCATGCGATCCACAGCTGGTGATGCTGGCCCAGCCGCGCGAAGACGCCATGCCAGTAGTCCAGCGCCTGATAGCGCGACAGCGGCGCCAGAAAGCCCAGCGATGCGCCTTGATGGACGTTGTCGATCAGCAGCGTCGTCAGCGCCGGCAGCCACTGCAGATCTCGCGAGGACAGCTTGACGACCTCGATCGGCGCGCGCCGCAGCTGCGGTGCGGCTGCGTCATCGCTGGCCAGCGGATTGAAGGCGCGCGGGGCTCGGGCGTGAATGGCCGTGGGATTCAGGGCGACATGCATGGGCGGTGACTCCAGGTCTCGGACAAAGGCGTCCCGGCGCGGACGATCTCGTGGATCGCGAACGGGACCTGGAAAACCCTGACGCAAGCGCCATGCCAGCCGGGCTGCCGCCCGGCCCGGACGGGCGAATGCCGGACGGGCGGATGCCGCGCGGGCCACCGCTCAGGCGGTCGCCGCCACGCTGAGTTCCGCTTCAAGCCCCGGCTCGGCGCACAGCCGGCCCTTGCCCTGGCGCTTGGCGGCGTAGAGCGCCGCTTCGGCGCGGTGCAGCAGGTCCTCGATGTTGCGATCGCCGTTGCGCAGCTTGGCCCAGCCCGCCGAGTAGCCCAGCGTGAAGCCGAGTTCGCGCGGCGCCAGCTCGAGCAGCGCCTCGCGCACGCGGCGATCCAGCGCCGGCGGACCGACCAGGTCGGAGCGCGCCATCATCACGGCGAAGCGCTGGCCATCGATGCGGGCGACGACGTCGCCCAGGCGCTTCTGCTCGTCGAGGCAGCGCCCGAACAGCGCGATCGCCTGGTCGCCCTTGTCCTCGCCGTGGGTGGTGTTGATCGCCTTGCAGCCGTCCAGGTCCATGACCAGGAGCATCAGCGGCTCGCTGTAGCGGCGCGCCATCGAGATCATGTCCACCGAGCGCTGCTGGAACGCGCGCCGGTTGGCCAGGCCGGTGGCGGTGTCGACCTGGGTGAGGCGGCGCAGCTCGGCCTCGCTCTCGCCGCGCCAGGCCACGAGGATGGCGATGGCGGCGGCCAGCACGCAGACATTGGCCATCACGGCGAAGGCCATGTTGAGCGGATGCTGCGCGTCGAAGCTGGGCAGGTGGGCGGTGTCGAAGGCGGCGAGGTAGCCGCGCGCCAGATTGAGCAGCGCCAGCAGGCCCAGGCTGAGGGTGAACAGCAGGCGCCAGCGCAGGTTGCCGAAGGGGCCGCGCTTGACCGGCTGCAACAGGCAGACGCCCAGGGCCAGCATCTGCAGGCCGATGCAGCCGTTGGACCAGGCCAGCCGCAGCGCGTAGTTGTCCCAGCCGGCGCCGTATCCGACCATCACCAGCACCGGCATGCCGTACTGGACGGTGCGGCCCAGGCGTCCCGGCAGCCAGCGGTCGGCGGCCATCCACAGCAGCGTGACGCTGACGCTGAGCAGGCCCAGCGCGATCGTCGAGGTCAGGCGCAGCCCCTCGGGCGGGAGCAGCAGCAGGGCCCAGCCGGCGGCTTGCGCGGCGGCGCTGAGCTGGGCGCGGCGCGCGGCGACGCTGTCGCACCAGCCCAGCAGCAAGGGCAGCAGCAACGCCAGCGCCAGGGACTGGATCAGCATCAGGCTGAACAGCGTGGGGACGTCGAAATGCATACGCGCGGCGCCCGCCGGCGAGGCGGGCGTGAGCTGGTCACGACGGGCCATTGTGGCCCCGATGCGGGCGCGCACGTAAAGTCGCGGCCCCATGAGCCCGAGGACTGTCCACACGTCTGCCGATGCGCGCCCGCCGGGCGTGCCGTTCGCCTATGCCGGCGGATATGCCCCGTCGTGCGGCGGCGTCCACGCGCTGGTGCGGGAGGACGGGGGCCGCGTGCGGGCGCGTCTTGCCGCGCCGATCGAAGGCAGTCCGACCTGGCTCCATCTGGCCGATGGCGGGCGGCGGCTGCACGTGCTGCTCGAGGAGAGTCACGAGCTCGCGAGCTTCGCGGTGGATCCCGCGGATGGAGCGGTCACGCCGATGTCGCGCGTTGCGACGGGCGGCGCGCTGCCGGTGCACCTGGCCTTCGACGAACGCGCCCGCGAGGCGTGGATCGCGCATTACGGCGATGGCAGCGTGCGAGGCGCGGCGCTGGATGATGACGGCGCGCTGCGGGCCCCGGACCGGTCGATCGCGCCAGGAACCGGGGCCGAGCCGCATGCGCACATGGTGCGCCGGCACCCGCGATGGCCGCTGATGCTGGCGACCGACCTCGGCCAGGACCGGCTGCGCGTGTGGCGCCTCGATGATCGCGCCCCGATGCCGATCGAGCTGGAAGGCCTGCCGTTGCCCGCCGGCAGCGGGCCGCGTCATTTCGTCTTCCATCCAAAGGATGCGGGGCAGCTCTACCTGCTCAACGAGGCCGCGAACGCGCTCGACTGGCTGGGCCTGGACGCGACAGGGCGCTTGACCCATCGGCTGCGCATCAGCAGCCTGCCCGCGGGTTTCGAAGGTCTGAACTACGCGTCGGATCTGCAGATCGCTCCGGACGGCCGAGGCCTGTTCGCGCTGAACCGTCTGCATGATGCGATCGCCGTCTTCGATCTCGACGGACAAGGGTGCCCATCGTGGCGTGGCGAGGTGTGGGCTCAGGGCAGCTATCCGCGCAGCGCGACCCTCAGTCCGGACGGCCGGGAGCTGTGGGTCTGCCTGCAGCGCAGCCACCAGGTCTGCGTGTTCGGCCTCGATGGCGAGGACGGGATGCCGCGCTTCGATGGCCGCTTCATCGCAATGCCGGGCGCGGCGTGCGTGGTGTTCCGCTGAAGCGGGCGCCGCGCTACCCGAACTGCCGGCGATAGCGCGAGGGCGCTGGCAGGCCCAGCAGCCGGAAGTGCCGCCGCATCGACTCGGGGGAGCCGAGTCCGGCGAGGTCCGCGACGCGTTCGATGTCGAGCGCCTCACGCATTTCGAGCAGTTCCTTGGCGATCGCGACGCGCTCGCGGGTCAGCCATTCGAGCGGCGCCAGGCCGGTGGCCTCCTTGAAGCGGCGCTGCAGGGTGCGCGCGCTCATCGCCGCGCGGCGCGCCATCGAGGCGATCGTGTGCGTCTCACGCGGATGGGCGCGCAGCCAGTCCTGCAGGACCGCGATCGGGCTGGCCTCATCGGCGGGCATCGGCCGCGGCACGAACTGCGCCTGGCCGCCCTCGCGGTGCGGCGACATCACGAGCCGCTGCGCCACCGCGTTGGCGACTCGAGCGCCGTGATCGCGGCGCACGAGGTGCATCAGCATGTCCAGTCCCGCCGCGGATCCGGCCGAGGTGATCAGCCTGCCTTCATCGACGTAGAGCGCGGAGGGATCGACCTGGATCGTGGGGAACTCGCGCGCGAGGCGCTCGACGTAGCGCCAGTGCGTGGTGGCGCGGCGGCCGTCGAGCAGGCCGGCATGCGCGAGGACGAAGACCCCGGAGCAGATCGTGCACAGGCGCGCGCCGCGCGCATGGGCGGCGCGGAGCGCCTTCAGCAGGGGCTCGGGCGGGCGCTCGCCGGCGTCGCGCCAGCCCGGAATGACGATCGTGCCGGCGCGGCGCAGCATCGCGAGCGTGTAGGGCGCCTCGACGCGCACACCGCCGGTGCCGCGCAGCGGACCCGGCTCGACCGCGCAGATGGCATGGCGATACCAGGCGACACCGAGCTCCGGACGCTCGAGCGCGAAGAGCTCGACGGCGCATCCGAACTCGAACATGCAAAGGCGGTCGTACGCGAGGATCGCGACGAGATGGGGCGCGTCAGGGACCGGGGTCGGGGGCGGGGAGGGCGATCGTGGCATGGCGCGATGTTACCGATCATCGTCATTCCGGCCACTCGCCTGGAAGGCGGCATGGCGGGACACTGACGGCCATCGACACCCCCAACGAGAAGGAAATCCGATGAGCTCGCATGTCTCCGCCATCCCCGCCGCCTCGAGCGATCAGGCGCTCGCGCACTTCGAGCGGGCCTTCGCCTTCGAGACCGACTGCTGGGACGTCCACGACGCGCTGTCGCGCGGTGTTCAGGACTTCGTGCTGCTCGACGTGCGCAGCCACGAGTTGTACGAGCGCGGCCACGTGCCCGGCTCGGTCAGCCTGCCGCACGGGAAGATCACCGCGGGGAAGATGGCCGCGTATCCGATGGACACGCTGTTCGTCGTCTATTGCGCCGGGCCGCATTGCAACGGCGCCCATCGAGGCGCGGTGCGGCTCGCGAAGCTGGGCCGGCCGGTGAAGCTGATGATCGGCGGGTTGACGGGATGGATCGATGAGGGATTCGACGTGGCGATCGGTCAGCCGGTCGCCACCCTCTGAAGTCACTTCACCGGAATCACCGTCCCCCGATCCACCGGGACCGCGGTCACGCTGTTCTGAGGCGAGCCCTCGATGACGCGGTCGGAGTAGGTGAGGTAGACCAGCGTGTTGCGCTTCGCGTCGACCATGCGGACCACGCGCAGCCGCTTGAACACCAGCGAGGAACGCTCCGAGAACACCTCCTCCTGCTTCGGCAGCGCCTTCGGGAAGCTGATCGGTCCCACCGCGCGGCAGGCGATCGAGGCTTCCGACTTGTCCTCGGCCAGGCCCAGGCCGCCCTTGATCCCGCCGGTCTTCGCGCGGGACACGTAGCAGGTCACGCCCTGCACGCCAGGATCGTCGTAGGCGTCGACGACGATCTTGTGGTTCGGGCCGATGAACTTGAACACGGTGCTGACATCGCCGATCTCATCGGCGCTCGCGCCGCTGCACGCGGAAGTGGCCAGCGCCAGCGCGGCGGCGGTGAAGGACAGGACCGCGAGACGGCGGCGGGAGGGACGGACGCTAGGCATGCTGAGGACTCCTTTGGGCCGTCGTTGTAGCACGGGCCGGAGCGTCGAATTGCGACGGGATCCAGCGGTCCCGCAGATCCAGGAACGGCCGCTCCACCAGCCGGTACAGCAGCCAGCCGCCGAGCAGGCAGGCGGCGGCGATGATCGCGGCGGTCCAGCCGGAGGTCCGGGCCAGTCCGAGCGCCACCAGCGGCTTGACCAGCGCGTAGGCGATCGGCTTGTGCGTCAGGTAAAGCGCGTAGGACCAGCGCGCGAGCGCGTTGGCGCCAGGCAGGTTCACGCGCGCCATCGGCCCGCGCGGCGCGAGCGCCGCCAGCACCAACGCGCCGAAGCTCCACGCCAGCGCGCTGTAACCCCAGCTGCTCATCGCGTGACCGTAGCCGTAGTCGTCGATGTAATAGAAGTGCAGCATCAGGGTCAGCATGCCGAGACACGCGGCGCAGGCGACGGCCAGCAGGGTCTTGGCGCGCTGCATCAGCGCGGTCCACGCGGCGGGATGACCCTGCTTGAGCAAGGCGATCGCGACACCGGGCAGGAATTCGTCGAGGCGTGAAAGACTGCCGTAGTAGAGATGCGGGTAGTAGCCGGTGGTCGGATCCTGTGTCCCGTACAGGCGCCAGAGGTGATCGCGCCACGCGATCGCCGCGAGCGTCAGCACGCCGATCAGCGACCATGCGAGCGCCCGGCGATGGCGCTTCAAGGCCGAGCCCAGCATCAATGCGGCGGGCAGCACGAGGTAGAACTGCTCCTCGACGCACAGGGACCAGGCGTGAGAGAACGCGGTGCCGGGCGTGAGTTCGATGTTCTGCGTGAAGGTCAGGAAGCGCCAGAGCGGCGGCGGCTCGCGGCCGCCCAGGACCTGCGGGAAGAGCCAGTAGAGCGCCAGCACGACGTAGAAGTTGGGCAGCGTGCGCAGCAGGCGCCGGCCGTAGAAGCGCGGCAGTGAAAGCTGGCCACCGCGTTGGAAGCCGCTCATCAGTTGATGGGCGATCAGGTAGCCGCTCAGGACGAAGAAGAGGTCGACGCCCGCCCAGCCGATCTGGCTCAGCCAGCCAAAAGTCGGACGGCCGCTGACGAAGGCCTGGTAGTGGTAGGCGAAGACCAGCAGGATCGCCGCGGCGCGCAATGCGTCCAGGCCGTGCAGGCGAGAGGGAACCGAGGCAGGCAGGGCGGAGGAGGACATGCGAGCGTGCCGGCCTCGAGGCCGTGTTGTGAAAAGCGGCCGCGATTGTCAGCGCGCGGCGGAGCGCGAGGCCCATCGTCCGATGAAATGGGCTCGCGCGCGACGAGCGCCGGAATCGCGGCGCGTTACGGGCGTTACGGCGCGGCCGTACCGCAGCGGCTGCTGGCCCTCACCCCCGCCCTCTCCCCCCAAACGGGCGAGGGAGTAATACCAACCCCCTCGCCCCCCGCGAGGGGGGAGAGGGCAGGGGAGAGCAACCGTGTCAAGCGCTCTCGATTTGCCTCCATGGTTGACCGGACTTGAGGATGGCGTTGAGGATGATCAGCAGCTTGCGCATGCACGCGGTCATGGCGACCTTGTAGGCCTTTCCC
>NZ_JBCNLG010000048.1:0-20656 GCF_039595595.1 Roseateles sp. | reverse complement strand
TAGTCGCCGAAGCTGAAGTTGCCCAGCATCTCGAAGAAGGTGTGGTGGCGCGCGGTGTAGCCGACGTTGTCCAGGTCGTTGTGCTTGCCGCCGGCGCGGATGCACTTCTGCGCGGTCGTGGCGCGGGAGTACGAGCGCTTGTCGAAGCCCAGGAACACGTCCTTGAACTGGTTCATCCCGGCGTTGGTGAACAGCAGCGTCGGGTCGTCGCCGGGCACGACCGGGCTCGATGCGACGATCTGGTGGCCCTTGGACTCGAAGAACTTCAGGAAGGTGTTGCGGATCTCAGCGGCTTTCATGCCTGTCCTTTGCTTGATGGGCCTGGCGGTGCGGTGTGGCGCAGACGATGCTGCGACATGAATCCGTTTGTGAATCAGTTTGTGTCTGCGCGGGCGCGCGCTTTGCCGCAGAGCCGGGGCCAAGCGCTTGATTTCGCGAAGCTTTCGATTATAGGGAGCCGAGCCCGTTGACGCGGCGTTGACATGGCGGCCGGGACGGCGCGGCTAGGATGCCGGCCTTCCCCGGACAGAGACACGGAGCACGGAACATGGCGACGATGGACACGAAGACCTCCCCGCTGGCGCAGCTCAAGGACCCGAGCCTGCTCAAGACCGACGCGCTGATCAATGGCGAATGGGTCGGCGGCGCGAGCCGTTTCGACGTCGACGATCCGGCCACCGGCGCGCTGCTGACGCACGTGGCCAACCTGGGCGCGTCCGAAGCCGACGCGGCGGTGACGGCCGCCAACGCCGCCTGGCCGGCCTGGCGGGCGAAGACCGCCAAGGAGCGGGCCGCGATCCTGATGCGCTGGTACCACCTGCTGATCCAGCACGCCGACGACCTGGCGCGCATCTTGACGGCGGAGCAGGGCAAGCCGCTGGCCGAGGCGCGCGGCGAGATCGTCTACGGGGCGAGCTTCGTGGAGTGGTTCGCCGAGGAGGCCAAGCGCCTGCGCGGCGAGACGGTGCCCACCACCGACGCGACCAAGCGCTACCTGGTGATCAAGCAGCCGGTGGGCGTGTGCGCGGCCATCACGCCGTGGAATTTCCCGCTCGCGATGATCACGCGCAAGGTCGCGCCGGCGCTGGCGGCCGGCTGCCCGGTGGTGATCAAGCCGGCCGAGCAGACGCCGCTGACCGCGCTGGCCGCGGCGGAGTTGGCGCAGCGCGCCGGCATGCCGGCGGGGGTGCTCAACGTGGTCACCGGCGACGGCGAGCGCTCGGTCGCCATCGGCGAGGTGCTGTGCAAGAGCGACGTGGTGAGGCACCTGTCGTTCACCGGCTCGACCGAGGTCGGCCGGATCCTGATGGCGCAGTGCGCGCCGACGATCAAGAAGCTGTCGCTGGAGCTGGGCGGCAACGCGCCGTTCCTGGTGTTCGACGACGCCGATCTGGACAGCGCGGTCGAGGGCGCCATCGCCAGCAAGTACCGCAACGCCGGCCAGACCTGCGTGTGCGCGAACCGGCTCTACGTGCAGGCGGGCGTGTACGACGCCTTCGTGGCGAAGCTGTCGGAGAAGGTGGGCGCGCTGAAGGTGGGCAACGGCTTCGAGGCCGGCGTGACGCAGGGGCCGCTGATCGAGGATGCGGCGATCGAGAAGGTCGAGCGCCATGTCGCCGACGCGGTCGAGAAGGGCGCGAAGGTGCTGGTGGGCGGCGCGCGGCTGCATGACCGCTTCTTCCAGCCGACGGTGCTGTCGGAGGCGACGTCCGAGATGCTGTGCGCGCGCGAGGAGACCTTCGGCCCGGTCGCGCCGGTGTTTCGCTTCAACACGGAGGCCGAGGGCATCGCGCTGGCCAACGCGACCGAGTTCGGTCTGGCGAGCTACTTCTACAGCCGCGACATCGGGCGGATCACGCGGGTGTCGGAAGGGCTGGAGTACGGCATGGTGGGCATCAACACGGGGCTGATCTCGACGGCGGAGGTGCCGTTCGGCGGCGTCAAGCAGTCGGGCCTGGGCCGCGAGGGCGGGCATCAGGGCATCGACGAGTACGTCGAGACCAAGTACCTGTGCATCGCCGATCTGCATCGATGAGCCCGCATGACGCGGGCGGCCGGAAGAACGCCCCGCGCGGAGTGTTCTCCAAGGGCCGCTTGACGCCCCGTGAGGCCCGCCTCAGCGGGTGATCGGCGGGCCTCAATGGGTGATCAGCGGGTGATGCTGACGTCCGGGAACTGCGCCTTCACGCAGGCGGCATAGTCGCCGGCGACCAGGGCCGAATGGGGCGTCTGATAGCCCACCAGCTTGCAGGCGTAGCTCTTGCCGCCCGGGCGGTCGGCGTACCAGCCGTCGTCACGCTCCCAGTAGATCGGCGTCGCGCCGGCGCCGCCTTCGTCGAACTGCTTCATGCCCTTGCAGCCGAGCACCTCGTCGGCGGGGACTGCGATGCCGAAGTAGGACGCGAAGGACTTGTAGTAGCTGATGCGGTTGAGGGATTGCGCCACCTCGACGGAGCCGCCGCATTCGACGCCCCCGTTGATGATCTGCGTCGTGACGCCGAAGCCGGGCTTGAGGCCATTGGCCAGGTCGCGCGCGTTGGGTTGCCAGGTGCCGTCGACGACGAACATCATCGGCGGCTTGGGCGGCTGCGGGTACATGTAGAAGAACACGGCGCTGGCCAGGTTGAGCCAGGTGTCGGCGACCAGCTCCGGCTTGTCCAGCAACGGGCGCACCGACCCGTACATGGCCATCGAGAACGGGCCGTAGTTGTAGTTGTAGGAGAGCTGCTTGGCGCCGCGGCCGAAATAGCTCTTGAACGTGCCGTCGCCGAACTGGCCGCAGGGCCAGGTCTTTCCCTGCCAGGTGCTGGGCGCGCATTCGGCGTTGTAGCCGCCGCGCTGGCCTTCGCTCCAACCCATCTCGCGCACCCAGACCAGGGCCTGGCGCCATTCGGCCTCGGGCCGCCAGGACTCGTGGCCGCCGGTCTCCTGCGCGAAGTGCGCGAACATCGTGGCCATGGTCTTGCGGCAGATGGCGTCGGCATCGCGGCCGTCGCTGTAGTCGCGGCAGACGGCGGGGAACTTGGCGATGGCGCGCAGGAAGCCGGTGTAGGTGTACTCCTTGGCGCGCAGCGGGAAGAGGTAGTCCCAGTTGGCGCTGGTCAGCAGCCGCTCGACGCGGCGGACGTTGGCGGGGTTGGCCGCACGCGCCGGCACGACGGCTTCCACCGCGTCGTTGGGCAAGGTCGCGATCGCGCGCTTGATCGAGGCGATCACGGGCGAGCTGGTGAGCCGCGCTTCGGTGGCCGCCAGTTCAGCCGCGGTCAGCGTCGGGCCGGAGGCGGTCGTGCTGGCGCCGCCCGCGTTGCCGCTGGGGGCGGCATGGCCGCCGCTGTTGCTTGAGGGCGTCGAGCCCGAGGCGCCGCCGCCGGAGGAGACGGAGGACGTGGCGGGCGGGGTGGGCGTGGCGATGGTGCCGGCGCTCGCTGGCGATGATTCGAACTTGATCGTGAACGTCTTGCTGGCCACGGCCGCGTTGGCGGCGTTGTAGAGCGTGACGGAGGCGGTCGCGCTGGAGGCTGCGGGGAGCAGCTTCTCAGGGAGGCGGAACAGGCCCTTGCTGGCCTGGCCGGCGATGACCGCGAGTCCGTTGCCGGCGGCATCGAGCGCGAGCGGCGACGCCGTGGCGCCGGTGCGCGGGACGCAGCCCGCGTCCTGGTTGGCGATGCGGTAGCAGGCCTTGCTGGCGTCCGCGCTGCCCCACCAGATGTCCCAGGCGATCGTGGCGGCGCGGCGTGGCTGGGCTGCATTCAGCGTGTTCCAGTCCGGAATGATGTCCGGGCTGGCAGAGACGGGCGCAGGCGTCTGAGGCGTCTGCGGTGCCGGGGAGGCCGGCGCCGGCGTCGTGAACGTCATCGTGAAGGATTTGCTCTCCACCAGGCTGCCGCTGGCGCCATAGAGCGAGAGCGTGACGGGCGCGCTGTCGGATGACGGGGTCTTGGCCGCGGGAATCCTGAACAGCCCCTTGGTGGCTTGGCCGGGGGTGGAGCCCAGTCCGTTCCCATTGGCGTCGAGGGCGAGCGGCGAGGCCGTCGTGCCCGTGCGGGCGACGCAGCCCAGAGGCTGGTTGGCGAGCTGATAGCAGGCCTTGTCGTAGCTGCCGCTGCCCCACCAGATGTCCCAGGCGATGACGGCGGCGCCGCGCGGCTGGGCGGCGTTGAGGGTTTCCCAGCTGGGCGTGATGGTGGCGGCGGTGGCCGTGCCCAGCAGCGGCGCGCCGAGCGCGGCCAGGAGGGCGGCCCGGAACGCCGGGCGCCAGGCGGTGAAGGGAGAGGGATGGAGCGGCATGTCGGGTACCGTGTTGTTCGGACGGCCCCCTAGTGCGTCCGCCTGGCGTTTGTGCACGACTCAAACAGAAAATTGCAGCGGCGTTTCATGGCTCCCGCGGCTCAGGCGGCTCAGGCGGCGAGCTTCGCCATCTCGGCGGCCAGGTAGTCCAGGAAGCAACTGATGCGCGAGGCCAGCGCGGTGTTGCGGTAGTAGACCGCGTGGACCGGCTGGCGCGTATCGACGGTGTGGGACGCGAGCACCTGCACCAGCGCGCCGTCCGCGCGATCGCGCGCCGTCATGAAGTCGGACAGCGAGACGAGCCCCTGGCCGGCCAGCGCGAGCTGGCGCAGCGTCTCGCCGCTGGAGGCGCTGAGCGCGGCGGTGATGGGATAGCCCTCGCCGCCGGCCCAGCGCAGGGGCCAGGTGTTCAGGCTCTCCGGCGCGGTGAAGCCGAGCAGCGCGTGCCGGGCGAGCGACTCGACCTTCGTGGGCCGGCCGTGCTCGGCGAGATAAGCGGGGCTGGCCAGCACGCGCAGCCGGAAGCTGCCCAGCGGCCGTGCGTGCAGCGAGGAATCGGCCAGCGTGCCGATGCGCAGCGCGACGTCGGTGCGCTGCTCCAGCAGATCGATGATCTGGTCGCTGCTGTTGAGCTCGAGCTCTATCTGTGGAAAGCGTGCGCGGAAGCCGCCGATCAGCGGCACCAGCACGTGGAGCATGAACGGCGAGGCCGCGTTCACGCGCAGCCGTCCGGCGGGCTGGTCGCGGCGCAGCGCGAGCTGCTCCTCGGCGTCCTCGACGGCGGCGAGCACCTTGCGTGCGCGGGCGAGGAAGAACTGGCCCTCCTCGGTGAGTTCCAGCCGGCGCGTGGAGCGGCGCATCAGCGTCGTGCCGAGCTTGTGTTCGAGGCGGCTCAGCGAGCGGCTGACGGCCGAGACGGTCTGCCCGAGCTGGTCGGCCGCCGCGCTGATCGAGCCCGCATCGACGATGGCGGCGAGGACGGCGAGTTCATCGAGGGAGCTTTTCATCGGCGATGATTGTCTAGATATTTGCGTTTTGTTCAATAATCATTTGGTCAATCAAGGCTTTTTCTGAAAGCGGCGAATCCGCACACTGGCGGCCATTCGTTCACCTCCCTCTGCTTTCAGGAGCCTCAACATGCCGATCGCCCTGTGGGCGCTGACCGTCAGCGCCTTCGCCATCGGGACCACGGAATTCGTCATCGTGGGCCTGATCCCGACCATGGCCGCCAGCCTCGGCGTCAGCCTGCCGTCCGCGGGCCTGCTGGTCTCGCTGTATGCGCTGGGCGTGGCCATCGGCGCGCCGGTGCTGACCGCGCTCTCCGGCCGCTGGCCGCGCAAGCGGTTGCTGCTCGCGCTGATGCTGCTGTTCACCGCCGGCAATCTGCTCGCGTGGCTCGCCCCGGGTTATGGCGCGCTGGTCGTCGCGCGCGTGCTGACCGGCCTGGCGCATGGCGTGTTCTTCTCTATCGGCTCGACCATCGCCACCAGCCTGGTCCCGCGCGAGAAGGCCGCGTCCGCGATCGCCACGATGTTCTCCGGCCTGACCGTCGCGCTCGTGACCGGTGTGCCGCTGGGCACCTTCGTCGGCCAGCACTTCGGCTGGCGCGCGACCTTCCTCGCCGTCGCCGCGCTGGGCCTGATCGCCTTTGTCGCCAGCCTGGTCTTCGTGCCGCGCAAGCTCGCCCAGCCTGCGCCGGCGAGCCTGCGCCACCAGCTCGAGCCGCTGCGCCAGCCGCGCCTGCTGCTGGTCTACGCGATGACGGCGGTGGGCTATGGCGGCTCGTTCATCGCCTTCACCTACCTCGCGCCCATCCTCCAGCAGGTCAGCGGCATCTCCGCCAATGGCGTCAGCTTGGTGCTGCTGGTCTACGGCGTCTCGGTCGCCGCCGGCAACGTGTGGGGCGGAAAGCTCGCCGACCGCCGCGGCCCCGTCGGCGCGCTCAAGCGCATCTTCCTGGGCCTGGCCGCCGTGCTCTTCGTGCTGAGCGTCACCGCCCATTCCCCGGCCGCCGCGGTGCTGACGGTGCTCGCCTGGGGCGCCTTCGCCTTCGGCAACGTGCCGGGGCTGCAGCTCTACGTCGTCCAGCAGGCCGAGGCCCATGCGCCCAAGGCCGTCGATGTGGCCTCGGGCCTGAACATCGCCGCGTTCAACCTGGGCATCGCCGGCGGCGCCTGGGGCGGCGGGCTGATCGTCGAGCGCCTGGGCCTGATGCACACGCCCTGGATCGGCGCGATCGTGGTGCTTGGCGCCTTCGCGCTCACCGCGCTGGCCGGCCGCCTCGACCGCCGTTTCCCGCTGCCCCGGCGCGCGCCCGGCGCGGCGCCGATGGCCGTCGGCCACTGACCCCCATCGCCGAGAGCAGCGGCCGCGCGCTCAGGCGTAGGGCGCCTGGCCCAGTCCCATCGACCAGTTCTCCTTGGGCACCTCGACCAGGCTGACGAAAACGTCCTCGGGCCGCACGCCCGGATGCTCGCCGAGCGTCTTCGTGATGGCCGCATACAGCGCCTTCTTCTGCTCCAGCGAGCGGGTGTTGTTGGCGGTGATGCGGATGATCACCAGGTCGTCGCTGCGCGGGATGCCGAGGTAGGAGCCGCCGTTGCGGAAGTTGGCGGCGTCGTGCTCGGTCAGCGTCATGAACTCGTCGCCCTCGGGCACGTTGAAGGTCTCGCGCATGGCGCGGTAGATGCCGTCGAGCAGCGCCTGACGATAGGGCGCGTCCTTGCCGGCGCGCAGATGGACTTGGACCAGAGGCATGAACGGACTCCTGACGCCAGAACGGCGAGTGATGGAGACCCGACCTTATCCGAGCGCGCCCGATGGGACGTCCGTCACGGTCGCGCGCCGCCATCGCTGGTCAGCGGTGACGGTGATCACCCGCGGGGCATGCCCAAGCGCGCGCGGCGCCAACCGTCCACGCATTGCTCGGTCCATGAATGGGCCTCGCCTTTGAAGAAGCGCTGTTGCACCTGGTCGAGCTTCTTCCGCAACTCAACGTCGCTCCCGGCGGCCCCGCGAAACAGCGTCACGCAGGCGTGCAGCTTCTGCGCGTCGACGTCTCCGAAGATGTCGTTCGCCGAGCGATCGGCATTGGACGGCAGCAGCAGCGCCTCCAGGCATTGGATGAGGTTGTGCCTGAGCCCGGGGTCGCGCAGGAAGTCCCGGGCGTGGTCCAGCGACTGGATGGCGTCGTGCTTCGAGGTCTTGCTGACGCCGAGCCCGGGCGGCTGCGGAAAGACGAACCACATCCAGTGGGACGTCTTCTTCCCCGAGCGCAGTTCCTTAAGCACTTGGGTCATTTGTCTTGCGTTCTGTGCCTTCAGGAATCGCTGGACATCGGGCAACTCACGGCGTGCGCCGCGAATCCCCCAGGAGGGGCTCCGCGATCGGTGGAACCAGCGGTTCAGCAGTGCGGAGATGAAGTTGCCCCTGCGGGCTTCGGCGCTGTCGGGAGCCAGGACGCGCCGGCTTTGAAACAGAGAGGGGAAGCAACTGGTGAACAGCCTGGAAATCGGCATGGAAACTCCCGCAGAACGAGTGGGGCGAGTGCGAAGCCAGCTCGCGGGGGTTCAGCGGTTCCAGCATCTGCTCGTCCAACTGGCCGCCACGCGCACGTGCTGACGGACTGGTCCGGCGCCGCCTTCGCTTGAGCCATAATCCGCTCCCATTGCGGGCGTCGTATAACGGCTATTACCTTGGCTTCCCAAGCCAATGACGAGGGTTCGACTCCCTTCGCCCGCTCCAGAATCCTGATTCCGGCCGCAGAAACCCCCGTCACCGCGGCGGGATTCGGCTGGATCTCCACCGGATGGGTGGATGTCGCCCTCGCGTGGGGGGCTTGGCGATCTGGGCGGTGTCGCGCGTGTTCGATCACCGATAATCCGCGCCTCGTCTTCTGGAGCCCCGCACATGGCCGATTGGCTGCCGCCCACGCGTTACTGGGTGCTGGCGATCTTCATCGCCTCGGCGCTGTATGCCCATTTCCGCGGCCGCGTCCGCTTCAAGCTGGCCCGTGCCCTGACCGACTTCACCGTGCTGATCTCGCCGATCAACGCGGTCATGTACCTGTTCTCCCGCGCCCCGTCCACGCCCTATCTGAAAACCGCCGACTTCCCCGAGCTGGCGCTGCTGCGCGACAACTGGCAGGTGATCCGCGACGAGGCCCTCAAGCTCAACGACGAGGGCTACATCAAGGCCGCCTCGGGCTACAACGACATCGGCTTCAACTCGTTCTTCCGCACCGGCTGGAAGCGCTTCTACTTGAAGTGGTACGACCGGGACATGGACTCGGCCAACGCGCTGTGCCCCCAGACGGTGGAGCTGCTCAAGCGCATTCCGGGCGTGAAGGCGGCGATGTTCGCGTCGCTGCCGCCCGGCGCGAAGCTGGTACGCCACCGCGATCCGTACGCGGGCTCGCTGCGCTACCACCTCGGCCTGACCACGCCCAACGATCCGGGCTGCTACATCGAGGTCGACGGCCAGCGCTACCACTGGAAGGACGGCGAGGACGTGATGTTCGACGAGACCTTCATCCACTACGCCGAGAACACCACGACGCATCAGCGCGTGATCCTGTTCTGCGACGTCGAGCGGCCGGTGTATTTCGCGCCGATCCGCTGGCTGAACCGGGCCTTCGGCAAGCTGGTGATGACCTCGGCCGCGACACAGAACCTGGAGAGCGAGCCCATTGGCGGGCTCAACAAGTTCTTCTATCACGCATACAAGGTGCGCCTGTTCTTCAAGGCGTTCAAGGCGAGATCGCGCACCGGCTACTACGTCGTCAAGTGGGCGCTGATCCTGGGGATCCTGGCCGCGATCTTCCTGTGAGCGGCCGCCCCGCGGGCGACCCCTTGGCGGGCGGCCTCCTGGCGGGCGGCTGAGCACCGCCTGGCCATCCGGCGTCCTTCACTGCGCTTGTGGCATCGCTTGGGGCATCTCCTGTTGCAGCGCCTGTTGCAGCGCCTGCCCCTGCGGCCCGAACGCGTACGCGTCCATGCCCAGACAGCCAAAGGTGACGCCGTCGTGCACGCGCACTGGCGCCGCGGCATGACCGCCCGCGCCGGCGGCGACGAACCACGGCAGCAGATGCTCGTCGGTCGGGTGCATCAGCACCGCATGCGGCGCCCGCGCGCGATAGGCCGCGAGCGCGGCCCAGTCGCGCTCGGCCGAGCGCTGCGCGAACCAGTCGCGGAAGGCCGCTGATTCGGGCATCTCCGGCGAGTCCTCGGCGACACGGGCGCCCGAGGCGCCGGGGCGCATCAGCAGGCGCAGGTTGTGGGTGATGCTTCCCGTGCCGAGGATCAGCACGCCATCGCGCGACAGATCCTCCAGCCGGTCCCCCAGCGCCATCAACTGGCCGGGCGAGGCTTGCGGCGTCAGCGCCAGCGGCACGACCGGCACGCTGGCATCCGGGTACAGGAAGCGCAGCGCGGTCCAGATGCCGTGATCCAGTCCACCATGATCGAGCACGGGCACGCCCAGCGATTCGCCGAGCGCCGCCGCCAGCGCGGGTTCGCCGGGGGCGTCGTAGCGCAGCTGGTACAGCGGCGGCGGGAAGCCGCCGAAGTCGTACACCGCCTGGTGGCGGTCGGCGCCCAGCAGCACCGGCTCGCGCGCCGTCGTGTGCGCGGACACCGCCAGCACGGCCCGCGGCCGGCCCCAGTGGGCGTCCAGCGTCCGGCCCAGCCGCTGCAGGAAGGCGCCGGTGTCGCCGGGCTCCAGCGCGATCATTGGCGAGCCGTGCGACACGAACAGGGGAGGGAAATGCGTGTTCATGGCGGCCATTGAACGCCCGATGACTTCCCGCATCGTCTAAACCGGTTGCACGGACTGTTCAAGCCAATTGCATGAGCACATCCCGTCATCAGCGCGCGGGCATGCGGTTCGCTACAGTCCGCGCATGAGCGCGCACCCGTCTTCCCCGTCCTCCTCGTCTGTTCCGCCGCCGAGCAGCCCGGCGGCCTCGTCTCCGGCTCCTTCCAGCTCTCCCTCCTCGCGCCGTCCGCCGTCGCTGTGGCGGCAGATGGCGCTGCAGACCTGGCGCGACTTCCGCGCCGGCGAGCTCCACCTGCTGGTGCTGGCCTTGATGCTGGCGGTCGCCGCCGTGTGCGCGGTGGCCTTCCTGTCCGACCGCCTCGATCAAGGGCTGCGGCGCGACGCGGCCCAACTGCTGGGCGGTGACGCGGTGGTCGCCAGCGACCAGCCGACCCCGGCACCCGTGCGTGAACTCGCCCGCCAGCTGCACCTGCGCAACGTCGACACGCTGAACTTCCCGAGCATGGCGCGCGCCAGCGAGGATCAGGGCGGCGGCAGCCGATTGGTCGCCGTCAAGGCGGTTGGCGCGGAATACCCGCTGCGCGGCGCGCTGACGCTCAAGGACGGCCGCCAGGTCGCCGCGCCGGCGCCGGGCACGGTGTGGGTGGACACGGGCGTGCTCAGCGCGCTCGGGCTCAAGGTCGGCGATCCGCTGCTGCTGGGCGACGCGACGCTGAAGATCGCCGGCGAGATCTCGAACGAGCCCGACCGCGGCGCCGGCTTCCTGAACTTCGCGCCGCGCGTGATGCTCGCGCAATCCGACATCGCCGCCACGGCGCTGATCCAGCCGGCCAGCCGCATCACCTACCGCTTCGCGGTGATCGGGCCGGAGGCGGCGGTGCAGCAGTTCAACGCGCGGGCCCGGCAGCAGATGAAGGACGCGAACTGGCGCGGCGTGCGGCTCGAGTCGCTCGAGACCGGCCGCCCCGAGATGCGCCAGACGCTGGACCGCGCGACCAAGTTCCTGAACCTGGTGGCGCTGCTGGCCGCGCTGCTGGCGGCGATCGCGGTGGCGCTGGCGGCGCGGGAGTTCGCGAACCGTCATCTGGATGACTGCGCGATGCTGCGCGTGCTTGGCCAGCCGCAGCGGCGCCTGGCCTGGGTGTTCACGCTGGAGTTCGCCACCGTCGGCCTGCTCGCGAGCGCGGCCGGCGTGCTGCTGGGGTTCCTGCTGCATTTCGGTTTCATCGCGATGCTGGCGGGGCTGATCGAGGTCAACCTGCCGGCGCCCGGCGTCTGGCCGGTCCTGCTCGGACTGGGCATGGGCATGAGCCTGCTGCTGGGCTTCGGGCTGCCGCCGGTGTTGCAGCTCGCGGCGGTGCCGCCGCTGCGGGTGATCCGGCGTGAACTGGGCCGGCCCAAGCTGGGCTCGATCGCGGTGCTGTTGGCCGGGGTGCTGGGTTTCGCGGCGGTGCTGACGGCGCTGTCCGCGGACTGGCGCTTGGGCCTGGTGGCCACTGGAGGGTTCGCGGTCGCGCTGGGTGTGTTCGCGCTGCTGGCGTATGGCGCGGTGCTCGCGCTGCGGCGCCTGGTGCCGCAGGCCGGCGCGCCGCGCTGGCTGCTGCTCGCGACCCGCCAGGTCGCCGCGCGTCCGGCCTTCGCGGTGCTGCAGGTGGGCTCGCTGTCGCTGGGGCTGCTGGCGCTGGCGCTGCTGGTGCTGATGCGCACCGACCTGATCGAGAGCTGGCGCGCCGCGACGCCCGCCAACGCGCCGGATCGCTTCGTCATCAACATCCAGCCGGAGCAGGGCGAGGGCTTCCGTGCCGCCCTGGAGAAGGCGGGGGTCAAGGACTACGACTGGTATCCGATGATCCGCGGCCGCCTGGTGGCGATCAACGGCGAGGCCGTGCGCGCCAGCCGCTTCACCGAGGAGCGCGCGCAGCGCCTGGTGGAGCGCGAGTTCAACCTCAGCCACAGCGCCGAACTTCCATCGCACAACCAGCTCGCGGGCGGCAAGTGGACGCCGGAGGACAAGGACGGCGTCAGCGTCGAACAGGGGCTCGCGCAGCAACTGGGGCTCAAGCTCGGCGACTCGGTGCGCTTCGACATCGCGGGGGTGATGGTGGAATCGAAGATCACCTCGCTGCGCAAGGTCGACTGGGGCTCGATGCGGGTCAACTTCTTCGTGCTGTACCCGCGCGCGGCGATGCCGGAGTTGCCGGTGAGCTACATCTCGGCCTACCGCTCGCCGCAAGGGCAGGGCGGGGCGGCGGCGCTCGATCGCAAGCTGGTCAACGAGTTTCCGAACCTGACGCTGATCGATGTCTCGGCCGAGCTGCAGCAGATCCAGCAGGTGCTGGAGCAGGTGATCATGGCCGTGCAGCTGCTGTTCGCGGTGGCGCTGGCGCTGGGCGTGGTCGTGCTGCTGGTGGCGGCGGTGGGGTCACGCGATGCGCGCACGAGAGAGTTCGCGCTGATGCGGGCTTTCGGCGCATCGAGCGCGCTGATGGCGGCGGTGCAGCGGGCGGAACTGCTCGGGCTGGGGGCGCTGGCGGGCCTGCTCGCGGGCCTGGCCGCGCAGGCGCTGGGCTGGGCGCTGACGCATTACGCGTTCGAATTCGAATGGCAGTTCAAGCCCGGCGTGCTGATCGGCACGACCATCGGCGGCGCGGTGCTGGCGCAACTCGCCGGCTGGTGGGCACTGCGCGGCGTGCTGCAGCGCCCGGTCGTGCAGACGCTGCGCGAGGCGGATACGAACTGATCAGCGCGCCGCAGCGGCGCGCTCGGCCGATTCGATGGTGTTGACCAGCAGCATCGTGATCGTCATCGGTCCGACGCCGCCCGGCACCGGCGTGATCCAGCCGGCCACTTCCTTCACGCCGTCGAAATCCACGTCGCCGCACAGCTTGCCTTCCTCGGTGCGGTTCATCCCCACGTCGAGCACGACCGCTCCCGGCTTGACCATGTCCGCCGTCAGCACCTTGCGCTTGCCCACCGCGGCCACGACGATGTCCGCCTGGCGCGTGAAGTGCGCCAGATCCGGCGTCGCGCTGTGGCACACCGTCACCGTCGCATTGGCCTGCAGCAGCAGCATCGCCATCGGCTTGCCGACGATGTTGCTGCGCCCGATCACCACGGCGTGCTTGCCCTTGATGTCGTAGCCGATGAACTCCAGCATCTTCATGCAGCCGTACGGCGTGCAGGGCTTGAAGCCCTCCTGGCCGACCATCAGCGCACCCGCGCTGGCCACGTGGAAGCCGTCAACGTCCTTCTCCGGCGCGATCGCCTCGATCACCTTGTGCGCGTCGATGCCCTTGGGCAGTGGCAGCTGCACCAGGATGCCGTGGATCGCCGGATCGTTGTTCAGCGCGTCCACGCGCGCCAGCAGCTCCGCCTCGGTCATCGTCTCGGCGTACTTCTCCAGCACCGAGTGCATGCCGGCGTCCTCGCAGGCCTTGACCTTGTTGCGCACGTAGACCTGGCTCGCCGGGTTCTCGCCGACCAGCACCACGGCCAGGCCGGGCTTCACGCCTCGCGCGGTCAGCGCGGCGGCGCGCTTCGCGACCTCGGCGCGCAGTTGCTTGGACAGGGCGTTGCCGTCGATCAGTTGGGCGGTCATGGGGGGACTCCGGAACTCAGAAATGAAAGAGGCCGCACAGGGCGGCCTCGGGGCATGCGGGGAGAGATCAGCCAGCCTTGGCGGCCGGCGCCGACGCGCCCAGCGCGATCTTCAGCAGATCGGCCACGGTGTTGGCGTTGAGCTTCTCCATGATGTTGGCGCGGTGCGCCTCCACCGTCTTGATGCTGATGCCGAGGTCGTCGGCGATCTGCTTGTTCAGGCGGCCGGCGACGATGCGCTCCAGCACCTGGGCCTCGCGCGTCGTCAGGCGTGACAGCAGCGCATCGCGGCTGGCCGCTTCCTGCTGCGTCGCGAAGGCGCCGCGCGCCTGGTCCAGCATGCGCTCGACCAGGGACAGCAGCTCTTCTTCCTTGAACGGCTTCTCGATGAAGTCGACCGCGCCCTTCTTCATCGTCTGCACCGCCATCGGCACGTCGCCGTGACCGGTGATGAAGACGATGGGCAGCGGGCTCTTGCGCTCGATCAGCTTGTCCTGCAGGTCCAGCCCGCTCATGCCTTCCATGCGGATGTCGGCGATCAGGCAGGCCACCTCGCGCGGGTCGTAGCGGCTCAGGAAGCTCTCGGCGGAGTCGTAGCACTTGACCCGGTAGTCCTTGCCTTCCAGCAGCCACTGCAAGGAATCTCTGACTGCCTCGTCATCGTCGACGACGTAGACATTACCCTTCTTCGGAATCAAGCTCATGGTGTTGCTGCGGTGTTGTGAGCAGTGCCCGTCCCCGTGTCGCCGCCCTTGTCGTGGCTGGCGAGATGGGACTCCGGACGTGGAATGTCCACGGGGATCGTGAACGCGAACCGGCACCCGACGATGGACGGGCCATTGTAGAGGTTCTCGGCCCGGATACGCCCCTGGTGCGACTCGATGATGGACCGGCATAACCCTAGGCCGATGCCCAATCCATCGGCCTTCGTGGAGAAGAAGGCCTCGTACATGCGCTCGATGACCTCCACCGGCAGACCCGGTCCCATGTCGGTCACCGAGAACTCGATGTTGGCGCCCAGCTCCGCCGTGTGCTTGGGCACGACGCGCAGCTCGATGTGGCGCCGCGAGGGGGGCAGCGCCGCGTTGTCGATGGCCTCGGCGGCGTTCTTGAGCAGGTTCAGCAGCACCTGCTCGATCAGGATGGGATCGACCCGCATCACCGGCAGCCGCTGCGCGACGTAGGTGTGGATCTGCACGTTGCGCCGGCGCAGCTCGATGCCCGCGAGTTCCACCGCGTCCTCCACGATCGAGGCCGCGAAGGCCGGCTGGCGCTGCGGCTCGCTCTTCTTCACGAAGGCGCGGATGCGATGAATGATCTGGCCCGCGCGCTGCGCCTGCTTGGCCGTCTTCTCCAGCGCGACGATCAGGTCGTCCTTCTGGATGTTGTCGCCGCGCACGCGCGACACCATGCCGTTGCAGTAGTTGGTGATCGCGGTCAGCGGCTGGTTGAGTTCGTGCGCGACGCTCGATGCCATCTCGCCCATCGTGATCAGGCGGCTGGTGACCTGCGCCTTCTCGGCCTGCTGCTGCTGCTGGGCCTCGGCATGGCGGCGCGCGGTGATGTCGGTGGCGATCAGCATCTGCGCCAGGCGGCCGTCGGTCCACTGCAGGTAGCGGGCGCGGACATCGAACCACATGTCCAGCTGCGCGATGAAGACCTCGCGCGAATCGGCGCCGACCTCGGTGAGGTGCTGCGCCGGCAGGCCGCCGTAGTCGTCGACCTCCTCGTCGCTGTCGTAGCCTTCGGCGTAGCCGGCCTCCTTCGCGCTGGTCGCGCCGCCCAGCTGCGAGCCGGCCAGCATCGCGTGCCCCTTGGGATCGGCGCCGAACCACAGCCGGTAGCTGCGGTTGGCGAACAGCAGCTCGCCCTGCTGCACCGACAGCACCGACACCGCCGCGTCCAGGCCTTCCAGCACCGTGGTGAAGCGCTCGTGCGACGCGGACAGCTGGTCGCGCACGCGCTTGGCCTCGGTGATGTTGGTCATCGAGGTCATCCAGCCGCTCTGCTTGCCCTTCGGGTCGATCAGCGGCGAGACATACATGCGGGCGTCGAAGATGCTGCCGTCCTTTCGCATCACCTTGACCTCGGAGCCGCCGGCCGGGCTGCGGCCCTGCATCTCCTGCTGCAGCAGGCGCAGGTTCTCCTCGTAGCGGTCGGGCGGCCAGTAGGGGAAGGGCGGCTTGCGGCCGATCAGCTCCGACTCGGCGAAGCCGGTCATCGCGCAGAACGCCGGGTTGACGTAGCTGATGCGCGTCTCCAGGTCCATCGCGCGCATGCCGGTCAGCATGGAGTTCTCCATCGCGCGCCGGAAGTTGGTCTCGGCGGCGAGCGCGTTCTGCACCTGCGCGCGCCGGCGCATGTGCTTCCAGGTGCCCAGCAGCATCCAGACGGTCAGCACCGACAGCGCCATCACCATCCAGAACAGCGTGTTGGAGATCAGCCCGATCGAGGTCCGGTAGCCCTGGCCGCGCAGCACCAGGCCGGGGGCGGGCGCCATCGGCACCTCGTAGTAGATCGGGGCGCGCGTGACGCGCTTGCCGGGCATTGGCGTGACGGTGCTGGCCACGACCTGCTCGCGCGGATCGAGCACCGCCACCGCGTGGCGCGAGGTCAGCTCGTTGGGCACCGAATAGCGCAGCAGACCCTCGACCGCGTACTCCGCGATGAGCACGCCGGCGAAGCCGCTGCGGTCGCTCAGGGGCAGCTGGATCTGGAAGACGGTGGTGTTGTTGGCGTCGGCGAAGGAGGCCGAGTAGACCCGCGTGCGCCGGTCGCGGGCGGCCTGGAAGGCGCGCTCGGGCTCGCTGTTGGCGTGGCCGTTGGGCATGGACGGGTCGCTGCCCTCAAGCGTCATCAGCGAGTCGGCCTGCTCGCCGATCGCGGCGACGCTGACGCGGCGCTCGCGGCGCGCGTTCAGCCAGGTGATGTGGGTGATCTCGGGCCGGTTGCGCGCGATCGCCATCGCGCGCTGCGTGAACTCGAGGTTGTCGATCGCACGGTTGGCCAGGTCGCGCTGCAGCGGGATGAGCTGGTCCTCGTTGTCGATCAGGCGCGAGCGGATCTGCTGCTGCGCCATCTCGGTGTCGCGCTTGACGGCCTCGGCCTCGCGCTCGATTTCCTCGTTGCGCAGGTACCAGAAGGCCGAGACGATCGCCGCCAGGAACAGCACCACCGACAGCAGCGGCCCCAGCGTCGCGAAGCGGTCCTGCCGCGAGGGGGACTGGCGCCGCCACCATGCCGAGACCAGACGTTTGGCGGGATTCAGGGCACGGCGCGCGAAGCCTTGGACATCGAGGCGGGACAACATGGCCGCGATTATCCCGGGCACACCGGCGCCACCCGGGCGGTGACCGCTCCGGTTATTCCCGATCCGGGCATTCCCGGATCGCATCGTGAAAGACATCCGTCACGGATCGCCACGAAAATCGGCCTCCATATTTCATAATATGGAAATGCATCGCGCTATTTGGAAAATCCAGGGCTTATGCGACACTCCGCCGCCATAGCCCTTCCGCAGGGTGGCGACGCATGCGCGGCCGCTGGTGTTTTCGTAAGCTCGGCCCCTGGGCCCGGGTGCCGCGAAGGCCCGTCGGACGCCGCGCCACAGGCCGCCGCCACGCCCGAAGGCCGTGATTGAGACCAAGGAGACAAGCCCATGTCCGCGCAGCCCCAGTCGTTCCTCGGCGCAGCCGCCAATGACACCGACGCTCTCGAAACCCGGGAATGGCTGGACGCCCTGTCCGCCGTCATCGGCGAGGAAGGGGGCGAGCGCGCCCACTTCCTGCTCGAGACCCTGATCGACCACGCCCGCCAGGCCGGCATCGACGTGCCGTTCTCGGCCAACACGGCCTACGTCAACACCATCCCCGCCGACAAGGAAGAGCGCTTCCCCGGCAACATCGAGATCGAGGAGCGCCTGCGCGCCTTCATGCGCTGGAACGCGATGGCGATGGTGGTGCGCGCCAACCGCCTGCATCCGGAGGACGGTGGCGACCTGGGCGGCCACATCTCCAGCTTCGCCTCGCTGGCGACGATGCTGGGCTGCGGGTTCAACCACTTCTGGCACGGTGACGATGGCGTGCACGGCGGCGACCTGCTGTACATCCAGGGCCACAGCGCGCCCGGCATCTACGCCCGCGCCTTCCTGGAAGGCCGCATCACCGAGGAGCAGCTGAACAACTTCCGCCAGGAAGTCGACGGCAAGGGCCTGTCGAGCTACCCGCACCCGAAGCTGATGCCGGAGTTCTGGCAGTTCCCGACGGTGTCCATGGGCCTGGGTCCGCTGATGGCGATCTACCAGGCGCGCTTCCTGAAGTACCTGCACGCCCGCGGCATCGCCGACACCTCCAAGCGCAAGGTCTGGGTCTTCCTGGGCGACGGCGAGATGGACGAGCCCGAATCGCTGGGCGCCATCGGCCTGGCCGCGCGCGAGAAGCTGGACAACCTGATCTTCGTCGTCAACTGCAACCTGCAGCGGCTGGACGGCCCGGTGCGCGGCAACGGCAAGATCATCCAGGAGCTGGAGAGCGAATTCCGCGGCGCCGGCTGGAACGTGATCAAGCTGATCTGGGGCTCGTACTGGGATCCGCTGCTCGCGCGCGACAAGCAGGAGTTGCTGCGCAAGGTCATGATGGAGACGCTGGACGGCGACTACCAGGCCTACAAGGCCAATGACGGCGCGTTCGTGCGCAAGCATTTCTTCGGCAAGCACCCCGAACTGCTGAAGATGGTGGAGAGCATGTCCGACGAGGACATCTGGCGCCTGAACCGCGGCGGCCACGACCCGCAGAAGGTCTACGCGGCGTACCACAAGGCGGTGAACACCGTCGGCCAGCCGACCGTCATGCTGATCAAGACCGTCAAGGGCTACGGCATGGGCAAGATCGGCGAGGGCAAGAACACCGCGCACCAGACCAAGAAGCTGCAGGACGAGGACATCAAGGCCTTCCGCGACCGCTTCAACATTCCCATCCCGGACAGCGAGCTGGCGAAGATCCCGTTCTACAAGCCGGCCGACGACACCCCCGAGATGCAGTACCTGCAGCAGCGTCGTCAGGCGCTGGGCGGCTACCTGCCCAAGCGCCGCCCGCAGGCCGACGAGTCGCTGAAGGTGCCGGACCTGGCCACCTTCCAGGCTGTGCTGGACCCGACCGCCGAGGGCCGCGAGATCTCGACCACCCAGGCCTACGTCCGCTTCCTGACCACGCTGCTGCGCGACAAGGAACTGGGCCCGCGCACCGTGCCCATCCTGGTCGACGAGGCGCGCACCTTCGGCATGGAAGGCCTGTTCCGCCAGATCGGCATCTACAACCCCGCGGGTCAGAACTACACGCCGGTCGACAAGGACCAGGTCATGTACTACCGCGAGGACAAGGCCGGCCAGATCCTGCAGGAAGGCATCAACGAGGCGGGCGGCATGGCCAGCTGGATCGCCGCGGCGACGTCGTACTCGACGAACAACCGCGTGATGATCCCGTTCTACGTCTACTACTCGATGTTCGGCTTCCAGCGCATCGGCGACCTGGCCTGGGCCGCCGGCGACATGCAGGCGCGCGGCTTCCTGCTGGGCGGCACCTCGGGCCGCACGACGCTGAACGGCGAAGGCCTGCAGCACGAGGACGGCCACAGCCACATCCTGGCCGGCACCATTCCGAACTGCATCAGCTACGACCCGACCTTCGCGCACGAGGTGGCGGTGATCCTGCACTCGGGCCTGAAGCGCATGGTCGAGAACCAGGAGAACGTCTACTTCTACCTGACGCTGCTCAACGAGAACTACCCGATGCCCGGCCTGAAGGCCGGCACCGAGGAGCAGATCCTCAAGGGCATGTACCTGCTGGAGGACGCCGCGGCCCACCCGCTGACGGTGAACCTGCTCGGCTCGGGCACCATCCTGCGCGAAAGCCAGGCCGCCAAGAAGCTGCTCGAAGCCGACTGGGGCGTGGGCGCGAACGTCTGGTCCTGCCCCAGCTTCAACGAGCTGGCCCGCGACGGACAGAACGCCGAGCGCTGGAACCTGCTGCACCCGACCGAGCTGGCCTGCGTGCCGTTCGTGACGCAGCAGCTGAGCAAGGTGCAGGGCCCGGTGATCGCGTCGACCGACTACATGAAGAACTACGCCGAGCAGATCCGCGCCTTCATCCCGGCCGGCCGCTCGTACAAGGTGCTCGGTACCGACGGTTTCGGCCGCAGCGATTTCCGCTCCAAGCTGCGCGAGCACTTCGAGATCAACCGCCACTACATCGTCGTGGCCGCGCTCAAGAGCCTGGCCGACGAAGGCAAGATCCCGCAGGCCAAGGTCGCCGAGGCCATCAAGAAGTACGGCATCAACGTCGACAAGATCAACCCGCTGTACGCGTGAGCACGGCCCACCCCCTACCGGCTTCGCCGGCCCCCTCAAGGGGGCGAGCCCGACGGCCTGGCGAAGCCAGTTCCGTGGGCTCCGCTGGGTAAGCCAGCCGGTTCAGTCAATTTCTGGAGACACCCAATATGGCATTGGTGGAAGTCAAGGTTCCCGACATCGGGGACTTCAAGGACGTCGCGATCATCGAGCTGCTGGTCAAGCCCGGCGACACGGTGAAGGCTGAGCAAAGCCTGGTCACGGTCGAGTCCGACAAGGCTTCGATGGAGATCCCGTCCTCGGCGGCGGGCGTCGTCAAGGAAGTGAAGGTCAAGCTCGGCGACAAGCTGAACGAAGGCGACCTGATCGTCGTGCTGGAAAGCGATGCCGCCGCGGCCCCCGCGCCGGCCGCTGCCGTGCCGGCTTCTGCGCCGGCTCCCGCGGCCGCCGCCCCGGCGCCGCAGGCCGCGCCCGCTCCAGCCCCCGCGGCCGCAGCCGCCCCGGCCGCATCGGCCGGTCCGGTCGACATCGTCGTGCCGGACATCGGCGACTTCGACGAGGTCGCGGTGATCGAGGTGCTGGTCAAGGTCGGCGACACGGTGAAGACCGAGCAGAGCCTGATCACCGTCGAATCCGACAAGGCCTCGATGGAGA
>NZ_JBCNLG010000047.1:0-20818 GCF_039595595.1 Roseateles sp. | reverse complement strand
GAGGTGCGCAGTACCATTGCCCGCGCAGGGTGCCAACGAGTACCGAAGGCGTCAGACCTTCACCAGGGCCCGGCACATCAACAACCCTTGATGGAGAGAATCGAAATGGCAACTGCGAAGAAGGCCGCGCCCGCCAAGAAGGCGGCACCGGCCAAGAAGGCGGCCCCTGCGAAGAAGGCCGCCGCCCCTGCGAAGAAGGCGGCACCTGCGAAGAAGGCTGCGCCCGCGAAGAAGGCAGCCCCCGCCGCGAAGAAGGCTGCCGCTCCCGCCAAGAAGCGCACCCCCAACGCCGCCTTCATGAAGGCCCTGACCCCCAGCCCCGCGCTGGCCGCGATCGTCGGCGACAAGCCGCTGCCGCGCACCGACGTGGTGAAGAAGGTCTGGGAATACATCAAGAAGCACAACCTGCAGGATGCTGCGCAGAAGCGCGTCATCAACGCCGACGCCAAGCTGAAGGAGATCTTCGGCAAGGCCAAGGCCGACATGTTCGAGATGACCCGCCTGATCAACAGCCACCTGAAGGATTGAACGCGGCGGCCGCAAGGCCGCTTCTGCATTCAGGACAAGGCCCGCCTCGAGCGGGCTTTTTTGTGGCTCGCGCGGCCGGACGCGGCTCGGATGGGCTCAGAGCCGCTCGAGCGCGGCGCGCAGCTGGCGCACGTCGATGGGCTTGAGCCAGTAGTCCTGGAAGCCGGCGGCGCGCGCGCGCTGGCGCTGATCGTCCATCACGTCGGCCGACAGCGCGATGCAGCGCAGCCCGGCGAGCCGCGCATCGGCGCGCACCAGCGCCATCAGCTCCAGCCCGTTCATGTCCGGCAGGTTCATGTCCATCAGCACCAGCGAGGGCATCACCCGCGGCAGCATCTCCATCGCCTGCGCGCCGGTCTCGGCGACCTCCAGGGTCCAGCCCGGCATGAGGCGGAAGACCTCCTCCATCAGCACGATGTTGATGCGGTCGTCCTCGACATAGACGACGTGGCGGGCGGCGGGGGAGGACGACATGGCGGGAACGGGCGGGGGAGTTGGCACGATACCAGCGATTGCCGGACGAGGCAGCGTTGTCCATGTCGCCGTCGTCAATCGCCTCTCGGCGTGTGCGATTCACCAATCTGTGCGAACTGTGATGGTCGTGTGACAAAAAACACGTTGCACGACACCCTCGGCTGAGGGGGCGGGCCAGGAGCCACCGGCCTTCGCTCCCTACACTGCCGAGCCATTCCCGTCACATCCAGTCATTGATGCCACGGATGGATACAGGGAATGACACAAGCGGCAAGGCCTGACCCCAGGGGTGTCCCCGGAGGCAGCCGTCGCAGAACAAGAGATCTGTCATGTCGTTGGTGGCCGCAATCGCGATGGCCGCGTCCACGGTGACGCTGCCGAACTGTTCCTGGGACAAGCCCGGCGTGAATCCGTTCATGGGCGATCTGGTTGCGGCCGTGGACCGCTACAAGGACATTCCGGCGGCGACGCGCGCCAAGCTCCGGGCGCGCATGGAGGCTCGCCAGTACGACGAGATCGTCGACATCCACCGCGACAGCATCGTGGGCCGCTACGACTACGACAGCGCCATTCGCGAGATGCATTTCGGCGCGGGTTCGGTGTGCCGGACCGTGACGCGGGCCAAGTGGACGGACCAGACGCTGGAGCGGGGCCTCGTGTATTGCGAGGACGGCCAGTGCATCCTGGTGCCGACGGTGTGCCGCAATGTCAGCCGCATCACGCGCGGCAAGCTCAAGCCCGCGGCGGCCGTCCCGGTGGCGAAGAACGAGGACGAGCCGCTGATGTTCGAGCCGCCGGCTGCCGGTGCGTCCGGCGATGGCGGCGGGGATCCGGGCAGCTTCGCGCGCACCGCGGGCGTGCCGCCGACCGCGACCTCCAACACCAGCCTCGTCGCGCCGGCGCCCGGCAGCGGCAGTGGCGGCGCGGGCGGTGGCGGCGGAGGCATCTCGATGCCGGGCGGGCCCGGCATCATCACGCTGCCTCCCGTGCCGCAAGGCAATACCGGCGGTGGCGGCCGTCCGCCGATTCCCGGCGTGCCGGAGCCCCAGACCTGGCTGCTGTTCGCGCTGGGGTTGGGCGCATTGGCCGCCGTCGCGAAGCGCCGCCAGCCAGGCGGCAACGGCGCCTGAATCGCGTCGCCCGCGGCGCGCCGGTTCAGCCGCGCGCCAGCAGCGGCTTCAGATAGCGGCCGGTGTGGCTCGCCTCGCAGGCGGCCACCTCCTCGGGCGTGCCCGCGACGAGCAGCCGCCCGCCGCCGGAGCCGCCCTCCGGACCCATGTCGATCAGCCAGTCGGCGGTTTTGATGACGTCGAGGTTGTGCTCGATGATCACGATCGTGTTGCCCGCGTCGCGCAGCTGATGCACCACCTTGAGCAGCAGCGCGATGTCGGCGAAGTGCAGGCCGGTGGTGGGCTCGTCGAGGATGTACAGCGTCCGGCCGGTGTCGCGCTTGGAGAGCTCCAGCGCCAGCTTCACGCGCTGCGCCTCGCCGCCTGACAGCGTCGTCGCGCTCTGGCCGAGCTTCACGTAGCCCAGGCCCACGTCCATCAGCGTTTGCAGCTTGCGGGCCAGCGTCGGCACCGCGCTGAAGAAGGCGAGCGCGTCCTCCACCGTCATGCCCAGCACCTCGGAGATGTTGCGGCCCTTGTAGAGCACTTCCAGCGTTTCGCGGTTGTAGCGCTTGCCACCGCAGGTGTCGCAGGGGACGTAGACGTCGGGCAGGAAGTGCATCTCCACCTTCAGCACGCCGTCGCCCTGGCAGGATTCGCAGCGCCCGCCGGCCACGTTGAAGCTGAAGCGGCCCGCGCCGTAGCCGCGTTCGCGCGCGGTGGGCATCTCGGCGAACAGCTCGCGGATGGGGGTGAACAGGCCGGTGTAGGTGGCGGGATTGGAGCGCGGCGTGCGGCCGATCGGCGACTGGTCGACGTTGATCACCTTGTCGAAGGCGTCCATGCCCTCGATCTCGTCGTGCTGGGCCGGCTCGGCGTGGCTCTGGTAGAGCTTGCGCGCGACGGCGGCGTACAGCGTGTCGTTGACCAGCGTGCTCTTGCCCGAACCCGACACGCCGGTCACGCAGGTGAGCAGCCCGACCGGGAACTCGACGGTCACGCCCTTGAGGTTGTTGCCGCGCGCGTTGACGATCTTCAGCGTGCGCGGGTCCGCGCTGTCGCTGAGGGCGTGACGCCGCTTGGGGACCTCGATGCGCTCGACGCCGCTCAGATAGCGGCCGGTCGAGGAATTCAGATTGGCTGCCACTTCCTCCGGCGTGCCCTGCGCCATGATGCGGCCGCCATGCACGCCAGCGCCCGGGCCCAGGTCCAGCACATGGTCGGCGGCGCGGATCGCGTCCTCGTCGTGCTCGACGACCAGCACCGAGTTGCCCAGGTCGCGCAGGCGCCGCAGCGTCGCGATCAGCCGGTCGTTGTCGCGCTGGTGCAGGCCGATGCTGGGCTCGTCCAGCACGTACATCACGCCGGTCAGGCCCGAGCCGATCTGCGACGCCAGCCGGATGCGCTGCGCCTCGCCGCCGGACAGCGTGTCGGCGCTGCGGTCCAGGCTCAGGTAGTTCAGGCCGACGTCGTTGAGGAAGTGCAGCCGCGACGCGATCTCGCGGATCACCTTGTCGGCGATCTCCGCCTTCGCGCCCTTGAGCTTGAGCGACTCGAAATAGGCCAGCGCCTCGCGCAGCGTCGCGTGCTCGACCTCGTAGATCGGCTTGCCGCGCTCGCCGTCGGCGGCGTCGGCCGGCTGCAGCAGCACGTTGCGGGCCTCGCGGCGCAGGCGCGAGCCGTCGCACTCCGTGCAGGGCTTGGCGCTCTGGTAGCGCGCGAGTTCCTCGCGCACGGCGGCAGAATCGGTCTCGCGGAAGCGCCGCGTCAGGTTGGGCAGGATGCCCTCGAACGGATGGGAGCGCTTGACGCTGCGCTTGCGCCCGTTCGCGCCTTCGGCCTGATAGGTGAAGCTGATCTCGTCCTCGCCCGAGCCCTGCAGCAGCACGTGGCGCGCCTGCTCGGGCAGTTCCTCGAAGGGGAGTTCGATGTCGAAGCCGTAATGCCTGGCCACCGACTCCAGCATCGAGAAGGTGTAGGCGTTGCGGCGGTCCCAGCCCTTGACCGCGCCGCTGGCCATGCTCAGCGTGGGGAAGGCGACGACGCGTTCCGGATCGAACACGGTGACCTGGCCCAGTCCTTCGCAGGCGGGACAGGCGCCGACCGGCGAGTTGAACGAGAACAGCCGCGGCTCCAGCTCCGGCAGCGAATAGCTGCAGATGGGGCACGCGAACTTGCTCGAATAGATGGCTTCGGCGCCGCTGTCCATGTTCAGCACCAGCGCGCGGCCGTCGGCCAGGCGCAGCGCGGCCTCGAAGCTCTCGGCCAGGCGCTGGCGCAACTGGTCGGCGCCGTCGTGGCGCAGCTTGACGCGGTCGACGACGACGTCGATGTCGTGCTTCTCGGCCTTCTTCAGCGCCGGCAGGTCGGGCACCTCGACGGTCTGGCCATCGACGCGGAAGCGCACATAGCCCTGCGCCTGCAGGTCCTGGAACAGTTCGATGAACTCGCCCTTGCGGTCGCGCACCACCGGCGCCAGCACCATCAGCCGCGACTCGTCCGGCATGGCCAGCACCGCGTCGACCATCTGGCCGACGCTGGACGCCTCCAGCGGCAGGTGGTGGTCGGGGCAGAACGGCGTGCCGGCGCGCGCGTAGAGCAGGCGCAGGTAGTCGTGGATCTCGGTGACGGTGCCCACCGTCGAGCGCGGGTTGTGGCTGGTGGCCTTCTGCTCGATCGAGATCGCCGGCGACAGCCCTTCGATGACGTCCACCTCGGGCTTGTCCATCAGCTGCAGGAACTGCCGCGCGTAGGCCGACAGGCTCTCGACATAGCGGCGCTGGCCCTCGGCGTACAGCGTGTCGAAGGCCAGCGAGGACTTGCCCGAGCCCGACAGCCCGGTGATCACCACCAGCTGGTTGCGCGGCAGGTCGACATCGATGTTCTTGAGGTTGTGGGTGCGCGCGCCGCGCACGCGGATCATCGGCGTCTCGCCCCCCGCGCGGCCGAGCGCCTGCCCCAGGTACCGGCCCGGCTGCGGCGCGGCGGCGGGCTCGGGCGGGACGGGAACGGCGGGCGGGACTTTCGTGGACATGGGGCCGGGGCACTGGAAGGCGAACTCGCCATGATAGGGCCAGCCCCGTTCCCGCGCCCATGCCTGCTGACAGCGCGTGGCAGCGGGAGGAATACCGAAATCCTTCCCGTCGTCCCGTCTTTGCGGGGGGAGCGCCCCCGGGACGGAGATGCAGAATCAGCGGATCCCCCGCCAGCCCCTCCCCTTGATGAAGCTCAAAGCCCCGTCGCTGTCGCTACGCAGTGTCATCCTGCTCGCGGTGGTGATCGGCATCGCGGCGCCGGCGCTGGCGCTGGTGGCGTTCAGCGACGCGTTCATCCGCCGCAGCCTGGAGCCGGTGCTCGAAGGCCAGCGCGCGGCCGTGATCACGCTGGCGGCCAACGGCCTGGCCGAGCCGCTGTGGACGGTGGACAGCCCGGCGGTGCAGCGGGCGATCGATCAGTTGTTGTCGGACGTCAGCGTCTGCGCGGTCGAGCTCAACGAGGAACGCGCCGACACCGCCGACATCGTCCGCGCCAAGTGCAGCAAGGACTGGCCGACGGTGACGCTGGCGGCGACCATCCGGCGTGAGAACCAGGTGCTGGGCAGCCTGCGTGTGCAGTTCGACGACGCGGCGCAGGCGCGCATGCTCGCCGAGGGCCGGCGGCAGACGGCGATGATCGTGGCCGTCCAGGTCGTGGCGGGCGTGGTCATCGTGCTGATGGTGTTCTACCTGCGCCTGGTGCGCCCGATCGATCGCCTCAAGCGCCTGGCCAACGCCATCGCGGAACGCCAGCCCGTGCCGCGCCTGCGTTGGAACCGCAAGGACGAGCTGGGGCAACTGGGCGTTCACCTGGACCAGATGGGCCAGCAGATCGCTGGCCTGCTGGCCGACATGGAAAGCAAGAACGCGCAGCTGCATCAGCTGGCCATGTACGACCACCTGACCGGCTTGCCGAACCGGACGCTGTTCCGCGAGGTCTTCCTGCATGAGGCCGCGGTGGCGCGGCGCGAGCAGACCAACCTGGCGCTGCTGTTCGTGGACCTGGACCGATTCAAGGCGATCAACGATTCGCTGGGCCATGCCGCGGGCGACCGCATGCTGCTGCAGGCGAGCGAGCGGCTGCGCCAGGCGGTGCGCGAATCCGATCTCGCATGCCGGGTCAGCGGCGACGAGTTCCTGCTGCTGATGCGCGATTCCAGCGAGCAGGTTGCCTACGCGGCGCAGCGCCTGATCGAGGCGCTGAACGCGCCGCTGCAGCTCGAGGGCGGCGTGGCCAGCGTGTCGGCGAGCATCGGCATCGCGCTGTTCCCGCGCGATGGCGAGGACTTCGACACCCTCGTGCGGCACGCCGACCTGGCGATGTACCGCGCCAAGCAGCTGGGCCGGTCGCGCTACAGCTTCTTCCAGCAGGACATGGACGCGGCGGCGGTGCAGCGGATGGAGCTCGAGCGCGAGCTCACGCTGGCGCTGGAGCGCGACGAGCTGCTGCTGCACTACCAGGCCGTCGTCGATGCCCGCACCGGCGCGTGGTCGGGACTGGAGGCGCTGATGCGCTGGCAGCATCCGCAGCGCGGGCTGGTGATGCCGGGCCAGTTCATCGAGCTGGCCGAGGAGACCGGCCAGATCCTGGCGCTGGGATGGAGCACCATCGAGCAGGCCTGCGCGCAACTGGCGCGCTGGAAGGCGGAAGGGCGGCATCCGGGGCCGATCTCGATCAACCTGTCGGCCCTGCAGTTCCGCGAGCCCGGTCTGGCCGAGCGGATCGCGGAAGCGATGCGCCGGCATTCGGTGGATCCAGGCGAGCTGGCGATCGAGCTGACCGAGAGCGCGCTGCTGAGCGACACCGACACCGTGCTGCAGACGCTGGCGCGGCTCACGGAGCGCGGACTGAGCCTGTCGGTGGACGATTTCGGGACCGGGTATTCCTCGCTGGCCTATCTGAAGCTGCTGCGTCCGGCGCGGCTGAAGATCGACCGCGCCTTCGTCCGCGATCTGCCCAGCAGCGCGGATGACCGCGCGCTGGTGCGGGCCATGATGGGCATGGCGCAGGCGCTGGGCATCGAGGTGGTGGCCGAGGGCGTCGAGACCGAGGCCCAGCGCGACGCGCTGCTGGCGCTGGGCTGCTGGCGCCAGCAAGGCTATCTGTACTGCCGGCCGCAGCCCGCCCAGGCGCTGGCGCCGCGGCTGGCGGCCTGGCCGCCCCAGGATGGGGCGCCACTCGCGGTGCGCGGCTGAGCCTGTTCCAGGGGCCGTCCCCGTTCCCTCCATTCAGCCCCCCGATCGGCATTTCGGCGCGCGATAGCGGCAATTCGTCGCGCCGCCGTGGCCTTGTGACGGGTGGCGGCGCACAGTCCAGGCTCAACGCATTGCCAGGACTGGAACCACCACCGCAGGGGACCGCCATGAACGACGCCGCCAAGACCTTCCTCACCGCCCTGGCCGCCGTGGCCAGCGCCGCCGTCATCGCCTTGTGCCTGGCGGACGTGAACGAAGCGCTGCGTCCGGCGACCCCGGTGCCCCAGCACTGGGCCGAGCAGACCATGCCGGGACCTCAGGCCGACCAGGCCAGCAAGCCGCGCGGATGACCACCGCTCGGCCTGCGCTCCGATAGACGCCACGCTTCCTCCCGGCATTTCGAAGCCCGCCTGACCAGCGGGCTTCCTTTTTTTGTTCGCGCGATGTCAGCGCGATGTCCAGGCCTGTCCGAATGTGTCCGCGGACACCACATACCGATCGCTCACAACCACGATGGAATGGGGCATCGCGGCGATCCGGACGATTCTGGAATCCATTCGTCGCGATGGCACGCAGTTCACTCCGCCGCCATGCGCATTCGTCGCTTGCGGCTCGCGGCGAGCGGATGTCACGACGACACTGACATCACTGACACACGCAACCCCTTCAAGGAGATCGACATGAGCACCACCACTTTCAAGGCTTCCCGCACCCCTCGCACCCCGCGCATCGGCATGAGCCGCGGCGCGAGCTTCAAGGCCCTGGCCTTCGGCGTCGGCGCGACGCTGGCGATCGCCTTCAGCCTGCTCCACGTGCAGGCTCAGCGCGAACTGCGCGCGTCGGTCATCACGCTGGATCCGGTGGTCATCACCGCCAAGCGCGAGAAGCTGCCCACCGTCTACATCACCGGCCGCCGCGACACCGGCGCCGACGGCCAGCAACTGGCCTCGAGCGCGCAGGCCGCCTGCACGACCCAGCTCTGCTGAGCTCCGCGGTTGCGCTGTCAAGGCGGCGGCCGCGGCGGATCGACCCGCAGCGACCGCCAACGAGAACGCCCGGCAATGCCGGGCGTTTTTTCTTTCCGCGCGGACTTGCTGTTCAGAACGCCCAGCCCATCCGGGCCCAGAGGCGGACACCGCGGTCGGGCTCGGACTGCGCGCGCTCCGAGCCGCGGGCGGCGATCGACACCGACCAGTCGAGCTCGCGCCAACTGCCTCGCACGGCGGCGCCGTAGCCGCGCAGCGTGCGGACGTTGTTCCCGGCCAGGAAGGGCGTTTCGTTGAGACGCACGCCGCCCGCGTTGTAGAAGACGCTGGGAATGAAGGCCGGATTCACGGCGTAGTAGAGCTCGCCGGCCGCCAGCCAGCCCTCGTCGCCGACGGCCTCGCCGGCCGGATAGCCGCGCACGCCGTTGACGCCGCCGAGCGCGAACTTCTGATACGAGTCCAGATTGCGCGACGCGAGCTGCCCGCTCAGCGTCATCAGCAGGCCCCAGCCGCCGCTCAGCCGCTGGTGGCGCTGCAGATCGAGGTTCAAGGTGCCGTAGTGGCCGGCGGTCCGCGCGCTCAGTTGATCGATGAGGGCCGCGGAGGGCGAGGTGAACGCCAGGCGTCCGTATCCGATCCGCAGGCCGAGCCGCGTGTCGGCGCCAGCGCCGGTGTCGTCGCGGCCGCTGAAGGTCAGCTGGAGCGAGTAATGCGTGGCACGCTTGCCCGTCGAGGTCGCGGTCGCGCCGACTTCGTCGGCCAGGCGGCGGCGCTCGACGCCGAGCTGCGCGCTGATGTTGGTGCCGCTGCCGCGGACCAGGGGATAGGCGAGCAGCCATTCGGCCACGTTGGCCTGCCCATGCGCATCGAGCTCGGCAAAGGCGCTGCCCAGCACGTACTGCGTGTGCGTGAGGTTCAGCGCGGTGCTGAGGCCGCTCGCGCCGATCGGGATCTGCGCCGAGAGGCGGCCGTAGTAGAGGTCCTCGTCGCTCGCCATCACGCGCAGGCCGAGCGATTCGCCGTGGCCGGTCGGGCTGTTGAGGTCGAGGGTCCCGCCGATCCGGCGCTCGCCGGTGTAGCGCGATCCGTGGTTGTCCGCGTCCAGGCGGCCGGAGATCAGCGGGGCGGCCGCGTTGTCGACCGACAGGATCGTGTCGCCGGTTCGCGCGCCCGGCTGCAAGCGCGCGGTGGGCTGGGCGCCGGGCAAGTCGGACAGCAGCAGCAGGACCCGATCGATCCGTTCCTGGTTCAGCGGGGCGTCGCGCGGAATCGCCGCGAGACGGGACTCGATGACGTCGGGCAGCAGGCGGCTGCCGGGCGCCGTTTGCACCTGCACCTCGGCCAAGCGGCCTTCGATCACGCGGATCTCGACCTCGCCATCGCGGATCGACTGCGCCGGCAGCACCGCTCGCGCCAACGGCCAGCCGCGATCGCGATAGAAGCGCGTGATGCGGATGGCGCCCTCCGTGAGCTCGGGCAGCGTGCGGGTCCCGTCGCCAAGATCCGCCACCAGCGCCTCGAGCTCGGCGGCGGGGAACAGCGTCGCGCCGGTGACGCGCAGGTGGCGCACGGGGATCGGCGTGTTGTCCTGGGCAGGGGCGGGGTTGGGCGAGGGGTCGGCGTCGGAGCGGCCCTGCGCTTGGATCGGAGAAGCGGCCGCCAGGAGCCAGGCGGCCAGACAGACGGTGCGACGAGCAGTCTTGATTCCGCAGGGGCAGCGATTCATGAGGTGAGTGATCGCGAGGTCCCTGGACTTTAGCGTTCCGCGTCGGCCGGCCAGACCGCGGTGCCGAAGGCCGCCGCTTCCGTCCACCAGCGGCGGGTATCGGTCCTGTTCGGCGGGGCGTCATCGGGGGAGGCCGTGCGGAAGATGGCGGCGAGGGAGGCGAGGTAGGGGATGGCCAGTTCCTCGGAGCCGGTCGCGAGCCCGGCGGGACTGCCCGCGAGCACCGTCAGCACGCCAGGCGCGTACTGGATGGCGTAATTGCGGCTGCTCAGGCCGGTGGCGAACACGTCGTAGCGCCCTGCGGGGGAAGCGGCCGTCGCGTCGGTCAGAAAGCGCAGCGTGCCAAGCAGGTCGCTGCCTGAGGCCGCCGATTGGCCGGGCACGAAGCCCGAGTAACTCGCCTGGAAGGCGGGGTTGAGCTGGCCGATCAGACGTGCCGCGTCGTTGACGGTGACGAGCAGCGGCGCTGGCGTGATGGTGTAGCTGTGCCCCGGCGCGAGCGCCACCGCGTAGCCGAGCCGGTCGGCGAGCGTGCCCGGCTGGATCGCGAAGCGGCCTGCGTCTTCGCCGGCGGCGCGTGTCAGGGCGCCGGAGAAGATCATCGCGGCGGTGTCGCCGTTGCGTTGGCCCGCCACAGTCCAGGCGATGTCGGAATGCGTCAGCCCGCCGTCGTAGACCTTGGTGTTGGCGGCGTCGATGGGCGTGACCGTGACCGTCGGCTGCTCGCGGTACAGGACATAGGTCGTGCCGTCGCCGACGCCGAGGGCGCCTGGCGGGTCGCCCGCCTGCCGGCCATATCGGAAGTTGCCGCTGCCGGCTGCGGCCCGCTGCGCGAGGGTGCCGCCCAGGACGGTCGTGTCGATGCTGCCGGAATGGACGGTGAGCACGCGCCCTGGGTCGAGCGACAAGGTGGCGCTGCTGATCACGTCGCCGCCCGTGGCATCGCCGCGAGCGCGCGATGCGCCCGCGGAGAGTGTCAGGTCTCCTCCGGCAAGGCGCCACGCGCCGCTGACGCTCAGATCACCGGAGGTGGTGGTCAAGGACACGGGGCCCGCAGTGGACAAGCGGGTGACGGACATGGCCTGCCCGTTGAGGATGACCGCGTTGGTGGCATCGTCGACCCGCAGCGTGGTGAAGGCATTGCGGGCATCCTGCAGTTGGATCGACCCGCCGCCCAGCGTGGCCGTGCCTGCGACGGAGATCACGCCGGACTGGGTGAGCGTGGGAGTCTTGACGGACAGATCGCCGCTGAGCAGGGCGGTGCCGAGGGACAAGGGCTGGCTGGAGACGATCGTCGCGTCGCGGCCGGCAGCGCTGACCGCGCCGCCGAATGCATTGCCGCTGTCGGCCAGCGTGATGGCGGAGGTCCCGCTGTTGAGCACCGTCGCGCCAGCGACCGAGAGCGCCCCGCTTTGAGAGATGCCCGCCCCTGTGGCGGCGAACGCACCGCTCACCGTCGACGGGCCAATGATCAGCGGGCCGCTGGTGCCGATCGTCGTGTCGCCGCTGGTGAGGCTCATGGCACCGCCGAACACGTTGCTGCTGTTGGCCAGCGTGATGGCCGACGAGCCGCTGTTCAGCGTGGTCGCGCCGGCGACCGAGAGCGCGCCGCTTTGAGAGATGCCCGCCCCTGTGGCGGCGAACGCACCGCTCAGCGTCGATGGGCCAATGATCAGCGGGCCGCTGGTGCCGATCGTCGCGTCGCCGCCTGTGATGCTCACAGCACCGCCGAACACGTTGCTGCCGTTGGCCAGTGTGGTGGCCGACGAACCGCTGTTCAGCGTGGTCGCGCCGGCGACCGAGAGCGCGCCGCTTTGAGAGATGCCCGCCCCTGTGGCGGCGAACGCACCGCTCAGCGTCGATGGGCCAATGATCAGCGGGCCGCTGGTGCCGATCGATGCGTCGCTGCTTGTGAGACTCACCGCGCCGCCGAACGCGTTGCTGTTGTTGGTCAGCGTGATGGCTGACGCGCCGCCGTTGAGCGTGGTCGTGCCGGCGACCGAAAGCGCGCCGCTTTGGGAGAGGCCCCCCGCCGCCGCGCTCAGCGAGCCGCTCAGCGTCGATGCACCGAAGTTCAGCGGACCGCCGGCATTGATCGTCGCGTTGCCGCTCATGAGACTGACGGCGCCGCCAAACGCGTTGCTGCTGTTGGTCAGCGTGATGGCTGACGAGCCGCTGTTCAGCGATGTCGCTCCGCCGATCGAGAGCGCCCCGCTCTGCGCGATCCCCGGTGCATTCGCCGTCAAGTTGCCTGTCAGCGTCGACGCGCCCAGCGTCAATGCCGCCCCGGCTCGCAGCGATGCCGAACTGCCAGCCAGACTCACCGCGCCGCCGAAGCTGTTGCCCGCATGGGTCAGCGTGATCGCCGAACTGCCCGCGTTGAACACCGACGCGCCGGAAACCGTCACCGCGCCGCTTTGCGCCAGCCCCGGTGCGGTGACGGTCAGCGTCCCTGTCACCGCCGACGGCCCCAAGGTCAGTGCCGTCGTGTTGAACAGCATGGTGCTCGCCGCCGTCACGGCGACCGGGCCCGAGAACGCATTGCCGCCATTGGTGAGGCTCACCGTGTTGCCAGCACCACCGGCCTGGATCGAGGTGCTCCCGCCGATCTGGAAGTAGCCACCGAAGGTCGTGTCATCCGCCACCATGCCGGCCGCCGACACCAGGCTCAGATTGCCGGGCACGATCAGCCCGCCCTTGTTCCAGAACGACCGGCGCCCGGATGCAAGGCTCTCCGCATTGATCTGCAGCGGTGCCAGGGTCGGCACCGTGAGCGTCGCGCCGCCGCCGCCGATGTAGAAGCCGGTGTAGCCGCTGACCGTGTCGAGGGCATTGGCGGTGATGCTGATCGTCGACGACGCGGGCGCGCTCAGCCGCACCGCCCCGCTCCCGGTGCCCCACACGCCGTCGCCGCCGGCGTTGCTGCCCGAGATGCCGAGCGCGCCGCTCGTGGCCGTCAGGTTGACCTTGCCGTCGAGCTTCACCGCCGCGTTGCCGTTGCTGGTGCTGCTCGCGCCACCGACCGTGCCGTTCGTCCCGTTGATGGTCACCGAGCCGCCGGTCACGCTGACCGCGTTGCTGCTGCTGCCGATCAGCGCGACGGTGGACTGCTGGTTCCGATAGGTGCTGGCCGACGGATTGGTCGCGGTCCCCGTGATCGTGACCGCGCCAGTGGTCGACAGCGTGTCCAGCGCGCCCAGCGTGACGGCGCTTCCCGACCAGGTGGCCGTGTTCCCGGCCGCGGTCCCGGTCAGCGTGATGGCCCCGCCGCCCGAACTGGTCAGCGAGTTGCCGCCATTGAGATAGACGCCGATGTTGTTCGTCGAGAACAGCGGCGCGCCATTGGCATTCGTGCCGGTGACCGTCGCGATGCCGCCGCTCGTGCCGGACACGGAGATCGGTCCCGTCGCCGTGCTCAAGGAGGTCGATCTCAGCCACACGCCCTGGGTGTTGCCGTTCGCGCGCGTGGTGCCCGTGAGGGAAATGGCGCCCGCGCCGCTGGTGGTCCAGACGCTGTTGCTCAGGTCCAGCGCGGGCAGGGTCGCCGAGGACGCGCCGTTGGCCGTGACCGTGATGGTGCCGCCATTGGCGTTGATGTCGAGGAAGCGCAGGCTGATGGCGCTGGTGTTCGAGGCGGACGTCGTCGCCGCGGCGCTCATCGACACGTTGAGCGCGCCGCTGCTGCTGGAGATCGTGCGATGCCCGCCGGACGTCGCGTTGGTGGTGATGCGGCCGTCCGCGACCAGGCTCAGCGTGGCGGCGCCTCCGGCGGTCTTCGAGATGCTGCCGTTGATGGCGATGTTGCCTTCCTGCGCGCCCGCGCCGACGGTGCGGATCGTGACGTTGCCGCCGCCATTGAGGATGCTCTGGATGCTGCCGGTGTTGACGAGGGAGCCACTCGCGCTGGGCGTCCAGACGCCGCCCGAAAAGCCTCCGCCGGTCTGCGCGCCGGTCGAGATGGTGACGTTGTAGGGATCGAGCAGCCACAGGCCGCCGCCGCCCGAGACGTCGACCTCGATGCCGCTGGTGTCGAGCGCATGGCCGGAGGTCTCGATGCGGCCGCCGCTGCCGCCCGACGGACCGCCGGCCGCCTTCAGCCGGCCGTGCACATTCGCCGCGTCGGTGCCCCAGACGATGATCTCGCCGCCAGGTCCGCGCAGGGTCGCACTTGCGTCCACGGACGCGGTGGGCGCCACGAAGGCCGCCGAGGCGTTGGGCGCTGGTCCAGCGCCCTGGAAGTTGCCGCCGACGAGCACCTGCCCCCCGCCCGCCGTGCCGCTCGCGTCCACGCGCGCGCCGTCGAAGAGCCCCACCTTGTCCCCCAGCACCCGCACGGTGCCGCCGACGCCGCCCGCATCCGGCGCGCTGGCGTCGAGCCGGCCATCGACCCGCACGATGCCGGCCGCCGGGTCGCCGATCAGTTCGATGGTCCCGCGATCGTTGCGGACCGATCGGGCCTGCACGACCCCCGATGAGTTGACGACGGCATCGGCCAGGTGATCCCGTCCGCGCGCCGTCAGCGTCACGCGGCCGCCATCGGCCACGATCAATCCGCCGTTGTCGGCCAGCGCCTGCGCCGCCCCTGTGCTGATCGTGTATCCCAGCGGACTGCCGTCCGCCATCGTCAGCGAGACGCTCGAGGCCGCCGCGAGCAGGACGCTGCCGCCGGGCGCGCCCAAGGTGCCGGTGTTCTCGACGCCCGAGGCGATCAGCGCCAGGTGGCCGCCGGGCGCCGCCTGGATCGTCCCTTGATTGACGACGCGGGCGGTGCTGTCGCCCGAGAGTTCGAAGCGGCCCGCCGCGAAGTCGGCGTTGCTCAGGGTCAGGGTGCTCGCGACGAGGCTGCCCACCTCCACCCGCGCGCCTCGCCCGAACAGCACGCCATTGGGATTGAGGAGGAACACGCGCCCGTTGGCGCTCAGTTCCCCCAGGATGACGCTGGACTCCCGGCCCGTCACGCGGTTCAGCGCGATGGCGCCGGGCCCGGGCTGCATGAAGCGGACGGACTCGCCGGCACCGATGCTGAAGGCGGTCCAGTCGATCGCCATCCGGTTCGATCCCTGCGTGATCGTGGTGGCACCGCCGTTCTGGACGATGCGTCCGGCCCCGGACGTCACGACGCCTCCGGCCGGCTCCGCGCACGCGATGCTGGCGAAGAGTGAGCCGATTGCCCAGACGATCGGCTGGAGGTGTCCCGGCGCCAGGGCGCGATGGGCGGTGATGCGCGAGGTCATGGCTGCTCCCTGTGAAGCTGAGTCGCGACACCGTCAACTTAGCACGCGAGGTGCCTGGCCGTCTCAACCGTCCTCGCACCCCGGCGAGGAACCCCTTGCTTCGGGGACAGCCCGGGGGGCCGTCCACGGCGGGGTCAGGCCTCGCCCAGCACCCGCAGCAGGTCTTCGCCGTAGGCTTCGAGTTTCTTCGCGCCGATGCCGCTGATGCCGGACATCTCGTCGAGCGAGCGCGGCTGCGCGCGCGCCAACTCCGCCAGCGTGACGTTCTGGAAGATCACATAGGCGGGCAGGCCGTGTTCCCGCGCCACGTCCGCGCGCCAGGCCTTGAGCGCGTCGAAGCGCGCCAGCGCCGCCGGGTCCAGATCCGCCGCGGCCTCCGAGCGCCGCGACCCCGAGACCGAGCCGCGGCTGGCCTTGCCGCGCCTGCTCGGCGAGGTCGGCTGGCGCAGCAGCATCCGCACCTCGCCGCGCAGCACCGCCTTGGCGCCGGCGCCCAGCGACAGCGTGTTGTATTCGCCCTCCGTCACCGCGTATCCGAGCGCGATCAACTGCCGGATCACCGCGCGCCACTGCTGCTCGCTCAGCGCGGCGCCGACGCCCCAGGTGCTCAGCGACTGATGGCGGTACTGGTTGACCTTGTCGGTCTCCTTGCCGCGCAGCACGTCGATCAGATGGCCCGAGCCGAAGCTGAAGCCGGTGGCCTGATGGAAGCGGTAGATGCACGACAGCGCCATCCGCGCCGCCTCGGTCGCGTCCCAGGTCGCGGGCGGGTTCAGGCAGTTGTCGCAGTTGCCGCAGGGCTCGCTGTGCTCGCCGAAGTAGGCGAGCAGCCGCACGCGCCGGCAATCGATCGCCTCGGCCAGCGCCAGCAGCGCGTCGAGCTTGCCGCGCTGCACCTGCTTGAACTCCTCGGTCGACGGGCTCTCGTCGATCATGCGGCGCTGCTGCACGACGTCGGCCAGGCCATAGGCCATCCAGGCCTGCGCGGGCTCGCCGTCGCGGCCGGCGCGGCCGGTCTCCTGGTAGTAGCCCTCGATGTTCTTGGGCAGGTCCAGATGGGCGACGAAGCGCACGTCGGGCTTGTCGATGCCCATGCCGAAGGCGATGGTCGCGACCATCACGATGCCGTCCTCGCGCAGGAAGCGGTCCTGGTGGCGCTTGCGCTGCTCCTGCTCCATGCCGGCGTGGTACGGCAGCGCGTTGATGCCCTTGGACCGCAGCCACTCGGCGGTCTCGTCCACCTTCTTGCGGCTTTGGCAGTAGACGACGCCGGCCTCGTCCTCGTGCTCGTCCTGGATGAAGCGCAGCAGCTGCTCGCGCGGGCTGTCCTTCTCGACGATCAGGTAGCGGATGTTGGGCCGGTCGAACGAAGCGACGAAGACCTCGGCCGAGCCGAGCTGCAGCCGCTCGATGATGTCGGCGCGGGTGATGTCGTCGGCGGTGGCGGTCAGCGCGATGCGCGGGATATCGGGGAAGCGCTCGTGCAGCAGGCTCAGCGAGAGGTATTCGCTGCGGAAGTCGTGGCCCCATTGGCTGACGCAGTGCGCCTCGTCGATGGCGAACAGCGAGAGCAGTCCGCGCTCGTACAGCGACTGCATCTGCGCGATGAAGCGCGCGGTGTTGACGCGCTCCGGCGCGGCGTAGAGCAGCGTGAGGCGGCCGGCGAGCATCTCGCGCTCGATGCGCTGGGTTTCCTCCAGGGTCTGCGTGGAGTTGAGGAAGGCGGCCTCGACGCCGGCCTCCTCGAGCGCGCCGACCTGGTCGTGCATCAGGGCGATGAGCGGACTGACGACCACGGTGACGCCATGGCCGGCGCGCTGGCGGGCGATGGCGGGGATCTGGTAGCAGAGCGACTTGCCGCCGCCGGTGGGCATGAGGACCAGCGCGTCGCCGCCGGCGGTCACGTGGTCGACGATCGCGGCCTGCTGGCCGCGAAAGGCGCTGTAACCGAACACCTCTTGCAAGATGGCTAGCGGGGCGGGGTGGTGCTTGGACGAACTCATGGAGCCCTCGATTGTCCCGCACATCGGCGGGGCTGCCGTTCACCAAACCGGCGCGGCGATGTGCGCGCCAAGCCGTCAGGACGACGCCTCGGCTGGGGCCGCCCACCGGGTTCGGTGGGATGCCGACTCATTTCCGCCATCCGATCAGCGTTTGCCGGGGATCGCCGCCGAAAAGGGGTGGCGGCATAATCCGCCCCCTGCGCCGCGGGTTTCCGCGCTCGCCACGGGCGAGCGTTCCGGGCGATTGGCGGCGCAGGTTTTCCCATTCCGAACATTCAACGATACGCAAGCGAAGGCACCCCTCATGGCCTCGGTCAACAAAGTCATCATCCTCGGCAATCTGGGCCGTGATCCGGAACTGCGCTACACGCCGAGTGGCAGCGCGGTGTGCAACGTGAGCATCGCGACGACGCGCAACTGGAAGAGCCGCGAAGGCGGCGAGCGCCAGGAAGAGACCGAATGGCACCGCGTGGTGTTCTACGACCGTCTGGCCGAGATCGCGGGTGAGTATCTGAAGAAGGGCCGTCCGGTGTACGTGGAGGGCCGCCTGAAGACCCGCAAGTGGCAGGACAAGGAAGGCAAGGACAACTACACGACCGAGATCATTGCCGAGCAGATGCAGCTGCTGGGTGGCCGCGAAGGCGGTGGTGGCGATGACATGGGGGGTGGCGGCGGTGGCGGCTACAGCCGCGAGCGCTCGTCGGAGCGCAGCGGCGGCAGCGGCCGCGACAGCGGTGACTTCGACGCGCCGCGCGCGCCAGCCCCGCGTGCCGCGGCGCCTCGCGCCCCGGCCCCCGCGCCGAAGCCCGCGACGGGTTTCGATGACATGGATGACGATATTCCGTTCTAAAGCCGGCCTGACGTAGATCTGTAAACAAGGGCCCGTGGCGTCAGTCGCCACGGGCCCTTTTGCTTGTTGACTCAATGTGAGTCCGGCAACCCCATCTTGAAGCGGGAGAGCACAGCGGCAAGGATGGTGTCCACCGGCTTCGGCTTCGGCTTCGGCCTCGGCCTCGAGGCCCTCAGCGCAAGAACCCGGTGAATGCCTCAGTCGCAAATGCTGAGGCGGAAATCAGCTTCCTGCTGATTCCAGAGGCTCCCGCCGTCGACATATCGTGCCCCGGCAGTTCGGCATCCGTGTCAACTCTCCGAGGAGCCGCATCGTGGCATTCCAACCGACCCTTTCCCCCTCCCACCCCATTGCACCGAGATGGCAGCGCCTGACAGCCGGCGTGCTGGCCTGTTGTCTTTCAATCGCGCTGCCGCCGGTAGCTCGCGCCCAGGCGAAGAAGCCCAACAGCGTCGACTATTCGATGTACTTCCTGGCCGATGTGCGCGACAACGAGAACTGCGCGATGACGGTCGACCGGGACGGCAAGTGGTCCGTCGACCCGCGCGTCAGCAATCCCGCGATGACCTGCCCCGATATGACGTCGTGGCGCCTGTTCGCCACGGTGGTGCGGGACAAGTTCTGGAGCGATTGGGCCGATGAGGTGCAGAACTGGCCGCTGCAGCCCTGGCCGCTGTGCTCGGCCACGGTCACCACCGGTTGCTGCGTGCCCAACTCGCCGAAAAACGACCCGGCCCACTGCCCCATCTTCCCCGGCAACGCTGCCGGCGGCTCGGCCACCGCCTTGAAGGCCAGCGTTCCGACACACCGCACCGGCCGCCCCGCGCTGACGCAACACCTGCAGGCGCTGGAGAGCCCGGCCGACCTGGACAAGATGGTGGCGAACCTGAAGCTGTCGCAGCTGCGGGCTGCGCAGGCGGCCGAGACGCCCGAGTGCCCGGCCTCGGTGCTGAAGCAACTGGTGCCCAGGACCTATGAAAGCATCGGTCGGGTGGTACGCCAGACCAACTCGGAGGTCACCATCCGCAACCGCGCCTTCCACGAGTACCTGTTCGCGAACAACCTCTACAACAGCAATGGGGTCGCAGCCGTCTTCACGGCCAATGACGGCAACCAGAAGAAGAACGCCCCGTACGCCGCGGACAGTCGCTCGGCCGGCCAGGGCCAGCCCGCCAGGCTCAGCAAGATCGATTTCCCGTCGGACGCGATCATGATCAAGAGCAATTGGCTGTACGACGGCATTGCGCGCGAGCTGGGCATCAACAACTCGGCGGACAAGCCGTTCATCACGCAGAAGATGACGACGGCGGTGCAATACGGCCAGGGTGCGCAGGCGGTGAACTGCCGGCTGACCGGCACCCATTACCTGATGGCGTTCCACATCTCGTCCAAGGACATCCCGAACTGGGTGTGGACGACCTTCGAGCACATCGCGATGCCCGGCCGGTGTGACTACATCGGCTGCAACGACTCCTATGGATATCGTTCCACCGACACCTTGCCTGCAGGCGTGGCCCGCAACTACGTGGCGCCGCACGTGAAGACGGACGATCTGGCGATGTCGCCGTCCATCGTGTTCGACACCGACAAGCTGTATCCGGTGGAAGCGGTCAACCCCGGGCTGGACCAGGTGTTCAAGAGCCTGGGCATCGGCACGACCCGCAGCGCCGACAAGGACCAGCCGGCGGTGGCGGACCTGGCTTGGCGCAGCTACCGGCTGAAGGGATCACAGGTGGAGTTCACCAACCCGATGGGCCGCAAGACGGTGCTGGGCAATTCCATCACCGAGGCCGGCTTCATGAACCGCGTGAGCTGCGCCACCTGCCACGCCCGCGCCGGCATCCACCTCGAGCAGGACAAGGCGAACTTCTTCCGCCTGAGCGTGTTCAACAAGAGCCTGTCGGAGTACGGCTACGCACAGAGCGTGCACGGCACGCCCAACCCGGCGTGGTTCCACAACGACAACAACATCGGCACGCTGGATGTGCTGCAGGTCGACTTCGTGTGGGGGTTCTTCAATGCCAATCCGGTGGTGACGAAGGCGGGGCCTTGAATCGACCAGGATTCTCCAGACCCCGCTCGACCCATCCAATCGGGTCTCGGTCATGCACGTCGTCGTCCATTGAAGCTGCGCGAGGGGGCGGAACCGGGTTTGCTGGCGGGGCACATATCGTTCCGTCAATGCCTTCCGCCCGCCGCCAACGAAGATGACGGGTGACAGGTCGTCGAGGCGGCTGTAATCGGGCGTGCACTTTCCATCCGTTCGTGCACGGGACAAACCGACGTCGGCGCGGTGTCTCCGCAAACGCCGATCAGCAACACGACGATGCGACGGGTGGAAGGCGCCTCTCCTCTTGCACGAGCGCGCTCAGGGGACGAGCAGCTCCGACGCGCTGTCAAGCAAAAAGGCTCCGAATCTCAAAGCCCTCGATGCAGTAGCCGGTCTTTCAGAGCTTCTTGTTGGCGACCTGCGGAGTCGGTGCGCGATGGGTCGATCCGCCGATCGTGGGGTAGGTCAGCGTGGCGACACGTGCAGCATCCTTCAGAAATGAGCCTGTCCTGAATTTTGTGTGCGAGGCATAACATGACCCGACTCCGGAGCATTTATGCCAATCGACAAACCTCTGAGCAAGACCAAGCTGAGGAACGCCGCGATAGCGGCCAAGTCTGCCGCGTT
>NZ_JBCNLG010000046.1:0-22794 GCF_039595595.1 Roseateles sp. | reverse complement strand
TCTCGTACGCCGGCAACTTCATGCGCATGATGTTCGCCACGCCCTGCGAGGAGTACAAGCCCAACGACGTGCTGGTGCGCGCGATGGACCGCATCTTCACGCTGCACGCGGACCACGAGCAGAACGCCTCGACCTCGACGGTGCGGCTGTGCGGCTCGTCGGGCACCAACCCGTTCGCCGCGATCGCGGCCGGCGTGGCCTGCCTGTGGGGCCCGGCGCACGGCGGCGCCAACGAAGCCGCGCTGAACATGCTGGAGGACATCCAGAAGAACGGCGGCGTGGCCAAGATCGGCGACTTCATCAAGCAGGTCAAGGACAAGAACAGCGGCGTCAAGCTGATGGGCTTCGGCCACCGCGTCTACAAGAACTACGACCCGCGCGCCAAGCTGATGCGCGAGACCTGCCACGAAGTGCTGAACGAACTGGGCCTGCACAACGACCCGATGTTCAAGCTGGCGATGGAGCTGGAGAAGATCGCGCTGGAAGACGAATACTTCGTCGCCCGCAAGCTCTATCCGAACGTCGACTTCTACTCGGGCATCGTGCAGCGCGCCATCGGCATCCCGGTGCCGCTGTTCACGGCGATCTTCGCGCTGGCCCGCACGGTTGGCTGGATCGCGCAGCTCAACGAGATGATCGGCGACCCCGAGTACAAGATCGGCCGTCCGCGTCAGCTGTTCGTCGGCGCCACCAAGCGCGACGTCAAGCCGATCGCCCAGCGCTGATCGCGTGAGGGTCGAACCGGTCCGCGGACCGGTGCCGACACAACAAGCCCCTGCGCCGCGGCCCAGGGGCTTTTTTCATGCGGCCGCACGCTGTTTCCGCACGCGCCCCCGGCGATTCGTCCCGAGCGCTCCGTGGCTTCCCGGGCCTCGATGCGATCAAGCTTGGGGTATGCTCTGCAAACGTTTGCAATTGACCGAACCACCTAGTTTGGCAGGACCAGGGGACCGAATCTACCGATGAGCACCATCAAGGATGTGGCCGCGCTGGCGGGGGTGTCCTTCACCACGGTGTCGCACGTGTTGAACAACACGCGCCCGGTGAGCGCGGAGGCCCGCGCGCGGGTGCTGGCGGCGGTGGAGGAGATCGGCTACCTGCCCAGCGCGGTGGCGCGCTCGCTGCGGCGCAGCGAGACCAAGATCGTCGGCGTGCTGGTGCCCAACGTGCGCAATCCCTTCTTCGCGGAACTCGTGGTGGGCGCGGAGGAGTGGTGCCGGCAGGCCGGCTACTCGGTCTTCCTCTGCAACTCCGACAACGATCCCAAGCATCAGCAGGCCTACCTGCGCACGCTGCTCGAGAAGCGCATCGATGGCCTGCTGCTGAGCTCCGCCGGCGACACCGAGGCGCTGGCCGGCACTTTCCGCCACGCCAGCGTGCCGGTGGTGACGGTGGACCGCCTGGTGCCGGGCGCGCGCGCGGACCGCGTCAGCGTCAACAACCAGCTGGGCGCCTTCGAGGTCGTGCGCCATCTGCTGGAGCTGGGCCATCGCCGCATCGGCTGCGTCAGCGGCCCGGCCGAATTTGAAGTCACCACCGAGCGCGTCGCCGGCTGGCGCAATGCGCTGCAGCAGCGCGGCCTGGAGGCCCGGCCCGAATGGCTGGCCGAGAGCGACTTCAGCACCGCTGGCGGCTACGAGGCCGTGAAGGCGCTGTTGCGCCGCCAGCCCGAGCTGACTGCGGTCTTCACCTGCAACGACCTGATGGGCATGGGCGCGCTGCGCGCCGCCGCCGAACTGGGCCTGGCCGTGCCGCGCCAGCTCTCGGTCGTGGGCTTCGACGCGATCGAGCTCGGCAGCTACGTCTATCCCGCGCTGACCAGCGTGGGCTGCTCGATCCGCGACCTCGGCCGGGAGGCCGGCCGCGCGCTGATCGAGCGCATCGAGAATCCCCAGGCGCCCTACAAGGACCTGCAACTCGTGCCGCAGGTCGTGCTGCGCGAGAGCACCGCGGCGCCGTCGTCTCCGGAGCATTCATGACCTCAGCAAAGGCTGCGGCCACCGTGGTGGTGGTGGGCAGCGTCAACATGGACCTCGTGGCCCACGCCGCGCGGCTGCCCGCGCCGGGCGAGACCCTGATCGGCGACGCCTTCGCCGGCACGCCCGGCGGCAAGGGCGGCAACCAGGCGGTGGCCGCGGCGCGGCTGGGCGCAGAGGTCGCGCTGATCGGCCGCGTCGGCATGCGCCAGCATGGTCAGGACCTGCTCAAGGCGCTGGAGGCCGAACGCGTGCACACCGCCGCCATCCGCCGCGACGACGCGGCCTGGCCCGGCGTGGCCGTGATCATGGTGGCGAGCGAGGGCGGCGAGAACGCGATCGTCGTCGTGCCCGGCAGCAACGCCGACCTGGACGGCGCCGACGTGGAGCAGGGCGCGGCGCTGCTGCGCCAGGCGCGGGTCGTCGTCGGTCAGCTGGAGGTGCCGGTGCCGGCCATCCAGCGCGCCTTCGAGATCGCTCGCGAGGCCGGCGTCACGACGGTGCTGAACGCCGCGCCGGCGCAGGCGCTGCCCGCCGCGCTGCTGGCGCTGAGCGACTGGCTGGTCGTCAACGAGACCGAGGCGCTGCAGCTCGCGCGCGCGGTGTCGCTGCCCGGCGATGCCGATGAACTGACCATCGCCCGCGCCACCGCCGCGCATCTGCGCACGCTGGGCCCGCGCCACGTGCTGGTGACGCTGGGCAGGGCCGGCGCCTGGCTGCTGTGCGACGCGCATCCGGACGGGCTGCACCTCGGGGCCTCGCGCGTCGAGGCGGTCGACACCGTGGGCGCGGGCGACACGCTGGTGGGCGGGCTGGCCGTCGGCCTGGCCGAGGGCCTCGCGCCCGCGCGCGCCGCCGCGCTGGGCCAGTCGGCCGCCGCGCTGGCGGTGAGCCGCGCCGGCGTGCAGCAGGCGATGCCGCACCGCTCCGAGCTGCCCGAATTGCCCGAGCTCGCCACGCTGGTGGCGAACGCGGCACACTCGGCCCTCGGCAACCCCTGACCCTGGAGCGCAGTAGTCCCATGGACAGCAAGAACGCGGCCTCTGGCCGCATCCCGGTCCTCTTCGACACCGACCCCGGCATCGACGACGCGCTCGCGCTCGCGCTGCTGGCCTGCCACCCGCGCTTCGAGCTGCTGGCCGTCACGACGGCCTTCGGCAACGCGCCGGTCGAGATCACCACCCGCAACGCGCGCGGCCTGACCGCGCTCTATCGCCAGGACATCCCCGTGGCCGCCGGCGCCGCGGGGCCGCTGCGCGACGAGCGCCGCCGCAAGGACGCGACCCACGTGCATGGCGATGACGGCCTGGGCGGCATGAGCGCGCAATTGCCGGCGCCCACGCGGCCGCTGGATCCGCGCCCGGCGCATCAACTGATTTGCGAGCTCGTCAACGCGCGGCCGGGCGAGATCACGCTGGTGGCCGTGGGCCCGTTCACCAACCTCGCGCTGGCGCTGGCGCACGACCCGTCGATCACGGGAAAGGTGAAGCAGGTCGTCGTGATGGGCGGCGCCTTCGGGCTGCGCGGCCACGGCGGCAACGTCACGCCGGTGGCCGAGGCCAACATCATGGCCGACCCCGAAGCCGCCGACCGCGTCTTCACCGCGGCCTGGCCGGTGACCATCGTCGGCCTGGACGTCACGCAGGAAGTGATCATGCGCGAGTCCGCGCTCGAGCAATTGCGCGGCCGTGGCGATGGCGCCGGCGAGCTGCTCTGGCAGGCCACGCGCCACTACCAGCAGTTCTACGACGCGCGCGACGGCATCGGCGGCATCTACGCCCATGACGCGAGCGCCGCGGCCATCCTGCTCGTGCCCGAGGCCTTCACGCTGCGCGCCGGCCCGGTTCGCGTCGTGCTGGAAGGCATCGCGACCGGCCAGACCATCCAGGACTGGCGCGGCGAGCATGGCAGCGGCACGCCCTGGAGCGGCCACCCGGCGCAGCAGGTCTGCGTCGAGGTCGACGCGGCGCGGGTGCTGGCGCTGTTCGACGAGATTTTCTGAACCTTTGATCCGGGCCCGTGAGGCCGTGAGGAGAACCCCATGACGACCCAAGCCGTGAAGCTGCTGTTGCCCCGCTGGCTGATCACCATGACGCCGGACAGCCCCGTGCTCGAGCAGCACGCGCTGGCCATCGAGGGCGAGCGCATCGCCGCCGTGCTGCCGCGCGAGGAGGCGCTCCAGCGCTACGCCGATGCCGAGCGCGTCGAGCTCCCGCACCACGTGCTGATCCCCGGCCTGATCAACGCGCACACGCACTCGGCGATGTCGCTGCTGCGCGGCGTCGCGGACGACCTGGCGCTGATGGACTGGCTCAACAACCACATCTGGCCGCTGGAGCGCCAGTGGGTCAGCGAGGACTGGACCTACACCGGCTCGCTGCTGTCGGCGGCCGAGGCCATCCGCGGCGGCGTGACCTACCTCAACGACATGTACTTCTTCCCCACCGCGATGGCCCGTGCCGCGGTGGACAGCGGCATCCGCGCCGGCGTGTCGATCAACGTCATCGACTTCCCCACCGGCTACGCCGCCAACGCGCAGGACTACATCGCCAAGGGCCTGGCCGCCTACGAGCAGTTCAAGGGCGAGCCGCTGCTGGACTGGACCAGCGCGCCGCATGCGCCCTACACGGTCTCCGACGAGACCTTCATCCAGTTGCGCGAGCTGGCCGAGAAGTACGACCTGCAGATGCACTGCCACATCCACGAGACGCAGGATGAGATCGACGGCAGCCTGAAGCAGTACGGCGAGCGCCCGCTGGCCCGCCTGCACAAGCTGGGCCTGCTCAACGCGAAGATGATCGCCGTGCACATGGTCCATCTGAACGGCGAGGAGATCGACCTGGTCGCGAAGCAGGGCGTGCACCTGGTCCACAACCCGAGCTCCAACCTGAAGCTGGCCTCGGGCGTGGCGCCGGTCAAGGCGCTGGAGGCGGCCGGCGTCAACACCATCCTGGGCACGGACGGCGCGGCTTCCAACAACCGCCAGGACATGTTCAGCGAGATCCGCGCCGCCGCGCTGCTCGCCAAGGGCGTGAGCGGCGATCCGCTGACGGTCTCCGCGCGCACCGCGCTGGAGATGGCCACCGTGCGCGCCGCCAAGGCGATGGGCCGGGCCCGGGACCTGGGCACGCTCGAGGCCGGCAAGCTGGCCGACGTGGTCGCGGTGGCGCTGGACTCGATCGAGTGCCAGCCGGTCTATCACGCCGATGCGCAGCTCGTTTATGTCGCGGGGCGTGAACATGTCACGGACGTCTGGGTGGGCGGGCGGCAACTGCTGTCGAATCGCAACGTTCTGACTTTGGACACCCCGGCGCTGCTGGGCCAGGTCCAGGACATCGTCGCTAAGATGCGCGCCGGACGCTGATCCCCCTGAACGCGGGGGAGGGCGCCGAGGGGCCGGCGCCCATCCGCGCGCCGGCGTGCAGGAGACACGGCCGGCCGCTACCCGCGCACCGGCGGGACAGACCACCATGAGCAAGCCTTCCTGGAGCCGGCGCCTGAGCCGGCTCGCCGCTTCCGCCACCGCCGCGCTGGCCTTCGGCCTGGGCACCGCCGCCCACGCGGACATCCTGATCGGCCAGACGGCCGGCTTCACCGGCCAGGTCTCGGCCAGCGTCAAGGAACTGACGCTCGGCGCCCGGCTCTACATCGACCACGTCAACGCCACCGGCGGCGTCAACGGTCAGAAGATCGACCTGCAGTCGCTGGACGACGGCTTCGATCCCAAGCGCGCCGCGGCCAACGCGCAGACGCTGATCGACAAGGGCGCGGTGGCGCTGTTCCTGACCCGCGGCACGCCGCACACCCAGGCCGTGATCCCGCTGCTGGAGAAGGCGCAGGTGCCGCTGGTGGCGCCCTCGACCGGCGCGATGCTGCTGCACAAGCCGGTGCCGCCCTATGTCTTCAACGTGCGTTCGACCTACCAGCGCGAGGCCGAGCGCGCCGTCCAGCTGCTGCTGGAGATGGGCAACACGCGCATCGCGCTCGTCCAGGTGAACGACAGCTTCGGCGCCGACGGCGTGGCCGGCGCGATGCTCGGCTTCGCGGACCGCAAGGCCAAGCCGGTCGCCCACTTCAGCTTCGACCGCGAGAAGCCCGATGTCGCCGGCGTGGTCAAGCAGCTGATCGCGGCCGATCCGCAGGTGGTGCTGGTGATCGCGTCGCAGCAGATCACCGCCGACACGATCAACGGCCTGCGCGCCGCCGGCTCGCGCATCCTGGGCGCGACGCTGTCGAACAACGCCTCCAACGGCTTCGTCCAGCTGCTGGGCCAGAACGCCGCGGGCGTCATCGTCTCGCAGGTGTTCCCGAGCGAGCGCAGCACCAACCTGGCGATGGTCCGCGAGCTCACCGACCTGGTGAAGGCCAAGCCGGCCGAGAGCGGCGGCCTGGTCACGCCGGCCATGATGGAGGGCTTCGCCAGCGCGAAGGTGCTGGTCGAGGGCCTCAGGCGCGCCGGCAAGGACGCGTCGCGCGCCAGCCTGCTGCGGGCGCTGAACGGTATGTCGCGGTATGACCTCGGCGGCATGGAGTTGAATTTCAGCCCCACCGACCATACCGGCACCAATTACGCGGACATCGCCATCATCGATCCGCGCGGGAAATTCCTGCGCTGACACGCGAATTTCCGTTTTCTCCAGGAACGGGCGCCTTCGGGCGCCCGTTTTTGTTTTCCCTCATGGCTGGACCGGTCGAACGGGGCTTGCGGCGCTGGTTTATCGCGACTGAGTCCGGGCAATTGGCGCATTACTGCGGATTGCTCAATGACACCCGCTTCGCGGGTTGACAGTCGGATCGACGGTGCCGCCTTTCGGTATGCGGTTGCTCGTGTTCGCATTTCAGGAAATTCTCGCTTCGGATTTCCAGAAACTAGCAATTCCAAGTCGATCCACACATTAATGAGTGATTAGCAAACTGATCGCGGTGGATGACACTGCCTCCCGAAGTTTGCGAATGAATTGATGCCATGAGAAACATCTATGCGGTCTCGATCGGCCTGACGCTGGCGGGTGCGGGCTGTCTTCTGATTGACCGGGCCGACCCGCCGGCGTCGGGCCATCACACATTTGAACTTACTGGAATTGGTTATCTGCTGGTGAGCGGGGGCTTGATACTGCTCATCACCTGCCTGGCGGCCAGCGCCGATGAATGGGTCAAAGCCCGATGGGGCCGGGCGTCCACCCGGTCGCCGGTGGAGGCGGGCGCGGTTCGCCGGGAATCCTCGCCCCCCACTGAATCCTGTTAGCTGGCGTTTTTTGGTTTACTTGCTTCGGTGATTGTCCGATTCCTCTCTCTCGCGAAACTGTGTCCGCCCTCGGGCAATGGGAAAACGAGCGAGAAGGAGCCAACGAATGAGTATTGCCGTCGTGATCATCGAAGACGATCCGGCCGTCATGAAAAGGCTGGTGGACGTGATTTCGAACAGCAGCTTCTGTGAGGTTGTCGGCATCGCCAAGAATCGCGGCGAGGCCATCGCCGCGATCCTGGCGAACCGCGCCGACCTGTATGTGGTCGATCTGGGATTGCCGGACGTCGACGGTGTCGAATTGATCCGGTTGATCAAGGACAAATGTCCGGAATCGCGCAGCGTGGTCGTCAGCACCTTCGGCGACAGCAAGCATGTGATGCGCAGCCTGCGCGCCGGGGCCAGCGGCTATCTGCTCAAGGACGAGATCCAGCCGGCGATGGTGGACAAGCTGGTGAGCGCCCATAACGGCCAGGCGCCGCTGAGTCCGGCGGTGGCGCAACTGGTGGTCGACCGGATCACGATGCTGGAGAACAACGAACGCCCGCAGGTCGACCGCCAGAAGGTGCTGCGGGAACTCGGCATGGGCGAGCGCGAGTGGGAGGTGTTGCACCACCTCGTCGAGGGGCTGCCCATCGTCGAGATCGGCCGGCGCCTGAGCATCTCGCATCACACCGTCAACCAGCATCTGCGCAGCGTGTACCGCAAGCTGGGCGTGAAGTCGCGCGCGATGGCGGCCAACGCGGCGCGGCTGCATGGGCTCATCGATGAATAGTCCCCGGCGCGGCTCGCTGAAGACGGTGTTCTTCTGGCTGACCTTCTCGATCCTGTCGGTGCTGGTGATCGCCACCAGCAGCCTGGCGACGCGGGTCTACCGCGTGGAGGCGGCCCAGGACCTGGAGATCGTGGCCGCCGGCGCCGATTCGCGCGACGCCGGGCCGGAGGCGCCCCGCCTGCGCGGACGCCGGCTCGTCGACGAGCCGCGCATCGCGCTGCCCGACGTGCGCGACCTCAGCCAGGCGCCCGGGCTGAAGCGGGCGAGACTGCGCATTGACCTGGACCGCTTCCTGGCCCGGCCGCTGCCCTGCTGCCAGAGCCCGCGCGCGGGCGCCCGCATTCCCGGCGCCAGCCTGCTGATCAGCCAGGCGCTGGACGGCATGGATGTCTATCTGAACGGCGTCTGGGTGGCCGGCCTCCCCAAATCCAATGCCGAAACGCGCTACAAGTGGTACCGCCCGCTGCAGGTGCCGCTGGCGCGGCGGCTGCTGCGGCCCGAGGGCAACCAGCTGACGATCGAGCTCACGACCTGGGATCCGTATCTGCAGCTCGCGCCGGTCTACATCGGCGATCTGGCGACGGTCTCCTACATCTTCGAGCTGACCAGCTTCATCGGCTCGTCGCTGGCCAACGCCTCCAACGTCTTCTGCCTGCTGGCGGGCATGTTCATGCTGGGGGCCTGGCTCGCCAGCCACAAGGACGGCGCGGTGTTCCTGCACGCGGGCGCGACCACGGTGCTGTGGTCGGTGCTGTTCACGCTGATCTTGCTGCCCTACGTGCCGGCGGCGCTGATCCCGCTGTGGACCTGGGCCCAGTACGCCTGCCTGGGCGGCGTGGTGGCGGTGCTGACGCTGTTCATCTTCGCCTTCGTGGGTGAGCCGCTGGGCCGCGCGGGGCGGGTGGCGCTGTTCAGCGCGGCGTCGTTCGCGGCGCTCGCGTATCCGGTGCTCGGGACGCGCGGCCGCGAGTGGCTCGACGTCTACTGGCTGCCGGTGCTGCTGGTCTTCCATCTGTTCGCGTGCTCGCGGCTGACGCTGCATGTCGCGCGCACGCGCTCGCGCACGGCGATGTCGCTGCTGTTCCAGTCGGTGCTGGCCCAGGTGTTCGCGCTGCGCGACCACAACGCGGTGGTGCAGCTGATCCAGTTCCCGATGTCCGACGCCGGATGGGCGCTCTCGCACCTGCTGGTGACGCCGATCTTCCTGAGCCACCTGAGCGTGCCGCTGCTGCTGTTCGTCGTCGCGCAGATCCTGCTCACGAAGTTCCAGACGAACGTGAAGCGCATCCGCGACCACAACCGCATCCTCAGCGACACCCTGCAGCAGCGCGAGCGCGAATTGCTGGTCAGCTACAACCGGCAGCGCGAGATGGAGAACGAGGCCGCGGCGCAGGGCGAGCGCGACCGCATCTACCGTGACCTGCACGACGGCATCGGCTCCAAGCTGGTGACCACGCTGTTCAGCGTGCGCGATCGCGACATCGACCACGAGCGGCTCGAGCTCCGGCTGATGGACGCGCTCAAGGACCTGCGCGAGATCATCTCGGTCACCGAGGTGCAGGAGCAGCGCACCATCCACGACATCCTCTTCACCTACTGCAGCAACCTGGACGAGGCGCTGTCGCGCGCCGACTTCCAGATCGAGTACGACGTCCCCGACGGCCCCGAGATCGTGCTGATGGACCGGCTGGCGAAGGAGGTGATGCGCATCGTCGAGGAATCGGTGGCCAACACGATCAAGTACGCGCGTGCGAGCCGGCTGTCGATCCGCATGGCGGTCCCGCAAGACGAGCGGCTGGAGGTGCAGATCGAGGACAACGGCCAGTCCAGCGAGGCGCAGCGCGATGCGCCGGCGGCGGGCGCAGGTGCCGACACCGACACCGACACCGACATCGATCCGCAGCCGGGCGGCGACACGCCGCTGTCCGGCGGCACCGGCCTGGAGGGACTGCGCCGGCGGGCCGCGCGCATCGGCGCGGCGTTCCAGTTCGAGCGCACCGCGCAGGGCGCGAGGACGGTGCTGGTGCTGCCGCTGCTGGCGCCGGCCGGCGAGGAATCCGCAAACGAGTCGGTCGGCGACTGTTCCCAGTCGGGCGCGGACGCATTGCCACTGAGCTGAGCCATCGAACGCCGGCGCGATCCTGGAAATACTGACTGCCCGCCCGACACCCCGGGTCTGTCGTCGATGTCCAGGTCATGCACTCATCCCGTTCTTCCCGTGGCGGCGTCTCGCTGGCCCGGCTGCTGGTCCAGCCCGAATCCACCTGCTTCCGTTTCGCGCGCCAGCCGGTCATCGATGGTTCCGTCGAGCCGATGGGCACGGAGCTGTGCTTCCGCTGGAGCGAGCGCCTGCGCCGCACGCCACCGCCCAGCCCCTACGCGACCAGCCTGTTGCTGAGCCAGGCGCTGCTCGACGGCGGCCTGGTGCACCGGCGGCCGGGATGCCTGTTCATCGAGATGGATGCGGTGACGCTGCTGAGCCCGATCGCCGACGTGCTGTGCGGAGAACTCGGCGCGATCCAGCTGCCAGCGGGCGTGCCGGTGCAGGAGGCGACCACGCGCCGCGTCGCGCAGCTGCACGCGCGGGGCTATCGCTTCGCGCTCGCGGGCGTCGCCGCGCCGGACGATCCGCGCCTGAGCTGGCTGCCGATGCTGTCGTTCGTGAAGCTGGACGTGTCGCTCGCGCCGGTGAGCGCCTGGGCCGCGGTGCAGGAGCGGGTGAGGCGGGGGCCGGCCGTCCTGATCGCGGATCAGTTGACCGAGCCGGGCGACTACCTGCGGCTGAAGGCGCTCGGGCTGCGCTACTTCCAGGGTGAGCTGCTGATGCCGCCGCAGGAGGAGGCGCCGCGCCCGCTGCCGAACTGCGATCTCGACACGCTGCAGCGCCTGTTCCGGCTGGCGCGCCAGGGCGCGCCGCATGAGGCGCTGGCGATGACCGCCGCGGCCGATCCGGCGCTGGTGATCCGCTTGCTGATGCTGCATCGCCTGCACGCGCACGGGGCGACGCCTCGGACCTTGACCGACACGGTGGCCGCGTTGCCGGAGCCGGTGCTCATCGGCTGGTTGCACGTGCTGCGCAGCAGCACCTTCGACCTGGGACCGAACAGCCAGAGCTGGTCGCATGCAGTGCGCGAGCAGATCTACAACTACCGCGCGCGGCTCATCGGTGCGCGGGTGTGCGACAGCCCGGCGGAACTGGAGGCGAAGGTGTTCGATCTGTATCGCCGGCTGTGCTCGCGCGACGCGCTGACGTGAAGATCGCGCTCAGCGCTCAGTGGATCGGCTCGCCGGGGCCAGGGCCGGCGGCGATGCTCAGGCCGGAGTCGCCCAGCGTGCCGGCCTCGATCTCTTCCTCGGTGGCTTCGCGCACGTCATGCACCGTCACGTGGATCCGCAGACCGACGCCCGCCAGCGGGTGATTGCCGTCCAGCACGACGTGCTCCGGATAGACCTCGGTCACCGTGTAGATGCGGTCGGCCGGCATGTCCGGCGTTGATGCGCCTTCGGGCAGGCCCTCGAACTGCATGCCGACGTCGACGTTCTCCGGGAGCACCTCGCGCGGCTCGAAGCAGACCAGGTCGCTGTCGTAGTCGCCGAACGCGTCTTCGGGCTCCAGCGCCACGCTGACTTCGTCGCCAGCGACCTTGTCGGCCAGCGCTTCCTCGACCTTCGTGAACAGGTCTTCGCCGCCGTAGAAGAACTCCATCGGCGGGTCCAGCACCTCGACGGATTGGCCTTGGGCGTCCTCGAGTCTCCAGGTCAGGGAGACGACGCAGGGGGCAGTGATTTGCATCGCGCGATTCTCTCAGACAATGCGCGCCCATGACCTCCACGTCCAAGACCCCCACGAAGGCCGCGACGGCTTCCGCCGCGCGCGCCGCGGGCCTGGCCATCGACGCCGCGTTGCCGCTGCTCGGTGGCCTGAGCCCGGCCCAATTCATGAAGCGCCACTGGCAGAAGCAGCCGCTGCTGGTGCGCCAGGCGCTGCCCGGTGTGCAGCCACCGATCGACCGCGCCGGCCTGGCGCGCCTGGCCGCCAGCGATGAGGTGGAGTCGCGCCTGGTCTCGCGGCAAGAGGGCGATCGCTGGACGCTGCGCCAGGGACCGATCGCGAAGCTGCCCGCATGGAGCAAGCCGCAGTGGACGCTGCTGGTGCAGGGGCTGGACCTGCATGTCGAGGCCGCGCATCAGTTGCTGAGCCAGTTCCGCTTCGTGCCGGAGGCGCGTCTGGACGACCTCATGCTGTCCTATGCGAGCGACGGCGGCGGTGTCGGCCCGCATTTCGATTCCTACGACGTGTTCCTGATCCAGGTCAGCGGCAAGCGGCACTGGCACATCGGCCGGCAGGGCGTCGCCACCACCGGCGAGTTGCGCGACGACGTGCCGCTCAAGGTGCTCGCCGACTTCGCGCCGGAGCAGGACTTCGTGCTGGAACCGGGTGACATGCTCTATTTGCCGCCCGGCTGGGCGCATGACGGCGTGGCTGTCGGCGGAGACTGCATGACGGCATCGGCCGGATTCCGCTCGCCCTGGCGCGGCGAACTGGCCAATGAACTGCTGGTGCGCCTGACCGACGTCGAGGAAGCGCCGCGCGGCGACCGGATGTACGCCGACCCCAGGCAGCCGGCGACGAGCGAGCCGGGCCGGATTCCGGAGGCGCTCACCGCGTTCGCGCGGGAGGCGGTGCTGAAGGCGGTCGCCGAGCCGCTCGCCCTGGAGCGCGCGCTCGGCGAGGCGCTGACCGAGCCCAAGCCCCGCGTGTTCTTCGAGCCGGGCGAAGCCTTGCCGCCGGGCGTAGGCGCGCGCCTGAGCCCGCGCTCGCGCATGATGTACGACGCGGCGCACGTGTTCATCAACGGCCAGTCCTTCCGCGCCGGCGGCCGCGACGCCACGCTGATGCGCCGGCTGGCCGACGGGCGTGCGCTGTCCGCCGCCGACGTCGCGCGCTTGAGCGAAGGGGCACGCGACCTGCTGGATCAATGGACCGAGGACGGCTGGGTGCTGCCCGCCTGACCTCGCTTGCCCTCGTTCCGGCCTCGTCACGAATCACCAGGATGCATCAGGAGCCCGCCATGTCTTCGGAACCCGCGATCCCGGACGCCCTCAAGCCAGGACTCATCGAGTCCGCGGAAGAGGTCCGGCAAATGCTGCGGCAAGCGCTGCTGCTGGCCGCGGAGCAGGGCGGCCGCGAACAGTGCTGGCTCGCGCCGGATTTCAGCGCCTGGCCGCTGTCCGATCCGGCTCTGCTGGACGCCCTGCGCCGATGGTCGCTTCCGCACCGCCGGCTGCGGCTGCTCGCCGCCGACTACGAAGCGGTGCGCCGCGTCCATCCGCGTTTCGTCCAGTGGCGTCAATTGCACGATCACGTGGTCCAGGCGGGCGCCTACGATCCGGCCGACCTGCTGCAGCGCAGCACCCCTTCGCCTCAGGCGCTGCTGCTGGCACCCGGATTGCTGACGTTCACCGTGTGGACGCCGGCAAGGGCGTCGCTCTCACTGCGCGACACCCGCGAAGAAGCCATGGCGCACGAGTGGTTTGACGCTATTGAGCAACGTTCTGCCCCTTCGTTCGCCAGCAGCACCCTAGGCTTGTAAGGAGATTACAAACTGGTGGCTATAATTGCTGGCTAGGCGAGGGAAGCGCTCGAGGTTTCTCGCGTCTTGGTCTGCTGAAGTTCGTACTCGTACTCTGGTACGACTTCATTAATTACCGGTAATTGATTGTTCGTCTAAAAGTTACTTGAGGACAAGTATGAAAAAGTCGATCCTGATGGCCTCCCTGCTGGCCGCTGTTGCACTGACCGCTTGCGGCAAGAAGGAAGAAGCCGCGGCTCCCGTGGCGACGCCCGCTCCGGAAGCTTCGGCTCCCGCCGTTGAAGCCTCGGCCCCGGCCGTTGAAGCTTCGGCTGCTGCCTCGGACGCTGCTGCTCCCGCTTCGGCCGCCAGCAACTAAGACGATCTCTCGTCCCGAAAAAGCCGCATGGGTTCGCCCATGCGGCTTTTTCTTTGCTGGTGTGTTTCTGATGAGATCCCCGCCCGCATCCCCATCCCGCATGGCGCTCTCTCATTTCGGGGTGGGCTGGTATTTGACTGGATACTCCCCTTCAGAAAATGCCCAAGAAAAACGCCACCCGAAGGTGGCGTTTTGTTTTGCGCAAATCCGCAATTCGATGGCGTGCGACACGCCATCAAAAGCCGGCCTCAGCGCACGTCTTCCATCAGCAGTTGCAGGATGCGCTTGGCCATCTCGTTGGTCTGCTGCTGACCCTTGTCGTCCAGGACCATGACGGTCGACTTGCTGGCGTCCGATTTGACCGACACGCGATAGCGGACGGCGCTGGACGCGCTGGTCGCGCCGAACAGGCGTTGGAAGAAGTTCGGCTCTTCCTTGCCGGCCTGGTTGGGGTCGGCGTAGCGCAGGAAGAACAGCCCTTGCTTGCGGTCGCGGTCCTCGATCGTGAAGCCGTGGCGGTCCAGCGACTGGCCGACGCGGCGCCAGGCGCGGTCGAAGTCCTCGTTGATCTGGAGCTGGTCCGGCACGTCGGCCAGCGAGCGCGGCACCTTGCCGCTCGGCGTGTCGGCGAGCGCCGGCGCCGGCTGCTGCGCCGTGGCGACCATGGTCTTGGCGTCTTCTTCCTTGCCGCCGAGCTTGAGCATCAGGCGCGAGGTCATTTCGGCCTCGAGCTCCGGATCCGAGGGCCGCGGCTGCCAGCCGGTGTCGTCGCGCTGCGAGTTCGTGTAGACCTCGACCAGGCCGCGATGCGTCACGTAGATGTCGGTGCCGCCCTGTTCATTGCGCTCCAGGCGGGTGCGGTACTTGTCGCGCTCGCCGGTGGAGTACAGCGAATCGAGCAGGTTGCCCAGCGTCTTGCGGATGAAGTCCTGCGGCAGCTTGGCCTTGTTCTCGGCCCAGTTGGTCTCCATCAGGCCGACGTTCTGGTCTTCGGTCTCGAGCGTGAAGCCCCGGTCCTGCCAGAAGGCCTTGATCTGCGGCCAGAGCTGCTCGGGCGGCAGCGGGCTGTGCAGCCAGCGGGCGTTGCCCAGGCGGTGGAACTCGATCGAGCCGGCCTTGTCCAGCGCCACCGGGGCGGCGGCCGTCGTCGCGGCGCGCTGCGCGGCGTTGGGCTGGCTGGCCATCTGCGCGGCGCTGATCGGGCCGGCCGGGCGGTTTTCCTTCGGGAGCTGGGTCAGGTCCGGCGGCACGTCCAGGCCGGTGGTCTGCTTGGCCTGGGTGCGGTAGTCGACCTTGTCGCCGGAGGTCATGCTCTCGAACGTGCTGCACGCCGTCAGCGAGGCCAGCGCCATCAGGCAGGCCACGCGCACCGGGGTGGAGGCGCCGTTTTCAGAAAGGGGACGAGTCACGCTGGGGATCTCCGAGGTAGGTCACTGCGGCCCGCGGCCGCTGGGAAGAAAGGGATCGTGCCGCCGGCCAGGCCGGCGCGCGGTGATTAGAGCAGGCCGGCCTCGCGCAGGGCGCCCTCGACCTGCTGCTGGCCGGCGGCCGTCAGCGGGGTCAGCGGCAGGCGCAGGTGGTTGCCGCAGCGGCCCAGCTTGTTCAGGGCCCACTTGGTCGGGGCGGGGCTGGGCTCGCAGAACAGCTGCTTGTGCAGGGGCAGCAACTGGAAGTGGAGGGCGGTGGCCTCGCGCGCGCGGCCTTCGATCGCGGCCATGCACATCTCGTGCATGGCCTTCGGCGCGATGTTGGCGGTGACGCTGACCGAGCCGTGGCCGCCCATCAGCATCAGCGCGATGGCGGTGCCGTCGTCGCCGGAATAGATGCGGAAGCCCTTGGGCGCGTGCTTGATCAGCCAGGCGGCGCGCTCGATGTTGCCGGTGGCCTCCTTGATGCCGAACACGCCGGGCAGCGAGGCGCAGCGGATCGTGGTCTCGGGCGTCATGTCCGCGACCGTGCGGCCGGGGACGTTGTACAGCATCATCGGGATGTCGACCGCCTCGGCGATCGCCTTGAAGTGCTGGTAAATGCCTTCCTGCGACGGCTTGTTGTAGTAGGGGACGACCGACAGCGTGGCGTCGGCGCCGACCTGCTTGGCGAAGCGGCTCAGCTCGATGGCCTCGGCCGTGGCGTTGGCGCCCGTGCCGGCCAGGACCGGCTTGCGGCCCTTGACGTGCTCGACGGCGACGCGGATGACCTCGCGGTTCTCTTCCATCGAGACGGTCGGCGATTCGCCCGTCGTGCCGACCACGCCGATGACGTCGGTGCCCTGGTCGATGTGCCAGTCGATCAGGCTGCGCAGCCCATCGAAGTCGATGCGGCCGTCTTCGTGCATCGGCGTGACCAGCGCGACGATGCTGCCAACAATTGCGTTCATTGAGGATTCCTCGTGATCGGCGGATTCTACTGAAGCGCCGGGGCGCTTCCGGGGCTCGGCGCTCAGCGCAGCGGGAAGCGCGGGTAGACCCCAGGCGCCGCGCCGGGCGCCGGCGGTTTTTCGCGAACGGCAGCAACGCGCTGGACATGGCGGCCGTTGACGCTGCCGTCCCCGGGGGCGATCGCGCCGGTATCGAGGAAGCCGTCCTCGTAGGCCACCACGCGCAGCCCGGCGGCGGCCGTGAGCAGTTCGCCGGGGCGCAGCAGGAATTCGGGCCGCGCGGGCCGGCCGATGCTCTGCTGGCCGTGGGTAAAGGTTTCGTAAATCAGCCAGCCGCCCGGCGCGACGGCCGCGACGATGCGCGGCAGCAGCGGCCGCCACAGGTAGTTGGTGACGATCACGACGTCGAAGACGCGGTCCGCCAGCGGCCATGGGCCCTGCTCGAGGTCGGCCTCGATCAGCTCGACGCGCCCGGACACGCCCGCGAGTCCCGCCAACGCCGCCGCGTCGCGGTCCACGCCGGTCACCGCGACGCCGTCGCCGGCCAGCAGCCGCAGATGGCGGCCGGCGCCGCAGGCCAGGTCCAGCGCGGTGATGCCGGTGCCGCCGCCTTCGCGTTCGCGCCAGGCCTGCGACCAGCGCAGCACCCAGTCGCTGGGGAATCCGGCGCCATGGCCGCGCGCGGGCGCGTCCAGGTGCCACAAGCTCATGTCCACGTTCATGCCGGACGCTGTTCCTTCTTGAGGGCCTTCATGGCCATGCGGTCGACCATGGCCGGGGCCAGCAGCTTCAGCCAGCGGCCGAGCTTGCCCTTGGTGGTCATGACGATGTCGCGCTCGCGGGCCAGGGTGCCGTCGAGGATCAGCCGCGCGCATTCCTGGACGGTCATCGCGCCGCGTTCGTCCAGGCTGCTCAGGCCCGAGGCCTGTCCCTGCGCGTTGAAGCCGCGATAGCGGATCTGGGTGTCGACCACGCCGGGATAGGCGATGGTGACGCTGACGCCATGCGCGGCGACCTCGGTGCGCAGCGCCTCGAAGAACCCGGTCATCGCGAACTTGCTGGCGGAATAGGCGGTGCGGCCGGGGATGCCCAGCAGCCCCGCGAGGCTGGAGACCGCGACGATGCGGCCCTTGCTGGCCTTGAGCGCGGGCAGCGCCGCCTGGGTGCACCAGGCCGAGCCCCACAGGTTGATCTGCATCAGGCGCTGGTACCAGGCCAGGTCCTTGACCTGGTCGAACAGCGCATGCGCCGACATGCCGGCGTTGTTGACCAGCACGTCGATCGCGCCGAAGGCGCCGAGCGTGGCGCGCACCAGTTCGCGGCAGTCCTCCTGCGACTCGACGTCGCAGCGCTGCACCAGCGTGCGGGCGCCCAGCGCTTCGCAGTCCGCGGCCACCTTCTCGAGCTTGTCGACGCTGCGCGCCGCCAGCACCAGCGACAGCTTGACGCCCTCGCGCCGCGCCCATTGGCGCGCGAGTTCGGCGCCGATGCCATCGGACGCGCCGGTGATGATCACGACCATGTTGTCTCCGTTCCCCTTGTCGTCAGAAGCAGGCCCACAGCGCGTCGCCCAGCTGCTGCATCAGCGAGGGCTGCGCATAGGACAGGAACACCAGCGCGAGCACCGCCAGCGCGGCGGCCCATCCGGCCAGGCGCCAGAGCCGGCGCCGCGTCATGCCGTCTGCCCCATTCGCGCCCGCACCCGTGGCCGCATGATTGGCTTGCGCTATTCGCCAGCGGGCATCAGGCCGCGGCCGGCGCCGCGCGGCGCGTGATGGCCGATTCGCGCACCGGCAGGTTGGCCAGCATCGCCATCACGCCCAGCGCGATCGCGAGGTACCAGACCACGTCGTAGGAGCCGGTCGCGTCGTAGAGCTTGCCGCCCAGCCACACGCCCAGGAAGCTGCCGATCTGGTGACTGAAGAACACGAAGCCGCCCAGCATCGACATGTGCTGCACGCCGAAGATCTGAGCCACGATGGCGTTGGTCGGCGGCACGGTGGACAGCCACAGCACGCCCATCACCGCCGCGAAGACGTAGACGCTGGCCGGTGTCAGCGGCACGTTGAGGAAGATCGCGATCGCGATCGAGCGCAGCAGGTAGATCGACGAGAGCAGGTAGCGCTTGGGCAGCTTCTGGCCCAGCGTGCCGGCGGCGTAGGTCCCGAAGACGTTGAACAGACCGATCAGCGCCAGCGCGTTGGTCGCGACCTGCGGCGTCAGGCCGTGGTCCTTCAGGTAGCTGGGCATGTGCACGCCGATGAACACGACCTGGAAGCCGCACACGAAGTAGCCCAGCATCAGCAGCTGGAAGCTGCGGTAGCCGAAGGCCTCGCGCAGCGCCTGGCCGATGCTCTGATGAGGGCCGCCGTGGGCGGCGTCGCGGGCCGGCTCGCGCAGGCCGATGGCCAGCGGGATGATCAGGCAGGCGGCGATCGCCAGCACGAACAGCGCGTTCTGCCAGCCGCTGTAGCCGATCAGCCAGTTCTCGACCGGCACCATCAGGAACTGGCCGAAGGAGCCCGCTGCCGCCGCGACGCCCATGGCCCAGGAGCGGCGCTCCGGCGCGACGTTGCGGCCGATGACGCCGTAGACCACGGCATAGGTGGTGCCGGACTGCGCCAGCCCGATCAGCAGCCCGGCGCTGCCCAGGAAGCCGGCGGCGGTGGAGGACACCGCCATGAGCGCCAGTCCGGCCGCGTAGAGCAGCGCGCCGGCGATCAGCACCCGCATCGCGCCGAAGCGGTCGGCGAGCATGCCGGCCAGCGGCCCGGCCGCGCCCCAGGCCAGGTTCTGGACCGCCAGCGCCAGCGAGAAGGCCTCGCGGGTCCAGCCGCGGTCCATCGTGATCGGGGTCAGCCACAGGCCGAAGCCGTGACGGATGCCCATCGACAGGGTGACGATGGCGGCGCCGCAGATCAGCACCTGCCGCATCGACAGCGTGCGCGTGGGGGAAGGGGACATCGGGATCGCGCTCATCCGGCCAATGTAGCGGCGACTACCGGGTGCCGGATCGCGATGCGGGTTTCCCCGAACTCTTCTTTGCTGACTTCGACGCCGGCTTCTTGCCGCCCGATTTCTTCTTCGACGAGGCGGACGAGTTCAGCGCGTTGTTCTCCTCGCCGGCCGTGGCGGCGACGTCCTCGAGCTGCGTCAGCACGCGTCCCTGCTTGATGCGCAGCAGCGGCTTGTCGAGCGCGGCCAGGTCCTCGAGCGGATTGCCGGCCAGCACCAGGAAGCTGGCTTCGCAGCCGGGCTGGAAGCAGCCCAGCTTGCGCTGCGGGAACAGCGCGCGCGGCGTGTCGACGCTGGCCAGGCGCAGCAGCGCCGCCTTGTCGAGCACGCCCAGCTGGTCCAGGTGGTGCAGTTCGTTCAGCGCATTGCCGGTGAACAGGTCCGAGCCCACCAGCAGCCGCGCGCCGGCCGCCTTCAGGCGCTCCAGGTTCTGCTTCTGCACCGCCTCGATGCGCGCGAGCAGCTCCGGCGCCGGCTGGAACAGCTGCGTCGCGGCGGTGGCGGTGATGATGCCGACCTGCTTCTGCGCGGCCAGCGCGGCGATCTCCGGCGGAATCAGGTGGGTCTCGGGCTCCTCGCCGTGCTGCGGGAAGTAGCCGGGGAGTTCCGCGATGAAGTCGGCGCCGGCGCGCACCGCGGCGGCGAAGTCGGCGGCGCTCTCGATGTGGACGACGACGCGCCGCTGCTCGGCGTGCGCGCGGCGGACCACCTCGGCCACCACCTCCGGCGTCACGCCCAGTCTGCCGCGCAGCTCCGGCTGCTGGCGCAGCTCGGGGCGCTCGTGGTAGCTCATGATGACCTTCACCAGGTCGCTGTGGCGGCCGGCGATCAGCGGCCACTTCTGGCCGACCTGCTCGGGCGTGTCCATGATCAGCACCGCCTTGTCGACGATCTGGTCCAGCGCCATCGGCGGCGTGCCGGACTGCAGCATCGCCAGCGGCTGGCCGTCGGACGAGGTGATGCAGGCGGTGGCGAAGAGCACGTCCGGCGTCTCGGCCTGCGCGACGCGGGCGCGGATCGGGTCGATGGCGGCCGGGTCTGCGCACAGCATCGCGGCGTAGAAGACGCCGTCGCGCAGATAGTCCTGGCCGAACTTGTCCAGCCCCCAGGCGCCCTGCAGGTTGTGGTTGTGCGCGTCGGCCAGCGGCGCGACCAGCGTCTGGCCGCGCAGCTCCAGCAGCCGGTTGACCTTGCGCGGGCGCTTCTCGACGAAGCGGCCGTCCTCGACATAGAGCGAGCCGGACTGCAGCTTCTCTCCGTCGAACCAGCGCGCGTGGCGCAGTTCCATCGCCATCTCGGGGCTGGCCTTGTAGTTGTCGGCCAGGGCCGGGCTCACCCCGAGGAGGGTGGCAAGCGCCACGGTCAGGGGAGCGGGCAGGCGGCGCAGGAGATGGAGCGGACGCAGGAAACGGATCAGGGGCAGCGACATCGGACCGGCGGATTCGGTGCCGCGCGGGCGCGGCGAGCGGACAAGCGGCGGATGCTACGACAGCGCCCGTTGGCCTTTGGTGCTCCATCGGTAACTGGAGGTGCCGCGGCGGGCACCGCCGTGCGGTCAGCGCGCGCGGGGCTCAGGGAAAGCCCTCGGGTGGCGGCCACCCGGACGGCCGAAGGGCCATCCCCCGGGGATTCCCCCATGGGAGCGACTGCTGCCATGGCGCATCCGGGAGCGTCATCGGCGCTGCATAGAATCCCGCCCCATGGCAACCAAAGCAGTTACTTCTCCCGGCAGCTACGGCGAAGGCTCCATCCGCGTCCTCAAGGGGCTGGAGCCGGTCAAGCAGCGCCCGGGCATGTACACCCGCACCGACAACCCCCTGCACATCATCCAGGAGGTGATCGACAACGCGGCGGACGAGGCGCTGGCCGGACACGGCCGGCGCATCGCCGTCATCCAGCACACCGACGGCTCGATCACGATCGAGGACGACGGCCGCGGCATCCCCTACGGCCTGCACCCCGAGGAGGGCGTGCCGGTCGTCGAGATCGTCTTCACGCGGCTGCACGCCGGCGGCAAGTTCGACAAGGGCGCTGGCGGCGCCTACAGCTTCTCCGGCGGCCTGCACGGCGTCGGCGTGTCGGTGACCAACGCGCTGGCCAAGCGGCTGCAGGTGACGGTCTACCGCGAAGGGCAGGTCGCGACGCTGGCCTTCTCCGGCGGCGACGTCGTCGAGCCAGTGGCCACGCGCAAGGCCGACCTCAAGGCCGGCGACCGCAAGCAGGGCACGACGGTGCGCGTCTGGCCCGATGCCAAGTACTTCGAGAGCGCCGACCTGCCCAGGAACGAGCTGGTCCACCTGCTGCGCTCCAAGGCCGTGCTGATGCCCGGCGTCACCGTGACGCTGACGCAGGAGAAGAGCGGCGAGACGCAGACCTGGACCTACAAGGGCGGCCTGCGCGACTACCTGATGCAATCGCTGCCGGCGGATCCGCTGATCCCGCTGTTCGAGGGCGAGCAGTTCGCCACCGCCTCCGAAAGCGAGAACTTCGCCGAGGGCGAGGGCGCGAGCTGGTGCGTGGCCTTCACCGAGGAGGGCCAGGTCATGCGCGAGAGCTACGTCAACCTGATCCCGACGGTGGCCGGCGGCACGCATGAATCGGGCCTGAAGGACGGCCTGTTCGGCGCGATCAAGGGCTTCATCGAGATGCACGCGCTCGCGCCCAAGGGCGTCAAGCTGATGGCGGAGGACGTGTTCTCGCGCGCCAGCTTCGTGCTCTCGGCCAAGGTGCTGGACCCGCAGTTCCAGGGGCAGACCAAGGAACGGCTGAATTCGCGCGACGCGTTGCGGCTGGTGTCGGCCTTCGTCAAGCCGGCGCTGGAGCTGTGGCTCAACCAGCATGTCGAGCACGGCAAGAAGCTGGCCGAGCTGGTCATCAAGCAGGCGCAGACGCGCCAGCGCGCGGCGCAGAAGGTCGAGAAGCGCAAGAGCTCCGGCGTGGCCGTGCTGCCCGGCAAGCTGACCGACTGCGAGAGCACCGACCTGCTGCACAACGAGCTGTTCCTGGTCGAGGGCGACTCGGCGGGCGGCTCCGCCAAGCTGGGGCGCGACAAGGAGACGCAGGCCATCCTGCCGCTGCGCGGCAAGGTGCTCAACGCCTGGGAGGTCGAGCGCGACCGGCTGTTCGCCAACAACGAGATCCACGACATCTCGGTGGCCATCGGCGTGGACCCGCACGGCAAGAACGACGAGCCGGACCTGTCCGGCCTGCGCTACGGGAAGATCTGCATCCTCTCGGACGCGGACGTCGACGGCGCTCACATCCAGGTGCTGCTGCTGACGCTGTTCTTCCGCCACTTCCCCAAGCTGATCGCCACCGGCCATGTCTACGTGGCGCGGCCGCCGCTGTTCCGCGTCGACGCGCCGGCGCGCGGCAAGAAGCCGGCCGCCAAGCTCTACGCGCTGGACGAGGGCGAGCAGGCCGCGATCCTGGACAAGCTGCGCAAGGAAGGCGC
>NZ_JBCNLG010000045.1:0-23580 GCF_039595595.1 Roseateles sp. | reverse complement strand
GAACCGAGGTCGGCCGCCACGACCCTCGCTCTCCCTCGGTATGGCGCCCAAGCGCCTACCCTGGGCGGGTCGGCCTGTGGCGGCCTGGGCGTACTTTGCTACATACAAGGGCGGGGGAGAGGGCCAGTGGCGATGGCAGTGCCGGAGCCCTCTGCGCGTCAAGCTCCTTGCGGCGCCACTGTCCCGGCGTCCGGATCCTGGTCGTGGTCATTGCCCTTGCCGCTCTTGGCGCCCTTGCGATTCGCCAGCAGGAACGCGATGAGCTGCCACGCGATGAACACCGCCATGATCCCCAGCAGCGTCGCGCTGATCGGCCGTTGCACGAAGACGTCGAACTTGCCGCGGCTGATCAGCATCGCCCGCCGGAAGTTCTCCTCGAGCATCGGCCCCAGGATGAAGCCCAGCATCAACGGCGCCGGGTCCATGTCCAGCCGCATGAAGATGTAGCCCGCCAGGCCGAAGGCCGCCGTGACGAAGACGTCGTCCAGGTTGTTGTTGACGCTGAAAGTGCCGATGCAGCAGAAGAACAGGATCGACGGGAACAGCACGTTGTACGGGATCTTGAAGACCGACAGCCAGTAGCGCACCAGCGGCACGTTCAGCACCACCAGGAACACGTTGCCGATCCACATGCTGGCCACCAGCCCCCAGAAGATGTCCGGGTGGCCCGCGATCATGTTGGGCCCCGGCTGGATGCCCTTGATGATGAACGCCGCCATCATCAGCGCCATCACCGGGTTCTCCGGGATGCCGATGCTCATCAGCGGGATGAAGCTGGTGCGCGCCGCCGACTCGTCCGCCGCCGCCTGACCCGCCACGCCTTCGATGGCGCCGTCGCCGATCTCATGGCGGTACTTGCTGACCTTCTTGTCGACCGCATAGGCCGCGAATTGCGCGATCGTCGGTCCGCCGCCCGGCAGGATGCCCAGGAACGACCCCACCACGCTGCCGCGCAGCGCGCTCGGGATGATGCGCTTGAACTCCGGCCACGTCGGCATCAGGTGGATCTTGCCGTTGAAGGGCGTGCGCTCGTTCTTGGCATCCAGGTTCTTGGAGATCTCCGCGATGCCGAAGCAGCCCAGCGCGATGCTCACCAACCCCACGCCCTCCGCCAGGAAGGGCATGTCGAAGGTGTAGCGCTCCATGCCGCTGTTGACGTCCGTGCCGATCTGGCCGAAGAGCACGCCGATCAGGCACATCGCCAGGCCGTTGAGCAGGCTGCCCGTGGTCACGAAGCTCACGCACAGGAAGCCCAGCAGCATCAGCGAGCAGTAGTCGGCCGGCCCGAACAGGAAAGCCACCTCACCCAGCGTCGGCGCCAGGCAGGCCAGCACCACGATGGCGACCGTGCCGCCGATGAAGCTCGAGATGCCCGCCGTGAACAGCGCCAGCCCGGTCTTCCCCTTCAGCGTCATCTGGTACCCGTCGATGCAGGCCACGATGGAGCTCGCGTGCGGGATCTTCATCGTGATCGCGCTGACGCTGTCGCCGTACTGCGCGCCGTAGTAGATGCCGGCGAGCATGATCAGCGCGCCATTGACGGGAATGGAGTAGGTCAGCGGCAGCAGCACGCTGATCGTGGCCAGCGGGCCCAGGCCCGGCAGCAGGCCGACCAGGGTGCCCACCACGCAGCCGATCGCGCAGAACATCAGGTTCTGCCAGGTCAGCGCGTGCTCGAAGCCGAAGGCCAGGTTGTGAAGGATCTCCATGGCGGCCTCCTTACAGCAGCGGCAGGTTCAGGCCGAGGAACTTCTGGAACACGAACGCGATCGCCAGCAGGCCGATCGAGATCGCGATGTTCCGCTTCCACGAGTAGTTGCTCCCCGCAGCCGTCGCGATGAAGACCATCACCACGATGCCGGCCGACATGTTCAGGAAGCGCGAGACCAGCGAGAACGCGCACAGCGCGCCCAGGATCAGGCCGATGTTCTTGACCTTGAAGTCCAGGCCCGGACCGCCGGAGACGACGCCCCGCACGATGGTGGCCAGCGCCACCAGGCCCAGCAGGACGCTGATCATCAGCGGGAACAGCCCGGGACCGGCGTGGTCCATGCGGCCGATGGGATAACGCAGCGCGCCCAGTCCGAAGAACAGGGCCACCGCGGCGAGGAACAGGCCTCTCGCAAGCGAACGGTTGAGGGTCATGCAGCACACCAGAAGGGTCCGAGATGTGCCCATGTTTCCGGCGACGACCCGCCGTGTCGTACGCGTTTCTGCGCAGCGGCGGCCCTCGGACGGGTGCTCGACAGCTTGCGGACAGCTTCAGGTTAAGAAGCCGTTTGATCGATGTTGGCGAGGTGTTTGCGCGTCGTCGCGAAGCCGTCGTGGCGTCGTTGACGCGCTACGCCGCGCCGAGGTCGAAAGCACCCACGACGCGGTTCAGCCGGCTTGCATGGCCGCTCCGGAACGGGTCCGCGGTCCGGCGGCGGCATGTACCTCGTCGCGCAGCCAGCGCTGGGCGACGTGGCCGTGGTTGCGCTCGTGCCAGACCATGGCGATCTCGAAGCCATCGATGGGCAGCGGCGGCGCCAGTACCTGCAGGCCAGCGGCGCGATGGCGCACCAGGCGCTCGGGGACCAGCGCGACGAGATCGGAACGGCCGACGATGTCCGGCACGAACAGGAAGGACGCGGCCGACAGCACGACCTGGCGCTTCAGGCCGAGCGCCGCGAGCGCGTGGTCCACCGGCGTGGAGAACGCGCCGCCGGCCGGCGAGACGACGACCTGCTCGAGCCGGGCGAAGGCCTTCGCGCTGAGCTTGCCCGTCACCACCGGGTGGCCGCGGCGGGCGATCAGCTTGTAGCACTCCTGGAACAGCGGCCGCATGCGCAGGCTGGGGGCGGCCTCCATCGGCTGCATCAGGCACAGGTCGATGTCGCCGCGCGCGAGCTGCGCCGCGTGCTGGTGCGAATCCATCTGGCGGATGGCCACGCGCACGCCCGGCGCGCTGCGGCGCAGGCGCAGCACCAGCGGCTGCAGCACCGTCATCTGCAGGTAGTCGGACGCGGCGATCGTGACGGTGAGGTCGGCCGTCGCGGGATCGAAATGCAGATGGGAGGTCGCGACGCCGCGCACCTGATCCAGCGCCTGGCGCAGCGGCTCGAGCAGCGCCAGCGCCTTGGCCGTCGGCGTCATGCCGCGCTGCGCGGGGAGCAGCAGCGGATCCTCGAAGACATCGCGCAGCCGCGCCAGCTGCGCGCTGACAGCGGGCTGGCTCAGGTGCAGCCGCGCCGCGGCCTTGGTCACGTTGCGCTCGGTGAGCAGCGCTTCAAGCGTCACGAGCAGGTTGAGGTCGAGGCGGCTGGTATCCATTGCGTCGATGGTAGGCCATACAACAATCGATTTCACGGATGGCGGATGGATCGTCAGACTGACGTTCATTCCCTGTTCCCACCTGCTGTGAAAGGAGTCGCAGATGAGTTCCGTTTCCCCTTCGTCCGTGATCGCGCGCCCCACGCCGGGCGGCGACGCCGCCGGCAAGACCGTGCTGATCGTCCACGCCCATCCGGAGCCGAGCTCGCTGACCCGCACGATGGTCGGCGTGGCCGCCGAGACGCTGGGCGCCGCCGGACATCGGGTGCTGCAGTCCGACCTCTATGCGATGAAATGGAAGGCGGTCTATGACGAGCACGACTTCCCGCACCGGCTCGACACGAAGCGCCTGGATTTCACGCGCGAGTCGGGCCATGCCTACGAGAACGGCCATCAGGCCGCGGACATCGCCGAAGAACAGCGCAAAGTGATGGCCGCCGATCTGTTGATCCTGCAGTTCCCGCTGTGGTGGTACGGCATGCCCGCGATCATGAAGGGGTGGATCGATCGCGTCTGGGCGCGCGGCCTGGCCTATGGCTACCAGGGCCAGGGCAACCGGCTGCGCTTCGGCGAGGGCGGCTTCGCGGGGCGCCGCGCGATGGTGTCGGTGACGACCGGCGGTCCGGCGGTCGACTTCGGACCGCGCGGCATCAACGGGCCGATCGACCAGCTGATGTTTCCGGTCACGCATGGGATGCTGTTCTTCCCCGGCATGTCGGTGCTGAAGACGCATGTCGTGCACGGCACGGGCCAGATGACGAAGGAAGGCGTGGAGGCGGCCATGAACGCGTGGCGTCAGCGCCTGGGCGGCGTCTTCGACGAAGCGCCCATCGCCTTCCGGCCACAGAACGGCGGCGACTACCCGGATGGGCATCAGCTGCGCGATGACGTGGCGCCGGGCCGCGTGGGCTTCGAGGCCCACGTCGCCGGCTGAGGCGAGGTCAGCCGATCAGCGGAGCGGGCGAGGCGATCACGCGGAGCAGCCGCTGCAGATGCGGTGGCGTGGCCGGGTCGTTGAATCGCAGTGCGGTGCCGCATGGCAGCAGGAAGAAGCCGAGCTGCTCGAAGGCGATGACGGAGGATGGCTCGCGCCGGTCGGTCATTCGCGCGCCGTCGATGACCGTCACGGCGCCCGCACCGACGACGCGCAAGTCGTGGCCGGGACGGACGATCAGCGCGGTGTCCTCGTCGATGCCCACGCCGGTGCGGCGCGGGTCGAGCGAGACCAGCTGCAGCAGTCGCGCATGGCGCTTGCGCTGCGCGAAATGCTGATCGATGACCAGCGCCGGCATCAGTCCGAGGGCGGCATGCAGCGGCTGCGAGGGACCGGCGAACTGCTCATTGAGGTCGCCGACCGGCATGTGCGCGCCGAGCGCCGACGCGCCCGCGCTGGTGCCGGCGATCGCGAGGTCGCCGCAGGCATGGCGCTCGCGCAGCAGCGCGTGCAGCGGCGTGCCGCCGATGGTGTCGACGAGGCGCTCCTGGTCGCCGCCGGTGAGGAAGAGCAGGTCCGCGTCGCGCAGCGCGTCGAGCGCGGCCGGCGCGCTGGCCGCGGCGCGGTCGCGCGGATCAAGCCACGCCGGCGTGGCCCCGAGCGAGCGGAAAGCGGGTTCGTACTGGGACCAGAGCAGGTCGGGCTCGCCGCTGGCGGTGCTCAGCACGAGGACCCGGAGCGGCGCGCCGCCCGGACGGGTGGCCGCGCAAGCCGCGACCAGCTCGCGCAGCACCAGCCCCGGCGTGAGCCGGTCCTCATTGCCGCCGATCAGGGCGAGCAGGGCAGGGGACGCCGTGCCGGCGTTCTTCTTCGAACTCAATGGGGCTCCGTCGGATAAAGGGAGTGTTCGCGGTCCCACCACACAAAGTGGAAGTGCGCCTGGACGATGAAGCCCCAGGCCCGTCGCTTTTGACCGCCCAGACGGAAGCGGAACACCGAGTCGTATTGCTCCAGCTCGAGACGCCGCCAACGCGTCTGCGCCTCCTCGATGAGATCGCCGATCTCATGCGTGTGATGCATCTTGTGGCCGGTGCCCGAGTTTTGCCGGTCGATCTCTCCCCAGGTCAGTGCGGCGAATTCGCTCATGGGCGGATGGATCGTGTCCGTCCATTCCTCTCCCGTCCAGGCGCGAGGTTCTCCCCACGACCAATGGTCGGTCACATCGGCACGCGTGATGCACCAGGTCATCCGGGCGTTGAATCGGGCTCCGTCCTCGCGGGCCTTGGGCACGCGCTCGTTGGCGAGGGCGCGTTCAAGATGAGGCGCGAGACGGGGCGAGGAGTCGATCATGGGCTCGCGCGCACGGCGCGGCGCCGCCATCTCTCCCACCTTCGAGAGCAGCGCCTTCTTGCTCGCCTCGAACCGGGCCTGGGCCTCGGCCTTCTTCTGCGCGCGCGCCTCGCTCTTCTTGCCCATGGACGGGATCAATCAGTCAGAGCGAGGAGTAGTACTCGTGCATCGCGCCCTGGGAAATCACGGCCGTGGACGGTTCGCCGATCGGCGTGTCGCCGCGCGCTTGCTTCCAGGGCGCTTCTTGGTGCGTGAGGTTGCTGAGCCACTGCGCCGTCTTGTCGCCGTAGAAAGCCAGCACGCGCTCGATGTTGCCGCGTTCGCTTTCCGAAAGCGCCGCGCTGTCAGCGCTGGCGAACAGCGCGGCGTCGACCTTGAACAGGCCGCGATGTTTCTGATAGAGCGTGGGCAGGACCGGTCCGTTCGCCCAGGCCTGGAAGTCCTCGCTGAAGAGCGGTGCCTCGTCCCACACCAGGTTCCAGGCCTGCGCGTAGAACATGAGCTTCTGGAGCTTCATCGCCGAGACCTCCCCGGTGCGCTCGGTGATGTACTTGGCAACGTCAAAGGTGGAGGCCATCGGTGAGCTCCTCGGCTGCGGGGCGAGATTCGGCGGGCCAATCCGGCTCGATCCGGCTCGATCTGGGAAAACGGGTGGCGGAAGCGGTGAGATTCGAACTCACGGACGGTTGCCCGTCGCTGGTTTTCAAGACCAGTGCCTTAAACCACTCGGCCACGCTTCCAACAGTGCAGCCGATCAGATCATCGAGCCGCGTCTCCTCTCACAGGAGAAGCCGCGATTCTAAGCGCGCCCGGGAGCGGCTCGAACGAAGCGGATTCAGTCCGCTCCCGGCTTCCTCGCCTGCACGCACGGCACCTGGATGATTTCCAGCGCCTGGCCGTCCGCCACCCGCGCAGCCGTCAGTTCGCCGCCCCACACGCAGCCGGTGTCCAGCGCCAACAGGTCCGGCCGCTGCACCAGCCCCAGCGTCGACCAGTGCCCGAAGGCGATCGGGTGGCCGGCCGTGCGCCGCTCCGGCACGTCGAACCACGGCAGATATCCCTCCGGCGCCGTGCCCAGACCCTCCTTGGTCTTGAAGTCCAGCTTGCCCTTCGCATTGCAGTAGCGGATCCGCGTCAGCACGTTGATCACGAAGCGGAGCCGCGCCACGCCCTCGAGTTCCTCCTTCCAGCGGTCCGGCTCGTTCCCATACATCTGCGGCAGGAACTCCGCCAGCTCCGGCCCGCGCAGCAACGCGTGCACCTCCTCCGCCAGGGTCAGGGTCTGCTCCGCATCCCATTGCGGCACCACCCCCGCGTGCACCATCAGCCAGCCCTGCGCCCGCATCGCCAGCCGCTGCCGGCGCAGCCACTCGAGCAGCGCCTCCCGGTCGGGGGCCTGCAGGATCGCGTCCAGCGTGTCCCCCTTGTGCGGGGCGCGCACGCCCGCGGCGGTCGCGAGCAGGTGCAGGTCGTGGTTGCCCAGCAGGCACTGCGCCGCGTCGCCCAGCGACTGCAGCCGGCGCAGCGTCGTCAGGGAATCCGGCCCCCGGTTGACCAGATCGCCCAGCAGGTAGAGCCGGTCGCGCGAGGGCGAGAAATCGATCTTCTCCAGCAGACGCGCCAGCGCGTCGCAACAGCCTTGCAGGTCGCCAATCAGGTAGTGCATAGCGGGATTTTGCGGTGTCGATGTCACACAGCCTCTGCTAACCTTGCCGGCCTTGTGTTTTGGGCGCGACTCGGGGTAAGTACCCGGTCCGCGCTGTCAATGGATACCGCCCTAGTTCTCTTCCTGATACTGCTCAACGGATTGTTCGCCATGTCGGAGATGGCCCTCACGGCCTCCCGCAAGGCACGCTTGCAAGTGATGGTGGAGAGCGGCGAAGCGGGCGCGCAGGCCGCGATGGACCTGCATGAGAACCCCACCAAGTTCCTCTCCACCGTCCAGATCGGCATCACCTCGATCGGCGTGCTCAACGGCATCGTCGGCGAGGCGGCGTTCTCCGCCCCCGTGGCCGAGATCCTGCTGGCCCACTTCCCGCTGACCACCCGCGCCGCCGAGATCGCCGCCACCGGCCTGGTCGTGGTGATCCTGACCTTCGTGACCATCATCTTCGGCGAACTGGTGCCCAAGCGCCTGGGCCAGATGTTCCCCGAGAACGTCGCCCGCCTGGTGGCGCCGCCGATGGAGATCATGTCCCTGGTCACCCGGCCGTTCGTCAAGCTGCTGAGCTTCTGCACCGAGTTCACGCTGAAGCTGCTCGGCATGGGCGGCAAGTCCAGCCGCGCGGTGACCGAGGAGGAGATCGCGGCCAGCCTCGAGGAAGGCCTGGACGCCGGCGTCATCGAGGAGCACGAGCATCAGATGGTGCGCAACGTGTTCCGCCTGGACGAGCGCCAGATCGGCTCCATGATGATCCCGCGCGCGGAGATCGCCTGGCTGGACATCACCGACCGCCCCGAGCAGGTGCTGCAGATCCTGCGCGCGCATGGCTACAGCCGTTACCCGGTCTGCCGCGGCGGGCTGCACGACGTCGTGGGCGTGCTCAGCGCGCAGAGCCTGCTGGCGCGCGCGCTCGCCGGCGAGAGCCTGGACCTGGGCCAGGGCCTGGATGCGCCGGTGTTCGTGCCCGAGACGCTGTCCGGCATGGAACTGCTCGCGCACATGCGCGGGGCCGAGACACCGCTGGTGTTCGTCGTCGACGAGTACGGCGAGGTGCAGGGCGTCGTCGCGATGCGCGACGTGCTGGAGGCCATCGCCGGCGAGTTCAACTCGTCCGATGGCGAGGACGCCTGGGCGGTCCAGCGCGAGGACGGCAGCTGGCTGATGGACGGCCTGATCCCCATCACCGAGCTGAAGGACCGCCTGGATTTGAAGGAACTGCCCGAGGAGGACCGTGGGCGCTACAACACCCTGGCCGGCATGGTGATGCTGCTGCTGGGGCGTCTGCCGCGCACGGCCGATGTGGTGGAGTGGGACGCGTGGAGATTCGAGGTGGTCGACCTCGACGGCAAGCGTGTGGACAAGGTGCTGGTCTCGCGACTGGCGGACGATGGAGTGAATGTATGAGCAACCCCCCGATGTATGAGAACCTGGTGCCGGTGGACCGGGTCCAGCACAAGAACACCCGCATGAAGGTCGGCGCCCAGGTGCTGGACCGCGTGGCGCCGCTGAACTCGCTGTTCATTGCCGTGGCCGAGTTCGCGGACGCGAGCGCCGAATACCCGGTGGTGTTCGTGCGCATCGGCACCGCGCCGGAAGGCCAGCGCCCGGCCGTCGCGCCGCTGGCGGTGTTCGGTCTGAAGCAGGGCAGCAACCTGTTCGTCAAGGACGGTCAGTGGACCGGCCGCTACGTGCCGGCCTACGTGCGCCGCTGGCCCTTCGCGATGGCCCGCATCGAGGAAAACTCGAACGACATGGCGCTGTGCCTGGACGCCGGCGCCGGCGCCTTCTCCGAGACCGAGGGCGAGCCCCTGTTCAAGGAGGACGGCGAAGCGTCGGAGCTGCTGCTCAACGCCAAGCAGTTCTGCGAGGACTTCGAGCGCGAGGCCGAGCGCACCCGCCAGGCCTGCGAACTGCTGCAGGACCTGGACCTGCTCCAGGACATGCGCTTCGAGGCGCAACTGCCCAGCGGCGAGAAGCTGGACGTCGACGGCTTCATGACGATCAACGAGAAGGCCCTGGCCGAGCTGCCCGACGCGAAGATCGTCGAGCTGCACCGCAACGGCCTGCTCGAGGTCATCACGATGCACCGCCAGTCGCTGCGCCTGATGAGCCGTCTGGCGCAGATGTACGTGCCGGCGAACTGAGCGGCGACGCAGGAACGCGCGCGATCAAGCCGGGCGATCACCGGCCGAGACAAACCCCAAGCGGGTTTGCTTGAGTACGGCGTACGCGGGAGCCTCGATAGCATCCTCGACCGAGAGGACGTAGATGCTGTTCGAGGCTTTTTTGTCGTCCACCGCGATGGAATCGGTGTTCTCACCGGCCGCGGTGGTGCAGTCGATGATGGATGTGGAGGCCGCGCTGGCGCGGGCCTCGGCCCGCACCGGGCTGATCCCGGCGCCCGCGGCGCAGGCGATCGCGAGCCTGTGCCGCGCCGAGCTCTATGACGTGCCGGCGCTGGTGGCCGCGGCGCCGCGCAGCGGCAACCTGGCGGTGCCGGTGGTGCAGCGGCTGCGCGAGACGGTCGCGCTGTTCGATCCCGCCGCCGCGGTGTACGTGCACCGCGGCGCCTCCGCCCAGGACCTGATCGACACCGCGATGGTGCTGCGCACCCGCGAGGCGCTGCGGCTGCTGGATGACGACCTGCAGCGGCTGTGCGCCCGGCTGCTGGAGCTGGCCGAGGCGCACGCCGCCGTGCCGATGCTGGGCCGCACGATGATGCAGCCCGCGCAGGTGATCAGCCTGCGCTACAAGGTGATGAACTGGCTGATGCCGCTGCTGCGCAGCGCCGAGCGGCTGCGCGGGCAGGGCCGCGAATCGCTGCTGCTGCAACTGGGCGGCGCGGTCGGCACGCTGGACGCGATGGGCGAGCGCGCTCAGGACATGCTGGCCGCCGTCGCCGCGGAACTGTCGCTCGCCCCGCCCGACATGTGCTGGCACACGCAGCGCGACCGCTGGCTGCGGCTGGGCCTGGAAGTCGGCCTGCTGTGCGGCAGCCTCGGCAAGCTGGCCCAGGACTTCGCGCTGATGGCGCAGGCGGAGGTCGACGAACTCAACGAGCCGCCCGGCGAGGGCTATGGCGCCTGCTCGTCGATGCCGCACAAGAAGAATCCGGTCGCGGCGCTGCAGGCAATGGCGGCGGTGCAACGCGCGCCGCAGCGCGTCGCGGGCCTGATGGGCTGCATGACGCCGGAGCATGAGCGCGGCCTCGGGCAGCATCAGGCGGAACTCGCCGAGTGGGGCGGCCTCATGGGCGGCGCGCACGCGGCCGTCGAGGCGCTCAACCGCGCGCTGGCCGAGCCGGTCATCCGGCTGGACCGCATGCGCGCCCACGTGCTCGAGCGCCAGGGCCTGGTCGCCAGCGAGCGCCTGGAGCATCTGCTGCTGCCGCGGCTGGGCCGTCAGCGCACCGGCGCGGTGATCCGCGACCTGATCCACCGGGTGCGGCAGGGACAGGGCACGCTCGAACAATTGCTGCATGCGGCCATCGACGTCGGCGACCTGCCGCCGACGGCGCTGAGCCCGGACGAACTGGCGGTGATGTTCGACCTCGACGCCATCGCGGCGCAGGCGGATGGCCGGGTCGAGGCGCTCATGGCGCAGGCGCGGCAGCGCCTGGATGCACTCGCCGCAGCCCCCTGTGTCTGAGCCCTGCGGCCAGCCAGCAGACCGCTTTTCCGGTATCAGCCCGGAAGCAACGAGATACGAACTTTCCTGCTCGCACAGCGTTCCTGTCGCGCGCTTGCCGACAAATTGCCCCGGATTTCCGTAGGGATTTCCGCAAAAACGCGTGGGGCCATGTCCCCTGAATTCGCCAACTGAACGCAATTCATTTGGTTACATGTGCAACAACGGTGCGGAAAACGCAGTTGTGCAGAACTGTGCAGAGATTCGTGTAAGTCGAACCCCCGCGAGGGGGAGTACCGGTTTCCGAAACGGTGCCTGGTATGTAACCGGATTCCCTCAGACGCGGGGTTTCCCCCTGGCAAGGGATTGACCGTCGTTCGACCTCGGGACAGACCCGTAAGGTCGCAGTCGCATTTGTTATCTATCGTAGCCCCCGTCGGTAATTACTTTGAGTGGGCCATAGACTCGCCCTTGATAACCAAGTGGTCTGGAGTTGGGAATGAGCGACGAATCTCGCGTGACGGACATCGATATGGAAGCGCCTGCAAGCCCCATGCAGGCGCTGCAGTCGTTTCGCTCGGAGATTCCGTTTGTCCGCTCCGATTCCGTCGAGCTCGTTTCGCGCGACACGGACTATGGCCGCATCGAAATCCGCGCGTTGATGGACGGCACCAGCCATGCGTTGCTGGAGCGCCGGTATGCGTCACGCGGTTACCGCCTGAGCCGCTCGGCCGACGTGACGCTGGGCGCTTATTGGGAGGGCAAGCTGGTGTCGACGCTGGGTTTGCGGCGTGACGCCGGCAGCTTGGCCGCCGACCAGAGCTTCCCCAAGGAGATGGCCGGCATGCGCGAGCAGGGCTGGCAGCTGTGCGAGTTCACCCGCTTGGCCGCCGACCCGGACGGCCCGTCCAAGCTGGTGCTGGCCAGCCTGTTCCACCTGGCCTACCTGCACGCGGTGCACCACTGGGGGGCCGAATTCCTGGTGATCGAGGTCAATCCCCGCCACAAGGCCTTCTACCGCCGCATGCTGGACTTCCAGCCGCATGGCGAGGAGCGCCTGCACCGCAGCGTCGGCGCTCCGGCTGTGCTGATGAGCCTGTCGCTGGCCTACGGCGCCACGCAGGTGCGCAAGTACGGCGGCTCGATGAACGAGGATGGCCGCTCGCGCACGCTGTTCCCGTATTTCTTCTCGCCCAAGGACGAGCCAGCGCTGCTGAGCAAACTGGCCGACGTCTACGGCTACGACGCCTGAGCGTCGCCTCAGGCCTCCAGCCAGTGGAGGCTGAACCAGCGCCGCTCGTCCGTCCAGTGCGCTGAGGGTCTGAAGCCCGCCTCCCGGGCCAGCGCCTGGAAACTCTCCACGCTGTACTTGTACGAGTTCTCGGTGTGCAGACTCTGGCCGGGCGACAGCGTGTAGCGCTGGCCCTGCAGCTGGAGCTGCTGCTCGCCGCGCGGCAGCAGGTGCATCTCGATGCGATGGCGGCGCGGGTCGTAGAACGCGTAATGGTCGAAGCCGTCCGCGTCGCACTCCAACCCCAGCACGCGCTGCGCATGGCGCAGCAGGTTCAGGTTGAAGCGCGCCGTCACGCCGCGCGCGTCGTTGTAGGCCGCGTGCAGCAGCGCCGGATCCTTGATCAGGTCGACGCCGATCAGCAGCGCCCCGCCGTCCAGTTCCGCGCGCAGCAGTTTCAGGAACTCGAGCGCCTCGGCCGGATCGAAGTTGCCGATGCTCGAGCCCGGGAAGAAGCCGATGCGCCGGCCATCGGGCGGCGGATCGGGCAGCACATGCATCTTCGTGAAGTCCGCGACCACCGGCAGGATGCGCAGCGACGGATGCTCGCGCTGCAGCGCCTCGCAGGCGGCCAGCAGGTGCGGGCCGGAGATGTCCACCGGCACGAAGCTGTGGAGCTGGACGGCGCGCTCCAGCAGCAGGCGCACCTTCACGAGCGCGCCGGCGCCGTACTCGATCAGTTGCGCGCCCGGCCCCATGCGCGCGGCGAAGTCGCCGGCATGCTGGCGCAGCAGCGCCAGCTCGGTGCGGGTGGGGTAGTACTCGGGCAGCTCGCAGATCTGCTCGAACAGCGCCGAGCCTTGCGCGTCATAGAAGTACTTGGGCGAGATCGCGTGCTCGGGGCCGGCGAGCGCCGCGTGAAGGTCCTCGGCGAAACTGCTCATGCAGGGGTCTCCGTGCGCGGGTGCGCGTCGCGGGCCAGTCGCAGCCCGGTGAACTGCCAGCGCGCGGCCGGCGGGAAGAAGTTGCGGTAGCTGGTCCGCGTGTGGCCCGGCGGCGTCGCGAGGCTGCCGCCACGCAGCACCAGTTGGCCGACCATGAACTTGCCGTTGTATTCCGAGGCCGCGCCCTCCAGCGGGCGGAAGCCGGGGTAGGGGTGGTAGGCCGACCGGGTCCATTGCCAGGCCTGATCGTCCAGTTGCTCGATGCCGGGCAGCGCGGCCGCGGCTTCCCATTCCTGCTCGCTGGGCAGGCGCGCGCCGGCCCATTCGGCATAGGCGGCGGCCTCGTAGAAGCTGAGCTGCATCACCGGCGCCGCCGCGTCCATCGGCCGCAGGCCGTGCAGGCCGAAGACGGACCAGCATCCGTCGTCGCCCTCGACCCAGTACAGCGGCGCGCGCCACCCCTGCGCTTGCACCGTGGCCCAGCCGTCGGAGAGCCACCAGCGCGGCTCGCGATAGCCGCCGTCGTCGATGAAGCGCTGGAAGTCGCCGCAGGTCACGAGGCGGCTGGCGATCTCGAAGGGCTCCAGCCAGGTGCGGTGCCGCGGCCCTTCGTTGTCGAAGGCAAAGCCTGCCCCTGGCGCCGCGGCGTCATGACCGATCTCGACGAGTCCGCCGTCGTGGCGCAGCCATTCGCTCATGCCGGGGCGCGCCGGCGCGGGGGCAGTGCTCAACAGCGCCGGCCGCCACGGATGGCAGGACATCAGATGCAGCGCGTCGGTCAGCAGCAGCTCCTGATGCTGCTGCTCATGGTTCAGACCGAGCGCCAGCGTCGGCGCGATGGCGGTCCATTGCGCGTCGGAGCAGCGCGCGATGAGTTGACGCATGTGCTCGTCGACATGGCGCCGGTAGGTGTGGACCTCGTCGAGCGAGGGCCGCGTGAGCAGACCGCGCTGCGGGCGCGGATGACGCGGCCCGAGGCCTTCGTAGTACGAGTTGAAGAGGTAGTGGAAGGACTCGTCCAGCGGCTCGTAGCCCGGCAGATGGGGGCGCAGCAGCAGCGCTTCGAAGAACCAACTGGTGTGGGCCTGGTGCCATTTGGCGGGACTGGCGTCCGGCATCGATTGGGCGGCCTGGTCCTCGGGCGACAGCGGCTCGGCCAGCGTCAGCGTGTGACGCCGGACCGCCTCGTAGCGGCGCGCGAGATCGCGCCGCGCGGGCGGCAGATCGTGATCCGACATGCAAGCAACTCCTGCGGGCCCGGGGAGGCGGGCCCAGCGGCAACGGTAGCCGATTTGCCATGACCGCGTCCGGCGTGAGCCGCTCGCCGCGGCCGGACGGGCGGGCGCAACTGCCACCCGGTGTCAGCAAGGGCAAGGCGGGCTCCCGCTCGCGCCACGATCATGGTCCGTTCATCTGGACGTCACGCCGCGCGGGCAGGCTCACGGCGACACGGCTCACCGCCCTCATCCATGTCCATGACGCCGCCCGCGATGTCCTCTCCGATCCCGACGTCCCTTGTGCCACCGCTGGCGCCACCGCTGGCGCCAGCTCTCGCGCCGCCCGCGCCGGCGGCCGGAGGTGCCGATGGCGACGCGCTCCCGCTGCCGTGGCTGCAGGACCATGTGCTGGTCGAGCGCCTGCTGGAGGCGCTCTGGAGCGCGCGCCAGCCGGCCACGCCGGCCCAGTTCTTCATCTGGAGCCAGAGCCGGCTGCAAGCGCTGCTGCCGCACCGGCTGCTGGTGTGTGTCGGCGACCAGCCGCCATCGCCGCGGCTGGCGGCGCAGCTGTTCCACCTGAAGCCGATCGGCGCGCTGCTGCAGACGCAGCTGGAGTCGCCCGATCACGGACTGTGGCTGTCGCTGATCCGGCGCTGGGGCGAGGGGCGGAGGCCGCTGCATATCGACCTCGCGCGCGAACCCGACACCGCGCTGTTCCAGCCCCTGCTGGAGGCGGGCCTGCGGGATCTGGCGCTGCATGGCGTCGCCGGCGACGGCGAGCGGCCGCACAGCCTGTTCCTGCTGGCGGGCGAAGGCTGGGACGAGGAGCACGTGCGGCGCCTGGAGCTGCTCACGCCGGCGCTGCACGCGGCGTGGCGGCGGGCGCGGCTTCAGTCGCGGGGACAGGCCTTGCCGCGGCGGGCGGGCGCGCTGGTGACGCCGCGCGAGCAGCAGATCGTCGAGGGCCTGCGCGCGGGCCTGAGCAACGAGGGCATCGCGATCCAGCTGGGCATCAGCATGTTCACGGTCAAGAATCACGTGCGCAAGATCCTGCGCAAGCTGGGTGCGAACAACCGCGCCCAGGCGGTCGCGATCGCGATGTCGCGCCGCGAGTTCAGCGAGCCGGAGCCGCCCTTGGCGCGATGAAACGCAGCGCCAGCGCGTGCACGGCCAGGCCGATGACGGCGCCGATCATGTCGGCGAGCACGTCGGCCGCCTCGGCATCGCGGCCGGGAATCTGGGACTGCACCAGTTCGATGCTGACGCCATAGGCCAGCAGCGTCGCCAGCACGATCCAGCGGCGGCGCGGGCTCGCGATCAGACATTGCATGCCGACGAAGGCCAGCGTGCCGAAGGCGCTGAAGTGATTCGCCTTGTCCCAGCCGAGGTCGGCCATGCGTGGCGGGTGCGGCGAGAAGGCGAGCCAGCTCGCGCTGAGCACCACCGCCAGGAACAGGGCGCGCCAGGCGTTGCGCCAGCGCGGGTCATGCAGGACATCAGACATCACAGGGGCCCGCCTCCGATCCGGGCTGCGGGCAGTGTGCCATGCGTTCGTGAAGCGAGCGTGAGGCCGCGAGGGCCGGAACACGCCTGTTCATCGGCCTGACGAGCGCTTACCGGTCTTCGAGTGATCGGCTAGTTGCCGCGTCTGCGTCCGGTCCACTTGTAGGTGGCGACTCCGGCGCCGACCATGCAGAGCGCTTGAGTCACCAGACCCGCAATCATGAAATCGCTGATGTCGCTGTCGGACTTCACGTGATTCGGCTCGTACCACTGCCAGACGAAGCGGAGCAGAAAGTAGCTGACGATGATCGAGAGGGCCGCGGCCACGGCCGCGTAGGTCGCACGCTTCATTTGACTTCCCAGAACCAGATTGCCTTGGACTTCCTGTAATCGCTGAACCGCCCTTCATACGAGAAGCCGGTGACCGTTGGGTGACTGGCCCAGAGTTCTGCAAACGTCGGCATCGGAACCTCCTGACTTCAAACATGTGGTCCGTCTGATTCTGGAAAAGAGGGCGGCTCGGCCCGGGATGACCAACTGCACTTGCTATCCATCCCATCGATGACGGCCTCAGTCGCACCCACGCTACGCTCTTGAAGGACTGTCGAAGACTCTGCTATAGTCGCGGTCTTCCCGAGGGACGCAAATTGCGTCACGCGGGTAGGCCGGTGTAGCTCAGTTGGTAGAGCAGCGCATTCGTAATGCGAAGGTCGGGAGTTCGACTCTCTTCACCGGCACCAATCTCAAGGGCTCGATGTGCAAGCATCGGGCCCTTTCCTTTTGCCCCATCCCTCCCGTGCGGCCTACCGCGCGATGCCGCGATGCCGCGATGCCGCGACGCCGCGGCAGGCTCGCGGCGGTGGCAACATCGGGCGCCATGACTGCTCCTACGCTTGGCGCCACGCCCGCATCTCGTTCCGCTTCCGAGGCCGCAACCGGTGATGGCCCGGTGCGGCTGAAACTCGACGCCGTCCTCGGCCAGCCGCTGCCGCCGACGCTCAAGGGCCTGCCCGCCAGCGCCGAGGGACTCTTCCCGCGCGATCTCGAGCGCCTGAAGCTCTCGCTGCTCGACGGCGACCTGCCGTTGCCAGCGGCCGTGCTCAAGGAGTCCGCGCTGGTCCACAACGCGCGCTGGATGCGCGAGTTCACCGCCCGCGCCGGCGTGAGCCTCGCGCCGCACGGCAAGACGACGATGGCGCCGCAGCTCTTCCAGCGCCAGTTCGACGAAGGCGCGTGGGGCATGACGGCCGCGACGGCGGCGCATGTGCGCACCTATCGCCGCTTCGGCGTGCCGCGCGTGATCCTGGCCAATCAACTGGTCGGCAAGGCGGATCTGGAACTGGTGTTGCGCGAGCTCGAAGCGGATCCCGATTTCGATTTCTATCTGCTGGTCGACTCGCCGGCGGGCCTGGAGCTGCTCCGCCGCGCTGCCCTCGAGCGGGGTTTGATGCGTCCGCTGCAGGTGCTGCTCGAAGTGGGCACGCCGGGCGGCCGCTCGGGCGTGCGGACGCAGGATGAAGGCCTCGCGCTTGGCCGCGCGATCCGCGACGCCGCGCCGGTGATCGCGCTGCGCGGCGTCGAGGCCTTCGAGGGCGTCTACAGCGGCTCTGACACGGCGCGCGTGGAACTCGGCGCGCTCACGATGATCGAGACGATCGCGGAGCTCGCCCGCGCCGGATGCGCCGAGGGCTGGTTCGCGCCTGGCGAGGTGCTGTTGACCGCAGGCGGATCGGCGTTCTTCGACATGGCGGCCCGCGTGCTGGCCTCGGTCGAGGCGGCCGGCTCGGGTCATGCCTTGCGCGTGGTGCTGCGCAGCGGCTGCTACCTCTCGCATGACAGCCTTCAGTACGAGCGCCTGCAGGACCGCATGCGCCAGCGCGCCGGCGCGCTGTGGGGCGAGGGCCCCGGCCTGCGCAACGCGATCGAGGTCTGGGCCCATGTGCAGTCGGTGCCCGAGCCGGGCCGCGCGATCTGCACCGCCGGCCGGCGCGACCTGAGCTACGACGCCTGCCTGCCGCAGCCGTTGTGGTGGTACCGCCAGGGCCTGCACGATGCGCCGCAAGCCGCGCCCGCCGAATGGGCCGTCACCAAACTCAACGACCAGCACGCCTATGTCGACCTGATCGATCCGGCAGGGAAGGGCGGCGACCTGCCGCTCCAGGTCGGCGATCTGATCGCCTTCGGCGTCGGCCATCCCTGCACGACCTTCGACAAATGGCCCCTGCTGTACACGGTGGACGACGGCTATCGCGTCCTGGACGGCATCCGGACCTTCTTCTGAGACGACCACGCATGCACGACATCATCTGCCCGCACTGCGGCAAGGCCTTCAAGATCGACGAGGCGGGCTACGCCGACATCCTCAAGCAGGTGCGCGACAGCGACTTCGAGAAACAGCTCCATGAGCGCCTGGAGCTGGCCGAGCGCGACAAGCGCAATGCCGTGGAACTCGCGCAGGCGAAGGTCGCCGGCGAGCTGCAGAAAGCCGCCGCGGCCAAGGACGTCGAGATCCAGGAGCTCAAGGCCCGGCTCGATGCCGGCGAGGTCCAGCGCAAGCTCGCGGTGGCCGAGGCGCTCGGCGCGCTGGAGAAGCAGCTCCAGACCACCGCGGCCGCGAAGGATGCCGAGATCCAGCAGCTCAAGGCCCGGCTCGACGCCAGCGAGATGGCCCAGCGCCTGGCCCTGACGCAGGCCGTCGGCGCGGTCGAGAAGGAACGCGACCAGTTGCGCAGCGGCTTGGAGCGCGCCGAGCTCGAGAAGCAGCTGGCCGAGAAGTCGCTCAAGGACAAGTACGAAACGCAGATCAAGGACCGTGACGACGCCATCGAGCGCCTGCGCGACATGAAGGCGCGGCTGTCGACCAAGATGGTCGGCGAGACCCTCGAGCTGCACTGCGAGACCGAGTTCAACCGCATCCGCGCCACCGCTTTCCCGCGCGCCTACTTCGAGAAGGACAACGACGCGCGCACCGGCAGCAAGGGCGACTACATCTTCCGCGACACCGACGAGTCGGGCACCGAGATCGTCTCGATCATGTTCGAGATGAAGAACGAGAGCGACCGCACCGCCACGAAGAACCGCAACGAGGACTTCCTCAAGGAGCTCGACAAGGACCGCGTCGAAAAGGGCTGCGAGTACGCGGTGCTGGTGTCGCTGCTCGAGCCCGACAGCGAGCTCTACAACACCGGCATCGTCGACGTCTTCCATCGCTATCCGAAGATGTATGTCGTGCGGCCGCAGTTCTTCATTCCCATCATCACGCTGCTGCGCAATGCGGCGATGAACTCGCTCAAGTACAAGGCCGAGCTCGCGCTGGTGAAGGCGCAGAACATCGACATCACGAACTTCGAGACCCAGCTCGAGACCTTCAAGACGGCCTTCGGGAAGAACTACGAGCTCGCGTCGCGGCGCTTCCAGACGGCGATCGACGAGATCGACAAGTCCATCGATCACCTGCAGAAGACCAAGGAGGCGCTGCTGGGCACCGATCGCAACCTGCGCCTGGCCAACGACAAGGCCCAGGACGTGACGATCAAGAGGTTGACCAAGGGCAACCCGACGATGGCCGACAAGTTTGCCGAACTCAAGCGCAACGAAAGTGCTTCGTCCGACGATCCCGACAAGGACCACAAAGGTCTTTTGTTCTGAAGGAGCGATTCATGAATATCGGCTGTGCCCTTGTGGGAGGGTTCTTCGGCGGCCCGCTCGGAGCGATCGGAGGCGCCATTGGCGGCGGACGCGGAGCGCTGCTCGGCAGCCTGTTCAGCAACATGAGCGGGATCGGCGGCGTGTCGCCCTTCGTGACCTTGATGGGCAACGGTTGCATGAACTATTCCATGTCATGCATGCCTTCATGGGGCGGCTACTCGCCCTACGGCCTGGGAGGCTTCGGCATGGGCGGCCACCCGATGATGGGACGCGGTTGGTGGTGACCACCCTCGTCGAGGGCTTGCCGACTTGCGCGCGTTGATGCAAGGCCGGTCGTGACGCAAACGAAGAAGGCCGCTCATCGAGCGGCCTTCTTCATGGTGCCCCGGCGTGGCGCGGGGCGAGCGGCTTACTTGCCGGCGTCCAGGTGGTACTGCGTGACGCGCTCGACTTCGTTCTTCGAGCCCAGCACGACCGCGACGCGCTCATGCAGCTTGGTCGGCTGCACGTCCAGGATGCGCTGGCGGCCGTTGGTCGCCGCGCCGCCGGCCTGCTCGACCAGGAAGGCCATCGGGTTGGCCTCGTACATCAGGCGCAGCTTGCCGGCCTTGTTCGGCTCGCGCTTGTCCCACGGGTACATGAAGATCCCGCCGCGCGTCAGGATGCGGTGGACGTCCGCCACCATCGACGCGATCCAGCGCATGTTGAAGTCCTTGCCGCGCGGACCCGTCGTGCCGGCCAGGCACTCGTCGATGTAGCGCTTCACCGGCTCGTCCCAGTGGCGCATGTTGGACATGTTGATCGCGAACTCCTTGGTGTCCGCGGGGATCTTCACGTCGTCGGCGGTCAGCACCCACGAGCCCTGCTCGCGGTCCAGCGTGAACATCGCCACGCCGTCGCCCACCGTCAGCACCAGCGTGGTCTGCGGCCCGTAGACGCAGTAGCCCGCCGCCGCCTGCGACGAGCCGGGCTGCAGGAAGTCGTCCTCGCTGACGCCCTTGCTGCCTTCGGGCTTCTTCAGCACCGAGAAGATGGTGCCGATCGAGACGTTGACGTCGATGTTGCTGGAGCCGTCCAGCGGATCGAACATCAGCAGGTACTCGCCCTGCGGGAAGCGGTTGGGCACCAGGTAGATGCTGTCCATCTCCTCCGAGGCCATCGCGGCCAGATGGCCGCCCCACTCGTTGGCTTCGATCAGGACCTCGTTGGCGATGATGTCCAGCTTCTTCTGCACCTCGCCCTGCACGTTCTCCGATCCCGCCGTGCCGAGCACGTCGCCCAGCGCGCCCTTGTTGACGCTGATGGCGATGCGCTTGCAGGCGCGGGCCACCACCTCGATCAGCAGGCGCAGCTGCTGCGGGATGTGGCCGTGCAGCCGCTGCTGCTCGACGAGGTATTGGGTCAGGCTGACGCGTTGACTCATGACACGACTCCGGATGGTTGGAAAGCCTCTTCCGCCGCGGCCGGCACCGCCGCGGCCACGGGCCGCGGATCAAGGGCCAGCGCGCGCTCGATGATTTCGCGCACGTCGTTGGACAGGTCCGGCTTGGCGGCCACGCGGGCGATGGCCTCGCGCGCGGCGCTGCGGTAGGGCTGCGCCAGCGCGGTCCAGCGGTCCATCACGCGGGCCAGCCGGCCCGCCACCTGCGGATTGATCGCGTCCAGCGCCAGCACCTGCTCGGCCCAGAACACATAGCCCGCCGCGTCCGCGCGGTGGAACGCGGCCGGGTTGAACATCGCCAGCGAGAAGATCAGGCTGCGCGCGCGGTTGGGGTTCTTCAGCGTGAAGTCGGGATGCTTCATCAGCTGCTTCACCCGCGCGAAGGTCTTGCCGTCGGCTTCCGCCGCGCGGCCTTGCAGCGCGAACCACTTGTCGATGACCAGCGCCTCGCCCTTGAACTGGGCATGGAAGCGGGCCAGCGCGCTGTCGGCCAGCTCGGCGTGCGCGTTCACGAGCGCGCTCAGCGCGCCCATGCGGTCCGTCATGTTGGTGGCGTCCTTGAAGCGCTGGTAGGCGCGCCCGGGCCAGACGCTGTCGCCATGGCGGGTCGCGTGCAGCACCAGCATCGCCAGCGCCAGGTTCACCAGCGCCCGCTTGCCGCTCTGGACCGGGTCGGGGCGGTAGCCGGTGCTGACCTGGTGCTCCTCGTAGGCCCAGGCCCAGTCGGCCTGCAGCGCCGAGGCCAGCTGCGCCTGCGCAGCGTCGACGGCGGCATGGATGGCCTGCGGGTCGACCACGTCGAGCTGCTCGGCGATGTAGGCCTCGTCGGGCAATTGCAGCGCCAGCGCCTTGAAGGCGGGATCCAGTTCCGGATGACGCAGCACCGCGCGCATCGCGTCCAGGTAGGCGGCGTCCAGCACCAGCGGCTGGCCCGAGCGCACGGCGCCCAGGATGCGCGCCAACGCCAGGCGCTGCGAGGCCTCCCAGCGGTTGAACGCGTCGCTGTCGTGCTTGAGCAGCACCAGCAGTTCCGCGTCGCCCAGGCCGTCGTCCAGTACCACCGGCGCGGAGAAGCCGCGCAGCAGCGAGGGCACCGGCTCGGCGGGCACGTTGACGAAGACGAAGGACTGCTCGGCCTGGTCCAGCACCAGCACGCGCTCGGTGCCGGTGGTGCCGGCGTCGCCATCCTCGCCCTGCAGCATCAGCGGCAGCGCCTGGCCGTCGCGCGCGAGCAGGCCCAGCGCCACCGGGATCACCTGCGGCAGCTTGCCGTCCTGGCCCGGCGTCGCGGGCGTGGACTGCTTCAGCGTCAGCGTGAAGGTGCCGGCGGCCGCGTCGTAGACGCCGCGCGCCTGCAGGCGCGGCGTGCCGGCCTGCGCGTACCAACGCTTGAACGCGTCCAGGCGCGTCGACAGCGCCGAGCCCGGATTCGCGTCCGCGATCGCCTGCGCGAAGTCGTCGCAGGTCACGGCCTGGCCGTCATGGCGCTCGAAGTACAGCGCCATGCCCTTGGCGAAGCCCTCGCGGCCGACCAGCGTCTGGTACATACGCACGACTTCCGCGCCCTTCTCGTAGACGGTGGCGGTGTAGAAGTTGTTGATCTCGACGTACTCGTCGGGGCGCACCGGATGCGCCATCGCGCCGGCGTCCTCGGGGAACTGGCGGGCGCGCAGCGCACGCACGTCCTCGATGCGGCAGACCGCACGCGCGCTCGGGGTGGCGGCCATGTCCTGGCTGAACTCCTGGTCGCGGAAGACGGTCAGGCCTTCCTTGAGCGACAGCTGGAACCAGTCGCGGCAGGTGACGCGGTTGCCGGTCCAGTTGTGGAAGTACTCGTGCGCGACGATGGACTCGATGCGGGCGAAGTCCGCGTCGGTCGCGGTGGCGGGGGAGGCCAGCAGCGCCGAGGTGTTGAAGATGTTCAGGCCCTTGTTCTCCATTGCGCCCATGTTGAAGTCGGACACACCGACGACCATGAAGCGCTCGAGGTCCAGCGGCAGCTGGAAGCGGGCCTCGTCCCACACGACCGAGGCGATCAGCGAGTTCATCGCGTGCTCGGTCTTCTCCAGGTCGCCCTGGCGGACGTAGACCTGCAGCAGGTGGTCCTTGCCGCCGCGGGTGCGGATGCGCTGCTCGCGCGCGACCAGGTCGCCGGCCACCAGCGCGAACAGGTAGCTCGGCTTGGGGAAGGGGTCATGCCACTTCGCCAGGTGGCGGCCGTTGTCCAGCTCGGTGGTCTCGACCAGGTTGCCGTTGGACAGCAGCACCGGGTACTTGGCCTTGTCGGCGCGCAGCGTCACGGTGTAGACCGCCATCACGTCGGGGCGGTCCAGGAAGTAGGTGATGCGGCGGAAGCCCTCGGCCTCGCACTGCGTGAAGAAGCTGCCGCCCGAGGTGTACAGGCCCGACAGCGCGGTGTTCTTCTCCGGCGCGCAGGTGTTGCGGATCTCCAGCGTGAAGTCCGCATCGGGCACGTTGTCGATGATCAGTTCATGGCCTTCCTGGCGGAAGGACACGCTCTCGCCGTCGATCAGCACGCGCAGCAGGTTGAGCTCCTCGCCATGCAGGCGCAGCGGGCCGTGCGGCACCGCGGCGTTGCGTTCCAGGCGCATCTTGCTGGCGACCAGCGTCTTGGCCGGGTCGAGGTCGAAGCACAGGTCGACGGTGCGGATCCAGAAGATCGGCGCGACGTAGTCGGCGCGGCGGATCA
>NZ_JBCNLG010000044.1:0-23622 GCF_039595595.1 Roseateles sp. | reverse complement strand
GTCAGCTTCAGTCCCGTCCATGGCTGCCAGCCGGCGGTGAGCGTCTGCACCTTCAGGCCCTGCTCCGGAAAGATCGGATTGCCGTAGCAGGTCTTGCACGGCGTGGCGATCACTCGATCACGGACCGGCGTGCAGTAGCCGCCACTGGACGTCTTCACGTACACCTGCCCCTCCGGGCAGACGCATTGGCGGCTTTGCGGGTCGAAGTACTGGTCGCAGGTCTTGGTGGCCGACACCATCCCATCGACCGTGACCTCGTACGGAGCGTTCCATCCGCACTTCTGGATGTACTTGCCTTGCAGCTTGCAAAGCGCAGAGCCGTTGCTTGAGCTCGTGGCGCTGACCGCGCAAGGTTGCGTCACCGTCCATTCGATCTTGCTGTTGCAGGCGGTCTCCGCCGAGCACTGGCCGCCCTGGATCAGCGCCAGATAGCTCGCGAAGTACTGCTCGGGACGTCCAGGCGCACCGTCAGTAGCAGCGGTGTGGTACGTGCCGCCGTTATAGGTCCAGCCCCCTTTCGATTCAGCGCACGCTGGACCGTACTCCGTCGCGTCGAGCCGCCATTCCGAGGGCATCAGCCGCTCGCTGGCCATCGCCGGACCGGCGGTCAGCACCGCGATGAGCCAGAGCATGGCCGCAGCCCCGCTTCTGGACGACACAAGAGATTGCACGGCCCGCAGGCACGCACGCATGGCAATTGATAGCGTCATCGCTCCTCACCCGATCTGCAAGAAAAACGGCAGCAGGGAGGAGCGGCTCATGAGCATGAGCCGATGCGCGAGGGTCCGGCGAGCGTCTGTCGCGCTCGATGCCGGGCCGCCTCTCTCCCTGATTGAATGTGGCCGGGATTCTGCCGGAGGGAGATGACGCCCGCCTGCGGCCCGCGGCGCTTTACATCCATCACCGCGACATCACCGCGCCACATGCGCCACCCGGCCCGCCTGCGCGCTCCCACAAACAACAACGCCGGGCACCGCGAGATGGTTCGGGTGTCCGCCATACCGTCCTCAGCGCCAGGGGCCGAGTAGGCATTGGAGGCGTCAAGCAAATAAATATTTGCCAAAAGCAAGCATATCGCGCAGCATGCGCGCCATGACCGACCCTGACCGCATCGAGGCCGTCCGCCGCTTCAACCGCTTCTACACACGCCGCATCGGCGTGCTCAACGAGGGGTTGCTCGATTCTGAGTTCAGCCTGACCGAGTGCCGCATCCTCTGGGAGCTGGCGCATCTGGAGGGAGGCGCCGGCATCACCGCCACTGACCTGGGCCGGCTGTTGGACCTGGACGCTGGCTATCTCAGCCGCTTGCTGCGCGACCTGAAGGAACGCGATCTGGTCCGCGCTGCGCGCAGCGAGACGGATGCGCGGCAGTCACTGCTGACGCTGAGCCCTGCGGGCCGCAGGGCGTTCAAGCCGCTGGACCGCCGCTCGCGCGAGCAGGTGGGCGAGATGCTGGACCAACTGGGGGACGCGCAACAGGCGGAGCTGCTGCAGGCGTTCCGGCGCGTGCAGGGGTTGCTCGAGGATCCCGGCTCGAAGCCGGGGAAGGGCGGCTTCCTGCTGCGGCCACATCGCCCCGGCGACATGGGGTGGGTGGTCTCGCGTCACGGCGCGCTGTACGCGCGGGAGTACCAGTTCGACATGAGCTTCGAAGCGCTGGTGGCGCGCATCGCGGCCGACTTCATCGAGCAGTTCGATCCGCGCCGCGAGGCCTGCTGGATCGCCGAGCGCGACGGCGTGAACATCGGCAGCGTGGCGCTGGTGCAGGCGCGCGACGAGCAGACCCGCGCGCCGATCGAGGGCCTGGCCCAGCTGCGCCTGCTGCTGGTCGAGCCCTCGGCGCGAGGGCTTGGATTGGGCGACCGCCTCGTCGCCGAGTGCCACCGTTTCGCGCGCGAGGCCGGCTACCGGCGCGTGCGCCTGTGGACGAACAGCCAGCTCGACGCGGCGAAGCACATCTATCGCAAGGCGGGCTATCAGCTCACGGGCAGCGAGCCGTTCCACGGTTTCGGGCTCGACCTCGTGGGGGAGACGTGGGAGCTGGATCTCCAGGCCGCCCACGCGGTCTGACGATCAGAGCGGCGCGGTCGAGACGACCGCGAAACCCTTCAAGCCGGCTGAGGTCCTGGCCGTCCCGCCTCGACCACGAAGCGCGCCGCGCTGAACGATGGGCTGTCCGCGTCCCACGGCGATTGCACGCTGCGCAGTTCGGCATCCAATCGGCCGGCCTGGAGCTCGAAGCGCATGTAGCCGCGCTGGTCGCTGCGGCCGTAGCGGATGTGCGGATTGAAGGGCAGGGCCTTGTCGACCTGCGACTGCTCGCGGCCGGCGCTGGAGATCGAGGTGCCGCAGAACTCGCTCGCGAGCACCGCGGCCTTCTCGTCGTTCCAGTCGAGCTTCAGGTCGGCGACGTAGTTGGCGTGGACGTCGCCGCCGAGCACGACCGCATTGGGCACGCGCCGCGACGCGAGATCGCGCAGCAGGCGCTCGCGGGCGAAGGGGTAGCCGTCCCAGCCGTCGGTCCAGTAGCGGCCAGGTCCCTTGGCCGGGTCCTGCGCGTTGAAGCGCGTCATCAGCGTCTGCTGCGCGAGCAGGTTCCAGGGACGGGTCGCGTCCCAGCTGTCGCGCAGCCACTGCTCCTGCGGCGCGCCGAGCAGCGTGCGGCGCGGGTTGAGCAGGTCGGGGCAGTCCTTCACGTTCACGGTGTTGGAGCCCGCGCGGCCCGGCTTGGGACAGACCTGCTGATCGCGCCAGGAGCGGTCGTCGATGGTGATCAGCCGTGCCAGGCGGCCCCAGTCGACGCGATGGCTGAGCACGATGTCCACGCCCTTGGGCCGCATCGATGCCGGGAACGGCTGGTGCTCCCAGTACGCCTGCGCGGCGGCGATGCGGCGTTGATGGAAGTCCGGGGCCAGGTCCTCCGAGACATCGCCGGCCCAGTCGTTCTGGACCTCGTGGTCGTCCCAGATGAGGATCCATGGCGCCTTGGCATGCATCGCCTGCAAGCGCGGATCGCTCTTGTACTGCGCGTAGCGGGCGCGGTAGTCGTCCAGTGTGTGGCAGGCCCCGCCGGCGTGGCGGCGGGGCGCCTTGCCGTCGATGGCGGTGGCCGATTCGTAGATGTAGTCGCCGAGGAAGAGCACCAGGTCGAGGTCCTGCTTCGCCATGTCGCTCCAGGCGGCGTACTCGCCGTGATCCCAGCGCTGGCAGGACGCGATCGAGAAGCGGAGCGAGGCGGGCCTCGCGTCCGCGGCCGGCGTGGTGCGCGTGCGGCCCGCAGCGCTTTCCTGTCCCAAGGCGCGGAAGCGATACCAGTACCAGCGGTCGGGGCGCAGGCCCGACGGCTCGGCGTGAACGCTGTGCGCGGTGCCGGGTTCGGCCTGCTCGGTGCCGCGCGCGACGATGGTCTTGAAGCCTTCGTCCTCGGCCACTTCCCACTGGACGGCGACTTCGGCGGGCAGCGCATCGCCCAGCAGGCGCGTCCAGAGCACGACGCCATCCGCCCTCGGGCTGCCCGAGGCGACGCCGAGCCTGAACAGCGGCTCCGTAGCCGCATCGGCATGGCGCAGGAAGGCCGGTACGCAGCCGGCGGCAAGGGCGGCCTGCAGCAGGCCGCGGCGAGAAGGGGTCCAGAGGGCGGTCATGGCGCGAAGCGTAATCCCGTTCCTTGTCAATTCAGCGACCGAACCGCCGTAGGCATGGGGCTTGCCGCTCTGTGGTCGATGCCAGCCATCGCTCCCGCGTTGCTCCAGCGTCAATCGATTCGGCGTGCCCGCCGAAGGCCCCGGTGCAACGTTGTTTGACCCATCAACCAACGAAGGGGACATCATGACCACCTCCCTCACAAGCTCTCTCTCCCGGGCCACGCTCGTGGTCGTCGCCAGTGCGGCCCTGGCCGCGGGTTGCGCGTCCGACGGCCGCCACCATAACGACGCGCGCAACGCCGCCGTCGGTGCGGTGGGCGGCGCGGTCGTCGGCGCCGCAACGGGCGGCAGCGCGCTCACCGGCGCGGCCGTGGGCGCCGTCGCCGGCGCCGTGATCGGACGCCTGTTCATCGACGGCAAGGATCGCGAGGTCTACTCCGACGGACGCGGCGGCCGCTATTGGCGCGACGAGGACGGACGTACGCATACCGTCCGCTGACGCGTCTGGCCTGTTTGCCGCGCGACGCTGCGCCGCTTGCCGGCAGGCGTGATCAGCGAGTGGGCGGTGGACCGCCGATCTCGCCCATGAGGAACGGCGTCTCCAGGGACCATCCCAGCAGGCGCCGGCAACCGTCGACTTCATGCCGGGACGCCTCGCGTGGCATCAGCCCGCCGGAGGCTGCCCGCTCAAGTCCCGCGAGCACCGGCGCGAAACGCTGGCGTGCGGCCGGCGTGCGCGCCGCCAGCAGCTCCCGGCATCGGCGCGTGAATGCCAGTTGACTCGCCGGCGCCAGGAAGGCCATGAAGAACACCATCTGGCGCCAGCCGAAGGCGAGCGTCTTGCTCGCCCTCATGCGTTGGATGCGCGGGATCGTCCTCGGGATGACGCGCCGTTCCAGCCGGTCGAGCACGGCGAGGAACGTCCGCTCGGCCAGCGCCTCCCACTGCTGTGAGAGCAATGGCTCCAACTGCAGTCCGTCGACCAGCACCGCGAGGTTGTGCGTGGTCAGGATCGAGGCTTGCTCGATCATCGAGCCGTTTCGCGCGCGCGAATTTCCGCCCGCGGGAAGCGCGGCGAGTTCAAGACAGTACGCATCGAAATCGGGGCACGTCTTCGTGCCCCATCGCTCCTCGACCCGCTGGAGCGACAGCACCCGGTCGACATCGATCCCGTAATACCTCGCGTAGAGCGATCCGCCGGGAAGCGATTTCAGAAGCCGCGCCGCCACGCGCGCCGCTTGCACGAACTTCAGCGAGAACGTGCCCATGAAGATGTCGGACGCCAGTTCCTCGACCAGCGGCAGCCCTGGAGACTCGGTCCCGTCGTCAGCCGCCTTGGCTGCATCGCCGGCGGGCACGGCGATGCGTGCCAGCGCCGCCAGTTCCGAGACCAGCTTGTTGGGCGTGACCGTGGCAGGGAAGGCCTGAATGGCGAAGGCCGCGAACTGGCGCAGCGTGTCCTTCGCGGCCGGCGCCGCATCGGCATCCGCGCAAGCCTCGAGCGAGGCGATCCATGGCAGCTCCGAGAAGCGCACCTGATGCTGCAGCCACAGCAGCAGCAACGAGCGGCGGCGACGAAACGCCTGATAGCTCGCGGCATGCAGCGCACGCGCGGCCGGGTCGGTGAAGCGCGTCGCCAGCGCGGGGCCGGCGAGCTGAGGCAGCAGGACCGCCAGCGCTTCGCTGGAGCGGATCGCCCGGCGTTCGATCAGAGCGGCGAGCGGCGCCTCCTCCGCGGCCTGCAGGCGCGCCAGGAGTTGAGCCGGCACCGGCGTGCCCGCGGGAACGGCGGCGAGCTGCTCCTCCATGACGATGGGGCGCGCGGCCATGGCCGCGATGGCCGGGGTGATCCCTGCGCCCGGCTCGACCAGCGACTTGAGGCGCGCTGCGAGGACTCCCGCGATCCTTGCATGGCTCGGTCCCACGGCCTGGCGCGCGCGCATCGCGCGGTGGCGATCCGAGCCAGGCACGCCGCGAGCGTCAATGAAGCCAGCGAGCCGATGCCGCACCCGCGCCGCCCATTGCGCCCGTCCCGCCGCATCGAGCGCCGGCCAGGCGGTCAGTGCGGCGGTGAACAGCCCCAGCACTTCGTTCTGGCGATGGACGCGCTGACAACGCCGATGGCGCTGGCGCGCCGCCGCGATCCGCCGCAGAAGCTCGACGCGGCGTTCCTCGAAATCGGATGGCAGGCGCGTGAAGGGCAGGCCGCCGGCCGGGCAGCGCTCCGGGCCTTCTCCCGCAAAGTGAGGAACCGGCCCTTCCACGGTGTCGAGCATGAGCGTCACGAGCTCATCCTTGAGCGGCGCCCAGACCTCGTAGTGCTCGCGCATGGATTCGACCTCCTTGGAGGGCTGCTTGCGCTCGAGCCCTTCGGCGACCGAATGAACGCTGCGCGCGAGCACCGGCGCATCGATGCCCGCGGACGGAGCGGGGAGGGGCGTATCGGCCGGCCGCGGATAGAAGCGCATCCGATCGAAGAACGGTTCGATGTGCTCGATCAACGCGGCCGCGATCGCGTGCTCGCCCCGCGCCATCAGCCAGCGCATGACGAGCAGCGCGGCCTCTTCGGGGACGTCGATCCGGTATTCGCGGGAAGCGAGTTGCCCATGCAGCTCGTCGAGGCCTTCGCGCGTGAGGTGATGGCCGTTGAGCCGGGTGCGCGCGCCGCCGCTCGCCGCGCCGAGCCGGGCAGCCAGCGCGAGTTCGTGAGGCCGCCAATCGCCGCCGGCCGCCGCTTGCCCGCTGGCGAAACCGCCCCGTACGACTTCCGGCGTCGCCCAGGCCGGCATGTCCACGTGAGGCTGCCGGTCGCCTACGCGGGTCTTGCCAGTGAACAGATGCTCGATCGTCTCCATGAGGCGCTGCGCGCGGGCTTGCGCACGCTGGCGCAAACCGGCATCGGTATGGGCGGCCGCCGCGCGCAAGGTCCTGGCGAGTTCGCCGGCCAGGTATCCGGTGCCAAAACCGGGCGCGGCGCGCGGGTCTGTCGGACCATTGCCAGGCGTGGTCATGGGCGTGAGGGCTCGGGGCAATCGGTGCCGGCCGGTGTCGGGGCTTGGAGGCAGGGATCGAACCTGCGCCTCGCGGGTGTGCAGCCCACGGCTCTCCCAACTGAGCTACTCCAAGGACGAGGGGGCATCGTACACGCGGCATCTGCGCCGTTGGGCGTGGCTGCGCCTCACGGCGTCGATGCGCCGATGCGGTCGTCTCCTTCAGGCCGCGTCTTGCTGAGCCGCACGCTCTGCAGCACGAAGCCGGCGATGAAGAGCAGCAGCCAGACGAACAGCGCGGTCTTCACCACCGGGTCCTCCGGCCCCGTCGCGACGGGGTGCGCGGCGGGCAGGCGGCTGAGCGTCTCGTTGATGCCGGGCACCAGCAGCAGGAAGAAGCTGAAGGAGAGGCCGAAGGTCTTCAGGTACGGCCCCAGCCTGCCCAGGAAGCGCAGCCGCGGCACGAGCAGCGTGCCGCCGAAGGCCGCGAGCAGCGCCAGCACGCCCAGCACATGGCCGGGATTGACGCCCACGACGCTGGAAAGTCCGAAGGACGTGAAGACCGACAGCGCGAGCCCGGCGAGATAGACCCGCCCGGCCCGCGAGCCGGTCTCGATGCGGCCGAAGCGGACGAAGCCACACAGCCCCGCCACCACCGGCGCGAGACTGATCAGCGTGTGGGCAATGCCCAGCGGAGAAAGTGGATGAGGCATGAGGTGAGTCGCTTTCTATCTACTACTTGGTAGATATCGAGGTTCAAAGAATGGGCGGCATGGCCGCCCTCGTGATGAGCCTGGGTCAGGCGGGCTGTGTCAGCTTGAGGATCGCTGGCTGCACGATGGTGGCGAAAGACTTCGGGTCATCGAGCGCGCGGGCCATCAGCATCGCGCCATGCACCACCGCCATGAAGGCGCGCGCGGATACCGCCGGGCTGTTGAGCAGGTGGAACTGGCCGCGTGCGGCACCCCGCTTGAGCACCGAGGTCAGCCAGGCATTCAGGTCGTGGAAATGGCCTCGAACCTCGACCGCGACCTCCTCGGGGATGGTCGGCAGCTCGGTCGCCAGCATCGCGCAGATGCAGAAGGGATGCTCGCCGCTGCGGATGCAGCTGGCCCAGTAGTCGGCGTAGGCGTTGAGCTCGGACAAGGGATCGTCGAACTGCGCCTCCAGCGATCCCAGGCCCGCTTTCGCCTCCTGCCGGTACAGCGTCACCACCGTCGTCACCAGCGCGGCCTTGCTCGGGAAGTGGTGATGGATGCTGGCCTTGGTGATGCTCACCCGCTCGGCCAGATCGGCGTAACTGAAGCTGTTGTAGCCCCCGGCGACCAGCAGCGAGCGCGTGTGCGCGACGATCTCGGCGGCCTTGGGGGAGAGCTCGGTGGTCATCAAGGCGAGGGCAACTGAGTGAAACTGGTTCGCACTCTACTAGTTGGTAGAGTGCTTGTCAAAGGAGCTGCTGCCCTTCGTGGCGCCCCTCTCCCGCGCCCGCTCCCCGTGGGGGCGAGGGAGTTCATGCCGAAAGCGCGCCTGCTTCACGCGTCACATCGACTCGTCCAGCATCCGCCGGTAGTCGCTGGCCGAGGCTTCGCGGGGATTCGTCTTGTGGCAGTGGTCGTGCAGCGCGCGCTCGATGATCTGTTCGTACAGGTCGGCCGTCACGCCCATTTCGCCCAGCCCCGACGGCAGGCCCAGCCGCTGGTTCAGCGCCTTGACCGCGCCGGCGAGTTCGTCGGCCGGCGTGCCTTCCTGCAGGTTCATCGCGTGGCCCAGGCGCGCGATCTTGTCGTCGCGCCGCATCGAGTCATGCATCCCGTTGAAACGGATCACCGCCGGCAGGAACACCGCGTTCAGCGTCCCATGGTGCAGCCGCGGCATCAGTCCGCCGAGCGCATGGCTCAGCGAATGCACGCAGCCCAGTCCCTTCTGGAACGCGAGCGCGCCCATCGTGCTCGCCGCCATCATGTCCAGCCGCGCGTCGATGTCGTCGGGATGCGTGGTCGCGCGCTCGATCTGCCGCCAGCCGCGGCGCAGGCCCTCCAGCGCGATGCCGTCGGCCGGCGGGTTGAACGCCGACGACATGAAGGTCTCCATGCAGTGCGCGATCGCGTCCATGCCGGTCGCCGCAGTGAGCGCCGCGGGCAGCTTGCGCGTCAGTTCCGGATCGCAGACCGCCGACTTCGGCATCAGCTCCCAGTTGTGGAAGCCCAGCTTGCGGCCGTCGTCCACGATGATGATCGCGCCGCGCGCGACCTCCGAGCCGGTGCCCGCCGTCGTCGGCACCGCGATCACCGGCGCGGCCTTGGCCGTGATGTTCCCCGCGCCGCCCAGGATCGTCGCGTAGCGCGTCAGCGGTCCGTCGTGCGTGGCCGCGATCGCGACGCCCTTGGCCAGGTCGATGCTCGATCCGCCGCCGATGGCGATCAGGCCGTCGCAGCCACTGGCGCGGTACAGCCCGGCGGCGTCGCGCACGGCTGCCTCGGTGGGGTTGGGCGGGGTGCCGTCGTAGACGGGCAGGGCGGCCGGATCGATCGGCGAGGCCGTCCAGGCGTCGACGACCAGATCGAGCACGCCCGCCGCGCGCACGCCCTTGTCGGTGACGATCAGCGGCCGCGTGATGCTGGCGCGGGCGCATTCCGCGCCGATGACGCGGCGGGCGCCGGCTTCCAGGTGGATGTGGGTCAGATACTGGATCAGTGCCATCTCGAGTCCTCTGCGAAAATCCCGCGATTGCGGCTCGGCGAACGGCTGAGCCTACGCCCTGGAGTTCCCGTTGAGTAGCACCTTGTTGACACCGCGGATGGCCGCGGTGCTCGAGCGCATCCATCGCGCCAACCGCCCGTCCTTCCCCAGCCTCTCCCCCAAGCAGGCGCGCATCGCCTACCTGATGGGCGCCGAGATCCTGGACCTGCCGCGGGCGCCGCTGCCGCGTGTCGAGAATCGGGCAATCCCCGGTCCCGGCGGCGACATCGCGATCCGTCTCTACGCGCCGGTGACGCGCGAGGAAGCCGCTGCCAGCGACCCGCGCGGCCTGCCGGTGCTGCTGTACTTCCATGGCGGCGGCTTCGTGATCGGCAACCTGGAAACCCACGACAGCCTGTGCCGCCAGTTGGCCCTGCGCACCGGCTGCGCGGTGATCGCGGTGGACTACCGGCTCGCGCCGGACCATCCGTTCCCCGCTGCCGTCGACGATTGCTGGGCCGCGCTGGCCTGGCTGGCGAAGGCGGCGCCCGAGCTCGGCCTCGATCGCGAGCGCATCGCGGTCGGCGGCGACAGCGCCGGCGGCACGCTCGCCGCGGTGACGGCGCTGCATGCGCGGGACATCCGCGATCAGCTCGGCGTCCCGCTGGCGATGCAGTTGCTCATCACGCCCGGCGCGACCGCGCACGCGGACACCGATTCCCATCGCCGCTTCGCCAAGGGGCATCTGCTCGATGCCGAGACCATCGCGTGGTTCTTCAACCAGTACATCCCGGTCGAGCGCCGCGAAGACTGGCGCTTCGCGCCGCTGCGGGCCGAAGACCACGAAGGGCTCGCGCCCGCCTGCCTGATCCTGGCCGAGGCCGATCCGTTGATCGACGAGGGCATCGCCTACGCCGACCTGCTGCGCGCCAACGGCAACGCGGTGCGGCTGGAGCTCTTCCGCGGCGTGACACACGACTTCATCAAGATGGGCCGTAGCATTCCCGAGGCCAGCCTCGCGCTGGACGCCTGCGCCGACGCGCTGCGCGAGGCCTTCGGCCTGCCCGCGCCGACGGCGTCGGCGTCGACCCCATCGGCCCCTTCGACTTCTTCCGGCGAGTCCGCATGACCACCACCGCGCTTTCCCGCGATCGCTTCCGTTTCTTCGAACGCCTGCGCGTGCGCTGGGCCGAGGTCGATGCGCAGCAGATCGTCTTCAACGGCCACTACCTGACCTACTTCGACACGGCGGTCGGCGGCTACTGGCGCGCGCTGGCGCTGCCTTACGGGCCGACGATGCAGGCGCTGGAGGGCGACCTGTTCGTGCGGAAGTCGACGCTGGAGTACCTGGGCTCGGCGCTGTACGACGAGCTGCTGGACATCGGCGTGCGCACGGAGCGCGTGGGCACGACCTCGCTGACGGTGGGCTGCGCGGTCTTCCGCGGCGACGAGTGCCTGGTGCATGGCGAGCTGGTCTATGTCTTCGCCGATCCGGTGGCGCGCGTGCCCAAGGCGGTGCCGCAGGCGCTGCGCGAGCTGCTGCTGGGCTTCGAGCGCGGCGAGCCGATGACCGAGGCGCGCGTGGGCAACTGGGCGACGCTCGGGGGCGACGCGCACAAGATCCGCCAGGCTGTCTTCGTCGAGGAGCAAAAGATCCCCGCCGACATGGAATGGGACGCCGCCGACGAGAGCTGCACGCACGCGGTGGCGTACAACCGGCTGGGCCGGCCGCTCGCGACGGGCCGGTTGCTGGAGCATGTGCCGGGCGTGGCGAAGATCGGGCGGATGGCGGTGCTGTCGCCGATGCGCGGCAGCCGGGTCGGGCGCCAGGTGCTGGACGCGCTGATGCAGGCGGGCCGGGAGCAGGGCTACCGCGAGGTGCTGCTGCACGCGCAGCTCAGCGCCGAGGGCTTCTACACGCGGGCCGGATTCCAGCGCCGCGGCCCGGTGTTCGAGGAGGCCGGGATCGCGCACGTGGAGATGGTGCGGGGCCTCTGACGCGAGCTCAAGCACAAAGGGCCCGGATGCTTTCGCCTCCGGGCCCTTTGCTTTGGGGCAGGGGACTCAAGATCCCCGCCGCTCACTTGCTCAGGCGACCGACTTGGCCGTCTCCGCGTATTCCTCGATCTGGTCGAAGTTCATGTAGCGGTAGACGCTGGCCTTGTCGGCGTCGATGACACCCATCTCCTTCAGGTATTCCTCCTTGGTCGGCAGGCGGCCCAGGCGGGACGCGATCGCGGCCAGCTCGGCCGAGCCCAGGAACACGTTCGTGTTCTTGCCCAGACGGTTGGGGAAGTTCCGCGTCGAGGTCGAGATCACCGTCACGCCTTCACGAACCTGCGCCTGGTTGCCCATGCACAGCGAGCAGCCCGGCATCTCGGTGCGCGCACCCGCCGTGCCGAAGGCCGCGTAGTGGCCTTCCTTGATCAGCTCGCTCTGGTCCATCTTCGTCGGCGGCGCCACCCACAGCTTCACCGGGATGTCACGCTGGCCGCCCAGCAGCTTCGCCGCCGCGCGGAAGTGGCCGATGTTGGTCATGCACGAACCGATGAAGGCCTCGTCGATCTTCGTGCCGGCGACCTCGGACAGCACCTTCGCGTCGTCCGGGTCGTTCGGGCAGCAGACGATGGGCTCGGTGATGTCGGCCAGGTCGATCTCGATCACCGCCGCGTACTCGGCGTCCTTGTCCGCCTCCAGCAGCGTCGGATTGGCCAGCCAGGCCTCGACCTTCTCGATGCGGCGCTGCAGCGTCTTCGCGTCCGCGTAGCCGTCGGCGATCATGTTCTTCATCAGCACGACGTTGGAGCTCAGGTACTCCTTGATCGGCGCCGGATTCAGCTTGATCGTGCAGCCGGCGGCCGAGCGCTCGGCCGAGGCGTCGGACAGCTCGAAAGCCTGTTCGACCTTCAGGTCCGGCAGACCTTCGATCTCCAGGATGCGGCCCGAGAAGATGTTCTTCTTGCCAGCCTTGGCCACGGTCAGCAGACCGGCCTTGATCGCGTACAGCGGAATCGCGTGCACCAGGTCGCGCAGGGTCACGCCCGGCTGCATCTCACCCTTGAAACGCACCAGCACCGATTCCGGCATGTCCAGCGGCATCACGCCAGTCGCGGCGCCGAAGGCCACCAGGCCCGAACCGGCCGGGAAGGAGATGCCGATCGGGAAACGCGTGTGCGAGTCGCCGCCCGTGCCCACGGTGTCAGGCAGCAGCAGGCGGTTCAGCCAGCTGTGGATCACGCCGTCGCCCGGACGCAGCGACACGCCGCCGCGGTTGGAGATGAAGGCGGGCAGCTCGCGGTGCGTCTTGACGTCCACCGGCTTCGGATACGCCGCGGTGTGGCAGAAGGACTGCATCACCAGGTCGGCCGAGAAGCCCAGGCAGGCCAGGTCCTTCAGCTCGTCGCGGGTCATCGGGCCGGTCGTGTCCTGCGAACCGACCGTCGTCATCTTCGGCTCGCAGTAAGTGCCCGGACGCACGCCCTGGCCTTCCGGCAGGCCGACCGCGCGGCCCACCATCTTCTGCGCCAGCGTGAAGCCGGCCTTGGATGCGGCCGGCGCCTGCGGCAGGCGGAACTGCGTCGAGGCCGGCAGGCCCAGGAACTCGCGCGCCTTGGCGGTCAGCGAGCGGCCGATGATCAGGTTGATCCGGCCGCCGGCGCGCACTTCGTCGAACAGCACGTCGCTCTTGAGCTTGAACTCGGCCACCGTCTCGCCGTTCTTCACCAGCTTGCCCTCATAGGGCAGCACGTCGATGACGTCGCCCATCTCGAGCTTGGACACGTCCACCTCGATCGGCAGCGAGCCCGAGTCTTCCTGCGTGTTGAAGAAGATCGGCGCGATCTTGCCGCCCAGCGTCACGCCGCCGAAACGCTTGTTCGGGACGAACGGGATGTCCTGGCCGGTGGCCCAGATCACCGAGTTGGTCGCCGACTTGCGCGACGAGCCCGTGCCCACCACGTCGCCGACGTAGGCCACGATGTGGCCCTTCTTCTTCAGGTCCTCGATGAACTGCATCGGGCCGCGCTTGCCGTCCTCTTCCGGCTTGAAGGCCGCGTCGGGGCGGGTGTTCTTCAGCATCGCCAGGTAATGCAGCGGGATGTCGGGACGGCTCCACGCGTCCGGCGCGGGGGACAGGTCGTCGGTGTTGGTCTCGCCCGGCACCTTGAAGACAGTGACGGTGATCTTCTTCTCGACCTCGGGACGCGAGGTGAACCACTCCGCGTCGGCCCAGCTCTGCATCACTTCCTTGGCCTTGGCGTTGCCCGCCTTGGCCTTGGCGGCGACGTCATTGAAGTAGTCGAACATCAGCAGGGTCTTCTTCAGACCGTCGGCGGCGACGCCCGCCACTTCGGCGTCGTCCAGCAGCTCGATCAGCGGATGCACGTTGTAGCCGCCCACCATGGTGCCCAGCAGTTCGGTGGCCTTGGCCTTGGAGATCAGGCCCACCTTCAGGTCGCCGTGCGCGACGGCGGCCAGGAAGCTGGCCTTGACCTTGGCGGCATCGTCCACGCCCGGCGGCACGCGGTGCGTCAGCAGATCCAGCAGGAAGGCCTCCTCGCCGGCCGGCGGGGTCTTGATGAGCTCGATCAGCTCGGCGACTTGCTTCGCGTCGAGCGGCAGCGGCGGGATGCCGAGCGCGGCGCGTTCGGCTTCATGTTGGCGATAGGCTTGCAGCATGCGAACTCCAGTGTGGTCTGTGCTTGGGTCGAAAGAGCGGGGAGAGAGCGGGTTTCGGCGATCACGGCGCGCTGGGCACGATGACCTTGAGGCCCTTGAAATAGTCTCGGAAGAAGCCCTGGTCCCGGGTGATCAGGCCGTCGCACTGCAACATCGCGTGCGCGCCCACCAGGAAGTCGGGCATCGCCCGCGTGGCGGCGGCCTCGGGCGCGCCGGAAGGCGCCCCCTTGTCGGCCAGCCGTTGCTTGAACTTGCGTTGCATCTCGCCGGCGCGGATCGCCGCGCGCTGGTCGATGGCCAGGAAGCGCAGGCCCATCTCCTCGAGCGCGTCCATCACCTCCGAGCCGTGCCCGAGGCCGGCCGTGACTTCGGCCAGCACCACGTCGCACAGCACCACCGGGCCGCTGGACAGCGCCAGGCGCAGCGCGGCCTCGGCCGCGTCGGCGCCGGGCGCGTCGCCCAGGAGGTCGATGAGAACGGAGCTGTCGACGGCGATCATGGGTTCAGGCCTCCGAGGCCTCATCCGGTGCACGGCCGCGCAGCTCGCGCATGACATCGTCCGTGGAGGTGCCCTCGGGCAGCTTGAAGCGGCCGCGGGCGCGGGAGATGGCGTCGTCGACGTTCTTGCGCAGGATGATGCGCGCGCCGTCGAGCTCCACCTTGAGCGTCGTGCCCTTGGTCAGTCCGAGCGCGTCGCGCACGGCCTTGGGCAGGGTGATCTGACCTCTTTCGGCGACGGTGGCTTCCATGCGGGCTCCTGGCGGTGCTGGGAGATTAGGCGACGCTTCTGGCGAATTCATGACCGGTCCGGCGGGAACGGTATGACGCAGAAAGTATGCACGAATTGTACGTACTTTCGGCTCGTGAAAGCCAGTCGCGGCTCGCGAACCCGATCGCGCCGCTGCGGAAAGCCGGCCGAGCCCCGTGGAGGCGGGCGTGAAAAAGCCGCCTCGAGGGCGGCTTCACGGTCACGCGCGCGCGGCGTTTACTGCTGGCTCGGTGCGATGCCCAGGCCTTCGCCGGCGGGGGCCGACGAGGCGCGGGCGGCCTCGATGGCGGCGCGCTGCTCGGGGTGGATGCAGTCGTCGACCAGGCGCTGACCGGCCTTGACGTCCAGCAGCATCGACTTGTTGGCGATCTGGACCATCAGCGTGCGGCCCGTGATGTCTTCCAGGCGCAGCGCGCCCGTGGATGACAGCACCGGCTTCATCGTGAAGGTGTCCTTCTTGTAGGCCACGTCGATGTAGCCGGCGTGCTTGGCGTTGGGCTGGATGTTGATCGACTGCTTGAACTCGCAGTCGTACTGGCCCAGGTAGGCGCGCTTGGCGGCGGCCAGTTGTTCGTCGTCGGCTTCCGGCAGCGGGGGAGGCGGCGGCGGGGTCTTGACGGCCGGCTTCTTGGCGGTTTTGGCGGGGGTCTTGGCCTTCGCCGCGGCGGGCTTGCCGCCAGCGTTCGGATCGGGTTGAGCGGCGGCCATGCCGGCGGTCAGCGTCAGCGCGGCGGCGGTGGCGCCGGACAGGAGGAGGGCGGTCAGTCGCATTCGGAGTGGGGAGGAGTGGACCTGGAAAACCACCCGCCTGCGCGAGTGGCCGAAAAACGAAACGCCGCGAGGCGGCGATGCGCAATTGTTACCGCAGGCCGACGTTCCCCCGCGTCGAATTAATGTGTCAATCGGTTGATTTCGACTAGGGGAACCCCCGCTTGTGCGCGCCGCGGAAGGCGGCGGCCCTCCGCGCGTCAGCATGGCGTGAAGCGGCCGTTGGCGCGCTGCGCGCGGGCGGTTCTCGATGGGGGATCAGAGCGGCGAAGGGCGCGGCGCGAACCAGGCCTGCTCGACCTCCTCGGGCAGCTTCTGGCCCGTGCCGTGCGCGCGTTGCAGCAGGTGCCAGAAGAGCCGGTAGCTCGCGCGGTCGTGCAGCATGTCGCGGTGCTGGATCGGTGCCCACTGGGCGGCCTGCGCCGCCTGCAGGATGTCGATCGCCTCGTCGATCTCGGCCACGCTCGGCGCGAAGGCATCGATGATGGGTTGGATCTGGTTCGGATGGATGCTCCACATCCGCGTGTAGCCGAAGTCGCGCGCCGCGCGCTCGGCGGCGGACTGGATCGCGCGCTCGCTCTTGAACTCGGTGACCACGCAGTGCGAGGGCGTCTTGCCGTGGCAGTGCGCAGCGGCGGCGATCTCAAGCTTGGCGCGCTGCACCAGCGGGTGCGTGAACTGGCCTTCGACCGTCAGCGCCGAGCGCGGGATCGCCCCGCGATGCGCCGACACGAAGTCCATCAGGCCAAAGGACAGCGATTCGATGCGCGGATGCGCCGCGATCGCCATCACGTCGCGCAATGCGCCGTGGGTCTCGATCAGCGTGTGCAAGGGCAGCGGCTTGCGGATGCCGTGGCGCTTCAGGGCGTCGTCGATGAAGGCGGCCGCGCGGCTCAGATCGTCGAAGCTCTCGGGCTTGGGGATCATCAGGTAGGCCAGTTTCTCGCCACCGCCGGCGATCACGGCCTCGACGTCGGCCTCGAAGGCCGGATGGCTGAACGGATGCACGCGCACGCCGACCCGGCCATGCGCGTTCAACGCGCCGTTGAGCAGATGCAGCACCAGCAGCATGTGCTCGGCCTCGCCGCCGACCGGCGCGCCGTCCTCGCAATCGAGCGTGATGTCGAAGACCGGGCCCAGCCGCGCCTGCAGCTCCAGGCTCTTGATCATGCGGGTCTCGACGCCGCAGTAGTGGTCGACGACCGGCAGGACGACGGGCGCCTGGCCCTCTTCGAACAGGGCGTCGGCGGGATGAGGCGGCAGGGTCATGTGGCGCGGTGGGATGAAAGGGAAAAGAAAAAGGGCCGGGTCCTTTTGAAGAACCCGGCCCAACGATACGGCCTTGACGACGGACCGGCGAAGCCGTGTCCCCATCAAGCCGGGCACGAGGATCCGGCTTTGCCGGGCCTCGGAGCCGCCCCTTGAGGGGCCGCCGAAGGCGGTAGGGGTGGTCCCGGTTACAGCAGATGCTTGACGCCGTTCTGCTCTTCCAGCAGCTCGTTCAGCGTCTTGTTGATGCACTCTTGCGAGAAGGCGTCGATCTCCAGGCCTTGGACGATCTTGTACTCGCCGTTCTCGACGGTCACCGGGAAGCCGAACATGACTTCCTTCGGAATGCCGTACGAACCGTCCGACGGAATGCCCATCGTGACCCACTTGCCGTTCGTGCCCAGGGCCCAGTCGCGCATGTGATCGATGGCGGCGTTGGCGGCCGAGGCCGCCGACGACAGACCGCGCGCGGCAATGATCGCGGCGCCGCGCTTGCCCACGGTCGGCAGGAAGGTGGTGCGGTTCCACTCTTCATCGTTGATCAGCGCCTTGACCGGCTGTCCGTCGATGGTGGCGAAGCGGTAGTCGGCGTACATCGTCGGCGAGTGGTTGCCCCACACGGCCAGCTTCTCGATGCCGGCGACCGGCTTGCCGGTCTTGGCGGCGATCTGCGAGGCGGCGCGGTTGTGGTCCAGGCGCAGCATGGCGGTGAAATTCTTGGCCGGCAGGTCCGGGGCCGACTTCATCGCGATGTAGGCGTTGGTGTTGGCGGGGTTGCCCACCACCAGCACCTTCACGTTGCGCGAAGCCACGGCGTTCAGCGCCTTGCCCTGCACCGTGAAGATCTGGGCGTTGGCGGCCAGCAGGTCCGAACGCTCCATGCCCGGGCCGCGCGGACGGGCGCCGACCAGCAGCGCGTAGTCGGTGTCCTTGAAGGCGGTCATCGGATCGCTGTGGGCTTCGATGCCGGCCAGCAGCGGGAAGGCGCAGTCTTCCAGCTCCATGATCACGCCCTTGAGCGCGTTCTGGGCCTTCTCGTCGGGGATTTCCAGCAGCTGCAGGATGACGGGCTGGTCCTTGCCCAGCATCTCGCCGCTGGCGATGCGGAACAGCAGGGCATAGCCGATCTGGCCGGCGGCGCCGGTGACGGCGACGCGAACGGGTTTCTTGCTCATCAGAAGTCTCCGAAAAGTGCGAGTGAACGATCTAGGGAACCTAGGAGGCGCAGGCCGCGCCAGCGGCGGCAAGTGTAGGCCAGCACCGCGGCGGCACGGATCGCGAAAGGGTCTTCTTCGCCCATCCGGATGGGGCGCCTCCCCCAATTGCCGGGCCTCCATGGCGCGGAACCGACACTCTTTCCGACACTCTTGTGTCTTATATAAGACTAAATGCCTCGGACTCCCCTCGAAGGATGGACGCTGGCGCGGCGTTTGTGCTCGAATCGCGCCCCATGTCGCCCCCCGCCGCACCGGTCCACCCCGTGACGCCGCTCAATGAGCTGGCGCGCGCGGAGGCCGCGCCGTCGTTCAGCCCGCTGTATCGGCAGATCAAGGGCTTGATCCTCAAGGGCCTGCAGGCCGGCGAGTGGAAGGCGGGCGAGACCATCCCCAGCGAGATGGAGCTGGCCTCCCGCTTCGGGGTGAGTCAGGGGACGGTGCGCAAGGCCATCGACGAGCTCTCGGCCGACAACCTGCTGGTGCGCAAGCAAGGGAAGGGCACCTTCGTCGCCACCCATGCCGAACAGCAGCAGCAATACCGCTTCCTGCGCCTGACACCCGACGGCGACGCGTCGGCGACGCTGGGCCGTCAACTGCTCGACTGCAAGCGCCAGCGCGCGCCGGCCTGGATCGCCAAGCTGATGCAGCTGCGCGCCGGCGATCCGGTCATCGAGATCCGCCGCCTGCTGCACAGCGGCGGGCATCCGGTGGTGCTCGACGACATCTGGCTGCCGGGCGCGCTCTTCAAGGGCCTGACGACGGAGCGGCTGCTCGAGCATCGCGGCCCGTTCTACGGTCTGCTCGAAACCGAATTCGGCGTGCACATGATCCGCGCGCAGGAAAAGATCCGGGCGGTCGCGGCGGAGGAGGACTCCGCCGCGCTGCTGCAGGTGACGCGAGGCAGTCCGCTGCTGAGCGTGGAGCGGCTCTCCTTCACCTACGGCGACAAGCCGGTGGAGTTGCGCCGCGGTCTCTACAACACCACCCACCACTTCTATCGCAACGACCTGAACTGATGCTTTCATGTTGTGGCGATGACGTTTCCATGGCACGGCATGGAAACGACAAGCGCCCAGGACACCCTTCCGGGGTGTTGCGTTGCAATAAAATCTTCGGGTTTCACACTGATTACAAGGTCGGACATGACGGACGCCAACCAAGCCACCACCAAGAAACGACCGGTCTACACCAACATCCATGTGACGCAGATCGTGTCGTACCGCCTGCCGCCGGCGGGCATCGTCTCGATCCTGCACCGCATCAGCGGTCTGCTGATGTTCTTCCTGCTGCCGTTCGTGATCTGGATGTTCGACAACAGCCTCACGTCGGAGATCTCGTACGAAACCTTCACCGCGGCGTTCGTCTCGGGCATCGGCTTCCTGCCGGGCTGGTTCATCAAGCTGGTGACGCTGGCCCTGATCTGGGGCTACCTCCATCACTTCATCGCCGGCGTGCGCCATCTGTGGATGGATGCGACCCACAGCGTCAGCAAGCAGCAAGGCAAGAGCAGCGCCATCGTGACGCTGGTGCTGAGCATCGTGCTGACCCTGGCGCTCGGCGCGAAGCTGTTCGGCCTGTATTGATCCGCGCCGCGGACCCGATACCGCCCGATCTCCGATCACTCCCAAGGCAACTTAAAAAATGACAACCTACGGAAGCAAGCGCACCGTTGTCGGTGCGCATTACGGCTTGCGCGACTGGATGGCCCAGCGCGCCACCGCGCTGCTCATGGCGCTGTTCACCCTCGTGCTGCTGGCGCAGGTGCTGCTGACCAGCCAGCCCATCGGCTACGACCTGTGGGCCGGGATCTTCAGCAAGCAATGGATGAAGTTCCTGACCTTCGCGCTCATCGTCTCGCTGGCCTACCACGCCTGGGTCGGCGTGCGCGACATCTGGATGGATTACGTGAAGCCGGTGGGCGTGCGGCTGGCGCTGCATGTGTTCACGCTGGTGTGGTTGACGGGTTGCGCGGGTTGGGCGATCCAAGTGCTCTGGAGGCTGTAAGAAATGCAAATCGGAACCTCGCTGCCCAAGCGCAAATTCGACGTCGTCATCGTGGGAGCCGGCGGCTCCGGCATGCGCGCGTCGCTGCAGCTGTCGCTCGCCGGCCTGAACGTGGCCGTGCTGTCCAAGGTCTTCCCGACCCGCTCGCACACCGTGGCTGCTCAAGGCGGCATCGGCGCCAGCCTGGGCAACATGTCGGAAGACAACTGGCACTACCACTTCTACGACACCGTGAAGGGCTCGGACTGGCTGGGTGACCAGGACGCCATCGAGTTCATGTGCCGTGAAGCGCCGAAGGTGGTCTACGAGCTCGAGCACTTCGGCATGCCGTTCGACCGCAACCCGGACGGCACGATCTACCAGCGTCCGTTCGGCGGCCACACCGCCAACTACGGCGAGAAGCCGGTCCAGCGCGCTTGCGCCGCGGCCGACCGCACCGGCCACGCGCTGCTGCACACGCTGTACCAGCAGAACGTCAAGGCCCGCACCAACTTCTTCGTCGAGTGGATGGCGCTGGACCTGATCCGCGATGCCGACGGCGACGTGGTCGGCGTGACCGCGCTGGAGATGGAGACGGGCGAGATCCACATCCTCGAAGCCAAGACCGTGCTGCTGGCCACCGGCGGCGCGGGACGCATCTTCGCGGCCTCGACCAACGCCTTCATCAACACCGGCGACGGTCTGGGCATGGCGGCGCGCGCCGACATCCCGCTGCAGGACATGGAGTTCTGGCAGTTCCATCCGACCGGCGTGGCCGGCGCCGGCGTGCTGCTGACCGAAGGCTGCCGCGGCGAGGGCGCGATCCTGCGCAACGCCAACGGCGAGCGCTTCATGGAGCGCTACGCCCCGACGCTGAAGGATCTGGCGCCGCGCGACTTCGTCTCGCGCTGCATGGACCAGGAGATCAAGGAAGGTCGCGGCTGCGGTCCCAACAAGGACTACGTCGTGCTGGACATGACCCACCTGGGCGGCGACACCATCCTCAAGCGGCTCCCGTCCGTGTTCGAGATCGGCCACAACTTCGCCAACGTCGACATCACCAAGGAGCCGATCCCGGTGGTGCCGACCATCCATTACCAGATGGGCGGCATCCCGACCAACGTCCACGGCCAGGTCGTCGTCCCCAAGGGCGACGATCACAAGTCGGTGGTCAACGGCCTGTACGCGGTGGGCGAGTGCTCCTGCGTGTCGGTGCACGGCGCCAACCGCCTGGGCACGAACTCGCTGCTGGACCTGGTGGTCTTCGGCCGCGCCGCGGGCAACCACATCGTCGAGGCGCACAAGGGCTTCAAGGCCGCGGGCAAGGCCCACAAGCCGCTGCCCAAGGACGCCGCCGACCAGACGCTGGCGCGCCTGGCCCGCCTGGAGTCCAACACCGGCGGCGAGTACGCCCAGAACGTCGCCAACGACCTGCGCGCCGCGATGCAGTCGCACGCCGGCGTGTTCCGCACCCAGGCGCTGCTGGACGAGGGCGTCACCGCCGTCGCCGCCATCCGCGAGCGGGTCAGGAACATCACGCTGAAGGACAAGTCCAAGGTCTTCAACACCGCCCGCGTCGAGGCGCTGGAAGTGGACAACCTGATCGAGGCCGCCCAGGCCACCATCGTGTCCGCCGCCGCCCGCAAGGAATGCCGCGGCGCCCACACCGTCAACGACTACGAGCGTGGTCCGGACGATGCGGAATTCCCGCTGGGCCGCAACGACAAGGAATGGATGAAGCACACCCTGTGGCATTCCAAGTCCAACAGCCTGACCTACAAGCCGGTCAACCTCCAACCGCTGACCGTCGAGAGCGTCCCGCCGAAGGTCCGTACCTTCTGAGCGCCGCAGGAGCATTCAAATGATCAAGCGCACCTTCAAGATCTACCGCTACGACCCGGACAAGGACGCCAAGCCCTACATGCAGACCATCGAGCTGGAGCTCGCCGGCAACGAACGCATGCTGCTGGACGCCCTGCTCAAGCTCAAGGAAGTGGATCCGTCGCTGTCGTTCCGCCGCTCGTGCCGCGAAGGCGTGTGCGGTTCCGACGCGATGAACATCAACGGCAAGAACGGCCTGGCCTGCCTGACCAACCTGCGCTCGCTGCCGGACGTCATCGTGCTCAAGCCGCTGCCGGGCCTGCCCGTCGTCCGCGACCTGATCGTGGACATGACGCAGTTCTTCAAGCAGTACAACTCGATCCGTCCGTTCCTGGTGAACGAGGAGGCGCCGCCCGAGAAGGAGCGCCTGCAGTCGCCCGAGGAGCGCGAGGAGCTCAACGGCCTGTACGAGTGCATCCTGTGCGCCAGCTGCTCGACGAGCTGCCCCAGCTTCTGGTGGAACCCCGACAAGTTCGTCGGTCCCGCCGGCCTGCTGCAGGCCTACCGCTTCATCGCCGACAGCCGCGACCAGGCCACCGCGGAGCGCCTGGACAACCTCGAGGACCCGTACCGCCTGTTCCGCTGCCACACCATCATGAACTGCGTCGACGTCTGCCCCAAGGGTCTGAACCCGACCAAGGCGATCGGCAAGATCAAGGAACTGATGGTGCGTCGCGCCGTCTGAGTCCGGCCGCCACAGACAGCATCGCGCACACGCATGAACGCCGCCGCCACGAACACCCTCATCGACGAGAGGGATCTCTCCAAACTGAAATGGCGTTGCCGCCGTGGTCTGCTGGAGAATGACCTTTTCATCGAGCGGTTCTTCCAGCGGCACGAAGGTGAGCTCACCGAGTTCCACGCGGAAGGCCTGCGGCAGCTGATGGACCTGTCGGACAACGACCTGCTCGATCTGCTGCTGGCCCGCAAGGAGCCGGCCGACGACCTGGACCGGCCCGACGTGCATGCGGTGCTGGCGATGCTGCGGACCCCTCAGTAAACAAGAACCCCCCGAAGTCATAAGGAATGCCCATGACCCCGTCTGACGTCAAAGCCACCCTGTCGTTCTCCGACGGCAGCCCGCAAATGGATCTGCCCCTGTACAAGGGCACCATCGGTCCGGATGTGATCGACATCCGCAAGCTTTACGCGCAGACCGGCAAGTTCACCTACGACCCGGGCTTCCTGTCGACCGCCTCGTGCAACTCGACCATCACCTACATCGATGGCGACAAGGGCGAGCTGCTGTACCGCGGCTACCCGATCGAGCAGCTCGCGGTGAACTGCGACTACCTCGAGACCTGCTACCTGCTGCTCTACGGGGAACTGCCGACCCCGTCGCAGAAGGAGGAGTTCGTCAGCCGCGTGACCAACCACACGATGGTCAACGAGCAGATGCAGTTCTTCCTGCGCGGCTTCCGCCGCGACGCGCATCCGATGGCGGTGATGACGGGCCTGGTGGGCGCGCTGTCGGCCTTCTATCACGACAGCACCGACATCAATAACCCCGAGCACCGCGAGATCGCCGCGATCCGCCTGATCGCGAAGATGCCGACGCTGGTGGCGATGGCCTACAAGTACACGATCGGCCAGCCCTACATCTACCCGAAGAACGACCTCTCGTACGCCGGCAACTTCATGCGCATGATGTTCGCCACGCCCTGCGAGGAGTACAAGCCCAACGACGTGCTGGTGCGCGCGATGGACCGCATCTTCACGCTGCACGCGGACCACGAGCAGAACGC
>NZ_JBCNLG010000043.1:0-23812 GCF_039595595.1 Roseateles sp. | reverse complement strand
CGGCGGCCTCTTCCTGATTCATCCATCAAGCGAGACCTCCCTATGAAGATTCACGAGTACCAGGGCAAGGAAATCCTGCGCCAGTTCGGCGTGCCGGTGCCGCGCGGCATTCCCGCGTTCACGGTGCAAGAAGCGGTCGAAGCCGCGCAGAAGCTGGGCGGCCCGGTCTGGGTGGTCAAGGCGCAGATCCATGCCGGCGGTCGTGGCAAGGGCGGTGGCGTCAAGCTGGGCAAGAGCCTGGACGACGTGAAGGCGCTGTCCGAGCAGATCCTGGGCATGCAACTGGTCACGCACCAGACCGGCCCGGAAGGCCAGAAGGTCCGCCGCCTCTACATCGAAGAAGGCGCGGACATCAAGAATGAGCTGTACGTCTCGCTGGTGACCGACCGTGGCACGCAGAAGGTCGCCTTCATCGCGTCGAGCGAAGGCGGCATGGACATCGAGGAAGTCGCCCACTCGACCCCCGAGAAGATCATCACCGAGTACATCGACCCGCTGACCGGCATCACGACCGAGCAGTCGAAGAAGATCGCCGCGGCCATCGGCCTGACCGGCGCTTCGGTGGACCAGGCCGTCGACCTGTTCGCCAAGCTGTACAAGTGCTACATGGACACCGACGCGTCGCTGGTGGAGATCAACCCGCTGAACTGCGACTCCAAGGGCAACCTGATCGCGCTGGACGCCAAGTTCAACTTCGATTCGAACGCCCTGTTCCGCCACCCGGAAATCGTCGCCTACCGCGACCTGGACGAAGAGGATCCGGCTGAAGTCGAAGCCTCGAAGTTCGACTTGGCCTACATCTCGCTGGACGGCAACATCGGCTGCCTGGTGAACGGCGCCGGTCTGGCCATGGCCACGATGGACACCATCAAGCTGTTCGGCGGCGAGCCGGCCAACTTCCTGGACGTCGGCGGCGGCGCCACCGCCGAGAAGGTCACCGAGGCCTTCAAGATCATGCTGAAGAACCCCGAGGTGAAGGGCATCCTCGTGAACATCTTCGGCGGCATCATGAAGTGCGACACCATCGCCGAAGGCGTCATCACCGCCTGCAAGGCCGTCAACCTGAGCGTGCCGCTGGTCGTCCGCATGAAGGGCACCAACGAAGAGCTGGGCAAGAAGATGCTGGCCGAGTCCGGCCTGCCCATCATCGCCGCCGACACCATGGCCGAAGCCGCGACCAAGATCGTCGCCGCCGTCAAGTAAGCCGCAGACCCAGCCAAGGAATACGACATGAGCATCTACATCAACAAGGACACCAAGGTCATCACCCAGGGCATCACGGGCAAGACCGGTCAGTTCCACACCCTGGGCTGCCAGGCCTACGCCAACGGCAAGAACGCGTTCGTCGCCGGCGTGAACCCCAAGAAGGCGGGCGAGAAGTTCTCCGACATCCCCATCTACGGCACCGTGAAGGAAGCCGCCGCCCAGACCGGCGCGACCGTCTCCGTGATCTACGTGCCGCCCGCGGGCGCCGCCGCCGCGATCTGGGAAGCTGTCGAGGCTGACCTGGACCTGGCGATCTGCATCACAGAAGGCATCCCCGTCCGCGACATGCTGGAAGTGCGCAACAAGATGAAGGCCAAGGAACTGGCCGGCGGCAAGAAGACGCTGCTGCTGGGCCCGAACTGCCCCGGCCTGATCACGCCCGACGAAATCAAGATCGGCATCATGCCCGGCCACATCCACCGCAAGGGCCGCATTGGCGTGGTCTCGCGCTCCGGCACGCTGACCTATGAAGCGGTCGCTCAACTGACCGAGATCGGCCTGGGTCAATCCTCGGCGGTCGGCATCGGCGGCGACCCGATCAACGGCCTGAAGCACATCGACGTCATGAAGGCCTTCAACGACGACCCGGACACCGACGCCGTCATCATGATCGGCGAGATCGGTGGCCCGGACGAGGCGGAAGCCGCGCGCTGGTGCAAGGACAACATGAAGAAGCCGATCGTTGGCTTCATCGCGGGCGTCACCGCTCCTCCGGGAAAGCGCATGGGCCACGCCGGCGCGCTGATCTCGGGCGGCGCCGACACCGCCGATGCCAAGCTCGCCATCATGGAAGAGTGCGGCTTCAAGGTCACGCGCAATCCGTCGGAGATGGGCAAGCTGCTGAAAGGCCTGCTGTAATCGACAGGAAAAACCTGATGCTGGAAGGCGCCGGTGCGTAATTTCACGCAAGCGGCTTCCAGGGGGCGGCGCGGACAATTCGTTCGCACCCCTCGAATGAATGAAGGGGCCCTCGGGCCCCTTTTCTCATTCGTCCCTCCAACGCTTTAGACTGGGCCTTCGCCGTGCGCGAGGCGCCTGGCGCGGGTACCTCCTCCATGGACATGCTCTCCAGCCCCGAGTTCTGGCTCGCCGTCGGCCAGATCATCATGATCGACATCCTGCTGGGTGGCGACAACGCCGTCGTCATCGCGCTCGCGTGCCGCAAGCTGCCGCCGAACCTGCGCACGCGCGGGATCCTGTGGGGCACCGCCGGCGCGATCGTGCTGCGGGTCGTGCTGATCTTCTTCGCGTTGACGCTGCTGAAGCTGCCGTTCCTGAAACTCGTGGGCGGCGCATTGCTGCTGTGGATCGGCATCAAGCTGCTGCTGCCTGAAGGCGAGGACGACCACTCGAAGATGGAAGCGAGCGACAAGCTCTGGGGCGCGGTGAAGACCGTCATCATCGCGGACTTCGTGATGAGCCTGGACAACGTCATCGCGATCGCCGGCGCCGCCGAAGGCGCGGGCGGCAGCCATCAGATGCCGCTGGTGATCTTCGGCCTGCTGGTGTCGATCCCCATCATCGTCTGGGGCAGCCAACTGGTGATCAAGCTGATGGACAAGTTCCCGATCGTGATCACGCTGGGCGCGATGCTGCTGGGCTGGATCGCCGGGACGATGGTCGTCACCGATCCGGCGTTGAACGCCTGGCTGCCGATGCAGGCGGGGGACAAGCCGGGCACGACCGAAGTGCTGCCGCAGCTCTATTACGCCCTGGGCGTGGGGGGCGCGCTGTTCGTGCTGATCGTCGGCAAGATGTTGGCCGCGCGCCGCCCGGCCGAAGCCTGACGAAAGGCCCGCCATGTCATGAGCGCCTCCGGCTTCCTGAAGCGACTGCTGGGCCGAGGCGCGTCGGAGGGCGAAGGACCAGGCTCGCCCGACAGCTTGCCCACCACGCAGCCGATGCCGCGCCCGGCGGGCGTGGCGCTCGACGACTATGAGATCGGGGAAGAGCTCGGCCGCGGTGCGATGGCGGTCGTCAACCGGGCCGTCGACCGCCGCGATGGCCAGGCGGTCGCGATCAAGCGGCTGGCGCTGCAGCGCGAGTTCGCGCCCGAGGACCTGATCGACGTCCGTGACCGCTTCATGCGCGAGGCCAGCGCGGCCCGGCATCTGGATCACCCGGACATCCTGAGGGTGCTGGACGCAGGTGAAAGCGCCGGCGACACCTGGATCGCGATGGAGTACGTCGTCGGCCAGGACCTGAGCCACCACACCCGCCCGGGCCAGTTGCTGCCGCTGCGAGAAGTGTTGCTGCTTGGCGCCCGCCTGGCGCGGGCGCTCCAGTACGCGCACAGCCACGGCGTGGTTCATCGCGACATCAAGCCGGCCAACGTGATGCTCGAGCGCGAATCCGGCAGCGTGAAGATCATGGACTTCGGCATCGCCCGCGTCGCCGACGGGAGCCGCACGCGGACCGGCCTGGTGCTGGGAACGCCGTCCTACATGTCGCCGGAGCAGCTCGCCGGGCTGCCGGTCGACGGGCGCAGCGACCTCTACTCGCTGGGGGCGATGCTGTTCCAGTTGCTCACCGGCCACCTCCCGCACCAGTCGGAGTCGATGGCGGCGTTGATGCAACACATCATGAACCAGGCCGCGCCGGATGTGCGCCGCCTGCGGCCGGAGCTGCCCGAATCGCTGGCCATGGTGATCGCCCTGTCCCTGGAAAAGCGCCCCGAACTCCGCTATCAGCGCGGCGACACGCTCGCGCAGGATCTGGAGTCGGTGCTCAGCCAGATTCCGGTGGAACTTGCCAATAGCACCGGCGCCACAACCCCCCCACCGGCGGGACAGGCGTTCGAGCGCACTTTGCGGCTACAGTCCCAGGGCGCAGTGCACAATCCCCTTCCCCCAGCCGATCCCGCCAGCAAGACATGACCCTGGAGTTCTTCAGCGCCACCGACACAGGACGCGTGCGCGACAACAATGAAGACTCGGTCGCCCTGGAGCCGAGCGTCGGGCTGGCGGTCCTCGCGGACGGCATGGGCGGCTACAACGCCGGGGAAGTCGCCAGCCAGATGCTGACGACCTTCATCAAGTCGGAACTGGGCCGCTGGCTGGCGGAGACCGGTCAGCACGCCACCGACATCGATGTCAGGCGTGCGATGGACATCTGCGTGGACAACGCCAACCGCGCCATCTTCAATGCGGCGAACACCAACCCGCGCTATGCCGGGATGGGGACCACGCTGGTGCTGGCGGTGTTCCGGGAGCAGAGCTTGCTGCTGGGGCATGTCGGCGACTCGCGGGCCTACCGTTATCGCGATGGCCAGCTCGTGCAACTGACGCGTGACCATTCGTTGCTGCAGGAACAGATCGACGCGGGTCTACTGACGCCGGAAGAGGCGGTGTTCAGCAGCAACAAGAATCTGGTGACGCGGGCCGTGGGCGTGGAGGACACCGTGATGCTGGAGGTCCATCAGCACGACCTGCTGCCGGGCGACCAGATCCTGCTGTGCAGCGACGGCCTCTCGGACATGGTCGATGACAGCAGCGTGGCACAGGTGTTGCAAAGCCACAGCGATCTGCCCGAAGCGGCGCAGGCATTGGTGGACGCAGCCAATGACATGGGCGGCAAGGATAATATTGCGATCGTTCTGGTTCGCGCGGAAAGTCGCACCAAGCCATGGGCGTGGTGGCCATTCAGTCGAAACAATGGGCGCCGCTGAGGCGGCCCGCTACAAATAAGACAGGACTCGAGGTCAAGCATGGGCAAGCTGGTGGTGTCGCTCGACGGCGTGGTGATCAAGGAAGTGCAGATCACCAAGGACAAGACCACGCTCGGTCGTAGACCTTACAACGACATCGTCATCGACAACCTTGCGGTCAGCGGCGAGCACGCCGTGCTGCAGATGGTGGGGTCGGATGTCTTCATCGAGGATCTGAACTCGACCAACGGCACGTACATCAACGGCAAGGCGATCAAGAAGCAGCTGTTGTCGCACAGTGACGTGATCGAGGTCGGCAAGTACAAGATCAAGTTCCTGATCGAGGACAACGGCGACTACGAGAAAACGATGATCCTGCGCCCCGGCACGGCGCCGAGCAGTGGGTTCGGGTTGCCGTCGTCGTTCGGCGGTCTGGGCCCGGCGCCGGTGTCGACCGCGCCGGCGGCGATCAAAGTGCTCAACGGTCCTGCGGCGGGCCGCGAGGTCACGCTGACGAAGGTCGTGACGACCGTGGGCAAGCCGGGCGTGCAGGTCGCCTCGATCACGAAGCGGCCAAGCGGCTACGTCTTCGCGCACGTCGAGGGTGGCGCACGGCCCGTGGTGAACGGTGCGCCGCTGACGGCCGAATCGGTCCCGTTGAAGAACGGCGACGTGATCGAGCTGGCCGGGACGCAAATGCAATTCGTGCAGGCCTGACGGCGCATTTCTGTATCGAAATGCTTCCGCCGTGTCCGGCGATCACCTACGCGTGTGCAGGTTTTCACGGCGCTCCGAGGGGGCCTCGTAAGCGACGGCAATAAGTCCCCGATTCGAGGATTCGGCGCTTAGCGGCTCGCGAGGCTGGCTCTAAAGTCGCCGGCATGAAGATTCGCGTGCTCGGTTGTGCCGGCGCCCTGGCGGCCGGCTACAGGACCACTTCCTTCCTGCTGGACGACGATGTGCTCATCGACGCCGGCAGCGGCGTGGCCGAGCTCACTGTCGAAGCGATGACCCGGGTGGACCACATCCTGGTGACGCACTCCCACCTCGATCATGTGCTGGCGATCGGCCTGCTGGCCGACACCGTGCAGCGCCGGCGCGCGCAGGAGGGCCGCCCGCCGGTCAAGGTGCATGCGCTGCCGGAGACGCTGCAAGCGCTCCGCGCGCATGTTTTCAACGGCGTGATCTGGCCGGACTTCACTCGGTTGCCGACACCCCAGCGCCCCGCGCTGACCTTCCATGAATTTGCTGTCGGCGATCGCCTTGATCTCGGACGGGATCGACGCATCGAAGTCCTGAGCGCGGCGCATACGGTGCCTGCGGTGGGGTTCGCAGTGGACGGTGGTGCGAAGGGACATTGGGTGTTCACTGGCGATACCGGCCCCAATCCGGCGCTGTGGGATCGCCTGGCGACGATGAAGGTGGCGCATCTGATCATCGAATGTGCCTTTGGCGACGACGAATGCGGCTTGGCCGGCATCAGCAAGCACCTCTGCCCCACGACCTTGCGTGAGGAGCTCTCGAAACTCGGCGGCGCCATTGATGTGCACATCACCCACATCAAGCCAGGAGAGCGGGCGGCCGTGATGGGCACGGTGATGGGACTTCGGACGACGCACCGGATCTCCGCGCTGGAGAACTTCCAGGAGTTCACGCTGGCCTGAGACTGCATGCCCACCTTCCAACCGCCCGCGCCGGATTTCCGCCGCGGGCGGTTTCGTTTTGGAGGGAGCGCGGTTGCCTGTCCGTGATTTGCCGACAAACCTTGTCCGAAGAACTGCGAGTGACAAAACTCGCCAGATGCGCTGACAAAAATGGTCACTTGAAGTCAGGCGGTGTTCGACAGGTCGTGACGCCATTCACGAAACGAGCAAGCACAGTGGCTGGCACGCGCCCTGCGTTCAATGGGGTCGTCTCTACCCCACTCTCTCTTTGGAGTTTTTATGAAGCGCGTTCAACAAGGTTTCACCCTGATCGAACTGATGATCGTCGTGGCGATCATCGGTATCCTGGCTGCCGTGGCTCTGCCGGCGTACTCGGACTACATCAAGAAGTCGAAGGTCACGGAAGTCATCGGCGTTGCCAGCCAACCGAAGGCCGCCATCCAGGAATGGCTGTCGGTCAAGGGCGAACTGCCGGCTGACGGAACGACGCTGGGCCTGGAATTCAACGCGACCAAGTACGTCTCCGGTCTGGCCTATGCCAAGGTTGACACCAACACGGCGACCCTGACCGCCACCGCCCAAGGTATTGGCACCGGCGTGGACGGCAAGACGATCACGCTGACCGGTACCCGCATCAACGGCGGCGACCAAATGAACTGGGCCTGCGCTCCGGCCGCCAGCACTGGTATCGACAAGAAGTACCTGCCGGCCAGCTGCAAGCCGACCTAATCTGACCTGATCAGGTCGGTGAATGGCCGCGAGGCCATTCCGTAAGAAGGAGCCTTCGGGCTCCTTTTTTCATTTGCCGTCCGGGCGGCTCGATCGGTCCGGCTGACGGCGTTACCATTTGGGCCGCCTTGAACAACCGCATCACCACCCACTTCCCGACGGGCCGCTGGCTGGCGCTGGCGCTGGCCATACTGCTTTGGGCCGTGCCGGTCCTACACAGCGCGGTCCCCACGAAGTTGGGCCCACACGATTTTTCGCGGCTGATTCAATTGGGAATCCTGCTCGGCGCGGCGGGCGTCTGGACGCTCACGTCTCCGCCCGGCCCGGGCTGGAAAGAGGGCGCCTCTCGTCGGCTGCTCGCTGTCCTGGGCGTGCTGGTTGTTGCGTCGTGCTTGCATGCCGCGCATCCACTTGTGGCGGCGAGGGAAGTCGCGCTGTTCGCAGGGCTGCTGATATTGGCCCTGCAGTTGTCTCGCGCATTTGCGGTCCCTGGCGTTCGCGATCGATTCCTCGAGCTGGTGGCCGTCGGCGCCGCCGTGTACGGCGTCATCTGGGTGCTGGTGATGCTGGTTGGAGCGGTGAGCGCGCCAGACCTGTTCGCGCCTTGGGAAATCATTTTCGGCTTTGACAACGCCCGCTTCCTGAACCATGTGCAGAGCATGTCGCTGCCGCTGGCGGGCGTGGTGTTGTTGAGGCCAGGCACGCGACGGTGGCTCCGTGTCGCCGCCGCGATCGCGCTGGTCACCGGTGGTGCGATCCTGACGCTCTACCTGGCCCGTGCATCCATCCTCGCGCTGCTGGCCGGCGCGCTGGTCACCCTGGCGGTTTTCGGTCGGGCAAGTTGGCGATACGCGTGGACGATGACGTTGACCCTTGGCGCTGGTGCGCTCGCCATGGGTCTGCTCTGGTACTTCTGGTTCCGTTACCTTTCCGAGCCCATGACGGACGGCATTCTGAGCCCTCATTTCCGGGGCTTCCTTGCAGGTCAGGCGCTCGATCTCTTCGCGACCTCCCCGTGGCTGGGTGTCGGTCCGATGCACTTCACGAATACCGTCAACCCGATCGCGGGCCATCCTCACGACGTCTATGTCCAGGTGCTGGCCGAATACGGTCTGCCCGCGACTCTGCTGATCGCGTGGTTCGCCGTGCGCTTCCTGAAGCGGGCGCTGGAAAACGTACGGCGCCTTGCATCCGCCCAGCTCGTGCTTGCATGCGCGCTGTTGACTGCAACGGTTGCGTTGCTCGTCGATAGCGGGTTCTCGGGAAACTGGGTCATGCCGGTCTCGCAGATGTGGATCGCCGTCCTGATCGCGTTGCTGATGTCGCTTGAGACGAAGGCGGAAGCCTCCGCCGAGGCGTTGGCAACGCGCCGTTCCCTGCCCCGCGTCGCGTGGCGCGCCCTGGTGCTGTCAGCGATGGTGACAGCCACGTCGCTGGCCCTGATGGAAGTCCCCGACGACATTCCTCATATCCACACTGGCGAGCCGATGAAGAAGCCGATCGGCAATCAATTCCTGAGTTTCCGCTTCTGGTCCTACGGCTGGTTCTGACGATGACTTCCTCGAAAGCCCCTCTCGAATGGCGCCGGCGCGCGCGCGCCGCTGGCGTGCACCTGTTGAGCTGCCTTGTCGTCGCCATGGCGGTTGCTGCCCTGGTGTTCCTGGTCTGGTATCCCTGGCCGTATCGGATCGTCTCCGGCGGAGAGAAACTCCTGTTCCTGGTGATGGGCGTCGACATCGTCATGGGCCCGCTGATCACGTTGGCGATCTTCGACATCCGCAAGCCGATGCGCGAACTCAAGCGCGACTTGGCGATCATCGTTGCACTGCAGCTCGCCGCGCTCAGCTACGGGCTGCACACCGTTTATCTGGCGCGGCCGGCCGTGCTGGCGCTGGAGGCCGAACGATTCCGTCTCACCATTGCCAATGACGTCGTGATGGACGAATTGCCGAAGGCGGTCGAGGGGCTGCGTGCCCTGCCGCTGGACGGCCCCCGTCTCGTGGATACCGTCGAGCCGACGGACGCTCAACGCGGCGACGCCATCTTCAAGGCAATGGCTGGCACGGATATCGGCGCGCGCCCGCTCTTCTGGCGCCCCTGGGGCGCGGAGGGCCGGCGCCATGCGCTGAAAGTGGCCAAGCCCTTGGCGCCGCTGGTGGCGCGTGCGAAGGATCGCGCCGCGTTCGACGATGCCGTCGCCCGCAGCGGCAGACCGTTGGAGCAACTTGCGGTGATTCCAATGATCGCGCGCGATACGAGTTGGTCGGTGCTCATCGACAAAACCAGTGGTGAGCCCGTGGGCTTCGCGCCGATCGACAGCTTCTGACCGTCGCGGGCGCACCCCGCCGCAAGGGCGTTAGAGTTCCGCCCTGTCCCCACGACCCGGACCGTTCATGACGTTCGCCGCGACGGCGCCTGCCGCCGATCTTTCCGACGCCGCTTCGGCACCGCATCGCCAGCTCCTCACGCTCATCGGCCTGCTGCTTGGCGTGACGCTCGCGCCGCTCGTTGCGTACAACCAGACTCCGTCGGCGACGCTGTACAACCAGCTGCTGGCCTTCGCCGGACTGGGCTTGACGGTCGCCGGCCTGGCCTGGAGCGGCTCGCTGCGGGCAGGTTGGCGCGTCGATGGCGTGTCGCTCGGCCTGCTGCTCATGACCGCTGCCGCCCTGGCGGCGCCGTCGATGAACGGCCTTCCGTGGTCGATGGCGCTGACCAGCGCGGCGATGCTGCTGGGCGCCCTGCTCGCCGTGCAGACGGGGCGGGCGATCACGCCCGAACTTCGCGACGACCTGCTCACCGCCTTCTGCGTCGCCCTGGTGGGCGCGGGCCTGCTGAGCGTGATCGTCAGCGTCGTGCAGATGTTCTTTCCCGCCCTGGCCGATGGCACCTTCATCGCGCGCTCCGGGCTGGTCGGCCGCGCGGTGGGCAACATGCGGCAGCCCAACCACCTCGCCAGCCTGTTGATGTGGGCCTGCGTCGCCTCGGTGTGGCTCGCGCAGGGCGAATGGCTGGCGCGCCGCCTTGGCAGCGCGTTGCTCGGCACTCTCGCGTTGTACCTGCTGCTGTTTCTCTTCGTGTTCTGCGTGCTGCTCAGCGCCTCGCGTACCGGAATGATCGGCGTCGGGCTGCTGGCGCTCTGGGGTGCCGTGGATGCACGCCTTGCGCCGCGGATCCGCATCGCTCTCGGTTCGACGCTCGTGATGTTCGCCGTCGGCTGGGCGCTGCTGGAGTGGTACACGGCCGTCAGCCATCACGCGTTCGGCGCGCAGTCGCGCGTATCGGATGAAGGCGCCGGCTCACCGACGCGCCTGGCAATCCTGAAGAACGCCGTCGGCCTGCTGCAGCGCTACCCGCTGACTGGCGCGGGATGGGGCGATTTCAACTTCGCCTGGACCTTGACGCCGTTTCCCGATCGTCCCGTCGCGTTCTTCGATCACACCCACAACCTCGAGATGCAGTTGCTCGTGGAAATGGGCCTGCCGCTGGGCCTGTTGACGCTGGGCCTGCTCGGCTGGGGGCTGTGGAGCGGCTTCGCACGTGCCGTGCGTGGCACCGCGGCGACGCGCTGTGCCGCGATGCTGGTCGCGATGATCGGCTTGCACAGCCAGTTCGAATACCCGCTCTGGTATGCCTACTTCCTGCTCCCGGCGGCGCTGGCGTTCGGTTTGAGCCTGGCGGAATCCACGCCGGACGGGACCACGCGCAAGCATGACGCGCCATCCCTGGGGAAGCGCCGGCCGCTGCTGACACTGCTGGGACTCGCGATCGCGGCGCTGATGCCCCTGGTCATCGCGGACTACCTGCGCATCGTCCATATCTACGCGCCGCCCGCAGGAGCCTCTCCGCTGGAGGATCGCATCGCCTCGGGCCAGCGCTCGCCGCTGTTTTCGCTGCAGGCCGACTACGCCGAAGCGACCGTGCTGCCTCCGGGTGAACTGGCGCTCGACGCCGCGCGGCGCACCGGCCATCACCTGATCGACATTCGTTTGCTGATGGCCTGGGCGAAGTCGCTCAATGCCGTCGGTGAGACGGACAAGGCCCGCTATCTCGTCGAGCGCCTGCGCGAGTTCCACAACAGCGCCAGCGACGAGTGGCTGGCCGAATGCGAGGAAGTGGCCTCGCTCGGCGCCGCAGCCAAGCCCTTCCAGTGCGAGCCGCCGCAGCGCGAGTACGGCTTCCGCGAATTGCGTTGAGCCGCGGGCCGGTCAGATCGCGGCGACCCAGTCGCCCGATTTACCGCCGTGCTTCTCCAGCACGCGGATCTGCTCCATGACCATGCCGCGGTCCGCGGCCTTGCACATGTCGTACACGGTGAGCAGGCCCACCTGCACCGCCGTCAACGCTTCCATCTCCACGCCCGTGCGTCCGTGCGTCTCCACCTGCGCGGTGCAGATCACCGCGCTCGCCACCTCATCCAGCGCGAATTCGACCGCCACACGCGTGATCGGCAGCGGGTGGCACAGCGGTATCAGCTCGGAAGTTCGCTTCGCGGCCTGAATCGCCGCGACGCGCGCCACGCCGATCACATCGCCCTTCTTCGCATTCCCCTCGCGGATCAGGGCCAGCGTCTCGGGCTTCATCCGGATGCGGCCCGCCGCGCGCGCCACGCGGTGCGTGACATCCTTGCCGGAGACGTCCACCATGTGGGCTTGGCCATCGGCGTCAAAATGGGTGAGAGGCGAGCTCATGGGGCGCGGCAACAATCGCGAAACCGTAGAGGCGTCATCATAGTTCTGGTCCCTGGAGATCCCTTGAAGCGACTGAACCCCATTCCCTTCACGCGCCGCGCGCTGGCGGTGCTGCTGAGCGCGGCCCTGCTCGGCCAGAGCGCGATCGCGCAGGTCAACCTGCCGGCGCTCGGCGATTCCGTGTCCGCCGAGGTCAGCATCGGCGCCGAGAAGAAGCTCGGCGACCAGGTCATGCGGCAGATCCGCGTCGATCCCGACTACATCGACGATCCGCTGCTGCTCGAATACGTGCAGAACACCTGGCAGCCGCTCGTCGACGCGGCCCGCCGGCTCGGCAACATCAGCGACGACACCAGCGACCGCTTCGCCTGGGAGGCCTTCCTGGTGCGCGACAAGTCGGTCAACGCGTTCGCGCTGCCTGGCGGCTATGTCGGCGTGCACCTCGGCCTGATCGCGATGACCGGCGCTCGCGACGAGCTCGCGTCGGTGCTGGGCCACGAACTCTCCCACGTCACGCAGCGCCACATCGCGCGCAGCATCGTCGGCGATGCGCGCACGAGCGCGCTCGCCACCGTCGGGCTGATCCTGGGCATCCTGGCCGCGGCGAAGAGCCGCAGCATGGACGGCGCGCAGGCGGCCATCGTGGGCAGCCAGGCGGCCGCGGCGCAGGCGCAGCTGAACTTCTCGCGCGACATGGAGCGCGAGGCCGACCGGGTCGGCTTTCAGGTCATGACCCAGGCCGGCTATCAGGGCGCGGGCATGGCCAGCATGTTCGAGCGCATGGAGCAGGCCTATCACCTGATGGACTCGGGCGCCTACCCGTATTTGCGCAGCCACCCGTTGACCAGCGAGCGGATTGGCGAAGCCCGCGCGCGCCTGGGCACCAAGGGGCAGGGCAAGCTGGTCGGCACCTCGGAACACATTCTGATGGCGGCGCGCGCGCGCGTGCTGATGGATCAGCGCACCGACCCGTGGCGCGTGCTGCAGGGGCTGGACGCCGGCTCGCGCCAGACCGAGAACATCGACCAGCTGGCGGCGCGCTACACGAGCGCGCTGGCGTCGATCAAGCTGCGCGATTTCTCGCGTGCCGAGGCCTCGCTGAAGACCGCCGACGCGCTGGCCGGGCTGCTCGGCGCGGACCCGGGCGCGAAGCGGCTGCTGGTCTACGCGCATGCCGAATTGGAACTCGCGCGCGGCAAGACCGAGGCCGGCTTCGCGGCGCTCGAACCGCTCAAGGGCGAGCGCTCGCGGCCCATGCTCATGATGCGCGCCGACTTGGCGCAGGCGGACCCGCGCCCTGAAGTGAAGCGGGAGGCCGCTGAAGCGCTCCAGACGCATCTCGCGCTGCATGCGCGCGATGCCTTGGCCTGGCAGGAAAGCGGCACGCTGTGGCAGGAACTCGGGCAGCCGCTGCGCGCGCTGAGAGCCCAGGGCGAGTCCCGCGCGGCGCTCGGCGACATCACTGGCGCAATCGACCGGCTCGCGTCGGCGGAGCGCCAGGGACGGGCCAAGACGGCCGACCAGTTCGAGGCGTCAGTGATCGACGCGCGTCTGCGGGAGTTGCGCTACGAGCGCCGCCAACTGCTGGCCGAGATGTATCCACGCGGCGTGCCGCCAGGCGCGGAGCCCTGATCGCTTCGCCGCGCGTTCGCGCTCACAAAGAAGGCCGCTCGAACGAGCGGCCTTCTTGTTCATCCGTTCATTCGCTGTCGGGAAAGAGGCGCTCGATCAGCACGTCGATGGCCATGCCGCACAGCGAATAGATCAGCGAACCGATCAGCGCCGCGCTGAAGCCCGCGACCGCGAAGCCATCGAGCACCGAGGCCGTCGCCCAGAACAGCATCGCGTTGATGACGAACAGGAACAGCCCCAGCGTCAGCAGCGTCACGGGCAGGGTGAGCAGCACCAGCACCGGACGCAGGATGGTGTTGAACAGGCCCAGGACGAAGGCCGCGATGAGGGCCGTGATGAAGCTCTTCACCTGCACGCCGGGGTAGAGGTGCGCCACCAGCAGCAGCGCGGCGGCGAGCAGCAGCCAACGGGTCAGCGTTTTCATGCCGCTCAGCATAGCGGCACTCATCATCAGAAAAATACGAAGTTGAAATGACAAACAACACAAGATAATCCGAAGCTTCCGAAAGGGGAGTAGCCGCGCGGCGCCAGCCGCGGCAGACGCCCGTCAGTACGTTGCCGTGAAGGCAGCCGGGCCCTGCACCTGACTCCGGATCGAGGTCCTTCGACCCCGCGCCGTGTCAGCCTTGCAAGACCTTTCGGCCGGACGGCGTCCTCGGACGCCGCGAGTGTTCCGGGGATCGGTACAGTCCTTTCCCGTTCTTGCAAGGAGTCGTCATGAGCACGATCGTGCCCACCTGGCTGTGGGTGGTTTTCGTCGGCATCGTCGTGGTGTCGCTGTTCCTGGACTTCGTCGTGCTGCGCAAGCAGGGCGCGCACGACGTGGGCGTCAAGGAGGCCATCAACTGGTCGCTGGTCTGGGTGGCGCTGAGCGTGGCCTTCATGGGCCTGCTGTGGTGGGCCGTCAAGGACGGCACCGGCAGCACGGAACTCGCCAACACCAAGGCGCTGGAGTTCATCACCGGCTACCTCATCGAGAAGTCGCTGGCGGTCGACAACATCTTTGTCTTCCTGATGATCTTCACCTACTTCGCGGTGCCCTCGGCCTACCAGAAGCGGGTGCTCATGATGGGCATCATCGGCGCCATCGTGCTGCGCACGGTGATGATCCTGGTGGGTGGCTGGCTGATCGCGCAGTTCCACTGGATCCTGTATCTCTTCGGCGCCTTCCTGCTGATCACCGGCATCAAGATGTGGTGGGCGGCCGGCCAGGAACCGGACCTCGAGGACAACCCCGCGCTGAAGCTGCTGCGACGCGTGCTGCCGGTCAGCAAGAACTTCGACGGCGAGCGCTTCTTCACCCTGGAGAACGGCAAGCGCATCGCGACGCCGATGCTGCTGGTCATCGCGCTGGTGGGCATGACGGACGTGATCTTCGCGGTGGACTCGATCCCGGCGATCTTCGCGATCACCTCCGATCCGTTCATCGTGCTGAGCTCCAACATCTTCGCGATCCTGGGTCTGCGCGCGATGTACTTCCTGCTCGCGGCGATGGCCTCCAAGTTCCATCTGCTCAGCTATGGCCTGGCGGTCGTGCTGGTCTTCATCGGCGCCAAGATGATGCTGATCGACGTGATCAAGATCCCCGTGCTGCTGTCGCTGGGCGTGGTGGTGGCGATCCTGGCCGTGACGATGGTCTGGAGCCTGAAGACGGCGCCCAAGCTGCCGGAGGCCGGCGAGGAAGAAGCGCCCAGGCCGTTGAATTGACGCAAAGCTGAGCGGGAGCGCCTCCCGCGCCCCCTCTCCAAACCCGCGCGACGCTTCTGGCGTCCGCGGGTTTTCTCATTTCCTTGCCGGAATCGGTCCGGTTCGGGCTGTTTTCCGCCCAAGCCGTGCTCACCGTCGCGCGTTCGCCACGCGCAACGGCCCGTGCCATCGCATTTCTTTGACACACTCAAATGAGAATGCTTAGCATTTGCGACCTTTGAGTCCACGCCGGCCTCAATCACCCGCCACCGCCAGCCAGTCGCGACCAGGGAGGGGCCCGCCACCGTGCGCCGTGAAGCGCCGGGACGACGCCGCCAACGCGCAGCCAGCCGAGCGAGAACCCAACTAGAACTTCCTCCCTCGGAGCCCGTTTTCATGTCCCGCTACATCAAGAGCCGCAAGCACACGGTGGCTCCGCTGGCCGCCCTGGCCGCCTCGCTGACCCTCCCGCTGGCTCATGCCGCCGATGCCCCGGCCCCTGCCGACGCCGGCACCGCCACGGCCTCTGCGTCCGGCGCGCCCTACCTGCCGCAGGTGAAGGTCCAGGGCGCCGCGCAGTCCGACTACAAGGTGGACAAGAGCGCCTCGTCCAAGCTCACGCAGCCGCTGCTGGAGACGCCCAAGACGATCTCGGTGATCAAGAAGGAAGTGCTGCGCGAGCAGGGCGCCGTGTCGCTGACCGACGCGCTGCAGAACACCCCCGGCATCACGATGCAGCTGGGCGAGAACGGCAACACCTCCGCTGGCGACGCCTTCCAGATGCGCGGCTTCAGCGCGAGCACCTCGACCTTCGTCGACGGCATCCGCGACCTGGGCGCGGTCACGCGCGACGTGTTCAATCTCGAGCAGATCGAAGTGGTGAAGGGCCCCGCCGGCGCCGACACTGGCCGCGGTGCGTCCGCCGGCTACATCAACCTGATCACCAAGCTGCCGCAGATCGACAACTTCGTCGAAGGCACCGTGACGGTCGGGGACGCCAACCGCAAGCGTGCCTCGGTCGACGTCAACCAGAAGGTCATGGAGAACACCGCCGTGCGCCTGAACGCGGTGTGGCAGGACAACGGCGTGCCTGGCCGCGACGTCGTCAAGCGCAAGACCTACGGCATCGCGCCGTCGGTCGCCTTCGGCCTGAACACGAACACGCGCTTCTTCCTGTACTCGCAGCACGTGCGCCAGGACAACGTGCCGGACGGCGGCATTCCGGCGATCGGCTGGCCCGGCTACACGGTCGCTGCTCCGGCCGCCACGGCGACCCCGGCGCAAATCGCAGCCGCTGCCGCGATCGCCACGGCGCCCAAGGTCGACAGCTCGAACTTCTACGGCAGCCGCGACGACCGCGAGAAGGTCAAGGCCGACATGGTCACCGCCAAGCTCGAGATGGACCTGGGCAACGGCACGACGGTGCGCAACATCTCGCGCTATGGCCGCACGCACATGGACCGGGTGCTGACCGGCATCATCACCATCTTCGGCGCCCCGGTGGCCGGCGACACGCAGACCACGTCGATCAATCCGGCCGATCCGTCGACGTGGAAGATCTCGCGCTCGCGCCAGCGCGTCGACCAGACCAACGAGATCCTGGCCAACCAGACCAGCCTCACGACCAGCTTCGCCACCGGCGGCGTCAAGCACGACCTGACCACCGGCATCGAGCTGATGTACGAGAGCCAGAAGACCCTGGGCTTCGCGACCACCGGCCTGACGGTTCCCTACGCCAACCTGTATCGCCCGAGCGCCGCCGATGTCCTGCCGATGCCCTACGCCACCGGCGCGGACAACGATGGCAGCACTTCGACGCAGGCCGTCTATGCGCTGGACACGCTGGCGCTGACGGATGCGCTCAAGCTGACGCTGGGCCTGCGCACTGAGCACTACACGATCCGCACCACCACCGGCACGCTGGCCAACAACGTGGTGACCAACGCCAAGTACAGCGCCGGCAAGTGGATCACCAGCTGGAATGGCGCGCTGCTGTACAAGCTGGCCGACAACGGCACCGTCTACGCCGCCGCCGGCAACTCGCTGACGCCGCCCGGCAGCGCGAACTTCGTGTTGAGCAGTTCCGGCCAGGCCGCCGGCACCGCCGACGCGCAGGAGACGACCAACTACGAGGTCGGCACCAAGTGGGACCTGCTGAGCAAGCGCCTGAACCTGACCGCCGCGGTGTATCGCAGCGAGAACGACGGCGTGGTCAGCGTGGACCCGGTGACCAACCTGTCGACGCAAGGCGGCAAGGTGCGCGTGCAGGGCATCGAGCTGGCGGCCGTCGGCCAGTTGACCAACTTCTGGCAGATCACCGCCGGCGTGCAGACCATGGACGCGAAGGCGATCAACCAGCGCGCCGCCTCGACCGCGACCAACCCGAACCAGGTCGTCACCGACGGCGTGCGCTGGACGCCGAAGTGGGCCGCCACGCTGTGGACCTCGTACCAGTGGAACGACTTCACCATCGGCACCGGCGTGCGCCACATCGCCGAGCAGAAGCGCGTCGTCACCGTGGGACAGCCGAATTCGACCGGCCTGCCCAGCCTGCCCGCCTTCACCGTCGTCGACCTGATGGGCGCCTACCGCGTCAACAAGAATGTCACGATGCAGCTCAACGTCACCAACCTGTTCGACCGGAACTACATGTCCTCGCTGAACAACGGGGGCGGCCGTCTGGTCCTGGGCGCACCGCGCGCGGTCTCGCTGATGGCCAACATCGGCTTCTGACGAGTTTGAGGTAGCGTACGCGCGGCCCGTTCCCGTCCTGGCGGGGGCGGGCCGTCGTCCGTCCCGGCCTCCTGTTTCGAATCGATCCGGACATGCTTCTTCACATCCCCGACGTGCTCTCCAAGCAGGACGTGCGCGAGATGCGCAAGCTCCTCGACGCCGCCGACTGGACCGATGGCCGCGCCACCGTCGGCGAGCAGGGCGCGAAGGTCAAGCAGAACCGGCAGCTCGCGGCCGATCATCCGGCTGCCCGCGAGATCGGCGAGCACATCCGCCAGGTGCTCGCGCGGCATCCGCTGTTCATCAGCGCGGCGCTGCCGCTGCGCACGCTGGCGCCGCTGTTCAACCGCTACGAGGGCGGCGAGCAGTACGGTTTCCATGTCGACGGCGCGATCATGCGCCAGCAAGGCACCGACCAGCCGCTGCGCAGCGATGTCTCGTCGACGCTGTTCCTGTGCGAGCCCGACGAGTACGACGGCGGCGAGCTCGAAGTCATCGACACCTACGGCACGCACGAGGTCAAGCTGCCGGCCGGCGACCTGATCGTCTACGCGAGCACCAGCCTGCATCGCGTGCTGCCGGTGACGCGCGGCGCGCGCGTGTGCTCGTTCTTCTGGACGCAGAGCCTGATCCGCCAGGACTGGCAGCGATCAATGCTGTTCGAGCTCGACCAGACCATCCAGAAGCTGCGCGGCCGCCTGGGCGACGACGCCGAGACCACCGCGCTCACCGGCCACTATCACAACCTGCTGCGGCTCTGGGCCGAGACATGAGCGGCGCCGCCCCGACCCCTGCGGCGCGGCGCGCCGGCTGGCTGAAGCAGCTGCACCAGTGGCACTGGATCAGTTCGGCGATCTGCCTGATCGGCATGATCCTGTTCGCCGCCACCGGCATCACGCTGAACCACGCCGCCAGCATCGAGGCCAAGCCCGCGATCGTCAGCAGGACGGCGCAGCTGCCTGCTGAGCTGGCCGCTTCATTGAAGCCGGCGGCGGGCGAGTCCGACCGCAAGGCCGCCGTGCCCGCCCCGGTGCGCGCCTGGCTGGCGAAGACGCTCGACCGCGCCGTCGACAGCCGCGACGCCGAATGGAGCCGCGACGAGATCTACCTCGCGCTGCCGCGCCCCGGCGGCGATGCGTGGATCCGCATCGCGCGGGACAGCGGCGAGATCGAGTACGAGGACACCGATCGCGGCTGGATCTCCTACCTCAACGATCTGCACAAGGGCCGCAACGCCGGCGTGGCCTGGAGCTGGTTCATCGATGTCTTCGCCGCCGCCTGCCTGGTGTTCTCGATCACGGGCCTGCTGATCCTCAAGTTCCACGCCGTCAGCCGGCCCAGCACCTGGCCGCTGGTGGGGCTGGGCCTCGTGATCCCGGCCCTGCTGGCCCTGCTGCTGATCCACTGATCCTTTGCATGGATCGCGCGACCAGAGCGCCGTCCCCCGGGTTTCCTTGTTTCCTTACCCGCCGTTCTCCGTTCCGAGCCGCCGCCAGGATCCTTCCGACCTTCAACCGAGATTTCGTCCATGAACTGCTCCGCAAGCCGTACCCTCTTCCAGCTCGGTGCCCTGGGCACCCTGGCGGCGGGCTCGTCCGCCTGGGCCGCCACCGTGCAGCTCAAGCTCGACCTGCCGCGCCTGAACGTCGCCGAATACCACCGCCCCTACGTCGCCGTCTGGATCGAGAAGGCCGGCGAATCCGGTCCCGCCGTCGCGCAGCTGGCGGTCTGGTATGACATCAAGAAGCAGAACAACGCCGGCACCAAGTGGCTCAAGGACATGCGCCAGTGGTGGCGCCAGGGCGGCCGCAACCTGACGGTGCCGGCCGACGGCGTGACCGCCGCGACGCGCGCGCCGGGTGAGCATGTGATCTCGCTCGACACGCATCCGGCGCTGGCCGCGCTGCCGCCCGGCCAGTACGAGATCGTCGTCGAGTCCAGCCGCGAAGCCGGCGGCCGGGAAGTGCAGCGCCTGCCGCTGACCTGGCCGGTGAAGGCGCCGGCCACCGCCACGGCCAAGGGCGAGCACGAGCTCGGCGCGCTGGAACTGGCGGTCAAGCCCTGAGCGGCGCGCTGCCCTCGCCTCACCAACAAGACACGGAGCAGATCACCATGATGAAGACTTCGATCGCCGCCCGGCTCGCGACGCGCGCGGCCCCGATCGCGCTGGCCATCGCCGCGCTGCTGCCCCTGAGCGCGCAGGCCCACATGACCTGGCTGCTGCCCAACAAGGCCGCCTTCGACGGCAAGGAGCCGGTGGCCTCGTTCGATGCGGCCGTCTCCGAGGACCTCTTCAACTTCGAGCGCGCGCTCAAGATCGAGACGCTGCGCATCACCGCGCCGGACGGCCGCAGCGTCGAGGCGGAGAACCGCAGCGCGGCGCGCCATCGCGAGAGCTTCGACGTGAAGTTGACGCAGGACGGCACCTGGCGGGTGAGCAACCTGAGCCAGTCGCTGATGGGCACGTACAAGCAGGGCGGCGAGACCAAGCGCTTCCGCACCACGCCGGCGACCTTCGCCAAGGACGTGCCGGCGGACGCCGAGATCACCGCGATGACGGTGATGACCAACCGCCAGCAGACCTTCGTCAGCAAGGAGGAGGCCGGCAAGGTTGACTTCAAGCCCGAGGGCGACGGGCTGGAGCTGCTGCCGCTGGGCCCGGTCACCGACCTGAGCCATGGCGACAAGACCCGCTTTCGCCTGATGCTGGACGGCAAACCGGCGGCCGACGTGCAACTGAAGCTGGTCCGCGAGGGCAACCGCTATCGCTACAAGTTTGGCGAGGTCGAACTCAAGACCGATGCCAAGGGCGAATTCACCGTCGAATGGACGGAGCCGGGCCGCTACTTCCTCGGCGCGAGCACGGGTCCGGCGCGCGGCCCGAACGCACCCGCCGGCACGCGGCAGGCGCCCGTGCAGCGCGCCAGCGTCAGCGCCACCTTCGAGGTGCTGCCCAAGTGAGCGTGGCCTGCGGGACGGCGGTGGCGCGAGGCGCGGTCGACGCGCCCGAGCCGCGCGTGCTCGTCCCGCTGCGCATCACCGGCGAGCCCCCGCCGCTTGGCCAGATCGTGCACGCGATCGGCGGCGAGACGATGGGCACGGTCTGGTCGGCGCGCTTCGTCGGCCCGGCGGGATTGCGCACCGGCGCGATCGAGGACGCGGTGCGCCACGTCTGCGATGAGGTGATCGCGCAGATGAGCCAGTGGGATCCGGACTCCGACCTGAGCCGCTTCAATCGCGCGCCGGCGGGCAGCGCGCAGCTGCTGCCGAACGGCTTGGCGACGGTCGTCGCCGCGGCGTTGCGAGTCGCGGCGGCGAGCGGCGGCGCCTACGACCCGACCGCCGGCGCGCTGGTCGCGCTGTGGGGCTTCGGTCCGTCGGGCGAGACGGCGCTCGCCCGCCGCCATGATGAGCCCGGCTTCCAGCCGCCGTCCGCCGACGCTTGCGCCCGCGCGCCTCTGGGCTGGTCCACGCTGGGATGGCAAGCCGACCGCCACGTGTTGACGCAGCCGGGCGGACTGTCGTTGGACCTGTCGGCGATCGCCAAGGGCTATGCGGTCGATCGGGTCTCGGCGCTGATGACCCGGCTCGGCCTGCCCGACCACCTCGTCGAGATTGGCGGCGAGCTGCGCGGCGCCGGGCTCAAGCCGGAAGGTCAGCCGTGGTGGGTCGACCTCGAGCCGCCTTCCGCCGATTGCGGCCTCGCGCCGCTGCGCATCGCGCTGCACGGCCTGTCGGTGGCGACCTCCGGCGACTATCGCAAGGCGTTCACCGAGGGCGACGGGACGCGGCGCTCCCACACCATTGATCCGCGCACCCGGCGGCCGGTCGAGCACGGGCTCGCCGCCGTCACCGTCGTGCACGACAGCGCGATGTGGGCCGATGGCTGGTCGACGGCCCTGATGGTGCTGGGCCCGGACGAAGGCCTGGCGCTTGCCGATCGACTCGGGCTGGCCGCGCTGCTGGTGCGCCGCCGGACCGCGGCCGAAGGCGGCGGCTTCGAGGAGCGCTTCTCCGCCGTAATGCGCGAACTGATGCTCTGATGACCGCGTTCCTGTCCCGTCCCGCGGCGGCGTTGCTGCTGATCGCGCTCTATCTGGCGATGTGCGCGGCCGTGTGGTGGCGTCACCGCCGGCGCCAGCGGCAGGCAGCCAAGGAATCCGCCGCGCTGCTGCCCGCCGCGGACGCCGGCCCGCCGGTGCTCGTGCTCCACGCGAGCCAGACGGGTCAGGCCGAAGAGATCGCGTGGCAGACCGCCAAGGCGCTGCACCTGGCTGGCATGCCGGTGCGCGTCGCGGCGCTCGGCGAGATCGATCGCGCCGCGCTGCTCGGCGCGCGGCATGCGCTCTTCATCGCCAGCACCCATGGCGAGGGCGACGCGCCCGACAGCGCCGCGCCCTTCGCGCGCGACCTGATGACGGCGGGGGACGACGCGATCGAGCTGTCATCGCTGCAGGCGGGCGTGCTGGCGCTGGGGGACTCGAGCTACACGCACTTCTGCGGCTTCGGCCGCGCGCTCGACGCCTGGCTGCGCGAGCGCGGCGCGCAGCCGATGTTCGATCGCATCGACGCGGACCGGGCCGATCCACATGCGCTGGCGCAATGGCGGCAACGGCTCAGCCATCTCGCCGGCACCGCCGATCTGGCGGAATGGGAAGCGCCCGTCTTCACGCCATGGCGGCTGCGCACGCGCCGCCACTTGAATCCCGGCAGCGAGGGCGGACCGGTGTTCCACCTCGCGCTGACGCCGGCGGACGGATCCCCGTTGCCGGACTGGGAGGCGGGCGATCTCGTGCAGGTGAGCCTGGCGGGCGAGGAGGCCGGCGACGACGTGCATCGGCCGCGCGAGTACACGATCGCCTCGTTGCCACGCGATGGCGGCGTCGAGTTGATGGTGCGCCGCACGGCGCGCGACGACGGCACGCCGGGTCTGGCGTCGGGGCTGTTGACGGACCGGCTGCCGCTCGGCGGCGAGGTCGCGCTGCGGCTGCGGCCGCATGCGAGCTTCCGCATCGGTGCGAACGCGGACCGGCCGCTGATCCTCATCGGCAACGGCACCGGCCTGGCAGGGCTGCGCGCGCACCTGAAGGCCCGCGCGGCATCCCGCATGGGCACGGCCAACGGCGCGATCGAGCGCCTCGCGCCATCCAGCGTGCAGGTTTGGTTGCTGTTTGGTGAGCGCCGCGCGGCCCATGACGCGCACTACCGCGATGAGATCGAAGCGTGGCAGCGCGACGGCCTGATCGCGCATGCGGACTGGGCGTTCTCCCGCGATCAGGCGGAGCGCGTCCATGTGCAGCACCTGCTCGCCCGCCACGCGAGCCGGCTGCGGGAGTGGGTGGATCGCGGCGCGGCGATCTATGTCTGCGGCAGCCTGCAGGGAATGGCGGGCGCCGTCGATGCGGTGCTGCGGGAGACGCTCGGCGATGACGGCGTGGACGCGCTCATCCGCACGGGCCGCTACCGGCGCGATGTCTACTGAGCGCTCGCGCGATGCGCGATGACCACGGGGAACCCCGTAGGTGATGACGAGAGAAGCGCGTAGGACACGCGGCGATTGATGCGCGCCCGCGACAGACACGGCACGCGGCGTTGACTTCAGGGCCGTTTCTCCCCTGTCAGAGCCTTCTCAATGACAGAGGTGCGCAGTACCATTGCCCGCGCAGGGTGCCAACGAGTACCGAAGGCGTCAGACCTTCACCAGGGCCCGGCACATCAACAACCCTTGATGGAGAGAATCGAAATGGCAACTGCGAAGAAGGCCG
>NZ_JBCNLG010000042.1:0-24609 GCF_039595595.1 Roseateles sp. | reverse complement strand
ATCCGGCCTGAAGCAACAACTGGATCGCGACGCGATCGGTCTGGCTCAGATGCGAGTAGTGAGTTCCCATTTGCGCGACACCTTACAAGATGCGAGGTGTCGCACTTCAACCTTGAGCCGGCCCTGCTCTCGTCGTGAGAGCGGCGAACCGCGTGAATCGCGGCGATACTCTGACCTTCTTCCGCTTGTCGCATTCCGAGCGAAGCGAAGGCCCGCAACTGGAGGCCGCCATCCCCACCCGCATCCTCGATGCCGCCAATGACTTTCTCGGAAGTGTTGGTGAAGGCATCCAAGAGCGTTCTGCTCGGGTCCAAGCTTTGTCGGAACTTGCAGTGCATGCGCTCGAACTGCCGCGAATTGATGCACCCGCAGCGTATCGCTGGAGTCCTTCTGACTCTTGGCTGGCATTTCGAGAATCGTCACCGGAAGAGCCTTGATTCGTTCATCATGGCGGTGCGTCAAGGCTGCACGAAACACCACAACAAGAGGGGAATCGCCCGTCTTTACGAATGGTGGTTGATTCGACTTTCGCTTGAGGCGACGCACCTCTATCGCTATCGAACTCGAGACCAGCCTCCGTAGTGCCTTGGCATTTGGGTGTGCCAGAAAGAAAAAAGCCCTGATGCATCGCTGCATCAGGGCTTCAGTTTTGGCTCCTCGACCTGGGCTCGAACCAGGGACCTACGGATTAACAGTCCGGCGCTCTACCGACTGAGCTATCGAGGAATCGTCGGTTTTCAGATCCTATCGACCTGAATTCTTGGGCCAGTGCCTTCGGTCGGACTCTGGCTGAAAAAGAACGAAGGTCCTAAGACCTTCGTCATCTGATCTTGGCTCCCCGACCTGGGCTCGAACCAGGGACCTACGGATTAACAGTCCGGCGCTCTACCGACTGAGCTATCGGGGATCAGAGCCTAAGAGTATACACAGAAAAATCAGTCCCTCACAAGACCCACTCCACCGACGCCCGCCATGTGCGATTGGCGAGCGGGTACAGATAGACATGGTTGTACTGGTACGGCGACTCGCGCCACGCCCGGCGGTCCGTCACGTTGTCCACGCCAACACGCCAGATCAGCAACTGCCGGCCCACGTTCTGCTCATAACGAGCGCCAAGGTCCAGCCGCGTCCAGCTCGGAATCGACAGCGAGTTGTCCGGCAGCACCATGCGCTTGCCCTCGTAGACCACGCCCGCCTGCAGCTCCAGACCCGGCAGCCACACGTTCTGATGCGCCTGCAGCTTCAGCACGGTCTCCGGCACGTTCGTCGGCTTCAGGCCGTTGAGCGTCACGTCCTCGCTGCGCTCGCGGCGCGCGCGCAGCTTCATCGCGCTCGCCATCAGGCCGCCGTTCGTCCACTTCAGATCCGCCTGCGCTTCCACGCCGCGATGGTTCTGCTCGCCGTCGATGCGGGTCTCGAGCATGTTCTCGCCGTTCACCGTGACCGGCACGTCGCGCGTCGCGGGCTTGCTGATGTCGAAGTAGTTGATCGACCAGTCCACCGTCCGGCTGCCCGACTTCAAACCGATCTCCCACTGCTTGCTGCGCAGCGCCGGCAGCACCGCCGTGCGGTTCGCATAAACCGGCAGGTTGGGCACGACCGCCGATTCAATGCCTTGGCCCCAGCTCGCGTAAGCCAGCAACTGCGGATCGATCGCGTAGCTCACGCCGAGCCACGGCGTCGTGAACGACTGCGCGTACGGATTCGGCGTGCCGACCTGGCCCGCCTCCGGACCGACCGCGACACTGTCGCGCTTGAGCCGCGTGTGACGCACACCGAGCCAGCCTTGCCAGCGCTCGCTGAACTGCATTGCGTCGCGCAGATAGAGCTCGGTGCTGCGCTCGGTGCGGTTGGTGTTGGTGCCGGAGAGCGTGGGATCGGCCGTCGTCGGCAGCGTGCCCCAGATGTTGCCGGTGCCCGCCGGGTTGTAGGCCTGACCCTGCAGCCGGCTCTTGTAGCGCGAGAACAGCACGCCCGTCGTCAGCTCGTGCGTGATGCCCGCCGTTCTCAGCTTGCCCTGCGCCGAGAGGTCGAGCGCGTCGCTGTTGCGGTGCTCGTTCTCGCTGCGGAAGTCGTATTGATCGAAGGTGCCGTCGGGGCAGTAGGTGCTCGGGTAAAACGTGCCGTCGCCCGCGGTGCAGCCGAACGGGTAGGCGAGGCGGTCATCGTTGACCAGCCGCTGGATCGCGGCATGCGCCTGCAGCTTCCAGTCGGCATTGAGTTGATGCTGGACGCGCAGCGAGGCGGTGCGGCCCTCGAAGACGACCGGCAGGCTCCACGACTGGTTGTTGAGGTTGATGCGCGGATCGATGGCCTTGGCGTCGGGCAGCTTGTCGCCGAGCAGGCTGAAGCCGGGCTGGCTGGGCTGGCTCTGGCGGCTGAGCTCGACCTCGGCCTCGATCAGCGTGTCGCGAGTGACGCGCCAGTCGCCGGCGACGGCCATCAGCCAGCGGCTGCCGTCGGCGTCGCGCAACTCGGGGCGGAGCTTGGCGGCCTGCAGGTTGACGCGCAGGCCGAAGGCCTTGTCGTTGCCGTGGCCGTCGCTGAAGCGGTGGCTCCAGTCCATCGCCGATTCGATGGTCCCGCGCTCGCTGACGCCGAGCATCACGCTGGTCAGCTCCACCGTCGGCCGCTTCACGACGAGATTGACCAGGCCGCCCGGGGCGCTGGTGCCGGACTGGATGCCCGACGTGCCCTTGAGGACTTCGACGCTGCCCTTGTTGGCCAGGGGGAGGGCGGTCTCGGCGTTGATCGGGAGGCCGTCGCGGCGGAAGTTGAAGCGGTTGTCGAGGTCGTAGCCGCGGACCTTCAGATAGGAGACGTAGCCGGTGGAGTTGTAGGAGTCGCCCACGCTGGCGTCGAGCAGCGTCAAACCGGCAAGGCTGCTCAGGCCGCGGTCGGCGAGCATCTCGGCGCTGATGACGCTGGCCTGCATCGGGAGCTTGGCGACCGGCGTGTCGCCGAAGCCGCCGACGGTGACGGGCGCATCGGCGGTGCCCTTGATGACGACGCTGGGCAGCGCGGGAGCCGCCGCCGAGGCAGAGGAGGCCGAGGACGCCGACTGCGCCGCGGCGCAGAGGGACAGGCCGCCAGCGGCCAGGGCGATCGACGCGATCGCGAGGCGGTGCAGCGGGAAGGGAGTCAGAACGGACGAAGTTGCCATCGGAATGCCGGAGCCAGGAATGCGATGGCAGGTCGGCAAACCGGACACGCCGATGAGAAGGCGGCGTGCGAGGACACCCGTGGTGTCGAAGGCATGCTTCCCTGCGCGAGGATTAACTCGGCCCGCGGAGATCTGGCTCCGCGGGCTGACGGCCCGACTGGCCGTCATCAGGTTCAAAGGGACTTTCTCAGCCGGCCCGCCGACGCATCGATCGGACCAGCACCCCTAGCGAAACTCGCCGGACGGGCCGGCGAGCGGGTGGGATTCTAGTCGTGGTCGCGAAGCAGGGGATACGGCGAGGTCCGGCGAGTGGCTTCATCGCCCCAAAGCGGGAGTAGAGTGCCGCATTCGCTGCGGGCGTCCGGAACGAAGCCCGAGAGGCAAGACGCGGCGATTGCTGACCGACATTGAAAGCTGAGGAGCTCAGACCATGCCCAAGGGTGAACAACGCAACGACAAGGCCAAGATGAAGCCGAAGAAGGACAGCGGCAATACGAAGGAATCCTCCTTCGTCTCCGACCGGCCCGTCGCCCCGACGACGGCCGTCATGCCCAAGGGCAAGCTCAAGAACAAGCCGGGCTGAACCCTCGTCCAGCCCCGCCCGGCCCCTGCGGCCGACATCCAACCGCCCCGCTGATTGCCCTGCAATCGCGGGGCGGCGTCATTTGCGCGCCCGCTTTTGCCGCGCCGCAGCAAGACGTGACCCCCCATCTCTCCATCCATCTCCCACTGAAGGGGGAAGGTGATTGACTCGCTCCGGCCGCCGGGGCCCACTGCGCCCTCTGGCCGCGGTCCGCCGTTCAGAGAAACCTGCGGAACGCGCAGGAAATGCAGCGAGCGCGTTCTGTTGACGGATGAATTCATCTGCATACACTGAACAAATCCCCACCGCTTCACGCCCTTCGACATGAACGCGAGCAGTCCCCCGACCACGATGGAGCCCTTGTCGGCCCGCATCCCCAGTGACCTCTATCTCTGGCTCGCCCAGCTGCAGGTCGAGGGCGCCGCGACCAACAGCGACAAGCTGCGCGTGCTGCTCGGCCAGCTCAAGCGGCAGCACGACGGCGCCTTCGACTACGTCGCCGCCCACGCCTGGACCCGCGACCTCACCGCCCGGCTGCGCGACTCGCTGGTGCGCATCGAGAGCGAGACCGGCCAGCACTCCGAGGTCGTCAGCCTGCTGCTGGATCACTTCATCGCCGCGCTCGCACTAGCCATCAGCCAGGCGCCCGCCGATGCCGGGCAGGCGCGCCAATTCGAAGAGGCCCTCGTGCGCCGCGCCGCCGCGCTCTGCGAGACGCTGCTGCGCCAGGGCACGCCAGCCTCCGCCGCCGCGTACGACCCGCAGGTCGTGCGCAGACACCTGGGCACCACGCTCGACCTCGCCCAGCCCCTGCATCCCTCCACGTCCTCGAAAGGATCCTGAGATGACCGACACCCTGAAGACCCGCGTCGGCCGCGTGATCGCCGGCAGCGTGCACGCGCTCCTCGACCGGATCGAGGACCAGGCCCCCGGGGCCATGATGGAGCAGTCGATCCGCGAGGCCGACACCGTCATCGACGACGTCCGCCATGAACTCGGCACGGTCTCGGCGAACCGCCATCTGTCGCAGCGCCAGCACGCCAACCTGAACCAGCTGCACGCGACGCTCGCGTCGCAGATCGACGAGGCGATGACCGCCGGCCGCGAGGACCTCGCCCGCGCCGCCGTCGCGCGGCAACTCGACATCGAGGCGCAACTGCCGGTGCTCGAGACCACGCTGGCCGAGCAGGCGCGGCAGGAAAACGAGCTGACCGGCTTTGTCGCCGCGCTGCTGGCCAAGAAGCGCGAGATGCAGGACGCGCTGACGGAGTTTCGCAAGAGCCGCGCCGCAGCCGCCGCCACCGTGACCAGCCCCGCGGGCGCCGGCACCGCCGCGCACCGCATCGGCAAGGTCACCGACGCCTTCGACCGCGTCTACGAGCGCCAGACCGGCCTGTCCGGCACCGCCCGTCAGAACGGCCTGCAGCAGGCCGCGCAGCTCAAGGAGCTCGACGATCTCGTCCGCGACAACAAGATCGCCGAGCGCATGGCGCAGCTGAAGGCCGCGAAGTCATGAGCCTCTTCACCGCGCCGCAGAACCTGCCGTTCGGCATCGGCTTCGCGCTGATCGTCGGCATCGCGCTCGTCGAGGGCGCGGGCATGCTGATCTCGTTCAGCCCCAGCAACCTGATCGACCACCACCTGCCCGAGATCAGCGGCGACACCGGCCTGGACCGGGTGCTGGGCTGGCTGCACCTCGGGAAGGTGCCGGCGCTGGTCCTGCTGCTGCTGTTCCTGAGCGGCTACACGGTCTTCGGCTACAGCCTGCAGGTCGTCATGAACGGGCTGTTCGGCGGCTACCTGCCGGCGGCCGCGGCGGGTGTCGCGGCGGTACCGGCCGGCATGGCGACCGTGCGGGGACTGGGCGCGCTGATCGCGCACATCATTCCGCAGGACGAGACCAGCGCCGTCAGCGAGCAGAGCCTGGTCGGCCGCGTCGGCATCGTCGTGACCGGCGCCGCGCGGCGCGGCCTGGCGGCGCAGGCACGGGTGAAGGACGCGCATGGGCGCTCGCACTACCTGATGGTCGAGCCCGACGTCGACGACGAGATCTTCGAGGAGGGCGTGCAGGTGCTGATCGTCAGCAAGGCGGGCGCGTTCTACCGCTGCATCGCGAATCCGCATCCGACGCTGATGTGAAGTGCGTCTCGCCACGCACGCCAATTTCATTGAGGGAGTATTGAGTTCATGGACAACCTGATCGAGCTGCTGATCATCGCCGGCATCGCGTTCGTCGCACTGCTGAGCATCGGCTTCATCTTCGCGCGGCTGTACAAGCGCTCGACGAAGGAGACCGCCTTCGTCCGCACCGGACTGGGCGGACAGAAGGTCATCATGGATGGCGGCGCGATCGTGCTGCCGGTCTTCCACGAGCGGGTGCTGGTCAACATGAACACGCTCAAGCTCGAGGTCCAGCGCCGCGAGCGCGAGAGCCTGATCACCCGCGACCGCATGCGCGTCGACGTGACGGCCGCCTTCTTCGTGCGCGTCAAGCAGACCGAGGAGTCGGTGAGCATCGCCGCGCAGACGCTGGGCGCCCGCACGATGAGCCCGAACGAGCTCAAGGCGCTGGTGGAGGACAAGTTCGTCGACTCGCTGCGCGCGACCGCGGCGACGATGTCCATCCAGGAGCTGCAGGACAAGCGCCGCGACTTCGTGCAGGCGGTGCAGAACGCGGTCGCCGAGGATCTGGAAAAGAACGGTCTCGAACTCGAGTCAGTGTCGCTGACCAGCCTCGATCAGACCGACAAGCAGTTCTTCAATCCCAACAACGCGTTCGACGCTGAAGGCCTGACCCGGCTCACCGAGCAGACCGAAGCGCGCCGCAAGCAGCGCAACGACGTCGAGCAGGACACCGAGGTGCAGGTCCGTACAAAGAACCTGGATGCGACGCGGCAGAAGCTGACGATCGAGAAGGACCAGGAGTTCGCGACGCTGGCCCAGCAGCGCGAGATCGAAATCACCCGCGCCGAACAGATCGCGCTGATCGCGTCGCAGCAGGCCGAGCGCGGCCGCCAGGCCGAGGCCGCGAAGATCGAGGCCGAGCGTCAGGTGAGTCAGAAGCGCATCGAGGCCGATCGCGAGATCAAGTCGGCGGAGATCGAGAAGAACCTCGCCGTGCAGACGCGCGAGATCGAGATGGAGCGCAAGACCGAGATGCAGCGGGCCGAGCAGCGCAAGCAGGTGGAGATCGCGCGGCAGGACACGCAGATCGCGATCGCGACGAAATCGCGCGAGCAGTCGGACGCCGATGCCGCGGCCAACCTCGCCCGCGCCGAGATGGTGAAGGCCGAGGAACTGGTGAACACCGCGCGCCAGGTCGCGGTGGCGGAGCGCGAGAAGAACATCCAGCTGATCGAGGCTTCGAAGGAAGCCGAGCAGTTGGCGATCGCGGTGCGGGTGTCGGCGTCGGCGGAGAAGGAGGCGGCGCTGGACCGCGCCGAGGCGCTGACCATCGAGGCCCAGGCCAAGCAGGCCGCGGCGTTGGCGGAAGCCGAAGGCCGCCGTGCGATCAACGAGGCGCTGAACACGCTGTCCGCCGCGCAGATCGACCTGCAGGTCCGCACGATGCTGCTGCAGCAACTGCCGACCATCCTGGAGCAGGCGGTGCGTCCGATGGAGAAGATCGACTCGATCCGCATCTTCCAGGTCAACGGCATGCCGGGCGCGAGCAACGACGGCACGGGCGGCGCGGTCAATGGGCATGGCGGTCACGGTGGTCATGCCGGCAACGGCACGGCGGGCGGTGCGACCTTTCCCGAGCAGGTGATGAACTCGGCGCTGCAGTACCAGATCGCCAAGCCCATCGTCGATGCGGTGATGAAGGATGCCGGCCTGTCCAATGATGGCATCACGGGCGTGGCGCACTCGCTGGCCGGCATGCTGGGGCAGGGCAATGGCGCGCCGGTGCCGCAGGTGCCGCAGGTCCCTCACGCGGCGCAGAAGTCGATCGACGGCCCGCACGCCTGATCAGCCGCCACTGAAGGAAAGAAGCCCGCTGGTGAAAGCCAGCGGGCTTCTTGCTTTCAGACGAGGCGTTGCGTGAGTCAGGCCGCGAGGGCGAACCGGTCGTCGACCTGACCTTGGCGTACGGCCTGCCAGCCCAGACACGCGAGGGCGACGGTGCGGGGGACGGCTTTCGCACCGCTGCGGTAATAGGCCACCATGCGGCGGGACATGCCCAGCGCCGCCGCTGCCGAGTCCAGGTTCAACTCGTTGTCGTACATCCACCGGACGATGAACTCGTGCGAGATGCCGCCGCTTTGCTCGATGCCCATCGCCCGCAGGTTGTCCGCGGCGAGTTCGAGCGCCTCATTCCCCGGCCACACGACTGTGTCGCTGAACTCCCCAAGACGGGCTGTCATGAAAACGCGCTCGTCCTTCAACGGCGAGAGGGCGCTCAAGCGCCGGATGACCTCGACCAGGTTCACCTCGAACTCCGCGCCATCGGCAAAGCTCAGCAGCAGCGAGGCACACGGCGTCGGTATCACTCGCGTAAGCGTGAATTGCGGGGTTTTCATGAGTTCAGTTCCTTCCACGCCTTCAACAACAAAGGGCGATTGGTGCCAGCCCACTTCAGTGCTTCAGCCAAGCAGGCCTTCGGCACCTCGCCGGCGATCACCCTCAGGTCCCTGATCGAGACGGCCGCCTTGTTCCCGTCATGGGCACGAATGTGGAAGTGCGGAGGGAGGTGATCGTTGGCGTAGATGTCGATCCTGGACTTTGCGAGACGAATCAGTGTCGGCATGAATTTTGGTGCAACTGTTGCACTGTTGCAAGCGCTAGAAGCTCGGACAGAACAGCATCCGTCCAAGCTGTGATTCATGCCTATGCTTCGCGTTGACGGAGCGCAAACAATGCGTCGAACGCTTGGGACATCGCCGCCTCAAACATGTCTCTTCACTGAGGCCGATAATCCTCGCCGCCATGGACGATCCCTCAGTGCCCCTGTCGTTGCGCTTCGGTCCGTTCGCCTTCGACGAGGCGAATGCGCGGCTCTTGGCCGAGGGACAGGCGATCGCTCTGGCGCCCAAGGCCTTTGGCGTGCTCACGGAACTGCTGCGCCACGCTGGCACGCTCGTGACCAAGGACGCGCTGCTCGACAGCGTCTGGGGCCATCGCCATGTCAGCGAGTCCGTGCTCAAGACCACCATCAGCGAGCTCCGCGCCGCGCTTGGCGACGACGCGAAGCATCCACGCTGGGTCGAGACTGCCTCGCGGCGCGGCTATCGCTTCATCGGATCGATCGAGGGCACGGCCACCGAGGTCAACGAGCACCGCGGGCTCATCGGCCGCGAGCCTGAACTCGCCCGCCTGCGCGCCGCCTGGGCGCGCGCCTCGGGCGGCCAGCGCCAGCTCTGCTGCGTCGCCGGCGAGGCCGGCATCGGCAAGACCGCGATGATCGACGCTTTCGTCGCGTCACTCGGCGAGGCCGCCACCGCCCACGGCCAGTGCATCGAGCAGGTCGGCGAGGGGGAGCCCTACTTGCCGGTGCTGGACGCGCTCGCCGGCCTGGCGCGCACGGATGCGTCACTCGTCACGCAACTGCGCCGCGTCGCGCCGACTTGGCTGTTGCAGCTCCCCTGGCTCATCGACCGCGAGGAACAGGAACGGCTGCAGGCCGGTCTCGCCAGCTCCACGCAGGACCGCATGCTCCGCGAGTTTTCGGAGCTGGTGGAGCAACTCACCGCCGTTCGGCCGCTGCTGCTCATCACCGAGGACCTGCATTGGTGCGACGAGGCCACCGTGCGTCTGATCGACCACGTCGCGCGCCGCCGTCCGCCGGCGCGCCTGATGTGGATCGTCACCTACCGCACGCCGGAGCTGGTCGCCAACGACCATCCGCTCAACGGCCTGCGCCATGAACTGCGCGCCCGCCGGCTGTGCGAGGAACTGCTGCTCGATCCCTTCAGCGAGGCCGAGCTCGCCGCCTACCTCGCGCGGCACCGGCCCGGCCTGGCCGCCGACGAGGCCCATGTCCGCCGCCTGCACCGCCAGACCGACGGCTTGCCGCTGTTCGTCGCCAACGCGGTCGACGAGCTGTCCACGGCCACGGCGCCGGGTGACGCCGGCGCGCCCGATGACTGGGCGGTGCCCGATTCGCTGGCCGGCGTCATCGAGCGCCAGCGCGCCCGCCTTGCGCCGGACGCCGCCGCGCTGCTGGAAGCCGCCGCCGTCTGCGGCGTTGAATTCGCCTGCTCGATCGTGGCCCACATGCTGGGCAGCGATGCCGCCACCGTCGCGGCGGATTGTGATGAGCTCGCACGCCGCCAGGCCTGGCTGGCGCCGGCCGCGCTGGAGCCGCTGGCCGACGGCACGCTGGAGGCGCGATTCACCTTCCGCCACGCGCTGTACCGGCAGGCGCTCTATCAACGCATCGCGCCGTCGGCGCGCGTGGCGCTGCACCGGCGCGCCGCGGCCGCGCTCGAGCAATGGCGCACCGATCGCATCGACGCGGTCGCCGCGGGGCTCGCGCTGCACCATGAGCGCGGTCTCGATGCGCTGGCCGCCATGCGCGCCTACGCCGCCGCGGGAGAACGCGCGCTCGGGCGCTTCGCGCCGCATGAGACGCTGTTGCTGGTCACGCGCGGTCTGGGCTTGCTCGATCGGGCGTCCGAGGGCGAGGCCCGCTGCGAGGCGGAACTCGCGCTGCAGCAATTGCGCGGGGCCGCGCTCGCCCAGTCCACGGGCGTGACGACGCCGGAGGGACGCGCGGCCTATCTGCGCTGCGCGGCGCTGTGCGAGCTGCTCCCGCCGACGCGGCCGCGCGCCTGGGTGATGACCGGGCTGGTCTGGATGTTCACGGCGTCCGGCGAGTACCTGCAGGCGGAGGCCATCGCGCTGCGGCTGTGCGCCGCGGCCGACGCCTTCGACGACGACCTGCTGCGCGCCGCCGGCGCGGTGTCCCTGGCCGTGACGCTGCTGCAGCGCGGCCGGATCGGGGAAGCGATGCCGCTCGTGCAGCGGGCCCGTGCGTTGACCGAAGCGCTCGGCCATCCGCGCCTGCCCCCGACGGTGATGCACGACCCCTCCGCGCTGGCCTGGGGCATCGGCGCGGTCGCGCATGCCTACACGGGCGCTGTCGACCTTGCCCGGCAATGGGCCGAGGCGGGCGCCGCGCGCGCCGCCGAGATCGGCGTGCCGGTGATGCGGGGCTTCGCGGCGCGCTGCGCGAGCATCGTCGACGTGCGCTTCGGCCGCGCGCAGCAGGTGCTCGCCCGGACGCAGCGGATGCGCGAACTGGTGCGGGAGCATCAGCTGGGCCAGGGCGAAGGCCCGAGCCGCGCCATGCTGGGCTGGGCCCGCGCGCGGACCGGCGATGCCGCCGGGCTGTCCGACGTCGAGGCTGGCTGCGCCGCCCACGCGGCGACGGGCGCCTGGTTCGAGGCGTCCGGATTGCGGTGGATGGCGGTGGACGCCGCGCTCGCCAGCAACGACCTGACCGCGGCGCGGCGTCATCTGGACGACGGCTTCGCGATGGCCGAACGGCTGGGCGAGACCCTGCATCTCCCCGACCTGTGGGCCGCCCGCGCCACCCTGGCCGAGCGCGAAGGCGAGCTCGCCGCCGCGCGGGAGGCGGCCGCGACCTCCGCACGGCTGGCGGCGGAGCAGGGCGCGCTGACGGCGGAACTGATCGCGCGCCTGGCGCTGTGCGAGCTGCCAGGCGCCTCGCCGGCCGAACTGGACGACCTGCGCGCGCTGCGCGCCCGCTGGCACGACACGACGCCCTGGCCGGTGCTGGCGCGCGTGGACGCGCTGCTCGCCGCCGGCGCCTGACGCGGGAGGGGCGCCGGCCAGGCGCCTGCCGGCCCCGCCGTCCTGACCGGTCGGCGCGCGATCCCGACCATTCCCGGACCATTCCCCGACCGTTCCCCGACCGTTCCCGAACGACTTCCCGGACCCTCGTCCCTACGCTTCAGTCCATGGCCGCTGCGCTCCCGCGCCGGCCGCAACGATCTGGAGAAAAGACGATGTCCACCCGCCCACGCCGCTTCGCCCGCCTCGCGCTGGTTCTGGCCGTCGCGGCCGCCCTGGCCGCCTGCGCGGCCCTGCCCGAGACCCCGCCGCTGGCCACGCCGCGTCCCGCCGACGGCTACGCCGCGACCCAGTCGCTGGCCGCCGCCCGCGCCGACTGGCCCGCTGACGCGTGGTGGCGCGCTTACGGCGACGCGCAGCTCGACCAGCTCGTCGACGAGGCGCTGGCCGGATCGCCCTCGATCGCGACCGCCCAGGCCCGCCTGGCGCGTGCCGAGTCGGTGGTGCAGACCTCCCGCGCCGCCAGCCGGCCGCAGCTCAAGGCCAACGCGTCGATCAGCGAGCAGAAGCAGAGCTACGAATACCTGACGCCCCGCGCCGCGACGCCCGACGGCTGGAAGGACTACGGCCGCGCGACGCTGGACTTCTCCTGGGACCTGGACTTCTGGGGCCGCAACCGCGCCGCGCTGGCCGCGGCGCTGTCCGACGCCGAGGCCGCCCGCGCCGATGCCGCGCAGGCGCGGCTGATGCTGGCGGCCTCGATCGCCTCCGCGTATGCCGAATTCGCCCGCCTGTGGGCGCTGCAGGACACCGCCGCGGCGGCGCTGGCCGTGCGCGACAAGACGGTCGAGCTGCTGCGCATGCGCCGCGAGAACGGCCTGGAGACGCTGGGTGGCGTGCGCCAGGTGGAGGCCCGCCGGGCGATGGCCGACGCCGATCTGCAATCGGCCCGCGAGCAGCTCCAGCTGCAGCGGCATCGCCTGGCGGCGCTCACCGGCGCGGGCCCTGATCGCGGACTGGCGCTCAGCCGCCCGCAGCTGGACGTCGCCCGCGACTTCGGCCTGCCGGAGCAGCTTCCCGCCCAGTTGCTGGGCCGCCGCCCCGACATCGTCGCCGCGCGGCTGCGCGTCGAGGCCGCGCTCGGCCGCGTTGATTCGGCCAAGGCGGCGTTCTATCCGGACGTCAACCTGACGGCCTTCGCCGGCATGCAGTCGCTGGGCCTGTCGAAACTGACCGACGGCGGCGCCTTCACCGGCAGCATCGGTCCGGCGATTTCGCTGCCGATCTTCGATGGCGGCCGGCTGCGCGGACAGCTGCGCGGCGTCCGGGCCGATGCCGACGCGGCTGTCGCCAGCTACGACCAGGCGGTCGTGCAGGCGCTGCAGGAAGTGGCCGACATCGCCGCCAGCGAGCGCGCACTCGGCGGCGAGCTGGCGAGCACCGATGCCGGCGTCGAGGCCGCGCGCGAGGCCTGGCAGATCCAGCAGCGGCGCTACGCCGGCGGCCTGTCCACCTACCTCGAGGTGCTGACCGCCGAGGACGCCTGGCTGACCAACCTGCGCACCCAGACCGACCTGCGCTCGCGCGCCTTCACGCTCGATGTGGCGCTCAAACGCGCCCTGGGAGGCGGCTTCCGCAGCTGACGCGGCGCCGCTTTGGGCGCCCCGCGTCGTTGCAAATCCTCGCCATAGCTGGGCTATGGCTCCGGTTTGCGCCTAGCGGGGCATCCCAAATCAGCACCGCGTCAGCTGCGGAAGTTGTGTCGGGAAAACGACCGAGCAAACCATTAATGAACCTTTAGAGAGAAAGCGAGTCCCGCCATGTCCGAAGCCACCTTGCCGCGCGCCGCGGCCACGCAGTCCGCCAAGCCGCCCCTGCACACCGCCGATCCGGCCCACGACGCGCCGGCGGCGCCGGCCCGCCCCGAGGCGCGCAAGAAGCTGTTCACGCTGCTCGCGCTGACCGTCGTTGCCGCGGCGGTGGGCGTCTTCGCCTACGAGCACTTCTTCGCGTCGCGCTACGTCAGCACCGAGAACGCCTACACGGCCGCCGAAATGGCCCAGGTGACGCCCTTCGTCGGCGGCATCGTGCGCGAGGTCCGCGTCTCCGACACGCAGGCCGTGCGCCGCGGCGACGTGCTGGTCGTGCTCGACGACACCGACGCCCGGCTCGCGCTGGAGCAGGCGGAGGCCGAGCTCGGCCGCGCCCAGCGGCGCGTGCGCGGCTACGTCGCCAACGACACCAGCCTGGCGGCGCAAGTCGTCGCGCGCGATTCCGACCGCATCCGCGCCGAGGCGCAGCTCGCCTCGGCCGCGTCCGACCTCGAGCGCGCCAAGGTCGACCTGGAGCGCCGCGAGGCGCTGTCGGACTCCGGCTCGGTGTCGGCCGACGAGGTCACCCGCGCCCGCAACGCCTTCCAGACCGCCAGCGCCGCCCTGGCCGCGGCCAAGGCCGCCGCGGCGCAGACCACCGCCAACCGCGTGGCCGCCCTCGGCCAGCGCGAGGCCAACGCCACGCTGATCGCCGACACCACCGAGGCCGCCAACCCCGAGGTCGCCCTGGCGCGCGCCAAGCGCGACCAGGCGCGCGTGAACCTGGAGCGCGTGGTCGTGCGCGCCCCGGTGGATGGCGTCGTCGCCCGGCGCGCGGTGCAACTGGGCCAGCAGGTCGCCGCCGGCACGCCCTTGCTGGCCATCGTCCCGATGGGGCAGGTCCACGTCGACGCGAACTTCAAGGAAGGCCAGCTCGACAAGGTCCGCATCGGCCAGCCGGTGGAAGTCGAGTCCGACCTCTACGGCCGCTCGGTCGTCTATCACGGCACGGTGCAGGGCCTGTCCGGGGGCACCGGCTCGGCCTTCGCCGCGATCCCGGCGCAGAACGCGACCGGCAACTGGATCAAGGTCGTGCAGCGCGTGCCGGTGCGCATCGCGCTGGACCCGAAGGAGCTCGCCCAGCGCCCGCTGCAGGTGGGCCTGTCGATGACGGCCACGGTCGACACGCGCGCCGAAGCCCGCACCGAAGCACGCGGTGGTCAGCGCGCCGAGGCCCGCGCCGACACCGGCGCCCAATGAGCACCCCACCAGGAACCCCGCCATGAACGCCGCCATCTCCGACGATCAACGCCCGCTCGAGGGCGGGCAGCTGTGGCTCGCCGCCATCGTGCTGGCCGCCGCGAACTTCATCGCGGTGCTGGACATGACGATCGCCAACGTCTCCGTGCCCGACATCGCCGGCAGCCTGGGCATCAGCTCGAGCCAGGGCACCTGGGTCATCACCTCCTACGCCGTGGCCGAGGCCTGCATCGTGCCGCTGACCGGCTGGATCGCCGGCCGCTTCGGCGCGGTGCGGGTCTTCGCCACGGCGATGGTGCTGTTCGGGCTGTGCTCGGCGCTGTGCGGGCTGTCGCCGACGCTGGGCCTGCTGGTCACCGGCCGGGTGCTGCAGGGCCTGTCGGGCGGCTCGCTGATGCCGCTGTCGCAGACGCTGCTGCTGCGCATCTTCCCGAAGGAGAAGGCCGGCGGCGCGATGGCGCTGTGGGCCATGACGACGCTGGTGGCGCCCATCCTCGGGCCGATCCTGGGCGGCTGGCTCTGCGACGCGTTCTCCTGGCCGCTGATCTTCTTCATCAACGTGCCGATCGCGCTGGTCGTCGCGCCGCTGGCCTGGCGCATGCTGCGCCGCTATGAGACGCCGCTGGAGCGCCAGCCGATCGACCGCGTCGGGCTGGTGCTGCTGATCGTCTTCGTCGGCGCGCTGCAGCTCATGCTGGATCTGGGCAAGGAGAAGGACTGGTTCGAGTCGACCGAGATCATCGCGCTGGCCGTGGTGGCGGCGATCGGCTTCGCTGCCTTCCTGATCTGGGAACTCACCGAGCCCTATCCGATCGTGGACCTGCGGGTGTTCCGGCATCGCGGCTTCGCCGTCGGCGTGCTGACGATCGCGCTGGGCTTCGGCGCGATGTTCGGCGCCAACGTGTTGACGCCGCTCTGGCTGCAGAGCTACATGGGCTACACCTCGACCTGGGCGGGCCTGGCGACGGCCTGGTCCGGCGTGCTGGCGGTGGCGGCCGCGCCGATCGCGGGCAAGCTCGCGGGCAAGGTCGATCCGCGGCCGCTGGTGTTCTTCGGTCTGGCCTGGCTGGGCGCCGTGATGGTGCTGCGCACCATCGGCACCACGCAGATGGGCTACTGGCAGATCGCGCTGCCGCTGCTGCTGATGGGCGTGGGCATGCCCTTCTTCTTCGTGCCGCTGACGGCCTTGTCGCTGGGCAGCGTGGAGCCGCGCGAGACCGCCTCCGCCGCCGGTCTGCAGAACTTCGTGCGCACGCTGTCGGGGGCGGTCGCGACCTCGCTGGTCACCACCAGCTGGGAGAACCGCACGACCGCGATCCATGCCGACCTGGTCGGCGACCTGGACCGCTCGGGCGAGGTGATGCGCACGCTGACCGGGCTGGGCCTGCCGCCGGACGCGCGCAGCGGGATGCTCGACAACCTGCTCACCGGCCAGAGCGTGATGCTGGCGACCAACCAGATCCTGTGGATCGTGGCGGCGCTGTTCCTGGTCTCGGCCTTCGCGATCTGGCTTGCGCCGCGGCCCACGCGCACGGTGGAAATGAGCGAGGCTGGTCACTGACGCCCGCGTGCGGAGGCTGCGATGACGCTGGATCGAGACCCGCTGCATCCCGCTGCGCGTCAGTTCGTGCTCAAACTCGACCGAAGGGCCGAGCCGGGGCGGGGCGAGATCAGCGGGCGGCTCGAGAACCTGGCCAGCGGCCGGGCCTGCGAGTTCCGCGACATGGCGTCGCTGCTGCAGGCGCTGGCCCGCGAGTTGGCCGACCAGCAAAAAAGCCCGCCGGCGTGAGCCTGGCGGGCTTTCCTCATGGAGCGCGGGAGCTCAGTCGAACACCGGCGTCTCGACGCCCAGCACCTTGTGCAGCTTGGGGCTGGTGGTCGTGTATTGCAGGTGGACGCGCTTCTCGGGGTTGATGATCGGCATCGCGCCGAACGCCGCCAGCGCCGCCTCGTGGAAGCCCGACAGGATCAGCTTCTTCTTGCCCGGGTAGGTGTTGATGTCACCCACCGCGAAGATGCCCGGCACGCTGGTCTGGAACTTCTCGGTGTCGACCTGGATCTGCTTCTTCTCCAGTGCCAGGCCCCATTCGGCGATCGGGCCCAGCTTGGGCGACAGGCCGAAGAACACCAGCACCTGATCCGCCGGCACGACGCGCGTGACACCGTCGCCGCCCGTGATCTTCAGGCCCTTGAGCGAGTCCTCGCCCTCGTCCAGGTCGGCCACCTGGCCGACCATGAACTGCATCTCGTACTGGTCGCAGAGTTCCTTCATCTTGGCCACCGAGGCCGGCGCGGCGCGGAAGCCGTCGCGGCGGTGCACCAGGATCACGCTCTCCGCCTTGTGCGGGTTGCCATCCTGGTTGCCGGCGCAGAAGTTCAGCGCCCAGTCCAGCGCCGAGTCGCCGCCGCCGATGATCACCAGGTTCTTGCCGGCGAATTGCGCTGGGTTGCGCACGCGGTAATGGACCTGCGAGCCCTCGTACTTGTCGATGCCCTCGACCTTCAGCGTGCGCGGCTGGAACGAGCCCACGCCGCCCGCGATGAAGATGGTCTTGGTCAGGAACTGCGTGCCCTTGCTCGTGGCGACGAAGAAACGGCCGTCCTCCTGCTTCTCGACGGTCGTGACCTCCTGGCCCAGATGGAAGGTCGCGCCGAAGGGCTCGATCTGCTTCATCAGGTTGTCGGTCAGTTCCTTGCCCGTCACCACCGGCAGCGCCGGGATGTCGTAGATCGGCTTGTCGGGATAGAGCTCGATGCACTGGCCGCCGGGATAAGCCAGCGAATCGATGATGTGGGCCTTGATCTCGAGCAGGCCCAGCTCGAACACCTGGAACAGGCCCACCGGGCCGGCGCCGACGATGACGGCATCCGTTTCGATCACGCCCGCGTGCGGGGCGGAGGTCGCTTCAGTCACTTGCGTTTCCATTCTTGTGAGAAGCAGCGGCCGGCAGGCTCCGGCGCCGCGAGATGAGGGGATCGGTCAGCGGACCAGCTGATCGACCTTGCCCGTCTTGTCCTTCCACTCGTCGGCATCGGGCAGCGGCGTCTTGCGCTTGGTGATGCTGGGCCACTTCTTGGCGAGATCCGCGTTCAGCTTGATCATGATCTGCTGGTCGCCGGGGACATCCTCCTCCGGCATGATCGCGTTCACCGGGCACTCGGGGATGCAGACCGCGCAGTCGATGCATTCATCGGGGTCGATGGCCAGGAAGTTCGGGCCCTCCCGGAAGCAGTCGACGGGGCAGACGTCGACGCAGTCGGTGTATTTGCAGCGAATGCAGGCTTCGGTGACGACGTGGGTCATAGCGGCTCTTCTAGTGGCGGGGCCGGCTCGGGGCCCTGGAAAAATCAGCGTCGGCTTGACGATGGGCTCGGTCGGCGCTGACGGAAAACGGGAGATTTTAATCGTTCGGGGTTTGTGCCAGCCGGGACGGCCCCTTGGCCCCAAGGTCTTGCCGCGGCGCGGCGGTCGCGTATTCGCCCAGCCGCGCGGCGCCCGCCCCGACCACCACGACCGTCGGACGGCCCCGGTGCAGCATCGACGCCGCCCCCAGCGACGCGACGTCGTGCTCGCTGGACAGCGCGTCCGCGCAGCCCGCCCGCGACACGACGCTCACCGGCGCGCTGGCGTCCCAGCCCGCGGCGAGCAGGCGGCGCGACAGCGCGGCCAACTGCTGGCCGGCCATGTAGAACACCTCGGTGTCGGCGGTCTTGCCGGCCGGGCCCAGGTTCAATTCGCCTTCGCGCGTCATCGCGGTCGTCAGCGCGACGCTGCGGCCGGCGCCGCGGCGCGTCAGCGGACGGCCGGTCTGGGCCGCCGCGGCGATCGCGGCGGTCACGCCCGGCACGATCTCGTAGCCGATGCCGGCCTCGGCCAGCGCCAGCAGCTCTTCCTCCAGCCGCCCGAAGACGCTGGCGTCGCCGCCCTTGAGGCGCACCACGACCTCGTTCGCCAGCGCCTCGCGCACCAGCGCCGCGTTGATCGCGGTCTGCTTGGTCGAGTGGCAGAAGCCGCGCTTGCCGACGTCCACCCACCGCGCGTCCGGCGCCATGTCGCGCAGGGCCGGATCGGTCAGGGCGTCGAACAGCACGACGTCCGCCTGCGCGAGCGCCCGCGCGCCGCGCAGCGTGATCAGGTCGGCGGCGCCGGGCCCGGCGCTGACGAAGAGGACGCGTCCCATGGCGGTCTCCTGCTTGGCCTTGTTGGCGTGGAGCGGCGGACGTTCAGCGGACCAGCAGCGCGCCGCTGGTGCGGTTGCTGGTGGGATCCACGACGATCAGCGCGCCGCCGACGCGGTTGTCCGCATAAGGCTGCAGCGGCAGCTCGGCCTGCAGCTCGACGGTGACATGGCCGATCTCGTTGACGGAGAGTTCATGCGCGTCGGTCTCGGCCAGGGTCTGGATGTCCAGGCGGTGGTCGATGGCGGTGATGCGGGCCTGGACCCAGCGGTTGCCGTGGCGGACCCAGTACTTGCGGCCGATGACGGCCGGCTCGGTGTCCAGCCACGCCAGCGTGGCCTCGAAGGCGCGGCGCGGCGTCGCGGCGCCGGGCGCCACGATCCAGTCGCCCCGCGACACGTCGATCTGACGGTCCAGCAGCAGACCGGCCGACTCACCGGCCACGCTGGTGGCGACGGGCTCACCGGCGCGGCGCAGCTCGGCCACGACGGCGTTCTGGCCGCTCGGGAGGATCTGGACCTCGTCGCCGACCTGCACCTGGCCCTGCGCGATCCGGCCCCACAGCACGCGCGGGTTGTTGCCCGTGCCGTCGCCGTCCTTGGCGACGTACTGGATCGGCAGCGCCAGCGGCGCCTCGACGGTTTCCTGGACGGTGGGCAGCGACTCCAGCACCTGCAGCAGCGAGGGGCCGTCGTACCAGTCGGCCTCGAGCGGCTGGGTCACGTTGTCGCCGCGCAGCGCGGAGACCGGCACCACCGCGGTGACCTGGATGCCGGCCGCCGATGCGAACTTCTCCAGCGCGGCCGAGACCTTGCGGAACGCGTCGCCCGGATTCGCCGCGGCGTCGATCTTGTTGATCGCGAAGACGATGCCGGGCACGCGCAGCAGATGGGCGAGCAGGCTGTGGCGGCGCGTCTGGGGCAGCAGCGGGACGTCGTCGACCGACAGGTCCAGCTTGGTCACGTCCACCAGCACCACGGCGGCATCGCTGCCGGCGGCGGCGGTGACCATGTTGCGGGTGTACTGCTCATGGCCGGGGGCGTCGGCGATGATGAACTTGCGCTGCTTGGTCGCGAAGTAGCGGTAGGCGACGTCGATCGTGATGCCTTGCTCGCGCTCGGCCTCCAGGCCGTCGGTGAGCAGGCTCAGGTCGATGGGCTGGCCGGCGGCGCGCTTGGCCAGCGTGTCGAGCTGGTCCGCGAGGATCGCGCGGCTGTCGAAGAGCAGACGCCCGATCAGCGTGCTCTTGCCGTCGTCGACGCTGCCGGCGGTCAGGAAGCGCAGCGCGCGGTGCGTGGTGTCGACGTCGGATTGATGGATCTTTTGAACGGCGGTCATCGGGACTCCTGCCGGGCCGCCCCAAAGGAGGCCCGCGCCCCCTCGGGGGGCAGTGAACGAAGTGAGCGTGGGGGCGTCGTCATTTCAGAAGTAGCCCTCTTTCTTGCGGCGCTCCATGGAGGCGTCGGAGGTGCGGTCGTCCATGCGCGTGGCGCCGCGCTCGGAGACGGTCACGGTCAGCGTCTCGGCGACGATGTCGGCGGCGCTGGCGGCGGGGCTCTCCACCGGGCAGGTGCAGGTCATGTCGCCGACGGTGCGGAAGCGCACCTGCGCGGTCTCGACGGTCTCGCCGGCCTCGGGCGGCGTGACCTCGGTCAGCGGCACCAGCAGGCCCTTGCGGCGGATCACCTGCCGGTCATGCGCGAAGTACAGCGACGGCAGCGGGATGTTCTCGCGCGCGATGTAGAGCCACACGTCCAGCTCGGTCCAGTTGCTGATCGGGAAGGCGCGGAAGTGCTCGCCCGGGCGGATGCGGGTGTTGAAGAGGTTCCACAGCTCGGGCCGCTGCTCCTTGGGCTGCCATTGGCCGAAGCTGTCGCGGTGGCTGAAGATGCGCTCCTTGGCGCGGGCCTTCTCCTCGTCGCGGCGTGCGCCGCCGATGAGCACGTCGAAGCGGTGCTCCTCGATGGTCTCCAGCAGCGTCACCGTCTGGTGGCCGTTGCGCGACTCCAGCGGATGCGACAGGCGGATCGTGCCCTTCCTGATCGAGTCCTCGAGGTGGCCGACGACCAGGCGCTCGTCCATTTCCTTGACGCGGCGGTCGCGGAATTCGATGACCTCGGGGAAGTTGTGGCCGGTGTCCACGTGCACCAGCGGGAAGGGCAGCTTGCCCTTGAACTCGCCGCCCGACACGCGCTGCTTGAAGGCTTTTTCGGCCAGGCGCAGCACGACGCAAGAATCCTTGCCGCCGGAGAACAGCAGGGCAGGGCGCTCGAAGGCCGCGGCGACCTCGCGCAGGATGAAGATCGCCTCTTCCTCGAGGTGGTCGAGGTGGCGGTGGTCCGCCAGCGGCAGCAGTTGTTCCAGGTTCACGGGGGCGTTCATGCCGAGGCTCCGGAGGTCTCAGGGGAATCGGTGGATTCGGGGGTGTGGGAGGCGTGCAGGCCGCATTCCTTGGACGAGTCCTCCCACCACCAGCGGCCGGCGCGGAAGTCCTCGCCGACGGCGATCGCGCGCGTGCAGGGCGCGCAGCCGATGCTGGGCATGAACTGGTCGTGCAGCGGGTTGTAGGGGACGTCATGCGCCTGGACGTAGTGCCAGACGTCGGCCCAGCTCCACTCGGCGAGCGGATTGATCTTGATGCGGCCCTGGCCGTCCTCCTCGCGCAGCGGGACCTCGGCGCGGTTGGCGCTCTGCTCGCGGCGCAGGCCGGTGATCCAGGCGCTGCGGCCGGCGAGCATGCGCGCCAGCGGCTCGAGCTTGCGCAGGCCGCAGCAGGCCTTGCGCAGCTCGACGCTGCGGTACATCGGCTCCTCGCCGTTGGCGCGGACGAAGTGGACGACCTGCTCCTTCACCGGCGCGAAGACCTCGACCGCCAGGCCGTAGCGCGCCTGGATGCGCGGGATCAGCGCCAGCGTCTCGGCGTGCAGCTTGCCGGTGTCGAGCGTGGCCAGCGCGATGGGCAGGCCGTGGCGCGCGATCAGGTCGGTGATGACCATGTCCTCGACGCCCAGCGAGGTCGACTGCAGCGCGCCCGGACCGAAGTCGGCCGCGGCCCGCTGCAGCGCCTCGACGGTGCGCGCGAGGCGCTCGTCGAAGCCGGCGGTCTTGCGGGCGTACAGGCCGATCGCGGAGCCGACCCCGGTGCCGGGCGGCGCGGACACGCCCGATGCGGCCGCGTCATCGCCGCCAATCGGCGTGAAGTCCAGCGAGGACAGCTCGCCGCTCATGCTCAGGCCTCCGCCTTCTGGCTCGTGGCGCCGGCTCGCGCGAACAGCGGACGGGTCTCGTTGACGTCGGCCTGGTAATGGCCGGGGAAGAAGGTCAGCGCGCGTTCGGCTGCTTCCAGGTTCTGGTCGCCGCGCAGCTGCACCGCGTCGACGCCGCAGCGCTGCAGCAGCGGCAGCATGTCGACCAGCACCTCGCCGATGGCGCGGACCTCGCCGGCGAAACGCAGGCGCGAGCGCAGCACATGCGCCTGGCTATAGGCGCGGCCGTCCACCCACTTGGGGAACTGCAGCACCACCAGCGCCAGCCGCGGCAGGTCGGCCTTGAGCTCGGTCACGTCGACGTCGTTGGGCAGGATCACGCCGGTGGCCAGGCCCTCGGGCCAGGTGTCGCGCACGGCATGCCACTGCTCCAGCGTCAGCAGCTTGTGGTCGGCGGCGGCGGGATGCGGCTGGGGGCCGTCCTCGCCCGCGCAGGTGTGCCAGGGGTCTTGGGCCTTGGAAACGAACTTCATGGTGCGGCGGCTCAGTCGGTGGTCTGCTTGGCGGTGGTGCGGCGGATGCCGTTGGTCGCCTGCTTGAAGGCGTCCAGGCCGATGCGGCGCACCGTCTGGAGGAAGCGCTCGCCGGCTTCGCGCTCGCGGCGGTAGGTCGCGATCACGGCCTCGACGGCGTCGGCCGCCTCGTCGGCCGCGAAGGACGGACCGATCACCTTGCCCGGCACCGCGGGGCCCGACAGCGTCGAGCCGTCCGAGCCGCCCAGCGTGATCTGGTACCACTCGCTGCCGTCCTTGTCGACGCCCAGCACGCCGATGTGGCCGCTGTGGTGGTGGCCGCAGCTGTTGATGCAACCGCTGATGTGCAGGTCGATGTCGCCGATGTCCCAGAGCTCGTCCAGGTCCTGGAAGCGCTCGGTGATCTCGGCCGCGACGGGAATGGAACGGGCGTTGGCCAGCGCGCAGAAGTCGCCGCCGGGGCAGACGATCATGTCGGTCAGCAGGCCGATGTTGGGCGTGGCGAAGCCTTGCGCCTTGGCGGCCTCGTAGAGCGCGGGCAGGTCGCTTTCGCGCACCCAGGGCAGCAGCAGGTTCTGGTCGTGGGAGACGCGCAGCTCGCCATGGCTGAAGCGGTCGGAGAGGTCGGCGGCGGCGTCCATCTGCGCGTCGGTGATGTCGCCCGGCGGCAGGCCCAGGCGCTTGAGCGACAGCGTCACCGAGCGGTAGCCGCTGACGCGGTGGGCGTGGACGTTGCGCTCCAGCCAGCGGCGGTAGGCCGGGGCGGCGCCTTCGAAGATGTCGATGCCCGCGGCCGGGGTCACGCCTTGCGGCTCGACGAAGCTCGCGGCGACGCGGGCGAGTTCCGCCTCGGGAATGATCTGCTCGTGGCTGCCGGCGTCGTCGTTCAGGATGGCCTGGTACTCGGCGTTGACGGCGTCGAAGTAGGCCTGGCCTTCGGCCTTCACCAGGATCTTGATGCGCGCCTTGTACATGTTGTCGCGGCGGCCGAAGCGGTTGTAGGTGCGCACGATCGCCTCGAGGTACAGCAGGATGTGCTGCCACGGGACGAAGGGGTTGATCTCCTGGCCGATGATGGGCGTGCGGCCCATGCCGCCGCCCACGAAGACCTGGAAGCCGACCTCGCCCGCTTCGTTCCTGCGCAGCTGCAGGCCGATGTCGTGCCAGCCGATGGCGGCGCGGTCTTCCTTCGCGCCGGAGATCGCGATCTTGAACTTGCGCGGCAGGAAGGCGAATTCAGGATGCAGCGTCGACCACTGGCGCAGCACCTCGGCGTAGGGCCGCGGGTCGATGAGTTCGTCGGCCGCGACGCCGGCGGTGACGTCGCTGGTGATGTTGCGGATGCAGTTGCCGCTGGTCTGGATGCCGTGCATGTCGACATCGGCCAGCAGGTCCATCACGTCGGCCGACTGCGGCAGCGGGATCCAGTTGAACTGCAGGTTCTGGCGCGTGGTGAAGTGGCCGTAGCCGCGGTCGTGCTCGCGGGCGATGCGGCCGAGCTGGCGCAGTTGCCTGGACGACAGCACGCCGTAGGGGATGGCGATGCGCAGCATCGGCGCGTGGCGCTGGATGTACCAGCCGTTCTGCAGGCGCAGCGCGCGGAAGTCGTCGTCGGGGAGCTGACCGGCCAGATGGCGCTCGAGCTGGTCGCGGAACTGGGCCGCGCGGGCGTGGACGAACTGGCGGTCGAAATCGGTGTAGGCGTACATGGCGTCAGCTGGGCCCCGGCCGGGTTTCAAGAAGGGCCCGCCGCGTCATCTGACACCGCGGCTGGCGCCCTGGGCTGGCCGGGAGTCTGGACTCTATGAACGCTTTATATATATGAGAACTACAAATTCGTAGATTGCTTATGGCGAGATAAGCATATGAATGATTCTGCAAAGGCGTGGCACTGCTGCGGTTCGAAGACCCCTCTCCCCTACCCTCTCCCCGCAAACGGGGAGAGGGAGTTTCAGGGCCGTCCGCGCGCGACCCGCAACTCCCTCTCCCGCAGGGTGTATGGACCGAGGACATAGGTAACAGGTGTGCCAGGACATGGGTAACACTTTTCCCGCCTAGTCAGCGGGAGGACGAAGTTGCCCTGGAGCCCAGTCACCGTGAAGGACCAACGAGAGGAATT
>NZ_JBCNLG010000041.1:0-24646 GCF_039595595.1 Roseateles sp. | reverse complement strand
CCATCGAGGAATCAATCAACGGACGGCCACGTAAGATTCTGAATTGGCATACGCCCCAGGAAGTCTTCTCAATGTTGACCCTGGACCTCGTCAGAGGTGTTGCACTTGAAGCTTGAAACCGCCCAGTCGCTAGCAGCCGCAGGCCAACTACGGCATATGCATCTTGCGAACGACCTGGAGACGCGTCTGAAGCTGACAGCGGTCCGTTATGCATCAGTCGATCCCAAAGGTCCGCCCACCAAGACGATCTATGGGTAATGCGGGTCAAGGCGCACCGGCTTCCCGGGCCGACCGGCCCGAGGGAATTCCGGACGACGTTGCTGCCGTGGAACGTAGTTGAAGTTGTCATCGAAGCCGGCCGTGTCCAGATTCCCCCCTTAAACCTGCAGCGCTTGACACTCATGCATTGGCGGATGGCCTTGATCCAACTCTCGTAAATGTTCTCCACTCCTTTGCATTCGACAAGATGCAGTCCCAGTGAAAAGCTTGCGGAGCGCGTCACGCCAAACCCTACGAGATCAATGCGATTACCTCCATAGTATTCAATCTCGACACCGATTTTTGCAGCCTGCTCAAGAAGACTACTGTGATAGAGCGGCCCAGTCACGTACTCATTCCCATCCCTGATCGCCGGTACACACACCTCCGCGAAGGCATTCCCCAATAAATAGCTGACAAGCCCACGTTCCGAGCTTTCAAGCAGTTCATATATCGGCCGTCGAACGATAAGCGTGGAAGATCCATATATCGTGATCTCATACGCGGCTTCGATCAATTCAGCTCGGGCGAGGGCCCAGCGGCGCAGTTCAATTTCGTCTGCACTCGACATGGCCTTTCCTTTGAGCAAGTACGCGGATGCGTAATGAGCCGGAAGCCCATAACCCATTAGGGCGGCGTGCCAAAGAAAGGTGGCAGGACCAACAGGAATATGCAACAAATCGCACCCTGTTGGCTTCACCGGAAGCCCCGGCGTCGGGGCCACCGCCGATAAGCGGGCGCGCAGAAAATTGTGCCACCCGCCCTTCTGCCACTTCGAAGGACGCGCTCCAAAGTATCGGTAGATCGCATACCCGCTCATTTTTTCCCTCCAAGCAGAATCCAGGATCGGTTAAATGGGGCGCAGCAAAACAGGCGCTTCGATTGGTCACTTCGAGAGGTCGTAACTCCCTCCTCCGACATACACACTCCGGCCATTCCCCTCCACCGGAAAACTGAGTAGCCGCTCCTCATGCCCGTCGTCGTAGACCAGCGTGATTGCGTACCCGCCGAGCTGATACCGCCCTCTCCGGCTCGCCCCATCGTCTTTCGTCCGTGTCCCGCTCGTCGCACCGACCGTCCCGAGCCCCGTCCCCACCGTCCCTCCGCCGGTGCTGCTGCTCCCCGACCCATCCCCCTGCGACGACCCCGCGATCACCGTCCCAGTAATCGCCTGCAAGCTCCCCGTGCTCGACAGCGCGCTGTAGCTGCGCTCGAAGCGCCCGTCCTTCGTGAACCGGATCCCGCGCGTCGCTGACGTCCCGCCCGTCACCATGCTCCCGTTGAAGCTGCTCCGGCTGAAGCTTCCTTCCAGCCTCGCGTCCTTCGGCCACGGCTTCACCGCGACGTGCTTCTCCAGCTTCCATTCGCCGACCGGCCGCCCCTCGTCGTCCTGCTCCTGCATCTCGTAGCCCTTGCCGGTGCTTCTCCATCGCCCCCAGCGCTGCGGCTCCAACTGCCTCGACGCCGCGACGTTCAGCTGATCCGGCGGCATCTCCGTGCGGCGGTACACCGTCCCGTCCTTCAACAGGAACCTGACGTCCTCCTCCCAACGGCTGCCGTAGTTGTAGTTGGCCTCCCCTTGAAGGACGACCGCGACCAGATCCTTCTCGCTCAAGCCTTGGCCAGGCGCGGTCGACACGCGCTGAAGCAGCACCTCCTTGCGAGCCAGCGGCGTCTGCGGCAGCGGCGACACCGTCAGCCCCGACGCATCGTTCACCAGCGCCGCATCCGCCAGGTCCATCGACAGCCGGTTCAGCGAGGTCACCACCCCGCGCAGCACGATCTCTCGCCCCACCCACGGCTCGGCGTTGAACTTCAGATAGATCAGTTGCTCGGCCCGGCGGTCGCCGCGCTCCTCAACGAGATGGAAGCGCTCGGGATGACGGAGATCGCGCGCCACCCTGCCCTTCACGTAGACCTGCCCCATCTTGCGAAGCGCCGCTTCGTCGGAGATCGCCAGCCAGCTCCCCCGCTGCGCCGTCAAGGCGATCACCTGGCTCGGCAGCAAGAGCTGGCCCCGCGCCGGCTCGACAGCCACTGGGAGCGGCGTCGGCGGCGTCACGAGCTTCGCCTGCACGAGCGCCCGCGCCACCGGAACAGCCTGTGGATACTTCGCGGCGATGTCCATGCCGGGGCCGTCCCACTCACGCGCCATCGCGAGGCAAGCCTGATCGGGCGTGGCATTCGTCAGCACCCGCTTGCGAACCCGATCGACCAGCTTGTCCCACGGCGGATCACTGCTCTTGCGCTCCATCACACGCGTGACGACCACGCGCAGCGGCGGGAGCTGATAACGCGTGCGCCAGGCCACCCACGCATCGCGCATCTGCGCGGCCGACGGCACCCCCATGTCCTCGCACGCGGAGACGGAGAGCTCGGAGATCACGTCGAGCGTCACCGCCTCGACCAGTTGCGTCATGGCCGCCGGGTCGGTGGCGAGCGAGGCGGCATCAGAAGCAGCGAGCGCACCACCCGCCATCCACGCGCAGATGGAAGCGGCAAGCGTCCGCCGAAGAGAGATCAAAGCCATGCTGCAGGTCCATGCCGAAGGTTCGGAGGACCGCATGCTGCCCGCTTCATCCGCCGCCGGCCACGGCCAGGACGGGGAAGCGGCGGGAGGGGACTTGACGGGCTCGCGCTAGTCGCGGACGCGCGACGATCGCGCCGCCTGCTCCGCGGCCGCGACCGTGGCGACGCGCTCCCGCTGCGCCGCGACTTCGCGCGTCTTGCGCTGCAAGGCCGTCTCGTCGAACAACCCACCCAGCGGAATCAGCGACAGACCGATCGCGCACATGGTGGTGCCGATGATCTGCGGCGCGTAGCGCGCGATGCGATCAAACATGGTTGCCTCCCCTGACCCAGGCAGCTCGAGCGTTCTGCGACGCCGTCGTCGAGCCTTGCGTTTGCTTCATGCCCGAATTCTGTTGATAGCCGAATGCGGCGGGAATCGGAAGTACACCAATGCGGCCGAGGGGGTTTTCCCGACACGCCGCCGCTGGGCTGCCGAGCCGCAGCGGCGCCGCTCCATCTGTTGCCCTCCGTTGCCTCCAGCCTGTCAACACATGCGAGAGTCGGCGCGTTCGATCCCTTTCAGGGAGACAAGCACATGCCAAAGATCCACCGGACCGCCTTCGCCTGCCTGCTCGCCGCCAGCGCAATGGCCGCGCCCCCCGCCCACGCCGAAGTCTGGAAATGCGTCATCGACGGCAAGGTCCATTACTCGGACCAGCCCTGCCCCAACAAGGGCGAGCCCTTGCCGCAACGCGCCCTCCAGGGCAATGTCGTCGACACCTCCGCAGACCGCGCGGCCATCGCCGAACGGGCCCGGGCCGCTTCCGCCGAGGAGCGCGCCGGCACGGCGGCGCCCTCGAACGGCGCCCAGCCCGCCCCACCCGTGTCCAACAACGTCTGCCCGTCCGAGCGCGACATCGCCGGCATGGAAACCAAGGCCAGCTCGATCTCGCTGAGCCCGGAAGCCAAGCGCTTCGTCCAGGACGAGATCCGCCGCGCGCGCCAATGCCAGAAGGGCCAGGGCAACTACTCGGCGGCGGACTGGAACATCAGCAAGCAGGCCGTCGACGCGCAGAGCAGCCTCACCGGCGGCCCCGACGCCCGGCGCCGCGCCGAGGCCATGCACAGCGCCGCCAATGCGAACGAGGGCGACCGCATCCAGCGGCAGCGCGAACTCGAGGCCCGCGAGGCCGCACGCAAGGAACGGGAGCGCGAGCGTCCGGCCAGCAGCCCGCGCTGAGCGCAAGCGCCGGCGGCGGGCCTCATCTGGACCGCCTGAGCACGCCTCTCCACCGCCCCCAATCGCGCGACACCGGCGGCAACGCGAGCACGAACAGCACCGCCGCCAGCGGCACCACGCACACGAAGCCCAGGTGCTTGAACCCGAGCGCGCCCGCCACCCCGCCCAGCACGAATGCCGCCAGCAGCCCGCCCGCGCGCCAGGCGCGCTGGCGGTCATGCCGCACCGCCGGCCGGCTCGCCGTGGGCTGCCGGTTCCAATAGAGCATCTTCCCGAGCTCCATCCCCAGGTCGGTGATGTTCCCCGTCATGTGGGTGGTGCGGATGCTCCCGCCCGAGGTCTTGGATCCCACCGCGTTCTGCAGCCCCATGATGAATGCCAGCAGCAGCACCGTCAGCGGCACCGCGAACGGCGTGTGCCAGCTCAGCGTGATCGCGCCCATCAGGCCGAACGGGAACAGCAACGCCGCCTCCAGCATCAGCGGCAGCGCGTAGACGCTGCGCAGTCCATGCTGGCGCGCCCAGTTCACCAGCATCGCGCAGACGGCCGCACCGCAGAGGAACGCCAGGATCGCGCCCAGCGCATTCAGCACCAGCGTGCCCTGCCCCAGCACCGCGCCATCGGCGAGCTGCGACGCGAACCCCGTCATGTGCGAGGTGTAGCGCTGCAGGATCAGGAAACCGCCCGCATTCACCGCGCCCGCGTTGAACGCGAGCAGCAGACCCAGCGCGCGGTTCGTCGACGGCGCGCGGTGCCGGCTGGTGAGATGCAGCAGCCGCCTCATCGCGCCGGGTCCGGATCGCCGTCGAGCCGCGCCGCCGCGGTGGTCGGCACGTCGTCGTCCGGCTCCGCGCCGAACAGCTGCGCCCCGCCCGGCTCGACCACCTTCGCCCCGTGCCGCATCAGCACCGCGTGCAGCCGCGCCCAGTTGATCGGCTTGACGAAGTACTCATCGAACACCAGGTCCTCCGCCGATTCGAAATCCGTGTTCAGCGGCGTGCCGCTGACCGCGATCGCGACCAGCGCCGGCAGGCTCAGCTTCAGGCGGCTCGCGACATGGCGGCCGTCGGCGTCGGGCATCGCGATGTCGGTGATCAGCAGGTCCGGCTCCCACTTCAGACCGATCCGGATCGCCTCGAGCCCGGTCGGCGCGACCTTCAACTCGAAGTTGTAGACCGTCAGCAGCTCGCGCAGGAGCTCCAGCGAATCCGGCTGGTCATCGGCGACCAGAACTTTCAAGCGATCCTGCATGGTGGCGTTGGAAGGTATTTGGAGCGGCCATAGCAATCGGCGGGCCTGAGCTGGCCTGACCCGCCGCGGCCATCAGCCGCTTCCTGTGGGAGCGGTCCAGGCATGGGGCTGCATTCTTCCACCTCGCGCGGCTGTCCGCGCAGACAGGCGCTTCCCCCAGGAGTAGGATCACCACTCCTTGAAAGCGCTTTCCCATGAAGAGAAAGAAGCCCCTCCTCTCGACCTCGCAGGAGGTCACGCTGGGCATGGTGGCCGCCGCGAGCGGCGTCTCGTCCAGTACCGTCTCGCGCGTGCTGAGCGGCAGCGCGCAAGTCAGCCCCGAGAAGACCAGCCGCGTCCGCCGGGCGATCGAGGAGCTCGGCTTCGTGCCGAACACGATCGCGCGGGCGCTCGCCGATGGACGGACTTTCAACATCGGGCTGCTGGCCCAGTACTTCGAGAGCCCGTACTACGCGCTGCTGCTGCGTGGCATCGAGGAGGTGCTCACGCCGGCCGGCTATGCGCTGGTGGTCTCCAGCGGGCATTGGGATCCGGAGGAGGAGCGGCGTTGCATCGCGTCGCTGCGGTCGCGGCGCGTGGACGGGATCATCGTCCTGACGGGCGGGTTGACGGATGGCTTCCTTGTCGACCTCGCGCGCGAGCTGCCCATCGTGGTCACCGGCCGCACGCTCCAGGCCCCCGGGCTGCATGCGCTGAAGACCGACGACGTCGAGGGCGCGCGCGCGGCGACGCGGCATTTGATCGAGCGCGGGCATCAGCGCATTGCCTTCATCGGCGGCGACGCGACGCATGCGGATTCGAAGGAGCGCGAGACGGGCTATCGGCTGGCGCTCGCGGAAGCGGGGATCGCCGTCGACGAGTCGCTGATCGCCGGCGGCGATTATCTCGAGACCGGCGGCGCGCGGGCGATGGAACGGATGCTCGAGGCGGGCGCGCGCTTCACGGCGGTCTTCGCGGCCAACGACCAGATGGCGGCGGGTGCGGCGCGGGTGCTGCACAGCCGCGGCTTCCGCGTGCCCGAGGACATCTCGCTGGTCGGCTACGACGATCTGTTGCACACGGCGCATGCGAGTCCGCCGCGCACGACGGTGGACGTGCACATCGTCGAACTCGGCCGGCGGGCTGCGGCGGCGATGCTGGACCTGCTGAGGACGGGCGGCTCGGCGGTGCAGCCGCCGCCACCGCAGCTCATCGTGCGCGAGTCCACGCGGCCGCTCGCCAATCGCCCGGCGATGAATTGAGCCAGAGAGCACTTGCGCTTCGTCAACTGGCCGTCACACAGGCTGGCCAGAATGCCACCCATCCGAGACAACAACCGGCTGCGACATAGGGCAGAAAGCTGGAACCCGTCACCAGCGTCACGGATACCCTCTTCAGAAAGAAGCCACCCCGAGCGGGTGGCTTCTTTCATTTCAGCGTCGCGATCGCGATCGGCCGAAGACGGCGCGCTTGATCGCCGCCAGCCTGTCACCGCCCTTGACGATCTCCAGCAAGTTGTCCTCATTCGACTGAAAGAACCTGCCGATCAGATACGAGCAGACGCAAGACAGCGGAAGAACGACGAACACGATCTCCTCCCGCCCGAAGTCACTCAACAGGCGCTTGAGCAGCGGATGGGCCGATGCCATGGCGATCGAGATCGCGCATACCAAAACGACGAACCTGGTCATCACTTGATCGCTCTTGCTTGAGGCATCGAAGCAGGCCGCCTTGTACGGACCACAACTTCCATGTCAGTTCTGCTCGGATGACAGCCGCCAAATCTCGCGGCCGAAGATTGCGGTCATCACGAAACCATAGACGAGGCTGGTGATGAGGAGGCCACGATCCGCCTTGTACTGACCGTCCGTGATGACGCCAGCGGCGACGAACAAGCCGAAGAACAGCATCGCCAAGCTGAGCGCGAAGACAAACAGGAATCGCCGCGGCCCTACCGCGCGCACCTTTTCCAGATCAAGCAGGTCCAACATCAAAGCACTCCTCGCCCGCACGAGCGCAGGCGTGCGGCCCATGTTGTCCTCTTGATTTCGACCTTCAATAGCTTCGATCAGTGGCACTGCGCCGCTGCCGCAACCCCGCGAGCACAGGACCGCATTCCGGGTTTTCCCGCACCCGCGTCGCGCCCGCCCATCACCTCAAGTAAAGAAGGTTGAAAGTCCGTCCCGGCCTTCGTCACGAAACGTACACCGTGCGATCCTTCGGCCCGTTCCGCGACCGGCCTTCCTTCTGACGCGCCGCACTCGCCGCTTCACTTCTCCGCGCTTCCGTCCCAGCCATCGCCAGATCGGCCGCGCCTGCATCGCCATTGCTTTCCGATGACACGCATCCGCCGCCCTGCCCTGCAGCCGCTTTCCATCGCCCTGATGCTGGGCCTGAGCACCGCCGCCTGGTCCCAGTCCGCGCCGTCCTCTCCCTCGGCCGCACCGGCCACGCCGCCTGCATCCCCAGCCGCGAAGTCGCCCGCGCGCGCCGCGCCGCCGGCCAGCAAGGACAACGCGGACTCGCCCACCCAGCTCGACCGCGTCGAGGTCCAGGGCACGTCCCGGGACGACGACCAGCGCCGCGCCTCCACCGCCTCGAAGATCGTCATCGGCCGCGAGGAGATCGAGCGCTACGGCGACGCCACCATCGGCGAGGTCCTGAAGCGCCTGCCCGGCGTCACCACCGGCGGCCGTCCTGGCCGCGGCGGCGAGATCCGCATGCGCGGCATGGGCGGCGGCTACACCCAGATCCTCGTCAACGGCGAGCGCATGCCGCCGGGCTTCTCGCTCGACGAGCTGCCGCCCGAACAGATCGAACGCATCGAAGTCATGCGCGCCCCCACCGCCGAGTTCGGCGCTCGCGCCATCGCCGGCACCATCAACGTCGTGCTGCGCGAGGCCCTGCAGCGCCGCCTCAACGAGGTCCGCCTGGCCTCCACCTTCGAGCGCGATCACGTCACCCCGCACCTCAGCTGGACCCGCAACGACAAGCTCGACGACGGCGGCGCCTACAACCTCACCGTCAACGCGATGCAGCACAAGCGCGTCGACGACATCGAGTCCTTCTCCGTCACCCGCCTCTTCGACCCCGCCTCTGGCGCGCTGCAGCGCCAGACGCTGCTCCAGACCCTCGGCCAGACGCGCGACGAACGCAAGTCACTCAACCTCACCGGCCGGCTGCAGCTGCGCCTGGACGGCGGCGACACGCTCGCCTTCCAGCCCTTCGTCATGGTCAACCGCGGCAGCGGCAGCAGCGCCGCCGCCCAGACCCAGTCCCCCGACCTGCCCGCCGGCGACTTCGAGCGCATCAAGTACGACGCCTACGCCACCGACACCACCAGCCGCGCCGCCATGGCACGACTCAACGTCCAATGGAACCGGCGCCTGGGCGAGCACACCCGCATGGAGACGCGCATTGGCGCCGGCCGCATGACGATGGACAGCGCCTCCCATCGCGAGGAAGACCTCTCCAACTCCGGCCTGCCCTTCTACCGCCTGCAGGACGACACCACCCACAGCCGCGACACGCAGTGGAGCCTCAACTGGAAGCTCACGCACCAGATGGACAACGAGCACAGCCTCGTCGCCGGCGTCGAGGGCGAAGGCACCCAGCGCGACCAGACCCGCGGCTGCACCGAGGTCGATGGCCGCACCCTGCTCAGCGACAACTGCGCCTACCTCGCCGACTTCGGCGACAACGTCTCCGCCTCCACCCGGCGCCTGGCGGTCTACGCGCAAGACGAATGGAGCCTCGGCAAGCAATGGGGCTTCTACGCCGGCCTGCGCTGGGAAGCCATCCAGACCGACAGCAGCAACAACCAGGGTCCGGTGAAGAACACCTCCCGCGTCCTCACCCCGCTGCTGCACGCCGTCTACAAGATCGACGAGAAAAGCCGCGAGCAGATCCGCGCCAGCCTCACCCGCAGCTACAAGGCGCCCAACCTCAACGACGTCATCGGCCGGCTCAGCATCAACAGCCAGTACACCTGCCATCCGCCCGACGTCGTCTGCGGCCCCAACCTGATCAACTACCCCGACCGCCTCGGCAACCCCGAGCTCAAGCCCGAGCTCGCGACGGGTGTCGAGATCGGTTACGAGAAATACCTTTCGAAGGGCGGCCTGCTCAGCGCGAATTTCTTCTATCGCCGCATCACCGACCTGATCCGCAGCCAGGCCGTGCTCGAGCCCGTGCCGTACTCGCCAGTGCCGCGCTACGTCATCCGGCCGCGCAACATCGGCAACGCCAAGACCTATGGCGTGGAGCTCGAGGCCAAGTTCCGCCTCGACGAATACCTCGCCGACGCGCTGCCCATCAACGTGCGCAGCAACCTCTCGCTCTTCGACTCGTCGGTGGACGGCATCCCGGGGCCGGACAACCGGCTCGACCAGCAGCCGCGCTACACCGCCAACCTCGGCGCCGACTATCGCCTGCGATCCATTCCGCTGACGCTGGGCGCCTCGCTGAACTACACGCCGTCGACGCTGCTGCAGCAGAGCGCCCAGGTGCTCAACGAGATCGACAAGAAGCGCGTCATCGACGTCTCCGCGATGTGGACCTTCTCGCCCGCGGTCGCGGTGCGCGTGGCCGCCAGCAACCTGCTGCCGCTGACCTACGGCAACGGCAGCATCGCCACCACGCCGGGCCGCGTCGTCACCAGCGAGAGCACCGGCCGCAGCTTCACGGTCTGGACCGTGCGACTCGAACTGAAGGTCTGAGCGGCCCCCGGCTCACGGACGCAAAAAAGGCTGCCCGGGGGCAGCCTGAAAAGAGCGGAGCACAGCGCCTGCGCGAGCGCGGCGGAGCTGCATCTGCCAGCTCCAAGGAGTCAACAGGTTCAGCGGCGGGCCTGGGCGGCCTCCGTGGAGATGGCGTGGCTGGCGGGGGCCCAGACGGTGGCGCCGACGCCCAGCGCCAGCAGCACCAGCACCATCCAGGTCAGCGGCGAGGTGCGGCGGCGCGCGATCGGCCGCGGCGGGCGCGATCCGGTGCGCGCGGGCCGCAGCTGCGACGGCACCTTGAACTCCTGCAGGCGCTGCAGGCGCACCGCCTGTTTGCTGCCGTCACTCCTGGACACAACCTCGAAGCTCAGGCGCTCGCCTTCCTGCGGCGACTGGCCGTCCATCGGAAAGGCCGACACATGCACGAACAGCGGATCCCCGCCCTGATCGGGCTTCACCATCCCATGGCCGCGCTCCGCGTACCAGCTGTCCAACGTTCCTTCGAATCGCATGACTGGTTCCCCCATCTTGTAGAACGCCCCACCCGCGTCGCGGACTCGTGGTCCGCCCGACGCCCTGTCCGGGCGCTTCTCTCTCTCGGACAAAAAGAGCCCGGCGCGTGGCCGGGCTGCTGGGGATGCATGCTGCCGAAGGTTGCGGGGGGCACGGCAACAGGCTGTAAACCGTGCAACTCTTCACGGATTTCCCTCCGGGATCACGGCTTCAGATAGCGGTCGAGGAACTCCAGCATGCGGCGGTTGGCCTCGATCTGGTTCCTTTTCTTCTTGAAGCCATGGCCCTCGTCATCGAAGACGAGGTATTCCACCGGCACGCCGTTCTTCTTGACGGCCTCGACGATCTCGTCGCTCTCGACCTGGATGACGCGCGGGTCGTTCTTGCCCTGGATCACGAGCAGCGGCTTGCGGATCTCCTTGGCGTGGAACAGCGGTGAAGTCGCGATCAGGAAGTCCTTGTCCTTCACCGGGTCGCCGACCTCCTGGTACAGCGCCTGGCGCGCGCTTTCCCAGTAGGGCGGGATGGACTCGAGCGTGCGCAGCCAGTTGGACACGCCGAAGATGTCGATGCCCACCTTGAAGGCCTCGGGCCGGAAGGCCAGCGCCGCCAGCGTCATGTAGCCGCCGTAGCTGCCGCCCATGATGCCGATGCGCTCGGGATCGATCACGCCCGTGGCGGCGAGGAAGGTCTTGGCCTCGACGCAGTCCCACAGCGGCTCGCGGCCATGCTTGCCGTCGTCGGCGGTGTGGAAGCTCTTGCCGTAGCCGGCGCTGCCGCGGTTGTTGATGCCCAGCACCGCGTAGCCGTGGTTGGCCAGGTACTGCATCAGCGAGGAATAGCCGCGCATCGTCTGCCCGCCCGGGCCGCCATGCACGAACAGCACGGCTGGCACCTTGTGCGTGGGCGAGGCCTCCTTGGGCAGGTAGAAGACCGAGGGGATGGTCATGCCGTCGAAGGACTTGAAGCGCACGATGCGGCCTTCGACCAGGTCCTCGGGATCGATGTCCTTGGACAGCGTGCGCGTCAGCTGCCGCAGCTTGCGGGTGCCGAAGTCGTAGACATAGAGGTTGCTGGGCGAGCGGTCGCCGTTGAGGAAGAAGGCCATGCGCGCGCTGGTGCGCGAGAAGACCACGCCGCGCACCTCGCCGCCGGGCAGCGGCGGCAGCGCGACCGGCTGGCCATCGGCGGTGCGGACGATGCGGGGTGTCAGCGTCGCGTCGACGTTCACGCCAGTGACGCGATAGCGGCCGTCCTGCGAGAACAGGCTGTACTCGATGTCCCAGTCCGCTTTCTCGACCTCGCGTGTCTGGCCGCTGGCCAGGTCGTAGGCGATCAGGCGGCTGAACTCGCTGCCGTCGTTGGAGCGCATCAGCAGCGTCTTCGATTCGGGATCGAAGCTGGCGGCCGCGTAGGCCGCGACGCCCTTGTGCGGCGTGATGTGGGTGGTCTGCCCGGTCTGCGTGTCGTGGAGCAGCACGTCGGTGTCGGCCTGGGTCTGCACGCGTTCGAGCGCGATCCAGCGGCCATCGCCGCTGATGTCGGCCACGGCCAGGCCGTTCTCGTTGCGGTAGACGAGGGTGCGGGCGTAGGTCTTCGCGTCGTAGCGGTAGAGGTCGAAGTAGCGCGGATCGCGCTCGTTGCTGGTGACGTAGAAGGACTGTCCGTCGCGCGCCCAGGCGAGGAAGTCCGCCTTGAGCTTGTCGCCCGGGGTCAGGTCGCGCTCGGTGCCGTCGAGCTCGCGCACGAAGAGGTGGTCGAGCTCGTCGCCACCGTGGTCGCGGGTGAAGAGCACGCGGTCGTCATGCGGGAAGTAGCCGATGGCGGTGTGGCTCTCGGTGGTGGAGTTCGTCAGCGCGACGGGCTCGCCGCCATCCACCGACACGCTGTAGAGGTTGAACACGCCATTGGCGTTGCTGCGGAACAGGATGCGCTTCTCGTCCGCAGAGAAGGACGCGCCGGCCACGGTGGTGGTGGCCATGAACTGCTCGATCGTGTAGCGCTTGGCGGGGCGATCCGGCGCCTCCTTCGCGGCCTTCGCCTTCGCGGCGAGTTGGGGCTTCGCGTCGGCGGCCAGAGGCGCCGCGTTGGCGGCGAACGCCGCGGCGGCCAGACACAGCACAGTCAGCGGCACTCGGATCGAATGCTTCATCGTCATTGGAATCTCCTCTCCTGATGACCCGGGGATGCCTCGGGATCCGCGCACTGTAGGCGGGGGCCGGGCCTTGCCAATGCGGGTGCGATGCGGTGCCGCTCGGACGGGGTAGACGGTTGGAATGAGAGGATGAAGCGTGCGAACGCGCGTCGCCAATCCGGACCGCCCGCCGCTCCCCTCACCTCCCCGCCGGCACCTGTCCCTCCACACCCTTCACATAGAACTTGATGTTCTGCAGGAACCTGTCGTCCGCCACCGCGTCCTTGGCCAGGACCTCCTTGCCGTCCTGCCCGGCGATCGGCCCCTTCCAGATCACGAAGCTCCCGTCCTTCAGCCCCGCCTTGACCTGATCGAGCCTGGCCTTCACCTCCGCCGGAACGGCCGCGTTCAGCGACACCAGGTCGATCGCGCCCTCCTTGACGCCCCACCAGCTGTGCTTGCCCGGACCAGCGCTCCAGCTGCCCTCCAGCACCGCCTTCACCGTCGCGATGTAGTACGGCGACCAGTCGATCACCGCCGACCCCAGGTGCGCCTTCGGCCCATACGCGCTCATGTCCGAGTCCCAGCCGAACGCGTACTTGCCGTTCTTCTCCGCCGTCTGCAGCACCGCGCTCGAATCGGTGTTCTGCATCAACACGTCCGCCCCCGCGTTGATCAGCGTCTGCGCGGCATTGGTCTCCTGCGGCGGGTTGAACCACTCGTTCACCCACACGACCTTCACCGTCACCTTCGGATTGCTGCTCTGCGCGCCCAGCGTGAAGCTGTTGATGTTGCGGATCACCTCCGGGATCGGGATCGAGCCCACCACCCCCAGCGTGTTCGACTTCGTCATCGCCCCCGCGACCACGCCCGCCATGTACGCGCCCTCGTAAGTCCGCGCGTCGTAGCTGCGCAGATTGGCCGCCTGCTTGTAGCCGGTCGCGTGCTCGAACTTCACCTCAGGGCTGTCGGCCGCCACTTTCATCATCGGCTCCATGTAGCCGAAGGTCGTGCCGAAGATCAGCGTGTTGCCCTGCTGCACCAGGTCGCGGAACACCCGCTCGGCATCGGCCGCCTCGGGCACCTTCTCCACGAAGCTCGTCTTGATGCGGCCGCCGAAGGCCTGCTCCAGCTTCTTGCGCGCGTTGTCGTGCGCGAAGGTCCAGCCGCCATCCCCCACCGGCCCCACGTAGGCAAAGGCGACGTTGAGCGGCGCGGCACCGCCGGCCGAGGCGCCGCCCGCCTGCGGCGCGGACGCGGCGCCGGCGGGCGCCTCATCCTTCTTGCCGCACGCGGCCAGCGCAAGCGCAGCGGCCGCCGACGCGGCGATCAGCAGGGAACGGCGGAGCATCGGACGCGGATATCGGACGGACATGGGTTCTCCAGCGAAGTCGTGATCGAAGGACGGAACGCGGCGAGCCGCGGCACCTGCCGCGCCTAGCCGCCGGGGTGGAAAGGCCGGCCCAGCGAGGCTGGCATGTTGGCGCGGATGAAGCCCTCGTTGCGCGAGATCAGCACCAGCACCACGATGGTGGCCAGGTAGGGCAGCATGCTCAGGAACTGGCTCGCCACCTGCACGCCCTGCCCCTGCAGGTGGAACTGCAGCATGGTGACGCCACCGAACAGGTAGGCGCCGAGCAGCACACGCGCCGGCCGCCAGGTGGCGAAGCTCGTCAGCGCCAGCGCGATCCAGCCCTTGCCGGCGATCATCCCCTCGACCCACAGCGGCGTATAGATCACCGAGCAGTAGGCACCCGCGAGCCCGCACAGCGCGCCGCCCGCCACCACCGCCATCAGCCGGATACGCCGCACCGGATAGCCCAGCGCATGGGCCGACTCCGGCGACTCGCCGACCGCGCGCAGCACCAGGCCCGCGCGCGTGCGCGTCAGGGCCCACGCGAGCAATGCCGTCAGCGCGACCGCACCGTAGACCAGCGGATGCTGCTTGAAGAGCGCTGGCCCGATGAAGGGGACATCGGCAAGACCCGGCACCGCGAACGACGGCCGCGGTCCGAGCTTCGCCTGCACATAGTTCTGACCGGCGAAGGCCGAGAAGCCCGCGCCGAAGAGGCTCAGCGCCAGCCCGGTCGCGTACTGGTTGGTGTTCAGATAGACGGCCAGCAGCCCGAAGGCCAGCGCCATCAACGCGCCCGCGCCAATGCCGGCCAGGAAGCCGACGACATCGCTGCCGCTGTGCACCGCCGCCGCGAAGCCGGCGATCGCGGCGACCAGCATCATCCCCTCGGCCCCGAGGTTCACGACGCCCGCCCGCTCGTTGATCAGCAGCCCCAGCGCCGCGAGCGCCACCAGCGTGCCGGCGTTCAGCGTCGCGGCGATCAGCAGCGCATACGCCTCCATCAGCGGGCCTCCTTGGCTGCCATGTCGGCTGCCATGTCGGCTGGCATGCCGGCGGGCGCGTCCAGCGCCGCCGGCGCGCGCCGCACGCGGTAGTGGATCAGCGTGTCGCAGGCCAGCAGGCAGAACAGCAGCAAGCCTTGGAACACGCCGGTGATGGCTTTGGGCAAGCCGAGCCGCGATTGCGCCAGCTCGCCGCCGATGTAGAACATGCTCATCAGGATCCCCGAGAGCACGATGCCCACCGGATGCAGCCGGCCGACGAAGGCCACGATGATGGCCGCGAAGCCGTAGCCCACCGGCACGTAGGGCGTGAGCTGGCCGAGCGGCCCCGCCGTCTCGAGCGCGCCGGCCAGGCCGGCCAGCCCGCCCGAGAGCGCCATCGCGCCCCACAGCGCCGCGCGCGAGGAAAAGCCCGCGTAGCGCGCCGCCATCGGCGCGATGCCGCCCGCCTGCAATGCGAAGCCGGCCATCGAGCGGAACAGCAGCCACCAGCAGCCGATCACCGCCGCCAGCGCGATCCACACGCCGATGTGCAGCCGCGTACCGGTGAACAGCTTCGGCAGCTGCGTCGCCGGCAGGAAGGTGATGGTCTGCGGGAAGTTGTAGCCGGCCGGGTCCTTCCACGGGCCATAGACAAGGTACTGCAGCAGCAGCTCCGCGATGTAGACCAGCATCAGGCTGACCAGGATCTCGTTGGCGTGGAAGCGGTCTCGCAGGAAGGCCGCGATCGATGCCCACGCGATGCCACCGAGCGTCCCGGCCAGCAGGATCGGCACGAGGATCAGCCTGGTGCTGCCGGCATCGGCCTGCATCGCGACCCAGCCCGCCGCCAGCGCGCCAGCGACGAACTGCCCCTCCGCGCCGATGTTCCAGACGTTGGCGCGGAACGCCACCGCCAGCCCCAGCGCGATCAGCACCAGCGGCGTCGCCTTCAAGCCCAGTTCGCCGAGCGCGTAGCCATTGCGCAGCGGCTCCCAGAAGAACATGCGCAGCCCCTGCAGCGGGTCCTTGCCCAGCGCGATGAAGATCGCGACGCCGATCAGCGTCGTCAGCGCCAGCGCCATCAGCGGCGAGGCCAGCGACATCGCCGCCGACGGCCGCGCGCGCGGTTCAAGCCTCGGCATGCGAGTCCTCCCACAGTCCGCTCATCCACAGGCCGATGCGTTGCACCGTGGCCTCGGCCACGGGGATCGCCGGCGACAAGCGGCCGCGCGCCATCACCATCAACCGGTCGCTGAGTTCGAAGAGCTCGTCCAGTTCCTCGCTCAGCACCAGCAGCGCACAGCCGGCGTCGCGCAGCGCGAGCAGCTCCGCGCGGATCTGCGCCGCCGCGCCGACGTCCACGCCCCAGGTCGGCTGCGCGACGATCAGCGCCTTGGGCGCCGCGTCGATCTCGCGGCCCATGATGAACTTCTGCAAGTTGCCCCCAGACAGGCTGCGCGCCGAGGCCTGCGGCCCGGAGGCGCGCACGCCGAAGCGCTCGATCAGCCGCCGCGCCAGCGCCGCCGCCTTCGCCGTCGACACATGGCCGAGCCGGCCAACGGGCTCGCGCCGCGTCAGCAGCGTGTTCTGCGCCAGCGACATCGAGGGCACCGCGCCGCGTCCGAGCCGCTCCTCCGGCACGTGGTGCAGCCCGAGCGCGCGGCGCCTGGCCGGTCCGAGCGGTCCGAGATCGGTGATGCGGTTCACGGCGCCGGCCGCGGCCCGCGAGTTCGACGGGTCAGTCGACGCGTCATTCGATGGGTCATCCGCGATCCAGGTGACGACGCCGCGCGCGGCGCGGCGGTCCTCGCCGGAAAGCACGCGCAGCAGCTCCTGCTGCCCGTTGCCCGACACGCCGGCCAGGCCGAGGATCTCGCCCTGCCGCAGCTCGAGCGCCAGGTCCACCAGCGCCGTCCCGTGCGGTGTCTCCGGCGCCAGACTCAGGCCGCTCACCCGCAGCCGCGCCGGGGCCTGCGCCCGCACCGCGCGCGGCGCGAGCGCGGGCGGCTCCGCGCCGATCATCAGGCGCGACAGGCTGGCGTTGCTCTGCCCGCGCGGATCGACCTCGCCGGTCACGCGCCCCGCGCGCAGCACCGTGCAGCGATGGCACAGCGCGCGGATCTCGTCGAGCTTGTGGCTGATGTAGAGGATCGCGCAGCCCTGCGCCGCGAGCTGGCGCAGCGTCCCGAACAGCGCCTCCACCGCCTGCGGCGTCAGCACCGACGTCGGCTCGTCCAGGATCAGCAGCCGCGGCGCGGTCATCAGCGCGCGCAGGATCTCGACGCGCTGACGCTCCCCCACCGACAGCGCATGCACCGGGCGCTCCGGGTCCAGCGGCAGGCCGTACTCGGCCGAGAGCGTGCGCACGCGGGCGCGGACCGCGTCCAGCGTCATCGCCTTGTCCAGCCCCAGCCAGATGTTCTGCGCCGCGGTCAGCGAGTCGAACAGCGAGAAGTGCTGGTAGACCATGCTGATGCCCAGCGCCCGCGCCTGCGCGGGCGAGCGGATCGCCCTCGGCGCGCCATCCCAGAGCAGCTCGCCGGCATCGGCCGCGACCGCGCCGGCAATGATCTTCATCAGCGTGGACTTGCCGGCCCCGTTCTCGCCCAGCACCGCGTGGATCTCGCCCGCGGCCACCGACAGCGACACCGCGTCGTTGGCCTTCACGCCGGGGTACTGCTTGCTGATGTGGCGGAGTTCCAGGCGTGGCGGTGTCATGGGGGCGGCAGGGTCCTCAGGATCTCCGGTAGCGCGCCTCGCCCGCGACGTAGCTGGCCACCAGGTTGCGATCGTCCGACAGCGTCATCCAGGCGAAGGCCCGTTCATGCGGGTCCCGCGCGAGGTCCATGCGGGCCTCGGCGACCGGCCCCGCGGCCCAGTCCCAGATGCAGACGTCGGCCAGTGTAGCCACGCCGAAGTGGCCCAGTTCCTCCGACAAACCCAGGGCCTCGGCCGCGCCCAGCGTCGCCGCGTGCAGCCCGGCCCAGGCGGTGAGCCGCTGACCGCGCAGCGCCTGCACCTTGTAGCCGTCCGCCAGCGTGCGCTGCGCCGACAGCGAGGTCCCGCCGCCGACGTCGCTCGCCGCGCTCACGCGCACGCCCGCGGCCAGCGCGCCGGGCCAGTCGAACAGCCCGCTGCCCAGGAACAGGTTGGAGGACGGGCAATGCGCGATGTGCGCGCCGGTGCGGGCCAGCACGCGCCGGTCCTCGTCGTCGAGCCAGATGCCATGCGCCAGCACCGCGCGCGGATGCAGCAGGCCGACGCGGTCGTAGACGTCCAGGTAGCTGCGCGCCTCGGGGAAGAGCTGGGCCACCCACTCGACCTCGCCGCGGTTCTCCGCGACGTGGGTCTGCATGTAGAGGCTGGCATCGGCGCGGCACAGCGCGCCGGCCATCGCGAGCTGCTCCGGCGTGCTGGTCGGCGCGAAGCGCACCGTCACCGCGTAGGCCAGACGCGCGCGATGGTGGTGCTTGGCGATCAGGTCCAGGCAGTCGCGCTCGGCCTGGACCACGTCGTCGCGCAGGCCCTCGGGCGCGTGGCGGTCCATCAGCACCTTGCCGGTGATCAGCCGCATGCCGCGCGCCGCGGCGGCCTCGAACAGCGCGTCGGCCGAGACCTTGTGCACCGTCGGATACACCACCGCCGAGGTCGTGCCATGCGCCAGCAGCGCGTCGAGGAAGCGGTCCGCGCCGAAGCGCGCGACCTCCGGGTCCATGTAGCGCTGCTCGGCCGGGAAGGTGTAGGTGTTGAGCCAGTCCAGCAGCTCGGTCCCATACGACGCGATCACGTCCAGCTGCGGACTGTGCACATGCGTGTCGACGAAGCCCGGCAGGATCAGCCGGCCGCTGTGATCCTCGCGGGCCCAGCCCTCGCCCGGATCCTCGGCCTTCGCACCGGCGATGCGGCCGTTCTCGATCAGCAGCCAGTGACCGGGCCGGAAACGCACGGCGGGATCGTCGACGCGGCCCCATTGCGGCGCGGCGGTGAAGTCGAGCAGGTCGCCCTTCAGGGCCAGGCGTGCCGGAGCGGTGGAGCGGTCGGTCGTCATGCGTCGGAGATCAGGAAAACAAGGAGGAAAGGAAAGGCGGAAGGGCCGAGGTCACGGCACGAGCTCGCGAGCGACTTCGCGCACCTGCTCGCGCAGCCAGCGCAGCGGCGCGCTGTTGTGGCTCACGTCGTGCCAGAGCTGGTAATACGTCATCGGCGGGAAGGCCACCGGGCAGCGCAGCACCGTCACCGGCAGTTGATCCAGGTAGCGATGGCAGAACAGGCGGCCGGTGGTCAGCACCAGCAAGCTGCGCGCCACCATCTGCGGCAACTGGCCGAAATGGGCGCAGCGCACCGCGATGCGGCGCTCCAGGCCGAGCGAGGCCAGGTGCTGCTCGATCACGCCCGGCTGGCCGCGGCTCAGCGGCATCGGCGCCAGATGCTGGCAATCGAGGTAGCGCTCCTGCGTCCAGGCGCGCGGCGCCATGCGCGCGGCCGGGTGGTCGCGGCTCACCAGGCAGACGACCTCGTCCACCAGCAGCCGGCCCATGTGGAGTTCACCGGGCGGCTCCAGCCAGTTGCCGATCACCAGGTCCACCTCGCCGCGCGCCAGTGAGGCGCGGTAATCGAAGTCGGCGTTGAGCGGCTGCAGATCCAGCTGCACGCCCGGCGCCAGACGCTGCAGATGGGCCACCAGCAGCGGTAGGAACAGCGGGTCGAGGTAGTCGCTGGCCGCGATGCGCAAGCGCAGTTCGGCCGTCGCGGGATCGAAGGCCGACTTGCGCAGCCGCGCACCGAAGAGCTCATCGGCCTCACGAAGCAGGCGCTCGGCGGGCGCGAGCAGCTCCAGCGCCGTGGCCGTCGGGGTCATGCCGGCGCCGCTGCGCACCAGCAGCGGATCGCCCGTCAGGGTACGCAGACGCCGCAGCTGCGCGCTCAAGGCGGGCTGCGTGCTGCCGAGCCGCATCGCGGCCCTGGACACACTGCGCTCGGAAATCAAGGTATGCAGGACCCGCACCAGAAGGAGGTCGATCTTGTCGAAGTTCAGCTCTTCCGACATCGTCAATGGCATATAGAGGTTATATGCACCATCGTATAACCATGGAGAACCCGCAGGAGTACCGTTCGGGGTAATTGCATTCGTCGCTCCCATGACCACTCCCCGTCCCATCCGATTCGTCCACCAGGGCCAGCTGAAGGCCGTCTCCGGACTCCCGCCGACCACCACGGTGCTGCAGTACCTGCGCGAGCACGCCCGCTGCGCCGGCACCAAGGAAGGCTGCGCCGAGGGCGACTGCGGTGCCTGCACGGTGCTGGTCGGCGAGCTGGACGCCGAGGGGAAGACGGTCGAGCTGCGCAACGTCAACGCCTGCATCCAGTTCCTGCCGATGCTCGATGGCAAGGCCCTGCTGACGGTCGAGGACCTTGGGGGCAGCGCCGATCTGAATCCGGTGCAGCAGGCGCTGGTCGACTGCCACGGCTCGCAATGCGGCTTCTGCACGCCGGGCTTCGCGATGACGATGCAGGCCATTTACGAACGCCATCAGGCTGCGGGCACACGGCCAGAGCGCCAGGAACTGGCAGACGACATCGCCGGCAACCTGTGTCGCTGCACCGGCTACCGGCCGATCCTCGACGCGGGCGAGCGCATGTTCGAGGCGCCCGCGCGCGTGCTCGACCGCGAGCCGATCGCCCAAGCGCTGCGGACGCTGCGCGACGACCCGTCGCTGCATTACGAAGCGCCTTCACGCACTGGCGCGCCGCAGCGCGTCTTCGCGCCGCGCTCGGTCGATGAACTGGCCGCGCTGCGCGAGGCGATGCCGCAGGCGCGCCTGGTCGCCGGCGCGACCGATGTCGGTCTGTGGGTCAACAAGCAGCAGCGCGAGCTGGGCGATGTGATCCTCACCGGCCGCGTCGACGAACTCCGCCGCATCGATGCCGGCCCCGACGGCGCGCTGCGCATCGGCGCGGCGGCCTCGTTGGAGGACGCCTGGGCCGCGCTCACCGCGCGGGTGCCGGCGCTGCGCGAGCTCTGGCTGCGCTTCGCTTCGCCGCCGGTGCGGCATGCCGGCACGCTGGGCGGCAACATCGCCAACGGCTCGCCGATCGGCGACGGCGCGCCCGCGCTGATCGCGCTCGGCGCCCGCATCGCGCTGCGGCGCGGTGCCTCGCGGCGCGTGCTGCCGCTCGAGGACTTCTACCTCGACTACATGAAGAACGCGCTCGAGCCCGGCGAGTTCGTCGAGGCGCTCGAGGTCCCCGCCCTGCGCGCCGGCACGCGGCTGCGCGGCTACAAGCTGGCCAAGCGCTATGACAGCGACATCTCCGCCGTCTGCGCGGTGCTGAGCCTGCGGCTGGAGGACGGCGTGGCGCGCGAGGCGCGCTTCGCCTTCGGCGGCATGGCGGCGATCGTCAAGCGCGCGGCCAAGACCGAAGCCGCCGTGAACGGCCGCGCCTGGGACGAAGCGGCCGCGCTCGCCGCCGCGCAGGCGCTGCGGGAGGACTTCACGCCGATGACGGACCTGCGCGCCAGCGCCGCCTATCGCGAGCGCGCGGCGGCCAACCTGATCCGCCGCTTCTGGCTGGAGACGCGCGCCAACGCGCCGCTCGCCGCCGAGTCCGCCAGCGTCTGGCAGGCCATCAACCTGCAGCGGAGCGTCGCATGAACAAGCCGCTGGACTTTCCGGTCGGCGTGAACGCCGCGCCGGCGCTGCAACCGCAGGTCGGCGTCAGCCGCGCGCATGAGGCCGCCCACCTGCACGTGAGCGGCGAGGCGCTCTACACCGATGACATCGCCGAAGCCCACGGCACGCTGCATGCGGCGCTGGGCCTGTCGCCGCTGGCGCACGGGACGCTGCGCTCCGTCGACGTCGACCTGCTGCGGCGCCAGCCCGGCGTGGTCGCGGTGCTGACCGCGGCGGACATCCCTGGCCACAACAACTGCGGTCCGCTGGTCCACGACGATCCCATCCTGGCCGACGGCGAGCTGCGCTACCTCGGCCAGCCGGTCTACGCGGTGATCGCCACCGATCGCGAGCTGGCGCGCCGCGCCGCGGCCATGGCGAAGCAGGCGATCGCCGCGACGCCGCTGCCCGCGGTGCTGACCGCGCGCGAGGCCCATGCCATCGGGCAGTACGTCATCCCCCCGATGCATCTGGCGCGCGGCGACGCGGCGGCGGCACTGGCGTCGGCGCCGCACCGGCTCGATGGCGAATGGGCCGTCGGCGGGCAGGAGCAGTTCTACCTCGAGGGCCAGATCAGCTACGCGCTGCCGCAGGAGAACCACGCGCTGCTGCTGCACTGCTCGACGCAGCATCCGTCCGAGATGCAGCAGCTGGTCGCGCATGCAATGGGCTGGCAGTCTCACCAGGTCACGGTGCAATGCCGGCGCATGGGCGGCGGTTTCGGCGGCAAGGAATCGCAGTCGGCGCTCTTCGCCTGCATCGCGGCCATCGCGGCCAGCCGCCTGCGCCGTCCGGTCAAGCTGCGCGTCGATCGCGACGACGACTTCCTGATCACCGGCCGGCGTCACGGCTTCGACTACCGCTGGTCGGTCGGCTTCGACGACGAGGGGCGCCTCCTCGGCGCCGAGATCGACCTGATCTCCAACTGCGGCCACAGCGCCGATCTGTCCGCCCCGGTGATGGCGCGCGCGCTCTGCCACTTCGACAACGCCTACTGGCTGCCGAACGTGGCGATGCACGGCTACTGCGCGAAGACCAACACCCAGAGCAACACCGCCTTCCGCGGCTTCGGCGGGCCGCAGGGCGCGCTCGCGATCGAGATGATCCTGGACGGCGTCGCGCGCCGGCTGGGGCTCGATCCGCTGCTGGTGCGGCAGCGCAACTTCTATCGCGACGGCCAGGACCTGACGCCCTACGGCCAGCGGGTCGAGGACAACCAGATCCAGCCGCTGACGGACCGCCTGGTCGAGACCTCCGGCTACCACGCGCGGCGCGCCGAGATCGCCGCCTTCAACGCGTCGAGTCCGGTGCTCAAGCGCGGGCTTGCGCTGACGCCGGTGAAGTTCGGCATCTCGTTCAACGTCGTCCATCTGAATCAGGCGGGCGCGCTGGTGCATGTCTACACCGACGGCTCGGTGCTGGTGAACCACGGCGGCACCGAGATGGGCCAGGGGCTCAACACCAAGGTCGCGCAGGTGGTCGCGCACGAGCTGGGCCTCCCGGCCGCGCAGGTGCGCGCCAGCGCCACCGACACCAGCAAGGTCGCCAACACCTCGGCGACGGCGGCCTCGACCGGCTCGGACCTGAACGGCAAGGCGGCGCAGGACGCGGCGCGCAAGATCCGCCAGCGGCTGCAGCCACTGGCGGCGCGGCTGCTGGGCTGCGGTGAAGACGCGCTGGTCTTCGATGGTGGCGAGGTGCGCGCCGCTGATGGCACCGCGGCGATCAGCTTCCAGGAGCTGGTCGCGAAGGCGTATCTGGAGCGCATCCAGCTCTGGAGCGACGGCTTCTATGCCACGCCGGGGCTGCACTGGGACCGCGCGAAGCTGCAAGGGCATCCGTTCTTCTATTTCGCCTTCGGCGCGGCGGTGGCCGAGGTGCTCGTCGACACGCTGACCGGCGAGACGCGCGTGCTGCGCGCCGACGTGCTGCATGACGTCGGGCAGTCGCTGAATCCGGCGCTGGACATCGGCCAGGTCGAGGGCGCATTCGTGCAGGGCCAGGGCTGGCTCACCAGCGAGGAGCTGGTGTGGCATCCGCAGTCCGGCCTTTTGCTGACGCACGCGCCGAGCACCTACAAGATTCCGACGGCCAACGACATGCCGTGTGATTTCCGCGTCGCGCTCTACGACGCGCCGAACGCAAAGGACAGCATCCATCGCTCGAAGGCCGTCGGAGAGCCGCCGCTGCTGCTGCCGTTCTCGGTGCTGCTGGCGATCAAGGACGCGGTCGCGGCCTGCGGCCCGCAGCGCTGCGATCCGCCGCTGCGCGCGCCGGCCACGCCGGAGGCGGTGCTGGATGCGGTCGACGCAGTGAGCCGCTGATTCTTCAGCCAGAAAAATCAGCCGTGCACGGCGATCAGGCCGTTCAGGGGTTGCAGTCAACTCCCTCCGTTTCGTAGCGAGAAAGTGCACGCGTTGATCCGGATTCAACGCGTACTCTCACGCCGCTCTTTCGCGGACTCCATGCCCGCGCCTCACATACCGTCGGTTTGGCAGACGTCATTCTGGCCAACTGCGGCCAAGGCCCAAGACGCCCCCGGACTGACGTCTCAAAAAAACAGGTTGATTCTTCAAGCCCAGGGGAGGGCCATGCAAATATTCATCGACGAATCTGGCATCTTCGCGCCTCATAAAGGGGCTCAACAATGGAGTTCGATTGGAGCAGTGACAGTACCCGAGGATTCACTCCCTGCTCTCGAGAGTGCGCTATCCAGGATCAAATCAGCCCACCATATCAACCCCGACAAAGAGTTCCCCAAAAATAATCGACCCGACTGTTCGTCGAATGCCTTCTACATCTTTCTGGAGGAACTCAATTCAGCTGGTTGCACCTTGCAAATCTGCGCGACCAACGGCTCGCCTCTTGAAGACGAAGGGTTGGAGCGACACCGCAAAGACACAGGGCCGGCTCAAGGTTGAAGTGCGACACCTCGCATCTTGTAAGGTGTCGCGCAAATGGGAACTCACTACTCGCATCTGAGCCAGACCGATCGCGTCGCGATCCAGTTGTTGCTTCAGGCCGGATG
>NZ_JBCNLG010000040.1:0-24927 GCF_039595595.1 Roseateles sp. | reverse complement strand
AATTCCTCTCGTTGGTCCTTCACGGTGACTGGGCTCCAGGGCAACTTCGTCCTCCCGCTGACTAGGCGGGAAAAGTGTTACCCATGTCCTGGCACACCTGTTACCTATGTCCTCGGTCCATACACCCGTGGGGGCGAGGGAGTTCGTACCGCGCGCTCAGTGACGCGCGTGACGCAGCGCGCGTTCGCGCAGGCGCCGCCGGCGCTCGAAGCGGATGACAGCCCACCAGCCGACGTAGACGATCAGATACAACATTGCGCCGAGTAGCGCGCCGGCCAGCGGCAGGCCCGCCAGCAAGGGCGCGCCCAGCTCCGAAATCCACTGGCTGAGCGCATGCCACCAACTCGCCGGATCGCCCCAGTCCAGCGCCAGCTCCTTCGGCGCCGAGATCGGCCCGTGAATGCCCAGCACCTGGCGGCCCAGGAAAATCGCCAGCGTCCAGATCGGCACCAGCGTCAGCGGATTCGTCAGCCAGGTCGCGGCAATCGCGGCCGCGACGTTGGCACGGCACACGATCGCCACCACCGCCGCCAGCAGCATCTGCGTGGGCAGCGGGATGACGCCTACCGCCAGACCCAGCGCCGCGCCCAGCGCGACACGGCGCCGGTGCGCCACCCACAGCCACGGCCGCTCGCGCAGGTAATGGCCCAGCCACTTCAGACCCTTGGTCTGTTCCAGGGCTTCGGGCGAGGGCAGCAGGCGGCGGGCAAGTCGGGAAGCCGTCATGAAGGAGTCAAGTGGGTACGGAGACCGGAAAAAAGAGCGCCAACCAGATGCGAAAAGCCCGCGCGGCGGTCAGCGGCGCGGGCTCTGCGGGTCGGCGGGACCGGATCAGTTCGCAGAGAACTTGTAATCCGTCTTGGCCTTGGAGCGCAGTTCCTCCTGGAACTCCGCCACCTTCTGCTGCTGCATGCGCTGGATGATCTGACCCTTCACGTCGTCGAAGGCCGGGAACTGCTGCGGACGCGATTCTTCCAGCTTGATGATGTGGAAGCCGAACTGCGACTTCACCGGCTCCTGGGTCATCTCGCCCGGCTTGAGCTTGGCCATCGCGGCGCTGAACTCGGGCACGTAGGCATCCGGCGCGGACCAGCCCAGGTCGCCGCCGTTCTGCGCCGAGCCGGTGTCCTTCGAGTTCTTCGTCGCCAGGTCCTCGAACTTGGCGCCGCCGTTGAGCTGCTTGATCAGCGCCTTGGCGTCGTCTTCCTTCTCGACCAGGATGTGACGAGCGTGGTACTCGGTGCCCGAGGCCTGGGCCTTGAACTTCTCGTACTCGACCTTGGCGTCGGCTTCGGTGATCGGGTTCTTCTTGGCGTAGTCGGAGAACAGCTCGCGGATCAGCAGCGACTGGCGCGCCAGCTCCATCTGGTTCTTGTAGTCGTCGGTCTTGTTCAGGCCGCGCTTCTCGGCTTCCTGCAGGAAGATCTCGCGCAGGACGACCTCGTCCTTGACCTTGGCTTCCATCTCGGGGGTGCGCGGCTGGCCAGCCTTGGTGATCTGGCTGATCAGCACGTCGGCGCGGGCCTTGGGCACCGGCTTGCCGTTCACGAGCGCGATGTTCTGGGCCATGGCCGGCAGGGACACGGCGCCGATGGCCGCCACGGTGGCGGCAAGCACAAACTTCTTCATGATGGGTAAAGGGCCTTTCGACTCCCGGATGAGCGTGAACGCTCCAAAACAAAGCGCCGGCAGGCGGCGCTACTGAGGACCTGGTTTCTGCTGTTCGTCGGGCGCGCGGGCCTCGATGGCCAGTGCGTGGATGCCCTTCTGCATCAGATCGGCGAGCGCATGATATACGAGCCGATGCCGCGCCACCCTGGGTAAACCGGCAAAGCGCGGGCTGACGATTTCGAGGTAATAGTGGCCGCCTTCGCGCGCGCCGGCATGCCCCGCGTGATGGGCGCTGTCGTCGCGCAGCGAGAGCGACACCGGCTCCAGCGCGGCGCGCAGCCGGGCCTCGATCTCGGCTGACGGCGTCGCCGCCGTCACCGCTGAATCAGCCTTGCCCAGAGGGAGCGCGCCGCCGCTCATGGCTTGCGCTCCTCGGCCGCCGGCGCCTCCACTTCCTGCGGCAGATGCCGGCTCATGTAGAGCCCCTGGCCCAGCGTGAACAGCAGGATCAGCCCGGTCGAGCCGAAGGCCTTGAAGTTGGCCCAGGCCTCGGTGCTGAACGAGTAAGCGACGTAAAGATTCGCAAAACCCATCGCCGCGAAGAAGGCCACCCAGGCCCAGTTCAGCCGCGTCCACACCGGATCGGGCAGCGGCAACTCGGCGCCGAGCATCTTGCGCAGCAGGTTGCGGCCCATCACGGCGTGGCTGATCAGGAAGGCTGCCGAGAAGGCCCAATAGAGCATCGTCGGCTTCCACTTGATGAAGGTCTCGTTGTGGAAGTAGACGGTGGCGGCGCCCAGCGTGACGACCAGGCCCAGGCTGATCCACAGCATCAGGTCGACCTTGCGGCGGCGCAGCTTCAGATAGAGCACCTGCGCGATGGTCGCGAGCATGACGACGATGGTGGCGAGCAGCACTGGCGCCTCGGTCGGGCCGACCTTGCCGCCGGAGACCAGGAAGCCCAGGTGCTCGGTGGCGAAGGCCGCCGCCCAGTCGGGCTGTCCATCGGCGTACTTGAACGTGACGAAGAACAGCAGCAGCGGCAGGAAATCGAGCAGGAGCTTCATTCGGAATGGGAACGGCAGCGCTCAGCGCTGGGGCTCGAAGTCTATCGCGGCGGAATTGATGCAGAAGCGCTCGCCCGTCGGCTCCGGGCCATCGGGAAAGACGTGGCCCAGATGAGTGCCGCACTTGTTGCAGCGCACCTCGACGCGGACCATGCCGTGCGTCGAGTCGACGACGCGCTCGACCACCTCGGCGTTGATCGGCTCGTAGTAGCTGGGCCAGCCGCAGCCGGCGTCGAACTTGGTGTCGGCCTGGAACAGCGGCGTGCCGCAGCCCACGCAGTTGTAGCGGCCGGGCTCCCAGTGGTCCCAGTACTTGCCGGTGAAGGCGCGCTCGGTGGCGGCGTGGCGGGCGACCTGGTACTGCGTCGGATCGAGCTGGGCGCGCCATTCGGCATCGGTCTTCTTCACCGGATAGTCGGCGTCGCGGTCGCGGTCCACGGTGGAAGCGTCTTGGATGAACTTGTCGTAGCGGCTCATGATGAACAGGAAACCTCCAGCGTTTGCGCCCAGTCGGGCGGGAATCCGGCGTCCGAGGCCTGCGCCGGCTCGTCGAACGGACGGCGCAGCACCTCCAGCAGGCGGTGGACCTCGGTGAAGTCGCCCGCTTCGGCCCGCTGGATCGCCGTCTCGGCCAGGTGGTTGCGCAGCACCACCGCCGGATTGACCGCGTTCATCCGCCGGGCACGGGTGGCAAGTGCGTCCGCCGGCTCGATCTTCAAGCGCGCGGCATAACGCGCGGCCCAGGCGTCGAAGGCCGCGCGGTCCAGGAACAGGTCGCGCAGCGGCGCCTGGCTCACGGCATCGGCCGGCTGCGCCGGGTCGAAGCCGGCCAGCCGCCGGTGCGCGATCGTGTAGTCGGTCCGATGCGCGGCGAGCAGCCGCAGCCAGTCATCGATCAGCGGGCCGTCCTCGCCGCGCGCGTCGACTTCAGCGCTCAGGCCGAGCTTGGCGCGCATCGCGCCGAGCAGCGCGCTGCCGAAGCGCGCGCGGTAGATCTCCAGCGATTCGATCAGTTCGTCGCCGGCGGCGTCCGGGTCGCTGTCCACGCCCGGCATCAGCGGCAGCAGGGCCTGCGCCAGCGCGTGCAGGTTCCAGAACGCGACCTGCGGCTGGCGCGCGAAGGCGTACCGGCCCTGGTGGTCCGAGTGGTTGCAGATGTGGCCGGGATCGAAGCCGTCCATGAAGCCGAAGGGCCCGTAGTCGATGGTCAGGCCCAGCATCGACATGTTGTCGGTGTTCATCACGCCATGCATGAAGCCCACGGCCTGCCACTGCGCGACCAGTTCGGCCGTCTGCGCGGCGACCTTGGCCAGCGCGGCGGTGACGGGATTGGGCGCGGCGGCGCATTCCGGCGCGTGGTGACGGACGAAGAAGTCGAACAGCTCGCGCGTGCGCGCTTCCATGCCGTGGTGCGTGAAATGCTCGAAGTGGCCGAAACGCAGGAAGCTCGGCGCGACGCGGGTCACGACGGCACCGGTCTCGACACGCTCGCGCTGCACCTTCAGCGCCGTCGAGCCGGTGATCGCCAGCGCGCGGGTGGTCGGGATGCCGAGCGCGGCCATCGCCTCGGAGCAGAGGAACTCGCGGATCGACGAGCGCAGCACCGCGCGGCCGTCGCCGCGGCGCGAGTAGGGCGTCAGGCCCGCGCCCTTGAGCTGCAGCTCGAAATGGCCGTTGGGGCCGTCGACACCGCCCAGCAGCAGTGCGCGGCCGTCGCCGAGCTGGCCGGCCCAGACGCCGAACTGGTGGCCGCTGTAGACGGTGGCGAGCGGCTTCATGCCGGGCAGGCGCGCGTTGCCGCTGAAGGCCTCGAGCAGGCCGGGCCGGGTCCACCAGTCCTGAGGCCAACCGAGCAGGGCGGCGCAATCGGGGCTGGTGGCGACCCAGTGCGGGTCGGGCAGTCCGGTGCCGGGGAGTTCGGTGAAGAAGTCGGGACCGAGGCTCGCGTAGCGATGGGTCCAGCGGGCCGGCTCGGCGCCCGCGAAGGGCTCCGGCGCGGAGAGGGGCGCATTCATCCAGGCAGTTTAGCGAGCGGCTCATGGCCCTGCGGGGCCAGGGGTCCGGTGGAGCGATTCCTGGGGGCTCAGGGCTCAGACCGCAGGTCCAGGCTCATCAGGTCCTTGGCGTGGTAGCTGCCGTCGGCCAGCCGGATCGCGCGCGGCAGATGGCCGTAGCGTGTGAAGCCGGCCCGCCGGTAGAGCGCGATCGCCGCGCGGTTGCCCGCGGTGACGCTCAGCGTCACGGTCTCGAGCAGCGGCTCGCGGCGCAGCAGCGTCAGCGCCTGCTGCAGCAGGTGACGGCCGATGCCCCGGCCGCCGAACTCGTCGTCGACCATCATCCCGATGAGATGCGCGATGTGGCGCACCTTCTGGCGGTTTTCATGCTCGCAGGTGAGCGCGCCCACGAGCCGCTGCCCCTGCCAGGCGCCGAGCGTGAACAGCGACTTGCCGCCCGCCTGCGGATGCAGCCGGACGCGGTAGCTCACCGCCTCGCGCGCGCGCTCGGTGGCGGCGTCGGAGGTGAAGGCCTGCTCGTGGCGCGCCAGCATCGCGTCGCGCAGCGCCTTGTAGGCGTCGAGGTCGCGCTCGGTCAGCAGGCGCAGCGTGATGGCCGGCGGCGCCGGGGCGCTATCGGAGGCGTTCGAGTCGCTCAAGCTCGCTCCTGTCGTTGATGTTGGCGAAGGCGCGATCGTCCTCCGGACGGTCGAAGGAGACCCGCGCCAGCGGCAGTGTTCGCAGCCAGCCCTCGACGCGGCGTTCGCCCGATTGCAAGGCCGCCGCGAGCGCCTCGCGGTGAGAGACATGGATCAGGCTCGCGAGCGGCTGGCTGCGCAGCGGCTCGCCCGGGCCTTCGCGGCCCAGCGCCATCGCCGCCGTCTGCCCGGGCGCCAGGCCGGCGGCGAGCCTTTCCAGCAGATCGATGGGGAGCCAGGGACTGTCGCCACTCGCGGCGAGCAGCCACGCGTCATCGGCGTCGTGGCCGCCGGACTCGTCCGCGAGCGCCGAGAGCCCCGCGAGGATGCCCGCCAGCGGGCCGGGGAAGCCGGGCAGCGCGTCTGGCAGGACGGGAAAGCCCAGGCGCCGGTAGTCGCTCAGGTGGCGGTTGGCGCTGATCAGCACCCGGCCGCCGGTCTGCGGGGCGAGCCGCTCGATGACGTGCGCGACGAGCGGCCGGCCGAGGAAGGGCTGGAGCGGCTTGTCGACGCCCCCCATGCGGGTGGCGCGGCCGCCGCAGAGGATCAGCGCGGTGGCGCGCATCAGCCGCCGATGTAGTGCATCTCGACGCGGCGCGCCGGGCCGGATTCGGAGGCCGGCAGACTGGCGCGCAGCTCGGAGTAGCGATCGCCGCGCAGCGTCCAGAGCGCGCCGAGCGCCGCGGCAATCTCGCCGTCGGAGCGTGGACCGTGCGCGGCATCGCCGCGCAGCAGCGCGCGCAGGTCGTGGCCGTCGCCAGCGAACAGGCAGGTGTAGAGCCGGCCCTCGGTGGACAGGCGCGCGCGGTTGCAGTCGCCGCAGAAGGCCTGCGTGACGCTGGAGATCAGGCCGATCTCGCCGCTGCCGTCGGCGTAGCCCCAACGGGTGGCGGTCTCGCCATCGGCGCCGGGCGCGAGCGGGATCAGATCGGCGTGCTCGCGCAGCCGCGCCAGCACCTGGGCCGAGGGCAGCACCTCGTCCATGCGCCAGCCGTTGCTCATGCCCACGTCCATGTACTCGATGAATCGCAGCACGACGCCGGTGCCGCGGAAGTGGCGCGCCATCGGGACGATCTGGTCGTCGTTGGTGCCGCGCTTGACGACCATGTTGACCTTGATCGGCGCCAGGCCCGCGGCCTGGGCGGCCTCGATGCCGCGCAGCACTTCGGCGACCGGGAAGTCGACGTCGTTCATGCGGCGGAAGATGGCGTCGTCGAGCGCGTCCAGGCTGACGGTGACGCGCTGCAGGCCGGCGTCCTTGAGCGCGAGCGCCTTGCGGGCGAGCAGCGAGCCGTTGGTCGTCAGCGTCAGATCCAGCGGCTGGCCCTGCGGCGTGCGCAGTTCGGCGAGCTGGGCGATCAGCGACTCGAGGTTGCGGCGCAGCAGCGGTTCGCCGCCGGTGAGCCGGAGCTTCTGGACGCCCAGTCCGGCGAAGACGCGGGCGAGGCGCGCGATCTCCTCGAACGACAGCAGGTCGCGGTGGGGGAGGAAGGGGTAGTCCTTGTCGAAGACGTCCTTGGGCATGCAATAGCTGCAGCGGAAGTTGCAGCGGTCGGTGACCGAGATGCGCAGGTCGCGCAGGGGCCGGCCGCGCGCGTCCAGCCACGGGCCGGGGCGCGGCGGCGGCAACGGATGCGGCACGGGAGGCGTCCGCCCGGCCTGGCGCAGGTCGAGCAGCGGAATCACACCATCGGTCATGGGGAGCGATTGTGCCGCTGGCCGCATCGCCTCGTTCGAGGATGGTCAAGCGCGGCGGGGTGTCTCGTGAATCGGACACGGGCCATCGGGTCGTCACCCTGTAGGACTTGTCACTTGCAGCGCCGGCCGGGCGGCGTTCGAATCGCGGCATGAGCTTGACCCCCACGACCGTGGTCCATGCGGACCTGGCCAGCTTCGTCTCCTTCGGCGAAGCCCTCACCGACATGATCCGCGTCGGCCCCGAGACCTGGCACAGCCGCAGCGGCGGCTCGCCGTGGAACGTGGCCATCGCGATGTCGCGCCTGGGGCAGCTCAGCGCCTTCGCCGGCGGACTCAGCAAGGATCCGTTCGGCCAGGCGATCTGGCAGGCCAGCGTCGATGCCAGCCTGGACCTGCGCTTCATCCAGCAGGTCGCCAAGGCCCCGTTGATGGCCTATGTCCATCGCGTCGAACCGCCCGAGTACGCCTTCGTCGGCGATGACAGCGCCGACCTGCATTTCCGCCCCCACGCGCTGCCGGCCGGCTGGCGCCGGGCGCTGCGCTGGGCGCATTTCGGCTCCATCAGCCTGACGCGCGAGCCCCTCGCCGCGCGGCTGATCGCGCTGGCCGAGTCGCTCAAGGACGAGGGCGTGCGCCTGAGCTACGACCCGAACTACCGCATCACGATGGACTCGCGCTACGACCGCACGCTCGAGCGCATGTGCCGGCTGGCCGACGTGATCAAGGTCTCGGACGAGGACCTGCGCGGGCTGTTCCGCAGCCGCGATCACCACCTCGGCCTGGCGCAGATCTCGGCCTGGAACCCGCGCGCGATCGTGATGCTCACGCTCGGCGAGCGCGGCGCGCAGCTCTTTCATCCGAAGGCCGACCTCAGCGCCGCGCCGCCGGAGCTGGAGACCGTCGCCGACACGATCGGGGCGGGCGACGCTGCCATGGCGGGCCTGCTCTACAGCCTGATGAACGGCCCGGCCCAGGATCCCGAGGAGCATCTGCGCTGGGCCGTCGCCGCTGGCGCGGCGGCCTGTTCAGGCGCGGGCGTGAACGGGCTGTCGCCCGGACTGGTGACGTCGCTGATCGACCGCGTGCAGGTCCGCAAGGCCGAACTGGCCTGAGCGCGAACCCTGTCGCGAGGGCCCGTTCAGGCCTCGCCGTCGCGCTTGGCCGCCACCAGCGTCCTCGGGCCGCCAGCCTGCAGGCGAGGGCGGTCCGGCTCTTCCTCGCTCAAGGGCTGCACCTCGACCAGGCTTGCGTGGCATCGCCGGGCGAGCGCTTGATAAGTGCCGGTGCCTTCGCGCTTCCAGCGGATCTCGTCTTCCGTCAGCGGCCGCATCACCTTGGCCGGCAGCCCGGCGATCAGCGAGCGCTCCGGCAGCTTCAGCCCCGCCCGCACGAAGGCGCAGGCCGCGACGATGCTGTACGCGCCGACCTCCGCCTCATCCATGACGACCGCATTCATGCCCACCAGCGCGTCGTGGCGCACCACGCAGCCATGCAACACCGCGCCGTGGCCGATGTGGCCGTTGGTCTCCACCACGGTCTCGGAGTCCGGGAACCCGTGGATCACGCAGGTGTCCTGCACGTTCGCGCCGGCCATCAGCCGGATCCGGCCGAAGTCTCCGCGCAGCGAGGCGCACGGCCCCACATAGCAGTCCGCTCCGACGATCACGTCGCCGATCAGCACCGCCGTCGGATGCACGTGAGCGCTCGGATGAACGACCGGCGACACGCCGTCGATCGCGTAGCTGGGCATGGCCTCTTCTCCGGATAAGGGGTAACCCCAAGTTTCCGGACTTGTGCCGGAAACGATGGGCCCTTAGTATCTACCGACCGGTCGGTAAATAGAAGCCGATCAAAAAAAGCTGAAAAAGCTGAATCCCCCTCAGGCCGAGGAGACAACCCGCATGAGCACCGCCCCCACGACCCCGTCCTCCGCTGAAGAGGCGCCGCTGCTGATCGGCAGCGAAGGCGCCGTCCGCGTCCTGACGCTGAACCGGCCGCAGGCGCTGAACGCGTTCACGACCGGCCTGCTCGGCCAGCTGCGCATCGCGCTGGACGAGGCCGCGCACGACGCCAGCGTGCGGGCGGTGCTCATCACCGGTGCCGGCCGCGCGTTCTGCGCCGGCCAGGACCTGTCCGACCCCCACATCAAGCCCGAGTTCGACGAACAGACGGGCGAGGTCGATCCGCAGCGCAAGCCCAAGGCCAAGGACATCGGCAACCTGCTCGACCACTACTACATCCCGCTGGCGCTGCGCCTGCGCAGCATGCCGGTGCCCACCGTCTGCGCGGTCAACGGCGTGGCCGCGGGCGCCGGCGCGAACTTCGCGCTGGGTTGCGACCTGGTGCTGGCGGGCCAGTCGGCCTCGTTCATCCAGGCCTTCTCCAAGATCGGCCTGGTGCCGGACTGCGGCGGCACCTGGCTGCTGACGCGGCTGGTGGGCCGGGCCCGCGCGATGCAGCTGGCGCTGCTGGGCGACAAGCTGCCCGCGGCCGACGCGCAGGCCTGGGGCCTGATCGGCCGCTGCGTCCCGGACGCGGACCTGCAGAGCGAGGCCATGGCCACCGCGCAGAAGCTGGCGAAGATGCCGACCCGCGCGCTGGTGCAGACGCGCCAGGCGCTCGATGCCTCGATGGACCTGGAGTTCGAGGACGCGCTCAAGCTCGAAGCCAAGCTGCAGAGCCAGCTCGGCTACGCGCATGACTACCTGGAGGGCGCGGCCGCCTTCCTGTCCAAGCGCGCGCCGGTGTTCAAGGACCGCTGATGCGCGAGGCCCTCGATCCACAGCGCATCGCCGAGGCGGTGCGCGACACGATGTTCGCCAATGACCGCGCGTCGCAGGGCCTGGGCCTGCGCATCGACGCGATCGGTCCCGGCACCGCGACGCTGTCGATGACGGTGCGCGAGGACATGCTCAACGGCTTCGACATCTGCCACGGCGGCTTCGTGACGACGCTGGCCGATTCCTGTTTCGCCTTCGCCTGCAACTCGCACAACGAGATGACGGTGGCCTCGGGCTTCGCGATCGACCTCGTCGCGCCGTCCCGGCTGGGGGACGTCCTGACGGCGCGCGCCAGCGAGACCTCGCTGGCCGGCCGCACCGGCGTCTACGACATCCGCATCACCAATCAACGCGACGAGCTGATCGCGGTCTTCCGCGGGCGGTCCTACCGCATGAAGGGCCGGCCCGTGGTGGCGGACCTGCCGCTGCCCGGCTGAGCCGGCCCGAGCCCGCGGCGACAAGGAGACGAGACCCATGACGGTGAAGACCTTCCGGCCCGAGGACCTCGAGCCCATCGAGCGCGCCAGCCAGGACGAACTGCGCGCGCTGCAGCTGCAGCGCCTGAAGTGGACGCTCCAGCATGCCTACGAGAACGTCCCGCACTACAAGGCCGCCTTCGACGCCAAGGGCGTGCATCCCGGCGACCTGAAGGACCTGGCCGACCTGCGCCTGTTCCCGTTCACGACGAAGAAGGACCTGCGCGACAACTACCCGTTCGGCCTCTTCGCAGTGCCGCGCGAGCAGGTCGTGCGGGTGCACGCGTCCTCGGGCACCACCGGCAAGCCGACGGTGGTGGGCTACACGCGGCGCGACATCGACACCTGGGCCGACCTGGTCGCGCGCTCGCTGCGCGCCGCCGGCACGCGCGCGGGCGACATCGTCCATGTCGCCTACGGCTACGGCCTGTTCACCGGCGGCCTGGGCGCGCATTACGGCGCCGAGCGGCTGGGCTGCACCGTGATCCCGATGTCGGGCGGCCAGACCGAGAAGCAGGTTCAGCTGATCCAGGACTTCAAGCCCGACGTGATCATGGTCACGCCGAGCTACATGCAGGTGATCGTCGAGGAATTCGTGCGCCAGGGCCTGGACCCGCGCGCGAGCTCGCTCAAGACCGGCGTGTTCGGCGCCGAGCCCTGGACCGAGGCGATGCGCCGCGAGATCGAGCACAAGGCCGGCATCGACGCGGTCGACATCTACGGCCTGTCCGAGGTGATGGGCCCCGGCGTCGCCTCCGAGTGCATCGAGACCAAGGACGGCCCGGTGATCTGGGAGGACCACTTCTATCCCGAGATCATCGACCCCGAGACCGGCGAGGTGCTGCCCGAGGGCTCGGAGGGCGAGCTCGTCTTCACCTCGCTGAGCAAGGAGGCGCTGCCGGTGATCCGCTACCGCACGCGCGACCTGACGCGGCTGCTGCCGCCGACGGCGCGCAGCATGCGCCGCATGGGCAAGATCGTCGGCCGCAGCGACGACATGCTGATCATCCGCGGCGTCAACCTGTTCCCGACGCAGATCGAGGAACTGGTGCTCGCCGAGCCCGGCCTGTCGGGCCAGTACCAGATCGTCGTCAGCCGCGACGGCCACCTCGACGAGGTCGAGGTGCGCTGCGAGCTTTCCGCCGCGGGCGGCGACGCGCAGGCGGCAGCCAGGTCGCTGCAGCACCGCATCAAGACGCTGATCGGCGTGTCGACCCGCGTGACGGTCGGCGCGCCCGATTCGATCGAACGGACCTTGGTGGGCAAGGCGCGCCGCGTCGTCGACCAGCGTCCGAAGCATTCGTAAGGAGTCCCCATGTACACGCAAGCCATGAGCGTCGGTCCGCAGGACCAGGCGGCCAAGCTGCAGACCGCCGAGGAGCAGCAGCGCAACGAGGCCTTCGAGGCCCGCATCGACGCGGGCGACTTCATCGAGGCCAAGGACTGGATGCCGGAGCACTACCGCAAGACGCTGGTGCGGCAGATCAGCCAGCACGCGCACTCGGAGATCGTCGGCATGCTGCCCGAGGGCAACTGGATCACGCGCGCCCCGACGCTCAAGCGCAAGGCCATCCTGCTGGCCAAGGTGCAGGACGAGGGCGGACACGGGCTCTACCTGTACTCGGCCGCTGAGACGCTGGGCACCAGCCGCGACCAGATGCTGGACGCGCTGCACACCGGCAAGGCCAAGTACAGCTCGATCTTCAACTACCCGACGCTGACCTGGGCCGACATCGGCGTGATCGGCTGGCTGGTCGACGGCGCGGCGATCATGAACCAGGTGCCGCTGTGCCGCTGCTCCTACGGCCCGTATGCGCGCGCGATGATCCGCATCTGCCGCGAGGAATCCTTCCATCAGCGCCAGGGCTACGAGAGCCTGCTGGTCATGATGCGCGAGGGCACCGCGGCGCAGAAGGCGATGGTCCAGGACGCGGTGAACCGCTGGTGGTGGCCGTCGCTGATGATGTTCGGCCCGGCGGACAAGGACTCGCCGAACTCCGAGCAGTCGATGCGCTGGGGCATCAAGCGCCTGACCAACGACGAGCTGCGTCAGAAGTTCGTCGATGCGACCGTGCCGCAGGCCGAGATCCTCGGCGTGACGCTGCCCGACCCCGAGCTGAAGTGGAACGCCGAGCGCGAGCACCACGACTTCGGCGCGATCGATTGGGCCGAGTTCTGGCGCGTGGTCGGCGGCAACGGCCCCTGCAACACCGAGCGCATGGCCACCCGCGTCAATGCCTGGGAGGAGGGCGCCTGGGTGCGCGACGCCGCGCTCGCCCACGCAAAGAAGCGCGCCACCGCCGCCCAGGCGGCCTGATCGCGCGATCGGCCTCCACCGCCACGACCTTCCGAGCACACGCATCATGAGCATCAATCAAACGACCGGCGCCAACGAATGGCCCCTGTGGGAAGTCTTCGTCCGCAACAAGGCGGGCCTGGACCACAAGCACTGCGGCAGCCTGCATGCGCCCGACGCGAAGATGGCCCTGCAGATGGCCCGCGACGTCTACACCCGCCGCCAGGAAGGCGTGAGCATTTGGGTCGTGCCGTCGTCCGCGATCGTCGCCTCGGACCCGGGCGAGAAGTCCATGTACTTCGACCCGATGGAGGACAAGGTCTACCGCCATCCGACCTTCTATGAGCTGCCCGAGCAGCTCGACCACATGTGAGGCCGCGGCAATGAGCATGTCCGTTCAACCCGGCCAGCGCGCGGAGGTCCAGTACCTGCTGCGCCTCGGCGATGCCTGCCTGGTGCTGTCGCACCGGATCTCGGAATGGATCGGCCACTCGCCGGTGCTGGAAGAGGACCTGGCGCTGGGCAACATCGCGCTGGACCTGCTGGGCCAGGCGCGCGCGCTGCTGACCCGCGCCGGCCAGCTCGGCGAGCAGCCGCTCGACGAGGACCAGCTCGCCTACCTGCGCGAGGAGCGTCACTACCTGAACCCGGTGCTGATGGAGCTGCCGCGCGGCGACTTCGCGTTCACGCAGGCGCGCAACCTGATCGCTGCCTGCTGGCTGCTGCCGCTGTGGACGCGGCTGCAGGCCTCGAGCGACGCGGAAGTCGCCGCCATCGCCGCCAAGGCCGTGAAGGAGGTGCGCTACCACCAGCAGCACGCCGCCGAGTGGGTCGTGCGCCTGGGCGATGGCAGCGAGGAATCGACCCGCCGCATGACGGCGGCGCTGGCTGCGCTGTGGCCCTACGTGAACGAGCTGTTCGCGTCGGACGCCGTCGATGCCGCCGCCGAGGCGAGCGGCCTGGGCCCGGCCTGGTCCTCGCTCAAGCCGGACTGGGACGCCGCGATGGACGAGGTGCTGGCCGAGGCGCGCCTGGCCCGCCCGAAGGACACGCCGCACGTCTACGCCGGCGTGCGCGGCGTCCACAGCGAGCACATGGGCCATCTGCTGTCGACGATGCAGTCGTTGCAGCGCGCCTATCCCGGCGGGGTGTGGTGAGCGCGGCGACCCCCACGCTTCGAGGACCACCATGAACACTGCCCCGACGCCCTCGCACCTGGCCTGGCTGTCGTCACTGACGCCAGCCGGTCCGCGTCCGGCCTCGTCCGACGCGGGGCCCGGTCCCACGGACCTCGGCTGCGGGCGCCTGTCCGCGGCCTGGGAGGTGCTGTCGCAGGTCCTCGATCCCGAGGTGCCGGCGGTGTCGCTGGTGGAGCTCGGCATCGTGCGCGACCTGCGCGAGACCGCCGATGGCCTGGAGGTCGTGCTGACGCCGACCTACTCCGGCTGTCCCGCGACCGAGGCGATCGAGCAGAGCGTGCGCGAGGCGCTGGCCCGCTTCGGCGAGATCACCGTCACGATGCGCCGCGCGCCGGCCTGGACCACCGACTGGATCACCGACGAGGGCCGCGAGAAGCTGCGCCGCTATGGCATTGCGCCGCCGGGGCCGGTGGACGCGGGGCAGGGGGTGCCGGTGCGCGTCGTCCGCCGCCGCGAGGCCATCGCCTGCCCGCGCTGCGGCAGCGCGCACACCGAGCAGCTGTCCGCCTTCGGATCGACCGCCTGCAAGTCGCTGTACCGCTGCCTCGCCTGCCGCGAGCCCTTCGAACACTTCAAGCCGATCTGAGCCGCCGCCCGGTCGCGCCCTCCCTTCACGATTCACCCGCCATTGCCATGAGCCTGCACTTCCACCCGCTGCGCCTGCGCGCCAAGCACCAGGACACCGACGACGCCGTCGTGCTGTGCTTCGACGTGCCGGAGGCGCTGCGCGACACCTTCCGCTTCACGCAGGGCCAGTACCTGACGCTGCGCGGCGACGTCGGCGGCCAGGACCTGCGCCGCTCGTACTCGATCTGCGCCGGCGTCGACGACGGCGAGCTGCGCGTGGGCGTGCGCCAGGTCGATGGCGGCGCCTTCTCGACCTGGGTCCACCAGCATTTGAAGGCCGGCGACGAGGTCCAGGTCTTCCCGCCGCAGGGCCGGTTCCACGTGCCCATCGACCCGGCGTCGGCGCGGCACTACGTCGGCATCGCGGCGGGCTCGGGCATCACGCCCATCCTGTCGATCATGAAGACGGTGCTCGCGCGCGAGCCGATGAGCCGCTTCACGCTGATCTACGGCAACCGCCGGCCGGCCTCGGCGATGTTCAAGGAAGAGCTCGAGGACCTGAAGAACCGCTACATGACGCGGCTGACGCTGCATCACGTGTTCTCGCGCGAGCATGTCGACGCCCCGCTGATGGCGGGCCGGCTGGACCGGGCCAAGCTGGGCGAGTTCCTGGCCGGGCCGGTGCCGGCGGCCGGCATCGACCAGGTCTTCGTCTGCGGCCCGTTCGAGATGAACGAGCAGGCCGAGGCCGCGCTGCGCGCCGCCGGCGTGCCCGAGGACCGGATTCACATCGAGCGCTTCGGCACGCCCGAGATGCAGACCGGCCGTCCCGCGCCGCACGAGATCCATGACGAGGACGCGGAGGCCGCGCGCGTCGTGGTGATCCGCGATGGCGTGTCGCGCGAGATCGAGTTCCGCAAGAGCGATCCCAGCCTGCTCGATGCCGCGGCGCGGGCCGGCATGGACGTGCCGTTCTCATGCAAGTCGGGCGTGTGCTCGACCTGCCGCTGCAAGCTGATCGAGGGCGAGGTCCGGATGGATAAGAATTTCGCCCTCGAGAAGCACGAGGTGGCGGCCGGATTCATCCTCAGCTGTCAGGCCCATGCCCTGACGCCGCGCGTCGTGATCTCGTTCGACGAACGCTGACGCACAAGGACTAGAACGACCCATGGCCCGAGGTAGAGCTCCCGGATTCGATGCCACCCGCGAGGAGATCCTCGCCCAGGCGGCACGCCTGTTCGCCAACCAGGGCTACCCGGCGACCTCGATGAACCAGGTCGCCGAGGCCTGCTCGGTCAGCAAGCCCACGCTGTACCACTACGTGCGCGACAAGCACGAGCTGTTGGCGCAGATCTGCCAGAACCACCTGCAGCACCTGGTCGATCTGGTCGACGAGGTGGCGGCGCAAGGCCTGGCCCCGCAGGAGCATCTGCGCGGGCTGATCCATCGCTTCGTGCAGGCCTACGGCGAGGCGCAGAACGAGCACCGCGTCCTGACCGAGGACCTGAAGTTCCTGGACGACGAGCACCGCGAGCGCATGGTCGAGGTGGAGCGGCAGGTGGTGGGCCGCTTCGCCGACGCGGTGGCCGCGGTGCGGCCGGAGCTGCGCGGCGCGCAGTTGCACAAGCCGCTGACCATGCTGCTGTTCGGCATGATCAACTGGACCTTCACCTGGCTGCGCCCCGATGGCGCGCTGACCTACGAGGCGGTCGCGCCGATGGTGGCCGACCTGTTCTTCGGCGGCCTGGGCGCGGTCCGGACCGAAGCCGCCGACCCGGCCCCGCGCGATCCCGCGCCGCAAGTCTCATGAAGGTTTCGCGGAGGAGCATCGCCCCCTTGCAGTCGCAGTAGCAGTACCTCCCATTCCTTGCGTTCCTGAACAACGACATTCCGAGGAGACGACATGACACGCATCGAGAAGACCCTGCTGGCCGTGGCCGGCGCCGCGCTGATGGCCGTGGGCGGCGCCGCCCGGGCCGACATCAACGTCGGCGTGACGGTGTCGGCGACGGGGCCGGCGGCCTCGTTGGGCATTCCGGAGAAGAACACTTTCGCGTTGATGCCCAAGACCATCGCCGGGCAGAAGGTCAACTACATCATCCTGGACGACGCGTCGGACACGACCACCGCGGTGGCCAACACCCGCAAGCTGATCACCGAGCACAAGGTCGATGTGGTGGTGGGTTCGACGGTCACGCCGAACTCGCTGGCGATGATCGATGCGGTGTCGGAGGCGCAGGTGCCGATGATCTCGATGGCGGCGTCGGCGCGCATCGTCGAGCCGATGGATGCGAAGAAGAAGTGGGTCTTCAAGACGCCGCAGAACGACATCATGATGGCGCTGGCCATCGCCAGCCACATGCAGGCGCAGGGCGTGAAGACGGTGGCCTACATCGGCTTCGCCGATGCGTATGGCGAGGGCTGGTACGGCGAGTTCAACAAGGTCGCCGCGAGCAAGGGCCTGAGCATCGTCGCCAACGAGCGCTACAACCGCACCGACACCTCGGTGACCGGCCAGGTGCTGAAGATCATGGCGGCCAAGCCCGACGCGGTGCTGGTGGGCGGCAGCGGCACGCCGGCGGCGCTGCCGCAGAAGACGCTCAAGGAGCGCGGCTACGCGGGCAAGTACTACCAGACCCACGGCGTGGCCAACAACGACTTCCTGCGCGTGGGCGGCAAGGACGTGGAGGGCACCTTCCTGCCCTCGGGCCCGGTGCTGGTCGTGGACCAGTTGCCGGCCGAGCATCCGGCCAAGAAGAGCGCCAAGGCCTACGTGACCGAGTACGAGAAGGTCTACGGCAAGGGCAGCGTGTCGACCTTCGGCGGCCATGCCTGGGACGCGGGCCTGCTGCTGCAGGCGGCGATTCCGAACGCGATCAAGAAGGGGCAGCCCGGCACGCCGCAGTTCCGCGCGGCGCTGCGCGATGCGATCGAAGGCGTGAAGGAACTGCCGGCCGCGCACGGCGTGTTCACGATGTCGCCGAATGACCACCTGGGCCTGGACCAGCGCGCACGCGTCATGGTCAAGATTGAAAACGGAACCTGGAAATATCAGCCATGAGCCTCAGCGCCACCCCCGTCCTCCAAAGCCTGATTGCCGGTCGCTGGATCGGCTCGACCGCCGCGCGCGGCCTGCACAGCGCCATCAACGGCCGGCTGGTGGCGCAGACCCATGCCGAGGAGATCGACTTCGGCGAGAGCCTGCACTTCGCGCGACGGCAGGCGCTGCCGTCGCTGCTCGCGCTGGACTTCCAGCAGCGCGCGGCGATCCTCAAGGCCTTGGCCACCTACCTGCAGGACCGCAAGGAAGCGCTGTACGCGATCTCCGCGCACACTGGCGCCACGCGGCCGGATTCGTGGATCGACATCGAAGGCGGCTTCGGCACGCTCTTCGCGTACGCGTCGATGGGCCGGCGCGAGCTGCCGTCCAGCAACATCGTTCATGAAGGCCCGGCCCAGCAGCTCGGCAAGGTCGGCCAGTTCATGGGCACGCATGTGCTGGTGCCCAAGCGCGGCGTCGCGGTCCACATCAACGCGTTCAACTTCCCGATGTGGGGGATGCTGGAGAAGTTCGCGCCGAGCTTCCTGGCTGGCATGCCCTGCATCGTCAAGCCGGCCACCGCCACGAGCTACGTCGCCGAGGCCTGCGTGCGCCTGATCGAGGAGTCCGGCCTGCTGCCGGCCGGCGCGTTGCAGCTGGTCATCGGGGGTTCGGGCGATCTGCTGGACCGGCTGGAGGAAACCGATGTGGTGACCTTCACCGGCTCGGCGGACACGGCGGCGCAGCTGCGCGTCAACGCGAACCTGATTCGCCGCTCGGTGCCGTTCAACGCCGAGGCGGACAGCCTGAACTGCTCGATCCTGGCGCCGGATGTGCAGCCGGGCGATCCGGAGTTCGACCTCTTCGTGAAGGAGGTGATGCGCGAGATGAGCGCCAAGGCGGGTCAGAAGTGCACGGCGATCCGGCGCGCGATCGTGCCGGCGGCGCAGGCCGATGCGGTGGCCGCGGCGCTGCGCGAGCGGCTGGCGAAGATCAAGATCGGCGATCCGTCCATCGAGGGCGTGCGCATGGGCGCGCTGGCGTCGAAGGCGCAGCAGGCCGACGTGGCCGAGCGCCTGGCGCAGCTCGCGCAGGGTAACGAGATCGTCTTCGGCGAGCGCGATGGCTTCGCGCCGGTGGGCGAGGGCGTGGGCGATGGCGCCTTCTTCGCGCCGACGCTGCTGCTGTGCCGCGACGCGATGCGCAACGAGGCGGTGCACAGCGTCGAGGCCTTCGGGCCGGTGTCGACGCTGATGACCTACGGCGACTTCGACGAGGCGCTGGCGCTGGCGGCCAAGGGGCGTGGCAGCCTGGTGGGCTCGGTGATCACGAAGACGCCGGCGCTGGCGGCGCAGGCCGTGTACCACGCGGCCGCCTTCCACGGCCGGCTGCTCGTGCTGGACCGCGACGCGGCCGGTGAGTCGACGGGCCATGGCTCGCCGCTGCCGATGCTCAAGCACGGCGGTCCCGGGCGCGCGGGTGGCGGCGAGGAGCTGGGGGGCATTCGTGCCGTGAAGCACTACCTGCAGCGCTGCGCGGTGCAGGCCTCGCCGACGATGCTGACGGCGATCACCGGCGAGTACGTGCGCGGCGGCAAGGTGACGGAGGACGCGATCCATCCGTTCCGCAAGCACTTCGAGGAGATTCAGGTCGGGGACTCGCTGCTGACGCATCGGCGCACGGTGTCGGAGGCGGACATCGTCAACTTCGGCGGCATCAGCGGCGATTTCTTCTACATGCACTTCGACGAGGTGGCGGCGAAGGACACGCAGTTCGGGCAACGCATCGCGCACGGCTACTTCGTGCTGTCGGCGGCGGCGGGGCTGTTCGTGTCGCCGGCGCCGGGGCCGGTGCTGGCGAATTACGGGCTGGACACGCTGCGCTTCGTGAATCCGGTGGCGATCGGCGACACCATCCAGGCGCGGCTGACCTGCAAGCGGCGCATCGACCGCGGCAATCGGCCGGATCAGCCGCCGCAAGGCGTGGTGGCGTGGGACGTGCAGGTGACCAACCAGCGCGGCGAGCTGGTGGCGAGCTACGACATCCTGACGCTGGTGGCGAAGAAGGCGGCGTGAGACAGCGGCCTTGCCGGGAGGCAAGGCCTGGCCCTGTGAGGGCGCGGTGAGACCTGTAAAGGGCAGGGGAGCTCGCCTGCGCGTCATCTTCCTCCGGCAGAATCGCGGCCACATTCAATCAGGGAGAGAGGCGGCCCGGCATCGAGCGCGACAGACGCTCGCCGGACCCTCGCGCATCGGCTCATGCTCATGAGCCGCGCCTCCCTGCTGCCGTTTTTCTTGCAGATCGGGTGAGGAGCGATGACGCTATCAATTGCCATGCGTGCGTGCCTGCGGGCCGTGCAATCTCTTGTTTCTTCCAGAGGCGCGGCTGCGGCCATGCTCTGGCTCATGGCGGTGCTGACCGCCGGTCCGGCGATGGCCAGCGAGCGGCTGATGCCGTCGGAGTGGACGATGGGCGCGGCGGAGTACAGCGGCATTGCCTGCACCGAATCAGGTGGGGGATGGACCTACGCCGGCGCGGTCTACCACACCGCTCGTTCGGACGGTGCGCCTGGGCGTCCTGAGCAATACTTCGCAAGCTACCTGGCACTGATCAGAGGCAGCCAGTGTTCGGCGGAGACCGCTTGCAACAGCAAGATCGAATGGTCGGTGACGCAGCCTTGTGAGGTCCAGGGCACGAGCTCGAGCAACGCCATGGCGCGTTGCACGTTTCAGGGCAAGTACACCGATAAATGCGGGTGGAACGCGCCGAGCGAAGTCACGATCGAAGGGTTCGTGAGCGCCTCCAAGGTCTGCGACAAGTACTACGACCCGCAAAGCCGGCAATGCGTCTGCCCGGAGGGCGAGGTGTACGTGAAGACATCCGACGGCGGCTACTGCAAGGCGGTCCGTGATCGAGTGATCGCCACGCCGTGCAAGACCTGCTACGGCAATCCGATCTTTCCGGAGCAGGGCCTGAAGGTGCAGACGCTCACCGCCGGCTGGCAGCCATGGACGGGACTGAAGCTGACCTTCAGTTCGATGAGCAAGCTGCCCTATGGAGAGGGCCAAGCCGCCTATCTGCGATCGGATCCTCCGACGTTCGGGCCGATGTGGACGGCGAGCATCGACAAGGTGGTCTACACGTCCGTCAGCGGGGGGATCACGCTCGTCAACGTGGCCCGCGGCAGCGGGGACTGGACGAGCTTCCTGCAGTCCGGTACCGGCTTCAATCCGGTCGGCGCGCAGATCAACGACCAGCTCACGAAGACCGCGCAGGGCTTCTCCTACCGCGATGCAGCCAGTCAGGTGATCGAGGAATACAACGCGCGCGGCATGCTCATCAAGGTCACGGCGCTTGACGGACGGAGCCTGACGGTCGCGCGCACGACGCTGGATGCGCCGACCGAAGCGTCGCCTGATGAAGGGCTGCCGCTGTCGCTGACGGACCACTTCGGCCGCCGCTGGACCTTCGAGTACACGCGCATGGGGGCGGAGTCGAGGTCGCGGGCCTCCGCGATCGTGGATCCGGGCGGCCGGCGCGTGGTGATCGGCTACGGCGCCAACGAACAGATCTCGCGCGTTGAGTGGCCGGATGGTTCGGCACAGCAGATGCTGTACGAGCGCAGCGACTTGAACTGGGCGCTGACGGGCTATCTCGACGAGAGCGGCGTTCGCGCCGGGACCTACGGCTACGACGGCCAAGGACGGGCCATCTCTTCCGAGCGGGCGCTGGGACTGGACAAGTACATCGCGTCCTGGGATGAAGCACCTCGCCTGTCGACGAAACAGTCGTACGACCCGGCGAGCGGCGTGACTTGGGTGGATCACGTGCTGCAGCCGCCGAAGGGGTTGAAGGTCCAACTGCCCAACGGGCAGGTGCAGGAGCTGCAGTCGGCAACCTTATTCGGCACATCGATGTGGACCACGAAGACGCAGGCGCCGGGCGCGGGCAGCGCGCAGGCGACGACCTCGCGCGTGCTCGACGATCACATGAACGTCACGCGGCTCGATGACTTCAATGGCAATCGCAGCTGCATGAGCTACGACATGGCGCGCAATCTGGAGACGGCGCGCGTGGAAGGCCTGACGCTGGCGACGGATTGCAGCGCCGTGATGGGCGCCTTGCCGGCAGGCGCGCGCAAGGTGTCGACGCAATGGCACCCGGATTGGCGCGTGGCGACGAAGACGGCGGAGCCGCGCCGCATCACGACGCTGGTCTTCAATGGCCAGCCCGATCCGTTCAACGGCGGCGCAGTCGCGAGCTGCGCGCCAGCCTCGGCGCTGTTGCCGGACGGCAAGCCCATCGTTGTGCTGTGCAAGAGCGTCGAGCAGGCGACGACCGATGAGACCGGGGCGCAGGGCTTCGACGCGACGGCGCAAAGCGGGGTGCCCGCTCGCGCGACGAGCTGGACGTACAACGCGATGGGCCAGGTGCTCGCCGAGACCGACCCGCGCGGCAAGGTCGTCGTGACCAACGACTACTACACCGACACGACCGCCGACCACACCAAGGGCGACCTCAAGTCCTCGATGAATAGCGCCGGCCATCTGACACAGTTCCCGCGCTACAACGCCTATGGCAAGCCGCTGGAGGTCATCGACGCCAACTTGGTCTCGACCACCTATGGCTATGACCTTCGCCAGCGCCTGACCTCGGTGTCCACCGGGGGATCAACCACCAGCTACGAGTACTGGCCCCCCGGGCTGCTCAAGAAGACGACACATCCCGATGGCGCGATCGTGACTTATGAATACGACGACGCGCATCGCTTGACCGCCGTGGCCGACGGCCAAGGCAATCGCATCGAGTACACGCTGGACCAGAGCGGCAATCGGACCGCGGAACAAGCCAAAGACCCGCAAGGCACGCTCAAGCGAACCATGAGCCGCGTCTTCGACGCACTGGGCCGGGCACAACAAACAACAGGCAGGGAGTGAGAAGTGAGAAAGCTGTTCCGGCACACGGGATGTGCCCTTGTTTTCGCTCTTGTTGCGGGTTCAGCGCAAGCTGCCGACTGCTGGACAGTGCGAGAGACCAGTTATGAGATGTCTCTTGCGCTGGAGGGAAGTGGAATTGGCAATCGTTGCTTTGGCGATCCCGGTGAGCTCATCGGCACAATGACGTCGACCGCGCAACCCTGGTTCGATCTCCCGCGGCGCCAGGAAAACTCCGGATCCTGGGAATACCGCCAAGTCTCATATGACTCGTGTGGCAAGGATCTGCCTGACTCTGCCATTCCGGATCGGCCATTGATCACCTGCGGCTACACCACCCGTCTGAGAGTCGAGTACGACAATGGGTTGATCGAAAACTACACGCCAAACTCCCGCAAGTTCAAGATTTATCTCTCATGCGGCGACTCACTCGGTACTCGCTCGCTGGACGGAACGCCAAGCTCGTGCATCAAGGTGCGCACGTCGGTGCCTTCGGTGAAGAGTTGTCCCGGTGTGGGCAATCCGATCCGCCCGTTGGACGGCACGAAAGATCAGACCATTGATATCGTCGCCTGGGGGCGACAACACGCGTTGCGAGCGACCTATGCAGGTCTGCGCCAACGGCTCAACGTGGGCATTGACGCGAGAGGTCAGCGGTCATTCGGATCGACGTGGTTCAGCAACCTGCACCGTGGTGTGAACGTGGAGGCCTATGGCTGGGGTAGCGCCTATCAGCAATACCAGTTCCAACGCGGCGATGGCATCTGGAAGACCTTCGTGGCGAGCGGCACCGCTGCCGCCAGTGTTCTCGAAGTGGATCGAATTCCGACCGCCCCATCAAGTGGTCAGAATCGCTGGCTCTACTTCGACGCCACGGCCGGTGCGGTCGAGTTGCACACCGGCACTGTCAGCGCGGAGCTGACGAAGATCGGTTACATCGACGGTCGCTCGTTGAGCTACACGTATGGCGATGTGATCCTCAATCAGTCGGAACGCGTCAAGGACTTGACTGGGACCCGCGTGTTGCTGTCGATCACCGACGAGAGCGGTCGGCGACTGAGCTTCGAGTACGAGCCCGATGTGCGGTTCACGCCGTATTCCTGGGTCCCTCGCATCAAGGCGGTGATCGATCCGGCCGGACGCCGTTACGAGTTCCGCTATGGCGGCCAGGAGCTGATCGCGGTCATGTACCCGGACGGCAACTCCCGCCGATACGAGTATGTGAATGGTCTCCTGGCCCGAATGATCGGAGAGGATGACGTCGTTCTCGGACGCTATATCTATGACGACGACGGTCGGGCCATCTCCACGCAGACGGGCTCCGTCGGTCCGCAGTGGCAGACGGCGTGGGACCGGGCACCGACCTGGACCTTTGTCGAGGAAGTGGTGGAGAGCAATCGACTCGCGGTCCGTACACTGCGGCCTCCCGAGGCCGTGACGGCCACTCTGGCCGGACCCGATGGCCGAACGTCGACGATGACCAGCGAGGTCATTGGCGGCACGGCGATGCTGAAGTCGCGTAGCCAACCCGCGGGTGCGGGGTGCGAGGCTGCCACATCGAGCATGGACTACGACGCCGCAGGCAACGTGGTTCGACGAGTGGACTTCAACGGTCGGCAGTCGTGCCATGCGTATGTGGCGGGACGCCATTTGGAATCGACACGGGTCGAAGGCCTCGCCGCCGGTGCGGCCTGCTCCGCGTCCTTGCCTGCAGGAGCGACGCTGCCGGCTGATGCTAGAAAGGTGAGTTCTCAGTGGCATCCGGACTGGCGCATGGCTACCCGGACCGCCGAACCACGCCGCATTACGACGTTCGTCTACAACGGCCAGCCAGACCCGTTCAACGGCAACGCGGTGGCGAGCTGCGCGCCGGCCAGCGCGCTGCTGCCCGATGGCAAGCCCATCGTGGTGCTGTGCAAGCGCGTGGAGCAGGCGACAACCGACGAGAGCGGTGCGCAAGGCTTCAATGCGACGCTGCAGTCCGGCGTACCGGCCCGCTCGACAAGCTGGACCTATGACGCCACCGGCCAAGTGCTCACGGAGACCGACCCGCGCGGCAAGGTGGTCGTGACCAACGAGTACTACACCGACACGACGACCGACCACACCAAGGGCGACCTCAAGTCCTCGATGAACAGCGCCGGCCACCTGACGCAGTTCCCGCACTACAACGCCTACGGCAAGCCGCTAGAAGTGGTCGACGCCAACTTGGTCTCGACCACCTATGGCTATGACGCGCGCCAGCGCCTGACCTACGTATCTACCGGCGGTTCAACCACCAGCTACGAGTACTGGCCCACTGGGTTGCTCAAGAAGACGACACAGCCCGATGGCGTGATCGTGACCTACGAGTACGACGACGCGCATCGCTTGACCGCCGTGGCCGATGGCCAAGGCAATCGCATCGAATACACGCTGGACCAGAGCGGCAACCGGACCACGGAAGCCGCCAAAGACCCGCAAGGCACGCTCAAGCGGACCATGAGCCGCGTCTTCGACGCGCTGGGCCGGGCACAACAAACAACAGGCAGGGAGTAATTCATGCAAGGCAAGAAATGGCACTGGCA
>NZ_JBCNLG010000039.1:0-25117 GCF_039595595.1 Roseateles sp. | reverse complement strand
GGAAAGGCCTACAAGGTCGCCATGACCGCGTGCATGCGCAAGCTGCTGATCATCCTCAACGCCATCCTCAAGTCCGGTCAACCATGGAGGCAAATCGAGAGCGCTTGACACGGTTGCTCTCCCCCTGTCGGGGGCGAGGGAGTTGGTGAGGGGCGTGCGTGCCGTCAGCGCCGATTCCGCCAGAGGCTTTCCGCGCTGTAGACCGCCAGCGCCGACCAGATCAGCGCGAAGCCGACGAGTCGCGCGCCGGCGAGCGGCTCGTGATAGAGCCACACCCCCAGCAGGAACTGGATCGTCGGCGACAGGTATTGCACCAGTCCGAGTGTCGTCAGCGTGATGCGCCGCGCGCCCGCCGCGAAGAGCAGCAGCGGCACCGCCGTCAGCGGACCGGCCAGCAGCAGCCACCCGATCCTTGCCGCGTCCCCCGCCGCAAACGCACTCGTGCCCTGGCTGGTCCACCACAGCAGCGCCGCCGCCGCGAAGGGCGACAGGATCAGCGTCTCCAGCGACAGCCCCTCCAGCGCCCCCAGATGCGCCGTCTTGCGCATCAGCCCGTAGACCCCGAAGCTCACCGCCAGCATCAGCGCGATCCACGGCAGCCGCCCGGCGGCGACGGTCAGCCACAGCACGCCCGCCGCGGCCAGTCCGATCGCGAGCCACTGCACCGGCCGCAGTCGCTCGCGGAGGAACACGAAGCCCAGCATCACGTTGACCAGCGGATTGATGAAGTAGCCCAGGCTGGCCTCGACGACGTGCCCGTGCTGCACCGCCCACACATAGACCAGCCAGTTGGTCGACAGCAGCAGCGCTGAGGCCGCGCAGGTGCCCAGCAGCCTGGGCGAGCGCAGCACCGGCCCCAGCCAGGCCCAGCGCCGCAGTGCCGTCAGCAGCAGCGCGACGAACACCATCGACCACAGCGTCCGATGCGCGATGACCTCGATCGCGTCGACGTCGCTCAAGCGTTTGAAGTAGAGCGGGAACAGCCCCCACGCGATGTAGGCGAGCGCCGCGTAGAGCATGCCGGCGCGCGCGTGGTCATGGTCGGCTGCAGCGGCTGCGGGGGGCGATGCCGGCGATGCGGCGGCGTCTCGGGTGTCGTTCGTCATGGGGTGTCGGGGCGAAGGGCCCGCGATTCTGCCCAAGCCGTCCCCCGAACGAGGGCCCGCCTGCGGACGCCCCTCTTTTCAGCGGGCCATCACCGGCGCAGGATGCGGGCCATGGCCTACGTCGAATTCACCTCGCAGCTGCAGCGCTTCGTCGACACCCCCAAGCTCGACTGCGATGCCCGCACCCTTGGCGAGGCCTTGACCCTCGCCTTCGACCACAACCCCCGCCTGCGCGGCTACATCCTGGACGACCAAGGCCATCTGCGCACGCATGTGGCCGTGTTCATCGACGGCCACCGCGCGCGCGACCGCAGCGAGCTCAGCGATCCGCTCTCCGCGCAGTCCAAGGTGTACGTGCTGCAGGCGCTCTCGGGCGGCTGACCGCCGCATCCCGCCGCCCTTGTCGAATCGGCCCCCGCCCGATCGTCGTATCAGGTCACGCCAGCCCCTCGTCCTCAAGGAGACTTCGATGATCACCACCGCCTGGGCCGCCACTCGCAAGGGCTTGTTCGAACTCCGCCACGACCCCGCGCAAGGGGGATGGTCGATCGGACGCCACAGCTTCGTGGGGGACCCCGTCAGCATGGTGCTGCCGCCGCCGGCGGGCGGCGGACGGATGTTCGCCGCGCTGAACCTGGGCCATTTCGGCGTGAAGCTGCAGGCCTCCGACGACGGCGGCGCCAGTTGGCGCGAGCTCGCGCCGCCGGCCTTTCCGCCGCAGCCCGAAGGTGCCGACGGCCCCGCCTGGAAGCTGCTGCAGATCTGGTCGCTGGAGCGCGGCGGCGACGGCCGGCTCTGGGCCGGCACCATCCCCGGCGGCCTGTTCGTCAGCGCCGACCACGGCGAGACCTGGCAGCTCGTCGACGCGCTGTGGAGCAAGCCCGAGCGGCTGGGCTGGTTCGGCGGCGGCTACGACGCGCCGGGCATCCACTCGATCAACATCGATCCGCGCGACCCGAAGCGCCTGCTGCTGGGCATCTCCTGTGGGGGCGCGTGGCGCAGCGACGACGGCGGCGCGAGCTGGCGCATCAGCGCCAAGGGCATGCGAGCCGACTTCATGCCGCCCGACCAGCAGGGCGAGGAGAACACCCAGGACCCGCACCGCATCGTGGCCAGCGCGGCGGATCCGGACGTGCTCTGGTGCCAGCACCACAACGGCGTCTGGCGCTCGGCCGATGGCGGCGCCCAGTGGACGGAGATCAAGCCGCCACTGTCGGGCTTCGGCTTCGCCGTTGCGGCGCATGCGGGCGATCCGGACACCGCGTGGTTCGTGCCGGGCATCAAGGACGAGAAGCGGCTGCCGGTGGATGGGGCGCTGGCGGTCAACCGCACGCGCGACGGCGGCAAGACTTTCGAGACCTTGCGCAGCGGCCTGCCGCAGGCGCACTGCTATGACCTGGTCTACCGCCATGGCCTGGCCGTGCATGACGATGGCCGCCGCCTGCTGATGGGCAGCACGACGGGCAACCTCTGGGCGACCGACGACGCCGGCGATCGCTGGCAACTCATCGCCGGCCACCTGCCGCCGATCTACGCGCTGCGCTTCAGCTGAAGGGCGCCCATTCCGGGCCGGGTGAGGCCTCGAGTTCAAGCACGGCGCCGCTGACCGGATGGGTCAGCGTCAGGCGCTGCGCATGCAGCCACAGCCGATGCAGGCCCAGATGCTGCGCGAGCGCGCGATTCAGCGGCCCCTTGCCGTGATTGGCGTCGCCGACGATCGGATGCGCGATGTGCTTCAGATGGCGCCGGATCTGATGGCGCCGGCCCTGGACCGGCTCGCACGCGAGCAGCGCCACGCGCGTGGTGGGAAAGCGTGGATCGGTGGACACCGGCAGCTCGTGGCGGCGCAGGCAGGTCCAGTGCGTCTGCGCCTCCAGGTGCGGCTGACCGGCGGAGGGCAGCTCCGGATCGCGCGCGAGCGGGTGATCGATGACGCCGCCGTCGTCCGCCGGCCATCCGCGCACCAGCGCGAGGTAGCGCTTGCGGGTGAGCCGCTCCGCGAGCGCGACGCCAAGCCGGCTCGCGACCTCCGCGCTCAGCGCGAAGACCAGCACGCCCGAGGTGCCGCGATCGAGCCGGTGCACCGGCCATACCGGCCGGCCGAGTTGATCGCGCAGGCGCTGCAGGGCGGCATCGTCCTCGTGCGCGTCGATCGCGCTGCGGTGCACGAGCAAACCGGCGGGCTTGTCGATCACCGCAAGGTCGTCGTCAAGATGGAGGAGGGGGAGGAGGGGGAGGAGGGATGTCATCGCTGAAGGGGACGGCCTGCGCACGGCAGGACCGGTATTTGCCAGCTTTTCGCCTGCCTTTTGCCCGCTTCTCCCCGTTTGGGGGGAGCGGGCGGCAACAGCTCCGATCGCCAAAATCCTGTCACGCCCGCTTCTCATCATCGCAGCAGGCATTTCCTGGCCGCCATCAACGGCGGCCTTCCTCATCCGGTCCGCAGCCAGCAGGAGTTCGCCATGCCTCAGGAGTTTCACGTCGGTCACCGTTCCCTGCTGGATCGGCTGCTGATGGCATTGGGCGGCGCCGTGCGGCGCACGCCGGCCGTGCGGGTGCTCAGTCGATCCGCCCGTCCACGTACAGCCACACGCCGCCCTCGCGCACGAATCGGCTGATCTCGTGCATGCGCTGCGCGCGTCCGGCGACCTTGCTGCGCGCGACGAATTCCACCGTCTCGTGATCGGCGTCCTGGCGTTCATGCCGGCGCACTTCCAGACCGAGCCAGCGCAACTCGGCCTGGCCGCGTTCGAGCGTCTGCGGACGGGTGTCCGGATGCCAGGTGGCCAGCAGGTAGGGGATCAGGTCCAGCGTGTAGGCCGTGTACCGCGAGCGCATCAGCGCCTGCGCGTCGGACGCCGCGAGCGCGCCGTGCTCGGCGAAGGCGCGGTGCAGCGCGCCGCAGCAGGCGCTGTACGGCTGGCCGCTGCCGCAGGGACATGGGGCGGACGAGGACGGGGACAGGGACCCGGCGGGCGCCGCGCTGCTGGCCGCGGTCTTGGTTTTTTCAGGCTTCATGGGGTCGGCATGATGCCAGCGTCTTTCCAGCCTCTCTAGAATGGCTGGATGAATTCCCAGGATTTCGGCGACGGCCGCCCGACCCCGCCGCAAGACGACCTGTTCACGCCCCGCGCGCCGCGCGGTCTGCTGGACAACCTCAATCCCGAGCAGTACGCCGCGGTGACGCTGGGCCAGGAGCCCGCGCTGATCCTGGCGGGTGCCGGTTCCGGCAAGACGCGGGTGCTGACCACGCGCATCGCCTGGCTGATGAGCCAGGGGCTGGTGACGCCGGCCGGCGTGATGGCCGTGACCTTCACCAACAAGGCCGCCAAGGAGATGGTCACCCGGCTCTCCGCGATGCTGCCGGTGAACGTGCGCGGCATGTGGATCGGCACCTTTCATGGCCTGTGCAATCGCTTCCTGCGCGCGCACTGGAAGCTGGCCGGCCTGCCGCAAGGCTTCCAGATCCTGGACGCGGGCGACACGGTCTCGGCGGTCAAGCGCGTGATCAAGGCGATGAACCTGGACGAGGAGCGCTTCGTTCCCAAGCAGGTGTCGTGGTTCATCGCCGGCGCGAAGGAGGACGGGCTGCGTCCCAAGGACATCGACCTGCGCGACGAGCAGACCCGCAAGCTGGTCGAGATCTACCAGGCCTACGAGGACCAGTGCACGCGCGAGGGCGTCGTGGACTTCGCCGAGCTGATGCTGCGCTCCTACGAGCTGATGCGCGACAACGCGCAGGTGCGCGAGCACTACCAGCGCCGCTTCCAGTACGTGCTGGTCGACGAGTTCCAGGACACCAACAAGCTGCAGTACGCCTGGCTGAAGATGTTCGCGCCGCCGGGACGCGGGCAGGGCGTGTTCGCGGTGGGCGACGACGACCAGAGCATCTACGCCTTCCGCGGCGCGCGGGTGGGCAACATGGCCGACTTCGAGCGCGAGTACCGCGTGCGCCAGGTCGTCAAGCTGGAACAGAACTACCGCAGCTTCGGCAACATCCTGGATGCCGCGAACGCGCTGATCAGCAACAACAGCCGGCGCCTGGGCAAGAACCTGCGCACCGAGGCCGGCCCGGGCGAGCCGCTGCGCGTCTACGAGGCGAGCAGCGATTTCGCCGAGGCCCAGTGGCTGCTCGAGGAGGCGCAGGCGCTGCACCGCCAGGGCCTGCCGCGCAGCGAGATCGCGGTGCTCTACCGCAGCAACGCGCAGTCGCGGGTGATCGAGTCGGCGCTGTTCAACGCCGGCATCCCCTACCGCGTCTACGGCGGCCTGCGCTTCTTCGAGCGCGCCGAGGTGAAGCACGCGCTGGCCTACCTGCGCCTGATCGAGAACCCCAACGACGACACCAGCTTCCTGCGCGTGGTGAACTTCCCGGCGCGCGGCATCGGCGCGCGCACGGTCGAGCAGCTGCAGGACGCGGCGCGCGCGAGCGGGCGTTCGCTGATCCAGAGCGTGGGCGCGGTCGGCGGCCGCGGCGGCGCGAGCCTGGGCGGCTTCGTCGGCATGGTCGACGCGATGCGCGAGGCCACCACCGGCCTGACGCTGCGCGAGATCATCGAGCACGTCATCGAGCATTCCGGGCTGGCCACGTTCTATCGCGCCGAGAAGGAAGGCGAGGAGCGGCTGGAGAACCTGGGCGAACTGGTGAACGCGGCGGAGGCCTTCGTGACGCAGGAGGGCTTCGGCAAGGACGCGGTGGCGCTGCCGGTGGACGAGCACTCGCCCGGCGCGATCGCGGACGGGCTGCCGGCGGCCGTCGCGCCCGCGGCGCCGGCCACGCCGGACGCGGAGACGGGCGAGATCATCTCGCCGCTGGCGGCCTTCCTGACGCACGCGTCGCTGGAAGCGGGCGACAACCAGGCGCAGGCCGGGCAGGACGCGATCCAGCTGATGACGGTGCACTCGGCCAAGGGGCTGGAGTTCGACGCGGTGTTCATCACCGGGCTGGAGGAAGGCCTGTTCCCGCATGAGAACTCGCTGTCCGACGCGGACGGGCTCGAGGAGGAACGCCGCCTGATGTACGTCGCGATCACGCGGGCGCGGCAGCGGCTGTACATCAGCTTCTGCCAGACGCGGATGCTGCACGGGCAGACGCGCTACAACATCAAGAGCCGCTTCATGGAGGAGCTCCCGGAGGAGACGCTGAAGTGGCTGACGCCGCGCAACCAGGGCTTCGGCTCGGGCTTCGCGCGGGACTACCAGCAGGCGTGGCAGCGCGGCTCGGGATTGAAGTCGATGGTCGGCGCGGGGCGCGTCGATCCAGGCGCCTTCCCGCAGGCGCCGGTGCCCAGCGCGATGAAGCAGTCGGCGGCGGAGAAGACCGGCGACCAGCACGGTGGCTTGCGCGTGGGCAAGCCGGTCTTCCACAACAAGTTCGGCGAGGGCGTGCTGCTCACGCTGGAAGGCAGCGGGCCCGACGCGAGAGCCCAGGTGAACTTCGGCCGGCATGGCACGAAGTGGCTGGCCCTCAGCGTGGCGAAGCTGACGCCGATCGAGTGATGGGCCAGCGCCGGCGGGAATGGCTGTCCGGGCGCAGAATGCGGCGGAGGCGTCAAAGATTCCAGCAAACAGGAATCACGATTGCCAGGGAGGGAGATCCGATGACTATGTCTTTGATTCTGGAATCTCCATGCGCACTGTTGTACCGATCGATCCACCCGACGATCCAATGATTGAAGACGCGATGGCGCTGGGTGCCGCCGTGCGGGCCGCGCGAACGACCGCGCGCCTGCCGCTGGTCGAAGCGGCCGAGGCGCTCGGCATGTCGCGCCAGACGCTGATCAACATCGAGACGGGGCAGGGCGGCGTGAGTCTGTCCACCGTGCTCAAGGCCGCGCGGGCGCTGGGCGTGAGCCTCTTCGCCGTGCCCTCGCAGCAGCGCGAGGTGGTCCGCCGGGCCATCCGCACCGCGCGCGACTCCAAGTTCTCCGACCTCGACGACGCATGACCGGTCTGGAGGTCTGGCTCGACGAACATGAAGTCGGCTGGCTCAAGCCGGTCGACGGTGAAGGCGCGAGGGCGCGCCTGTCCCTGGGTTACCTCGAGCGATGGACCTCGGAGCCGCTGGCGTTTCCCCTTGCGCCATCGCTGCCGTTGCCGCCGCGTGGCGGGCCCGGGAGCGAGCTCACGGACGACGCGGTGCTGACCTATTTCGAGAACCTGCTTCCGGAAGGCGAGGCGCGGCGGCAGACCTTCGCGGCGCTGGGCCTGCCGCAGGGCGATGTGTTCGGCGCCTTGCAGCGAATGGGCCGCGAGATGGCGGGTGCCGTGCGGCTGCTGCCGGAGCGCCGCGAGCGTCCGGCCGGGCCAGCGCAACGCCTGATCACGAGCGAGGAATTGTCCGAGCGGATCCGGCATCGCGAGGAACAGGCGTTCGGGGTGTGGGATGGGCAGGTGAGAGGCGCTTTGGCCGGATGCCAGGACAAGCTCGGCGTGTATGTCGAGCCGGATGGCGGATGGCATCTGGTCGATGGCCCGCAGATGGCGTCGACGCATGTGCTGAAGCCCGCGCCCGTGGCCGAGTCGCTGGGCGATCTGCCGTTCAACGAATACTTCTGCATGAGCCTGGCCGCGCGCGTCGGCCTGGACGTCGCACCGGTGCAGTTGCACCGCGTGCCGGAGCCCGTGCTGCTCGTGCAGCGCTTCGATCGGCAGCGGCTCGACGATGGCCGCGTGCGCAGGCTCCACGTGATCGATGCCTGCCAGGCACTGGGATGGCCGCCCTCGCTGAAGTACGAGCGTTCGCTTGAAGGCATTGCTGGCCAGGCGCATCGGCGTGATGGCGTGTCGCTTCCACGACTCTTCGGGCTTCTTGCTCATAGTCCCTCGCCGCTGGTCGACAGCCGCGCGTTGGTGCGGTGGGTCATCTTTCAGCTGCTGATCGGGAATAGCGATGCGCACGGCAAGAACGTTTCGTTCTTCGTCGATCACGGTGGGGTCCGCCTGGCCCCGGCCTACGACATCGTGTGCATGCCCCCCTTGGGCTTCGATCATCCGCAGGCGATGGCCATCGGCGACGCCTTCAGCGAGCCTGAGCTCACGCCGTTCGAGTGGGCCTGCTTCGCCAAGCAATGCGGCGTGGCGCCGCGCCAGCTCGCGCAGGACCTGCGCCGGCTGACCGAGACGCTGACCGCCGAGGCGCCCAAGCTCGCGCGGGAACTGGCGGACGTCGTTCCGCCGAGGGTGAGCGACGCCATCATCGACGTGCTCGCCTCGACCTGCGCGCGTCAGCGCCGTTTGGCCGGCGAGATCCCGAAGGTCAAGCCAGAGGACCTCTAGCCCGCGCAACGAAAAAGCCCGCCAGATGGCGGGCTTCGCGCTCAGCGGGTGAGGCGGATCAGAGTCCGATCTCGCCGCCGTCCTTGCGGGTGATGACGACCGTCGCCGAGCGCGGACGCTTCTTGACCGTCGCGTCGGCCTGGTTGGCCGGCCAGTAGCTGCCGAAGGTCTTGGCGGCCCAGTCCGGGGCGGTGTCCTCGCCCGGGTGCTGCACGTTGAAGAACAGCGTCTTGTAGTCCGGCGTCATCGCGATGCCGGTGATCTCGCATTCCTTCGGACCGACCAGGAAGCGGCGCAGCGTGTCCGCCGTCGCCTTCGCGCCCGAGCGCGTCTGCATCCCGCCCGCGGCCGTGGCCACGCCGCCGTCGCCGACCTTGCCCGGCAGCGCCGCCAGCATCATGCAGTTGGTGACGTCGGTGTACGCGCCGTCGTCCGTCTGGATCCACAGCATGCCGCGCTTGTCGAAGTACAGACCGTCCGGGCTGGAGAAGTCGTTCACGTCCGTCAGCGACGACAGGTTCACGTCCGCCGCCGCATCCTGCTGTGCGCCGAACAGGTACACGTCCCAGGTCATCTTCGTGACGTCGGCCGCGTCCTCCCGCCAGCGGATGATGTGCCCGTTCGGGTTGCCCGCCTGCGAGGCCGTGCCCTTCATGTCGACGTAGACGCGCGGGTTGGCCGCATTGGCGGTCGCGGCGGTGCGGGTGCTGTTGTTGGTCAGGGTCATGTAGACCTCGCCATTGACCGGGTTCACCGCGCCCCATTCCGGCCGGTCCATCTTGGTCGCGCCCAGCACGTCGGCGGCCAGGCGCGCGTTGATCAGCACGTCGCCCTGGTCGGCGAAGGCATAGGTCGTGTTGGCGGCGTCCAGGCCGTTCTTGCCGAAGCTCAGTTCGAGCCAGGTGCCGCTGCCATCCGCATTGAACCTGGCCACGTACAGCGTGCCCTCGTCCAGGTATTTGGCACCGGCGGCCATGCCCTTGCCGACGTCGGCCGCGTCCCAGTTGGCCTTGGAGACGAACTTGTAGATGTACTCGTTGCGCGAGTCGTCGCCCATGTAGATCACCACCGGCTTGCCGGCGACCGCTTCCGCGGGCCAGGCGCCTTCATGGTTGAAGCGGCCCAGCGCGGTGCGCTTGGCCGGCGTCGAGTCGGGCGCGAACGGATCGATCTCCACCACCCAGCCGAAGGTGTTGATCGTGTTTCGGTAGTCGGCCGCCGCGGCGCCGGCGGTCGCCGACGAATTCCAGCGCGCGAACAGGTCGGCGCTGCCGGCCGTGTCCCACAGGTAGGGGCTCTTGCGGTTCTGCGGCAGGCCGTAGCGGGCCAGGCTCACCACTTCCTTGGCGCTGCGCTGGGCGTCGTCGCCGGCGGCGCGGCTGATCACGTTGAGGTAGTTCTCCTCGCAGGTGAGGTAGGTGCCCCACGGCGTGTAGCCATTGGCGCAGTTGTTGTTGGTGCCGCGGGTCTGCACGCCGGTGGGGCTGAACAGCGTCTGCAGCTGCGCGTTGCCCTTGGCCGGGCCGGTGAAGTCCATCGTCGTGGCCGAGGTCACGCGGCGGTTGTAGCGCGAGCCGCGCACCATGGCCGCGTTGCCGCCATCGCGCTTGACCTCGACGATGCTGACGCCGTGGGCGTAGATCTCCTTCTCCACCTCGGCCGCGTTGCGCGCCGCGCCGGCGCTGCGGCCATTCGGATGCATCACGTAGGGGGCGACCACGTACTCGTGGTTGCAGGCCAGCAGGCCGCGGTCGGAGCGCTTGGCGTCGTAGCTGCCGGTCTCGGACAGGCCGAACCAGTACATGCCGTCATGGCCGTCGCCGATGCGGCGGTTGTAGGAGTCGGCGGACTCGGAGCCGTCGTCCTTCCAGGACTCGTCGCCGAAGTGCATCGGGTCGCCCAGCGCGTGCAGGATGCTGACGTTGTAGCCCTCGGCCACGGTCACCAGGTCGTTCTTGTTCTTGGCCACGGCGGTGAAGCCGATCTTCAGCGGCGCGGGGGCGGGGGCCGGCGCAGGCGCCGGGGCCGGAGCGGCATCGCCGCCGCCATCGCCGCCGCAGGCGCTGAGGATCGAACCGCCCAGCAGCGCGGCGGCGGTGGTGCTGAGGCCGCCCTTCAGGGCGACGCGGCGCGACAGGCGCGCGGCGAGGATGTCCTCGAAGTGAGGATTGGCGGACGGGTTGACCACCGCGTCCTCGTCGTAATCGTTGACCGCGTCCTGGCTGGCCGCGATGTCGTGCTGCTTGCTCATTCGTGAAGGCTCCGCTGCAATGAAAAGTGCGGGCGGATTCTGCGAAGGGCAGGTGACGAAGACGTGAAAGCCGCGTTAGGGATTTCTCTCGGCGCGGAGCGCCGTGACGGCCGGGCGAATGGCGGTCAGGAGGGGGTGCTGGAAGTTTCCGGCAGGTCGCGCGGGGCGCCGAACATGAAGCAGTCGATGAAGGTGAAGTACAGCGAGCAGTAGAAGCCCGTCATCAGGATCATCGACAGCGGCACCAGCAGGTAGGGCAGCGCGTTGACCAGCCCCAGCAGCAGCCCGGCGAAGGTCAGCAGCAGCGTCGTGCCGAAGGCCAGTCCGACCCAGGCCAGGCCCGACAGCGCGAAAGCGCCCTTGTTGCGCCACACGCCCAGCGTGCTCGAGAACAGCGCCTGCATCACGCCCTGGCCGCCCCAGTGGATCAGCGCCGGCGCGTGCCAGAACGGGATCGACAGCAGCGTGGTGAGCAGCAGCCGCAGCGCGATGCCGGTCGTCACCTCGGGGGCAGTCATGGTGGCTTCGACGATCTTCGGGTCGACCTTGTCGGCGCTGTCGCCACTGGCCGCGGCGACCTGGCCGACCGCGCGCACGAGCGCGCCGCCATCCAGCCAGTGCGCCAGGAACATCACCGCGACGATGCTTGCCGCGTAGAGCAGGCCCAGCAGCAACTGGGCGCGGCGGCGCTCCTTGGTCAGCTGCAGCGGCTGCACGAAGACGGTGGCCGTCGGCGTGTGCGACTGCAGCACCTGGTGCGAGGCCAGCATGAAGGCCAGCGACACCAGCGGCATCGCCGCCAGCACGATGAGCTGGCCCAGCAGCGGCACCAGTTGCAGCAGCGAGCTCACCAGCAGGAACACGGCGAGCAGGCCGATCAGCGCGATCGGCTTGCGCTGCAGCACCTTGAGTCCGTGGCGCACCCAGAGCAGGCCGTTGCGCGGCGGGACCGATTGCAGGTGCAGGATCATGGCAGGGACTCCAGCGCATGCCAGGGTCTGGCGATGCGCTCGCGCAGGACGCGCTCGAAATGGGCCGGGTCGTGGGGTTGGAGCAGGCTGGCCTCGCGGGGCAAGTGGAAGTCCCACAGGCGCGAGATCCAGAAGCGCAGCGCCGCCGCGCGCAGCAGGCCGGGCAGCAGGCGGTGCTCGGCGCCGGTGAGCGGACGCACCGACTCGTAGGCCTTGACGAAGGCGCTGGCGCGCTGCTCGTCCAGGCGGCCGCTGTCCAGGTCGATGCACCAGTCGTTCAGGCAGACGCACAGGTCGAACAGGAAGCTGTCGACGCCGGCGAAGTAGAAGTCGAAGAAGCCGCTGAGCATCTCCCGGCCGGGCAGGCCGTCGAACATCACGTTGTCGCGGAACAGGTCGGCATGGATCGGGCCGCGGGGCAGCGCGGCGGCGGCCGGGGCGAGCTGCTCCTGGAAGGCCAGTTCGGCGGTCAGCAGTTCGGCCTGTTCCGGCGTGAGGTGCGGCAGCACGACCGGCACCGTCTCGCGCCACCAGGGCAGCGCGCGCAGGTTGTCCTGATGCAGCGGGAAATCCTGGCCGGCCAGGTGCATGCGGGCCAGCCCGGCGCCGACCTGGGCGCAGTGGAATTCATCGGGCGCCAGTTGATGGCCGCCGCGCAGCTTGTCGACCACCGCGGCCGGCTTGCCGGCGACGGTATGCAGGATGCGGTCCTGCGCGTCGGGCTGCGGCGCCGGCACCGGCACGCCACGGCGGGCCAGGTGGCGCATCAGTTCCAGATAGAACGGCAGCTGCTCGAAGGTCAGCCGCTCGAAGATCGTCAGCACGTACTCGTGGCGCTCGCCATCGCGCGTCGTGGTGACGAAGTAGTTGGTGTTCTCGATGCCGGCGGTGATGCCCTTGAGCGACTGCAGTTCGCCCAGGTTCAGCGTGTCGAGCAGGGCTTGCGCCTGCTCGGGCGAGACGTCGGTGAATACGGCCATGAAGCGGAGAAAGAGCGGAACCGGGGCGGGCCCGTGCCGGGCCGCGCCGGTCAGAAATTGAAGATGCGCCAGACGCGCGCGCCCGCGTTGCCGCGGTCGGTGCCCTGACGGGTGGGGAGGTCGCGGCCGCTGTCGCCGAGCAGGATCTCGTACTCGGGCGCCTTGCTGTCCTTGTTCTTGACCACGACCTTTTGGGTCAGGCCCCGCACTCGGGTCTCCTCGATGCGGACCTTGTCGTCCTCGTTGACGAGCTGCTCGACCTTGACGTCCGGCACGTCGCGGAACTTCTGCGGCTCGGCCGGGGCTGATGCCGTGGCCGGCGCCGGCGCCGCGGGCGCATCGGCCGCGAAAGCCGCGGAGGCCGGCAGCGACAGCGCGGTCAGGACGGCGAGCAGCGGGGCGAGGCGGGTGGTGTTCATGGTGGGGGCGATTCTATGCCCCGCTCCTGGAAAACCCCTTCCCTCGGGCGAGGGCCCGCCGAAGGCCGCGCCTGCTGACAGGGGCGGGTGGCGCGCGCCTGCAACAATGGCGGGATGAGCAAACCTCTGATGCTGCTGGTCGACGGTTCCAGCTATCTCTACCGTGCCTATCACGCGATGCCCGACCTGCGCGGCCCCGATGGCCAGCCCACGGGCGCCATCCACGGCATGGTGGCGATGCTGAAGAAGCTGCGCGACGACTACGGCGCCGAGCACGCGGCCTGCGTGTTCGACGCTTCCGGCCCGACCTTCCGCGACGAGTGGTACCCCGAGTACAAGGCCCAGCGCGCCCCGATGCCCGACGACCTGCGGGCGCAGATCGACCCGATCCATGAGGTGGTGAAGCTGCTGGGCTGGCCGGTGCTGACGGTGCCCGGCATCGAGGCCGACGACTGCATCGGCACGCTGTCCCGGGTGGCGGCGCGGGCGGGGCACCAGGTGGTGATCTCCACCGGCGACAAGGACCTGGCGCAGTTGGTCACGCCGGATGTCTCGCTGATCAACACGATGAGCAACGAGAAGCTGGACGAGGCTGGCGTGGTGGCCAAGTTCGGCGTGCCGCCGGACCGGATCATCGACTACCTGACGCTGATGGGCGACACCGTGGACAACGTGCCGGGCGTCGAGAAGGTCGGTCCGAAGACGGCGGCCAAGTGGATCGGCGAGCACGGCTCGCTGGATGGCGTCATCGCCAACGCGGACAAGATCAAGGGCGTGGCTGGCGAGAACCTGCGCAAGGCGCTGGACTGGCTGCCGATGGGCCGCAAGCTGGTGACGGTGAAGGTGGACTGCGACCTGTGCCTGCATGTGAGCGGCTGGCCCGCGCTGGAGGCGCTGGCCTTCAACCCGGTCGACGAGGCGGGGCTGCTCGAGTTCTACGCCCGCAACGGCTTCAAGACCTGGAAGCGGGACCTGGAAGCCAAGCTGGGCGGCGCCGCGCCCAAACACGCGGCCGCCGAGGCCGACCTGGGCGCGCCGCGCCAGGCCGACGCCTTCGCCGGGCACGAGCCGCCGGCCATCCCGATCGACAAGCAGTACGAGACCCTCATCGACTTCTCGCGCCTGGACGTCTGGCTCGAGAAGCTGAACGCGGCCGAGCTGGCCGCCTTCGACACCGAGACCGACTCGCTGGATCCGATGCAGGCGCGCATTGTCGGCATCAGCTTCAGCGTCAAGCCGGGCGAGGCGGCCTACATCCCGCTGCGCCACGAGGGCCCGGACGCGCCCGAGCAGCTGCCGATGGACGAGGTGCTGGCGCGGCTCAAGCCCTGGTTCGAGGATCCGCTGAAGAAGAAGGTCGCGCAGAACCTCAAGTACGACACCCACGTGCTGGCCAACCACGGCATCGCGGTGCAGGGCGCGGCCTACGACACGATGCTCGAGAGCTACGTGCTGGAGGCCCATCGCAGCCATGGGCTGGAGGCGCTGGCCGATCGCGTGCTGGGCCGCAAGGGGCTGAGCTACGAGGACCTGTGCGGCAAGGGCGCGCACCAGATTCCGTTCGCGCAGGTCGAGGTGGCGAAGGCCTCGGAGTATTCCTGCGAGGACTCCGAGATGTGCCTGCACGTGCACCAGACGCTGCTGCCGCGGCTGGAGGCGGACGCGGGGCTGAAGTTCATCTACGAGCAGGTGGAGATGCCGGTGTCGGCGCTGCTGGCGCGCATCGAGCGCAACGGCGTGCTGATCGACGCCGCGAAGCTGCAGGCGCAGAGCGCCGATCTGGGCCAGCGCATGGTGGCGGCGGAGCAGGCGGCGTATGAGATCGCGGGGCAGCCGTTCAACATCGGATCGCCCAAGCAGATTGGCGAGATCCTGTTCAACCGGCTGGGGCTGCCGGTGGTCAAGCGCACGGCGACGGGTGCGCCGTCGACCGACGAGGAGGTGCTGGAGAAGCTGTCGGCGGATTTCCCGCTGCCGGCCAAGATCCTGGAGTACCGCGCGCTGTCCAAGCTCAAGAGCACCTACACGGACAAGCTGCCGCTGATGGTCAACGCGAAGACGGGGCGGGTGCACACCACTTATTCGCAGGCGGTGGCGGTGACGGGGCGGCTGTCGAGCAACGAGCCCAACCTGCAGAACATTCCGATCCGCACGGCCGATGGGCGGCGCGTGCGGGAGGCTTTCATCGCGCCGCCGGGGCATGTGATCGTGTCGGCGGACTACTCGCAGATCGAGTTGCGGATCATGGCGCACATGAGCGAGGACCCGGGCCTGCTCAAGGCTTTCCAGGAAGGTCAGGACGTGCACCGGGCGACGGCGGCGGAGGTTTTCGGTGGCGGACTGGAGGCGGTGACGCCGGAGCAGCGGCGGTATGCGAAGACGATCAACTTCGGGCTGATCTACGGGATGGGGGCGTTCGGGCTGGCGCAGTCGCTGGGCATTGAGCAGAAGGCGGCGAAGGACTACATCGATCGTTACTTCACGCGCTTCGCGGGGGTGCGGCGGTACATGGACGACACGAAGCAGTTCGCGAAGGCGAAGGGCTATGTCGAGACGGTGTTCGGGCGCAGGTTGTGGCTACCGGAGATCAATTCGGGGAATGGGCCGCGCCGGAGCGGGGCGGAGCGTCAGGCGATCAATGCGCCGATGCAGGGCACGGCGGCGGACTTGATCAAGCTGGCGATGATTGCGGTGCAGCAGGCGCTGGACGAGCAGGGGAAGAAGACGCGCATCGTGATGCAGGTGCATGACGAGCTGGTCTTCGAGGTGCCGGACGAGGAACTGGCCTGGGTCAAGGCGGAAGTGCCGACGCTGATGGCGGGTGTCGCGGCGCTCAAGGTGCCGCTGCTGGCTGAAGTGGGCGTCGGCGCCAACTGGGACGAGGCGCACTGACTGCCAGCGCCACGGTCCTTCGCCCCAAGAACTCCCACCCCTCACGGGGGGGCCAAGAACTCCCGCCCCTCACCGGGGGGGCAAGAACTCCCTCGCCCCCGCGAGGGGGGAGAGGGCAGGGGAGAGGGGGCTCTCGGAAGGGCACGACCGGCGTACTTCGACGCCCCCTCTCCCCCGCCCTCTCCCCGCAAGCGGGGCGAGGGAGTTCTCAGGGCGAGGAAGTTCTCGGGGGACGAGGAGTTCTCAGGGCGAGGGAGTTCTAAGTTTCCCCGCCCTATGATCCATCCCCTATGAATTGGCCCTATGAGTTGCAGATCGGCTGGCGTTACACGCGAGCTGGGCGTGGGGGGCGCCGCAACCGCTTCATCTCCTTCATCTCCGGCGTCTCGATGTTCGGCATTGCGCTGGGTGTCGCCGCGCTGATCATCGTGCTCTCGGTGATGAACGGCTTCCAGAAGGAAGTCCGTTCCCGGATGCTGTCGGTCATCGCGCACGTCGAGTTGCTGAACGACAGTGGCGAGGGGCTCCCTGACTGGCGCGCTATTGCTGATCTGGCGAAGCGCAACCCTGAAGTCGTCGCTGCTGCCCCCTTCGTCTCGGGCCAGGCGCTGATCGCGCGCGGCTCTGACATGAGGGGCACCATCGTGCGCGGCATCGACCCGGCTTTCGAGCCTTCGGTCACTCCGATCGCTGCGGAGCTTGCGAAGCAGGGCTTGCTCGAGCGCCTGGTGCCGGGCCAGTGGAACGTGATCCTGGGCGTCGAGTTGGCGCGCCAGCTTGGTGTCCAGCGAGGCGACAAGATCACGCTGGCGATCCCTTCTGGCCAGGTGACGCCGCTGGGCGTGCAGCCGACGCTGCGTCAGTTCACGCTCGTCGGCGTTTTCGAAGCCGGCCACTACGAGTATGACAGCGGCTTGGCGCTGATCCATGTCGGTGATGCCGCCAAGGTCTTCCGCACCGGCACGCCCAGCGGCGTGCAGCTCAAGCTGCGCGACGTCCAGCAGGCGCGCGAGGTGGGTGCCCAGCTGCAGCGCCAGATGCTGCAGGACGGCCGCGCCATCTACGTGCGCGACTGGACGCGCACCAACGCCAACTGGTACGACGCCGTGCAGGTCGAGAAGCGGATGATGGGGATCATCCTGACGCTGATCGTGGCGGTGGCGGCCTTCAACCTGGTGTCGACGCTGGTGATGACCGTCACTGACAAGCAGGCCGACATCGCCATCCTGCGCACCCTTGGCGCGAGTCCGCGCTCCATCATGGGCGTGTTCATGATCCAGGGCGCGCTGGCCGGCGTGATCGGCACCTTCGGCGGCCTGGGCCTGGGCCTGCTGGTGGCGCACAACCTGGACGTCATCGTTCCCTTCATCGAGCGGCTGCTGCACACGACCTTCCTGCCGGCCAGCATCTACGTCATCAGCCACATGCCCAGCGATCCCCAATGGGCCGACATCATCCCCATCACCGTGATCTCGCTGATCCTGGCGTTCGTCGCGACGCTGTATCCGAGCTGGCGCGCCAGCCGCGTCCAACCGGCGGAGGCGCTGCGCTATGAATGAGATCCGCAACGGCCGCGCCGCTGGCCAGGTGGTCCTGCAGAGCCTGGGCCTGGGCAAGCGCTTCGTCGAGGGGCCGCTCAAGGTGCAGGTCTTCGACCAGCTCGACCTGACGGTGCGCGCCGGCGAGACGCTGGCGGTGCTGGGCGCTTCGGGCTCGGGCAAGAGCACGCTGCTGCACCTGCTGGGCGGCCTGGACGAACCCAGCGCCGGCCGGGTCGAGCTGATGGGCCGCGACCTCGCGTCGCTCGGCCAGAAGGCCCGCGGCGACTGGCGCAATCAGCATCTGGGTTTCATCTACCAGTTCCACCACCTGCTGCCGGAGTTCAGCGCGCTGGACAACGTCGCGATGCCGCTGCGCATCCGCCGCGTGCCGCAGGAGCAGGCGCGCGCGCAGGCCGAAAAGGTGCTGGCGCGCGTCGGCCTGGGCGCGCGCGTGCAGCACCGGCCCGGCGAGCTCTCCGGCGGCGAGCGCCAGCGCGTGGCCATCGCCCGCGCGCTGGTCACCGGCCCGGCCTGCGTGCTGGCCGACGAGCCCACCGGCAACCTGGACCGCGCCACCGCCGCCACCGTCTTCGACCTGATGCTGGAGATGGCCCGCGAACTGGGGACCGCCTTCGTGATGGTCACGCACGACCAGGACCTGGCCGGACGCTGCGAGCATCAGCGGCGCCTGGTCAACGGCGCGCTGCAGCCGCTCGCGGGCTGAGTCCGCCCGGACCGCCCGAGGCCGGGTGGTTCGAGGCTGGGTTGCCCGAGGCTGGGTTGCCCGATCGCGAGGCATGTCCGGGGCGCTCGCCCCGGCCCGCGCCGCCCGCTCGATTACGATGCGCGTCACCATGACCGCCTCGACGTTTTCCCCGGAATCCCCGTCCACCCGCTTCATCCTGAAGCTCAGCTGTCCCGACCAGGCCGGCATCGTGCATGCCGTGACCGGCGTGCTGCTGGAGCAGGGCGCCAACATCCTGACCTCGGCCCAGCATGGCGATGCGGACCATCGCCGCTTCTTCATGCGCATCGAGTTCGAGTGCGCCCAGCCGCGCCCCGCGGCCGCGCTGCGCGAGGTGTTCGCGCCGCTGGCCGCGCGGCTGTCCATGGACTGGGAGCTGGTCGACGCGCAGCGCAAGACCCGCGTGCTGCTGCTGGTGTCCAAGCTCGGCCACTGCCTGAACGACCTGCTGTTCCGCGTCCAGACCGGCCACCTCGCGATCGAGATCCCGGCCATCGTCTCCAACCACCGCGACTTCTATCAGCTGGCGGCCTCGCACGACATCCCCTTCCACCACCTGCCGCTGCTGCACGCCACCGAGGAGCAGAAGCAGGCCCAGGAGCGCAAGATCCGCGAGCTGATCGAGGAACAGCAGATCGACCTGGTCGTGCTGGCGCGCTACATGCAGATCCTGTCGCCGGAGATGTGCCGCTTCCTGGAGGGACGCGCGATCAACATCCACCACAGCTTCCTGCCCAGCTTCAAGGGCGCGCGCCCGTACCACCAGGCCCATGAGCGCGGCGTCAAGCTGATCGGCGCGACCGCGCACTACGTGACCTCCGACCTGGACGAGGGGCCGATCATCGAGCAGGACGTGGCCCGCATCGATCACTCGATGACGCCGGACCAGCTCGTGGCCATCGGCCGCGACACCGAGTGCGTGACGCTGGCCCGCGCGATCCAGTGGCATGCCGAGCACCGCGTGCTGCTGAACGGCCACCGCACCGTCGTCTTCCGCTGAGCCCGCGCGTGTCCGTCAGGCCTGCCATGTGGACGGACACCCACTGCCACCTGGACGCGTCCGAGTTCGACGCCGACCGCGACGCGGTCATCGCGCGCGCCCGCGCGGCGGGCGTGTCGCAGATCGTGATCCCGGCGGTCGTGGCCGGGCACTTCGAGCAGGTGAGGGCGCTCGCGCATGCGCAGGGCTTCAGCTATGCGCTGGGCATCCATCCGTTGTACGTGATGCAGGCGCGCGAGGACGACCTCGCGCGGCTGGACCGGATGCTCGCCGAGTGCCGCGACGATCCGCGCCTGGTCGGCATCGGCGAGATCGGACTGGACTTCTTCGTCAAGACCCTGGACGAGGCCACGCAGCGCCACTTCTATGTCGAACAGCTCAAGCTCGCGAAGCGCCACCGGCTGCCGGTGATCCTGCATGTGCGCCGCAGCGCGGACCAGTTGCTCGCCGGCCTGCGCCGCGTCGGCCTGGAGACCGGCGGCATCGGCCACGCCTTCAATGGCAGCCGGCAGCAGGCGGATGCCTTCGTCGAACTCGGCTTCAAGCTGGGCTTTGGCGGCACGCTGACCTTCGACCGCTCGCTGCAGATCCGCCGCCTGGCCGCCGAGCTGCCGGAGGAGACGCTGGTCGTCGAGACCGACGCGCCCGACATCCCGCCGCACTGGCTGTATCGCACCGCCGAGGAACGCGCCGCGGGCGCGACCGCGCGCAACGAGCCGGGCGAGCTGCCGCGCATCGGCGCCTGCCTGGCCGGGCTGCGCGGCTGGACGCCGGAGCAGGCCGCCGCGATCACCACGCGCAACGCGCGCGCCGCGCTGCCCCGGCTGGCCGCGCTCGATGCGCTCGATGCCGTGGACGCGCCGCCAGCGCGCGACGCCGGATCGCATGGCTGACCGCGGTAGCGCCATCGACGCCAGCGCCGGCGCCACAGCCGAGGCGGCGCGCTGGCAGGGCCTGGCGCCGGTGCACGCGCCCGATGCGCATTGGCTGTTGCTCGGCAGCTTCCCCGGCGTGGCCTCGCTGCGCGCGCAGCAGTACTACGGCCATCCGCGCAACCAGTTCTGGCGCCTGGTCGGCGACGTCTTCGGCGCCGATCTCGCGGCCATGGGCTATCCCGAGCGCCTGACCGCGCTGCGCGCGCACCGCGTCGCCCTCTGGGACGTCATCACCGAGACCGAGCGCGCCGGCAGCCTCGACAGCGCCATCCGCCATCCCGCCGCCAGCGACTTGGGCCGCCTGCTCGCGCAGTTGCCGGCGCTGCGCGTCATCGGCTTCAACGGCGGCACGGCCTTGCGCCTCGGGCTCAGGCAGCTCGGCCCGCTTGCAGCCCGTTACCGCGTGCTGGGGCTGCCCAGTTCCAGTCCGGCCCACACGATGCCCTACGATGACAAGCTTCGCGCCTGGCGACAGCTCGCCGGGCCCTTGAACGACCTCTGACAAGACCGGGCCCGCGGACCCGGCGTGGGAACGACAGCCGTGAGCAAGCACCGGGACTCCAAGCACAAGGGCGGCAGAACGGCCGAATGGGTCGAGGCGACATTGAGCGAATTCGACGGCGTGCGCTTCCTGCACCTGGACTCGATCTGGGTGCAGGGCGCCATGCGCGTCAAGAAGCCGGAGAAGCTCGAGCTTGAATACATCCAGCGCATGATGGCCTGGATGCTGTGGCGCGACGTGCGCGAGATGACGCAGGGCCAGGCGGTGCAGTTGGGCCTGGGCGCAGGCGCGCTGACGCGCTTTTGCCGCAAGCAGCTGAAGATGAAGACCACCGCGGTCGAGATCAATCCGACCGTCATCAGCGCCAACCGCCACTGGTTCCACCTGCCCGACGACGACGAGCGGCTGCGCGTGCTCAACGAGGACGCCGGCCGCTGGGTCGCCGACGCCGCGAACTGGGGCCTGGCGCAGGTGCTCAACGTCGACCTCTACGACCATGAGGCCGCCGCGCCGGTGCTCGACGACGAAGCCTTCTATGCCGGCTGCCGCCGCGTGCTCGCCGACGGCGGGCTGATGACGGTGAACCTGTTCGGCCGCAGCGCCAGCTTCGCCCGCAGCGCCGCGCGCATCGCCAAGGTGTTCGGCTCGGACCAGGTCTGGCACCTGACGCCGACCCGCGAGGGCAACACCATCGTCGTGGCGGCCCGCGGCGTGACCGTGCCGGAGCGCGAGGTGCTCGAGCAGCGCGCCGGCCACATCGAGGCCCGTTTCGAGCTGCCGGCCCGCAAGTGGCTGAAGCTGGTGCGGCCGCTGCCGATGAACGTGATCCAGCAGATCCACGCCGACCGGATGGCGGCACCGACCAGCGAAGCACAAGAACCATGAAGCACAAGCACGCCAAGGGCGAGGAGACCGCAGGCAGCAAGCTGGAGTGGCGCCAACTGCTGCACTGGCTCGCGGAGGACGGCGTCATCGACGCCGAGCAGGTGCAGCGCACGGAGGCTCGCCTGGGCGCCGGCCACAGCGCGCTGCATCCGCTGGTGCGCCTGGGCAATGCCGGCCTGATCCGCACGGCCAACGGCCGGCCCCTGGACATCGAGCAACTGACCGAGTGGCTGGCCGGCCGGCTCCAGCTCCCCTACGTGCGCATCGACCCGCTGAAGGTCGACGTCGGCCGCGTCGCCGACGTCATGTCCGCCAGCTATGCCGAGGCGCGCCGCTGCCTGCCCATCCAGGTCGGCCTGACCGACGTCACCATCGCCACCGCCGAGCCCAGCGACACCGGCTGGGTGCCGCAGATCGAATCGCACACCCGCAAGCGGGTCAAGCTGGTGCTGGCCAATCCGCAGGAGATCTCGCGCCTCACGACCGAGTTCTTCACGCTGGCGCGCTCGGTGCGCGCGGCCACCAAGTCGGGCGAGGTCAACCAGCCCGCCAGCTTCGAGCAGCTCGTCGAGCTGGGCCGCAGCAACCGCCAGCTCGACGCCAACGACCAGGGCGTGGTGCAGGTCGTCGACTGGCTCTGGCAGTACGCCTTCGACCAGCGCGCCAGCGACATCCACCTCGAGCCGCGCCGCGAGATGGGCGTGATCCGCTTCCGCATCGACGGCGTGCTGCACACCGTCTACCAGCTGCCGCCCACCGTGATGAGCGCCATGACCGCGCGCATCAAGCTGCTGGGCCGCATGGACGTGGTGGAGAAGCGCCGCCCGCTGGACGGCCGCATCAAGACCCGCAACCCCGCCGGCGAGGAAGTGGAAATGCGCTTGTCGACGCTGCCCACCGCCTTCGGCGAGAAGATGGTGATGCGCATCTTCGACCCCGACACCGCCGTCAAGGACCTGGCGCAGCTGGGCTTCTCCGGCCACGACGCCGAGCGCTGGAACCGCCTCACCAGCCGGCCGCACGGGATCATCCTGGTGACCGGGCCGACCGGCAGCGGCAAGACCTCGACGCTGTACTCGACACTCAAGCGCCTGGCCACCGAGGAGGTCAACGTCTGCACCGTCGAGGACCCGATCGAGATGATCGAGCCCGCCTTCAACCAGTCGCAGGTGCAGCCGGCCATCGACTTCAACTTCGCCGAGGGCCTGCGCGCGCTGATGCGCCAGGACCCGGACATCATCATGGTCGGCGAGATCCGCGACCTGGAGACCGCCGAGATGGCGATCCAGGCCTCGCTGACCGGCCACCTGGTGTTCTCGACGCTGCACACCAACGACTCGGCGTCGGCGATCACGCGGATGGTGGACCTGGGCGTGCCCAACTACCTGATCGACGCCACCGTGATCGGCGTCCTCGCGCAGCGCCTGGTGCGCACGCTGTGCCCCAACTGCAAGCAGCCCGACCCCGACGTCACGCGCGAGTCGCTCAACGAGATGCTCAAGCCCTGGCGCCTCAACGGTGGCGTCAAGCCCTACAGACCGGTCGGCTGCCTGGACTGCCGCAACACCGGCTACCGCGGCCGCTCCGGCCTGTACGAGCTGCTGATGCTGACCGACAGCGTGCGCAAGCACCTGCACCCGAACACCGACATGACGGCGCTGCGCCGCCAGGCCCTGCAGGAAGGGCTGCGGCCGCTGCGTCTGGCCGGCGCCATGAAGGTCGCCGAGGGCGTCACCACCATGGACGAGGTGCTGCGCAGCACGCCGACCTGGGAGACCTGAGCGCGCACGGTTCGCGCGCCGCCCGGGAGCGTCGCGCGCGTGAAGAGTTTCTGAAGCGCTGTGCGATTGGCGCCATCGCTCATTACGTGATATCCACAGACGCCGAGGGAGGCGCGATTCCTAGAATCGCCGCCATTCAAAGCCAAAAAAGGTCCCCTCGATGAAGATCAAGAGTCAACGCGACTTCTGGTCAGGGCTGATGTTCGTGGTCGTTGGCGTCGCGTTCGCGTGGGGCTCGGCCGTGAATTACAGCTTTGGCTCGTCCGCCCGGCCCGGGCCGGGTTACTTCCCGTTCGGCCTGGGCATCCTGCTCGCGCTGCTCGGCGCGATCGTGCTGTTCAAGGCGCTGACGATCGAGTCCGAGGGCGGCCAGCCCGTCGGCGCCTTCGCGTGGAAACCGCTGCTTATCGTCGTGGGCTCGATCGTGCTGTTCGGCTTCGCGCTGCCCCGCCTGGGCATGGCCATCACGCTGCCGCTCTTGATCACCTGCGTCTCGATGGCCAGCGACGAATTCCGCTGGCGCGACGCGCTGCTCAGCAGCGTGGTGCTCACCTTGGGCAGCTACGCCATCTTCGTCTGGGGTCTGAGTCTGGTGATCCCCGTCTGGCCCGCGTTCCTGGGCGGCTGAGGAGAACCACATGGACCTGATCCACAACTTGATGCTGGGTTTCGGCACGGCGTTCACGCTGGAGAACCTGCTCTACGCCTTCGGCGGCGCGGTGCTCGGCACCCTGATCGGCGTGCTGCCGGGCCTGGGCCCGGTCGCCACGATCGCGATGCTGCTGCCCTCGATCTACTCGCTGGACGCCACGCCGGCGCTGATCATGCTCGCCGGCATCTATTACGGCGCGCAGTACGGCGGCTCCACCACCGCCATCCTGATCAACGTGCCGGGCGAGTCCTCGTCCGTCGTGACCGCGATCGACGGCTACCAGATGGCCCGCCAGGGCCGCGCCGGCTCGGCGCTGGCGGCCGCCGGCCTGGGCTCGTTCTTCGCCGGCTGCGTCGGCACGGTCATCATCGCGGCCTTCGCGCCGCCGCTGACCGAGCTGGCCTTCAAGTTCGGCCCCGCCGAGTACTTCTCGCTGATGGTGCTGGGCCTGATCGGCGCGGTGGTGCTGGCTTCGGGCTCGCTGGTCAAGGCGATCTCGATGATCCTGCTGGGCCTGCTGCTGGGCCAGATCAACACCGACGTGATCTCCGGGACGCCGCGCTTCTCCTTCGACATCCCCGAGCTGACCGACGGCATCAACTTCGTCGTGATTGCGATGGGCATCTTCGGCTTCGGCGAGATCATCGCGAACCTGGGCCAGCCGGCCGAGCATCGCGAGGTCTTCACCAAGAGCGTGAAGGGCCTGTGGCCCACGAAGCAGGACTTCCACGACGCCTGGCCGGCGGTGGTGCGCGGCACGGCGCTGGGCTCGCTGCTGGGCGTGCTGCCGGGCGGCGGCGCGCTGCTGGCCTCGTTCGCCGCCTACACGCTGGAGAAGAAGATCTCCAAGACGCCGGAGAAGTTCGGCAAGGGCGCGATCCAGGGCGTGGCCGGTCCCGAGTCGGCCAACAACGCCGGCGCGCAGACCTCCTTCATCCCCATGCTGACGCTGGGCATCCCGCCCAACGCGGTGATGGCGCTGATGGTGGGCGCGATGACCATCAAGGGCATCCAGCCCGGCCCGCAGGTCATGACCAGCAACCCGGAACTGTTCTGGGGCCTGATCGCCTCGATGTGGGTCGGCAACCTGATGCTGGTGATCCTGAACCTGCCGCTGATCGGCATCTGGATCAAGCTGCTGACGGTGCCCTACCGCTTCCTGTTCCCGGCCATCGTCGT
>NZ_JBCNLG010000038.1:0-26249 GCF_039595595.1 Roseateles sp. | reverse complement strand
CGCCGCGCTTGTCGACGTCGAACTGGCTGTACGTGTTGCGCGAGACGCCCGCCGCGCTGGGCGTCTGGATGTTGACCTGCACCGTGCCGTTGGCGCTGTTGACGACCGTGGGCTGCTGGTTGCTCGGCGCATTGGGATCGGCCTTGACCTGCGCGATCGCGTCCGGGCTCAGCGTGATCGCCGCGCCCATCGCGAAGGCCGCCGCGAGCGCCAGCAGTGCCGGCATGGCCGGCGGGCCGCGCGACACCGGCTCGACCGCCGCGCCCTCGTTCAACGCCCGGCGCCCGGGCCCTGCGCTCTCCCCGCTCGAGCCGCCCTTGGTCTGGCTCACGGCCGTCTCGGCCACGGCCATCAACTGGCCACGTTGCTTGTTGAAGACGATTCGGTACTGAAGACGGTTCATCTGATCTCAGCGCGGGAAGAGCCGACCAGTGCCGGCGGAGGTCAATGGGGGTTCGACGCGGGGGCAGCCAGGCGGACTTAGAGCGGCTCGCTCAGGCGAAGGCCTGGGAGCTTGGGGCTGGCGGAGAGAGGGGGACGGGTCGCCGCATAGCGGGCGATACCGCATGGGGGGCGGCGCCGCGCGGGCGCCCTTTTTTCACGCTTCTTCTGCATCCCTCACCTGCCGTTGATCTGGCGTTGTTTTTCAACCCAGGGCGGACAGGCAGGGGCGGCAATGCGTCACGGAGTGGCGGGGACCAATCCGGCAACCCCGCTATCTCGAGTCGTGACATCCAGCGGATGTCGGCACGAGACCGGAGGCTTTGCGTCGCCGACTCGCGCCGGTTTTGCCCTGGAAGGCTCGCCCGGCGTGACATCCATCACGGATGTCTGACGCGTGGAGCGAACCGAAGTAAATGACTGTATCCGCCGGATACAGAACAGGCAGCACGCGACAGGGGGCGATTGACGGGGCGGACGGTGTGCGGTAGCGGGGGTTGGGCGGAGGAGCGGGTCACCTCGCCGGTATCTGCCAAACCGATCCATCGGGAAGTTCGACGACGGCCTCCGCCTCAGCGATCCATGCCTGATGAGGCTCGCCCTCCGGATAGAAGTACTTCTTCCAGTTCTGAAAAAGCCATTCCTTGCTCAATGCACGCGTCTTCGGCGCGTTGGAGCTCGCGGGGAATATCGCATTGATCTTCCCGGCTTTCGCACCCGACATGACGACGAGCCCAAGTCCCGCGCGCTCTTGCAGGCCAAAGGCATCGAAGACCAAGAAGTCCACGATGGCCTCGCTATACCAGTCGCCGTTGTAGGGGGTCATCGTGGGAACGCGAATGATGCTTCCCGAATAAATATGCTCGCCGTGGTATTCAGAGAGTTTCGTCCAGTTCATAAGCCGAGTATCGATCAAGAGTCCGTCAGTCAGCGTGAATCCTTAAGAGCACAGTAGGCTGCGCAAAGCTTCCCATATCACTCACATCGATTACTGGCGCCACCTCTTTCCGATGCGTATAGAAGGTGAATATCGCGCCATTGGGCACCCCGTCTTCCACCTGAAACGCAACCACACCGTCACAGCCAGTTCCGACTTCATTTCGCCACTTTACGGAAAAATGATGCAAGAACGAAAGCGCTGAACGGAAAAGATCGCCCTCACATAGGTCCTCGACGTGAAACTTATTCTTCGAGTACTCGTAGTAGCTGGCATCGCGGACGCCTGCCTGAACTTCATCCCGGACATGCGTCTTGAACTCACGCTGAAACAGCCACACACCGTTGAATTCAATGAATCCACTATGCAGAATCGCCGTCAACGCGTTGCAGAGAGGGTCGGCAGGCAGTTCGCCTTGGGTGCCTAAATGAGGCACCATAGGAGGATTTAAGAATACTCCTTCAGTCACAGCGCCTCCTTTGGACAAGCGGTCGGGCGGGTATCGTTCACGAGCCATTCACACTTTCGAAAGTTCAATATTCTCGAGGTCAGTAGATTCCTCGGAAGGAGAAATGCCATCGGATCTCTACCCTTCAAATCAGTTATCCCGATCGTCCGACTATGGCGCCGTGTACATCAACTGTTGCGCATACCCATGGGTACCATGCGCACGTGGATAGCTAGATTCATTCACCAGGTCACGAAGCGTGCCATTGGCCGCATTAGCGCTGAACGAGATCTGGGTACTACAGGAATTGAAGAACCGAAATAGCATTTCACTCACGCCAATGCGCAAGGCAGGCGAACAAATAAATCCAATGCTTACCAAATCCAACTGATCAGTTTTCTCACGGAACAAATCAAACACTAACACTCGACTTGAATCACGCGAGGATCGAAGAAGAAGTACATCCCCTTCTCCAACCTTTATTTGATCGATATAGAAATTGCACAGACGCACCAGATCAAGATCAATGGAAACATGGGCGAGAAAGCTTGAGAACTCTCTGCTTGGAATTAGTCGGTCATCGACTTCAGAAACCAAGTCCCAAATCGACACCATGAGGAAGAAATTACAGGCATTGATGGACATCGTGGTCTCCATTTCCTTGATCTTCATTCAGGACCGGATGGTGGCGCGGCCAAGTCTCCTACTGCTCCAATAGTAAAGACTGCTTGCGTTGCCAAGGACCGTCAGAGGCCGTTGCTGGGAAGTGAAATCCGTTACGTGAACGCGTCTAACCGTTCAACCACGCGTCGCCACGAGGTTCACCTCGCCAATGACGCTGCCCACCGAGGCGCCCACCACCTTCTGGCTGTCGGCCTGATGGCCCGCGCGCTGGTCGCGCGTGCCCACCACGAAGCCGACTCCCCCCGCAACAACTGAGCATCAGTTGTTGCAATAACTCGAGTCGCCCGTTGTTCATCTCGAACAAGCGCTGGCGAAACACCCGTAGATTAATTCCCCAACTCGTTCAGAATCGAACAGTACGCAAGGTCGAGATCAATTGGGGATCCTCCGGATTCAACGCGTATATCTGCTCAGGCGGGCGATGTTCGGCAGACGCTGCATGCAGCCCCAGCCTGCCGGAAAACTTTCCATCAAGCATTCCGTAGACGAGAGCTATATGATGGATGGACTCGCTTCCTACCTTAATTTGAAAGCGCAGCGTACCATCCGAATTAAAGACAGCGGCATTGTTCGGCCGCTTGAATACATCTTCGCCGGTATTACTCACATACCAACCGGGTGGAAATACTCCAAGAACGCCCGATCGATCCGGCAAGAGCGCCGGCAGCATCGGCGCATTGACGACGACTTCTTCACCATCATCCAGCAAAAAGACGCACCCTAACAACCTTCGCGGTTCAGGCAGCGCAAGAACCTTCGCACGTCGGGACAATGCATCCTCGGTCAGTTCTCCTTCTACGGGAACCGCCGCTTGTATACCATTGCTCCCGAGCCACAGGTTGGATACGACTCTGACTTTAGCATTCATGGCGATCTGATCGGTTTAATGTCACCCGGAACTCAAGACAAAAAACCGAAACCCCAACTATTCAACGATGGAAGGCTCATGATTAATTCGAAACAGGCCTTCTCGAAACAACTTTCGCAGTTCACTTCTTCGACGCGCAAATTCTGCAAAATCGTCTTCCGCAGCAAATACATCCTCAGCAACTTGCACTAGAAATCCGTGACCGAAGCGTTCAATCGGAAAGCCAGCCTCTCGAATCCCTTCTTCGGAAACCTCCCCCTTTAAATCAGAGCCAAAGAAGTTCGCCGCCGCAAGATTCGCAAGCCCTCTCCGCTCGAGGGCAATTGGGGCCAGTCCGCAGAGATGGTCGTTCGTAGCGTATGAGGCATCAGCCTCCTTGCCAAATGCGTTGGGTGATTCCTCGACTGATCCGAGAATATTGAGGGTGGCATACCGCGGCTGTAGCACCTCGCAAATGCGCTTGAACAATGGCAGCCAAACTATCTTCCTGTCAGATGCCGCACCAAAAACGAACCATGCATCTCGAACGTCGCCATAAATATTGCGATGCTTATGCATCATGTGCCCGTAGGACTTCACCGAATTTGTACGTTTCCAAATAAAGCCATCGGCATTGAGCTCCAACCCTTTTATATTCGGACTCTGGGAAATCGCCCAGAATGGAGCGCAATCATCGATGCACGGAACCGCGTGCTTTAAAGGTTCAAACGTGCCAACCTTCTGCGGTACCAGCCGGGCGTCAACATCTTGGAATGCAGCGAGGAGCTCTTGCCCGACGTCCCAGTCAGAGGTTTCCAGAGGCGAGATTACTGAAATTCGTACGGATGACTTCGATTGTTTCTTCACTTCGGCCTTACGTTAACGCATTTGATCGTCCAGGAATTATTCGCTTTCAGACCCGGACGACTCGTGCCTACGAAAGATGCGGGGCCTATATTCTGAATTTCAGACATCCTTTCAAATGCGGCCAGCGCAATAGGTATCTCCGTTTCACTTTCTAGGACGTGGCACCGAGAACGTTGCCACCCTCATAGAACAACTTACACGCGTTTTTTGTACCCTGCCAAGGGGTGACGCTCCCTGCATGGACCACCTTTGAAGCCTCCGGCGAGGTATTTCCGCAGCCTGCTAAGCGACCTTCCATCCCTCATCAAGAGTGAAAACACGAGGCGGCGCGGCCACCTTCTCAGGACTAAAGAAGATGAACGAGAGCATTTCGATCTCGGGTAGCAAGAAGGACCGTGCTGCCTGAAAGGAATTAGCCTTGACCACTTCGTCAGCTTCAGCCAGCAATACAAGTCGCGCATTCACCGCAACCACAATCGACTTCAGCGTAGAAAAATTTATCAAGTTTGCATATTCGTCGAATATGTCGACGACTGCGGTAACCCAAGCATGACGCAGCGCCTCTTCAATCTTGGATGAAATTTCTCCCAGCCAAACGACATCGTCAAAGTTCAGTTGAACTTCATCCGCGAACGCAGAGAACCAAATTTCGGCAACGCCGCCATGAATCCAGAATGCACGACCTCCAAACCTAAAGAGCGATGTACTCATTTCAACCCCAATATTTTCCCCCGGGCTGCCTCACGGGCTGCTCCACGAGCCGTTGTAGAAGCTCACCGCCCACAGCACCCGGATGTCCTCCGGCTTGTAGCGCGTCGTGCTGCCCGGCGCCTGGAACTCCCAGCTCGTCGTGGTCTCGCCATTGACCAGCGCCCACTTCAGATAGGGATTCAGGTTCTGGATGTCGCCCGACTGCAGCAGCAGATCGCCCCGCGCCTCGATCGTCGCGCCGCTGTTGACGACCTGGCCCGCCGTGATTTCCAGCTCGCGTTTTCAGAACTAAACCACACCCCGTCAACCCAGCTCCTCAAGGAGAGTTAAATACCTTCTTCGACATCATCGTTGGTCGCTCCTCTCGCTATTGATCAGACGGGGCTCACGATTGACGCGAAAGGTTCCTTCCCTGAAGAACGTTCGAAGCTTATTACGCCGACGAGAGAATTCATCAAAGTCGTCTGCGACGTCTAGGAGGTTATCGGTCACTCGGAGCATCACTCCGTCACCAATCTCCTCAACTAGAAATTTGGCGTCTCGAATTTCGGGCTGCCGCACCTCGCCTTTCAAATCAGGTCCAAAATAGTTCGCCCAAGAAATATTTGCGAGACCCCTCCCTTTTAACGCCACATAGGGAAGCCCCATAACATGGTCATTAAAACCGAACGAGCTCTTCTCTTCTTCGGTGTAGGCCGAAGAGTTTTGCTCAATGATCGCAACGATGTGCAAAGTTGCATAGACTGGCTCAAACGCCAAACAGAGGTAGCGAAAGATCTCGTACCAGTTGATCTTTTTATCTACATCTGACTTGAAAATAATCCAACCGGGGCGCTCTTCTCCATGAATATTACAATGGCGATGCTTTACATAGCCAGTAGACTTTATTGAACGCGCCCTCTTCCACAGGAAATTTGCAGCATTATTTTCAAGGATAGTTCCCTTGGGCCGATCTCGTACCGCCCAATATGGCTCGCAATCCTCAACAGAATGGACGGGAATGTTGAGGGGCTCATGGTTTCCAACCTTTTCCGGCATGAGACGTGCATCAGCATTCACCAGCGCACGCAGCAATTCCCCACCCTCGTTCCAAGTGTTGGTTCGCCCACTCGGGATAATAGACATCAAAACATACGGTTTGAAATTACTCATTTCTTCGGCCTTTCCTCAAGCAACTTCGGAGGCTGTCCGCTGGATGGATCATAGACATAGATCTTTCCCTCGATCGCCACAATATCATTCCACAGAGTTTCTGAGATATTCTTAGTTCGCGGGCTTACGATGAGCGTATACGTCGAGCCACTATCTTCCGCATATTTTAATTGAGCTCGAAATTGATCGGTCATTGAGATGTCAATCTCGTTCTTAATCTCCACAATTCGATTTGGTTTCCCCGTGGCATCCGGGATCGTCTTCACGATTTTTCCACCACCGAGGTCAACTTCCCGAAGCTGCGTATTTCTGTCTAATCCCATCCCGGAAATCACGTCCGTCCGGAACTTGACGCCATTCTCATAGTTCTGAGCAATCTGAGCGCCGGCGTCGTGTGTCTTGTCCCATTTCACGCCGCTATCAGCGTCTCCTCGCCGGACTGGAACCTGGGTGCCCGTCGCTTCATCGACCTTGATGTACTCCCCGCTGGAACGCTGGAACACCGGCTGTCCGGCCTCGGTTTCGCCGACCTTCACCAGTACGCCGCCATTCGGTCCGACATAGACACCGTCGGGTTTGGCCAGATAGCCAGCGGGCAGCTTCTCCGCCGGAGCCGGTTGCTCTACCGCCCCAATCTTGGGCGGCGAAGGCGGAACATCGGGCCCCTGCCCGCCACAGCACGCCGCATTGTGGACAAACGTCCCGATGTGCCCGACGTGATAGGTGTGATGCTCATGAACCTCGATGTTGAAGACATCGCGCAGCTCGCCAGTCGAGGCCGCATAGACGACCTTCACCTCTGCCCCGTTCACATCGAACAGCACCGCCTCGGGCGAAAGATCAGCCGCTCGAATCCAACCGGCGCCGCCTTCCTTGTTCAAAACCCAGAACGGGTGATCACTCGTGGTGACTAGGTGCTCTTCGCCGATCTCGCCGCGAACGACGATTCGATGAACCGGCTGAGCCGGCGTGGATTTCGTGCCGACGATTGGACGAAGACCGGGCTCCAATGTGTGCTCGTCACGAGAGAAGACGAACTCGCCCACTCTCAACTGCTCGATCGGTCTCAGCCCATCCTTGGTGTGGATGAGAGTGCCAGCCACGAAGCACTCGCTACCCGTGACGCATACGGCCGGCTTGCTGACCGGCGCCGACGTTTCCGCCGTGCCCGGTGCCTGGATCGGCGGCGCATCCAGCGCCTCCGGAAGATCTCCCACCTTCGAGATGGGCGCCGGCTTCACGCTCTCGACGGGCGATGACGTCTCCAATTGCTTGGGCGTCTCAACGGGTTTCGGCGTGGGCTTCGGCGAGGTCTTTGTCTCGTGATAGTTCTCCGGAACATCCACCATGGCCTTCGAAGGCACCTGCTCAGCTTCCCCGACCGCCTTCGAACCGCTCTTGCCCGTCAACCCATCCGCCGACTTCAACCCGACGAGCACGTTGCCCGCCATCACGATGCCTTCGCAGCCGGTGCCCTTCAAGCACGCGCCGAATGCCGAGATCCGTCCCTGCAGATAGCCCACCTCCAGCGCGATGGCCTGCCGGTCCTGTCCGGTGGCGCTGGCCTTCATCGCATTGAGCTTCTCGTACTGCGCCTGCGCACACGCCGCCGTCGTGCACGCCTCGCTGAACTCGATGACGCTGCGAAGCTGCGGCGACAGCTTCATCGCTTCAAAGGTCTTCGCCCGGTCCTTCGCCACGGCATTGAATGCCTTCTGCGTCTCAACGAAGTTCGCGTCCTTGAACTGCAGATCCCTGATGTTCTGCCGATCCAGGTTGGCGACTCCGGCGAACTTGTCGATCTCCGCGCCGTTGGCTTTGAGGGTCTGCTTGCCCTCCTCGATGTCCTTGGCAATCTGATCGCAGGCCGCGCCGCGGCAGTTGGCGATCTCCGCGCTCTGCTTCTGGCTCAATTGCGCGTACTCGCGGAACACCGCGTCGCGCGCGTCGTTGGTCTTCGCCTTCTTCAGCTTGTCCAGCATATCCAGGACCTGCTGGTGTTTGAGGTAGTTGTTCGACACCTCGTTGAACGCGGCACCCGCGCCCGCCAGCGATCCTCCGGCGAGTCCACCCACCGTCGTGCTCGCGAGCCTGGTCAAGCCGTCCACAAGACCCGCATTGAGTCCGGCCTGCTCCAGCGCGTCCTTCACTTGCGGCGCCGTCAACGTGCCCGCTGCGGCACCCACCGCTCCGCTCAGGTTGCCCGTGAGCCCGCCCAGTGCGGCATGCGCGGCTACGCGCAAGGTGCCATCCGCACCCCAGTTCTTCTCGAGGTCCGTCGCCTGCGCGATGAGGGCATCACGCTTGGCCTGATCGGGCTCCGCGTCCGCCTTCTTGCGCAGATCGATGGCCTCGGTCAGCTTCGTGTCTGCGAAGGCGCCGATCTGCTTCGCCGCCTCCTTCCCAAACGTCTGCGTGATCGCCACCTGCGCGGTCAAGTCCTGCTGCACCTTCTCCTTGTCGAAGATCTGCTTGATGCCGCTCTCTGCATCGCCGGTGCGAGCCTCCACGTTCCCCGCGACGCCGCTGATCCCCGCCTTCGTCGTGCTGCTCGCCTTGTCGCTGGCGTAGCCCATCCCTGCCGACTGCCCCGGATCTCCCGGCTTCATCGTCATGAGCTGGTACGACCCGTCCTTGGGCTCCTCTCCTCCCTCGTTCTTCTCGCTCCCGTCCTTCTTCCCGAAGCCCGCCGACACCGAGAAGCTCGACCCCTTGTAATCCGCCTTGTTCTCGATGTCGCTCATCGTCAGGCTGCCCGACTTGAAGCTGTTGGCGCCCGCGTCGATCGCGGCCTGCGTGCTCGTGATCGAGCCGCCCTTCAAGTCCGTGCTGCCCTTGACCTCCACCTGGAAGCCGCCATCGCCCGCGCGGATGCCGCTCTGCTCGGTCACGCTGGCGTAGTCGCTCTTGACCTTGCTCTGCCCGTAGCTGACGCTGCCGCTGAAGCCCGCGCCCACCGTCATGCTGCCCCCGGCCTGCATGCTCTCGCTGCGGAAGCGGCTCGTGTCCTGCAGGCTCTCGACGTTGAGGTCGCCCCCAACCGTCGCCTTCACCTTGTCGCCGCTGACCACCGCGCCCTTGAGCGTCGTGTCGCCGCCCGACTCGATGCTGACCTCCTTGCCCTGCACATGCGTGTTGCGCTGGATCACGTCCTCGCCATCGGACTTGCCGCGCGCCAGGCTCGCGCTGGCGGTGAAGCCCATCGACGCCCCGCCCGAGCCCACGCTGATGGCCACGCCCACCGCCGCGCTGCTCGAGGAGTTCGCGCTCTTCTGCACGACCAGGTCCTGCGACGACGTCAGCGACACGTCCCCTTCCGCCTTGAGCGCCAGGCGCTGCGCCGCGGCCAGGTCCGAGCCCTGCACGCTGAGGCTGCTGTCCTTGCCCGCGCCCTGCGCCGTCAGCCGGATGTCGCCGCCGGCGGTGACCTCGCTGCCCTGGTTCGTCGTGGTCGTGGTCTCGGTGCGGCTCTTGGACTGGCTCGAGCCCACCGTGATGCTCACCGACAGCCCGCCCGCCGCCTTCGGATCGGCCTGCAGCGCCTGCGCCGCCTCCTTGGCCTTGATCGCCGTGGCCGCCACGCCCAGCGCCTGCATGCGCGCGTCGCCCACCTTGCCCACGTTCTCGGCCATGTCCTTCGTGCTCTGCAGCGCGCTGAGCAGCGGCGCGCTCACCGCCACCGTCAGACCGCTCTGGCGGAAGGCCGTCGTCTGCACGTCCTTGCCTTGCTGCGCCGCGCCCTGGATCGAGATCTTCTGCGCCAGCACGTCCACGTCGCCCTTGGGCGTCTGGATCACCGAACCCGTCTGCGCGAACTCCCGTCCCGCCACGACGTTCACGTCGCCATTGACGCTGCCCACCGTGGCGCCCACCACCGTCTGGCTGTCGGCCTGATGACCCGCGCGCTGGTCGCGCGTGCCCACCGTGAAGCCGATGCCCCCGCCCATCAAGCCCTTGGTGACCTGCTGCTTGTTCTCGTAGAACCTGGACGTGTCCAGCGCGTTCTCGACCTTCACGTCACGCGTGGCGATCAGCGTCGTGCCGTCATCCGAGACGACGTTGGAGCCCTTGATCAGCAGATCCTGTCCGGCTTGCGCGAGCACCGTCTGGCCCGAGATCGTCGTGCCCAGCGCCGTCGTGCGCTCCAGCTGCGTCTCGCGCGTGGTCGTCGTGGACTTCAGGAAACCCTTGACCTTGTGCTTGCTGGCTTCGTCCAGCGACTCGGTGGCCTGCGCCGCCAGCAGCGGGGCTTTTTCAAATCAAGCGCCCCCGCGAAAGATGCGTTTCAGTCGTTGGACTACAGATTTGCGGTCACTTTGGACCGCATGCGGATTCGAATGTTGATCCTGACTATCCTCAAGAGCCTGCACATAAATATCATAAGCATCGCCGAATATCCGCCTCATATTCTCAGGCAGCCGGAGTTCCGGCACATAGCGGTCCGCAATCTCCCACATGTCTCGGAAATTCACATACTCAATGGGGTGTCCGTGATTTCCGTTGAGCCATCCGAACGAACCTTCCGCCGGCTCGTCATAGACGGAAATGCAATCACTTGCCCAATATTCAACGCCTGCGGGGTTTTCTTCGCCAAAGCGATGCATGAACAATTCAAGGAGGTCGGACGGCCAAAAGACGAATCGGTATTCGCCGTAGATTTGTCGGCTGACGTCAGCGTAAACCCAGTCGGTTTCCAGATATACGGGACCGACCCGATTCCAACCTTCGAGCTTCTGCCCGCGAGCACCTCGGAAGTCTTCAAGCCTGATCGCCTGCCAGGTAGTCTTCCCCAGGGCATAGTAATTTACGCTCATATTCTTCGCGACGTGGCAGCCGTTTTCACCTAGCTTCATCAAATGAATAATGCTGGTAATCGCCGGCTGCTGAAAATCGGCGGCGTACCGCGTTAAGGCTCAACGCTCTCAGCAAGGGTGAGGCACTTTTATCCGGATGAAAGTCCATCACCGGCGATGACGTCGTCCTTCATTCGCGCGTCTTTCGATCAATTCCAAGAGTCAGTTTCAGACGATCAAGCAGCGAGCTGCGGTGTTTTTTCTCCAAGCCATTCGCATTGGCAGCTACATGCGTTCTCAGCTCTCGCATGTAAGGCCCATAGGCTTCGCCAAAGATCTTCTTCATATTTTCCGCGTTCCGTAGCTCCGGCACGTAGCGATCTGCAATCTCCCACATGTCACGAAAGTACATATATTCAATTGATTGGCCATGATTCCCATTGATCCAACCAAAGGAACCCTCCTTTGGCTCGTCATACACGGATATCGAATCACTCGCCCAATATTCCACACCGTCCGGATTTTCCTCGGCGAACCGCCTCATGAAGAGTTCAAGCAGCTGGCGCGGCCAGTACACCATTCGGTACTCCCCAAATAGCGCTTCACAGACACGCTCATACGTCTCGTCGGTATGAAGGCAGACCTCGCCGATCTGATCAAGTCCCTCAAGCCGAGCGCCTCGCACCCCTTGATAGTCCTCGAGTTTGATGGCCTGCCAAGTGGTCTTCCCGAGTGCGTAATAGTTAATACCCATATCGCTTCTTTGGGGAAAAATTGCGCTTTGCCAAGATCAAAGCGGATTATCGAAGTCGTAGTCGTATTCGTCTAATAGGCTGCCGAAATGCCTCGCTGGACGCCTCGGAAGTGGTCCATGCAGGGGTGCCTCACCCCTTGGCAGGCACAAACAAATCGCTTGTAGCCTGTTCTATGAAATCAGCATTCTTGGCGCCACCCTGGAATCATTATTTCAGCAGCCTGCTAAGAATTCATAGCCCCGGCAATACAAGACTCTCAAGGTCAATAGATTCATCGGAGGGCGGAACGCAATTGGCTTCGCTGACCCTGACCCTGACCCTAGCAACAAATTTCACTGGGAACAGCACTTGCTGAAAGTTAACACAGTGTGCAAGGCATCGAGCCATATCCATACCCATCGGCCCAAATGAAACTAGGCCCAACCGCGATATTTTGATCAATGGATGAATATATAAACCCAGGCGAAGCAACCCAAATTGGCCCATTCCGAAGATAGCTCAGAACCCACTTAAGCTCTTGATCCTCCAAAGATCGCGTGACGACGTTGAAAGACTTGGGAAGGAGTTCCGGAATGTTCTGACCACATTCCGTGCAACTCCTTCTCCCTCATACATCATCCATTCCTTTTCAAGAACTCCCATAGTTAAGCATTAAATATCGCAAAAAGTCCAAACCAACGTCATTCACTAAGCTCGGCCGAGAACCACCGATAGCCTCCTCTACGTCTCGACGGCGAATGAATCCATCATTCTCAAAGACCTCAAATAGTCGCTTCCCGACTGAGCTTTCCTTTTTAAAAGCAAACAAGCCCCATGACACCGGAATCTCCTGTGCTATAAGCCATCCGCCGCTTTGACCGACCACAGACAGGCTGTGGTACTCGCCTTCTTGGTCGAGCGCTTTTTCGATCAAGGCGATTTTCCCAGCCCAGTCCTCGTCTTTCCTTAAAGTTCCTAAGGCAGACAGATCACGAGAGTTGAACACTGAGGCCGACTCACCCTCTGGAAGCGCCTCCTTCAGTTCGTTGAAAAACTCCCCGGCCGACCTCAATGAAAAGTCGAAGAATAAGCACAAATCAAACTCGGGAGAAATAAACCTTGCAGGCAATATCGGAGGCTGAAATATCGGCTGCTTCATATTAATCCTTGTTAAATCGAATCTTAAGCTCCACGCCATCGATACTAACGGAAGCGGATGGCATTCCGCTAGAGGCTCCCAGAATGCCGTTTCCTGTGCTGCGCGGATAGAATGTGTATTTGACGCCGTCACGTTCAAACATGGTCACGGTACCCGCTTTATTGTAGCTCCTAACAAAACCATTACCCTCAAGTGCATCCATTGCTTCGCGCTGCGTCAGCTGTGTATAAATCTGCTCCGCAGAGCGCCGGGTATCCGGCTTGGGCAAAAATACGTCCGATGCCTGAAGGCCCAGATCGTTAAGGGCCCTGTTTGCCCTCTCGGTCGGCACACGGGAGGCAACCTCTACCGGCTGTGTTTTCGCAGGACTTTGAGCCAGCGCCTCGTCCGCCCCAAGTGCCCCACGACTACTCCCGGCCGAAGGCTGCCCTTCAACATCGCTGACGGACTCCGTGGGTGAACGGTCGTTTCGATCTCGACGTCCACCTCCGCTGCCGAGCCTATTGGGCGCCTTTTCCACCTCCAAGATCTGCTTCGGCATTCCAATGGTGCCGAACACATCCGAAGCGATGGACAAAATCGTGGCAATCCGATCTTTGTCCTCCTTGTCGTACCCAAGGACGTGGCCTGCGAGATATCCCGCCGATGCGTAGGCGCTATTGCGCAGCGGCTCGATCTCCGCACCCGCAGCATCACGCGCGATCGCCGAGGGCAAGCGGCTTTCATTCCACTGCCGATCGCCTACCATGCCGATATCTTTCTTGGCTGCCAAGAAGATGTCGCGCTCGGTCGACTGAGGGGCTGCCCCGAACAGATAGGCAAACACCCGCTCTCCGCCTGGATAGGTGCTCTTGACCCAATCCGCCATGGCGTCATTACTCCCTGCGTAGGGGTACGTGTAGTTTGGAGAAGGCGGATTCGCGGCGAGTTTGCTGAGCTCTTGCCCCAAGAATTTCGTAGCCTCACCCGAGGAAAGACTGCGATACGTCTCACCGTACTTGCTCGCAGCATAGGCACTCACGAAGTAAACGAGATCATTCTTCTCGTCCTTCGTCATCGATTTGCCTCCCGAGAACTTCGCCAACAGCTCATCGCTCATCTGGTCGGCGATTTCCAGGGCAACGAGCGCACGACTCTCGTCGACAGAGAGCCCGCCGTTCAAGCTCTTCTTTTTGAGGGCCTCCAGTTGTTGGCGTTGCGGGTGAGCGAGGAAGTTGTTGGAGACCTCATTGAAGGCCGTGGCTGCACCGGCGGTCGAGCCGCCCGCCACTCCGCCCACGACAGTGCTGGCAAGACCGGTCAGCCCGTTAACAAGACTGCCGTCAACGCCCGCAGCCTCAAGCGCAGACTTCACATTGGGCGCGGTCAAAGTTCCTGCGGCCGCTCCGATCGCTCCGTCGAGGTTCCCCGTCAGAGCGCCCAGTGCCGCATGAGCGGCAACTCGGAGCGCACCGTCGGGTCCCCAGTTCTTTTCCAGTTGAGCCGCTTGCGCAAGGTACTCATCGCGCTCAACAGGATCCTTCGCCGCCACGGCTTTGCCCCTGAGCTCGGTCGCCTCGTCCAACTTCTCTTTGGCGAAATCCCCAATCTGCTTCGCCGCCTCCTTCCCAAACGTCTGCGTGATCGCCACCTGCGCGGTCAGGTCCTGCTGCACCTTCTCCTTGTCGAAGATCTGCTTGATGCCGCTCTCTGCATCGCCGGTGCGAGCCTCCACGTTCCCCGCGACGCCGCTGATCCCCGCCTTCGTCGTGCTGCTCGCCTTGTCGCTGGCGTAGCCCATCCCTGCCGACTGCCCCGGATCTCCCGGCTTCATCGTCATGAGCTGGTACGACCCGTCCTTGGGCTCCTCTCCTCCCTCGTTCTTCTCGCTCCCGTCCTTCTTCCCGAAGCCCGCCGACACCGAGAAGCTCGACCCCTTGTAATCCGCCTTGTTCTCGATGTCGCTCATCGTCAGGCTGCCCGACTTGAAGCTGTTGGCGCCCGCGTCGATCGCGGCCTGCGTGCTCGTGATCGAGCCGCCCTTCAAGTCCGTGCTGCCCTTGACCTCCACCTGGAAGCCGCCATCGCCCGCGCGGATGCCGCTCTGCTCGGTCACGCTGGCGTAGTCGCTCTTGACCTTGCTCTGCCCGTAGCTGACGCTGCCGCTGAAGCCCGCGCCCACCGTCATGCTGCCCCCGGCCTGCATGCTCTCGCTGCGGAAGCGGCTCGTGTCCTGCAGGCTCTCGACGTTGAGGTCGCCCCCAACCGTCGCCTTCACCTTGTCGCCGCTGACCACCGCGCCCTTGAGCGTCGTGTCGCCGCCCGACTCGATGCTGACCTCCTTGCCCTGCACATGCGTGTTGCGCTGGATCACGTCCTCGCCATCGGACTTGCCGCGCGCCAGGCTCGCGCTGGCGGTGAAGCCCATCGACGCCCCGCCCGAGCCCACGCTGATGGCCACGCCCACCGCCGCGCTGCTCGAGGAGTTCGCGCTCTTCTGCACGACCAGGTCCTGCGACGACGTCAGCGACACGTCCCCTTCCGCCTTGAGCGCCAGGCGCTGCGCCGCGGCCAGGTCCGAGCCCTGCACGCTGAGGCTGCTGTCCTTGCCCGCGCCCTGCGCCGTCAGCCGGATGTCGCCGCCGGCGGTGACCTCGCTGCCCTGGTTCGTCGTGGTCGTGGTCTCGGTGCGGCTCTTGGACTGGCTCGAGCCCACCGTGATGCTCACCGACAGCCCGCCCGCCGCCTTCGGATCGGCCTGCAGCGCCTGCGCCGCCTCCTTGGCCTTGATCGCCGTGGCCGCCACGCCCAGCGCCTGCATGCGCGCGTCGCCCACCTTGCCCACGTTCTCGGCCATGTCCTTCGTGCTCTGCAGCGCGCTGAGCAGCGGCGCGCTCACCGCCACCGTCAGACCGCTCTGGCGGAAGGCCGTCGTCTGCACGTCCTTGCCTTGCTGCGCCGCGCCCTGGATCGAGATCTTCTGCGCCAGCACGTCCACGTCGCCCTTGGGCGTCTGGATCACCGAACCCGTCTGCGCGAACTCCCGTCCCGCCACGACGTTCACGTCGCCATTGACGCTGCCCACCGTGGCGCCCACCACCGTCTGGCTGTCGGCCTGATGACCCGCGCGCTGGTCGCGCGTGCCCACCGTGAAGCCGATGCCCCCGCCCATCAGGCCCTTGGTGACCTGCTGCTTGTTCTCGTAGAACCTGGACGTGTCCAGCGCGTTCTCGACCTTCACGTCACGCGTGGCGATCAGCGTCGTGCCGTCGTCCGAGACGACGTTGGAGCCCTTGATCAGCAGATCCTGTCCGGCTTGCGCGAGCACCGTCTGGCCCGAGATCGTCGTGCCCAGCGCCGTCGTGCGCTCCAGCTGCGTCTCGCGCGTGGTGGTCGTGGACTTCAGGAAACCCTTGACCTTGTGCTTGCTGGCTTCGTCCAGCGACTCGGTGGCCTGCGCCGCCAGCAGTTCCAGATCCCGTCCCGCCTTGAGCTGCACCGCGCCTTCGCTGCTCACCGACGCGCCCTTGGCCACCAGGTCCTGCCCCGCCTTCAGCAGCACCGGCCCCTTCGCCTCGATCGCGCTGCCGATCTCCTGCGTGTTGCCCTGGTACAAGTGGTTGTTGGCATCAATGGTTGCCCGGATGCTGCTCGCCGTCTGCACCGTCCCCAGCTTCAGGTCCCGCCCGGCGTCCACCAGCACGCCGCCGTTGCTGCCCGTCTGCTTCAGCTGGGCCGCGTCCAGCACCACGTCCTGCCCCGCCTGCAGCACCATCACGCCGCCCGCCGTCAGGCTCGCCACGCGGTCCAGCACCGTGCGCTGGGCCGTCGCCGACGCGCCGCTGGCCGTCGTGCTCGCAATCACCAGGTCCCGTCCCGCGTTCAGGCTCAGGTCCCGCGTCGCGCTCAGCTCGCCGCCCAGGTTGCGCAGATCCTCCTTGGCGCTCAGCGCCAGGCTCGCCCCGCGCATGCTGCCCGTGTTGACGATGCCCTGCGCCGTCGCGTTCAGCGACTGCGACGCGCGCACATCACCGCTGTTGTCCAGCGCCCCGCTCAGCGCCAGGTTCACCCGGTCGCCCGCGATCAGCGCGCCCGTGCCCGTCAGGTCCCCATCGCGCGGCAGCAGGTACACCTGCGGCACCAGCACGCGCTGCACCGTGCCATCGGCCAGCGTCACCTCCTGCTCCACCAGCCACACCAGGTCCGTCGTCAGCAGCGCCATCTGCTCCGCCGTCAGCGCCACCCCCGGCCGCAGCTGATGCGCCTGCGCGAAGCTCGCGCCATTGGTCATCAGCGCCCGGTACATCTCCTCGTCGCTCGCATACCCCTTCAGGAAGGTCGAGCCCGTCAACTGGCCGATCTGCTCGCGCACCAGCCGCTGCTCGTAGAACCCGTCACCCAGCCGCTTCTGCGCCAGCGCCGGATCCAGCTGCATCGCCTGCAGCAGGAAATCGCTCGACAACCAGTCGCGGTAGTTGGCGAAACGCGGATCCGTCTCCACCAGGTACCTCGAGCCCGGCTCCAGGTGCGCCTTGAACAGGCTGTTGCCCGGCAAGGTCAGCGACACCGGCACGGCCCGCAGCCGCCCGTTCGCATCAGTCCCCGGCACCACCCGCGCCGCGCCGGCACCACCGGCCGTCAGCCGGCCCGGACCGGTGCTGCCCTCCAGCGTCTGCGAGCGCACCGCCTGCGCCGTCACACGGTCCGCGCGCGCGCCCGTGCGCACCAGCGCGCCGTCCTCGCCGCGCACCACCTGCGCGCCCGCCTGCGCGGCATCCTCAACGCGCAGCTGCGTCTGCACCGCGCCATTCGTGCCGTCCTGCGCCGCCAGCGTCTGCAGCGCCTGGCCGCCGCCCGCGCGCCAGCCCGCCGTCGCGCGCCCCGCGCTCGCGGCGCTGCCGCCAATGAGCTCCTGCCGCGACACGCCGTTCAGCGTACCCACCGCGCCAGCCCCGCCCGCGCTCACGATCTGCGAGGACGCCCCCTGCTGCGCCTGCGCGCCCGCATCGCCGCCGACGGCCCCCGCCTGCTGCCGGCCTCCAGGCGCCGTGACCGAGCCCGCGCCAGGAACACCCGACTCCAGCAACGCCAGCTTCTGCGGCTTGTTGATCGCCACTTCCGTCGTCGTGTAGTCGTAGCCGGTGTTGGGCACGCTCGAGCCGTCGTTCCAGGTCACGTAGACATAGGTCTTCTCCGTCCCGGTGACCGTCACCTCCTTGGTCCGGTTGTCGATCGAGGCCGACTGGATGTCCACCCCGTCGCGCCCGATCACCCGGCTCATGTCGTTGACGATGCGCCCGCCGCCTTCCACCCGCAGCGTGCCGCCCACGATGATCTGGCCCGCCGAGCTCTGCGTCACCTTCGCCGACTGCATCGTCCGCGTGATGTCGAACGCGGTGAAGTCCCCGCGCAACCGGCTGTTGGCATCGTCGTAGAAGGCCTGCAGCGCCGCGTCCAGCGCCGCGTCATCGCCCGGCGTCACGCCGAAGTCCGACCAGATCCGGTCCGTGGCCGGATAGTGCGCGCCGGTGATGGTCGTGTCGGTGCAGCCGTCGGTCGTGCAGTCCCGGAAGGGCTGGTCGCCGCTGGCCCTGACGTCGAAGCCGCGCGACGCCGAACCGTCCGTGTCCCCGCCCAGACCGCCCAGGTAGCGCCCGAACACCTCGTTGGGATACCGCACCGACGGCAGCAGCATCTTGCGGTTGTAGGTGTCCTGCGACCAGCTCCTGGACTTCGGATGGAACTCGTACACGAAGGGCTCCAGCGAGCCCTGCGCCGGGCTGCCCCAGGGGCTGCTCCACGAGCCGTTGTAGAAGCTCACCGCCCACAGCACCCGGATGTCCTCCGGCTTGTAGCGCGTCGTGCTGCCCGGCGCCTGGAACTCCCAGCTCGTCGTGCTCTCGCCATTGACCAGCGCCCACTTCAGATAGGGATTCAGGTTCTGGATGTCGGCCGACTGCAGCAGCAGATCGCCGCGCGCCTCGATCGTCGCGCCGCTGTTGACGACCTGGCCCGCCGTGATGCGCATGTCGCCGCCGCTGCTGATGAAGGCCTTGCTCGCCAGCACCCGCGGCGCCGAAGGGTCCTGCGGCAGGCTGTCCGCGCCCTCGTGCACGCTCGCGTTGCGGACCGCGCCCGTCACGTCCAGTTGCAGCAGGCGGCTCGCCTCGATCGTCGCGTTCTCGTTGAGCAGGCTGCCCGCGCGCAGCGACAGGTCGCCATCGGCGTAGATCATGGCCTGCGACGTGTTGGCCACCGCGCCGGTCATCGCCAGCGTCATCGCGCCACGCGAGGCGATCACCGCCGACTGGCCGCCTTCCGCGCCGTTGCTCAGCTGACCGCCGGCGATCGTCAGGTCGCTGCCGTAAATCCGGCCGCTACCCAGGTTCAGCACCTGGTTCGCGTCGATGCGGACGCGATCACCGTCGATCAGCCCGCGGTTGCTCAGCGTGCCCGTGGTCGTCAGCCGGGTCTCGGCACCGCTGAGCTCACCGCCCGCCTGGTTGTCGATGCTCCGCGCGTCCACGCTCAACACGCCGCCCGCGCGCAGTACCCCCTGGTTGAGGAAGTCACCGCCCAGCGTCAGCGACAGATCGCCGCGCGATTGCAGCAGCGTGCCCGCGCCGTAAGTCAGGCCTCCGCCCAACGTCAGGCTCAGCGCGCCGCCACTGGAGATCTCGCCGCCACCATTCAAGCCCGAGGCCGACGCCGTCACGCCGGCGCCACCCCAGATCCTGCCGCCGCCATTGCGCAGGTCCAGCGCCGAGGCGCGCGCATCCGCGCCGCCATCGCCGATCGCCGCCTGCGCCAGCGCGCTCAGCACGCCGCCGCCGTTGTCCAGGAACTGCGTCGCCGTGACGCGCAGGTCACCGTCGGCACGCAACTGGCCGTTGCGGTTGTCGATGCCGGCCGCGCGCAGCGTCACCGCGCCGCCCTGGACGCCGAGGTTGGCGCCACTCGTGTCGCGGTTGTCCAGCGTGCCGTCCACGCGCAGGTCCACCGTCTGCGCGCCATAGACCAGGCCGCCCTGATTGAGCAGGGCCGCCGCCGTCGCCGTCGCGGCCTGCGTGCCGACGATCTGTCCGCCGCGGTTGTCCAGCGTGCCGCCAATGCCCAGCGTCACCGTCTGGCCGGAGATGGCATTGCGGTTCGTCAGCGCGCCCGCGTTGATCGTCACCGCGCTGCCGCCGATGCCGGCGCCGTTGTCGACGCTGCCCGCATCGATGCGCAGCGCACCCTGCGCGCGCGCGCCGGTCGGCGTCGTGATGCCGGCGTCGGCCGTGTTGGCGAACGCCGCGCCGCCGGTGTCCACCGTCAACGCGCCCAGCGACTGCAGCAACCCGCCGTGGTTGTCCAGCGCGCCGCTGCGCACCGTCATCGCGTCGGTCGACAGCAAGCGGCCGCCGCGGTTGTCGAAGGCCTGCCCGCGCGCGTCCACGGTCACCGCGGTGCCGGACATCTCGCCGCCCCGGTTGACCAGGCCGGCCGAACTCAGGTTCAGCGCGGCCGCCGAGAGCACCGTCCCCTGCGCGTTGTCGAGCAGGCCCGACATCGTCAGGCCCACGCCGCCTTGCACGCTCGCGATGCGGCCGCCCTGGTTGACGAGCGAACCGCCATCGATGACCACCGCCCGCTGCCCCAGCAGCGTGCCCGACTGGTTCAGCACCGCGCCGGACACCGTGGCCGTGAGCCGGCCATCCGTGCCGGCCCAGCCGCCGCGGTTGTCCAGCGTGCCAGCGCCCAGCTGCAGGTCGCCGCCGCTGCGCAGCCGGCCGCCCTGGTTGTCCAGCGTGCCGCTCACCCGCGTCTGGAACGCGCCCGCGGCCTGCATCACACCGCCGGCCGTGTTCGCGAGCGCCGCCGCTTCCACGTCCAGTGCCGCGCCCGCCGCGACGGTGCCGCCGCGATTGCTCAGCGCGCCATCCACGTCCAGCGTCACGCCCTGCGCCGCGCTCAGTTGAGCGCCGTCATGGCCCAGGCTGCCGGCGCTGATGCGCACGCTGTTCGCCTGGGTCGTCGCACCGGTCGCCGTCAGCGCGCCCGAGACCTGCCAGTCCAGCGCGCCCGAAGCCAGCACCTGGCCTTGCGCGCCATTCCATTGCGAAGCCCGCAGACCGAGGTTGCCGCCCGTCTGCGCGATGCGGCCGGCGGTGTTGTCCACGATGCCCGCGGCCAGCGTCAGCTGCGCGCCCGCGGACTCGATCGTGCCGCCATGGTTGTCGAGATCGCCCGACAGCGTCGCCTGCAGCGTGCCAGCCGAGGACAGCTGCGTGACCCGCCCGCCCGCATTGGTCCAGTCCTGCGCGTCCAGGCGCAGGGTGCTGGCGCTGATCTGCGCGCGCGAGGTGATCAGGTCGCCGCCCGCCGCCATCGTCAGCGACTGCGCGGCCGCAACCGCGGCGCGGTCCAGGGCCAGGTCACCGGTCAGCGCGCGCAGCGTCATCGTGCGCGCCTGCAGCTGCGCGTCCTGGAGTTGCAGCGACGGTCCGGCGACGCCCAGGTCGCCGGCCGCCGTCGCGGTCCCGCCGAACTGCAGCGACCGCGTCGCGGTCAGCGACAGGTCGCCACTGGCCGCGAGGGTGTTGTCCGGACGCAGGCCCGCGGCGAAGACACCGGCCCCGCTCAGTTGCCCCGTGGTGACGCCCAGCGCGCCCTGCGCCGCGATCGTGCCGCCGTTGGAGAGCTGATCCGCCCGCAGCGTGCCGCTGCCCTGGCTGTAGACCATGCCGGTGTTGTCGAAGACGCCCGTGACCGTCAGCACCGCATCGCCCACGCTCTGGACCACGCCCGCATTGGTCAGCCGGCCGGCCTCGAGGGTCAGCGTGCCGCCGGCGCCGAGCAGCCCGCCCGCGCCGTTGTCGACGCGGCCCGCGCGCAGCGCGAGCGTCTGTGCCGACAGTTGGCCGCCCGCGTTGTCCAGGCCCGCGGACGCGATGTCCAGCACGCCAGCCGCCTGCATCCGGCCGCCGCGATTGCCGATGTCGCCATCGACGCGCAGCACCGCGCCGCCGGCGCTCAACAACTGGCCCCCTTCATGGCTCAGGCTGGCGGCCTCCAGACGAACGCTCGCGCCCTGGGTCGTGGCCCGGTCCAGCGTCACCGCGCCGGTGGCCGTCAAGGTCAGCGCGCCCGCGGACAACAACTGCCCTTGCACGCCGTCGAGCTGGCGGACATGCACCTCGAGCCCGCCGCCCGCTTGCGCGATGCGGCCCTCGCCGTTGTCGAGGCGATCCGCCGTCAGCGACAGCGATGCGCCATTGGCGGCGATGCCGCCCTGCCGGTTGTCGAGCAGGCCGCCGAGCGACACCGTGAAGGTCCCCGCCGGCGCGGTCTGCAGCCAGTGGCCCGAGACATTGCGCCAGCTCGCCGCTGTCATGCCGAAGCTGCCCGCCTCGATCGTCGCCGCGTCGCTGCCGATGGCGTCAGAGGCGCTCAGCGTCAACGTGTCCCGGACGGACCAGGCCGCGCGGTCGAGAACGATCGCGCCCGGGGCGCCGGACGCGCCGCGCGCCACCAGGGTCGCGCTCGCGGCCTGCGCCTTGCTGCCCTCGAGCTGCAGCTGCGCCGCCGCCGCGTCCAGCGCCCCCGCGGCGAGCCACTGGCCGCTCTGCTGCAGCGTGCCGCTCACGTCCACATGCAGATCGCCGCCCGCCGCCAGCGTGTTGTCGGCTTTCAGGCCGGCCGCCAGCGTGCCCGCGCTGGCGAGGCTGCCAGCGGTCACCGTCAGCCCGCCCTGGGCGGCGAGAACGCCCGTCGCGGTCTGCGTCAGCGCGCCGGCCGTCAGCGTCGCATCGCCTTGCGCGTGGATCGTCCCGGCATTGGCGAGCGCGTCCGTCGCCGTCAGGTCAGCGCGGCCTTGGGAGTGCACGCTGCCGTCGTTCGTCCAACGGCCGGCATGGATCGTCAGATCACCGCGCGCGGCAATCACGCCCTGCGCGCCATGGTTCAGCGTCGCGGTGTCCAGCGTCACGCGCTGACCATCCAGCTGGCCGGCCCGGTTCTCGATCGAACCGGCGTCGACGCCCAGCGCGCCGGCCGCGCTGATGCGCCCGGACTGGTTCAGCAGCGCGCCGGTGAGCGACAGCGATGCGTCGCCCTGCGCGAGCATCCGGCCGTCGCGGTGGTCCAGGCTGGCGCCGCTCAGCGACAGGGCCGAGGCCTGCGTCGTCGCGCCGTTCAGGTCGATCGCGCCAGGCGCGGTGATCGTGAGGCGGCCTTCGGTGAGCAGCTCGCCCGCCGCGCCGTCGACGCGGCCGGCGCGCAGGCTCATGTCCCCGCCGCCGGTCTGCACCAGGCGGCCGCCCGCGTTGTTCAACTCCCCGGCCTGCAGCGACAGCGCGCGCCCCCGCGCGCCGATGACGCCCTGCCCGTTGTCGATGCGCTCAGCGACGGAGGCCGTCAGTTGGCCCGCCGCGCCGGTCTGCGCGATCTGGCCGCCGGTGTTGATCCACTGCCGGGCCGTCACCGCCAGGTCCGCGCCAGTCAGCGTCGCCGTCGTGGTGTCCAGGCGGCCCGAGGCCGTCAGCGACAGCGCGCCCGGCGTGCTCGCCTGCGCGCCGGCCAGCGACAGATCGCCGGCCGAGGCGGTCAGCGCGATGCCCGCCGCCTGCGTCTTGCTGCCGCTCAGGTCGAGCGACATCCCCTGCGCCGAGACCGTCCCGGCGGCGAACAGGCTGCCGCCCTGGCGCATCGCGCCGGACGTCCGCAGCACGAGCTCGCCGGTGCCCGCCGCCGACCCGTCGCCGCGCAGTCCGGCCGCGAAGGTGCCTGCGCTCTGGAGCGCGCTGGCCTCGACCGTCAGGTCACCTTGCGACGCGATCGTCCCGCTCGCGGCCTGGGTCAATGGACCCGCCGTCACGGTGACGGCGCCAAGGCCGTTGACGGTGCCGCTGTTGCTCAGCCCACTCGTCGCGTCAAGCGTCAGCGCGCCCTGCGATTGCAGATGACCCTCGTTGTCCACGGTGTTGGCGCGCACCGTCAGACGCTGGTCCGCGTTGACCAGCCCGTGTCCGGCGTTCGTCAGCGTGCCGGCGGTGATCGCCACGGTGGCGCCACTGGCCTGCCCGTCGCGCTGGGTCACCGTCGAGGCCGACAGCGACAGCGCCTGCCCGGCCTGCAGCCGGCCGCCGTCGTTGTCGATCGACTGCGCGGCCAGTGCCAGCCCCTCCCTCGCGGACATGTCGCCGCCGCGGTGCGACAGCGTCGCGGCGTTCACGTCGATGGCACGCGCCTGCGTGAGCGCCCCGCCCAGGTCCACGGCGCCGCTCGCGCGCACCGTCAGCGCGTCCTGCGCCAGCAGCGCGCCGCCCGCGCCGTCCAGGCGCCCCGCCTCCACCGTCATCGCACCGCCTGCCTGCGCGATGCGGCCCTGGGTGTTGTTCAGCGCCGCGGCGCCGATCGTCAGTTGACGGCCATTGGCACCGATGCGGCCGCCGGCGTTGTCCAGCTGCCCGGCGATCTGCGCGGACATCGAGCCCGCGGCGCTGGTCTGGACGAGCTCGCCGCCCGCGTTCCGCCAGGCGGCGGCGCGCAGGTCGACCTGCCCGCCCGCGAGCTGCGCAGCCTCGGTGACCAGCTCGCCCGCGGCATCGATCGACAGCGCGCCAGCAGCGGAGAGGGTGGCCCGATCCAGGTTCAGCGCACCGCCGCGCGCCGTCAGCGCGACCTGGCCGGCTTGCGTCGCGCTGCCCTGCAGCGCCAGCGCGTCGGAGGACACGCGCAGCGCGCCACCCGCGAGCAGCGAGCCGCCGTGGCGCAGCACGCCGGCGGCATCGATCGTCAGGTCGCCGCTGCCGGCGACCGTGCCATCGTCGCGCAAGCCCGCCGCCAGCAGGCCCGCAGTGGCCATCCGGCCCGCGCGCACCGACAGCGCCCCGCCTGCGGCGATCGTGCCGCCGGTCTCGAGCGTGCCGGCCGTGATGGCGGCGTTGCCCCGCGCGAGCACGGCGCCGGTACCGGTCAGGCGATCGGCGTCCACGCGCATCGACGCACCGCTGGTGGACAGCACGCCGCTGCTGTTGTCGATCGTGGCAGCGCGCAGCGTCAGCGCGTCGCTGTTCGCTTCGATCGCGCCCTGGGTGTTGTCGAACAGGCTGTCGACGGTCATCTCCGACGCGGCCGTGCCGGCGACACGCGTGTGCGCGCCGCGATGCGAGAGGCTGCCGGCTCGCCACGCGATCGTCGCGGCCGAGACGTCGGCGCCGTCCAGCACTGCTTGCGACGCGTCGACACGGAACAGGCCGTTCGAGAAGACCTGCGCACGGTCCAGCGCCAGGTGGCCCGCGGTCATCGTGAGGCCGCCGCTTCCGTACTGCTCCAGGCGACCGCCCTGCGCGCTGAACGCGGCCGCGGCGATGGACAGCGAAGCGCCGTTGCTCGCCAGGCGCGCGCCGTCGGCGGTGATCGCGCCGTCGACGCGCAGGGCCAGCGCGTCGGTGCCGAGTTGCAGCCACTGTGCGCCACGCAGGTCGACGTCATGCGCGCTGATCGAGAGCTTGTCTCCAACGACGCTCGCACCCTGCGTGCTCAGCAGCCCGCTGGCATTCAGGCTCAGCGTCCCGCCGGCCTGCAGCTGCGCGCCATCGGCGTTGACGCTCGGCGCCTGCAGCGCGATGCCGCCGCCGGCGAGCAACTGGCCCGCTTGCGTGGCCGATTGGCTCGCCGTCAGCGAGAGGCTGCCCGCGTCAGCACCCGCCACGAACGTGCCATCCGGATTCATTCCCGCGGCGGTGAGGCTCGCGGCTTCGCCGCTGAGCTGTGGCGCCTTGGCGTCGACGCTGCCGCGTGAAGCGAGCCATCCCGCGTTGCGCACGCCGGTGTTGGACTGCACTGTCAGCGACGGCGTGCCGTTGGCGTCGGCCTCCTGCGCGTAGAGGGTCCCGGTGTTGTCGAGCCATCCATCGGCGCGCAGCGTCAGTTGCCCACCGACGATCTGGCCAGCCTGGCGCACGCCAAGGCCCGCTTCCGTGCCGACCAGCGTGATGCGCTGCGCGTAGATGCCGCCCAGCGCCGTGCTGTCGAGCGCGTAGCGCGGACGCTCGCCGCTCGGTGTCAGCGCTTCACCAGCGCCGTTGCCCGCGCCTGCGCCTTCGACCGTCATCACCTGCGTGCCAGTCTGGATGCGCGCGTCTTTGGCCCACAGGCCCGCGTTGAGCTCGACCGCTCGCGCCAGCAGCGCGGTGTAGTCCGTCTGCGAGCCATCCAGCCCTTGTCCATCGATGCGGATGAGCCCGCCCTGCACGCCGTAGCCGGCGATGCTGCCGTCGGCGTTGAAGCGCGGCGTGCCCGTCGTCAGCACCGCGGCGCTGGCGTTGATGAAGCCGCCGCCATCGACCTGGATCCCGGACGGGTTGGCGATGATCACCTCGGCCCGCTGTCCCGCGACTTCCACGTAGCCCTTGAGCTGGCTGGGCGCGCTGCTGTTGACCTCGTTGAGGATCACGCGCGCGCTGCCACGCGCCAGCCAGGGGTTGCCCTGCACGAAGCCGCCCAGCTGCG
>NZ_JBCNLG010000037.1:0-31522 GCF_039595595.1 Roseateles sp. | reverse complement strand
TTGACCACCAGCGGCGCCAGCAGGCCGATGTGCCGGCCCTTGTAGTCGCGCAGCAGCTGCGCGGCGATGGCCTCGACGCTCTGCGGCTTCACCGGGGTGCCGTCGTTGGCGCAGTGCTGCACGCCGAGCTTCACGTACAGCAGGCGCAGGAAGTGCCAGACCTCGGTCGTGGTCGCGACCGTGCTCTTGCGGCCGCCGCGCGACAGGCGCTGCTCGATTGCCACGGTCGGCGGAATGCCCCACACCGCGTCGACCTCGGGCCGGCCCGCCGGCTGCACGATCGAGCGCGCATAGGCGTTCAGCGATTCGAGATAGCGGCGCTGGCCCTCGTTGAACAGGATGTCGAAGGCCAGCGTGCTCTTGCCCGAGCCCGACACGCCGGTCACGACGTTGAACTTGCCGCGCGGGATGCTGACGTCGACCGACTTCAGGTTGTGCTCGCGCGCGTTGACGATGCGGATCGCCTCGTCGGCCTTGCGGCGCTGGCGCACCAGCGTCTGCAGCGGACGGCCTTCCGCGACCTTCACCGGCGCGCGGTCCATCTCCAGCGCGTACTCGCGCAGCGCCTGCGCGGTGTGCGAGGTCGGATGCTCCTTGAGCTGCTCCGGCGTGCCGGTCGCGACGATCAGTCCGCCGTCCTCGCCCCCTTCCGGGCCGAGGTCGATGACCCAGTCCGACGCGCGGATCACGTCCAGGTTGTGCTCGATCAGGATCAGCGAGTGCCCCGCCCCCAGCAACTTGCGCATCGCGCGCATCAGCTTGGCGATGTCGTCGAAGTGCAGGCCCGTCGTCGGCTCATCGAACAGGAACAGCGTGCCCTTGGTCGCCGTCGCCTGGCGCGGCTTGGACGCGGCCTCGGCCAGATAACCGGCGAGCTTGAGCCGCTGCGCCTCGCCGCCCGACAGCGTCGGCACCGGCTGCCCCAGCGTCAGGTAGTCCAGGCCGACGTCCGACAGCGGCTGCAGCTTGTTGAGCACCTCGCGGTCGGCGCTGAAGACGCCCAGCGCCTCGGCCACCGTCAGGTCCAGCACGTCGGAGACGCTCAGCTGGCGGCCGGCGCGTTCGAGCTTGACCTCCAGGATCTCGGCGCGGAAGCGCTTGCCGTCGCAATCGGGGCAGCGCAGGTAGACGTCGGACAGGAACTGCATCTCGACGTGCTCGAAGCCCGAGCCGCCGCAGGTCGGGCAGCGGCCGTCGCCGGCGTTGAAGCTGAACATGCCGGCGCCATAGCTGCGCTCCTTGGCCATCGGCGTGTCGGCGAAGCGCTTGCGGATCTCGTCGAACACGCCGACGTAGCTGGCCGGGTTCGAGCGCGCCGTCTTGCCAATCGGCGACTGGTCGACGAAGACCGCGTCGGCGAGCCAGTCCGCGCCCAGCAGCCGGTCATGCGCGCCGGGCGCCTCGGTGGCTTGGCCGAACCAGCGCGCCAGCGCCGGGTAGAGCACGTCCTGCATCAGCGTGCTCTTGCCCGAGCCCGACACGCCCGTCACCGCGACCATGCGCTGCAGCGGGAATTCGACGCTGACGTTCTTCAGGTTGTGCTCACGCGCGCCCTCCAGGATCAGGCGCGGCGTGCTGTCCTCGACGAGGCGCTTGAGGCCCATGCCCACGTGCTTGCGCGCGCCCAGGTAGGCGCCAGTGAGCGTGTCCGCGGCGCGGATCTGCTCCGGCGTGCCGTCGAAGACGATCTGCCCGCCCTGCTGGCCCGGACCCGGGCCCATGTCGATCAGCCGGTCGGCGGCCAGCATGACCGCCGGGTCGTGCTCGACCACCACCAGCGTGTTGCCCGCGTCGCGCAGCCGCTGCATCGCCTGGACGATGCGGTTCATGTCGCGCGGGTGCAGGCCGATGCTGGGCTCGTCCAGCACGAACAGCGTGTTGACCAGCGAGGTCCCGAGCGCCGTCGTCAGGTTGATGCGCTGCACCTCGCCGCCGGACAGCGTGCGGCTCTGGCGGTCCAGCGTCAGGTAGCCGATGCCGACGTCGACCAGGTACTTGAGCCGGTTGCGGATCTCGTCGAGCAGCAGCTTCAGCGCCTCGTCGAGCATCGAGCCGGGCAGTTGCAGCTCGTCCATGAAGCGTCTGAGCCGATGGATCGGCAGCTGCATCAGGTCGTGGACCGACAGGCCGGGCAGCGCCTCGAGTTGCGCGCGCGTCCACTTCACGCCCTCGGGCATGAAGCGATCGGCGGCCGGCAGCGCCGCATCCGCAAGCGCCTTGGAGCCGATGCGCCACAGCAGCGCCTCGGTCTTGAGCCGCGCGCCGCGGCAGGCCGGGCATTCCGTGTAGCTGCGGTACTTGGACAGCAGCACCCGGATGTGCATCTTGTAGGCCTTGCTCTCCAGGTAGTCGAAGAACCGGCGCACGCCGTACCACTGCTTGTTCCAGTTGCCGTTCCAGTTCGGGCTGCCTTCGATGACCCAGTCGCGCTGCGCCTGCGTCATCTGGCTCCACGCGGTGTCGCGCGGGATGCCGGCATCGCCGGCGTACTTCAGCAGGTCGTCCTGGCATTCCTTCCAGGCCGGCGTCTGCATCGGCTTGATCGCGCCGCCGCGCAGCGTCTTGCGCTCGTCGGGGATCACCAGGCCCAGGTCCACGCCGATCACGCGGCCGAAACCGCGGCAGGTCTCGCACGCGCCCATCGCCGAGTTGAACGAGAACAGCGCCGGCTGCGGGTCGGCGTAGCGGATATCGCTCTCCGGGCAATGCAGGCCGGTCGAGTAGCGCCAGAGCACCGGCTCGGCGCCCTCCTCGGCCGGCAGCACGTAGACCGTCATGCGGCCGCTGCCGCGCTTGAGCGCCAGCTCGATCGCTTCCATCGCGCGGGACTGCTCGACGCCCTGCATGCGGAAGCGGTCCGCCACCACGTCCAGCACCTTGCGGCCGTTGACGACGCGCTCCGACTGCACCCGCGTGAAGCCGGAGGCGGAGAGCCACTGCTCGACCTCGCCGGCGCTGACGGTCTCCGGCAGCTCGACCGGGAAGGTCAGCACCAGGCGCGGATCGCCGTCGACGGTGCGCGCCAGCAGCTCGGCGTGGATGGTCTGCGGCGTGTCGTGGCGCACCGGCAGCGCGGTGTCGCGGTCGAAGAGGTCCGCGCCGCGCGCGAACAGCAGCTTCAGATGGTCGTTGAGCTCCGTCATCGTGCCGACGGTGGAGCGGCTGGTGCGGACCGGGTTGGTCTGGTCGATCGCGATGGCGGGCGGCACGCCCTCCACCTTGTCGACGGCCGGGCGGTCCATCCGGTCCAGGAACTGGCGGGCGTAGGCCGAGAAGGTTTCGACGTAGCGGCGCTGGCCTTCGGCGTAGAGGGTGTCGAAGACGAGACTGGACTTGCCCGATCCGCTGGGACCGGTCACCACGGTCAGCTCGCCGGTGCGCAGATCCAGGTCGAGGTTCTTGAGGTTGTGCTGGCGGGCCCCGCGAATGCGGATATCGGCGTCGGACATGGGCGGTGTCGGCTGAGCAGCCTGGAAAAGGCAGTGGGCGGTCATTCTAGGGAGCGGCGCCGTCACCGATTGGCAGCAGCGCCCCCTGCGGCGGGGACCAGAAAGTGGTAAGCAATTGAAAGCATCAGACCGCTCAGGAAGCGTTCGCATACCTCCTGTCAAGGCCTCCGAACGATGACTTCCGCACACTTGCTAGTCTTGGAGGGCTGCGGCAACAATGGACCCCGTCGTCGCCGAGCAACAGCGATCCGGTTCGGCCTGAACGGCGGACGGCATTTTTAGGGATTACCCGCACTCCGATCGGAGCCGGGACGACAAGCGACATGGACAGAAACGACGGCCATCCCCCTTCCGAGACCACGCTGGTCTTGATGACGTCGGACGCGTCCGCGAAGCCGCCGCCATCCGCGTCGTTCGCCGATCCCTCGGTTTCCGGCCAGCGTCCGGCGCCGGGCGAGCCCTTCGTGCTGCTGGTCGAGGACAACCCGATCAACCAGGTCGTGGCGCTGGAGTTCCTGGCGCTGATGGGCCTGAAGACCCAGTTGGCCCGCAACGGGCAGGAGGCCCTGGACTTGTGCGAGCGCGCCGCGCCCAGCCTGGTGCTGATGGACATCCAGATGCCGGGCATGGACGGCCTGGAATGCGCGCGCCGGCTGCGCGAGCAACAGGCGCAGGGCCGGCTGCCGCGCTTCCCGATCCTGGCGCTGACGGCGCACGCGCTGGACAGCGACGTGGCCGACAGCCTGAAGGCGGGCATGGACGAGCACCTGACCAAGCCGCTGGACTTCCTGACGCTGCGCCGGCGGCTGGCGCGCTGGCTGGATCTGCCGCAACTCAACGACTGACCCCGCGGCATCACGCCGCCAGCCACGAGCCGTCGCCGCGACATCCGCGCGACGGCTTTTTCGCTTGGGGTTGACCTTGCGCAGAACTGACGCGGATCCCCCATCGGGGAACTAGCCTTGCGAGGCGGCTGCGTGCTTCACTGCTGCTCCCGCCTCCATGACTGGAGGCGCCTCGGCAAAGGAGCCATGAATGACCCATCACTTCAGCCTCGAGATTCCTGAGTCGTCGATGCGCGAGATCAACAAGGTGGCCGACGAAGATCGACAGTCGCTGTCGCAGATCTTCTGCGTCGCCTTCAGCCTGTACTTCCACCTGAGGGAAGAGGTGCGCCGCGGTCAGGCCCTTGGCCTGGTCGATCGCGCTGATCGCCACCAGCTGAAACAACACATCTGGGGATGACATGGCCGCCGAGGACCTGTTGATCAAGGGCGTTGTCCACCCTCACTGCCGTCTTCGGCGGCATCCTCGGCTGGCTCATCAAGCGATGACCCGTCGACTCGCTCACCCCCCCTCGAGAAACCGCTCGACGATGGCGAAGTGCTCCGGCACGTTCAGCGCCGGCGCGTGGCCGCAGCCGGGAACGGTGACGACCACCGCCCGCGGTCCTCGCACCCGCATCGCCTCGGCCGCTTCCGGCAGGAGAAGATCGGACGCCTCGCCGCGCAGGCACAGCACCGGCAGACTCAGCGAATCCCACTCGGTCCAGCGCTTGTAGTCGTCCGGATGGGCGAAGAACTGCCGCACCATCGCCGGGTCGTAATGCGGCGTCACGCGCCCGTCAGGCAGACGCCGCATCGAGGTCTCCGTCAGCCGCCGCCATTGCGCGTCGCTCATCCAGCCGTAGGGCTGATAGACCTGGCGGAAGTACTGCTCGAGCTCGACCACGCTACCGAACGCCGGCGGATTGCCCGCATAGCCGCGGATGCGCTGGATCGCGGGCTCCGCGAGTTCCGGTCCGATGTCGTTGAGCACCAGCCGCGTGATCCGTCCGCGCAGCGAGGTCGCGGCCGCCAGCAGCCCGATCGCTCCGCCCATCGACGTGCCGACCCAGCGAAAGGTCTTCAGCCCCAGCTGATCGACCAGCGCCACCGCCAGCTTCACGTAAAACGTGAGGCAGTACTCGTGGTCGGGATCGGGGCTCCACTGCGACAGCCCGCGCCCGATCGTGTCCGGACAGATGACGAAGTAGCGTCCCGACTGCGCCAGATGCGCCGCCAGTTCGTCCATGTCCCGGCCGGTGCGCGCCAGGCCGTGCCAGGCGATGACCGGCTCGGCGGCGGGGTCGCCCCAGGCCATGAAGTGGATCTCGCGCCCTTCGCAGCGCAGGTAGTTCGACGTCGACGTCACGATGCCCTCCTCCCCTGCCGCAGACGCCCGACCAGTCCATTCGGGAAGTGATACACGGCCAGCACGAACAACACGCCCAGCCACAGCAACCAGCGTTCCGGCGCGATCAGCTGCGACAGCACCGGGACGCCCTCCACCGCGGCGGCGCCCACGCGCATCAGGTCCTGCAGATAGCTCTGCGCGAGCACGAACAGCGCGCTGCCGATCACCGCGCCGTAGATCGTCCCCATGCCGCCGATGACGACGATCAGCAGGATGTCCAGCATGATCTCGAACGACAGCGAGGTGTCCGGTCCGTTGTAGCGCAGCCAGATCGCCAGCAGCGCGCCGGCCAGCGTCGCGAACACGGCGGCCAGCAGCGTCGACAGCGTGCGGTAGGTCACCAGCCGGTAGCCGATCGCCTCGGCGCGGAAGTCGTTGTCGCGGATCGCCTGCAGCACTCGCCCGAAAGGGGAATTGACGATGCGCAGCAGTGCCAGCACCAGCACCGCCGCGGTCACGAACAGCAGGTAGTAGCTCAGCAGCCGCCCGTCGATGCTGGCGCCGAGGAACGGTTCCTCGGTGAACCCGGTCGATGGCGACAGCAATTCAGGCAGGCGGAAGTTGAGGCCGTCCTCGCCGCCGGTGAAATCCGACAGCTGCGAGGCCAGTCCCTGGAAGGCCGCCGCGACCGCGAGCGTGATCATCGCGAAGAAGATGGCCTTGACGCGAAGTGAGAACAGCCCGATGACCAAGGCCAGCAGAACGGACAGCGCGAGCGCGCCGCCGATGCCGATGGCCAGCGCGCCGAAGCCCGGCGCCATGCGCGAACTGGCGATCGCGACGCCATACGCGCCGATGCCAAAGAACATCGTGTGCGCGAAGCTGACGATGCCGGTGTAGCCGAGCAGCAGGTCGTAGCTGCCCACGAGCACGATGAACACGAGGATCTTGGCCGCCACGTTGAGCGCGCGCGTGCCGGGGAAGGCGAAAGGCGTGAGCGCCAAGGCCGCGACGATGAGGATCAGCAGCGCCGCCAGCAGGCGGCTGCGCGGCAGGTCGTGGGACAGCAGGGCGCGGAGCGCGTTCATGACCGGTTCCTCAGCGCTGGCTTACCGGGTAGAGGCCCTGCGGCCGCCACAGCAGCACGGCCACCATCAGCCCGATGTTGGAGAACAGCGCCGCCTTCGGCGCGATGAAGCCGCAGTAGTTGGCCATCAGCCCCACCAGCAGCGCGCCGGCGAAGCAACCCAGGGTCGAGCCGAGTCCGCCGATGATGATGACGATGAACAGCAGCGTGTTGACCTGTGCGCCGATCTGCGGCATCACGCTCTGCTGGTAGAGCCCCCACAGCACGCCGCCCAGGCCCGCCAGCGCGGAGCCGGCAACGAAGACCGCGACGAACAGCCTGCGGATGCGATAGCCCAGGCTCTCGACCATCTCGCGGTCCTGCACGCCGGCGCGGATCAGCAGGCCCAGCTTGGTCCGGTTCAACAGCCACAGCAGCGCGGCGAAGACCACCAGGCCGACGGCCACGGCCAGCAGCCGGAACTTCTCGATCGCGACATCGCCCAGGAGCAGCGCGCCGCGCAGCGATTCGGGTGGCCGCAGCGGAATCATCTGCGCGCCCCAGACCAGCTTGATGAGTTCCTCGCCGATGATCATCCCGCCCATGGTGATGAGGATCTGCTTGAGATGCATGCCGTAGACCGGCCGCACCAGCACGCGCTCGAAGACCAGCCCGAGCGCCGCGGCCGCCACCATGCCGGTCAGCGCGGCGACGCCGACCGCCACGAGGTTGGCGCCGAGCGACGGGCTCGCCACGAAGCCGCCCATCGCGCCCATCACCGTGGTGGCGACGAAGGCGCCCAGCGCGATGAACACGCCGTGGCCGAAGTTCAGCACGTCCATCAGGCCGAAGACCAGGGTCAGGCCCGAGGCGATCACGAAGATGATCAAGCCCATCGCCAGGCCGGCCAGCGTCAGCGTGGCCCAGCTCGTCGCCGAGCCCACCAGCGGCAGGGCCGCCAGCGCGACGGCGGCGATCAGCAACAGCGGGATGAGATCGAAGCGTGCCTTGGGCACGGCGTCCGAAGCGATCGGTGCGGACATGACGGCCTCGTTCATTGATGTGCCGCCAGCGAGAGGCCGAGCAGGCGCTGCTGCAGTGCCTCGTCGCCGGCAAGCTCGGCCATCCGGCCCGCATGCACCACACGGCCGTCATCCATCACGGCCACCCGGTCGCCGAGCGCCCGCGCGACCATGAAGTTCTGCTCGACCAGCAGCACCGTCGCGCGCATGCCGTCGCGGCCGCGCTTGATCTCCTGCAGCGCCTCGATGAGCTTGTTGATGATCGCTGGCGCCAGGCCCTTGGTCGGCTCGTCGATCAGCAGCAACCGGCGCGGCTCGACCATGGCGCGCGCGATCGCGAGCATCTGCTTCTGACCGCCGCTGAGCTTGCCCGCCGGGTACAGCCAGAACTTGCGCAGCGCGGGGAACAGCCCGAAGAGCCACTCGAGCCGCGCGGTGTCGAGCTCGTCCAGCGATCGCGCCCGGCGCGCCGCCAGCAACAGGTTCTCGCGCACGGTGAGCGCGCCGAAGATGCCCATGTTCTCGGGCACGTAGGCGATGTCGGCGCGCGCGATCTCCGGCGTGGGCAGCGCCTGGATCGGACGCTGCTCCAGCAGCACGCGGCCGGCGCTGGCACGCCACAGGCCCATCACCGTGCGCAGTGTCGTGGTCTTGCCGGCGCCATTGCGGCCCAGCAGCATGGTGACCTCGCCCTCGGGAACATCGAGGTCCACCCCGTGCAGGATGTGATACGCCCCGATGTGCGTGTGCACGCCCTCGAGCCGCAGCAGGGGCGGACTCATGCGGCCTCCGGCATCGCCAGCCCCAGATAGGCGTTCTGCACGACCGGCGAGGCGATCACCGCGGCCGGCTCGCCGTCCGCGACGAGCTGCCCCTGATGCAGCACGACGATGCGGTCGGCCAGCTCGCGCACCACGTCCATCTTGTGCTCGACCAACAGGACCGTGTGCGTGCCCTCGGCCTTCAGCGCGCGGATCAGGTCCAGGATCACGGGCACTTCGTCGACACTCATGCCGGCGGTGGGCTCATCGAAGAGATAGACCTTGGGGCGGAGCGCCATCAGCATCGCGACCTCGAGCTTGCGTTGATCGCCATGCGGCAGGCTCGCGGCGGGCGCGTCCGCGCGGGCGCTCAGCCGCACCCGCTCGACGATGGCGCGCGCTTCGTCGAGAAGCTCGCGATGATTGAGCCACACCGACAGCATCCGCAGCCCCTGGCCGCGGCGCGACTGCACCGCGAGTCTCACGTTCTCCAGCACGCTGAGCGTCGGAAACAGCTGCGTCAGCTGGAACGCGCGCCCCAGCCCGCGCCGCGTGCGCAGCGGCGCGGCCATCCGCGTCAGGTCCTCGCCGTCGAGCAGCACGCGCCCGGCGGTCGCCGCCAACTGGCCCGAGATCAGGTTGAAGTAGGTCGTCTTGCCTGCGCCATTGGGCCCGACGATGGCGGTCAGCGTGCCTGGATGAAAGGCGCAGCTGACGCGGTCCACCGCCGTGTGGCCGCCGAATCGGACGCTGAGGTCGCGGGTCTCGAGCATGCGAAAGGGCTCCCGGTCCACGGCCCCTCAGAGGCAGGACCCGATCACGTAGTAGTTGGGCGCGGTCTGCTTCAGCGTGGTGCTGACGTAGATGTTCCACAGGCCCATGCTGTCGTTGGAGCCATTGGCGTAGGTCAGGCCCCACAGCGCATAGGCGCGGCCGGCCACCGTGTGGCCATAGTTGGACGCGGTGAAGCAGGTGCCCGGCGTGCCGGGATCGCTGGTGCCCGACACCTTGTCCACCATGGCCTTGATCGCCGCGGCCTGCGTGCCGGCCTTTTGCGCGAAGTTGGAGCCGTACCAGCCGATCCAGTCCCAGCAGCCATTCGGATTGGGCAGCAGGCCGCTGGCGGCGGTCGATCGCGCGGTGTTGTCGACCTGCGTCTGCGGGAACAGCACGACGATGCGGTTGGTGTCGGCCCAGCGCGCGTAGCCGGTGTTCTTCACGAAGCGGTCGCCGATGGTGGCGTAGTTCTGCTGACAGCCATGCAGCGCCACATGCAGCTTGCAGACCTGGCCCGCGGCGCAATCCGCCGGCACGTAGGCCCAGCCGGTCGAGGCCATGCCCGGATTGGCGCCGAAGGCGGTCTGGTCGAACTCGATGAAGCGCGACGCCGGCGGGCTGTCGTTGCGCGGATTGAGCGCGCCATAGAAATGCGTCAGCACCGCTTTCGCGCCGTCGTAGCCGCAGTTGGCGATGTAGGGCGAGGCGCTGGTGCCGCAGCTGTTGTTGCCCGAGGCGTCGAAGTCGGTCGGCAGCACATGCGCGGTGCCGGTCTGCTGGAAGTACTGCAGGTTGGCCGCCGTGACGCCGTTGTTCTGGTACTGCGTGTACGCGGCGTTCACCGGGTTGGGTCCGACGGTCGCGTCGCTGGTGCCGACGAACAGGAAGACCTTCTGCGCGGCGACATGGGCCTTCGCGTCGATGGCGGTGCCGCTCCAGTTGTTGAGGTCGGCCTGCATCGTGCTGAGCATCGAGGCGGAGATCGATGCGTTGTACATGCAGCTGGTGTAGCTGCTGTGGCCGGCGCACATGTAGGGACCGGCGGCGAACACGCCGACGCCCTTGAACGTCGATGAATAGGCGTATCCCAGCTGATTGGCCATGAAGCCGCCGGACGACAGGCCCGACACGGTGATGCGGCTCTTGTCGATGTTGAGCGACGGCAGCGGTGCGGCGGCCTGGGCGGCGCCCGCCAGCGCCAGCGCCACGGCGGCGAGCAGGCGGATCGAGGACAGACGGACAACGGAAGACTTCATCGGAAACCTCCAGGGGTTCGAACGACCTTCAACGCTTGTTCCGGATCGGGATGGCCATCTCTTCTGGCTTGATCTCGCGGACCAGTTCCGGCACGCCCCAGGCGAAGGCGGGGTCGACCTTGATCTTGAAGTGGTACATCGACTGCATCGCCTGATGGTCCTCGGGCCGGAAGGTCATGCGGCCCTTGGGGGTCTCGAAGCTCAGGCCCTCCATGGCCTTGATGAGCTTGCCGGTGGTGGTGTCGCCACCGGTTCTCTTGAGCGCCTCGACGATCGCGATCGCCGCGCTCATGCCGCCGGCGGTGAAGAAGTCGGGTGGCGCCTTGAACTGCTTGTAGTGGTTGGAGACCAGCCACTCGTTGACCGGGTTCTTCGGGATGCCGAAGTAGTAGTAGGTCGCGCCTTCCATGCCGGGCAGGGCCTTGTAGGCGGCCATCGCCGGCAGGATGTTGCCGCCGGTGGCGATCTCGATGCCATGGCGCTTGAGGTCGAGGTCGGCGATCTTGAACGGGTTCCCCGCGCCGGCCCAGATGATGAAGATGACCTTGCGGCCCGGCTGGTCCTTGAGCTTGTCGATGAGCCGCTGCGCGCCGGCGGTGAAGTCGGTGGTGGTCGTCGGCAGGAATTCCTCGTGGACGACCTTGGCCTTCTTGATGGCGTCCTTGAACGCCTTCACGCCGTCGCGGCCGAACGCATAGTCCTGCGCCAGCGTCGCGATGACGGTGCCCGGCCTGTCGAGCGCGACCGCATTGGAGATCGCATCCTGCGAGCTGTTGCGGCCGGTCCGGAAGATGTACTTGTTCCACTTGTCGCCGGTGATCGAATCGGCGACGGCGGGCTCGACCAGCAGGATCTTCCGGTACTCCTCGGCCACCGGCAGCAGCGCGAGCGCCACGCCCGAGGACGACGGTCCGACGGCGATGTCCGCCTTGTCGTCGCCGTAGGCGGTGGCCAGCAGGCTCTTGCCGACGTCGGGCTTGCCCTGATCGTCCTTCTCGATCACGACCAGCTTGCGGCCCGCCACCATCATGGTGCCGCCGGTGGCGTAGTCCAGGCCCATCAGCAGGCCGGTCTGCGTCTGCCGGCCATAGGCCTCGAGCGGACCGGTGCGGCTGTAGACATGGGCGATGCGGATTTCCTTGCCTTGGGCCAGCGCGGGGGTGCTCGCGCAGAACCCGCCGAAGACGGCGGAGAGCGCCAGCGCCGCGCGGGCCGCGGCGCGGAAGAAGCCATGGGTCATGGGTCGTGTCTCCTGTCGTGGACGGACCGGTCGCGCGCCGGTCTCGGGCACGGACTTCGCAAGGCCCGTGCCGTCTGGGAGAACCCGCAGAAAACACGCCGCGCACGCCAGAAACGGCAACGCCGCTGTCCGGCTTCCAGACAGCGGCGTGCGGTGGCGAACGGACGCGGTGTCCGGATTCCAGCCAGTGTCTGGACTCCGGACAGCCAGCCCCGATCAGGTGCGGAAGGTCGCGACCTGCTCGTTGAGGAGGCGGGCCTGCTGCTGCAGCGACTCGGCGGCAGCGGCGGTCTGTTCGACCAGCGCGGCGTTCTGCTGCGTCATGTCGTCCAGGTGCGCGACGGCCTGGTTGATCTGCGCCAGGCCATCGGACTGGCCGGCGCTGGACTGGCTGATCTCGGCGACGGTGCCGCTGACCTGCTGCACCGACTGCAGGATCTGCCCCATCGCCTCGCCCGCGCGCCCGACCTGGGCGCTGCCCGCATCGACGCGCGAGACGGAGTCGCTGATCAGCGCCTTGATCTCCTTGGCCGCGTTGGCGCTGCGCTGCGCGAGCGCGCGCACCTCGCTGGCGACGACCGCGAAGCCGCGGCCCTGCTCGCCGGCGCGGGCCGCCTCGACGGCCGCGTTCAGCGCCAGGATGTTGGTCTGGAAGGCCACGCCATCGATGACCGAGATGATGTCGGCGATCTTGCGGCTGGCGCCGGCGATGCCGTCCATGGTCTGCACCACCTCGCCCATCACGTCGGCGCCAAGCCGGGCCCGGTCCGCCGCGCCGATGGCCAACTGGTTGGTCTGATGGGCGGCCTGCGCGGAATGCGTGACCTGCTGCGTCAGCTCCTGCATCGATGCCGCCGTCTGCTGCAAGCTGGAGGCCGCCTGCTCGCTGCGCTGCGACAGGTCCTGGCTGCCCATCGCGACCTCGCGCGACGCGTGCTGGATGGAGTCGGTCGCATCACGGATGGCGCGCACCAGTTCGCTGAGCCGGCCCTGCATCGCGGAGACCTGCGTCAGCACCTCGCCGATCTCATCATTGCCAGCGCCCTGTCCGCCGACCACCTGGGCACGCAGGTCGCCATTGGCGACCGCCTCGACCACCTCGCGCATCTGCGCGAGCCGGCGCTTCAGCCCGCGCGCGAACCACTCCACCGCGAGCAGCGCACCGATGCCGACAGCGATCACCAGCCCCAGCGCGATGGCACCATCGCGCCGCGCGATCGCCGAGACATCATCGATGTAGACGCCCGATCCGATCACCCATCCCCAAGGCTTGAAGCCCGCCACGTAGGACCGCTTGGGTTCCGGATCCTTGGCGCCCGGCTTGGGCCACAGGTAATCCACAAAGCCGCTGCCGCTCGCCTTCACCGTGTCGACGAAAGCGACGAACAGCGCCAGCCCATTCGGATCCTTGTTCCCCGACAAGTCCTTGTCCACGAGCTCGGGCTTGATCGGATGCATGACCATCTTCGGCGTCATGTCGTTGATCCACAGATACTCGTTGCCGGAATACCGGATCTTGCCGATCTCGGCCGCGGCCTGCTTCTTGGCCTCGGCCTCCGTCAGACCTCCGGATCCGACCCGGTCGAAGTAACGCTTGGCAATCTGCTCCGCGTTCTTCACCTGCTCGACCGTCGTGATCATCTTCACGTCCAGCAGACTGACCGCCGAGCGGTGACTCAACCACATCACCAGCACCACGAATCCCACCACCGCCGCCAGCACCGCGACCCGCAACTTCGTGGCGAGCGTCCATGTGCGGCCGTTGGCAGACTGACCCTGCGCAGCGGGCGACGCAGCGGCCGGGCGCGCAGCGGAATAAGCATCGCCGGCGGTCGAAGTGAGCGTGTTCATGGTGTCTCCTGCGCGGGCCGGTCCATCCCGGCCCCTTATGGTGTCGGTCCCTGCCCACCAATATGCGCACGCACCCCACCAACCGGCAAGCCCCCCGAACCCTCGATGTGACCCAGGAACAGCCCCCAGTCGTGACGATGTGACGCCGTAGCCGCTCCCCGTGCAACACCCTCCGTGTCAGCACGAAGTCAATTCAGGGTACTTCGCAAGCTTCTCGTACAAGGTCGCACGGGAGATCGCCAACAACCTCGCAGCTGCAACCCGGTTCCCATTCGTGCGCAGCAGCGCCTGGGCAATCGCATCGCGCTCAAGCTCGGCCTTGCGGGCCGGTAGCGTCGATGAAGGAGGACATGGAAATACCGGCGGGGGACCGAGCTCACGCTGAGAGGACCGGAGCCCCTCCTCGCTCCCACGCCTGCGCCCGCTCGGCAGGTCGCTCGGAGGGGCTCCGGTCCTCTCAGCGTCGGCAACGATCGTGGTCATCGGGGGATTGGCGTTGCCGTCAGGGGACGCGATGCGGAAATGGCACGGAGCAAGTTCGTCGTCGTCGCTCATCAGGAAGGCCTGCTCCAGCGTGTTTCGAAGCTCGCGCACATTGCCAGGCCAGCGACAACCGGCGAGCAACCGCAGCGCAGCCACATTCAGCGTCTTTGGCGGCAGGCCGCCTCGGCGCGCAATGTCCTCGAGCAACACCTCGACCAGCGCCTCGATGTCCTCCGGCCGCTCGCGCAGCGCAGGGAGGCGGATCGGCAGCACGTTCAGGCGGTAGAACAGGTCCGCACGGAATTCGCCACGCTCGACCATCGCCGCCAGATCACGGCTCGTGGCCGCGATCACCCGCACATCCACCTTCAGCACCTCGTTGCTGCCCAGCGGCTCCAGCTCCTGCTCCTGCAGCACTCGCAGCAGCTTGGCCTGCAGCGCCAGCGGCATGTCGCCAATCTCGTCCAGGAACAAGGTGCCCCCATCCGCCAGCTTGAACTTGCCCTCCCGGCCCTTGCGCTCCGCACCGGTGTACGCGCCAGGCGCGACACCAAAGAACTCCGCCTCGAGCAAGGTCTCCGGCACGGCCGCGATGTTCACCGAGACCAGCGGCCGGGCCGCGCGCCGCGAGGCCGCATGGATCGCATGCGCGAGCAGCTCCTTCCCCGTGCCCGTCTCGCCGAGCAGCAGCACCGTCGCATCCGTCTGCGCGACACGGCGCGCCTGGCGCTTGACCTCGACCGCGACCGGGCTGTTGCCGACGAAATCCAGGATCCGGTGCTTGGAGCGGCGGTTGCGCGTCTGCTCGGCGGCCAGTTGGCGGCGCGTCTCGTCGAGCTCCGCCTGCAGGCACGCGAACTTGTTCATCAGCGGCTGCATCGTGGTCTCGGGATGGTCCAGCAGCACCATGCCCATCGCACCGATGACGTCACCGCCCGGGCCGCGCAAGGGCAGCCGGCTGACCAGGAAGGTGCCCGCCTTGTTGGTGAGCAGGTCCACGAGGATGGGCTGGCCGGTGTCGATGACCTGCGCCATCAACGTGTTGGGCACGACTTCCTCGACGCGGCGGCCGACGAACTCGGACGCGTCGCCAAAGCCCAGCGCCGGCAGGAAGCGCTTGTAACCCTCGCTGATCCAGACGACGCGGTGCTCGCGGTTGACGACCATCGCGCCCTGCGCCGTGCTGGCGAGCACGTCGAACATCGACTGCGCGGCCAGCCGCAGCACCGCCTCGGCATCCTGCGGAATGTCGTTCATGTCTCGTCTCCTGGGCAATCGCGGCGGGGAACCCGCGCGCCGTCCGGGTCGGCGTGCCGCCTCGGATCTGATGCGGACCAATGTAGCAGCCGGACCGCCGTGCGAGCGCCGTCTCCATGACGCCGTCTTCCTGGGGATTCCCTGAGGCGGCCGTCACGCCGCAGCGGCCCCGATCCGGCTATAAACCGCCGACACCAACGAGCCGGCCCACGCAGGCCAAGAGGAGAGACACATGAACAAGCCTTCCGCGGTCCGCCGCCGTCTGCTGGGGACCGGCGCGGCGCTGCTCGCCACCGTTGCCGCGGCGCCCGCCGCCTTCGCCGAATCGGCCTGGCCGAGCCGGCCGGTGACCATCGTCGTGCCCTTCCCCGCCGGCGGCGGCACCGACGCCTTCGCGCGCCCGCTGACCGCGGTGCTGACCCGGCAGACGGGCAAGCAGTTCATCATCGACAACAAGGGCGGCGCTGGCGGAACGGTGGGCGCGACGATGGCCTCGAAGGCCGCTCCCGACGGCTACACCTTCTTCATGGGCGCGGTGCATCACGCGATCGCGCCGGCGATGTATCCAAAGCTCGACTACCGGCTCGAGGAGGACTTCATCCCCGTCGGCCTGGTGTCCAGCGTGCCGCAGGTGATCGTGATCAACCCGTCCAAGGTGCCGGTCACCGACGTGAAGGGGCTGCTGGAGCTGATGCGGCGCAATCCGGGCAAGCTGAACTACGGCTCGGCCGGCAACGGGACGTCGCACCACTTGGCGGGTGAGCTGTTCAAGCTGCAGACGCAGACCTTCATCACGCACATCCCTTATCGCGGCGCCGGCCCCGCGCTGCAGGACCTGATGGCGGGTCAGGTGGACGTGATGTTCGACGGGCTGGGCTCGTCGGCCTCGCACATCCGCGGCGGCCGCATCAAGGCGCTGGCGGTGGCCTCGGCCAAGCGCGCGCCGGGCTTCCCGGACATCCCCAGCGCCGTGGAGGCCGGGATCCCGCAGTACCAGGTGGCGACCTGGTACGGGCTGTGGGCGCCCAAGGGCACGCCCAAGGAGGTGATCGCGGCGATGCAGGCCGAGCTGCGCAAGGCCTTCGCGACCGAGGAGCTGAAGACGCTGTGGACCGGCCTGGGGACCGAGATGCCCAACCTGTACGGCGACGCCTTCGGCAAGTTCGTCCACGGCGAGGTGCTGCGCTGGGCCGAGGTGGTCAAGCGCAGCGGTGCGAAACTGGACTGATCGCTTCGACCCGACGCCCATGACCCCGATTCCGACCGTCCACACGAACGCCAACCTGTTCGCCGCGCTGCGCGCGAATTTCGCCGACGACCTCGACACCTGCGCGATCGAGCTGGCCGACGGCCCCGATGCCGGCCGCGGCTACAGCTGGCGCGACATCGATCGCGCCACGGCGATGATGGCCAACCTGCTGGCGTCGCTGGACCTGCCGGCCGGCAGCCGGATCGCCGTGCAGACCGAGAAGAGCGTGGAGGCGCTGCTGCTGTACCTGGCGGTGCTGCGCGCCGGCTACGTGTACCTGCCGCTGAACACGGCCTACCAGGCGGCCGAGCTCGAGTACTTCATCGGCAACGCGGAGCCGGCCGTGGTGGTGTGCGCCGGCAGGAATTTCGGCTGGGTCAGCAAGCTGGCCTTCCAGAGCGGCGTGCCGTGGGTGTTCACGCTGAACGAGGACCGGACCGGCACGCTGCTGGACCGCGCGGTGCAGATGCCCGACACGCATCAGGCCGCGGTGAAGGCCGCGGACGATCTGGCCGCGATCCTGTACACCAGCGGCACCACCGGGCGCAGCAAGGGCGCGATGCTGAGCCACGGCAATCTGCTGTCCAACGCCGAGGTGCTCAAGCACTACTGGGGCTGGTCGTCGCAGGACGTGCTGATCCACGCGCTGCCGATCTTCCATGTGCACGGGCTGTTCGTCGCGTCGCACGGCGCGCTGCTGGCCGGCGCGAAGATGCTGTGGTTCAACCGCTTCGATCCGCGCGGCGTGATCGCGCGGCTGCCCGACGCGACGCTGTTCATGGGCGTGCCGACGCTGTACGTCCGGCTGCTGGAGCAGGCGACGCTGACGCGGGAGCAGTGCGCGCGGATGCGGCTGTTCATCAGCGGTTCCGCGCCGCTGCTGATCGAGACCTTCAACGAATGGCGCCGCCGCACCGGCCACACCATCCTCGAGCGCTACGGCATGAGCGAGACCCTCATGCTGACCTCCAACCCGTACCGGGCGGAGGAGGGCGAGCGCCGCGGCGGCACGGTCGGCTTCCCGCTGCCGGGCGTGGGGCTTCGCATCGTCGGCGACGACGGCGCGCCCTGCCCCAGCACCGGCGAGGGCGAGATCGGCCACATCCAGGTGAGCGGGCCCAACGTGTTCGCCGGCTACTGGCGCATGCCGGAGAAGACGAAGGAGGAGTTCAGCGCCGACGGCTGGTTCAAGACCGGCGACGTGGGCCGCCGCGACGAGCGCGGCTACGTGACCATCGTGGGCCGCAGCAAGGACCTGATCATCACCGGCGGCTACAACGTGTACCCGGCGGAGATCGAGGGCTGGCTCAACGAGCTGCCCGGCGTGGCCGAGTCGGCGGTGATCGGGGTGCCGCATCCCGACTTCGGCGAGGGCGTGATCGCCGTGGTGGTGCCGCGCGCGGGCACCGCGCTGGAGGGGGCGACGCTGGTGGCGGCGCTGAAGGACCGGATCGCCGGCTTCAAGGTGCCCAAGCAGGTCTTCGTCGAGCCCGAGCTGCCACGCAATGCGATGGGCAAGGTGCAGAAGAACCTGCTGCGCGAGCGGCATCGCGCGCTGTTCGGCTGAACGCGGCCCACAATGCCGCGATGAGCACGCCGACGCCGCTCCCCGACAACGCCGCCTGCCCGCGCTGCGGCGGCGGTTTCCATTGCGGCGCCGGCGAGGGCTGGTGCGCCTGCTTCGGCACGCGGCTCGGCGAGGCGCTCAAGCTCGAACTGGCCGCGCGCTGGCCCGGCCAGTGCCTGTGCCTGCGCTGCCTGGCGGAGCTGGCTCGCGACGACCCGGGCAGCCACGTGCCGGAGCGCCCGATCAGCCCGCCCGCCCCGCCGCTGATGGACGCTTGAACGCGCGCGCGGTCCGGCCACAATCCTGCGGATGCCGCCACCATCCGTCTTCAGCCAGTCCTTCGCGGAGCGCCTGAAGGTTCGCCGCCTGCTGGTCTATGGGCCCTTCCTGGCACTGGGGCTGGTGCTGGTGGTGCTGTGGGCGCTGGTGCTGTGGTTCGCGCTGGTCTATCCGCGCTCGCTGGAGCAGGACCTGCAGGAGGACCTGCATGGCATCGCGCTCAATGCGTCGCAGGACACCGAGCAGCTGATGCGCGAGACCGAAGGCAGCCTGCGCACCCTGGACCTGCTGCTGCTCACGCGCAAGAACGAGCGCCAGGACCTGGACGCGACGGTGTCGCTGCTGGTCGACTCGCTGCGCGACAACTCGCGCGGCCTGACCGACCTGATGCTGGCCAGCGCCGATGGCAGGTTGTGGCGCATCCCGTCGGTGACGGGCGAGCCCTACATCGACCTGGGCCGCAAGAGCTTCCTCTCCGAGCTGGGCCGCCCCGGCGGTCCGAGCATCGTCATCGGCAGACCGCTCCAGCTGCGGCCCGGCGCCCATTTCGTCGTGCCGATGGCCACGCGGCTGAGCGCGCCGGCCGGCCCGTTCACCGCGACGGTGGGCTTCATCGACGTCGATGCGCTGCAGCGCCTCTACCGGGCGCGCACGATGCGCGCCGGCATGGCGATCCTGCTCGAGCGCGACGACGGCATCGCGATGGCGCGCTGGCCCGAGGTGCCCGGCTTGGTCGGCAGCAACCTGCGCGAGCTGCCCGGCGGCGCGCCCTTGCCGCCCGATCCGCCGGCCAGCGGCGAGTTCGTCGTGGCGCGGAGTCCGGCCGACGGGCTCGAGCGCATCGTGTCGTATCGCGTGCTGCAGGACTATCCGATGCGGCTGTACGTGTCCTTCGAGCGCGATCGCATCCTTGGCGGCTACCTGCAGCAGCGGCGCGCGGTGCTGGCGTTCTCGGTGCTGGTGAGCGTGATCGCGCTCGGGCTGCTGGTCTGGTTCACGCGGCTGCACCAGCGCGACCGGCGGCGGGAATTCGAACGCCAGATGCTCGAACAGCAGGCGCGCCGCGAGCGCGAACGCCACCAGGCGGTGATGAGCGCGATGGCGCAGAGCGTGAACGTGCTGATGCTGGCGCTGGATACCGACGAACGGGTGCTGTTCTGCAACAAGGCCTTCGAGCGCCGCTTCGACCTCCCGGACCGGTCATGGCAGGGACGCCAGGCCTCGGAGCTGTTCGACCGCCTCTATCCGGTGGTGCGGCCGCTGATCCAGCGCGCCTTCGCCGGCGAGACCAGCGTCGTCGAGATGCGCGATGACGAGGGCATCAGCCGTCCGATGCCGCTGGACGGCGACGACCGCGGCGAGTCGCGCTACGTGGAGCTGACCTACGCGCCGCTGGTGTCCGAGGACGGCGCGATCATCGGCGCCTACGGCGTCGCGCGCGACGTCACCGACGCGAAGCAGGAGCAGCTGCGGCTGCTGCGCGCGTCCAACACCGATCCGCTGACCGGGCTGCTGAACCGGGCCGGCTTCGCGTCGGAGGCCGGCGCCGCGGTGCGCCGCGCCAGCGGGCGCGACGAACTGGTCGCCCTGCTCTACCTGGACCTGGACCGCTTCAAGCCGGTCAACGACGAGCACGGCCATCCGGTCGGGGACGCGCTGCTGCAGGCGGTGGCCGGACGGCTGCGGCATGCGCTGCGGCCGCAGGACCTGGTGGCGCGCGTGGGCGGCGACGAGTTCGCGGTCTTCCTCGCCCAGGTCGCGCGGCCGGAGGATGCGCAGGTCGTCGCGGACAAGCTGGTGCACGCGCTGACGATGCCGTTCCGGATCGGGGCGCTGGAACTGCACATCGGCACCAGCGTCGGGTACTGCGTGCGATGGGCGCGAGAGGCGCAGCTCGACGAGCTCATCGAGCAGGCGGACGACCAGCTCTATCGCGCCAAGCGCGCCGGCAAGGGCCGCTCCAGCGGCAGCCTCTGCGCGCAGCGCCCCGGGCAGCCGGACATCGGGCGGGTCTAGCCGCAGCGGCCGAAGTCGCCGGGGTCGCCCAGCGCCGCGGCCGGCGCGCCCGGACCGTGCTTGAGCCGCATCAGCGTCATCTGCAGCACTTTCGCATCGGCGCTGGCGCGGTGCCGGCGCAGGTGCGCCTCGTCGCGCACCTGCTGCTGGACACCGCTCCATTGGCTGGCCTCGTCCTCGCTGAGCAGCCGGCGCAGGTCCTCCAGGCGGAAGCGCGGCAGCCGGCCGGCGCTGTCGAACAGCTTGCTCAGCCAGCTGTAGTCGTGGCCCCAGCTGTCGGAATAGACGGTCTGCCCGGCCAGGCGGCGATTGAGTTCATCGGCGATCCACTCGCGCGGGCGGCCATGGCGCAGCAGCAGCTCGCGCGAGATGCCATGCAGCGCCTCGGCCTGCTCGTCCCAGTGCTCCCAGTCGGGCGCCGGCTGGATCAGCGAGCAGAACGGCAGGCCGCCCGCCTCGACGAAGCCGATCTCGATCGGATAGCTGCCGCGGCCGAAGCCGGAGGCCTCCAGGTCGAGGATGGTCGGCGCGAGGACCGGAGGAACGGCTGGCAGTGCGGCGACGGTCATGGCGTCGAGTATGCAAGCGCCGGGCCAGCCGCGGTGGCCGCCCCTCCTCAGTTCAGGGGACGGCGGGCGTGGCGGACGGCGTCGCGCCCGGGGTGCGCGGGCTGCTGGAGGCCGGCGGCGGGTCGACCGCGTCGCCATCGCCGCTGTCGCCGCGGTCCCGGTCGCGGCGGCGCTGCAGCGCGTGCCAGGCGTCCAGACCGCCGTCCAGCGCCAGCACGCGCGCATGGCCGCGCTGGATCAGCTCGTTCGCGCCCTGGATCGCGGAGACCTCGTTCGGGCAACTGCAGTACAGGACCAGCAGGCGGTCGCTGGGCAGTTGGTCGGCGTACTCGGCGATGCGCGTCAGGGGAATGTTCAACGCGCCGGGCAGCGTGCGCGGATCGACGGCGCGGCCCGCGTCGCTGCGCACATCGATGAACACCGGCGCCATGTCCTGCTCGACGAGGGCGGCGGCGTCCTCGACGCTGATGCGTTCGACCTGCCCCTGCAGGCGCGCCATTTTGCGGCGCCGGCGCCAGCGGTTGCCGACCACCAGCAGCAGCGCCGCGCCGATCGCGGCCAGCGCCATCAGGCCGGCATTGGAGAGCGTGTCCAGCACGTCCTGGATCTGGTCGCTGAAGACCAGGCCCAGGCCGAGGAAGCAGAGCGTCCAGACCAGGCCGGCGACCGCGTCGTAGGCGACGAAGCGGCGCCAGCCCATGCCGAGCGCGCCGGCCATCGGCGCGGCGACGACCGAGATGCCGGGCAGGAACTTGGCCGCCAGCAGCGAGCTGCCGCCCCAGCGCGCGATCAGGCTTTCGCTCTGACGCACGCAGACGTCGGGGGAGAGGGAGACGCGGCACAGCAGGCGGAGCACGCGGTGGCCGTAGCTGCGGCCGGCGACGTACCAGATCGCGTCGCCGAGCACGTTGGCCAGCACCGCCGCGACGACCAGCGACAGCGCCGAGAGCCGTCCCGCCGCCGCCAGCCCGCCCGCGACCACCAGCAGCGGTGCCGCGGGCACCGGTGCGCCGACCCGCGCCGCCAGCGTCACGAGGAAGACGAGCACGAAGTCGTGTTGGATCAGCAGGTCGATCAGGGCGCGCATGGGCGCCATTGTCGCGGCTGCCCATGACACCCACGGGCGGTGGGGCGATTCGCGGCCCCAGGCCCGCAGGCCCTCACGGCCTCAGAACGAGGTCCAGTCGTCGTCGCCAGCCATCGCGAGCGCGGGTTCCGCCTTGGCCGCGGGGGCCGGCGCGGGCGCGGGACGCACCACGCGCAGGGCGGGAGCGGGTGCCGGGCGGCGCGCAGGCGCGGGGGAGCTCGGCGCCACGCGGGCCGCCGGGGCGGCCGCGGGACGCGGTGCCACGCGGGCCGCCGGGGCGGCCGCGGGACGCGGTGCCACGCTGAACGCCGGAGCTTGGGCCGCAGGGACGCTCTTGGTGAAGGAGAAGGCGGCGGCGGGCGCCGGCGAGCTGGCGGGCGCCGGACGCGAGGCCGGGGCCGGGACGGGGGCGGGAGCCGGGGCGCTCGACTCGGTGCGGAACACCGCGACGGCGCCGACCATGTCGCCGGCCTGGCGCTTGAGGCTGTCGGCCGCGGCGGCGCTTTCCTCGACCAGGGCGGCGTTCTGCTGGGTGGCGCGGTCCATCTGGGTGATGGCTTCGCCGACCTGGGAGACGCCGGCGCTCTGCTCGCTGCTGGCGGCGCTGATCTCGCCGACGATGTCGGAGACGCGCTTGATGGCGCCGACGACGTCGGTCATGGTGGCGCCGGCCTGGTCGACGAGCTGGCTGCCCTGCTCGACGCGGGCGACGCTTTCGCCGATGAGCGCCTTGATCTCTTTGGCGGCGCCGGCCGAGCGGCTGGCCAGGCTGCGGACCTCGGAGGCCACGACGGCGAAGCCGCGGCCCTGCTCGCCGGCGCGGGCGGCCTCGACGGCGGCGTTCAGCGCCAGGATGTTGGTCTGGAAGGCGATGCCGTCGATGACGCCGATGATGTCGGCGATGCGGCGGCTGCTGTCGTTGATGCCGCGCATGGTCTCGACGACCTGGCTCACGACCTCGCCGCCGCGCACGGCGACGCCGCTGGCGTCACGCGCCAGCTCGTTGGCCTGGCGGGCGTTGTCGGCGTTCTGACGCACGGTGACGCTGAGTTCCTCCATCGAGGCGGCGGTCTCCTCGATGGCGGCGGCCTGCTCCTCGGTGCGGCCGGACAGGTCCTGGTTGCCGGCCGCGATCAGGGCGCTGGCCTGGGCGATCTGCTCGGCGGAGCCTCGGACCTTGCCGATCAGCGCGAGCAGTTGCTGCTGCATCTGGCCCATCGAGGCGAGGACGCTGTTGGCGGGGGCGAGGTCGGCGCCCTCGACGGCGCTGAGGTCGCCGCCGGCGATGCGGTGGGCGGCGTCGGCGAGTTGCGCGGGTTCGGTGCCGAGGGCCTTCATCAGGCGGCGCACGATCAGCCAGCCGAGGCCGGCGGCCAGGACGGCGGCGGCGACGCCGATCGCGATCAGCCAGGTGAGCTGGCGACCGTAGGCGGCATGGGATTCTTCGGCGAGCGCGTCGCCCTGGGCGCGGGTGAAGTCGACGTAATCGCGGGTTGCCTTGAGCAGCGCGGCGAGCAGCGGGCGGCAATCGCGGGTCATGGCTTCCATCGCCTCGTCGCGCTTGCCGGCGGCAGCCAGGTCGACGATCGCGGCGGCGACCGGGCCGTACTTGGCCTCGACGTCGTTGATGCGGCCGAGGAGCTCGCGTTCACGCGGGGCGATGCCGGGCGCGGCGGCGGCGGTCTTGAGGTCTTGCAGACTCTTGCCCAGGGTCGCGTGGGCCTCGAGCGCCATCGCCTTGGCGGCGTCGACGTCGACCGGCGTCTTGACGACGACCATGTCCCGCACGCCGATGGCGCGGCGGTTGGCGGCGATGCGCAGGTCGACGGCGAGCGCCTCGCGGGAATTGATGCCGGCGAGGTAGCCGGCGAAGCGTTCGTCCGCGGCGCTGAGCGCCTGCAGGGCCACGGCGCTGACCACCGCCACCACGGCGACTAGCAGGGCGAAAGCGAGCATCAGCTGCTTCTTGATCGAGAGTCCGTTCATGTCCGTCCCTTGAGAGATGCGCCGCACGAGTGGCGCAGTAGGAAGCGGCGGGCTGGTGGTCCACAAACCGGCTTCGAATGGACGAAATGCTACTTTTGAAACCGTCTGCCACTTTTGCCGTTTCAACGGCAGCGTGATGCAGTCGTGGGTTGGCGGGGCCCCTCCCCCGTATTCAGGGGGTGGCGGCCGTGATGGTAGTCACGTCCCGGGAGGCATGCCCGGACGGCCGTGGGGTTTCTCCGTGCCGCGCGAGCGTGGCGCGTTGAGGTGACTGCGCCTTGTCCAGTCCCAGATTGCCGGGATGGCTGCGTGGCGGGGCAGCGGAGCACCATGCAGACCACCTCCCCGCCCGACCCGGCACTGCCGGGAAACATTCATCCTGATTTTTGGAGGATTTCCATGTTTCCTAGAACACAGTCAAGCGGCGATCAGCGAGGCTTGCGATATGGCGGCGGCAATGCGGACTGCGGTCAACATGCCGCAGGGGACGTCGGCACGACGGCCCAGTTCGCGGCGCTCGGATACCGGGTGGGATCCATGGCGCCCGCCGGGGCGCTGACGCCGGACCAGGCGCTCGCCGAGAGAAACCCATTGGGTTTCGATCCTGCCCACGCGATGATAGCGGCCCTGTTTGTCGCAACGCCAATTCCCGCCGGCACCAATGCGGTGGCCTTTCGGGAAATCTATGCGGCACCCGGATATATGGCGCCCAGATACCATTTCGCCCGGATCGAAAACCCGGGGAATCCAATGCCTGCGCCACATGCGGTGTGGCTATCGCAGACAGACGCCAATAATCCCAACCCCGTGGTCGCGACCTTCGGCCGCTTCTCGCTGCAACCGGGCGGCATGGTCGAGACGGGATATCGCGCCGTGCAGCATCCACTGCGCACCCAGGGATTGCAAAGCTTCGTGAACAACTGCGGGAATTACGGCGCCGGCGCCTTTTTCTTCTGCAGGTTTGGCTGAATGAGGAGTGGCCGGTGCCATGCGGGGGCCGGCTCCCTCGCATGACCCAGAGGCCGGATCAAGCTCTCTCTCGATTCACGGGACGTATATCGCTCGAACTTCAAACGAATAATCAAGCCCAGCTTCGTAAACGCGAACATTTAACGCAAGGTCGCTGGCACCTTCTTCTTCGGAGAACAGGTCTACAAGCACCTCCCAATAGCCTTCCATCCACTGACAAGCCGACGTGTTCCACGTCGCCTCAGGCAATTCGACGAGCCGGACTCCGTAATCTTCGACATTCTTGTATATCTCTCGACATTTCGAATCGGCAATTGGGCGCACGCCCGGAATCTCAGCTAATTTTTCGCACTCGCCTCGGGCGATCGAATCGACGATGGCTGTGAGGACTCCTCGCCAAGCGGTGGGTATCAATGACTGCTTCTCAGAGTCTTTCGATACAGGTGTGATATGGAAGCAGTATTTCAGCACACTGGTAGTGCCTCTGGTGTCATTCGGAACTCATTATTTGCCGATTGGGATGCGAACTCAAGGGCCACAGATTGACCTGCCAAAGGGCGCTCAACTCATTTTCCAGCAATGCCTCGTCCTTCATCGTCAATCAATCCGTTAAGGAGAACCTGTGCACGCTGGTGTTCAAGCGGTTGAGTCAACGTTGGATTTGCAAGCTCGTTGAGAACGACTTCGATTCGACGCGCGAATTGCGGCTCGAAACAAACGTCCTCGCGATCCTCGATCAAGTTTGCCCATGTCTCGATATCTTCTGCAGACAAGATCGCCTGAAGGTATCGTTGCAAGACGGACGCCAAGTGTCTCCTCGTCAACTCGACGGGCACTCCTTCATAGTCCCAGTCGAACGCGGTCAATTGCGCTTCAATTTCATTCAGCGGCCTAGTCAAACAAAGCAGTTGAGTAACTGCTGCTTTGCGCAGATCGCCCTCTGTTTTCATGGAAATACCCCACCGCCAATTTTATCTTTCACGTGAACAATATTCCCTGAAGGGTCGTAAGTAGGGCCGGCTCAAGGTTGAAGTGCAACACCTCGCATCTCGTAAGGGGTCGCGCAAATGGGAACTCACTACTCGCATCTGAGCCAGACCGATCGCGTCGCAAGCCACAAGCCTCGTTGCGTCACTCATCGACGATCTTGACGACCCGGCCCTTCGCCACGTTCCGCCCTTCCCACAGCAGCACGTCCTTTCCGACGGCCAGCTTCGGAAGCGCCAATTCGCGATAGAGGAACTTGACCGGCACTTCGTAGGCGGAGCCCAACTCAAGTCGCCGCCCTTCCAGCAACAGCCGGCAGTCGAGACCCTCGTTATCAACGAACAGTGGACAGGCATAGAACTGTCCTTCCACCGCTGTATTGCGGCCGCCCTCGGCTGTCGTCAAAAAGCGCACGTTGATGATGACGTCCGGTTTCATCGTTAGAACCACCTAGTGGCAGTGGCGAGTGATTCATCACGTTCGGCACCAACCCCGGAAGGCGATCCGTCAGAATCACCGACGCTGGAATGCCGCGATCGGCAATCGCCGGCGACAAGCCCTTGAAGATACTGTTCGGAACGTCCGTCCGGATAATCGTATACGGCTGATCACCAAACGCTTTGACGGCTTGTTTTGCGTAGGCCGAGGCTTTGGCCGCCGAGATCGTGAAGCACTATGGAGCATTCATACGCAACCTTTGCAACAACACCATTTATAGCCGTCGGCGGCATATCCAACCTTCGGGATATTTGGCCTCAAATCACGCGGCCTTGAGGGCCTCTGAGTTAAGCGTCAGCTGATTGTCTTTGCGGAGCGGAGTTTTCGAACTCCGCTCAAAGACGCAAGTGGGCGAGCGGGCTTGCAACGCACTGCGGTGCAGCTTTACTCGGCAGGCGGACCACGGGCGCGGTCAATGCTGTTGGCGGGCCTGTCTAACAAACTGGGCAATTTTAATGGGCGTATCAATAACCCCAAGCGAGCTGAGAGTCTCGGCGGACGGAGGTGTAACGTTCGGATGCCAAAGAATTCCAAGGACCAAGTCTTCGTCGAGTTCTTCTTCAGCAATTCCATAGACTTGACCCAACTGGTCGTCCGGGTAAGGTGTAAAGCTCGCGACGTAAATCCCATCAAGTAGCTTGGCATAGATTAAGCGAGCAGCATCCTCCCCCCCCCTGCGGCCAGTGCTCGTCGAACAAACTCACTCGCGTTCATCGAAGGCCTCTGCCTAGCAAGGCGTCGTTGCCGCAAGCTGAACGGCATCGCCAGAACAATCTGCAAGAACTCATCTTTCATATCAGTCTCCCCTCAGCCAAATGATCCATTAAATCTGGCGAGCGTCTGATATGTAGCGGCCAAAAGGATCACCTTCCCGAATGCATTCTTAGTAGCACCGCCCAAACGCCAAGGACAAAAATGAGGCCAACGAGGAATACCGGAATCCAATAGGACAAGAACTCCAACAGGTCTTCAGCTTGAGTTATATCAACCGCAGATACTATCGAAACCCCCCATTCAATGAAATCCAACAAGGCGCGAGGGCGAGAATGCAGCCACCAACTGCCGTGAGACTGCCAGTATGCAGCCACCCACCAAGAGCAGGGAACCAGAAGCAGCATCAGAATGATCAAAAGTAGAAGCGAAGGCATCCTTAACAATTTCATTCAAACCTCAGAAGTCGAGTTGAACATGAGAAGAAATTGAACCAAGCGTCCATCATCTACTCACTAGCGCTGGCACCGGCGGCGGCACTAGCGCTAGGCCGAATATGTGAACCAGTCGGAGCATCTGGCTTTGCAGAATAGACCTTCATAGAAGCACCATTCTTCCCATAGTTGTTACCCAACATTCCATTCAGTTCATTAAATGTCTTTGTGTTGCATACCATGCACCCCAGCGACATTCCTCCATTCCCCTCCGAATCGCGCCCTGGATGAATGGTAATACCCTTCATCGTCTCCCCATTGGGAAGCCTCACAACTCCGGGCTCGCCTGTGTTAGATATTAGAGGTTGACCTTCATGTCTATTAACATCGCCAGATCTATTTCCGGACAGCAATGAACCCAGGGTTTGCTTCACGCCTGCGACACCCGTTTTAACTGCGACATGGGCACGAGGCGCAATGGAGTAATTTCCCTGGGGCAATTGCTTTTCGCTATTCACGGTTGTGGTATTGAACGTGCCTTCCATTGACTTCCCGGACCCATAGTCCATCGCAAAGAACTTATAGCCTCCCGACTCCATAGGGAACGCATAGATGACCGTTTTATCTTCGGGAAGTCGAGGTTCCTTGCCGTCCGGATCAATTACCGTGACAGGATTGTTGTTGACGTAAACATAGAGTCCAAAGCCTTTACCGGTATTTGCGTCCGTCATTACCGGGTCCACGCTAAGGAATCGACCTGCCAGCGGGTCGTAATACCGCTGCTGCATATAAACGAGCCCCGAGCGCCCATCCTGGACGTGCCCGGTGAACCCGCTGACATACGGCTGATTCGGTGTGAAGCCTTGCGCCACCGCGCCGTAAGGCTCGAACCGCGTGTTCGTGATCGAGCCGCCTCCCGCAACGCCTTGCGATCTGGCAACCGGACTGCCCAGCATGTCCGTGTGCGTGTAGGCAATGCCCGCCACCGTGTCCTGCTCCGCCAACAGCTTTGTTCCGAGATAGACGAACTTCGTCTGGCTCGTCGGCCCGCCTCCTCCAACGCACTGCTGCCCTTGCAGCGAACCGCCATTCGGACATCCGTAGACCGGCGATGCCGCCGCAGTATTCGTCGCCGTGCACGTCGAGCCTGACAGCGCCTGCCCCGACGGGCAGCTGTAGTTCGGCGTTGCCGCGACCGTCGTGGTGGTCGAACTCGTGCACTGCGTGCCCGACAGCGTGAACCCCTGCGAGCAGCTGTATACCGGCGTGGCCGCGCTGCTCACCACGGTCGAGCAGGTCGAGCCCGACAGCGTGTAGCCCGTGTCACACGCGTACACCGGCGATGCGCCTTGCGTCTCCGTGTTCGTCGCCACGCACGAGCTGTCCGACACCGCCTGTCCCGCCGGGCAGCTGTAGCTCACCGACGCCGCGCTCGTCGACGTCACCGCGCAACTCGATCCCGACACGCTTCCGCCCGACGGGCAGGAATAGCTGCTCAGCGTCGCGGCCACCGTGGAGGGCGACACGCAGACCTGGCCGCTCAGCGTGCCTCCGTTCGGGCACGAGTAGTTGTAGGCCGGTCCGATGTAGCAGTTGTAGTAATTGGGACGGCTGCCCGCCATCAGGCTGAAGAAGTTCAGCCCCATGCCGCTGGCGATGGTGGTGCAGGTCGCGGTCGGAGAGTCGTCCCCCGGCATCACGACGAGCGTGCGCATCAGGCACCAGCCCGCCGGCTGCAGCGTGCCTTTGCCCTTGCAATCCGGCGTCGCCGCGGCGGCCTGCTGCGTCGTGCCATTGCACTGCGTGCCGCTGAGCGAGTACCCCGACGGGCAGCTGTACACCGGCGTCGCGCCATAGCTCGATGTCGCGACGCAACTCGTGCCCGACAGCGTCTGCCCACCCGGGCAGCTGTACACCGGCGTGGCCGCCGACGTGCTGGTCGTGGTTCTGGTGCAGGTCGTGCCCGACAGCGAGAAGCCCGATGGACAGGTGTAGCTCGACACCGACGCGTTTTGAGTCACCGTGTTCAGGCACTGGCTGCCCGACACCGTCTGCCCCGCCGGGCAGCTGTAGCTGCTCAGCGTGGCCGCGACCGTCGTGGAAGCCACCGCCGTGCAGTTCGTGCCGCTGAGCGTGTAGCCCGAAGGGCAGCTGTAGCTCGCGATCGAGGCCGACGAGGTCGTCGTGCTGATGCAGTTCGATCCCGACAGCGTCTGGCCCGCCGGGCAGCTGTAGCTGGTCACCGATGCAGCGACCTGACCGGTCGTGTTCTCCGCGTACAGCAGCTTGCCGTCGACATGGCTGTACATCTGCAGCTGCTTGGAGCCGTCGGCGTTCTCGACCCACACGCGGCGGCCTTCGCCGTCGTAGCGATACGTCGACTTGCCCACCAGCGCCCGCATCCGGTTGCCCAGATCGAACGCGTACTGCTGCGCGCCGCGGCGAACGATGTTGCCGCCGGCGTCGTACTCGTAGCTCAGGTTCTCCGAGCCGGTCACCGAGTTCAGGCGGTTGTTGCCGTCCACGCCCATCGTGTACGTGCGCCCGCCGATGGAGGAGCGGCGCAGGTTGTCCACGGGGTCGTATTCATACGCGGCCGAGCCCCAGACCTGCGGCGCGGAGGCCGTGATCAGGCGGTCCACACCGTCGTAGGTCATCTGCCGGTTGAACGGCGACGAGCCGCCCAGCTCATCCGTGATCGCGGTGATGTTGCCGTTGGCGTCGTAGGTGTAGCGGTCCTTCAGGACGTTGCCGTCCTGGTTGAGGTCCGGCAGTCCGCGCGCGTTCTGCGTCAGCGCGTGCACGATGCCATTGCCCAGCGTGTAGGCCGACACTGTTCCGTCGGGGTGGTAGCTGACGCCGCTTGCATAGCCGGAGACCGACGTTGTTTGTCCCAGTGCGTTGGGCGCGTAGGAGACGCTCGCGTTGTCCGGATAGGTGAGCGTGCTGAGGGATCCCAGCGCGTCGTAGTCGCGCTTGATCTGCAGCGAGCGGCCATCGATGCTCAGCGACTCACTGGTGTTCTTGCGCAGCGAGTTGTAGTCGAAGGTCCAGGTCGTGCCGTCGCTGGCGATCGTTGCGGGGAGGCCGTCGGCCGTATACGTGCGCGAGACGCCGGGGCTGCCATCGCCATAGCTCACCGTCTCAAGGCGGTTGAGCGAGTCGTAGCTGTAGCCGATGCGGCGGGTCTCCGGCACCGAGCCCGTGTCGCACGAAGCCGCATCCGGCAGCGCCAGACCCGGCGCGCGCCAGGCCACGTTGCCCGCGCCGTCATAGGTCTGCACCGTCGCGCCGATCTCGGGCTCGATGGTCTTGCACAGCCGCTGGTTACCGTCGTAGACGTAGTGCCGCGTCACCGAGGATGCATACCCGCCGGCGTTGCCGCTACGCGTGATGCTGGTCGTCTTGCCGAAGACATCCCGATCCAGCGCCACGTTGATGCCCTCGGGCATCGCGATGCTCGCGAGCTTGGATGTGTCCGCCTGGTCCAGCGCCCAGAAGCCCTGGGTCGTGACGAAGCCACGCGCGTTGGTCGTCTTGGTCTGGAAGCCATCGAGGTACTCGTACGTCGTCGACAGCACGCCCTGTTCGCTGTCGCGTTCCTCACGAGTCACACGGCCCAGCGCGTCGTACTGCGAGCGCGTGCCCGCTGGCGAATCCGTCACCGCGGCTGCATCACGCTGGGGATAGCTCTGGTACGCGACATGCCCGTCGGTATCGAAGCGCTTGACGATCACGCTGCGCGTGCCGGCCTCGTTGGCGGCATCCCAGCTGCGCGTCATCAACGGTTGCCACAGCGCGTCGAAGTAGGTCACCGTGCGCGCGTTGCCCTG
>NZ_JBCNLG010000036.1:0-32156 GCF_039595595.1 Roseateles sp. | reverse complement strand
AACGCGGCAGACTTGGCCGCTATCGCGGCGTTCCTCAGCTTGGTCTTGCTCAGAGGTTTGTCGATTGGCATAAATGCTCCGGAGTCGGGTCATGTTATGCCTCGCACACAAAATTCAGGACAGGCTCTTGTACGGCGAAGGCTTTCCTTTTGGATGGTGATGGAACCCGCGAAGGAAGTTATGAATGTAGAGATCACCGGTGGAATCGTGTCCATAGGGATCATCGAGCGCATATTGCTCTTCTTCCGAATCTCCGAAATTGGATCGAAGTCGTACATTTATTAAATAAATTCCTTCGACGTTACTGACCGTCTTATGCACAAATACGCCCGATTTCTCGCAACGGGCCTTCCACATCGCCATTGCGCGCTGCCGTTGCGCCTGCTGTGCATCCAAGGCGTCCCGCCTCGCAGGCGACCCGCCGCAAGCGACCAGCAACACCAAGCTGACGAGGCCAGCCAAGTAGATCGACTTCATGCTCGTCTCCTCTCGGCCAAGCCTTCGCCCATACACAGCGCTTCCAGCGCCTTCGTCCCCTTACCGGTCCCAAATGCCGACGCGCGCTGTCTCGCCGCTTGGCTCAGACGTTCTCGCTGATGCGGCGCCAACTCCAGGGTCTCAACCGTCCGCCCCACCAACTGCTCAGCATCAAACATCCCGACCAGCCGTCCATTCACGCCGTCCTCGATGACTTCCCTGACCGGCGCCGTATCCGACCCAACCACCACGCACCCGGTCGCCATCGCTTCCAACATCGACCAGCTCAGCACAAACGGATAGGTCAGATACAGGTGCGCCGCTGACAGCTGCAGCACCCGCTTGTAATCCGCATACGGCAACTTCCCGAGGAAGTGCGTGCGCTCGGGATCGAGCTTCTCCCCGACCTCCTCCAGCATCGCCTGACGCCAGGTCTTGCCCCCACCCGGGGCCCGCCCATAACTGACGTCATCTCCCCCCACGATCACCACTTGGCAGCTCTTGTGCTGCTTCTGAATCTCCGGCAGCGTCCGCATGAACCGATGGAAGCCTCGATACGGCTCCAGGTTCCGCGCCACGTACGTGATCACCGGATCGCCTGCCTTGAGCACCGCGCCGTTCGGCATCGTCATCCGCGCCTGCGAATCCGGCCCCAATCCGTCGAGGTCGATCCCCTCGTGCCCCACCACGATCTTGTCGAGATACGCCTTCGGATGCTGCGCCTTCTGCCACTGCGTCGGGCTGATCGCCGCATCGCAGTTCTCCAGGTTCAGCAGATGCAGCGCGTTCCACGCCCGGATGCGCGCTCGGTCGTCGAAGCTCGCCGGGAACTCCGGATCGAAGCCGATGTCCGCGCCCTGCCAATCCGGGCTCAGCCCATTCCCTTGCGCCGGCGCGTTGTAGAACCACTCGCAGAAGTGCACGAGCCGCGCATCCGGGAACACGTCCTTCGCGTTGAGCGTCTCGCCCCAGCCCGGGTGCGCCAGGATCACGTCCGGCGTGAAGCCGCGCGCCTTGAGCTTGAGCATCACGCGCGCCACCGCCTGCCCATGCAGCACGGCCTCCTCCATTCGCCGCAGGTAGTGGTGCTGCTCCTTGCCCACCTCGCGATGCGGCTTGTAGCGGATCAGCGTGAGCCGCCCGCTGCGCTCGAGCTCCGGCATCCCCGGCGCCGTCTCCCGGCCGATGCCCACGACCTGCCAGCCCGGCCGCTGCGACCACGCCTTGGCCACATGCCGGAACTGCCCCGGAAAGTTCTGATGAACGATCAGCACCCGCATCACCGCTCCCTCAGGCTTTCCTGCACGTGCTCCTGCACCGGGTTGAACAGGTACTCGATGACGCGCCGTCGTCCGGTCTTCACCTCCGCCGTGACGTTCATCCCCGGCGTCAGCCGCACCGGCTTGCCATCGACATCGATGGCCCCTTTCCCCAGCACCAGCGTCACCGGAAAGATCGCCCTGCGCTTCTCGTCATTCACCGCATCCGCGGTCACGCTCTTCACCGTCGCGGGCACCGTGCCGTAGCGCGTGTACGGGAAGGTCTCGAGCTTGATCTCCGCCTCCTGCCCCGCGCGCACGAAGCCGATGTCCTTGTTCTCGAGCACCACTTCCGCCGTCACCTGCGCCTCATCGGGCACCAGCACCAGCAGCACCTGCGCCTCGGTCACGACGCCGCCAGCCGTGTGCACCGCCAGCTGTTGCACCGTGCCGTCCACCGGCGCCGTCAGCTTCGTGAGCTGATCGCGCTTGGCCGCCTTCGCGCCTTCCTCGGCGAGCTGCTTGAGCTTCAGATCCGCCTGCGCCTCGCGCTCGCGCAGCGTGCGCAGCGTCTCCGCCCGGTACGACGCCGCCGAGCCGCGCGACTCCGCCAGCGCCGCCTGCGCCTCGCGCTGACGCGCCAGCGCCATCGCCAGGTCCTTCTCCTGCTCCACCCGCTCCCGCGTGCGGTCCTGCCCCGCGTGCCCCGCGACGAAGCCCTGATCGCTCAGCGCCTTGTAGTCGCGCTCGCGCTGCTGCGCCATCGGCACCGTGCTCTGCAGCTTCTCGACGAGCTGCTTCGCTGTCGCGATCTCCGCCTCGCGCCGCTCCAGCTCCGCCTGCAGCTTCGCCAGCTTGGCCGAGATGTCCGCCCACTCGCTCTGCAGCTGGAAGCGCGCGCTGTCTGCGTCCTCGCGCGGCATCGACTTCACCGCCTCCGCCGCGAGCTGCGGCACGCCGCTCCCTGTCAGCGACTGCAGCAGCGCCCGCGCCCGCAGCACCTCCGACAGCGAGGCCACGCGCTCCTTCTCGACGCGGTGGCTGTCCGCCTCCGTCATCGTCGAGTCCAGCGCGATCAGCAACTGCCCCGCCTTCACCTTGTCCCCGTCCTTGACGAAGACCTCGCGCACCACGCTGGTCTCCAGCGGCTGAATGGTCTTGCTGCGGTCGCTGACGATGATCCGCCCCTGCGCCACCGCGACGATGTCGATCTGCCCGGCGATGGCCCACACCAGCGCGATCAGGAACAGCGCGCAGATCGCGATCGCCGCGCGACGCGGCGCCGGATGCGGCGGCGTCTCCTGCAGCTCCAGCGCCGCGGGCAGGAAGGCGCGCTCATCGGCCATGCGCCTGGGCCCGGCCAGCTCCTCGCGCCGCTCCCACGCGGCCTTGAACACCGCCGCATATCGCGCGAGCAGCTCGCGCGCCGGATGACGCGGCGCCTCGGGCGCCGTCGTCGTGTCGATCGGTGCCACGCTCATTCCGCGCCTCCTTCGCCCTGCATGCGCCACAGATGCGCGTAGAGCCCCTGCGGTTTCGAGATCAGCTCCTCATGGCTGCCCATCTCCGCAATGCGCCCCTTCTCCATCGCGATGATCCGGTGGGCATGCCGCACCGCGCTCAGCCGGTGGGCAATGATGAACACCGTCCGCCCCTGGCAGATCGCGCGCATGTTCTTCTGGATGATGGCCTCGCTCTCGTAGTCGAGCGCGCTGGTGGCCTCGTCGAAGATCAGGATGCGCGGCTGCCCGAACAGCGCCCGCGCGATCGCGATGCGCTGGCGCTGTCCGCCCGACAGCCCCGTGCCCTGCTCGCCCACCACCGTGTCGTAGCCCTCGGGCAGTTCCGCGATGAACTCATGCGCGCCCGCCAGCTTCGCCGCGTGGATCACCGCCTCCAGCGGCGCGCCCGGATCGGCGATGGCGATGTTCTCCCGCACCGAGCGGTTGAACAGCGTGTTCTCCTGCAACACCACGCCGACCTGGCGGCGCAGCTGCGTCGCGTCGGCCGTGGCGATGTCCTGCCCATCCACGAGCACCCGTCCCGACTCCGGCACGTACAGCCGCTGCAGCAGCTTGGTCAGCGTGCTCTTGCCCGAGCCGCTGCGCCCCACGATGCCGATGATCTCGCCCGCCGCCACCGTCAGGCTCACGCCGTGCAGCACCGGCTGCGCGTCGGGGCGGTAGCGGAAAGTGACGTTGTCCAGCGCCACATCGCCGCGCACGCGCGGCATCGCGCCGGCGCTCTGCGGCGCCAGCTCGGTGCGCGTGTTCAGCACGTCGCCCAGCCGCGCCATCGAGATGCCGGTCTGCTGGAAGTCCGTCCACATCTGCGCGATGCGCATGATCGGCTGCGCCACGCGGCCCGCGAACATGTTGAACGCGATGAACTGGCCCACGCTCAGCTCACCGCCCATCACCAGGTGCGCGCCCCACCACAGCGTCGCCGCGTTGACGAGCTTGCCGATCAGATTGATGCCCTCGTTGCCGTACTGCGCCAGCGTCTGCGTGCGAAACGACGCCGACACGTAGGCCGCGAGCTGCTCGTCCCACTTGCGCGCCATCTGCGGCTCCAGCGCGCTGGCCTTGACGGTCTGGATGCCCGTCACCGTCTCCACCAGCAGGCTCTGGTTCTCCGCGCCGCGCGCGAACTTCTCGTTGAGCCGCCCGCGCAGCACCGGCACGATCGACAGGCTCAGGATCAGGTACAGCGGCAGCGAGATCAGCACGATCAGCGTCAGCGTCGCGCTGTAGCTGAACATCACCGCAATGAAGATCACCGAGAACAGCACGTCCAGCACCAGCGTCAGCGCGTTGCCGGTGAGGAACTGGCGGATGTTCTCGAGCTCGCGCACCCGCGCCACCGAGTCGCCCACGCGCCGCGCCTGGAAGTAGGCCAGCGGCAGGTTCATCAGGTGCCGGAACAGCCGCGAGCCCAGCTCCACGTCGATGCGGCTCGTCGTGTGGCTGAAGACGTAGGAGCGCAGGATGTTCAGCGCGCTCTCGAACAGCATGATCACCACCAGCCCGATGACCAGCACGTCCAGTGTGGTCATGCCGCGGTGCACCAGCACCTTGTCCATCACGACCTGGAAGAACAGCGGGCTCACCAGCGCGAACAGCTGCAGGAACAGCGAGATCGTCAGCACCTCGCCCAGCAGCCGGCGGTGCTTGACGATGCTGGGAATGAACCACGAGAAGTCGAACTTGGCGAGCTCGCCCGCCAGGCTCGCGCGGCTGGTGACCAGGATCAGCTCGCCGGTCCATTCGGCGGCGAAGGTCTCCAGCGGCTCGATCGTGGGACGCGCGGCCTGCGGATCGCTCGACGGATCCATGAACAGCACCCGCTTGCCATCGCATTGCGCCAGCACCACCGTGCGGCCGTCCTTGAGCCGCGCCAGCGCCGGCAGAGCGACCAGCGTGAGCCGGTCCGGCGCGCTGCGCGAAGCCTTGGCCTTCAGACCGAGCCTCTTCGCGGCGAGCAGCAGGTCGCGCTCGCGGACCTCGTCGCTCGGACCCAGACCCAGCGCGTGCCGCAGCGACGGCACATCGGCCGAGACCTGATGCAGCCGCGCGATGACGCACAACGCGTGGAGCGCGCCGTCATCCCGCTCTGGATGCCGGTGCTGGTCCTGCTGCTGCTGCTGGTCCTGGTGCTGATCCTGCTGCTGGTGCTGCTCTCGCGGCCCTTGATCCTGGTGCTCACCGCGCGGTGCTTCGCACTCGCGCGCCTCCCTCGGGGCGCCTTGCGCGCCCGTCACTCCCGACATAACCCCACCCGTGCCGCATCAATGGCGGCTCAAACTTGTATTACTAAAAGGTTAAGCCACTCATAGATATGTTGCTCACCCCACAAAAGAGGGTGTGGTGACAAAGCGTCTGCGCAAATTCGGGCAGGTGCGCCATGCGCAAGTCCGTGTGAGGGAACGGTTGGAAATGAAAAAGGCGGCCGAAGCCGCCTTTCCAGGTCTTGCGCCGAAGCGCTTGCGCATCGCGCTCAGTCGCGGGCGTAGATGTCCACGTCCTTGGTCTCGCGCACGAACAGGAGGCCGATGACCAGGGTCAGCGCGGCGATGCCGATCGGGTACCACAGGCCGTGATAGATGTTGCCGTTCTGCGCCACCATCGCGAAGCTGATCGACGGCAGCAGGCCGCCGAACCAGCCATTGCCGATGTGATACGGCAGGCTCATCGAGGTGTAGCGGATGCGCGTCGGGAACAGCTCCACCAGCATCGCGGCGATCGGGCCGTAGACCATCGTCACGTACAGCACCAGCACCGTCAGGATCGCGACCACCAGCGGCGTGTTGACCTTGGCCGGATCGGCCTTGGCCGGATAACCCGCCGCCTTCATCGCGTCCGCCAGTTCCTTCTTGAACGCGGCGATCTTCTTGGCGCTGTCCTCGTCGAACTTGTGGCCGCCAGCGGTCAGCGTGGCGGTCGGCGCCTCGATGACCTTGTCGCCCACCTTCACCTGGCCGGTGCCGGCCGCGCCGGGCACCGTCTCGTAGTTCGCCGCGGCTTGCGCCAGCGCGCGCTTGGCGATGTCGCAAGGCGTGGTGAAGTCCACGTCGCGCGCCACCGGGCTGCCCTGGAACGAGCACTGCGCCGGGTCCGTCGTCAGCGTGATCTGCGCGGTGGCCTGGGCCTTGGCCAGGTCCGGGTTGGCCGCGTTGGTCAGCGCCTTGAACAGCGGGAAGTAGGTCAGGATCGCCAGCAGCAGACCCGCCATGATGATGGGCTTGCGGCCGATCTTGTCCGACAGCGTGCCGAACACGACGAAGAACGGCGTGCCGATCAGCAGCGCCACCGCCACCATGATGTTGGCCGCCGCCGCATCCACCTTGACCACGCTGGTCAGGAAGAACAGCGCGTAGAACTGGCCCGTGTACCAGACCACGCCCTGCCCGGCCACCAGGCCGAACAGCGCCAGCAGCACGATCTTCAGGTTCTTCCACTGCCCGAAGGACTCGGACAGCGGCGCCTTGGAGGTCTTGCCCTCGGACTTCATCTTCTGGAAGGCCGGCGATTCGTTCATCGACAGCCGGATCCACACGCTCACGCCGAGCAGCAGGATCGACACGACGAAAGGCACGCGCCAGCCCCAGGCCGCGAACGTGGCCTCGCCCAGCGCCGTGCGGGTGCCCAGGATCACGATCAGCGACAGGAACAGGCCCAGCGTCGCCGTGGTCTGGATCCACGAGGTGTACGCCCCCCGCTTGCCATGCGGCGCGTGCTCGGCGACGTAGGTCGCGGCACCGCCGTATTCACCGCCCAGCGCCAGGCCTTGCAGCAGGCGCAGACCGACCAGGATCACCGCGGCCGCGGGTCCGATCGTGTCGTAGGTGGGCAGCACGCCGACGATGAAGGTCGACAGGCCCATGATCAGGATGGTCACCAGGAAGGTGTACTTGCGGCCGATCATGTCGCCCAGCCGGCCGAACACCAGCGCGCCGAACGGTCGCACGATGAAGCCCGCCGCGAACGCCATCAGCGACGCGATGAACTGCGCCGTCGGGTCCAGGCCGGTGAAGAACTGCTTGCCGATGATCGCGGCCAGCGAGCCGTACAGGTAGAAGTCGTACCACTCGAACACCGTGCCCAGCGACGAGGCGAAGATGACCTTCTTCTCCTCGGCCGTCATCGGCGCGCTCGTGGTCACTGCGCTTGCAGTTGCCATGGGGTTGTCTCCTCGGAATTCCCAGAACCATCGACCGATGGCCCTTGCGTCGGGACTATCCGGGCCCGCTCTGACCCATTTCTGACGGCTTGCTTGCCTCTGGCTGACAAACTCCGGCGCAACCCTGAGGCCGGATTTCTCGATGCGGAATTTGGAGGCCTGTGAGCCGCAGCAAAGGGTATGTCCCTACCCTCTCCCGAGCGCCCCCTGTCCGTTGCCCTGTCAATTGCGGCGTATCCCCACCGGGAGGGACGCCGCGGCCTCCCAGGCCGGGCCGTCGAACCAGGCGTCGCCGTCCAGGCAGGCGGTCAGCATGTCCAGCGCATCCAGGCCCCAGAACAGCTTGTCGCCAACCCCGAAGGTGGGCACGCCGAAGACGCCGCGCGCCAGGGCCGCGTCGGTCGCGTCGCGCAGGTCGGCCTTGACTTCGTCCGAGGCCGGGTCGCGCATCGGCGCCAGGTCCGCCGTCAGCGCGGCGAGCCGCGCCGGATCGGCCGCGTCCAGGCCGCCGCGCCAGACGTGGCGCAGCACGCGCTCGACGGCGTAGCGGCCCGGCGTCTGGCCGGCCGGCGCGGTGGCCCACAGCAGCCGCGTCAGGCCCAGCGGGTTGAAGGGATGCGCCGCGGGCAGGTCCAGCGGCACGCCCAGCCGGTGGCCCAGCCACTGCACCTGGCGGTAGGTCCAGTCGCGCTTGCCGGGGATCTCGGCCGGCCCCTTGTGCTGCAGCGACTTCAGCATCGCGCCGAACAGCACCGGCAGGTAGCGCACCGCGACGCTGCGGCCGGCGAGCGCCTCGGGCAGCCGCTCAAAGGCCAGCGCGGCGTAGGGCGAGATCGGGTCGAAGTAGAAATCGATGGTGGTCATCGCGGTCCCTGTGTGGCGTCGAGGGTGTGGCCGTGGCGGCCGGGCCTGTCGGGCCGTTCAGGCCGTTCAGGTATTCGGGAGGGGCTCGGTGGCGAGCGCGCCGTGCGCGGCCAACAGCGCGCGGCGCTCGGGCAGCAGCGTCAGGATGCGGATGCGCTCAGCATCGTCGGCCTTGCTCCAGCCGGCGATCTCGGGGATGGTGCGGGCGCAGCCGCGGCATAGCGCGGTCGGCTCATGCATCTTGCAGACGTTGATGCAGGGCGAAGCGATGCGCCCTTCGGGCGTGCGGGCGAAGGCGGTCATTGCGCCACCTCGATCACCGGCGCGCCGGTCAGCGCCACCAGTTGCGGCGGCGACATCAGGAACACGCCGTTCGGGTGACCGGCCGCGGCCCAGATGGCGTCGAAGCGGAACAGCTCCTTGTCGATGAAGAGCAGCGGCGGCGCGGGCTCGCCGTCGGTGGCATAGCTCGGCTGGAAGCCCAGCGGCGACACGCCGCCGATGGAGAAGCCGGTGCGCGCCTTCACGTAGTCGGCATCGGCGCGGCCGAGCTTGCCGGTGTGGGCCTCGAGCTTGCGCTCGTCGACACGCTTGTCGCCGGAGGCGATCACGAGGACGGCGGCGTCATCGCTCTTGCGGCGGAACACCACGCTCTTGGCGATCTGGCCGAGCGCGACGCCCAGCGCGTCGGCAGCCTCCTGGGAACTGCGGGCCGAGACCTCGAGCCAGCGCGGCGCGTGTTCATGGGACAGCGCGCGCAGCGCGGCGGCGACGCGCAGGAAGCCGTCAGGGCGCGAGGCGTCGGGACCTGCGGTGTCGGCCTCGGGGGCGGCGGTCGAAGGGGATGTCGTGTCGCTCATGGCGCGCATTGTGCCGAAGGGCCGATTCGGGGGCGCAAGGCTGTCACCTCGGCGTCAGGGCGCTCTAGGGCGAGCGCTCTGCATTTGGCGGCGGCGTTGCGCTAAGGTCCGCCGCCATGACCGATGTGAAGAGCCCTTTCGAGCCCGAGTTCACCCGCGCGCTTTGCGAGATCTTCGAGCAGTTGATCACTTTCAATCAGGTGCTGGGATTGAAGGTCGACGAGCTGCAGCATGAGATCGTGCGAGCCCACATCCACATGCGGCCGGATCTGGTCGGGCATTACGCCCACAACCGGCTGCATGGGGGAGTGATCAGCGCAACGCTGGATGCGATGGGCGGGCTGGCGGTGATGGCGGCGACGGGGGCCAGGCATCTCGACGAACCGCCGACGCAGCGGCTGCAGCGCTTCGGCAAGCTGGGCACCATCGACCTGCGCGTGGACTACCTGCGGCCGGCCATCGGGCCGCTGTTCCGGTGCGAGGCGGAAGTCATGCGACTCGGCAGCCGCGTGGCGAATACGCGCATGGCATTCACCGATGAACAGGGACGGCTGCTGGCCACCGGGGCGGCGGCGTACATCGTGTCGTGAACCACGATGGAGCGACGGCGGGAGCCCCCCCTCTCCCCTGCCCTCTCCCCCCTCGCGGGGGGCGAGGGAGTTCTTGCGCAAGGCAAGTGCCGACACTCGCTCCCTCTTAACCCCCTCGCCCCAGCGGGGAGAGGGAGGGGAGAGGGGGCTCGTGCCACACCGCTGTCACTCCGTCGCAAGCTCCTCTTTCGCCGCGCTGATCCGATACGCGCATCGCCGCGCGCCGGCCAGCAGATGCTCGGTGCGCTCGACCTGCAGTTCCGGTCCCAGGCAGCGCTGGAACAGCGCCAGCTCCGATCGGCAGAATCCCTGGCAGCTCTGCGCCGCGGCGCAGATGGGGCAGTGATCTTCCACCAGCACCCAGTCGCGCCCCACCCGCTCGGCCCGCGCCATGTAGCCCTCCTCGGCGCGCAATCGAGCCAGCTCGCGCACACGATCGCCCGTCGTGCGGCAACGCGCCAACGCGGCGCGGTAGCGCTGCTCGCTGTCCTTCTCCCGCGCCGCGATGAGCTGATCCAGCCCCGCCTCGCCGAACACCGCCCGCGCCTGCTGGATCAACTGCACGGTGAGATCCCCATGCCGATCCGGAAAGCGCCCATGCCCCGCCGCCGTCAGCGACCACAGCTTCCTCGGCCGTCCCACCCGCCCCGGCACAGCCTCCCTGTCCTGCTCGTTCTCCCGCCGCCCGGCAGCGGGCTGGGACAAGAGCTCATCCTCCCCGCCAGCCTCCACCAACCCCTGCGCCTCCAACCTGGCCAGCAGCTTGTGCGCCCCCATCGGCGTGATCGCCAGCGCCGCCGCCAGCGTGGCGGCCGGCTGCGGCCCGCGGCTCTTGAGCTCGAACAGCAGCCGCTCCTCGTTGCCCTGGCTCATGAATGGCGCCTCGCGAAGCGGATGAAGCCGATCGCCGCCAGCAGGCAGGTGGCGCCTCCCAGCAGCATGATCCAGCGCGCCGAGAGCATCCCCAGCACGCCGCCGATGAGCGCGATCATCGTGTTGGACAGGCAGAACACCGTCGTCAGCAGCCCCATCACGCGGCCCTGCCCATGCGCGGCGAAGCGCTCCGACATCCACGCCGGCATCAGCGCGTTGTAGAACGACAGCGGAATCCCCAGCGCCGGAATCAACACCAGCCCCAGCCACGATGGCGCCAGGCTCAGGGCCAGCAGCCCCACCGCCGCCACCACCGCGAAGCGCGCCGCCCGATGCAGCGGCGCCGGCCCCGAGCCGATGCGCGCCGCCAACAGGCTCGCCGCCGTCATCGCCGCGCACTGCACCGCCGTCACGAGCGCGATGCCGCGGCTGCCCAGCCCCGCCTGCTGCAGCATCCACAGCGGCGCGAACTCGTACAGCGCGTTCACCCCCAGCGTGTAGGCCAGTTGCAGCAGCGCCAGATGACGCAGCACCGGATCCTGCACGACCAGCCCCAGCGACTGCTGCCGCCGCATCGCGGCGAGCATCCCGCCCTCCGGCGCCGCCGCCGGCCGGTCATCCGGCAGCCCCAGCCCGAGCAACACCAGGCACGGCACCAGCACCGCCGCCGCGACCATGAAAGGCACCGCCTCGCCCCACGGCAGCGTCAACCCGCCCAGCAGCGGGCCCACCAGCCAGCCGATGTAGAGGCTGGCGTTGAGCCACGCGAAGCTGCGCGTGCGCTCCAGCTGCGGATGCCAGTCCGCCAGCAGCGCCCGCACCACGGCGACATTGCCCTCGGTCAGGCCGGTCGCGAAGCGCGACAGCACGAACAGCGGATAGTCCCGCGAGGCCAGCGCGAACGCGCTCAGCCCGTAGCCGATCAGCGTCGCGGTGATGGTGATGCTGAGCACGCGGCGCCGCCCGTAGCGATCGGACATCGGGCCGACGACCAGGCTGCCGACCAGGATGCCCGCCGGATTCACCGCCAGCGCCAGCCCCATCAGCAGCTCAGGCCGCAGGCCCAGGAAATGCGTGAAGCCATCGACCGGCCCGTCCACGAAGATCGGCGCCAGGATCGGATACGGCAGCGCGACGCCGGCCGTGCTCATCAACGCGAGCGCGCAGACGGCCCAGAGCAGCAGGTGCGGATGGCGCAGCGGCGCCGGCGGATCGGTGGGGGCGGTGGTCGACAGCACGGCGCTCATTCTGCGGCCCCTTCCCGGCGCAGGCACAAGGCATACCCCGGCCAGCCACGATGGCGCCACTCCTCACGCGCCGCGTCGGCGAGCTTGATGCGGTGATCATTCATCGACGCGTGCAGCGACGGCAGCTCGCGCGTCCAGTCGTCCTCCGACGCGCTGCCCGCATGCACCAGCGCCCAGGCCGGCGCGGGCCGCAGCTCGGCGAGATAGGTGGCCAGCCACGCGCGCCAGACATTGCGCAAGATCTGACCCTCGTCGACGGCGAGACCGCGCGAGGCCGCCGCCTCCAGCAGCACCCGCAGCGCATGCGTGCCGGTCACCAGGTGCAGCGAGGCGAAGCCATGGCGCGCCAGGTACACCGCCAGCGAGGCCTCGGCGAGCGCGTCCAGCGTCAGGCGCGGGCGCTCGACGTAGCCGTCGAAGCCCGGCAGCGCGGCGGCGTGCTGCATCCGCGTCGTGATCAGCGTGCCGCCCATCGACGGCATCGCCAGCGCGGCATCGGCGCGCACCGCGTCGATCACCTCCCGCACGCTGGCACTGCCCTGCCCCGCCGGCACCGGCGGGCCGAGAGGGCTCTTCAGCCCGAGGGTCGTCTTCAGCGCGGCATCGAGCTCCTTCTGATGCCCCGACTGCAGCGCATAGGCCAGACGGATCGCGACATGGAAGGCCTGCGCCTCGGGCGCGGCCAGCACCCGCCGCAGCGCCTCCTCGACCGAGGGCGTCGCCACGCCATCGTCAGCGGCGGGGCGTGACAGCGGTCCCCAGTGGTCGAGATGGCGCCGCAGCGCCTCACGCGGCGCCCCAAGCCGCGCCAGCGCGCCCAGCGCCATCGGCAGATGGTTGAACAGCGGCATCGCCTCCGTGCCATACATCGGACCGTACTGCACCGACTCGTCGAGCGCTTCATGCAGTCCCGCCGGCCAGGGCGGGCCCTTCAGTTCGAGCACGTTGCCGTCGGGATCGAACAGGTACAGCGACGGGCCATCGCCTTCGGCCCCATAGCGCGAGCCGTAGGCATCGACCGTCACGCCGCGCTCGGTCAGCCAGCGGCGCAGCGCGGGCTCGTCGAGCGATTCGACGCGCAGGCAGAAGTGATCGACGTTGCGCCCCTCCTTGCCCGGACCGGCCCCGCCGGCGCTGCCCAGCTTGCCATCCAGCGGGACCAGATCGATCAGCTGCGCGCCGGCGCGCAGCTGGACCAGGCCGATCGCCTCCTGGCGGCGCTCGATCGTGCAACCGAGCAGGTCGACGTAGAAATGCAGCGAGGCCTGCAGATCGCGCACCCGCAGCACGAGGTGGTCGAGTCCCTGGATCTTGATCATCGTCAGCTCCTTTGCTTGCTTGTTGGCTTGCTTGTCGTCTTGCCGTGCCGCCATGATCGCCGCAGCCCTCCAATAAATAAACTTTCCGTTGATTAACACTCCACGCAGCAGGGAGACACGACAATCGCGCCCATGGCGTTTCGACCCCTTCCCCTCCCCGACGAGATCCCGGGCCGGCTGTGGCTGCAGTCGATGCCCGGCCGCCGTGAACCCTGGCCCGCGTTCCTCGACGAGGCACGGCTGAACCAGCTCAACCTCGTGGTCTGCCTCAACCCGCTCGAGGAGGTCGCCGAGCTGTCGCCGACGTATCACAAGGCCGTCGCCCAGGGCCGTCTGCCCTTCCGCTGGCTGCATGTGCCGATGCGCGACTTCGGCCTGGCGTCCGACGCGGCGGCGTTCCGTCAGGGCGTCGAGCAGATCGCGCAAGGCCTGCGCCTGGGCGACCGCGCGTTGCTGCATTGCGCCGCCGGCATGGGCCGCACTGGCACCATGGCGGCCTGCGTGCTCAAGCGGCTCGGCGTGACGGCGGCGGACGCGCTCGCCGCCGTCAGCGCGGCCGGATCGAATCCGCAATCGGCGCTGCAGTCCGGCTGGATCCACCAGTTCTGAGCCGCATGAGCGATCCGATGCCGCCGGCGCTGACCATCGTCCATGCGGACGACTGGCGCGTCGTCGCCGACAAGCCCTCGGGCCTGCTGTCCGTGCCCGGACGCGGCGAGCACAAGCAGGACTGCGCGTCCGCGCGCGTCCAGGCGCTATATCCCGACGCGCTGATCGTGCACCGGCTCGATCAGGCGACCTCGGGCCTGATCGTGTTCGCCCGCGGCGAGGCCATGCAGCGCGCGCTCAGCGAGGCCTTCGCCGCGCGGCTCGTCGACAAGCGCTACGAAGCGGTGGTGCAGGGGATCGTCGAGCAGGACCGCTTCGAGATCGACCTGCCGCTGCTGGTCGACTGGCCGAACCGCCCGAGGCAGAAGATCGATCCTGCGTTCGGCAAGCCCAGCCTGACGCGCGTGCGGGTGCTGCATCGCGACGCCGCAGGCGGCGTCACGCGCGTCGAGCTCGAGCCGGTGACCGGCCGCTCGCACCAGCTCCGCGTGCACCTGCTGGCCGCGGGGCATCCGATCCTCGGCGACGCGCTGTATGCGCCGCCGGACGTGCTCGCGCGGGCGCCCCGCTTGCTGCTGCATGCGCGCGAGCTGCATCTGCCCGCCGTACTCGACGCGCCGGCGCTTTCGCTGCAGTCGCCGCCCGGCTTTTGACGGTCCGCGCCGCGGCCCTTCCCCGACGACCAGGAGTCTTGTCCATGTCCCCCGCCACCCCGCATTCCCTCACCATCGTCACCGGCAGCTCGCGCGGCCTGGGCGAGGCGCTGGCGCGCCAGTCGCTCGAGGCCGGCCATCTCGTCGTCGGCATCGCCCGCGGCCGCAGCGAGGCGCTCGAGCGCTTCGCTCACGAGCGTGGCCTCGCGCTGCAGCAGTGGCAGGCCGATCTCGCGAATCCGCTGACCATCGCGCAGCACCTGGCCGACTGGCTGCGCACGCAGCCCAGCAACTGGGCCGCCGCGACGCTGATCAACAACGCCGGCGTCGTGCCGCCGCCCGGACCGATCGATGGGGAAGCGCTGGAGACGCTGTCGTCGGCGATGCGCGTCGGCCTGGAGGCCACGCTGCTGCTCAGCGCCGCCTTCCTCGACGCCACGCGCGATTGGCCGGTCCAGCGCAAGGTGCTGAACATCTCCTCCGGCCTGGGCCGCCGCGCGATGGCCGGCAGCGCCGTCTATTGCGCGGCCAAGGCCGGCATGGACAACCTCAGCCGCGCGATGGCGCTCGACGAGGAGCACAAGGCCGCCAAGGGCGAGCGCGCCGCGCGCGTCGTGTCGCTGGCGCCGGGCATCATCGACACCGACATGCAGGCGCAGCTGCGCGGCGGCGACGCATCCAGGTTCCCCGACCGCGACCGCTTCGCGGCGTTCAAGGCCGAGGGTCAGCTCGCCAGCGCCGAGGACACGGCGGCGCGGGTGCTGAAATTCCTCGCCAGAAACGACTTCGGCCAGCAAGTGCTGGCCGATGTGCGCGACGCCTGAGGCGCTCAGCCGACGAGGTTCGCCAGCGTCAGCAGCGCCAGCAGCATCATCCACAGCACCACCGAGCGCCAGACCAGGCCCACCACGCTCTGCAGGTGGCCCAGCTGCGGCGGCACACCGCCGGTGGAGCCTTCGGCGCGGGTGGCGTCCATGTCGCCGCCGGACTCGAAGGTCTTGCTGCGGTCCGGCGTCACGCCCGGCGCGGCGCTGCCGCCCAGCTGCACGCCCACCGCGCCCGCGGCGGAGGCCAGGATGATGCCCTCGTTGTCATGCGCCCAGAGCGCCGCGTCGCGGCGCCAGGCGCTGACGGCCTCCTCGAAGTTGCCCACGATCGCGAAGCCCGTCGCGGTCAGCCGCGCCGGGATGTGGTCGATCATGCCGAACAGCTTGCGCGACAGCTCCATCAGCCGCTCGTTCGTCGGCGCGTCCAGCGTGCGGCTCTTGAAGGCCCAGTAGCGGCCGGCGAATTCGGCCATCCGGTACAGCACCGCGCCGGCCGGGCCCAGGCCCAGCGTCGAGAACAGCACGAACCAGAAAAACACCCCGAAGACATGCCGGTGCGCCGCCAGCAGCGAGTGCTCCAGCACGTGGCGCAGCAGCTCGGTGCGCGGCAGCTCGCTGGCGTCCAGGTGACGCCACTCGGCCAGCAGACGGCGGGCTTCGAGCTCGTCGCCGCGCTCCAGCGCGTCGCGGATGTCGGTGAAGTAATGGCTGAACTGGCGGAAACCCAGCGTCAGGTAGAGCACCAGCACGTCCAGCGCCAGCGACAGCAGCAGGCTGTAGGGCCGCACCAGCGCGTAGATCGCGCCGACCAGCAGCGCCGGTCCGACGACGGTGATCGTCCACACGACGGCCGCGTGATGCGACCGTCCCGCGTCGAAGTTGCGCCCGGTCCAGCGCACCCAGGCGATCATGCCTTGGTGGACCGGATTCCCGTGCGGCAGAGGCTTGAGCTGCTCGCACACCAGCGCCAGCAAGACCGCGAAGAAGTTCATGGCCCGGGATGATAGCGGCCCGCCACACCCTCGGCAGGGGGAGCTTCAGCCTTGAAGGAAGCGGTAGAGATTGCGCAACATCGCGGCGGTCGCGCCCCAGATGAAGAACTCCTTGGGCGCGGCGGGCGTCAGACCCACGTCGGGATCGGCGTTGGAGACCGCAAGACCTGGCCCCGTCCAGGGCATCGACAGGAACTGCCGCCGGCCCTTCAACGGGCCGCCGTCATCGCCGGTCATGCCGGGGACGTCGTACTCGAAGCTGTGGCGCTGGTGATGCGCGGGGTTCATCAGGAATTCGAGCGGGACCTCGAAGGCCTCCGCCACCTCGAACGCATCCAGCCGCAGCGAAAAGCCGGGGCGGATCAGCGCCACCACCGGCGTGACCTCGTAGGCCGTCACCGTGCGGTAGACCGGCAACTGGCCGATCAGGTCGACATGACGCTCCTCCAGGCCGATCTCCTCCTGGGCCTCGCGCAGCGCGGTGCGCTCGGGGGAGCCGTCCTCGGGCTCGGCCCGGCCGCCGGGGAAACTGATCTGCCCGGCATGGTCGCGCAGGTGCGCGGTGCGCTGCGTCAGCAGCACCTGCAGGCCTTCGGCGCGCTGCACCAGCGGCACCAGCACCGCCGCCTGCGTCGCCGTGCGGCCCGGAAACACGCCGCCATCGCCGGGAATCTCCGGCGCCAGCGCCGGCGGATGCAGGAAGCGGTCGCGCAGCCAGGCCGGCGTCAGGCGCTCACGCGCGATGGCGGGCAGGTGGGCATCGGTGCCGATGACGGGAACAACGCGGGGATCGCGGATGGCGGGACGGCTGGGGAGAGGCGTCGACATGCGGGGCGTGCGTCCGCTGCGGCGGACCTGTTCGTGGGGGCTCGGGAAGCCAAGCCCCGATTGGACGCCGGAAACGACAAAGCCGCTCCGGGCAGGGCCTTGGAGCGGCTTTGAGGGGGGCGCGTGCCGAGGATTATTCGGCGGCCTTGAAGGACAGCTTTTCCTTGATGCGCGCCGACTTGCCCGAACGCTCACGCAGGTAGTACAGCTTGGCGCGGCGGACGTCGCCGCGGCGCTTCACTTCGATCGAGGCGATCAGCGGGCTGTACAGCTGGAACGTGCGCTCAACACCTTCGCCGCTCGAGATCTTGCGGACGATGAAGTTGGAGTTCAGACCGCGATTGCGGCGGGCAATCACGACGCCTTCGTAAGCCTGCACGCGCTTGCGGGTGCCTTCGACGACATTCACGTTCACGATCACCGTGTCGCCGGGGGCGAAAGCGGGGATGGTCTTGTTCAGGCGAGCAATTTCTTCTTGCTCGAGGGTCTGGATCAGATTCACGAGGATCTCCTGGTGATCATGCCGGCGTGAATCAGGACGATTCCAGGACTGGCCGCTTTCGAAAGCCTTCTGAAGACTTCTTGAGCGCCGCCCGCGTGGGGATTCAACCAACAGCCCCTTGGATCATGTCTGACGACGATGCCCTGTGCTGCCCTTGCCCCATCAACCCGGTAGAGGATCGGCAAAACCGGCGATTATAGACGTGCAGGAGCGATCGTCAAACGCCGCCCGGTTTGCGCGCGCCAGAGCCCGTCAGCGACGCCAGGAATTTTTCGTCCTTCTTGTCGAGCCGGCCCTCGCGCCGCGCGGCCTCGATCAGCTCCGGCCGGCGGCGCAGCGTCAAGGCCAGCGACTGCTCGCGGCGCCAGCGCGCGATTTCCGCGTGGTGGCCCGACAGCAGCACCGGCGGCACCGGCAAGGGGCCTTCGGGTGTCTCCAGCACCTCGGGGCGGCTGAAGTGCGGGCAGTCGAGCAGGCCGTCCGAGAAGCTGTCCTGCTGGTGCGAGGCGGCGTCGTTCAGCACGCCCTCCTGCAGGCGAGTCAGCGCATCCAGCATCGCCAGCGCCGGCAGTTCGCCGCCGGAAAGCACGAAGTCGCCCAGGCTGACCTCCATCGTCACGTGGCGGTCCAGCACGCGCTGGTCGATGCCTTCGTAGCGGCCGCAGAGCAGGATGGCGCCCTCGCCTCGCGCGAGTTCCTGCACCAGCGCCTGGTCCAGCTTGCGCCCGGTCGGGCTGAAGTGGATCACCGCCGGCGTGCCCGGCGTCTGGACCGCGCGGTCGGCCTTCACCGCGGCGAGCGCGCGCTCCAGCGGCGCCGCCAGCATCACCATGCCCGGACCACCGCCAAACGGGCGGTCATCGACACGGCGGTAGTTGTCCTCGGCGAAGTCGCGCAGCTGCCACAGGCGCACGTCGACCTGCTTGCTCTCGTACGCGCGGCGCGTCACGCCGACCCGCAGGAAGGGGTCGAAGAGCTCGGGAAAGAGGGTGAGGACGTCGAAGCGCATGGGCGTGCGGGCCCGGCGGCTTCAGTAGTCGGTGTCCCAGTCGACGGCGATGGTCTTCGCCGCCTTGTCGACCGTGCCGACGAATGCGTTCACGAACGGGATGAGGATTTCCTCGTCCGGCTTCACCGGCGCGCTCATGCCGGCGGGGACGATGCGCAGCACGCAGTGCGGGCCGGTGTCGATCAGGTCGGTCACCTCGCCCAGCGTCTTGCCATCCTTGTTGATGACCGACATGCCGATCAGGTCGACCCAGTAGTACTCGTCCTCGCCGGCGTCCGGGAAGGTGCTGCGCGAGACGAAGATCCGGGCGCCCTTCAGGGCCTCGGCGCCGTTGCGGTCGGCAATGCCCTCGGCCTGGGCGACGATCCCGTCCGCGTGATCGCGGACCGACAGGATCTTGAGCACGGGCGGCACGACGTGCGGCTTGCCCGGCAGGGCCTTCTCGCTGGGCTTGAGAAACCAGCGGCGGGAAGAAAAAAGCGCCTGGGCATCGGCGGAGTGGCTGAGGATCTTCAGCCAGCCCTTGATGCCCCAGGCGTCCAGCACGCGCCCGACTTCGATGGCGTCCTCCGGAAAGGCCGAAGAACTCTCGATCACGTCATCGGGCGTCTGCTTCATCGATGGGAATCCGTCGATGAATCAGGCGGCCGCGGCAGCGGCGGGGGCCACGGCCTTCTTGGCCACGTCGACCAGGCGGGCGACGGCAGGCGACAGCTGGGCGCCGACGCCAACCCAGTACGACACGCGGTCCTGGGCGATGCGCAGGCCTTCGGCGTTGCCGGAAGCGACCGGGTTGTAGAAGCCGACGCGCTCGATGAAGCGGCCATCACGGCGGTTGCGGCTGTCGGTCACGACGATGTTGTAGAACGGACGCTTCTTGGAGCCACCGCGGGAGAGTCGAATCACGACCATGATCTATCCTTCAGTCTTTTGGCGTTCCACCGCACCACAGGGACACACAGCGGGCAAGCAGAGTTGAATCGGCCGTCTCCGTCAGGGGGCGCGTGTGTCGCGCACGAATCCCCACAAAGAGCCGCAAGCTGGCGCCGTAGATACACCCCCGGTCCGTCCATCGCCCCGGAAACTTCGGATCAGGAAGCTTCGAAGCCTGACAGCCACACCCGAGGGTCGGCACCAAAACCCGGCATTATAAACTCGCTCCTGACGCTTTGTCCTCCGCCACCAATGACGACAACCACCAGCAGTTCCGCCCCTCTCCTGATCCGCCCCAGCCTGGAAGGCGACATCGCCGCGATCCAGCAGATCTACGAACATGCGGTGCTGCACGGCACCGGCACCTTCGAGACCGACGTGCCGGACCGCGCCGAGATGGCCCGCCGCCGCACCGAGGTCCTCAGCCGCAGCCTGCCCTATCTGGTCGCCGAGCGTGACGGACAGGTGCTGGGCTTCGCGTACGCCAACTATTTCCGCCCCCGCCTGGCCTATCGCTACTTCGTCGAGGACTCGATCTATCTCTCCCCGCAGGCCCAGGGCCAGGGCGTGGGCCGGCTGCTGCTGGCGGAGCTGATCGCGCGCTGCGAGGCCGCCGGCGCGCGCCAGATGGTGGCGGTGATCGGCGATTCGCAGAACCTCGGGTCGATCGGCGTGCATCGCGCCCAGGGCTTCGAGGACATCGGCGTCATGAAGGCCGCCGGCTGGAAGTTCGGCAAGTGGCTGGACGTCGTGCTCATGCAACGCCAATTGGGACAGGGCGACACCAGTTCGCCGACCGGCGCCACCGCCGCGCCCGCCACCACCCCCTCCGCATGAGTGCCGCCGCCCCGAGCGCCGGCGGTCCGGCGGAATCCAAGTCCAAGGCCGTCGCCACCTGGCTGAGCTTCGCGCTCGGCAGCCTCGGGGCGCATCGTTTCTACCTGCACGGTTTCGGCGACCGGCTCGGCTGGCTGCATCCGCTGCCCACGCTGCTGGGGCTCTACGGCGTGCATCGCATGGACACGCTGGGCCAGGACGACGTCACCGCCTGGTTCCTGATCCCCGTGCTGGGCCTGATGCTGGCGCAGAGCATGCTGGCCGGCATCGTCTACGGGCTGATGCCCGACGAGCGCTGGGCCGAGCGCTTCAACCCGGGCCAGCCCGTGCGCAAGACCGGCTGGCTGCCGATCCTCGGTGTGATCGCCTGCCTGATGGTCGGCGGGGCCTGCCTGATGGCGACGATCGCCTTCTCCGCGCAGCGCTACTTCGAATCCCAGGTCGAAGCCGCCCGGGAGATCAGCCAATGACGGCGCCGGGTCTCGCCGCTGGCGAGACCCGGTGGGGCAGGATCAGAACACCGTGAAACTGATCCAGTAGAACAGTCCGCCGATGAACGCCGACGCCGGGATCGTGAAGATCCAGGCCCAGACGATGTTGCCCGCAACGCCCCAACGCACCGACGAGGCGCGCTGCGTGGAGCCCACGCCGACGATGGCGCCAGTGATCGTGTGCGTCGTCGACACCGGCACGCCGAGCGCGGTGGCCAGGAACAGCGTGATGGCGCCGCCGGTCTCGGCGCAGAAGCCGCCCACCGGTTTGAGCTTGGTGATCTTCTGCCCCATCGTGCGGACGATGCGCCAGCCGCCGAACATCGTGCCCATGCCGATCGCCAGATAACAGACCACGATGACCCAGGTCGGCGGCGCGTGTTCACCGGCGCTGGCGTAGCCCGACGCGATCAGCAGCATCCAGATCAGGCCGATCGTCTTCTGCGCGTCATTGCCGCCGTGACCCAGGCTGTACAGGCCCGCCGACACCAGCTGCAGCCGCCGGAACCAGTTGTCCACGCGCAGCGGCGAGCTGCGGCGGAACAGCCAGGCCACCGCCACCATCAGCAGCGAGCCGAGCAGGAAGCCCAGCAGCGGCGACACGAAGATGAACAGCACGGTCTTGCCGATGCCGCTCATGATCAGGCCCTTGGTGCCCGCCTTGGCGATCGCCGCGCCGACCAGGCCGCCGATCAGCGCATGCGACGAGCTCGACGGAATGCCGTAGAACCAGGTGATCACGTTCCACGCGATCGCGCCGATCAGCGCGCCGAAGATCACGTGGTGGTCGACGATGCCTGGATCGATCGAGCCCTTGCCGATCGTCGCCGCCACCTTCAGCTCGAAGACCAGCACCGCGATCACGTTGAAGAAGGCTGCGAACAGCACCGCCTGCTGCGGCTTGAGCACGCCGGTCGAGACGACCGTCGCGATCGAGTTGGCCGCGTCGTGGAAGCCGTTCATGAAGTCGAACAGCACGGCCAGCACCACGAGCATGGCCACGACCCAGAAGGCCACCTGCATCGTTCCCATGGGAGAAGCTCCTAACGGTCCGCGGGATCAGGAGTTCTCGAGGACGATGCCCTCGATCAGGTTGGCGACGTCCTCGCAGCGGTCGGAGATCGACTCGAGCTGCTCGTAGATCGCCTTGAGCTTGATCAGCTCGCGCACGTCCTCCTGCTCGCGGAACAGCTTGGACATCGCGGCGCGCATCACGCGGTCGGCGTCGGACTCGAGCTTGTCGATCTCCTCGCAGGCCTTGATGGCGGCCTCGGTGGTCTGCGGCTCGCTCAGCTTGGGCAGCAGCGAGACGGCATGCTTGACGCGTTCGCAGCACTTGGCCGAGAGCTCGCCCAGGCGCAGCACTTCCTCGGGGATGGAGCGCACGTCGTAGAGCTGCATCGTCTCGGTCGAATCCTGCAGCAGGTCCAGGATGTCGTCCATCGCGTTGATCAGGCCGTGGATCTGCTCGCGGTCGATCGGCGTGATGAAGGTCCGGTGCAGCAGCCGGTTCACCTCGGCGGTGATGCGGTCGGCGTGGTGCTCGGCCTTGTCGACCTCGGCGGCGTATTTCTCGCGCAGCGTCAGGTCGTTGTAGTTCTGGATCATGAGCATGAAGGCGCGCGCGCCTTCGACGATCTGCGTGCCGTGCTCATTGAACAGTTCAAAAAAATTGCCCTCTCGGGGCAGCAGCTTGCCGAAAAACATGGGGGGGCTCCGCGCCGTGCGATCCACGCCGGATCGTCACAAATGGTTCATTTCCGCGTCACGGAAAACCCGCAAGTGTAGCGGCCTAGGGCCCGAACGAGCCATGGGGCCGGCGCAACGGCTCGACCTCGCGCTCGATCGCCTGTGCGGCGACGGCGGGCAGATGCGCCCCCAGCGCCCCCAGACCCGGCGCGTGCAGCGCCGGATCCAGCTCGAGCAAGGGCTTCAGGACGAAGGCGCGTTGATGCAGCCTCGGATGGGGCACGGTCAGGCGTTCGAGCGCGAGGAGCTCGTCGCCATGGAGCAGCAGGTCGAGGTCGAGCGTGCGCGGCGCGTTGACGTAGGGCCGCTCGCGCCCGTGGCGCCGCTCGATGGCCTGGAGCGCGTCGAGCAGGGCCAGCGCCGCCAGATCGGTGCGCACGCGCGCGACCGCATTGAGATAGTCGGGGCCTTCGCAGTCCACCGGCGCGCTGCGCCAGGCGCTCGACACGGCATCGAGCGTGAGCCCCTGAACATCGGCCAGATCGGCCAGCGCCGCTTCCAGCGTGCGCCGCAGGTCGCCCAGGTTGGCGCCCAGGCCGACGTAGGCCGTGATCATTCGTCGCCGGAAGCGGCGCCCGCGGGAGCGCCCGAAGACTCGCCGCCGCCCGCGCCCTTCGGCTTGCGGCGGCGCCGGCGCTTCCTGGCCGGATTGGGCGCGCCGCCCTCCCCGCCTTCGCCGCCTTCGCCGCCGTCGACCTCCGCGTGGTCCGGAGCCAGCGGCAGCGCCGCCGCCGATTCCCCGCTGACCGCGCCGCGCGGCAGCGAGTGCACGCGCCCGCCGCCCGCCTTGGGCTTGCTGCGGGGGCCACCCTGGCGCTGCGTCTCGCGCGCCTGGTCGAGCAGCGCGCGGCGGTCATCCTCGCTGCCCAGCGCGAAGTCCTCCCACCAGTCGGCCAGCGCCGGATCGATCTCGCCCGCCTCGGCGCGCAGCGCCAGGAAGTCGAAGCCCGCGCGGTAGCGCGGCTGCTCGATCAGGCGGTGCGGGCCGCTGCCGGTGCGGCGCTCGAAGCGCGGCTGCATCATCCAGATCTCGCGCATGTCCGCGGCCAGCTTGCCGCGGCCGGAGATGTCGCCCACGCGCGCGTCGAAGACCAGGTCGATCGCCTGCTGCAGCGCCGGCACCGGGCCCTCGCCGCCATCGATCAGGCGCTTCCAGCGCTGCTGGACCTCACCCCACAACATGCAGGCGAGCATGAAGCTCGGCGCCACCGAGCGGCCCTCGGCCACCCGCCTGTCGGTGTCCTCCAGCGCCAGCCGGACGAACTTGCCGTGCACGTTCTCCGGCAGCCGGCCTTCCTTGTCGAGCACCGCGTCCAGGATCGGGAACACGCCGCGCGACAGGCCCTGCTTGCGCAGTTCCTCGATGCTGGCCAGCGCATGGCCGGTCTGCAGCAGCTTGATCATCTCGTCGAACATCCGCGACAGCGGCACGTTGGCGAGCAGCGGCGCCATCGCCGCGATCGGGGCGCGGGTCTTGGGCTCGATCGTGAAGCCCAGCTTGGCGGCGAAGCGCACCGCGCGCAGGATGCGCACCGGGTCCTCGCGGTAGCGCGTCTCGGGGTCGCCGATCATGCGCAGCACCTTCTTGCGCGCATCGGCCAGGCCGCCGTGGTAGTCGACCACCAGCTCGCGCTGCGGGTCGTAGTACATCGCGTTGACGGTGAAGTCGCGGCGCGCGGCGTCCTCGATCTGCGGGCCCCAGACGTTGTCGCGCAGCACGCGGCCGGACGCGTCGACGACGTGCGACTTGCCCTCCAGCGCGCCCTTGGACGTCTTCTCGTTGCCCTGCACCTGCTCGGCGTCGTCCTCCTTGAGCAGCGCGCGAAAGGTCGAGACCTCGATGACCTCGTGCTCGCGGCCGCGGCCATAGACGACGTGCACGATGCGGAAGCGCCGGCCGATGATGAAGGCGCGGCGGAACTGGTTCTTGACCTGCTCCGGCGTGGCATCGGTGGCGACGTCGAAATCCTTGGGCCGCCGGCCCAGCAGCAGGTCGCGCACCGCGCCGCCGACGATGTAGGCCTCGAAGCCCGCGTCGGACAGCCCCTTGACGACCTTGACGCCGCGCTCGTCGAGCAGGGCCGGGTCGATGCGGTGCTCCTCGGCGGCGATCTCCACCCGCTTGCCCAGCGGCGTGGCCGTCCCCTCGGGCTTGCCCAACAGCTTGTTGATCAGTTTTTTAATCATTCGAAGAGCTTCAAGATTGGCCAGCCGCGCTCGCGCGCCAGCGCCTCCAGGGCCGCGGTCGGATTGGTCGCCACCGGATGGCTGACCCGCTCCAGCAGCGGCAGGTCGTTCATCGAGTCGCTGTAGAAATGCACGCGCTCGAAATCCTCCCAGCGCCGGCCCTGGTCCGCGAGCCACTCGTTCACGCGCACGATCTTGCCCGCCTGGAAGGACGGGGTCCCGCGCACGCGCCCGGTGAAGGCGCCCGCCGCATCGCGCTCCAACTGCACCGCGATCAGGTGGTCGACGCCGAAGGCCTTGGCGATCGGCGCGGTCACGAATTCATTGGTGGCGGTCACGACGGCCACCAGGTCCCCGGCATCGAGGTGGCGCCGCACCAGCGCGCGCGCATTGTCGCGCAACATCGGCGCGATGATCCGGGCCATGAAGGCCTCGCGGGCGGCCTCGGCTTCGGCCAGCGGGCGGGCGCGCCACACGGAGGTGGCGAACTCGACGTACTCGTCCAGGTCGAGCTGGCCGCGCTGGTACTGGGCGTAGAACTCGTCGTTGCGGGCGGCCCAGGCGGCGCCGTCGGCCCAGCCGATGTCCACCATGTAGCCGCCGAAGGCATGGTCGGAGTCCTGCGGGATCAGCGTGCCGTCGAGGTCGAACAGGGTCAGGTCCACGTCGAGCGTCCTTGAAAAAGCTTGAAATCGTTGCAACCGGTGGCGCGCCTAGGCGAGCGCCCCCTGGTCGGCGAGCATCTGGCGCAGCAGCGGCACCGTGACGGCGCGCTTGCTGGCGAGCGCGAACTCGTCCAGCCCGTCCAGCAGCGTCATCAGGTGCTTGAGGTCGCGGGCGTAGCGGTTGAGCAGGTAGTCGATCACATCGTCGGCCAGCGCGATGCCGCGGCGGTCGGCCTCGCGGCGCAGCACGGCGCGGACCTCGTTTTCCGACAGTGGCTGCAGCGCGAAGGTCGGCCCCCAGCCGAGCCGGGTGCGCAGGTCCTCGCGCAGCGCCAGGTCGATGGGCGGCGCGGTGCCGGTGGAGACCACCGCCAGGCCCAGCGTCGCGGCCTCGACGAACAGCGCGAAGGCCGCGTGCTGCTGGCCGGCGTCGAAGCGCTGCGTGTCGTCCAGCAGCAGCAGGCTGGGATGGGTAGGCAGTTCCCAGGGGAGCGGCGTGTCGGCGTCGTACCAGCCCACCTGCGCGCCGGCCTGTTGCCAGTGCTGCGCGAGCGCGCGCAGCAGGTGCGTCTTGCCGCTGCCGGGCGGCCCCCAGAGGAACACCGGCGGCGAGCCCCCGCCCAGCCCCAGCACATGCGTGAGGGCCGCGGTATTGGCGCCGGTGAGGAGCGTGTCAAAGGTGTAGTCGGGCTCGGGACCGAGCGACAGCGGGATCTGCTTCAAACCACTTCAGCGTTGGATGGAGGGGGAGCTCCACGGCCGCGGAGCAGGGGCCAGCCCCTCAGGAAGTGGGGGATTCTAAGCGGGGCGATCTGGCGCCCTTCGGACGACCCGCCCCCGAAGGGTGGAGGATGGCGAGGAATCGCCCGGTGCCGTCCCTTCAATGCAGGGGGGCGGGGCCGCCGCCGGCGTCACGGATCTGCTGCAGGCATTGCTCGAGTTCCACCCGCTCGAGCCGGTCCTGCGGCAGCAGCGCCACCAACTTGCGCTGCACGGCCAGCAGCCGCGGCAGATCGTGCTGGTCGGTGTGGATCTGCTTCAGGTTGCGCAGCATCCGCGCCAGGATCTGGCGCGACGACGCCGACCCGAGGAAGGCATCCAGCGACATCGGCTCCTGCGGCATCAACTCGGCGCGTTCGCGCCAGGGGCTGAGGAACTCGTCCAGCTCGCCGCGGCCCAGCGATCGCCCGCTGAACGGGTCCAGCACCACCTCGCCTTGCGGCAGCCGCAGCTTCATCAGGAAGTGGCCCGGAAAGCTGACGCCCTTCACCCGCAGCCCCACGTGCGAGGCCAGCTCCATGTAGATGATGGCCAGCGTGATGGGAATGCCGCGGCGAGTGGCCAGCACCTGATGGATGTAGCTGTTGCCGACGGCGTAGTAGTCGTTGACGTTACCCGCGAAGCCCAGCTCGCCGTGGAAGTACTGGTTGAGCATGCGCAGCCGGTGGCTGGGCGGCGCGTCGGCCGGCAGGCGCAGCCGCAGCCGCTCGCCGAGGCGGTCCAGCTCCGCCATCACCTGCTGCACGTCCAGCCGGGGCACGTCGTCCAGCGCGATCGCGGTGGCGGCCTCGGCCAGGTTGAGCGTGTCGTCGTCGGCAACCAGCGTCGAGAAATAGTCCAGCGCCGACGGCACCGTCCACTGCAAAGGCGAACTCATGCGTCGAGTCTACGCTTTCAGGATGACCGGCATCGCGCGGCGCGAACTCAGGCCCGGCGCGCGAACTGGCGCAGGTTCAAGCCGGACAGCAGCAGCACGCCGAAGTACAGCAAGGCCGAGCCGCCCAGGCTCAAGGCCATCCAGCCGGCCCGCGTCAGTTCGAACGCCCCGCCACGGCCGCCCACCCAGTCGAAGTGGCCGGCGAGCCACCATTGAAGCGCCCCCATCGCGGCGCTCGCCACGACGACGCGCGCGAGGAACATCGGCCAGCCGGCTTCGGGCGTGTAGCTGCCGCGCTGGCGCAGCCCGCGCAGCAGCAGCCAGGCGTTGACGACGGCGCCCAGTCCGATCGACAGCGAGAGCCCGGCGACGCCGATCTTCAGGCCGAAGACGAAGATCGCATTGAAGACCTGCGTCAGCACCAGCACGCCGACGGCGATGCGCACCGGCGTGCGCGTGTCCTGCCGCGCATAGAAGCCGGGCGCCAGCACCTTGATCGCGACCAACCCCATCAGGCCGAGCCCGTAACCCATCACCGCGCGCGCGGTGTGGGCGACGTCGGCAGCATGGAAGGCTCCGCGCTGATAGAGCACCGCCACCAGCGGCTCGGCGAAGACCAGCAGCGCGACCGCGCAGGGCAGCGCCAGCAGCAGCGTCAGGCGCAGACCCCAGTCGAGCAGGCCCGAGTAGTGGGCCGTGTCGCCCTTGGCCTGGCTGGCCGCGAGTTGCGGCGTCAGCACGACGCCCAGGGCGACGCCGAGCAGCGCGGTGGGGAATTCCATCAGCCGGTCCGCGTAGGTCAGCCACGAGGCGGCGCCCTCCCCCACCGAGATCGCGATCTGCGTGTTGATCAGCAGCGACAGCTGCGCCACGCCGACGCCCAGCAGCGCCGGCCCCATCTTGCGCAGCACGTGGCGCACGCCTTCGTCGGCGACGGCGCGGCGCAGCCCCCCCCAACTGAAGGAGAAGCGCGGCATCAGGCCCAGCCTGAGCAGCGCCGGCACCTGCACCGCCAACTGCAGCACGCCGCCGATCATCACGCCGACCGCGAGCGAGTAGATGGGCTCGTAGCCATGGCGGCCCAGCCACGGGCCCAGGCCGTAGCCAGCGGCGATCGAGGCCAGGTTCAGCAGCACCGGCGTGACGGCCGGCACGATGAAGCGCTTCCAGGTATTGAGGACGCCCGCCGACAGCGCCACCAGCGACATGAAACCGATGTACGGGAACATCCAGCGCGTCATGACGACGGCGGCGTCGTGGGCATCGGGCGACAGGCCCGCGCCCAGCCCCCACACCAGCGCCGGCGCGCCGATCACGCCGATCGCGCAGGTTGCCAGCAGCGCCCACAGCAGCACCGTGGCGACGGCGTCGATCAGGCTGCGCGTGGCCGCGTCGCCATCGCGCGCCCGCGCCGCGGCCAGCGCGGGCACGAAGGCCTGGGAGAACGCGCCCTCGGCGAACAGCCGCCGCAGCATGTTGGGGATGCGGAACGCCACGTTGTAGGCGTCGGTCATCGCGTTCGCGCCGAACAGCCCCGCCACCATCTGTTCGCGGACCAGCCCCGTGATGCGGGACAACAGCGTGAAGACCGAAACCAGGGAGGCAGTGCGCAGCAGATTCATTCAGCGGACAGTCGGGGACGCCCGGCGGGCGACCGCGCATTATGGGTGTCCGGGCGCGCCGCAATCCCTCCGATTTGGTTTTTCAATTCCTGGCTGCTATACTCGCCGTCTTTGCACCAACTGGACCCATAAGACAATGGCAAGCTCTTCCAAAGCCAAGAAGAAAACCGTGCGTCTGGCCTCGGGCCGCAAGCGCGCACGTCAAGACGTCAAGCTGAACGCCGCCAACTCGGCGCTGCGTTCGAAGTTCCGCACGGTCATCAAGAACGTGCAAAAGGCGATCGTCACGGGTGACAAGGCCAAGGCCGCCGACCTGTTCAAGACCGCTCAGCCCGTCATCGACTCCGTCGCCGACAAGGGCATCTTCCACAAGAACAAGGCAGCTCGTCACAAGAGCCGCCTGTCCGCCAAGATCAAGGCGCTGGCCGCCTGATAGCCAAATCCAGCTCTGGTGCATGAAAAGCCCGCCACCCGGCGGGCTTTTTCATTCCCGCAGCTCCGAGCGACTTCGGGTTGGGCGCATAGCGTCGTTGCGGATCCTCGCCATAGCGCTGCTATGGCTCCGGTCCGCGCCTAGCTCTGCATCCCAACCCGAAGCCGCTCGAAGCCGCGGTCGTCGGCACGTCAGAATCAGAGCGGCATCGGCGTGGTGATCTGGCCCACCACCTCGCGCACGTGGAGCCAATCCACAACATTGCGCGCGACCCAGTCACCATCGTCCAGGGGCAGGTCATGCCCCGCATGCTTGTGCAGGCGCAGCGGCGCGCCCCAGGCGCGGCTGATGGCCTGCGAGCAACGCCAGTCGACCAGCGTGTCCCCCTGGCTGCAGAGCAGCAGCATCGGCGGCTCGGGCCTGGCCAGGCTGGCGCGATAGCGCGCAGCCGCCAGCAACTGGCGCAGCGCATTGCGCCGGCGCACCGGACGACAGCGCTGAATCGACACCCACTGATCAATCACCCGATCCGGCTCCCGCTGCAGACGGGTCGTCAGCTGCAGCACCTTGGCCTCGCGCCGGCGCAGGCTCAGGCGCGTCAGGCTCAGCATCAGCAGGGTCCAGTAATTGGAGGGCCGCAAGCGGCGGAAGAACGCGCTGAACGGCCTCAGGCTGGTGTTGATCAGCACGACGCCATCAAGCTCCCGCGGATGGCGCGCCGCCCACTCGCTCGCGACCATCGCGCCCAGCGACATCGCCAGCACCTGATACGGCGGCGGCACGCCGCGCCGGGCCAGTTCGGCGCGGCAGTCCTCCATCATCGCGTCGACGTGCGTCGGGCTGCTCTGCCGATACTTGTCCCCGTTGCCCGGCAGATCGAGCAACTCCAGCCGGGCGCCCGGCTGCTGCACCAGCAGCGCCCGCTGCAGACGCGCGGGGAAATCGCCCCAATGGGCGCTCTCGCGGGTCAGGCCCCGCAACAGCACCCAAGTGTGCTCGCTCATCGGAAACTCCTCCGATACCAGCGGATCAACGCCTGCTCCCCGTGATCGATTCGTGTGTCCGGCCCCGGCAACCACCGGAATGCGCTCTGCGTCGCGCGAGTCATGAAGTCCATCCAAGCCATGTGCCGTCGCAACACGCGCTGCTGTCGATGTTCGATCAGCGGGTTGAACATGCCGTGCCGGGAGAGTAGCTGCCGAGGATTTTTCTTGACCCACAGCCATGACCCCATTTCGAGCGTCATCGGCAGGAAGATCCCTCGATCGAGGGTCAGCGACTCGTCGTAGAGGTGGTCCCAGAGATCGCCATGGGTCAGGTAATGCCGGCTCTGCGGCTCCATCACATAGGGGTGCGGCCAGAGACATTGATCGAGCACCTCGCACAGCGCATGGACTTCCGCAAGATGCCGCATCGGCCTGCGGCTGCGTGCATACGGGAACCAGATCCGGTCGCGCAGGCCGAAGCCGCTGTGGAAGTCGATCGAGACCGAGACCGGCCGCCCCAGCAGTTCCTCCCGGACGAAGCGGCACAGCGCGTCGCTCTCGGCCTGCATCGGCGCGCCGGACGCGCCCCGGAAATACGGCAGCCGCCGCGTCAGCCGGTGTCCGCCGATCAGGAACGGCACGCCGTGCTCGGCGTCCTGCGGGGCGTTGCGCATCAGGTCCACGCCCTGCGGATTGGCGCGGGAGCCGGCCAGCACGCCGCCCGGATTGACGACGGGGAGGAACACCAGCCGCAGCGATTCCAGCTGCTGATGCAGGCTCAGGTCCCAACGCAGGCGCCGCACCAGACTGCCGAGGTAGGCCAGCACCACCTGCGCGCCAATGCGCTCCAGCCCGTGGACGCCGCCGATGAAGGCCAGCGCCGGAACGCAGGGATCGGGATTGCCCAGCGTCACGCCGATCACCGGCAGCTCACCGCGCGCGGTGGACACGGTCGCGAGCTCGCGCGCGCGGACCGTCGGCCCGCCCTGGTCGATCAGGCGCAGCAGTTCCTGCAATTCCGGCAGGACGGCGGCGGCCCGCGGGGCCGCGTCGGCGGTGGAGACGGCCATGTCGGCGGCCTGGTCGGGATGTCGCAGCGAACCTCGCAGCGTAGGCGCTGCGGCGATTCCGCGCGATGGCCCGATCGGGCCAGCCGGCTCAAGCTGTCAAGGGTTCAGGCCTTGCCCGATTCGCGCCCGTCGGGCAGCAGGCAGGCATCGACGACCTGCAGCTTGTTGTCGCGGGCGAAGTTCATGACGAAGTCCCAGGCCATCGGCTCGACGGACTTCAGCGCCTCGTTGACGATGACGCACTTGACCCCGTTGACCACGCGCGGCACGCAGTAGGGGGAGTAGCCGAGGTAGGCATCGCGGCCGCTGCGGGTGCCGCCGGGACGGAAGCAGGACATGGCGCCGGCAAGACGTTCGGCCCAGTCGCTCGGGCGGAAGGTGCGACCATCCGTGGTGATTCCCTGGATGAACACTTCTCGCGGCTTGGGCTGCTCAGTCATTGGCTACTCGGTCTGCGTCCCGGCTGCAGCGGACGCGACACTCCTTTTGACGAAGGTCAACCGCGGCAGGCAAAACCGATATTGTGCCTCGGATGTGTTGCGGCGCAGCACGCGTGGACTTCTGCTCGCCCGCTGGTCAGCGTGGCTGCGCTGGCTGTCCAGGAGGAATCTCTTCGCCCGCCAGGGTCGACCCGTAGAATCGATCGCTCCTTTCCTCCACCCTCCCACTTTGGAGACTTGATGAACGCCCCGGACTCCTCGTTCGCCGCCCCGACCGAACCCCATGTGATGCAAACCTACGGCCGCCTGCCGATCGCCCTGTCGCACGGCGAAGGCGCCTGGGTGTGGGACACGGCCGGCCGACGATACCTGGACGGCCTGGGCGGGATCGCCGTCAACACGCTCGGACACAACCATCCGAGGCTGGTGGCGGCGCTGCGGGACCAGGTGGGCAAGCTGATCCACACCAGCAACTACTACCACGTCCCGCTGCAGGAG
>NZ_JBCNLG010000035.1:0-33932 GCF_039595595.1 Roseateles sp. | reverse complement strand
GACCAGCAGCTCGACCGCGTCAACCATGCGGCCTGCCGCAACCGCTACGCGGTGGCGGCGGTGCTGCCGATGATCATCCAGTGCCGGCGCTTCTGGTACGCGTACCGGCACCTGGGCGACGTCGCCACCGGCGCGCGCGCGCATCAGCGCCTGGCGGAGGCGATCGCGGGCGGGGACGGCGAGGCCGCCGCGCAAGCGTCGGACGTCCTGATGGATCACCTGCGCGCCTTCACGCTGCGGGTGATCGCCTGAGCGTCCGGCCCGCACCGGGTCAGCTCATCGCCGCCGGAGCGTCCACAGCGAGGCCGCGATCAAGGCCACGCCAGCCATCTGAACCAGGCTGAGCACCCGCCCATAGACGAGCCAGTCGACCAGCACCGCCGTGCCCGGGTAGACGAACTGCAGCACGGCGATGCGGCTGGTACCGAGCCTGGCCATGCCGGCATAGAGCAACACATACGCCAGGCCCGTGTGCAGCACGCCAAGTCCGGCCAGCCAGCCCCACACCGGACCGGGCGCCGGCAGGCCATGCATCAGCGGCCAGGGCAGCAGCGCCAGCACGCCCACCACGCACTGCCCGGATGAAAGCGCGAACGAGCCGGCGCGATCCGCCTCGACCTTGGCGATGAAGCTGGCGGCCGCGTAGCTGAGCGAGCCGATCAGGCACATCAGCACTCCGCTCGCGTAGCCGGGGAGCCGCAACGCCGAGTCCGCGGCGGCTACCTCGCCGACCAGGGCGTCCGCGAGGCCCGTCGCCAGCACGAGCCCGGCCAGCGCGACGGCAGCGGCGAGCCACTGCGCGCGGCCCACGCGCTCGCGCAGCAGCCAGGCGCCCATCGCCATGAGCCAGAACGGCTGCACGTGGAACACCACCGTCGCCACGGCGATCGAACAACGGGGAATTGCGGCGAAGAACAGGCCCCAGTTCAGCACGGTCAGGGCGCCGACGGCGACGACCGCCACGAGCGCCCTGCCGCGCAGCCGGCGCAGTTCTCCGAGCCGGCCGCGCAAGGCCCCCCAGGCCAGCAAGGCCACCAGACCGAACGCGCAGCGGCACCAGACGGTCATGGCGGGGTCCTGAGCCGCCTCCTCGACGAACACCCCGATCGTGCCCAGCAGCATCCCGCCCGCGACCATCAGCGCCTGCCCTTGCCGCTGTTGCCGCTGCGGCTGATTGGCGGCGGCATCGGCCGGCAGTGGCGCAGGGATCGAGGCGGCAGGGAGTGGCGAGGTCATGCGGTCAGTCTGCGCGGCGGCGAGCATTCAGAAAAGCGAATCCTCCGCACGCTTACCATCAGCGAATCGAATGCTTTCCCGGCGGAGAGAACCCATGCCATCGACCGATCTCCAACTGGACTGGCTGCGCGCCTTCGTCGCGTCGGTGGACGCGGGTTCGCTGACCGCCGCGGCGCAGGTCGTGCACCGCTCGCAATCCGCGCTGAGCATGCAGATCGCCAAACTCGAGCAGGCGGTCGGCCAGCCGGTGCTGGTGCGCACGCCGCGGCGCATGGATCTGACGCCGGCCGGCCGCGAACTGCTCGGCCACGCACGGCGTCTGATCGCGCAGCACGACGAGGCCGTGCAGGCGCTGCGGCGCGAGACGCTGCATGGCCGCCTCACCATCGGCGTGCCCGAGGACTACGCGGTGCCCTATCTCACCCCGGTGCTGCGCGATTTCGCGGGCCGGCACGCCGCGGTCGAACTCACGCTGATCTGCCAGCAGTCGACGGAACTGATCCCGCGGGTGTCGCGCGGCGAGGTCGACGTCGCGGTCGTCACGCGTGATCGCGCCGGGCGCGGACAGGCGCTCTTCGATGAACCGCTCGCCTGGTTCGGTGCACCGCGTTTCGAGGCCTGGCGGCAGACGCCGCTGCCGGTGGCCGTCTACGAGTCGGGCAGCCTCGCGCGCAAGGCGGCGCTCTCGGCGCTCGCCGCGCTGCGCCGTCCCTATCGCATCGTGTGCGACAGCGCCAGTCCGGCCGGGATGCTCGCAGCAGTCGAGAGCGGCCTGGCCATCGCGCTGTTCACCCGCTGCAGCGTGCCCGAGGGCGTCGAGCTGCTCGACGAACGCCACGGCATGCCGCCGCCAGGCTCACTGCCGCTGATGTCGGTGGTCCTGCTGCGGAGCAAGGCCTCGGCGGGCTCGCCCGCGGCGGACGCATTCGCGGCGCAGGTCTTGCGCACGCTGGGGCGCGGCCGCGGCGGCTCGACTATGCTGCGCCGATGACGATGCCCCGCTGGCTGCGGCCGCTCCTCCTCCTGCTGGCCTGCGCGATGGCCTTCGTCACCGCGCCACCGGCGCTCGCCGGCGAGCCGCTGCGCATCGGCTCCAAACGCTTCACCGAGAGCTACCTCCTCGCCGAGGTCCTGGCGCAGACGGTGCGCGCCGACGATCCGTCCGCCGCCGTCGAGCTGCGGCAGGGCCTGGGCAACACCGCGATCGTGCATGCCGCGCTGAAGGCGGGCAGCATCGACGTCTATCCCGAATACCTCGGCACCATCGAGCGCGAGATCCTCGGCCACCCCGCGACCGGCGCGCCGCTGGCGCAATTGCAAGCGGAGCTCAGACCCCTGGGCCTGGCGATCGGCGTGCCGCTCGGCTTCAACAACGGCTACGCGCTGGCGATGCGCTCGGCGCAGGCGCGCGAGCTCGGCATCGCATCGCTGTCGGACCTCCGGGCGCATCCGGCACTGCGGTTCGGGCTCAGCAACGAGTTCCTCGGCCGCGCCGACGGATGGCCGGGCCTTTCCAAACGCTATGGATTGCCGCAGTCCCCGACGGGCCTGGATCACGGCCTCGCTTACCGCGCGCTCGCCGACGGACAGATCGCCCTCACCGACGTCTACACGACGGACGCGCAGATCGCGGCGCTCGACTTGAAGGTGCTGGCCGATGACGCGCGCTTCTTCCCGCGCTACGACGCGGTGCTGCTGTATCGGCTCGACCTGCCGCGGCGGCATCCGCGCGCATGGGCCGCGCTCCAGACGCTCGAGGGCCGCATCGACGAGCGCGCGATGATCGCGATGAACGCGCGCGCGGAGATGGACAAGCAGCCGTTCGACGTCATCGCGCGCGATTTCCTTGCCGGTGCTGGGCCCGGCGGCGGCGCGGCGGCTGCCGCTTCGGCCACCTTGGCCGCTTCACCTTCCTCGTCCGCGTCGCCTTCCTCATCCGCTGCGCCCTCTCCATCCGCCCGGGCCGGGTTCTGGGCGCGCCTGGCGGGTCCGGACCTCGGACGCCTTACGCTGCAGCATCTGACGCTAGTGCTGGGCTCCGTCGGGCTGGCGGCATTGGCGGGCGTGCCGCTGGCCGTCGCGCTGCACCCGTGGCCGCGCTGGCGCGAATCGCTGCTCGCCGTCTGCGCGCTGCTTCAGACGGTGCCTTCGCTGGCGATGCTCGCCTTGCTGATCTGGGCGCTGAACCGCATCGGACCCGTGCCGGCGCTGGTCGCGCTGACGCTCTACGCGCTGCTGCCGGTGCTGCGCAACTGCACCGTCGGGCTCAGCGAAGTGCCCGAAGGACTGACCACCGCGGCGCGCGCGCTCGGCCTCACGCGGGGCCAGGTGCTGCGCGAGGTGCAGTTGCCGCTGGCCCTGCCGGTGATGCTCGCGGGACTGCGCACCGCGACCAGCCTGTCGGTCGGCACCGCCACGATGGCCGCGTTCATCGGGGCCGGCGGGTACGGGGAGCGCATCGTCACCGGACTCGCGCTCAATGATCAGACGTTGCTGCTCGCGGGCGCGCTGCCCGCTGCGGCGTTGGCGTTGCTGCTCGAAGGGGCGTTCGGCGCGCTCGCCTGGGGTCTGGTCCGGCGGCGCGGCGGTTGAAGGCGCGCCGCCGCTGAATGGGCTCAGGCGGCGGGGTTGCCTGCGCTGAACTCGCGGTCGAGATCCGCATAGCAGCGCTGCTGCGCGGCCGACCAGTCGCCCAGTTGCGCCGGCTGCAGGCCCGGCTGCATCAACTGGCGCAGCGCGACCGCTTGGGCCTGGCGCACCAGATGCGCAAGCACGGTGGACTCCGCCCCGCGCCCGGGCCGCGGCGCCAGCGCCTCGGCCACTTTCGGCGGAAAGCCCCAGTGCTCGACGACCTGCGCCGACCAGGCGGCCGTCAACGGCAGCAACTGGCGATGCAGGCCCTCGCGGTCCAGCGGCGGCACCGACGGCGCGGACATGCCGTCCAGCGCGCGCAGCAGCGCCATCAGCCCGAGCTGCGAACTCAAGCCCGAGAGGTAGGCGGAGAACTCGTCGTCGCCCGCGTTGGCCAGGCGCATCGTCGCGAGCGCGGTGCGCTCGCTGAGGTCCCACAGCAGCGTGCCGGCGCGGCTGGCGTAGCGGCCTCTGCCCTGATGGAAGATCGGCCGCAGCGCGACGCTCATGACCAACTGGTTCAGGCCCTGCTGGCCGAGCACCATGACGGCGCCGGAGAGGTCGGTGATCTCGCGTTCGGTGCGATAGCGCGGCGAGTTGGCCAATCGCATCAGTTCGCCGACCAGGCTGGGATCGCGCGACAGCAGCTGCGCCAGTTCGGCACCCGACACGTCCGGGCGGCGCACCAGCCGCATCAACTGCGGCAGCACGGCGGGCAGCCGCGGCAGCAGATCGGCCCACTGCGACCCGCGTTGCGCCTGCAGGCGCTGCATCAGGGCCTGCTCGCCCGCCGACGGCGGCACGTCCTTCAGCCGCGACAGGCCCAGCAGCCGGGCGCTGAAATGCAGCCATTCGGGCGAAGCCTCCAGCGTCGGGAAAACCAATTCGCCGCCGGTGTACACCGCCGTCTGCGTGGACACCATGCTCGGGCCAAGCGAGTGCGCCGAGCCCGGCGCCTGCGACGGCAGCGGCGGCATCTCGGCGCGCGCGGCCGAGGCGGCGGGCGCAGGCGCAGGCGATGAAGGCGCGCCGGTGCCGGATGACCGGCGCGGCGATGTCGCGTCGGCGGATCCGGTCAGCAGCTTTCGGAGGGAGGACAGCAGGGCCATGGTCGGGGGTCGGCGGATTATGGTGGGGCGCTTCCCCCGGCATGTTTCGGGAATGCCACCGATCTCCCCCCGATTCGGGGTGTGCCCGCCTGCAGCGGCGCGCATGGATCCACCGTCAGCGGGCCTGCCGGCTCGCCCCGAGGTAGGTCTCGATCACGCGCGGATCCTTCGCGAGATCGGCGGCCGCCCCCTCCAGGGCGATCTCGCCGGTCTCCAGCACATAGCCGTAGTCGGCCACCTCCAGCGCGGCGCGCGCGTTCTGCTCGATCAGCAGGATGGAGACGCCCGCGTCACGCAGTTGCGCGACGATGCGGAACACCTCCTTCACGATCAGCGGCGCCAGGCCAAGGCTGGGCTCGTCGAGCATCAGCAGCTTGGGCCGCGCCATCAGCGCGCGGCCGACCGCGAGCATCTGACGCTCGCCGCCGGACAAGGTGCCGGCGAGCTGCGCCCGGCGCTCCTTCAGCCGGGGGAACAGCGCATAGACGCGCTCCAGTTCGTCGCGCCATCCCTTCACGCCCAGCCGCATCGGCCGGAAGCCGCCGAGCACCAGGTTGTCCTCGACCGACATCGTGGTGAACAGCTCGCGCTTCTCGGGGACCAGCGCCAGGCCCTTCATCACGCGCTCCTCGAGTCCGAGGCCATGGACGTCCTCGCCATCGAAGATCACCCGCCCCCGCGCCGGCAGCACGCCCATCAAGGCGTTCAGCGTCGTGCTCTTGCCCGCGCCGTTGGGCCCGATCACCGTCACCACCTCGCCCTGTCGCAGCCGCAGGTCCAGGCCCGTCAACACCTCGGCGCGGCCGTAGCCCGCCTGCAATCCGCTGACCTTCAGCAACTCGGTCATGTCAGTGTTCCGTTCCCAGGTAGGCCGCCCTCACCTCGGGGCTGGCCTGCACTTCGGCGGGCGTGCCCTCGATCAGCTTGGTGCCGAACTCCATCACGACGATGCGATCGGTCAGGCCCATCACGAAGTCCATGTCGTGCTCGACCAGCAGGATGCTCATCCCTTCGGCCCGCAACTGGCGCAGCACCGCGGCCAGCGCCTGCTTCTCCTTGTGGCGCAGGCCCGCCGCGGGCTCGTCGAGCAGCAGCAGCGACGGGTCGCTGCACAGCGCCCGCGCGATCTCCATCAGCCGCTGCGGCCCGAGCGCCAGGTTGCCCGCCAGTTCATGCAGATGGTCCTGCATGCCGATGCGGCGCAGCTGCGCCTCGGCCTCGGCGAACAGACGCCGCTCCTCGGCCCGGTCCAGCCGCAGCATCGCGCGCGCGGTGCCGCTGCGCGAGCGCAGGTAGCCGCCCAGCGCGACGTTCTCCAGCACCGTCATGTCCGCGATCATCTTCACGTGCTGGAAGGTGCGCGACAGGCCCAGCCGCGCGATCCGCCGCGACGGCAGCCCGGTGATCGCCTCGCCGGCAAAGTGCAGCGCGCCGCCGCTGGCGGGCAGCACGCCCGAGACCAGGTTGAAGGTGGTCGACTTGCCGGCGCCGTTGGGCCCGATCAGGCCCATGATCTCGCCGGCGCGCAGCTCGAAGCTGACGTCGTTCACCGCGACCAGGCCGCCGAACTGCTTGCGCAGCTTCTCCACCCGCAGCAACACCGAGCCGGGCGCCGGCTTCGGGCGGGCGGCGAGCGGCTCGGCGCCGTCCCAGTCCCGCGCGCGCGGCGGCGCCGGCCACCAGCGCGCGAGCGCCGCCTGCAGGGTCGGCCACAGGCCCTTGGGCGCGTACTTCAGCATCAGCACCAGCACGACGCCGAGCACGATGATCTCGAAGTTGCCGTTGCTGCCGAGCAAGCGCGGCAGCAGCTCCTTGAGCTGGTCCTCGATGATCTTGAACACCCCCGCGCCAACGAAGGCGCCCCACACGCTGGACACCCCGCCGACGACGGCCATGAACAGGTATTCGATGCCCATCTTCAGGCCGAAGGGGCTGGGGTTCACGGTGCGCTGCACATGCGCGAACAGCCAGCCCGACACGGCCGCGAGCTGCGCCGCGATCAGGAAGACCACGACCTTGTAGCGGAAGGTCGAGACCCCCATCGCCTCGGCCATCACCGTCGCGCCGCCCAGCGCGCGGATCGCGCGGCCCGGGCGCGAGTCCAGCAGGTTGCGCACCGCGATCGCGCCAAGGATCGCCAGCAGCCAGATCAGGTAGTACATGGCCCGCCCGTCGGCCAAGCTGACGCCGAAGCATTCGATCGCCGGCACGCCCAGCAGGCCGTCGTACTTGCCCAGCGATTCCATGTTGGCGATGGTGAAGTTCAGGCTCAGCGCCCAGGCGATCGTCGCCAGCGGCAGGTAATGGCCCGACATGCGCAGCGTGATCAGCGCCAGTACGAGTGCGATGGCCAGCGTGATCGCCAGGCCCGCGGCCAGGCCGATCCACGGCGAGAGTCCGTAGCGCGCGCTCAGCAGCGCGGTCGTGTACGCGCCGACGCCGACGAAGGCGGCCTGCCCGAAGGACGTCAGTCCGCCGACGCCGGTGAGCAGCACCAGCCCCAGCGCGACCAGCGCGAACATGCCGATGTAGTTCAGCTGCGTGATCCAGAACTCGGGCACCGGCAACAGCGGCAGCACCGCGATGGCGGCGAGCAGGATCGCCGGCGCGGCGCGGCGGGACCAAGGGCTCGCGGCGGGCGGCACCCGGGGGGCGGCCGCGCCGCGCGCGGAGGCATTCACGGGGGCGGCTCGATCGGTGCTCACGTCAATGCTCCTCATGGTGCGGATCGCGCCAGCTGCGCCACAGCAGCACGGGGAGGATGGAGGTGAAGACGATGACCTCCTTGAAGGCACTGGCCCAGAAGGAGCTGAACGATTCGATCAGGCCGACCAGCAAGGCGCCGAGCGCCGCGCCGGGGTAGCTCGACAAGCCCGCGAAGACCGCCGCGACGAAGCCCTTGAGGCCGATCAGGAAACCGCTGTCGTAGAAGATCGTCGTGGTCGGGCTGATGAGGATGCCGGACAGCGCGCCGATGAAAGCGGCCAGCGTGAACGAGAGCCGGCCCGCCGAGGTGCTGGAGATGCCCATCAGCCGCGCGCCGAGCCGGTTGACCGCCGTGGCGCGCAGCGCCTTGCCGTAGAGGCTGCGCTCGAAGAACAGCCACAGCGCGACGATCAGCGCCGCGGAGGCCATCACGATGATCAGCGTCTGGCCCGAGAACATCAGCGGCCCGGCCGCGTAGCTCGCCTCCCAGAAGCTGGGGTTGCGCGAGCCCTCGGCGCCGAAGAACACCAGGCCCAGGCCGGTCAGCGCGAAGTGCACGCCGACCGAGACGATCAGCAGCACCAGCACCGACGCATCGGCCAGCGACTGGTAGGCGAGCCGGTACAGCAGCCCGCCCATCGGCGTGACGATGGCCAGCGTGAGCAGCGCCTGCGCGACCAGCGGCAGTTGCATCGGCGCCAGCGCCATCGCGGCCAGGCCGATGACGACGCCGGGCAGCGCGCGCAGCGCAATCGGCCGCAGTTCCGCGGTGAGCCGTCCGGCTCGCGCCGCGGCCACCAGGTCCAGCACCGCGGTGAGCAGTGCCATCGCGATCAGGAAATGGACCGTCATCGGCGTGCGGCCGAGCTGCAGTCCCGCCAGCGTCAACGCGCCGAAGGCGACGAACTCCCCCTGAGGAATGAAGATCACCCGCGTCACCGCGAACACGAGGACCAGGGCCAGGGCCAGCAGCGCGTAGATCGCGCCGTTGGTGACTCCGTCCAGCATCAGGATGCTTGCAATCGCCCCGTCCACCTTGTCTCCATCTGCCGTTTTGCGACCGACTCTAGCGGCAAGCCCGAGGCGCTCCGTCAGTGGATGCCGCATTGACATTTCGCCAGCGATTAAGCCGACCGGTCGGTCGAAGTTGAGGGTGCTGACGGCGGTGGGGCAGGCGCGCCTTCGCTAGACTGCGCCGCCATGCCCCAGCACCTCCCTTCGCTGACGATCGATGGGCCGCTCGCCACGGTCACGTTGCGCCGGCCGCATGTCGCCAACCGGCTCGAGCTCATCGATCTGCAGACGCTGCAGACCCATTTGCGCCAGGTCGACGCGACGCCCGCCGTGCGCGTGCTGCTGCTGCGCGCCGAGGGCCGGCATTTCTGCAGCGGCTTCAATATCGACGCGGTGCCCGGCGTGGACGCGGGCGCGCTGTTCGAGGCGCTCGCCGATGCCTGGGAGCAGGCGCGGCCCGTGACCGTCGCGGCGATCCAGGGCGGCGTGTATGGCGGCGCCACCGACCTCGCGCTGGCCTGCGATTTCCGGCTCGGCGTGAGACGCTGCGAGATGTTCGTGCCCGCGGCGCGGCTGGGGCTGCATTTCTATCGCGGCGGCATGGAGCGCTACGTCAACCGGCTGGGGCTGTCGATGGCCAAGCGGGTGCTGCTCGCCTGCGAGACCTTCGACGCTCAGGCGATGCGCGACAGCGGGTTCCTCGACCAACTGCTGGAGGACGGCCCGGCGCTGGAGGCGGCGGCCGGCACGCTCTGCGAGCGGCTGTGCGGCTACGCGCCGCTGGCGCTGGCCGGCATGAAGAAGCACTTGAACGCGATCGCCAACGGGCGGCTCGACACGCAGGCGCTGCGCGCCGACATCGCGGTGTCGAATGCGTCGGAGGATCTGGCCGAGGGCGTGCGCGCCTGGCAGGAGAAACGCGCGCCGAAGTTCACCGGGCGCTGAGTCGGGGCGCGCCTCGCGTCTCCGATGGCGACGATCAGCCGCTCAGACGGCCTCGAGTTCGTGCCGCAGGCCGTGCAGATGCAGACAGGCCTTGGCGGTCGCACGGCGCAGGTCGAGCTCCTCGCGGCGGGTCCACACCCGGGCCTCGCCACGCTGTCCCAGCGCGAGCACGCCCACGGTCTTCCCATTGATCTGGCCGCTGACGTCGAGCATCGCGCGCCAGGTCGGCGGCGGCTGCAGCGTGCTCAGGCGCGGATCGACACAGGCATCGGCGCAATTGAAGACGCCGTCATGCAGCAGGGCGTCGAAGTAGCCTTCATAGGCGCGCTGCTCGCAGACCGGGCTCTGCAGGCTGGGGCCATCGGTCGCGTGTGCTCCCAGGCAGCGCAAGCGGTAGTCGCCAGGCTCGCCGTCCAGGAGCCAGAGGCTGGCGTGCGAGCAGCGGAAGTGCTCGCACAGGGCCTCGCTGACGGCGCGGGCATAGCGCTCGGCCAGCTCGCCGACGGTCTCGAGACCGCCGTCCCGGCTCTCGGTGGCCGGCCATGCCATGTCCTGACTGGCCGCCCTCATGGCGGCGAACAGCCCTTCGATCCTGTCCATCGATCGCCCGCTCCCTGATGTGTCTTTGTCATTGACGCCACCGTGAAACGGCGCGAAAGGGGCGATTCTAGGTGTTTTCCCTAGATCTCGCCAAACCACCCGAATGGGCGAGAGCGGGCGCCGCGGCAGGGCGTCGAATGTCTCCTGCCGCCAATTTGGGCGACCTTCGCGCGAGGTCATTAGCGATGCCCCGGTACGAGGAGGGCCCGGCTTATAGGAAAATACGGGTTTCGCCGTCTGCCCCTGGGGGGAACTTGGGGTGGCCGGCGCGGCATTTCATACTCTTATTCAGGATCAGGATCAGCGTGGCCAAGGATACGACCAAGACGACCATCGAAGCCGATGGTTTGCGCTATCGCTCTAAAGCTCCCGGTTCGCCGTTCGCGGCGACCTCTTCGTTTGGCGCGGCGACCATGTCGTGCTTCCTCTGCGGCAAGCATCGCCCCCGCGCGCTGCTGAAGTCCCGCAAGCTGCTGGGCAAGTCCCAGCCAGTCTGCGCGCCGTCCTGCAAGGAACTGGAAGAGCAACTGGCAACGAAGAAGTAAACCCAGGCTCACACGGCGCCGGGGCTTGGCCGCGAGGCAGGGCTCCGGCGCCGCGTTCGTTTGAGCCGTTCGGCGCCTGGGCCCTTTTCAGGATGCCCGGAAGCAACGCCCACAGACCGCGCGGTAACGGGAGTTGCCGCCGATCTCCACTTGCGCGCCCTCGGTCAGCTTGCGGCCGGAAGCATCGACGCGCATGTTCATCGTCGCTTTGCGGCCGCAGTCGCAGATGGTCTTCATCTCGTCCATCTCGTCGGCCAGCGCCAGCAGAGCCGCGGAGCCGGTGAAGAGCTCCCCCCGGAAGTCGGTTCGCAGACCGTAGCAGATGACGGGCACGTGGCGCATGTGCGCGATCTCGTGCAAGGACCACACCTGGTCCTGGGTCAGGAACTGCGCTTCGTCCACGAGGATGCAGGCGATCCCCGGCGACTGCGTGATCAGCGCGCGGAAGTCCGTCTGCGCGTTGAACACCTCCGCCACGCGCTGCGGCCCCAGGCGCGAGGTGATGAATCCCTTCCCATACCGGTCATCGACCCCGGCCGTGAAGAGCCGCACCGCGTGGCCGCGCTCCTCATAGTTGTGCGCCACCTGCAGCAGCGCGGTGGATTTGCCGGCGTTCATCGCGGCATAGCGGAAAAACAGTTTGGCCATGGTCCTCGGGCGCCCGGGGTGCGGGCAAGCGGGCGATTGTCGGCGCAAATGCCGCCGTTCGTCGGGTGGCGCTTTCACCCCCGGGCAAGCGATGTAGCGGGCCGTCACACGCCCCACCTAATATGAATCGAGAGGGAATCGAGGCGCCGCCGGGACACGACCCCGCCGGCGCGAACAAGAGCGCCAAGCGAAGCGAGACCATGAGCAAAGACACCTGCACCGCCGTTCGGGAAGACGGCCTGCGCTATGCCTCCAAGCTGGGAGGGTCGCCGTTCCAGGGTAGCGGCCAGACCCGTTCCTGCTTCAAGTGCGGACGCCACCGCCCCCCGAGCAGCCTGCAGTCCAAACGCATCCTGGGCCGGACCGAACTGGTCTGCAAGCCCGCCTGCGAACCGAAGACCTGATTCCCCTCTCGGCCGGGCGTCCCTCAGGCAGGACGGGCGCCCGCCGTCGATCGGCGCGAATTGCCACGCCCGCGCGGCTATGGGCACAATCCCCCTTTTTCCCGAAGGCCGGCCCCGCGCCGCTTGATGCATGTCCTCCAGCACCCCGCCGCAAGGCGAAGTGAGCTCCCCCGAGTCCCCCGATCCGAAGGCCCGCACCGCTGACGCCGTTGACACGGCGCCGTCCGCCGCGGCGCCGGAACCCGCCGCGCCCGAGGCCGGCGAAGCGCCGATCGCCGCGGACACGGTCGCCACGCCGGCCAGCGCGGCCGCGAAGGCCGACGGCCGCGTCGACGTCCAGGCGGTCGCCGCGAAGCTGAAGGAACTGTTCCCGGCGCTGTTCGGCGGCGGCGCCAAGCCGCTGAAGCTTCGCGTCCAGGCCGACATCCAGGAGCGCGCGCCCGGGCAGTTCACCAAAGCCCAGTTGTCGGCCTTCCTGCGCCGCTACACCGGCGGCACCGGCTATCTGATCGCGCTGACGCGCGCCAAGACGCGCTTCGACCTGGACGGTCAGCCGGCCGGCGAGCTCAGCGACGAGCACCGCAACGCCGCCCAGGAAGAGCTGACCCGCCGCAGAGGCATCACCGAAGCCCGCCGCGCCGAGGAAGACCGCGGGCGCCAGGAACGCGCCCAGCTGCTGCGCGACTTCTCCCGCACGACCTTGACACCGGCGAATTTCTGCGCGCTGAAGGGCCTCACGCAGGAGGCGCTGGACGCCCAACTCAAACTGGCCCGCGAGGAAGAGGCGCAGCAACCGCCCCGGCCCGAGCGAAACGACCGCCCGCCACGCGGCGGTGACGCTCGCCGCGGCTCGCCGCGCGGAGAAGGCCGGCCCGGCGGCCCGGGCCAAGGCCCTCGTGGCGACCGTGGCGATCGGCCTCGCCGCGAAGGTCAGGGCCGTCCTGGCGACGGTCGCAAGCCTCAGCGCCCCCCTCGCTGACGTCTCACTGACCGGCTCCCACCGATGGAGGCCCCCCTGGTCAGTCCCGGTGGCGGCAATGGCGGTCGACGGCCCCTTTGTGAGGGATGCCGCCGACCGCTTTCCGCTTGCTGGTGCGCTTGCGTCCGTCCTGTGGAGAACCTGTCGCCGCTGCTCATCCTGCAGGATCCCGGCGAGGCGGGGCAGGCAAAGGGCACGGCCGCGCTGCTGGCCCGATGCCTCCGCCAAGCGAAATTGCGCGTCGGCGAACGCTTCGAAGCCCCCGTGTCGATCGAGGGCCTGGTGCTGTTGTATCCCGAGACCCGCGGCGACCTCACGCTGGCGACGCCAGCGCTGTGGCGCCCCAGCCTTGCGTCACGGCATGGCTTGACGACACTGATCGTGCTGGACGGCACCTGGCGGCGCAGCCGGCGATTGCTCCATCTCAATCCCTGGCTGCAGACCTTGCCTCGCCTCGCGCTGGAGGCGCCACCTCCCTCCCGCTACGCGATCCGGAAAGCGCAGGCTCCCCTGCAGCGAAGCACGCTCGAAGCGTGTGCGCTCGCGTTGGCTGCGCTCGACGGCGATGAGGCGCGCTATGCACCGCTCTGGCAGGCGATGGAGGAGTTCGTCGCCCTGCACCAGCGCCTGGCGGACACCCCTTCCCCGCGCGGAAGAAACGGCGCGCGGTAAGCTGCGACGCCATGAACACCCCCCTCGAATCCAAGGGCTCCGGTGCCGAACCGCGCCTGACCTCGCTGTCGCATGGCGGCGGCTGCGGCTGCAAGATCGCGCCCGGCGTGCTGTCCGAGATCCTCAAAGGCACCAGCGCGCTACCGGTGCCGAAGGAGCTGCTCGTGGGCATCGAGACGGCCGACGACGCGGCCGTCTACCGCCTCAACGACGAGCAGGCGCTGATCGCCACGACCGACTTCTTCATGCCGATCGTCGACGACCCGTACGACTTCGGCCGCATCGCCGCCACCAACGCCATCAGCGACGTCTATGCCATGGGCGGCACGCCCATCATGGCGCTCGCACTGGTCGGCATGCCGATCTCGGTGTTGAGCACGGCCACCATCGGACGAATCCTCGAGGGCGGGGCGTCGGCATGCCGCGAGGCGGGAATCCCGATCGCCGGCGGCCACACCATTGATTCCGTTGAGCCAATTTATGGATTGGTCGCACTCGGCCTGGTCCATCCGGCCCGCGTCAAACGCAATGCGGACGCGAAACCGGGCGACGCACTGGTGCTGGGCAAGGCGCTTGGTGTGGGGGTGATGTCGGCGGCGTTGAAGAAAGGCAAGCTCGACGAGGCGTCCTATCGACGGATGCTCGCGACAACCACCCAGTTGAATACACCGGGGCCGGCGCTGGCAGCGCTGGACGGCGTGCACGCGCTCACCGATGTGACGGGTTTCGGGCTCGGTGGCCACGCCTTGGAGATCGCGCGCGGCTCGGGCTGCGCGGTGGAACTGGACTGGGCGGCCGTGCCGCTCCTGGACGGCGTGCGCGCGCTGGTGAGCGAGGGATTCGTGACCGGCGCCTCGGGACGGAACTGGGCCGCCTATGGCGCGGAGGTGGCGCTCGGGACCGGCCTGCCGATCGAGGCCCAGGCGCTTCTCTGCGACCCACAAACCAGCGGCGGCCTGCTGGTGTCGTGTGCGCCAGACAGCGTCGACCAGGTGCTGGCCGTCTTCAAGCAGCATGGATTCGATGCGGCGGGCGTCGTGGGACGTGTGGTTCCGCGGGACGGCGGGGCGAGGCTCCACGTCGTTTGAAGCGGCAAAACGTGGCAAAGCGCCAAAAACAAAGGGCCCTCGCGAGAGGGCCCTTGTTCGATTGGTTGCGGGGGCCGGATTTGAACCGACGACCTTTGGGTTATGAGCCCAACGAGCTACCAGACTGCTCCACCCCGCGGCTGTGTTGTCCGCGACGACCGGCACCGGGCCGACCTGTCGTGTCGTTGATCGCATCGCACGCGGCCTGCGCCTTCGTGTCGATCCGATCAACAACGCCGTCCTGAGACGGCGTTCGATGTTCTGGTTGCGGGGGCCGGATTTGAACCGACGACCTTTGGGTTATGAGCCCAACGAGCTACCAGACTGCTCCACCCCGCGATCGAAGAAAGAGAGTGTAGCACGGAATGGATCGCCGCCTCAACTTTCGGCGACAGTCTTCTCCAATCAAAGGCCCGCCGCCTGGAGCGACTGCAGAAAGCGGTCCGCGTCCTGGAAGCCGATCACGCGCACAGCGGGGAGCTCGTCGCCCTTCGGATCAAAAAAGATCGTGCCCGGCGGCCCGAACAGCTTGAATCGCTTGAGCAGTTCGCGGTCCTCGGCGTTGTTGGCCGTCACATCCGCCTTCAGCAGCAACGCACCGCCCAGCTTCGCCTGCACGCGTGCGTCGGTGAAAGTGAAGCGCTCCATCTCCTTGCACGAAACACACCAGTCGGCATAGAAGTCCAACATCACCGGCCGGCCTGCGGTGCGCAGCGCCTGGTCCAGCTCCGCGACGCTCGAGATCTTGCGGAAGCTGACGCTCGAAGTCTCGGGAGCCGCAGCGGCGGCGCCCGCCTTGACGGGGCCCACCACGCCCGCCAGGGGCTTCAGCGTATCGGTTCCGCCGGCGGCCACGCCAATGAACTGAGCGACACCAAACACCATCGCGGCGATCGCTGCGCTCTTGCGCAGCCACACCCGCGGCGTGTTCGCCTCGGTGCGCTGGAACAGGCCAAGCAGCGCCGCCAGCGCGACCAGCAGCGCGCCCCACAGCAATTGAGCAATCACTGGCGCCAACACCGGCTGGACGATCCATAGCGCGACCGACAGCAGCAGCAAGCCGAAGAAGTACTTCACCGTCTCCATCCAAGGTCCTGCGCGCGGCAGGAGGGTGCCGGCCGACAAGCCCAGCAGCAGCAGTGGCACGCTCATGCCCCAGGCGAGCGCGAACAGCGCGAGACCGCCGATGGCCACGTTGCCGGTCTGGCTGATGTAGAGCAGCGCGCCCGCGAGCGGCGCAGCCACGCACGGACTGACGATCAGGGCCGACAGGCCGCCCATCACGAACACGCTGACGAACTTGCCGGCTGGCAGGCGTTGGGTCGCGTCGGACACGCCTCCGGTGAAGCGGCTGGGCAGCTGGATTTCATAAACGCCGAACATCGACAGCGAGAAGCCCACGAGCAGCAGCGCGAAGAGCGCCAGCACCCATGGTTTCTGCAGGTAGGCGGCCAGCCCACCTCCGGCCAGACCTGCCGCCACGCCCAGCGCGGTGTACAGCAGCGCCATGCCGAGCGAATAGCTGAACGCCAGGAAGAAGCCCCGAGCGCGCGACGGCGCCTGACCTTGTCCGACGATGATGGACGAGAGAATAGGCAGCATCGGCAGTACGCAGGGTGTCAGCGACAGCAGCACACCAGCGGCGAAGAAGCCGCCGATGATGAGCCAGAGCCGGCCCGACGCCAGGACCGCGTCCAGGGGCGATCCGGTCGAGCTTGCTGGAGTGGCTGGCGCCACCTCCGCGGCCTTTGACGTGGACGCGTCAGCGGGTGTGGACGCGACGGCATTTGCCAGGCCGAAGCCGCTCAGCGCCTCCGGCGCAGCGCCGATCTTGACCTCGCCATTCCCGCCAAAGCCCTTGAGACCAAGCGTCAACTGGCTCTTCATCGGCGGATAGCAGAGCCCCTTGTCCGCGCAGCCCTGCCCCGTCAGCACCAGCTTCAGCGGCGCCGCCTCGAGCGCTGCCACCGGCACCTTGATGCTCAGATGCTCACGATAGGTCTCGACTTCCTTTTGAAAGGTCTCGTCGAACTTGCGCTTGGGCGTCGGCCAGGCGATCTCGCCAAGCTTGGCGCCGGCGGGCTCCAGCTTGAACTGGTCCCGGTACATGTAATAGCCCGGCGCGATCGTGAAGTTCACCTGGAACTCCCGGTCCCCGGTCAACTGGACGTCGACCTTGAAGGCCTGTTCGGGGTCGAGGAAATCGTCAGCGCGGGCCGGGCCAGCCAGCATGCCGGCCGCGAACCCCAACAGGATCAGGAGCGCAGGGAACAGACGGCGGATCAGGGCAGGAAGGGTCATGAACGCGGGACGCCGCGGGCCCACGGCCCGGATCGTCTGAGGATCGGAAAGGCGCGAAGCTTAGCGCCAAGCGCGAGGCATGACACTCGACAGGCACGATCCCAGGCATCTGGTGCGCGTATCGCGGATACACAAGAAAAAAGGCCAGCATCGCTGCTGGCCTTTTCAATGCGCGCGGGCGCGTCGCCGATTACTCGGCGGCTTCGCCTTCGGCCGCTTCGGGACGGTCGACCAGCTCGACGTACGCCATCGGAGCGTTGTCGCCGACACGGAAGCCCATCTTCAGGATGCGGGTGTAGCCGCCCGGACGGGTGGCGAAACGGGGACCCAACTCGTTGAACAGCTTGACGACGATGTCGCGGTCGCGCAGGCGGTTGAACGCCAGGCGACGGTTCGCGACGGTCGGCTCCTTGGCCAGGGTGATCAGCGGCTCGACGATGCGGCGCAGTTCCTTGGCCTTGGGCAGGGTGGTCTTGATCGCTTCGTGCTGCAGCAGCGAGACCGCCATGTTGCGGAACATCGCGGCGCGGTGTTCGCTGGTACGGTTCAGCTTGCGGAGGCCATTACGGTGGCGCATGGTGCTTTCCTTTCCTTCAGTTATTGCCGGCAGCCGGATCAGGTACTGCCGGGGGCACCGGGCGAGTCGTCAGACCCGCCCTCTTTCAAAAATCAACGCTTGTCGAGACCTTGGGGCGGCCAGTTCTCGAGACGCGAGCCCAGGGTCAAGCCGCGCGAGGCGAGCACTTCCTTGATCTCGTTGAGCGACTTGCGACCCAGGTTCGGGGTCTTCAGCAGCTCGGTCTCGGTGCGCTGGATCAGGTCACCGATGTAGTAGATGTTCTCGGCCTTCAGGCAGTTGGCCGAGCGAACGGTCAGTTCGAGCTCGTCGACCGGACGCAGCAGGATCGGGTCGAAGCTGCTGGAACGGGCAGCCGGCGCCTGGTCGAACACGTCGACCAGATCCGTGCCTTGCAGCTGGGCGAAGACGGCCATCTGCTCGACCAGGATCTTGGCGGAGGCACGGATCGCTTCCTCGGGGCTGATCGCACCGTTGGTCTCGATCTCCATGACCAGCTTGTCCAGGTCGGTACGCTGTTCGACGCGAGCATTTTCGACGGCGTAGCTCACCCGCTTGACCGGGCTGAACGACGCGTCCAGCACGATGCGGCCGATGGCCTTGGTCGGCTCGTCGCCGTAGCGGCGCATGTTGCCGGGCACGTAGCCGCGGCCCTTCTCGACCTTGATCTGCATGTCCAGCTTGCCGCCTTGCGACAGGTGGGCGATGACGTGATCGGGGTTGATGATCTCGACGTCGTGCGGGGTCTGGATGTCGGCGGCAGTGACCGGGCCTTCACCTTCCTTGCGCAGGACCAGGGTCACTTCTTCACGGTTGTGCAGCCGGAACACCACGCCCTTGAGGTTCAGCATGATGTGAACCACGTCCTCCTGCACGCCGTCGATGGCGGAGTACTCGTGCAGCACGCCCGCGATCGTCACTTCCGTCGGCGCATAACCCACCATCGAGGACAGCAGCACACGGCGCAGGGCGTTGCCCAGGGTGTGGCCATAGCCGCGTTCGAACGGCTCCAGGATCACCTTGGCGCGATGACCGCCCAGGGGCTCCACAGTGATGGATTTGGGTTTGAGCAGATTCGTTTGCATGAGGTCTTTCTTTCAATACCCTCGGTTCGTTACACCGATAAGGCTGAGGGACCAACCAGGCGCGCCCCACAACAGCTGACGGCGCCCGGACGAGGAAAAGCCGAGCAGGCCCTTGCAGGGCCGCTCGGCAGGCAAGAAAGAATTAACGCGAGTACAACTCAACGATCAGCGACTCGTTGATCTCGGCGCCGAACTCGTCACGGTCCGGGGTCTTCTTGAAGATGCCTTCCATCTTGGTGGCATCGACGGCAACCCAGGCCGGCAGGCCGATCGACTCGGCCAGCTTCAGACTGTCGACGATACGCAGCTGCTTCTTGGCCTTTTCGCGGACGGCGACCACGTCACCCGCCTTCACCAGGTAGGAGGCGATGTTCACGACCTGGCCGTTCACCGTGATGCTCTTGTGCGAGACCAACTGGCGGGCTTCCGCGCGGGTCGAGCCGAAGCCCATGCGATAGACGACGTTGTCCAGGCGCGATTCCAGCAGGACCAGCAGGTTGACGCCGGTCGAGCCCTTGCGGCGCTCGGCCTCGGCGAAATAGCGGCGGAACTGACGCTCCAGCACGCCATACATGCGCTTGACCTTCTGCTTCTCGCGCAGCTGCAGACCGAAGTCAGAGGTACGCTGGCCCGAGGTGCGGCCGTGCTGGCCAGGCTTCGTGTCGAACTTCGCCTTGTCGCTGATGGCGCGGCGGGCGCTCTTCAGAAACAGGTCGGTGCCTTCACGGCGGGAAAGTTTGGCCTTCGGGCCGAGATAACGTGCCACTTTGCGTGTCCTTCATCAATCTGACGCGCCCACAGACAATCCGTGCAGCGCGCGAGTCCGGCCAGTGTTTTTGTAGGCTCGGACGGTGGGCTTCAAGAAGTCGATGACTTCAGCGAGGCCAGCGTTTCCGCTGGCGTCCGCAGAGACGGCGTTTCCGCCAATCTCAGCAAAACGGCCGGCTGGCACTCACGCGCCAGCCGGCTCGATCTGAACGAATCGGAGATTATCGCACTACGCGATCGCTCAGCGCAAACCGCTTAGATGCGGCGACGCTTCTGCGGACGGCAGCCGTTGTGCGGCACCGGCGTCACGTCGGAGATCGAGTTGATGCGAATACCGAGTGCGGCCAGGGCGCGCACCGACGATTCGCGACCCGGGCCCGGGCCCTTGATCTTGACGTCCAGGTTCTTGATGCCTTGCTCTTGAGCGGCGCGGCCGGCCACTTCGGCAGCCACCTGGGCCGCGAAGGGGGTCGACTTGCGCGAGCCCTTGAAGCCCTGGCCGCCCGACGAGGCCCAGGACAGCGCTCCACCCTGACGATCGGTGATCGTGATGATGGTGTTGTTGAACGAAGCGTGAACGTGGGCGATGCCGTCGGCAACGTTCTTGCGAACCTTCTTGCGAACGCGCTGGGCAGCCGAGTTATTGGGTGCTTTTGCCATGGTTAGCTTTCTTCAGATGCCGCGGGTTACTTCTTGCCAGTCGCCGCCGACTTGCGCGGACCCTTGCGGGTGCGGGCATTCGTGCGGGTACGCTGGCCGCGCACCGGCAGGCCACGGCGATGGCGGAAGCCACGATAGCAACCCAGGTCCATCAGACGCTTGATGTTGATGGACATCTCGCGACGCAGGTCGCCTTCGATGGTCAGTCGGCCGACTTCCTCACGGATCTTTTCCAGATCGGAGTCATTCAGGTCCTTGACCTTCTTGTCCAGCGGAATGCCGCAGCTGTTGCAGATCTTCTGCGCGGTCGTACGGCCAATGCCGTAGATCGAGGTCAGACCGATCTCGGTGTGCTTGTGCGGCGGAATGTTGATACCAGCAATACGTGCCATGTGCGTCCTCTAATTCGCTTGCAGTCGTGAGGCCAATCAGCCTTGGCGCTGCTTGTGGCGGGGATCGGTACAGATCACACGCACCACGCCGTTGCGGCGGATGATCTTGCAATTGCGGCACATCTTCTTGACGGATGCCGAAACTTTCATGGTCTGCTCCTTGACCTACTCTGTTCGCTCAATCAGCGTTGATCCGGGGGTTGCTAAGAAGCTCACTTCGCCCGGAACACGATGCGAGCACGACTCAAATCGTACGGTGTCAGCTCAACAGTCACCTTGTCGCCAGGAAGGATGCGGATGTAATGCATCCGCATCTTCCCGGAAATGTGACCGAGAACGACATGACCGTTCTCCAGCTTGACTCGGAAGGTTGCATTAGGGAGGTTCTCAAGAATCTCACCCTGCATTTGAATGACGTCGTCTTTCGCCATACCTTCGTGACCGACTGGATTGGGTCCAAATAATCTCTTCAGCCTTGCGCGTCAGTTGGCCTTGAAACTGGCCTTCTTCAACAGCGACTCATACTGCTGGCTCATCACATAGGACTGGACCTGCGCCCAGAAGTCCATGGTGACAACCACGATGATCAACAGCGACGTGCCACCGAAATAGAACGGGACGTTGTACTTCAGCGTCAGGAACTCCGGCAGAAGACACACACCGGTGATGTACACCGCGCCTGCCAGCGTCAGCCGGGACAGGATCTTGTCAATATGCCGGGCCGTCTGGTCACCAGGACGAATCCCAGGGATGAACGCACCGCTCTTCTTCAGGTTGTCTGCCGTCTCACGACTGTTGAAGACCAACGCCGTATAGAAGAAGCAGAAAAACACGATCGCAGCCGAATACAGCAGCACATAGATCGGCTGCCCCGGCCGCAGTGCATCTGCGATGTCCTTCAGCCAGCGCATGCTGTCACCGGTCGCGAACCAGCTGACCAAGGTGGTGGGCAGCAGGATGATCGACGACGCGAAGATCGGCGGAATCACGCCCGACATGTTCAGTTTCAGCGGCAGATGCGAACTTTGACCGCCGTATACCTTGTTCCCGACCTGCCGCTTGGCGTAATTCACCAGGATCTTGCGCTGGCCGCGCTCGACGAACACCACCAGATAGGTCACGCCGATCACGATCGCGATCACGACCAAGCAGGAGATCACGCTCATCGCCCCAGTGCGAACCAGCTCGAGCAGCCCCCCAATCGCGCCGGGCAGACCTGCAGCGATACCGCCGAAGATCAGGATCGAAATCCCGTTGCCCAGACCGCGCTCGGTGATCTGTTCACCCAGCCACATCAGGAACATCGTGCCAGCCACCAGGCTCGTCACCGCAGTGATGCGGAAACCGAAACCCGGGTTGAGCACCAGCCCCGGCGAGCTCTCCAGTGCGAATGCAATGCTCAGGCTTTGGAAAATCGCCAAGCCCAGCGTGCCGTAGCGCGTGTACTGGGTGATCTTCCGACGGCCGGCCTCGCCTTCCTTCTTCAGCGCTTCCAGGCTCGGCACGACGTACGTCATGAGTTGCATGACGATAGAGGCCGAGATGTAGGGCATGATGCCCAGCGCAAAGACGGTGAAACGCGACAGCGCTCCGCCCGAGAACATGTTGAACAGGCTCAGGATCCCGCCCTGTTGGCCCTTGAACAGCTGCTGAAGCTGCGTCGGATCGATACCTGGCACCGGAATATGGGCTCCGATGCGGTAAACGACCAGCGCAAGTACCAGGAACATCAGTCGACGACGCAGGTCGCCGAACTTGCCGCTCTTGGCCAACTGGGATGCGTTGCTTGCCACTGCTGCCTAGTCCTGTGCTTGGCTGATTAAGCGACGGAGCCGCCAGCGGCTTCGATGGCTGCCTTGGCGCCGGCCGTCACGCCCAGTCCCTTGACGCTCACCTTGCGGGTGATTTCGCCGGACTTGATGACCTTCACGGACTTCGCCAGCTCGGACACCAGGCCAACAGCCTTCAGCGTCAGCAGATCGATCTCGTCACCGGTCAGCTGGTTCAGTTCCGACAGCGTGACTTCCGCATTGAACGGGCGAGCCAGCGACTTGAAACCGCGCTTGGGCAGGCGACGCTGCAGCGGCATCTGACCGCCTTCGAAGCCGACCTTGTGGAAGCCACCGGCGCGCGACTTCTGACCCTTGTGCCCGCGGCCAGCGGTCTTGCCCAGACCGGAGCCGATGCCACGGCCCACGCGACGCTTGGCGTGCTTGGCACCAGCGGCGGGCTTGATGGTATTGAGTTGCATCTTGTGTTCCTCGTCGATGCCGTGCTTAGAGCACCTGCACCAAGTAGGCGATCTTGTTGATCATGCCGCGCACGGCGGGCGTGTCTTCCAGCGTCTTCGTGCTGTTGAGCTTGCGAAGACCCAGGCCTACGACCGTCGCGCGATGGTCCGCGCGGCAGCCGATCGGGCTGCGGACCAGCTTGACCGTGAGCGTTTTCTTTTCAGACATCTCGATCTCCTGGCGCTCAGTTGAAGATTTCTTCAACCGTCTTGCCACGCTTGGCCGCCACTTGGGACGGCGTCGAGCAGCGCTTGAGCGCGTCCAGCGTTGCACGAACCATGTTGTAAGGGTTGGTCGAACCGTGGCTCTTGGTCACGATGTCGGTCACACCCATCACTTCGAAGACAGCGCGCATCGGGCCGCCGGCGATCACGCCGGTACCAGCCGGCGCCGGAGCCATGATCACGTGCGCCGCGCCATGCTCACCCACCACGTTGTGCTGGATGGTGCCATTGCGCAGGGCCACCTTGATCATGTTGCGGCGGGCGGACTCCATCGCCTTCTGGACGGCGACGGGCACTTCCTTGGCCTTGCCCTTGCCCATGCCGATGCGGCCATCGCCGTCACCGACCACGGTCAGCGCAGCGAAGGACAGCGTGCGGCCGCCCTTCACAACCTTCGTGACGCGGTTGACCGCGATCATCTTTTCCTTCAGGCCGTCGTCGTTGCCTTCGGTCTGAGCGCGGGGTTGAAACTTTGCCATTTCCTAATCCTTTGAGCGTCAGAACTGCAGGCCGGCTTCACGCGCGGCTTCAGCCAGGGCCTTGACTCGACCGTGGTAAGCGAAGCCCGAACGGTCGAAAGCAACCTTCTCGACGCCAGCAGCCTTCGCCTTCTCGGCGATGCGCTTGCCGATCAGCGTCGCGGCAGCGACGTTGCCGCCCTTGCCCGACAGCTGCGTACGCACTTCCTTCTCGGCGGTCGAAGCGGAAGCCAGCACGCGCTGGCCGTCTTCGGAAATCACCGAGGCGTAGATGTGCAGGTTCGAGCGGAAGACCGTCAGACGGGCCACGCGCTGGAGAGCGATGCGAGCACGCGTTTGACGCGAACGACGCAGGCGTTGTTCCTTCTTGTTCAGCATGGCGCGGCTCCTTACTTCTTCTTGGTCTCTTTGAGGGAGACCTTCTCGTCGGCGTAACGGATGCCCTTGCCCTTGTAGGGCTCCGGCGGACGGATCGCGCGCACTTCAGCGGCGATCTGGCCGACAACCTGGCGATCCGCGCCCTTGATGAGGATTTCGGTCTGGGTCGGGCATTCAACCTTGATGCCGGCCGGCATGTCCTTGACGACCGGATGCGAGAAACCGATCTGCAGGTTCAGCTTCTGGCCTTGGGCTTGGGCACGGAAACCCACGCCAACCAGGTTCAGCTTCTTTTCGAAGCCCTTGCTGACGCCGTTGACCATGTTGTTCAGCAGCGCACGCATCGTGCCGCTCATCGCATCGGCATCAGCCGATTCGTTGGTCGGGACGAAGGTCAGCTTGCCGCCTTCCGACTTGACCGTCACCAGGGGGTTCACGGCCACGAACAGGGTGCCTTGGGCGCCCTTGATGCTGATCTTGTCAGCAGCGATCGCCACATCCACGCCTTGCGGGACGACGACCGGCATTTTTCCAACGCGGGACATTGTCTGTCTCTCCTTGGCTTAGGCGACGTAGCAAAGCACTTCGCCGCCGACACCGGCTTGACGCGCTTTGCGGTCGGTCATCACGCCCTTGGGCGTGGTGACGATCGCCACACCCAGGCCATTCATGACCTGAGGAATGTCGTGGCGGCCCTTGTAGATGCGCAGGCCAGGACGGCTCACGCGCTCGATGCGCTCGATCACCGGACGGCCGGCGTAGTACTTCAGCGCGATCTCGAGCTCGGGGCGGGCTGCATCGCCACGCACCGCGAAGTCGTCGATATAGCCTTCATCCTTCAGGACCTTGGCGATCGCGACCTTCAGCTTGGACGAAGGCATCACGACGCTGGCCTTCTCAACGCTCTGGGCGTTGCGAATGCGGGTCAGCATATCGGCGATAGGATCACTCATGCTCATACGAAATCTCCTAAACCTGCCGATTACCAGCTGGCCTTGACGACACCAGGGATGTCGCCCTTGAAGGCCAGCTCACGAATCTTGTTACGAGCCAGGCCGAACTTGCGGAACGTGCCGCGCGGGCGGCCGGTCAGTTCACAGCGGTTGCGCTGGCGGGTCGGGTTGGCGTTCCGGGGCAGCTTTTGCAGCTCCAGGCGAGCCAGATAACGCTCTTCATCCGACTTCTTGCTGTCGTCGATGATGGCCTTCAGTTCCGCGTACTTCTTCGCGTACTTGGCGACCAGTTGGGCGCGCTTCAGCTCACGCTGCTTGATCGAGAGTTTTGCCACGGGTCACCTCAGTTCTTGAACGGGAACTTGAACGCAGCCAGCAGAGCTTTGGCTTCGTCATCCGTCTTGGCCGTCGTCGTGATGCTGATGTTCAGACCACGCAGAGCATCCACCTTGTCGTACTCGATTTCGGGGAAGATGATCTGTTCTTTGACGCCGATGTTGTAGTTGCCGCGACCGTCGAACGAGCGGCCGGAGATACCACGGAAGTCACGCACGCGCGGCAGGGCCACGGTGACGAAACGGTCCAGGAACTCATACATCGTGGCGCCGCGCAGGGTCACCATGCAACCGATGGGCACGCCATCACGGATCTTGAAGCCGGCGATCGCCTTCTTCGACTTCGTGACCACGGGCTTTTGACCAGCAATCTTGGTCAGGTCGCCGACGGCGTGATCCATGACCTTCTTGTCAGCCACGGCCTCGCTCACGCCCATGTTCAGGGTGATCTTGGTGATGCGCGGCACTTCCATCACGGACTTGTAGCCGAACTTCTCGGTCAGACCGGGGACGACCTTCTCGCGATAGAACTCTTGCAAACGAGACATGTCTTACCCCTTAGGCCTTGATCTCTTCGCCGGTCGACTTGAACACGCGCACTCGCTTGCCGTTGTCGCCGAGCTTGATGCCCACGCGATCGGCCTTGCCGGAGGCGGCGTTGAAGATCGCCACGTTGGATTGATGGATGGGCATGGACTTGTCCACGATGCCGCCAGTCGTGCCCTTCATCGGGTTCGGCTTGACGTGCTTCTTGACGACGTTGATGCCCTCGACCAGGACGTGGTCCTCGTCAACGCGCTGCGTCACGGTGCCGCGCTTACCCTTGTCGCGGCCGGTCAGAACGATGACCTCGTCGCCTGTGCGAATCTTGTTCATGGCAATACCTTTGTCTGAGCGGGGCTTAGAGCACCTCAGGCGCCAGCGACACAATCTTCATGAAGCGCTCGGTACGCAGTTCACGCGTCACCGGGCCGAAGATGCGGGTGCCGATGGGCTCCAGCTTGGCGTTCAGCAGCACGGCGGCATTGCCGTCGAACTTGACCAGGGAGCCGTCTTGACGACGCACGCCCTTGGCGGTGCGCACGACAACCGCGCTGTAGACCTCGCCCTTTTTGACGCGGCCGCGCGGAGCAGCTTCCTTGATGCTGACCTTGATGATGTCGCCAATATGCGCATAGCGACGCTTGGAACCACCAAGCACCTTGATGCACATGACGGACTTGGCGCCAGTGTTGTCCGCGACGTCGAGTCGCGATTGCATTTGGATCATGTCTGTCCCCAACTTTTCCCGCTCAGGCAACTGCGACCATCGCAGCCATCCAGAGAGCGGTCAGTCTTGGGCCCGTAAGCCAAGCACTTGTCACCTTGCGGCGACCCGCGTCTGGCCTTCATGGGCAAGAAACCTAGAACCGAGGGCAGCTGCTTCGTGCGCTGGTCACGAAGCCCGTCGAGTGACGGAACCACCTTTCGGCGAAGCTGCGGATTATGCGCGAGGCACAAGCCGCCTGTCAACTGGAGGTTTTAGGCGTCAAAGCGCCTTCGCTTGCGCAAGCAGTGTCGCGGCATCGCTGACCTCGAACTTGCCCGGGGCCTCGATATTCAAGGTCTTGACGACCCCGTCCTTGACGAGCATCGAGTAGCGCTGGGAGCGAAGTCCCATGCCGCGAGCGACCAGGTCAAGCGACAAGCCGGTCGCCTGCGTGAAGGCGGCACTGCCATCGGCCATCATGCGCACCTTGCCTGCCGTCTTCTGATCGCGGCCCCAGGCGCCCATCACGAAAGCGTCGTTCACCGAAATGCACCAGATTTCGTCCACACCCGCAGCCTTGAAGGCCTCCGCGTTCGCGACATAGCCCGGCACATGCTGCGCCGAACAGGTGGGCGTGAACGCACCAGGGAGAGCAAAGATTGCCACCGTCTTGCCCGCGGTCAGCTTTTCGATATCGAAGGTGTTGGGACCAAGCGAGCAGCCATTGCCCTCCACCTCGATGAATTCCTGCAGATTGCCTGCCGGCAGTCGATCGCCCACTTTCAGCATGTCGCACTCCTGTTGTCGTTGAAGATTGGCGGCAGAGTTTGCCGCGAAAAATGAAAAGAGGCCGGGCATCGGAAATACCGATACTCCAGCCTCTTGATACGCGACGGGTTGACTCGCCGCGGCGCCGCCGCCGTAGAGGCGGCTCCTCGATCAGACCAGTTGAGCCTTCTCGACCAGACGGGTCACGACCCAGCTCTTGGTCTTCGACAGCGGGCGGCCCTCGGCGATCTCGACGATGTCGCCCATCTTGTACTCGCCCTTTTCATCATGGGCGTGGTACTTGCGGGAACGAGCAACGATCTTGCCGTAGAGCTCGTGCTTGGCACGGCGCTCGACCAGCACGGTCACCGTCTTCGCGCGCTTGTCGCTGACGACACGACCGACCAGGGTGCGCGTGTTCTTCTCTTGAGCTTGCGTCATTTCGCGGCTCCCTTCTTCTCGGCCAGGATGGTCTTGGCGCGGGCGATGTCACGACGCGTCTTGCCCAGCACCGAGGTGTTGGTCAGTTGTTGCGTCGCCTTTTGCATGCGCAGACCGAAGTGAGCCTTCAGCAGGGAGACGACCTCCTTCTTGAGGGCCGCCTCGTCCTTGGCGCGCAGTTCAGATGCTTTCATGGGGTGTTCTCCAATCAGGCGCCGAGCTGGCGGGTCACGAAGGTGCAACGCAGCGGCAGCTTCGCAGCAGCCAGCGTGAACGCTTCGCGCGCCAGAGCCTCAGGCACGCCGTTGATCTCGTAGAGCACCTTGCCCGGCTGGATTTCAGCCACGTAGTACTCCGGGTTGCCCTTGCCGTTACCCATACGGACTTCGGCGGGCTTCTGCGAGATCGGCTTGTCCGGGAAGATGCGGATGAAGATCCGGCCACCGCGCTTGATATGACGCGAAATGGCACGACGAGCCGCTTCGATCTGGCGAGCCGTGATACGGCCGCGCTCGGTGGCCTTCAGGCCGAAGTCACCGAAAGCGACGGTCGCGCCGCGGGTCGCAACACCAGTGTTGCGGCCCTTTTGCTCCTTGCGATATTTGCGACGAGCGGGTTGCAGCATGTTGAGTTCTCCTTACGCCTGGCCGCCGTCAGCGGCGGGCTTGCGCACCACACGCTTCGCAGCAGGCTTGTCGCCGCCTTCGGCAGGCTTGTCGCCACGACCACGGCCACCCGGAGCGCCCGGACGGGCGTTGCGGCGCGGACGGCGGTCATCTTCGGCACCCGGGGGGGTGTTGATCACGGGCGCCTCGCCATTGGCCAGGCGGTCACCGCGATACACCCACACCTTGACGCCGATCACGCCGTAGGTGGTCTTGGCTTCGGAGAAGCCGTAATCGATGTCCGCCTTCAGGGTGTGCAGGGGCACACGGCCTTCGCGATACCACTCGGTGCGAGCGATTTCGATGCCGTTCAGACGGCCGGCCGACATGATCTTGATGCCCTGGGCGCCCAGGCGCATCGCGTTCTGCATCGCACGCTTCATGGCGCGGCGGAACATGATGCGCTTCTCGAGCTGCTGGGTGATCGAGTCAGCGATCAGCTGGGCATCGATCTCGGGCTTGCGCACTTCTTCGATGTTGACCGCGACGGGCACGCCCAGACGCTTGGCCAGCTCAGCCTTCAGATTCTCGATGTCCTCGCCCTTCTTGCCGATCACGACGCCCGGACGCGCCGAGAAGATCGTGATGCGGGCGTTCTTGGCGGGACGCTCGATCAGGATGCGCGACACCGCGGCGTTCTTCAGCTTGGCCTTCAGGAAGTCGCGGACTTGCAGATCCTCGGCCAGCATGCTGGCGAAGTTCTGGTTGTTCGCGTACCAGCGCGACGCCCAGTTACGGGTGACGGGCAGGCGGAAGCCAGTCGGATGAATTTTCTGTCCCATAGTCTTCCTTCAGGCTCAGTTGCCGACGGTCACGTAGATATGGCAGGTCGGCTTGCTGATGCGGTTGCCGCGGCCCTTGGCACGCGCGGAGAACCGCTTCAGCGTGGTGCCCTGCTCCACGTAGATCGAAGTGACCTTCAGCTCGTCAATGTCGGCACCGTCGTTGTGCTCAGCATTGGCGATCGCCGATTCCAGCGCCTTCTTGATGATCAGCGCGGCCTTCTTCTGGGTGAACTCGAGGATGTTCAGCGCTTGATCCACCTTCTTGCCGCGGATCAGGTCCGCCACGAGGCGGCCCTTATCGAACGACAGGCGGACGCCACGAACGATTGCTTTGGTTTCCATCGTCGTCATCCTTACTTCTTACCGGCCTTCTTGTCGGCCGGGTGGCCCTTGAAGGTGCGGGTCAGAGCGAATTCACCCAGCTTGTGACCGACCATCTGGTCCGACACGTAGACCGGCACGTGCTGCTTGCCGTTGTGCACGGCGATCGTCAGACCGATGAACTCGGGCAGGATCGTCGAGCGACGCGACCAGGTCTTGATGGGCTTCTTGTCCTTGATGGCAACAGCCTTGTCGACCTTTGCCAGCAGGTGGTGATCCACAAAGGGACCCTTCTTGAGGGAACGAGCCATGTTGGTCTACCCCTTACTTCTTGCGACGCGAGACGATGAAGGTCTGCGTGCGCTTGTTGTTGCGAGTGCGGTAGCCCTTCGTCAGGGTGTTCCACGGCGACACAGGGGCCTGACCTTCACCCGTACGACCCTCACCGCCACCGTGCGGGTGGTCGACCGGGTTCATGGCGGTACCACGCACGGTCGGACGGATGCCCTTCCAGCGAATGGCGCCGGCCTTGCCGTACTGGCGCAGGCTGTGCTCTTCGTTGCTCACTTCACCGATGGTGGCGCGGCAATCGATGTGAACGCGGCGAACTTCACCCGAGCGCAGACGGATCTGAGCGTAGGCGCCATCGCGAGCCATCAGCACCACAGAAGTGCCGGCCGAGCGGGCGATCTGGGCACCCTTGCTCGGCAGCAGTTCCACGCAGTGGATCGTCGAACCCACGGGGATGTTGCGGATGGGCAGCGTGTTGCCAACCTTGATCGGAGCCTCGGCGCCGCTCAGGATCGTGGAACCGACTTCCAGGTTGCGCGGCGCAATGATGTAGCGACGCTCACCGTCGGCATAGCACACCAGGGCGATGTGAGCCGTACGGTTCGGGTCGTACTCGATGCGCTCGACCTTCGCGGGGATGCCGTCCTTGTTGCGACGGAAGTCCACCACCCGGTAGTGGTGCTTGTGACCACCGCCCTTGTGGCGCATCGTGATGTGACCGTTGTTGTTACGGCCAGACTTCTGCTTTTGCGGCTCGAGCAGCGAAGCCTCGGGAGCGCCCTTGTGGAGGTGCTTGTGCACCACCTTCACCACGCCACGACGGCCTGGTGAGGTCGGCTTGACTTTAACGACGGCCATTACGCAGCCTCCCCGGAGAAGTTGAGCTCCTGGCCGGCCTTCAGCGACACATACGCCTTCTTGACGTGGTCGCGACGGCCCACACGGCCACCGAAGCGCTTGGTCTTGCCCTTGACGTTGACGACGTTCACGGCTTCGACTTCGACCTTGAACATCTGTTCAACAGCGGCCTTGATCTCAAGCTTCGTCGCATCGCGCAAGACCTTGAACAGGACTTGGTTGTACTTTTCGCCAGCCATCGTGGCCTTCTCGGACACGATCGGAGCGAGCAGCACCTTGGCCAGACGGCCTTCAGCAAACTTGGGCGCGCTCATGCCAGCATCTCCTTCAGTTGCTCGATGGCCGCCTTCGTCACCAGGACCTTCTTGTAGAAGACCAGCGACAGCGGATCGACGTAGCGCGGCTCCACGACCAGCACGTTGGGCAGGTTGCGCGATGCCAGCAGCAGGTTGTCATCGACCTGGTCGGAGATGACCATGACGTGGTCCAGACCCATCGCCTTCAGCTTCGTCGCCAGCAGCTTGGTCTTCGGCGCTTCGATCGAGATCGAATCCACCACGGCCAGTCGGCCTTCACGAGCCAGCTGCGAGAGGATGGCGGCCATGCCGGCGCGGTACATCTTCTTGTTCAGCTTGTGCGAGAAGTTCTCGTCAGGCTTGTTCGGGAAGATGCGACCGCCCCCGCGCCACAGCGGCGACGAGGTCATACCAGCACGCGCGTTGCCGGTGCCCTTCTGACGGAACGGCTTCTTCGTCGAGTGACGGACTTCAGCGCGGGTCAGCTGAGCACGGGTGCCTTGACGGGCGTTGGCCTGGTAGGCCACGACCACCTGGTGCACCAGGGCTTCGTTGTAATCACGAGCGAAAAGGGTGTCGGGAGCGTCGACCTTCGACGTCGCTTGACCCTGCTCATTCAGGAGCTCGAGTTGCATCAGTTGGCTCCCTTCTTGACCTTGACCTTGACGGCCGGACGGATCACGACGAATCCTTCCTTCGCGCCAGGAACGGCACCACGGACCAGCACCAGTTGGCGGGCTTCGTCGATGCGGACCACGTCCAGATTCTGGACGGTCACGGTGACGTCGCCGAGGTGGCCCGACATCTTCTTGCCCGGGAACACGCGACCCGGATCCTGCGCCATCGAGATGGAGCCCGGAACGTTGTGCGAGCGGCTGTTACCGTGCGAAGCGCGCTGCGAACCGAAGTTGTGGCGCTTGATGGTGCCTGCGAAGCCCTTACCGATCGAGGTGCCCTGCACATCGACCAGTTGGCCGGCGGCGAACAGCGTCACGGGGACTTGAGCGCCGGCCTTGTATTCGGCGGCGACCGCGGCATCCACGCGGAATTCTTTGATGATTTCGCCGGCTTCAACGCCAGCCTTGGCGAGGTGACCCGCTTCAGGCTTGGTGACGCGGGACGCCTTGCGCGCGCCGTAGGTCACCTGGATGGCGCTGTAGCCGTCGGTTTCTTCGGTCTTGACCTGGGTCACGCGGTTGTTGGACACGTCCAGCACGGTCACGGGGACGGTATCGCCGTCGACCGTGAACACACGCATCATGCCAACCTTGCGGCCCAGCAATCCGAGACGATTGCTAAGACTCATGGTTTTCTCCTGACCCCGAACGCACTGACGGAGACACCGCCTCGCGCCTGAAGTCATTTCACACACCCGACATCGATTGGCCGGGCCGACAATCACCGCGCACTGAAGGGGTCAGGAGTAAAGGCCCCGACAACCCGCCGTCACGCGATGCAACGAACCGCACCAGGGAACCCAGGCGCGGAAAAGCTGGCGAGTATAGCGCCAACCCTGATGAGCCCGCAAGCAAGCGGTCCGCGCAGCATGAAAAAGGCGACCCGAAGGTCGCCTTCAAGAGCACGTCCGGGCGACCCGGCGGACCCATGCCGCATTACTGCAGCTTGATTTCGACGTCCACGCCAGCCGGCAGGTCCAGCTTCATCAGCGCGTCAACCGTCTTGTCGGTCGGATCGACGATGTCCATCAGCCGCTGATGGGTACGGATTTCAAACTGGTCACGCGACGTCTTGTTGACGTGCGGCGAACGCAGGATGTCGAAACGCTCCTTGCGCGTCGGCAGAGGCACCGGGCCCTTGACGATCGCGCCGGTACGCTTGGCGGTGTCCACGATTTCCAGCGCCGATTGATCGATCAGCTTGTAATCGAAGGCCTTCAGCCGGATGCGGATCTTTTGCTTGGTAGACATGACTTTTCCTTCAAAGAGCGACGCAACGCCTCAGGCGTCGCGGAGAGAGCAGTGACACCGCCGGACGTCAACGCCACCGCCCGAATCAGGCGGCAGCCTCGACGGCACCCGGCGGGGTACCAGCAAAAGAATTACTCGATGATGGTGGCCACGACGCCCGAGCCGACGGTACGACCGCCTTCACGGATGGCGAAGCGCAGACCTTCTTCCATGGCGATCGGAGCGATCAGCTTCACGGTGATGCTGACGTTGTCGCCCGGCATGACCATTTCCTTGTCCTTCGGCAGCTCCACGGCACCAGTCACGTCCGTCGTGCGGAAGTAGAACTGGGGACGGTAGTTGTTGAAGAACGGGGTGTGACGGCCGCCCTCTTCCTTGCTCAGCACGTAGATCTCAGCAGTGAAGTGCGTGTGCGGCTTGATCGTGCCCGGCTTGGCCAGCACCTGGCCACGCTCGACGTCTTCACGCTTGGTGCCGCGCAGCAGGATGCCCACGTTGTCGCCCGCCTGACCTTGGTCCAGCAGCTTGCGGAACATTTCCACGCCGGTCACGGTGGTCTTCTGCAGATCGCGGATACCCACGATCTCGATTTCCTCGCCGACCTTGACGATGCCGCGCTCGACACGGCCCGTCACCACGGTGCCGCGGCCCGAGATCGAGAACACGTCTTCCACCGGCAGCAGGAACGCGCCGTCCACCGCGCGCTCGGGCGTGGGGATGTAGCTGTCCAGCGCATCGGCCAGCGCCATGATCGCGCCTTCGCCCAGTTCGCCCTTGTCGCCTTCCAGCGCCAGCTTGGCCGAACCCTTGATGATCGGGGTGTCGTCGCCCGGGAAGTCGTACTTGCTCAGCAGCTCGCGGACTTCCATTTCCACCAGCTCCAGCAGCTCGGCGTCGTCCACCATGTCGCACTTGTTCAGGAAGACGATGATGTACTTCACGCCCACCTGACGCGCCAGCAGAATGTGCTCGCGGGTCTGGGGCATCGGGCCGTCAGCGGCCGAGCACACCAGGATCGCGCCGTCCATCTGCGCCGCGCCCGTGATCATGTTCTTCACGTAGTCGGCGTGGCCCGGGCAGTCCACGTGCGCGTAGTGCCGGTTGGCCGTCTCGTACTCCACGTGCGCCGTGTTGATCGTGATGCCGCGCGCCTTTTCTTCAGGAGCCGCGTCGATCTGGTCGTAGGCCTTGGCTTCGCCGCCGAACTTGGAGGCCAGCACGGTCGCGATCGCGGCCGTCAGCGTCGTCTTGCCATGGTCAACGTGACCAATCGTGCCCACGTTCACGTGCGGCTTGGTACGTTCAAACTT
>NZ_JBCNLG010000034.1:0-36639 GCF_039595595.1 Roseateles sp. | reverse complement strand
ACGTGGCGCGGCCGCCGCTGTTCCGCGTCGACGCGCCGGCGCGCGGCAAGAAGCCGGCCGCCAAGCTCTACGCGCTGGACGAGGGCGAGCAGGCCGCGATCCTGGACAAGCTGCGCAAGGAAGGCGCTCGCGAGGGCAGCTGGAGCATCAGCCGCTTCAAAGGCCTGGGCGAAATGAACGCCGAGCAGCTGTGGGACACGACGCTGAATCCCGAGACGCGCCGCCTGCTGCAAGTGCAGTACGGTGACCTGGACATCGCCGACACCGAGGGCGCGATGAACAAGCTGATGGGCAAGGGCGAAGCGGCCGCACGCCGCGAGCTGATGGAGCTGCACGGCGACGCCATCGAGATCGACGTATAGCCATGTGCCCCCACGCTCACTTCGTTCGCTGCCCCCCGAGGGGGCGCTCAACGCCCTTCGGGCGGCCGGGCGGGCGTTGAGGCCAACATGGCAAGCACCGAGATGTACGACCACCGCGTCACCCTCCGCCCGACGATGCTGTCCGACCTGGACTTCGTCGTGGGCGTGGAGCAGGACGCGGCCAACCGCCCCTTCATCACCCCATGGGAACGCACGCAGCACGAGGGCGCCATCCGGTTTCCGGATGCGCGCCACTTCATCGTGGAGCTGGACGCCGAGCGCGCCGGCTTCGTGATCCTGCAGGGCTGCCGCAACCCCAACCGCTCGGTGGAGCTCAAGCGCATCGTGCTCGGCCCGAAGGGGCAGGGCGTGGGCCGGATCTGCGTGCGGCTGCTCAAGCGCATGGCCTTCACGCAGCTGGGCGCGCACCGCTTCTGGCTGGACGTGAAGGGCCGCAACACGCGCGCACAGGCGCTGTACCGCAGCGAGGGCTATGTCGAGGAAGGCCGGCTGCGCGAATGCGTGCGCGCCGAGCCGCTGCCCGATGCGCAGGGCGTGATGGGCGAGGGCTTCGACGACCTGATCGTGATGTCGCTGCTCAAGCGCGAGTACGAGGCGCGCGTGGCGCAGGGGCTGGAGCCGTCATGAGCCACGGCCGCGGCCCCGCGACGCGCGGCGTGCGGCTGCGCAAGCGCCTGGCGCTGAGCATCGCCGTGGCCTTCGCGGCCAAGCTGACGCCGGCCCATGCGGAGCTGTGGGGCTACGTGGACGCCGACGGCATCGCGCATTTCGCGCCGATGCAGGTCGATGGCCGCTTCCAACCGGTGATGTCGCCGCTGAGCGGCGTGCGCCGCGTGCCGGGCAAGACCGACCACGGCCAGCGGATGCTGACCTGGCTGGACATCGCGCCCGAGGTCAAGGCGGTGCAGCCCTATCTGCGCGAGGCGGCGGCGGCGACCGGCGTCGATGCCGAGCTGCTGAAGGCCATCATCGCGGTCGAGTCCGGCTTCAAGGCCGATGCGATGTCGCCGCGCGGCGCGACCGGTCTGATGCAGATCACGGCCGTGACTGCGCAGCGCTACGCGACGCCCGGCGAGCTGCGGCGCCCGGGCTACCTGCAGGATCCGCGCGTCAACGTGCTGATCGGCGCGCGGATGCTGGCCGATCTGACGCGGCGCTTCGGCCGGCTGGACGCCGCGCTGGCGGCCTGGAACGCCGGCGAGGGCGCGGTGCGGCGCGCCGGCGGCCACATGCCCGACATCGACGAGACCCAGGCGCACGTGCACCTGGTGCTGGAGCTGTACTGGGCGCTGCTGCAGCGCAGCCTCGGGGCGCGGGCGCGGCAACTGACGATGGTCGCGGCGCCCGGCGAGTGAGGCGGCGCTCCAGCGCTCCGGCGCTTGATCGCGCCGTTCAGAAGCACATTCAGGAATACGTTCAGAGATACGAACCGCCGGCGAGGCCGGCATGAGCACAGATGACCCAAGAGACCTTTGATTTCGAGACCCCGGACGGCCCGGGCGGCCAGGCCCCGTCGGGCGACGCGCTGACGCTGGCGCAGTATGCGCAGCAGGCTTACCTGGAGTACGCGCTGTCGGTGGTGAAGGGCCGCGCGCTGCCGGCCTACAGTGACGGCCAGAAGCCCGTCCAGCGCCGCATCCTGTTCACCATGGAGCGGCTGGGCCTGGGCTTCACCGGCGCGACCGGCGCCAAGGCGGTGAAGAGCGCGCGCGTGGTCGGCGAGGTGCTGGGCAAGTACCACCCGCACGGCGACCAGGCCGCGTACGACGCGATGGTGCGCATGGCGCAGGACTTCAGCCAGCGCTATCCGCTGGTCGACGGCCAGGGCAACTTTGGCAGCCGCGACGGCGACAACGCCGCGGCGATGCGCTACACGGAAGCGCGGCTGTCGATCTATTCGCGGCTGCTGCTGGACGAGCTCGACCAGGGCACGGTCGACTTCCAGCCCAACTACGACGGGTCCTACGAGGAGCCCAGGGAGTTGCCGGCGCGGCTGCCCTTCGTGCTGCTGAACGGCGCCTCGGGCATCGCGGTGGGCATGGCCACGGAAGTGCCCAGCCACAACCTGCGCGAAGTCGCCGAGGCGGCGGTGCTGCTGCTCAAGCGCCCCGACGCCAGCGACGATGAGCTCTTCGAGACGATCAAGGGGCCGGACTATCCGGGCGGCGGTCAGCTGATCAGCTCGGCGGAGGAGATCCGCGCGGCCTACAACACCGGCCGCGGCAGCCTGAAGCTGCGCGCGCGCTGGAAGATCGAGGACCTGGCCCGCGGCCAGTGGCAACTGGTGGTGACCGAGCTGCCGCAGGGCGTCAGCACGGCCAAGGTGCTGGAGGAGATCGAGGAGCTCACCAACCCCAAGGTCAAGACCGGCAAGAAGACGCTGACGCCGGAGCAGCTGCAGCTCAAGGGCACCGTGCTGGGCGTGCTGGACAAGGCGCGCGACGAGTCCAACAAGGACGCGCCGGTGCGGCTGGTGTTCGAGCCCAAGAGCCGCGCGATCGAGCAGCAGGACCTGATCAACACGCTGCTGGCGCACACCAGCCTGGAGACCACGGCGCCGCTGAACCTGACCATGGTCGGCGACGACGGCCGGCCGGTGCAGAAGACGCTGCGCAAGATCCTCACCGAGTGGCTGGGCTTCCGCCTGGGCACGGTGACGCGGCGCACGCAGCACCGCCTGGACAAGGTCCGCGACCGCATCCATATCCTGGAAGGCCGGCATCAGATCCTGCTGCACATCGACGAGGTCATCGCGATCATCCGCAACTCGGATGAGCCCAAGCCCGCGCTGATCGAGCGCTTCGCGCTGAGCGACCGGCAGGCCGAGGACATCCTGGAAATCCGTCTGCGTCAGCTGGCGCGGCTGGAGTTCATCAAGATCGAGCAGCAGCTCAAGGAACTGCGCGAGGAGGCCGGCAAGCTCGAGGAGATCCTGTCGAATCCGTCGGTGCTGCGGCGCACGGTGATCAAGGAGATCGAGGCCGACAAGAAGGAATACGGCGACGACCGCCGCACGCTGATCCAGGAGGACAAGCGCGCCGTGGCCGAGGTCCGCATCGTCGACGAGCCGGTCACGGTGGTGGTCAGCCTCAAGGGCTGGGTGCGCGCGCTCAAGGGTCACGAGGTCGATCCGTCGGCGTTGGCCTTCAAGTCGGGCGACTCGCTGTATGGCGTGTTCCCGTGCCGCAGCGTCGATCCGCTGGTGGTGCTGGGCAGCAATGGGCGGGCGTACTCGGTGCCGGTGTCGGCGCTGCCGGGCGGCCGCGGCGACGGGCAGCCCATCACGACGCTGATCGAGCTCGAGCCGGGCAGTCAGATCGCCCATTACTTCGCCGGTGCGGCCTCGCAGAAGCTGCTGCTGGCCGGCACGGGCGGCTTCGGCCTGGTGGCCGAGGTCGGCGACCTGGTCGGCCGTCAGAAGGCGGGCAAGAGCTTCCTCAGCCTGGAAGGCGACGAGCGGCCGCTGCCGCCCGCGACGGTGCCTGCCGGCGAGATCGCCGGCGTGCAGGTCGCCTGCCTGTCGATGGCGGGCCGCCTGCTCACTTTCGCGATCGACGAGCTCAAGCACCAGCCCAAGGGCGGCCGCGGGCTGACGCTGATCGATCTCGATGCGAAGGACGCGCTGGTCAGCGTGGCCGCGTTCACGACGCAGCTGCTGGTCAGCGGCACGGCGCGCGGCGGCAAGGCCAAGGAGGAGCCGCTCAAGGGTGTGGCGCTGGCGTCCTACGCCGGCAAGCGCGCCAAGAAGGGCAAGGCCTGCGATGTCATGCAGAAGCCGATGCGGGTGACGGCGGGCTGATCGCGGCCCCGGGCCTCGCCCCGGGCACGGGCGGCGCCAGGCGCATCTCCACCTTCGGGTCGCCGTCCAGATGGTTCACGATGCCGCGGATGACTTGCCGGCCCTTGGCCGGCTCGCCATCCAGCGTCTTCACCATCTGGACGATGAGGAGGAACGCCTCCGCCATGGCCAGATAGCGGCCGGAACACACGTTGTCGCCGGTGTAGAACATCGACATCGCGCCGCGGGGGCATCGGTCCATCATCTTGAGCGCCTTCGCGCCGTCATCCTCGGCGGCCAGTTGGCGCTCCAGGTCCGGCCGTTGCCGGGCCTGCATGCCTTCGATGTCGAAGATCACCGCGTCGCCCGCGCACAGGTCGTGCCGCTGGCCATGGCAGTCGGTGAAGGAGGTGCTCTTCACGACGTCCCGGGAGACGATGGCGACCGGGGTGTGAGCCGTCAGGAGCGGGAGCAGCAGGCGATAGGTCTCGCATTCGGACAGTGCGGTGAGTTCGCCCACGCCGTGCGGGAAGTCGGCCTGGATGGCGGTCCGCAGCGTCTCCAGTTCCTGCGGATGGGTGTAGAGGTGATGCAGCGTCATCTCGATGAGATTCGCCGTCGTGAACAGGGAGGCGGCCAGATCCATCGAGACCTTGGCCTTGAGTTCCCGCGGGAAGTCGCTGTCCGCGGTGACCTTTTCGGGATCAATGCGCCATCCCTTCATCGTGGCCAGCGCCAGCGAATCGCGCAGATCGTGCTGCTCCGCCGCGGCCACCAGCATCAGCCGGCCGGCCTCCTGGAACTTGACGGCCGCCTGGCGCGCTTTCGGCGCCATGAAGTTGGCCGCCCAAGGCTGCGCGGCCGCGAGTGCGGTCTTCAGGACCGAGCTGGCTTCCTCGTGCAACGCATCGACGCCACGCTGGAACACGGCCACTTGGGACGACAGGTCCACGGGCACGCCTGCGATGGCGCGGGCGCCGCAGTCCATCAGATAGCCCAGCACCACCTGGCGCAGGTCCACCGATGCAGATCCGCGGGCTTCGACGGTGTCGCGCACGCGTTCCACCGCCTTGACTGCGAAGTCGGCCAGCTCGGGCGCCAGCGCCTCGACCTTCTCCCGGCTCAGATGGCGATTGACTTGGCCCGCAGCCTGGCTGTGCGGCTTTCCACGCGGCAGGAGGAATGTCGTCCCGGCGCCGAAGATGGAACGCAGCAGGACCAGGCCGGGACCGCGATCCACCGCGGGATCCACCGCCAACTTGTGCATCGCCTGCGGGTCCCGGACATAGAGGAGTTTGGCGTTGCCGGGCAACGGGCAGGTGCGCGTCGTCGTGTCGCCGGGCAACTGGCGCACCTTCTCCTGCGGCGGGGTCCACAACAGGTCGACCAGGTTGGTGGCGGGTTGAAAAGCGTTGAAAACGAAATTGAACATGCGCGCTTCGGGCGGGGGGCTGATGAAGGCCGCTGTGTGGGAATGGCTGCCGGTCGCGGTTCTCGGCTTCGCGAGGCAGTTCCTCACGGAATATTGATGCGGCCTTGATGGGTATTTCATGAATTCATGCGATCCGGTTTGATTTCATCGATTGCGGCGCCGCGTTGCGAGAATGTGTGGAGCTTTCTCGGGTTTCCACCTATGCGTTTTCCATACGGGCTGCATACATTGGCGGCTCGGATCGGCACATGCGCGGTCCCTTGAGGGAGAGAATATGAAGAAGATGCTGGCGTTCCTCTGGATCGCCGTGGCGCCGTGCGCGTTCGCCGTGACGCCTTGGGATCAATCATCGGTGCGGGCCGCCGAAAAGTATCTGCGCGTGAATCCGAATGGCACCGCGCCGGATATTCATCAGGCCGATCTGTTTCCCGACGGCGCTCGCGGGTTTTATGTCGAGAATCTGCCGCCGCTGCGCAGTTATGTGCCCCAGGCCGGCAAGTCCGCCGCTGATCAGATGCTGGGCCAGACCTTTTGCGGCGCGCCGCTGATCGTGCTGGCAAAGGCGCTCGACTCGGTGTCGGCCCTGACCTCCGGGAATGCCTCCATCCTCACCCGGACCGAATTCGAGATCGAGGACGTGGTGCGCTCGCGCAGCGGCCTTCAGGCCGGACAGCGCGTGAGCGTGGTGCGCCTGGGCGGCGAGGTAAAGGACCAGGGCATGACCTTGCGGGTCGCCGACGAGCGCGGCGAGCCTTATTTGCAGGGCAAGAGTTATTTCATGGCCCTGACGCGGCCCGGGGATGCCGCCGGCATCGATTATTTCCTGCACGGCGATCCCGTTCCCGTGCGCGCCGGCCGGATTGAGCCGGGCAGCGGCCGCTGGGAAAAGTTTCTCACCGGTGAAAAATATTCCAACATGAAGCAGGAAATCCTGCGCGTGTCCCGCGATAAACAATGCGCTGACTGACGGGGGGATTCCATGAAAAGGTTTCTTGTGGCCGCCGGCGCCGGCGGCCTGCTCGGTGCGCTCGTCCCTGCAGTATTGGCCGCTGGGGTATGTGCGGTCAAGCCGACGGGATGTCCGGAATATGAAGTTCTCAATAAGTCGTTCCCGGCTGGAAACGTCACGATCAGCACGCGCGGGATGACCGCGGCGCAACAAATCTGGGTCGCCAACGCGATCACGGCGCTGGATTGACCTGTTCCTGGACGCGCGATTCTGAACAGCCGTGTGATGCTGCAGTGGTGTCCGCGTCTGGTTCCCGGCGCGGCGGAGCTGGTTCGCGCGAGCCGGCCAGTGCCGAGGCGCTGCGCGACCTCGATCACTGGCAGGACTGGCTCGGCGAGGACGACTACAGGCCGCTGCGGCTCGCCCGATGCGTGGCTGTGCTTGCGGGACTGTCGCCATCTTCTCCGTAGATACCCTGGCGGGTTATACTTGTCAGGTTTACCCGCAACCTACCGCGTCCCGCACACTTCCTCCCCCGATCGCATCGGATCCCCTTGGATCGACTCCCTCACAGGACTCTCACAAGAGACCCGGTCGCACCCGCGCGCCAGCCGTCCACGGCGCGTGTCGGCGGCGGTCAGAACCTGAAGCAGAGCCGGGCGCGCGCACAACAACGGAGTTCCCCGTGCTGCCCGATCTGCTTTCCGCTCCTCCCGCGATTCTTGCCCTGGCAGACGGCACGGTCTTCAAGGGTTCCGCGCTCGGCGCCGCCGGCCGGACCGTCGGTGAAGTGGTGTTCAACACCTCGCTCACCGGCTACCAAGAAATCCTCACCGACCCCAGCTATTGCCGCCAGATCGTCACCCTGACGTATCCGCACATCGGCAATTACGGCGTCAACGACGAGGACGTCGAGGCTTCGAAGATCCATGCCGCTGGCCTCATCATCAAGGAAGCCCCCGTCCTTGATTCCAACTTCCGCAAGAGCCGCTCGCTCCAGCAATACCTGCGCGACGAGGGCACCGTCGCCATCGCCGACCTGGACACGCGCCGCCTGACCCGCGTGCTGCGCGAGAAGGGCGCCCAGAACGGCTGCATCCTGGCGCTGAACGCCGGCGAGCAGATCACCCAGGCCCACATCGACGAAGCCATCGCCGCCGCCAAGAGCGCGCCCAGCATGGCGGGCCTGGACCTGGCCAAGGTCGTGAGCCGCACCGCCCGCGAGACCTGGACCCAGACCGAGTGGACGCTCGGCAAGGGCTACGGCGAGCAGACCGCCCCCAAGTTCCACGTCGTCGCCTACGACTTCGGCGTCAAGAGCAACATCCTGCGCATGCTGGCCTCGCGCGGCTGCCGCATCACCGTCGTGCCGGCGCAGACGCCGGCCTCGGAGGTCTTCGACCTCGAGCCCGATGGCGTGTTCCTGTCCAACGGCCCGGGCGACCCCGAGCCCTGCGATTACGCGATCAAGGCCACCGCCCAGTTGATCGAGGCCGGCATCCCGACCTTCGGCATCTGCCTGGGCCACCAGATCATGGCGCTGGCCTCGGGCGCCAAGACCTTCAAGATGAAGTTCGGCCACCATGGCGCGAACCACCCGGTGAAGGACCTGGACAACGGCCGCGTCAGCATCACCAGCCAGAACCACGGCTTCGCGGTCGATCCCGGCACGCTGCCCGCCAACCTGCGCGCGACGCACGTCAGCCTGTTCGACGGCACGCTGCAGGGCCTGGCCCGCACCGACAAGCCGGCGTTCTGCTTCCAGGGCCACCCGGAAGCGAGCCCCGGCCCGCACGACATTTCGTATCTGTTCGACCGCTTCATCGGTCTGATGTCCAAGGCCTGATGAAGGGGGAGCCGACACATGTCCAAGCGTACTGATATCAAGAGCATCCTCATCATCGGCGCCGGCCCGATCATCATCGGCCAGGCGTGCGAATTCGACTACTCGGGCGCCCAGGCCTGCAAGGCGCTGCGCGAGGAGGGCTACAAGGTCATCCTGGTGAACAGCAACCCGGCGACCATCATGACGGACCCGGACACCGCGGACGTCACCTACATCGAGCCCATCACCTGGCAGGTGGTCGAGAAGATCATCGCCAAGGAGCGCCCCGACGCGATCCTGCCGACCATGGGCGGCCAGACCGCGCTGAACTGCGCGCTCGACCTTCACAAGCACGGCGTGCTCGAGAAGTACCAGGTCGAGATGATCGGCGCCAACGAGAAGGCGATCGAGAAGGCCGAAGACCGGCTGAAGTTCAAGGACGCGATGACCAAGATCGGTCTCGATTCCGCGAAGTCGGGCATCGCGCACTCGCTGGAAGAGGCCTGGTCGGTGCAGAAGCGCATCCACGCCGAGATCGGCGGCAGCGGCTTCCCGATGGTCATCCGCCCCAGCTTCACGCTCGGCGGCACCGGCGGCGGCATCGCCTACAACCCGGAGGAGTTCGAGGAGATCTGCAAGCGCGGCCTCGACCTGTCGCCGACCAATGAGCTGCTGATCGAGGAATCGCTGATCGGCTGGAAGGAATACGAGATGGAAGTGGTCCGCGACAAGGCGGACAACTGCATCATCGTGTGCTCGATCGAGAACCTGGATCCGATGGGCATCCACACCGGCGACTCGATCACCGTGGCCCCGGCCCAGACGCTGACCGACAAGGAATACCAGCTGCTGCGCAACGCCTCGATCGCGATCCTGCGCGAGATCGGCGTCGACACCGGCGGCTCCAACGTGCAGTTCTCGATCAATCCGGACAACGGCCGGATGATCGTCATCGAGATGAACCCGCGCGTGTCGCGCTCGTCGGCGCTGGCCTCCAAGGCCACCGGCTTCCCGATCGCCAAGATCGCCGCGAAGCTGGCCGTGGGCTACACGCTGGACGAGCTCAAGAACGACATCACCGGTGGCATCACGCCGGCTTCGTTCGAGCCCAGCATCGACTACGTCGTGACGAAGATCCCGCGCTTCGCCTTCGAGAAGTTCCCGATGGCCGACTCGCGCCTGACGACGCAGATGAAGTCGGTCGGCGAGGTGATGGCCATGGGCCGCAGCTTCCAGGAGTCGTTCCAGAAAGCGCTGCGCGGCCTGGAGACCGGCATCGACGGCCTCAGCGAGATCAGCACCGATCGCGAGGAGATCGTGCAGGAGATCGGCGAGCCCGGCCCGTCGCGCATCCTGTTCCTGGGCGACGCCTTCCGCATCGGCATGACGCTGGACGAGGTCTTCGAAGAGACGAAGATCGACCCGTGGTTCCTGGCCCAGATCGAGCAGCTGATCAAGATCGAGCAGAGCCTCAAGGGACGCGAGCTGGCCGGCCTGTCGGCCGACGAGCTGCGCCTGCTGAAGAAGAAGGGCTTCTCGGACAAGCGCCTGGCCAAGCTGCTGGGCACCAATCAGCACGAGGTCCGCAAGACCCGTCACGCGCTGAACGTGCGTCCGGTCTACAAGCGCGTCGACACCTGCGCCGCCGAATTCGCGACGCAGACCGCCTACATGTACTCCACCTATGACGAGGAGTGCGAGGCCAATCCGTCCGACAAGAAGAAGATCATGGTGCTGGGCGGCGGTCCGAACCGCATCGGCCAGGGCATCGAGTTCGACTACTGCTGCGTCCACGCGGCCCTCGCCATGCGCGAGGACGGCTACGAGACCATCATGGTCAACTGCAATCCGGAGACCGTCTCCACCGATTACGACACGTCGGATCGGCTGTACTTCGAGCCGGTGACGCTCGAGGACGTGCTCGAGATCGTGGCCAAGGAGAAGCCGGTCGGCGTGATCGTGCAGTACGGCGGCCAGACGCCGCTGAAGCTGGCTCTTGACCTTGAGGCCAACGGCGTGCCCATCATCGGCACGACGCCCGATTCCATCGACATCGCCGAGGACCGCGAGCGCTTCCAGAAGCTGCTGCACGAGCTGGGCCTGCGTCAGCCGCCCAACCGCACCGCGCGCAATGAAGACCAGGCCGTCGCGCTGGCCAACGAGATCGGCTACCCGCTGGTCGTGCGTCCGAGCTACGTGTTGGGCGGCCGCGCGATGGAGATCGTCCACGGCGACAAGGACCTGGAGCGCTACATGCGCGAGGCCGTGCGCGTGAGCGAGAAGTCCCCCGTGCTGCTGGACCGCTTCCTGGAGGATGCGGTCGAGGTCGACGTCGACTGCATCTGCGACGGCGAGGACACGATGATGGGCGGCATCATGGAGCACATCGAGGCGGCCGGCATCCACTCCGGCGACTCGGCTTGCTCGCTGCCCCCGTACACGCTGTCCAAGGAACTGCAGGACGAACTGCGCCGCCAGACCGCGGCGATGGCCAAGGCGCTGAAGGTCGTGGGCCTGATGAACGTGCAGTTCGCGATCCAGGGCGATGTGACCAAGGGCCTGGCCGAGAACACGGTGTACGTGCTCGAGGTGAACCCGCGCGCCTCGCGCACGGTGCCCTTCGTCTCCAAGGCGACCAGCCAGCCGCTGGCCAAGATCGCCGCGCGCTGCATGGCCGGCGTCAAGCTCAAGGACCAGAAGGCAGCCGGCGGCAAGCCGCCGGTCGAGATCCAGCCCCCTTACTTCAGCGTCAAGGAGGCCGTCTTCCCGTTCAACAAGTTCCCCGGCGTGGATCCCATCCTCAGCCCGGAAATGCGTTCGACCGGAGAAGTCATGGGCGCCGGCCGGACCTTCGGCGAGGCCATGCTGAAGAGCCAACTGGGCGCGGGCTCGCGCCTGCCCCGCCAGGGCAACGTGCTGATCACCGTCAAGAACAACGACAAGGACCGTGCCGTCGCGCTGGCGCGTGACCTGGTCGCACTGGGCTTCGGCGTGATCGCGACCAAGGGCACGGCCGCGGCGATCGAGGCCGCCGGCGTGCCGGTGCGCGTCGTCAACAAGGTCAAGGACGGCCGTCCGCACATCGTCGACATGATCAAGGGCGGCGACATCCAACTGGTGTTCACGACCGTCGACGAGACGCGCACGGCAATTGCCGACAGCCGTCACATCCGTCAGGCGGCGCTGGCCAACCGGGTGACCTACTACACGACGATGGCCGGTTGCGAGGCCGCGGTCGAAGGCATGAAGCACAAGGACGGGCTGCTGGTGCAATCGCTGCAGGAACTGCACGCCGAACTGCATTAAACTGCCCCATCCATTCCGCCGCCGCTGCTCAGCGATCCTGAGCGGCAGCGGCGGTTTGTTTTGTTTTTCAAGGTTCTAGAGACATGGCCACGATTCCACTGACCAAGCGCGGCGCTGAGAAGCTCAAGGAAGAACTGCATCGGCTCAAGACGGTCGAGCGGCACGCCGTGATCAACGCGATCGCGGAGGCGCGCGCCCAGGGCGACCTGTCGGAAAACGCCGAGTACGAGGCCGCCAAGGACAAGCAGGGCTTCATCGAGGGCCGCATCCTGGAGATCGAGGGCAAGCTGTCGTCGGCGCAGGTGATCGATCCGTCCGAGGTGGACGCGGGCGGCAAGGTGGTCTTCGGCACCACCGTGGACCTGGAAGAGGAAGAGTCCGGCAACGAGGTCACGTACCAGATCGTCGGCGACGACGAGGCCGATCTGAAGCAGGGCCTGATCTCGATCAGCTCCCCGATCGCCCGCGCGCTGATCGGCAAGGAAGCCGGCGATGTCGCCGAGGTCGTGGCCCCGGGCGGCATCAAGCGCTACGAGATCGTCGAAGTCCGCTACATCTGAGGCGTTCGCCGATGCTGCTCCGGATCCGCGCGCTGCTGGCCACGCTGTGGGCCGGTGAACTGCTGGCGGTCGCGCTGCTCGCGGCGCCCAACGCCTTCGCGACGCTGGAGCGCGCGATGGCCGGCAAGTACGTGGCGCGGATGTTCGAGCTGGATGCGCGCTTCGCGCTGGCAGCGGGGATTCTGCTGATCCTCATGGAGCGGCGGCTGCATCGCGATGGCGTGGTGGGCGGTTCGGCGATGAATCCAGGTTTCCTGCTCCCGTTGCTGGCCATCGGCTTCACCGCCGCCGGCTATTTCGCGCTGCAGCCGATGATGGAGGCCGCGAAACAAGGGCAGGGCGCTTGGACTTTCCTGCAATTGCACGCGGTCTCGCTGGTGTTCTTCGGACTGCGAACGATCGCTGTGCTTGCGCTGGCGTGGCGTGTCAGCGGACCCCGGCCTCGCTGATCGCGGAGCGAAAAAAGAAAGACGGCCTGCGGGCCGTCTTGTCGTTGGCGCCGGCGACACCGGCGAGCGCCGAGGCGCGATCAGCCTTGGCTGGATTTCTTGACGCTGGTCTGGCGCGGCTTCTTGGCGCGCTTGACCTCGCCGCCCTGCGTGACGCGCTGGTTCCCCAGCACGGTGACCTTCTTGATCTGCGGACGGTTGTTGCCGCTCTTCGAGAACTTCACGATCTTGACGGTCTTGGGCGCCGGGCGGGCATCTTCCTTGACGGCCTTTTCCTTCTCGGGCATCGGGCGCCAGAGCACCAGCAGCTTGCCGATGTGCTGGATGGGGGCGGCGTCGAGTTGGTCGGCCAGCGCGGCGAGGATGTCCTCGCGGCCCTGGCGATCGTCCGACATCACGCGGACCTTGATCAGGCCGTGGGCCTTCAAGGCGCCGTCGACCTCCTTGGTGACGGCAGCCGTCAGGCCATCGGCGCCTATCATCACCACCGGGTCCAGGTGGTGTGCATCGGCGCGTTTTTCCTTGCGCTGGGCAGGGGTCAATTGAATAGCAGGCATCTGCCTATTATCCGTGCAATGAAAGTCGATACCAAAAGCAAGAAGGTGAACAAGGCGTGGCTCAACAACCACGTCAACGATCCCTACGTGAAATTGGCCCAGAAAGAGGGTTACCGCTCGCGCGCCGCCTACAAGCTCAAGGAGATCGACGAGGAATTCCAGCTGATCCGCCCCGGCCAGGTGGTGGTCGACCTGGGGGCCTCCCCAGGCGCGTGGAGCCAGTATCTTCGCCGGCGCTTCGCGCCCAAGGAGGCGGGCGCCGGAGGCGCTGCGGTCGGACAGTTGAATGGGCGCATCATCGCGCTGGACCTGCTGGAGTTCGAGCCGATCGAAGGCGTGGAATTCATTCAGGGCGATTTCCGGGAAGACGAGGTGCTGGCCCAGCTGGAATCCGCGCTGGGCGGACAGAAGGTGGACCTGGTGGTGTCGGACATGGCGCCCAACCTCTCGGGCATCGAAAGCACCGATGCCGCCCGCATCGAGCACCTGATCGAACTGGCGCTCGATTTCTCCCAGCAGCATCTCAAGCCGGAAGGCGCGTTGGTTGCCAAGGTGTTCCATGGCAGTGGCTACGACCAACTGGTCCATGCTTTCCGCGCCCAGTTCAAGAAGGTCAAGACCAGCAAGCCCAAGGCGTCGCGGGAACGATCCTCGGAAAACTTCCTGGTCGGCATCGGCTTGAAGAAGGTCTGAAGAAGGCTGTTGCGCACAGCCGATGAGGGCGTCGGCAGGCGGCGAACAGGGCGCGAAGCTGGTCGCTTTCGACTGAAGGGCCGATCAGGCGTCAAAGTCGGGCCCGCTTCGGCCCGTCCCCGGGCGCCGCGCATGGCAATATCTATCGTCGCGTATGGGAATGCCAATCAGGCCTCGGGACTTGACTGGCCTAGAATCCGCCCCATATGCCGTGAAAGTCCGCTGCCCAAGGCTGTACTCAAGGGCGTGCGGTGATGGAATGACAAAGGAGTCGCGGTGAACAATCAGTGGTTCTCGAAAGTGGCTGTGTGGATGGTGATCGCCCTTGTGCTGTTCACTGTCTTCAAGCAGTTCGATCGCAGCGCAACCCAGGGGAATCCGATCGTCTACTCTGACTTCCTCGATGAAGTCCGTGCCAAGCGCATCAAGCAGGTCACGTTGCAGGAGACGCCCGCCGGTACCGAGATCGTGGCGCAGACCAGCGATGGCAACAAGCTGCGCACGACCGCCCCGTACATGGATCGCGGTCTGATCGGTGACCTGATCAACTACGGCGTCAAGTTCGATGCCAAGCCCCGTGAAGAGCCCTCGGTCCTGATGAGCATCCTGCTCAGCTGGGGCCCGATGCTGCTGCTGATCGCTGTCTGGGTGTACTTCATGCGCCAGATGCAAGGCGGCGGCAAGGGCGGCGCGTTCAGCTTCGGCAAATCGAAGGCGCGCATGCTCGACGAGGCCAACAACAGCACGACCTTCGCCGACGTTGCCGGCTGCGACGAGGCCAAGGAAGAGGTCAAGGAACTCGTGGACTTCCTGAAGGATCCGCAGAAGTTCCAGAAGCTGGGCGGGCGCATCCCGCGTGGCGTGCTGCTGGTCGGCCCTCCGGGCACGGGCAAGACGCTGCTGGCCAAGGCCATCGCCGGCGAGGCGAAGGTGCCGTTCTTCACGATCTCCGGTTCGGACTTCGTCGAGATGTTCGTCGGCGTCGGTGCGGCCCGTGTCCGTGACATGTTCGAGCAGGCCAAGAAGAGCGCGCCCTGCATCATCTTCGTCGACGAAATCGACGCCGTCGGCCGCCATCGTGGTGCCGGCCTGGGCGGCGGCAACGACGAACGCGAGCAGACCCTCAACCAGATGCTGGTGGAGATGGACGGTTTCGACACCAACCTGGGTGTCATCGTGATGGCCGCGACCAACCGCCCGGACATTCTGGATCCGGCGCTGCTGCGTCCGGGCCGCTTCGACCGTCAGGTCTACGTGACCCTGCCGGATGTGCGTGGCCGCGAGCAGATCCTGAATGTGCACATGCGCAAGGTGCCCGTCGGTCAGGATGTCCGTGCCGACATCCTGGCGCGCGGCACCCCCGGTTTCTCCGGTGCCGATCTGGCGAACCTGGTCAATGAGGCTGCGCTGTTCGCCGCCCGCCGCAATGGCCGGGTCGTCGACATGCAGGACTTCGAGAAGGCCAAGGACAAGATCATGATGGGCCCCGAGCGCAAGTCCATGGTCATGCCCGAGGAAGAGCGCAAGAACACCGCCTACCACGAGGCTGGCCACGCGCTGGTGGCGCGCCTGCTGCCCAAGACCGATCCGGTTCACAAGGTGACGGTGATCCCGCGCGGCCGGGCCCTTGGCGTGACGATGCAGCTGCCTGAAGGCGATCGCTACAGCATGGACAAGGAACGCATGCTGTCGACGATCTCTGTGTTGTTCGGCGGCCGTATCGCCGAAGAGGTCTTCATGAATCAGATGACGACCGGCGCGAGCAACGACTTCGAGCGCGCCACCGCGATCGCCCGCGACATGGTCACCCGCTACGGGATGACGGACGAACTGGGTCCGATGGTCTACGCCGATAACGAGGGCGAGGTCTTCCTGGGCCGCTCGGTCACGAAGACGACCAACATGTCGGAAGAGACGATGCGCAAGGTGGATCAGGAGATCCGCAAGATCATCGACGAGCAGTACACGATCGCGCGCGATCTGATCGAGGGCAACAAGGACAAGATGCACTCGATGGCCACGGCGCTGCTCGAATGGGAAACCATCGACTCCGACCAGATCGACGACATCATGGACGGCCGTCCGCCGCGTCCTCCGAAGGACTGGACGCCGCCGGCCAACAAGTCGGACAGCGGCGGCACCCCGGCCGTCAGTACCGGCAGCGCGCCTGCCGCGGCTTGATGCCGTTGGGGGCGTGGGCGGCGTGAGAGCGCCGCCTCGAAAATGTTCCCGAAGGGCCGGTCGAAAGACCGGCCCTTTTGCTTGGCGCCGGTCTTTCGACCGGCCCTTCCGCTGGCACAGGGCATCCTGGCTCCGCAGGGAGGGGGCGCCGCTTGCGTCATACTGCTTGTTTGGCGTGACCGTTTCGCGTGCACGAGCGCGGGGCCCGGCGTCCGACACTCATCCGCCCATGACTTCTTCTTCGATCTGGAAAACCACACGCTTCGACCTCGATCTGGCGGAGCGGCCGCTGGTCATGGGCATCGTCAACGTGACGCCTGATTCGTTCTCCGACGGCGGCCACCATGCGGATGCGTCCAGTGCCATCGACTTCTGCGAGCGGCTGCTGGGCGAGGGTGTCGACATCCTGGACCTGGGGGGCGAGTCGACGCGTCCGGGCGCTCCCCGGCTGGAGGCTGACGAGGAGTGGAAGCGCCTGGAGCCTGTCCTGCGAGCGGCGCTGAACTTCGGCGTTCCGGTCTCTGTCGACACCTGCAAGACCGAAGTGATGCGCCGCGCGCTGGACCTGGGCGTCGACATCATCAACGACGTGCAGGCGCTGCGCGACGAGGGCGCGGATGCGTTGCTGGCCTCACATGGCAGCGCAGGCATCTGTCTGATGCACATGCGGGGGCAGCCGGCCGGCATGCAGCGCCTGACCGACTACGAGGACGTCGTCACCGAGGTGGCCAGCTTCCTGGCCGACCGGTTGAGGCACATGGTCGGCGTCGGTGTCGCGGCCGAGCGGATCACGTTGGACCCTGGTTATGGTTTCGCCAAGACTGTCGAGCAGAACCTCGAGCTTCAACGACGCCAGCGTGAACTGCTCGCGCTCGGGAGACCGCTGCTGGTCGGGTGGTCGCGCAAATCAACGCTGGGGGCAGTCACCGGAAAAGCAGTGGACGAGCGCATGTCCGCCAGCGTTGGCGCGGCCTTGGCGTCGGTGGCGCTCGGGGCGCGCGTGGTCCGCGTGCACGACGTCGGCGCCACCGTCGATGCGCTGAAGGTCTGGCAGGCGTTCGGCGCTCCGCAGGCCTGATCCGCGCTGGCCGGTCTCGGGCCCGTCCCTCGTTTGCGGGGGCGGTTGGCGGGAAGGAAGTGGCCCCTCCGCGTTCGGCGACAATCCTCCGATTCGAGATTGAGAAGTCGCAGGAGGTCGCTTCGATGAGCCGGAAGTATTTCGGAACCGACGGAATCCGCGGGACCGTGGGCCGCACGCCCATCACGCCCGATTTCATGTTGCGCCTGGGGCATGCGGTCGGCCGCGTGCTCAAGCGCAGCTACGCCAGGCCGAGCGTCCTGATCGGCAAGGACACCCGCATCTCCGGCTACATGCTGGAGTCGGCGCTCGAGGCGGGTTTCGCGTCCGCCGGCGTCAACGTGCTGTTGACCGGTCCGCTGCCCACCCCCGGCGTCGCTTATCTGACCCGCGCGCTGCGCCAGCACCTGGGTGTGGTGATCTCGGCCTCGCACAACCCGTTCGCGGACAACGGCATCAAGTTCTTCTCCTCCAAGGGCGAAAAGCTGCCCGACGCCTGGGAGCTGGACGTCGAAGCGGTCCTGGACGAGCCGCCGGTCTGGGTCGATTCGGCCAGCCTGGGCCGTGCCCGCCGCCTGGACGATGCGCAGGGGCGCTATATCGAGTTCTGCAAGGCGAGCTTCAGCGGCGACCTGAGCTTGCGCGGCATGAAGCTGGTGGTCGATGCCGCCAACGGCGCGGCCTATCAGGTGGCGCCCTCGGTGTTCCACGAACTCGGCGCCGAAGTGATCCCCATCGGCAACAAGCCCGACGGCTTCAACATCAATGACAAGGTGGGCGCCACCTCGCCCGAGGCGCTGGTCGCCGCGGTCAAGGAGCATCGCGCCGACTACGGCATCGCGCTGGATGGCGATGCCGACCGCCTGCAGATGGTGGACGGCGAAGGCCGGCTCTACAACGGCGACGAGCTGCTGTATGTCATGGTCGCGGACCGGCTCGCCCGCGGTGAGCGCGTGGCCGGCGCCGTCGGCACGCTGATGACGAACATGGCGATCGAACTGGCGCTGCGGCAGCGCGACGTCGAATTTGTCCGCGCCAAGGTCGGCGACCGTTACGTCCTCGAGGAACTGGCTGCGCGCGGCTGGCAGTTCGGCGGCGAAAGCTCTGGCCATCTGCTGGCGCTGGACCGTCACACGACGGGGGACGGCATCGTCAGCAGCCTGTTGGTGCTGGAGGCGGTCTGCCGCAGCGGCCGGCAACTGTCCGACCTGCTTGACGGCGTCTCGCTGTTCCCGCAGACGCTGATCAATGTCCGGCTGCAAGCGGACCAGCAGGACTGGAAGAGCAATCCCGCGCTCGCCCGCACCGAAGCCGAGGTCACGGCCGAGCTCGGCGACCGGGGCCGGGTGCTGATCCGCAAGTCGGGCACCGAGCCGCTGCTGCGGGTCATGGTCGAGGCCAGCGACGCCGGATTGGCGCAGCGCTGCGCCGAACGCCTGGCCGACGCCATCCGTCACTGAGCGGATCCACGACCCGATCCGCCTCAGCGCGGATCCCCCTGCGAAGCAAAAAGAATGGCCGCCGATGCGTGAGCACCGGCGGCCTAATTGCATTGGTTGTGGCCGCGTCGTGCCGCTCTTCTCAGGCTGACGGGGTTGGACTCCTTTGGCTCGTCCGCACCGTCATGGTGCCGACACCGCTCGCGAGAGGGTTTTCCCGTGCCGACGCAGGCTAAGGATGGAAGATGACAGCGGGGTGAATCGAATATGACAATGCCCGCCGACGCCTCCACCAGGCCCCGTTTCTCCTCTGGGGCGGTGTGCGTAAGGAGATTTTTCTGACTCCAGGTCTGCGTCACGGATGTGTCACATTGGGGTCATAGCATCCGCTCCGTTCGCCAACCAACCCTCGCGATAGGACTGAATGACCATGACTCAACTGCGTGCTGGCCTGCTGTTCGCCGCTTGCGCCGCGATGTTCTCCGTGGCCCATGCTCAAGAAGTGACCGGTGCGGGTGCCTCGTTCCCGGCCCCCGTGTACGCCAAGTGGGCGGATGCCTACAACAAGGCGACCGGCGTGCGCATCAACTACCAGTCCGTCGGTTCGGGCGCCGGCATCAAGCAGATCCAGGCCAAGACCGTCGACTTCGGCGCGTCGGACGCCCCCCTGAAGGACGACCAATTGGCCAAGGACGGCCTGGTCCAGTTCCCGACCGTGATCGGTGGCGTGGTGCCCGTCATCAACGTCAAGGGCATCGCCGCAGGCCAGTTGAAGCTCAACGGCCAGGTGCTGGGCGACATCTACCTGGGCAAGGTCACGAAGTGGAACGACCCCGCCATCGCTGCCCTGAACCCGGGTGTGCAACTGCCGGACGCCGCCATCGCCGTGGTCCGCCGCGCTGACGGTTCAGGCACCAGCTTCCTGTTCACGAACTACCTGTCCAAGGTCAACGCCGACTGGAAGGCCAAGGTCGGTGAAGGCACCGCGGTGAACTGGCCCACCGGCGCGGGCGGCAAGGGCAACGAAGGCGTCTCGGCCTTCGTGACGCGTCTGCCCAACTCCATCGGCTACGTCGAATACGCCTACGCCAAGCAGAACAAGATGACCTACGTGCTGATGAAGAACGCCGACGGCGCCTTCGTCAGCCCGAGCGACGACGCCTTCAAGGCCGCCGCCGCCGGCGCCAAGTGGAACGAATCGTTCTACCAGGTGCTGACCGAGCAGCCCGGCAAGGCCAGCTGGCCCATCACCGGCGCGACCTTCATCCTGATGCACGCCGCCCAGGACAAGCCGGCCCAGGCCTCCGCGGCCCTGAAGTTCTTCGACTGGGCCTACACCCAGGGCGACAAGACCGCCGACGAGCTGGACTACGTGCCGCTGCCGGCCGCCGTGAAGGATCTGGTGCGCAAGCAGTGGGCCGACCGCGTGAAGGACGCGGCGGGCAAGGCGGTCAGCTTCAAGTGATCCGCGCCTGACGACACAGCCCGGTGAACCGCGACGCGGCCACCGGGCTTTCGCACAAGAATTCCAGACACTCCCAGCGGAGGCCCCGTGGCCGCAATACTTCCAGCCAATTCCATCGACCGAGAGCGCGGCCAGGCGCGCGCGAAGCCGGACGGGCGTCCGCCGCAGCGCCGCCGCGTCGCCCCCTGGGCCGACACGGTGTTCTCGCTGCTGACGCACGGCGCGGCATGGCTGACGCTGGCACTGCTGGCCGGCATCATCGGCTCGCTGCTGGTGGGCGCCGCGCCCGCGATCAAGCAGTTCGGCCTGAACTTCCTGATCACCGCGGACTGGGACCCGGTGCAGGAGAAGTTCGGCGGGCTGGTGATGATCTACGGCACGCTGATGACCTCGCTCATCGCGCTGCTGATCGCCGTGCCGGTGAGCTTCGGCATCGCGCTGTTCCTGACCGAGCTGTCCCCCGGCTGGCTGCGCCGCCCGCTGGGCATCGCCATCGAGCTGCTGGCCGCCGTGCCCTCGATCGTCTACGGCATGTGGGGCCTGCTGGTGTTCGGCCCCATCCTGGCCACCTACGTGCAGCAGCCGCTGCAGTCGCTGCTCGGCGGCGTCCCTTATCTGGGCGCGCTGGTCTCGGGCCCGCCCGTGGGCATCGGCATCCTGTCGGCCGGCATCATCCTGGCCATCATGATCATTCCGTTCATCGCCTCGGTGATGCGTGACGTGTTCGAGGTCACGCCGGCGATGCTCAAGGAGTCCGCCTACGGACTGGGCTCCACCACCTGGGAGGTGGTCTGGAAGGTCGTGCTTCCTTACACCAAGACCGGCGTGGTCGGCGGTGTCATGCTGGGCCTGGGCCGCGCGCTGGGCGAGACCATGGCCGTGACCTTTGTGATCGGCAACATGAACCAGCTGAACTCGCTGTCGGTCTTCGAAGCCGCCAACAGCATCACCTCGGCGCTGGCCAACGAATTCGCCGAAGCCGGCGCGGGCCTGCACCAGGCCTCGCTGATCTACCTGGGCCTGGTCCTGTTCTTCATCACCTTCGTGGTGCTGGCGTTCTCCAAGGTCCTGCTCAACAAGCTCAAGAAGAACGAGGGAGCCCGCTCATGAGCGCCACCAACGCCAAGCGCCTGGCGATGTACAACAAGCGCAAGCGCGTCAACCAGATCGCGCTGACGCTGTCGATGGGCGCGATGGGATTCGGCCTGGTCTGGCTGATCTGGATCCTGCTCGAGACCTTGATCCAGGGCGTCGGCGGCCTGACGATCGCGACCTTCACGCAGATGACGCCGCCGCCGATGGCGGACGAGGGCGGCCTGGCCAACGCGATCTACGGCTCGCTGCTGATGGTCGGCCTGGCGACCTGCGTCGGCACGCCGATCGGCGTGCTGGCGGGTGTCTACCTCGCGGAGTACGGCCAGAAGACCTGGCTCGGCGCCTCGGTGCGCTTCATCAACGACATCCTGCTGTCGGCGCCGTCGATCGTCGTGGGCCTGTTCATCTACACGGTCGTCGTCACGCGGATGAAGTCGTTCTCGGCGCTGGCCGGCATCCTGGCGCTGGCGCTGATCGTCATCCCGGTGGTGATCCGCACCACCGAGAACATGCTGAGCCTGATCCCCAACGCGCTGCGCGAAGCCGCCTACGCGCTGGGCACACCCAAGTGGAAGGTCATCCTGACCGTGACGCTGAAGGCGGCGCGCGCCGGCGTCGTGACCGGCGTGCTGCTGGCGCTGGCCCGCATTTCGGGCGAGACCGCGCCGCTGCTGTTCACCGCGCTGTCCAACCAGTTCTGGACCAGCTCGCTGGGCAGCCCGATGGCCAGCCTGCCGGTGACCATCTTCAAGTTCGCGATGAGCCCCTACGAGAACTGGCAGAAGCTCGCCTGGGCGGGCGTCTTCATCATCACCATCGGCGTGCTGCTGCTCAACATCGTCGCGCGCGTGATGTTCAAGGAAAAGCATTGACCGGCTGAACGGCCTGCGCTCAACGAATCCAAGGAATCGAGAAACAACATGGACGTCAAAGTCGATATGCCCGTGACCGAGAGGGCGAAGCTCTCGGTGAAGAACCTGAATTTCTATTACGGCAGCTTCCACGCGCTGAAGAACATCAACCTGGACATCCCCGAGCACAAGGTCACCGCGTTCATCGGACCGTCGGGCTGCGGCAAGTCGACGCTGCTGCGCACGCTGAACCGGATGTTCGAGCTCTATCCGGAGCAGCGCGCCGAGGGCCAGATCCTGCTGGACGGCGAGGACATCCTCACCAGCAAGGAAGACGTGTCGCTGATCCGCGCCAAGGTCGGCATGGTGTTCCAGAAGCCGACGCCGTTCCCGATGTCGATCTACGACAACATCGCCTTCGGCGTGCGGCTGTTCGAGACGCTGTCGCGCGTGGAGATGGACGAGCGCGTCGAATGGGCGCTGAAGAAGGCCGCGCTGTGGAACGAGGTCAAGGACAAGCTCAACCAGAGCGGCTCGGGCCTGTCGGGCGGCCAGCAGCAGCGGCTGTGCATCGCGCGCGGCATCGCCATCAAGCCGGAAGTCCTGCTGCTGGACGAGCCGTGCTCGGCGTTGGACCCGATATCGACCGGCAAGATCGAGGAGCTGATCCATGAGCTCAAGCATGACTACACGGTCGCCATCGTGACCCACAACATGCAGCAGGCCGCGCGCTGCTCGGACTACACCGCCTACATGTACCTCGGCGACCTGATCGAATTCGGACCGACCGCGGAGCTCTTCATGAAGCCCAAGCGCAAGGACACCGAGGACTACATCACCGGTCGTTTCGGTTGATCACAGGGGAGCGAAGAACATGACTGACAAGCATCTTTCCACCCAGTTCGACGCCGAACTGAGCGGCATTTCCACCCGCGTGCTCGAGATGGGCGGGCTGGTCGAATCGCAGGTGGCGCAGGCCGTCGAGGCGCTGGGCACCTTCAGCGGCGACATCGCCAGCCACGTGCTCAAGCAGGAGGAGATCGTCAACACGATGGAGGTCGAGATCGACCGCGACCTGTCGACGATCATCGCCCGCCGCCAGCCGACCGCGCGCGACCTGCGCCTGCTGATCGCCGTCTCGAAGACCATCGCCAACCTGGAGCGCGTTGGCGACGAGGCCGCGCGCATCGCCCGCACGGTGCAGCGCCTGATCAACACCGGCGTGTCCAGCCGCCTGCGGCTGCCGATGTCGGACCTGTCGTACGAGGCCGAACTGGCCACCGCGCAGCTGCGCAAGGCGCTGGACGCGTTCGCGCGCCTGGACGTGGACCGCGCGCTGGAAGTGCTCAAGGCCGATGACCAGATCGACAAGGAGTTCGACGGCCTGATGCGCAAGCTCATCACCTACATGATGGAAGACCCGCGCACGATCTCGTCGTCGATCGATCTGGTGTTCGTCGCCAAGGCGATCGAGCGCGTGGGTGACCACGCCAAGAACCTGGCCGAGGTCATCATCTACGTGGTCAAGGGCACGGACGTGCGCCACAACTCGCCCGACGCCGTCGAGCACATGGTGCGCTGAGCACCGAACGCGATCCACCCGTGCGGTCCGGCCCCGATCGGGGGCGTCAGGACCGGCGGGACCGAACAAGAGGAGTTACCCCGCATGAGTCGCATCCTGGTCGTCGAGGACGAGTCCGCGATCGCTGAACTGATCTCCATCAACCTGCGCCACGCCGGCTTCGAGGTGACGCTGGCCGGCAATGCCGAGCAGGCGCAGCTCGAGGTGGATCGGGTGCTGCCCGATCTGGTCGTGCTCGACTGGATGCTGCCCGGGCAGACCGGCCTGGCGCTGGCCCGCCAATGGCGCGGCGCGACCCGCACCCGCGAACTGCCCATCATCATGCTGACGGCGCGCGCGGAGGAGGTCGACAAGGTGTCCGGCCTGGACGCCGGCGCCGACGACTACCTGACCAAGCCGTTCTCGACCAATGAGCTGCTGGCCCGTATCCGCGCGGTGCTGCGCCGCAAGGCGCCGGAGGCGCTCGACTCGGCCGTGGAGGTGGGCGGCCTGGTGCTCGATCCGGGCACGCGCCGCGTCAGCCGCGAGGGTGTCGAGGTCAAGCTCGGCCCGACCGAGTTCCGGCTGCTGCACTTCTTCATGACGCACCCGGAGCGTGTGCACAGCCGCTCGCAGTTGCTGGACCGCGTGTGGGGCGACCATGTGTTCATCGAGGAACGCACCGTCGACGTCCATGTCAAGCGCCTGCGCGAAGCGCTCGAGAAGGTGAGCTGCGCGCGGATGATCGAAACGGTGCGAGGCGCCGGCTACCGACTGACCCAGCAAAGCAGCGCCCTGTCGGCCTGAGTTCGACATGGCCTGGATGTTGTCGCGGGTGCTGATGCTGGTGCTGGGCACCGGCATCGCGGGCGGGTTGGGCTACTGGTTGGGGGGATGGCTGCGGATGCCGCAGCTGGCCGCGGCGCTGGCCGCGGGGGCGGCCGTCGTGATGATGGCCATCTGGGACGCCGCGCGGGCGCACCGGCTGGTGGTCTGGCTGCGGGGCGACCAGGACGATGACGCGCCTCGCGTGTCGGGTCTGTGGGGCGAGATGGCCTACCGCGTCGAGCGCGGCCTGCGCGATCGCGAGCGCCGCTACGAGCGCGAGCGTCAGCAGCTCGAGCAGTTCCTGCTCGCGATCGAGGCCTCGCCCAATGGGGTGATCCTGCTCGACGGCCAGGACCACATCCAGTGGTGCAACGTCGTGGCGGGCGATCATTTCTCGCTGGACCCGCAGCGCGACAAGCTGCAGCGGATCACCAACCTGGTCCGCTATCCCGCCTTCGTGTCCTATCTGCAGCAGGGCAACTTCCAGCACCCGCTGACGCTGACCAACACCCGCGCCAAGTCGACGCTGCAGGTGCTGGTGCGCGATTACGGCGTCGCCGGCGAATCGCGCAAGCTGGTGTTGTCGCTGGACGTGACCGATCGCGAGCGCAACGAGGCGATGCGGCGCGACTTCGTCGCCAATGTCTCGCACGAGATCCGCACGCCGCTGACGGTGCTGGCCGGCTTCATCGAGACCATGGCGAGCCTGCAACTGACCGAGGCCGAGCGCAAGCGCGTGCTGCACCTGATGCAGCAGCAGACGACGCGGATGCAGACGCTGGTGGGCGACCTGCTGACGCTGGCGCAACTGGAGGGCAGCCCGCGCCCGCCGACGGATCACTGGATCTCGCTGGATCCACTGCTGTCGCGCATCGCGGCGGACGCACAGGCGCTGTCCAATGGCCGGCATGAGCTGGTCTGCGAGCGGCAGACGGGCGTCGAACTGGCGGGCACCGAGACCGAAGTGCTCAGCGCCATCGCCAATCTGGTGAGCAACGCAGTGCGCTACACCCCCGAAGGCGGGCGCATCGAATTGCAATGGCGCTGGCTGCCGGACCACGGCGGCGAGATCTCGGTCATCGACAACGGGCCCGGCATCGCGCGCGAGCACCTGCCGCGGCTGACCGAGCGCTTCTATCGCGTCGATGGCAGCCGGTCGCGGGACACCGGCGGCACGGGTCTGGGGCTGTCGATCGTGAAGCACGTGGTGCAGCGTCACGGCGGTGAACTGCGCATCGACAGCGAGCCGGGGAAGGGCTCCAAGTTCCGGCTGCAGTTCCCGGCCGCGCGCATCCGCCTCGCCGACGCGACCGCCATGGGCGACGAATCGGCTCCGGCGGCGCTGGCGGGCGGCGAAGACCTGTGAGCTGACGCGAGGATGCCTCAGCGCTCCTTCTGCATCACCAGATAGGTCGCGAAGCGGTCCGTCGGTCTGCGGACCACCCCCAGAACACGCCAGCCATTGGGAGGAATCGGCGAGCCGTCGGCCTGCACGGAGATGGCGACCGAGCAGTTCGTGCTGCTCAGGTCCTGCGTGGCATCGACGCGCCAATGGCCCTGGAACTCCAGCGCGGCCAGCGCGTGCGTCGGCAGCGTCGGCGCGGCGATGCAATCGATCTCCTTCGGCAGGTGGGCCCCGATGCGGTCCACGAGCGGCTTGTTGCTGCGCGCATAGTTCAGCGGATGCAGGCCCAGCGTCATCGTGAGCAGCCACGCGAGCGCCACTCCGCCCGCCGGCAGCGCCAGGCTCTTCCAGATCGCGTGACGGTGACGGGCGGTGCGCCAGCGGACCAGTCCGAGCCAGACGATCGTGCCCATCAGCGCCAGCACGAAGGTCAGCAGGCCGAATTCAGGCTCATAACCCTGCGCCAGCTTGCGGACGTTGGCGAGCAGCTTGGGCGGCCAGCCCAGTTGCAGCGCGGTGTAGTAGAGCCACAGGAAGATGGCGCCCGCGGTGAAGAAGAACACCGAGAACCAGTCGAGCAGGGCGCTCGCGCTGCGCTGGAAGGTTGGCAGCGCGAAGCTCGCCAGCACCGCCAGCGGCGGCAGTGCGAGCAGCAGGGCGCGGTCGTCGGCCCCCATCAGCAGGCTGGTGATGAGCGGCACCAGCGCAGCCAGCAACGGCACCGCGATGTGGCGTCGCATCAGGTGCGCGCGCCAGCGCCAGAGCGACCACGCGGCCAGCGGCCAGACCGGCCAGCAGAACCAGCCCGTGAGGCGCAGCCAGTCGAGCAGGCTGCGCTCGCTGGCTCGCACGCGCCAGGCCCAGCCGTGCATGGGCCAGGCCACCAGCGCGGCGAGCACCATCGCGCCCAGGATCCACGGCAGGAACTTGCGCGCGTCCTCGTAGGTTGAACGGTAGCTGAGCCACAGCGCGCCGACGGCGAGCGCCAGCGCGACTGCGGGCGCGCCGCTGGTGGCCAGGATCGGCAGCGCCGCGAGCATCGCCGCCCGGGCCTTCCATTGCCGGAACGGAACGGCCGCGAGGCTGTAGGCGAAGAGCGTGATGCCCAGCAACTGCAGGATCTCCGGCGTGATCTCATGGCCCAGGCGCAGCAGGCCCAGGCTCGCGATCAGCGCCAGCAGGCAGCCGTCGGCCATGGCGCGGGCGTAGTCGACCGCATGGGCCTCGCCGCCGAAGGCGAAGGCGACGGGCTGGGCAGCCTCGGTGCGGGCCAGGTGCAGGCAGCTGTACCAGGCCAACGCCAGCACGGCGGCCAGCATCAGTCCGAAGGGAATGCGCGCGGCCACCGCGGGCTCGAGGAAGGGCAGCAGCTTGACGCCCAGGGCGCCCACCCAGTAGGGCAGGAGACCGCCATCGGCCGGCAGGCCCGCAATCGCCGGCTGCAGCCACGGGGCGTGGCCCTGCACGATGCTGGCGATGAAGCCGTAGGCGGTGAGGTCGGCATTGCGCCAGGGGTCGCGGCCGAAGAGGCCTGGCAGCACGTAGGCCGCGCACAGCAGCAGCAGGGCCCAGCGCGGGATCGGGTGGGTGCTGCGCTCGGCCACGACGGCCGGGGTGGGCAGATTCATGCGCGTCTGTCTCGTTGTCGTTGGGGTGCCGGTGCGCATCATGCCGCAGCTTCGGTGAGGTCCGGACGACTCTCCTGGCAGGGGGCGGTAAAGGAGCGTCAAGGAGCGACACGCGAGGGCAGGCGGCGTAGGCGCGAACGGGGATGCATCCATCCGGCGCGGCCATGAAAAAAGGCAGCCGGTGAGGCTGCCTTCTTCGCGGGGACCGGATACGGATCCGGTCCGCTGGGCCGCTTAGGCCTTCTTGCGCAGGTTCGCAAACTTGTTGCGGAACTTCTCGACGCGGCCGCCCAGGCTGTCCACGCTCTTCTGCGTGCCGGTGTAGAACGGGTGCGATTCGCTGGAGGTTTCCAGCTTGACCAGCGGCAGTTCGCGACCGTCGTCCAGCTTGATCGATTCCTTGGTCACCACCGTCGAGCGGATGATGAACTGGGCGCCGTTGGACTGGTCCACGAAGACCACGTCACGGTAGTTGGGGTGAATGCCTTCTTTGGCCATCTTGGAGTCCTCGCTGCAGTGCCGCCAGCCACACTGCCCCTTGCAGTGCACTTGTCGACAGCGGAAAAACGCGGAGTATAGCTGAAAACGACAGAGCCGCCCAGAGGGCGGCCCTTTGAAGTCCTGCGACGGCCTTCCCAGCCGTCACGCGCGAGACGCGTGCCGGCCTTCGATCGGCGTCGGACCTGCCGTAGGGCAGGCCCTCGGTCCGATCTCAGCCCCCGCGCCTCATCATGTCGAAGAAGTCATGGTTGTTCTTCGAGGACTTCATCTTGTCGAGGATGAACTCCATCGCCTCGATCTCGTCCATCGGATAGAGCAGCTTGCGCAGGATCCAGGCCTTCTGGAGGATTTCCGGCTTGAGCAGCAGTTCCTCGCGGCGGGTGCCCGACTTGTTCAGCAGGATCGACGGATAGACGCGCTTCTCGGCCATGCGGCGATCCAGATGGATTTCGCAGTTGCCGGTGCCCTTGAACTCTTCGTAGATCACCTCGTCCATCTTGGAGCCGGTGTCCACCAGCGCGGTGCCGATGATGGTCAGCGAGCCGCCTTCCTCGATGTTGCGCGCGGCGCCGAAGAAGCGCTTGGGGCGCTGCAGCGCGTTGGCGTCCACGCCGCCGGTCAGCACCTTGCCGGAGCTGGGCAGCACGTTGTTGTAGGCGCGGGCCAGGCGGGTGATCGAGTCCAGCAGGATGATCACGTCCTTCCTCAGCTCGACCAGGCGCTTGGCGCGCTCGATCACCATCTCGGCGACCTGCACGTGGCGCGCGGCCGGCTCGTCGAAGGTGGAGCTGATGACCTCGCCGCGCACGGTGCGCTGCATCTCGGTCACTTCCTCGGGGCGCTCGTCGACGAGCAGCACCATCAGATGAGCATCCGGATAGTTGGCCGCGATCGAGTGGGCCAGGTGTTGCATCATCATCGTCTTGCCCGACTTGGGCGGGGCGACGAGCAGCGCGCGCTGGCCTTTGCCCAGCGGCGCGATCAGATCGATGATGCGGCTGGTGATGTTGTCCTCGCTCCGGATCTCGCGCTCAAGCTTGAACTGCTCTTTGGGGAAGAGCGGCGTCAAGTTCTCGAACATGATCTTGTGCTTGGACTCCTCCGGGGTCAGGTTGTTCACGCGGTCGACCTTGACCAGCGCGAAGTAGCGTTCCCCGTCCTTGGGGACGCGCACTTCGCCTTCGATCATGTCGCCGGTGTGGAGGTTGAAGCGGCGGATCTGGCTCGGCGACAGGTAGATGTCGTCCGTGGACGCCATGTAGCTGGTCTCGGGCGAGCGCAGGAAGCCGAAGCCGTCGGGCAGGACTTCCAGGACGCCGTCGCCGAAGACCTGCTCGCCGGCCTTGGCGCGCTTTTTCATGATCGCGAACATCAGCTCCTGCTTGCGCATGCGAGCGACGTTGTCGATCTCCAGCTCTTCGCCCATCTTGATCAGGGCGGAGACGTGAAGCGCCTTCAGTTCAGAAAGATGCATGGGGGGGTTGACCCGGTCTGTCGTCCAGGGCCTGCCAAGGCCAGGGACACAAACAACGGCGAGCCCAAGGGACGCGTGCCGCGTTGCAGCGGACCTGAGAGATGCGTGGAGTCTTGGGCGCCGAGTCCACGCGCTCACCCGGAACGATCGACGGCGTCCGAGGACGCCGCGGAGCCCGGGCGGGCGTGTTGGCAGTTGACCGCCGGAGCCGCGTGGGCCCCGGCGGATCGGATGATTATAGGTGGGCGTCCAGGAAGGACGTCAACTGGGCCTTGGAGAGCGCGCCGACCTTGGTCGCCGCGAGCTGGCCGCCCTTGAACAACATCAGCGTCGGAATGCCGCGGATGCCGAACTTGGCGGGCACTTCGCGGTTGTCGTCGACATTGAGCTTGGCGATCTGCAGGCGGTCGCCGTAGTCCTTGGCCACTTCGTCCAGGATGGGGGCGATCATCTTGCAGGGGCCGCACCACTCGGCCCAGTAGTCCACCAGCACGGGCTTGTCGGACTGGATGACGTCGCTGTCGAACGAGGCGTCGGAGATGTGTTTGATCTGTTCGCTGCTCATGGAGATGGTCCTTGCGTGATGTCCCTGCCGGGCGGATGCCACGGACGGGCGGCCAGACGGGCGACAATGTGTACCGCCTCGAGGGCCCCAGGGTTGCAGGGAACGATCATTCTCACACAAGCCCGGAAACCTCGGCCCGAGTAGGCGCTCGTCCCACATGCGGGGGTGCGAGGCGGAACTCAAGCCGTCCGGGGCCTCGCCGTCGCTATCGCCGCCATTGCCGGATTCTTTGACCGAATCTTCAACAGAATCTCCGACCGAATCTCCGGATCGTCCCTCCGCCATCGCCTTGCCCGCCACGCCGCCGCCCTCGATGTCCCCCGCCGCCCAGCCGGTGGACTTCCCCCTGTCGCCGTCCCACACCAGCGCCGCGATCTGGGACGGCGTGGCGCGCCGCGCCGCCGGCTGGCTGGAGGCCAACGGCCTGGCGGCCCGGGACGCGGTGCTGCTGCTGCCGTTCGCGCAGCATCTGCAGCCGGCGCGGCTGGCGTGGATGAAGCTCTCGCGCTGGCAGCCGCGCATCGAGACCACGCGCAGCCTGGCCTCGGCGCTGGGGCCGAGCCCGCTGCCGCAGGCGCATCAGATCACGGGCGACGCGGCCATCGACGCGCTGGCCGCGCGCGCGCTGCTGCGCGGGCAGAGCTGGGCCGAGGCGCTACGCGAGCAGGACCCGCGCGCCCATCACGCGGCGGTGCTGCGGCTGGTCGAGGCGGCGCACGCGCTGTCGCGCGAGGCCGCGCTGCGCGATCCGGCGCGGCGCGCGGCGTTCTGGGAGGAGGGCCGGCAGGCGCTGGCGCAGCAGGGCGGCGTCGGTCATCTGGAGCGGGCGCTGCTGGCGGTCGCGCTCGAATGGGCGGCGGCCGACGGCCGCGCGCCGGCCATCGATGCGCTCTTCCAGCTGCGCCCGAGCGCCTGGCTGCATCTGCAATGCGGCGGCCCGGACGCGCTGGCCGACGCGCTGCTCGCCAGTGCCGAGGCCGCCGGCATCCCCTGCCTGCGCCTGAATGCCGACCTGCCGCTGGACACGGCCTTCGAAGGCGGCGCGCCGGTGGGCCGGCTGGAGCAGGCCGTCTGCGACGACTTCGAGGATCTGGCCCAATGCAGCGCCGCGTCGGTGCTGGATCACTTGCAGGCGGGCCGCGCGCCGGTGGCGCTGATCGCGCAGGACCGGGTGCTGCTGCGGCGCGTGCGCGCGCTGCTGGAGCGCCAGGGCCTGGGCATCAAGGACGAGACCGGCTGGACCCTGGCCACGACCGCTCCGGCCGCGCAGCTGATGGCGATGCTGCGCGCCGCGCGGCGGGATGCGGGCGTGGACGACTGGCTCGCGTGGCTGAAGACGCCGCTGGCGGCGTCGCTGCGCGAGCGCGGCGGCAGTGCCTCGCTGAGCGCGCTGGAGAGCCATTGCCGCAAGCGTGGCTGGTCGTCGCCGCAGGCCGTGCGCGCCGAGCGCCTGCCCCCTGGGAGCGCGCGGCTGTGGGAAGCCGCCCGCGAGGCGCTGGTGCCGCTGCAGCAGCGCGGCGTGCAATCGCTCGAGGACTGGATCGCGGCGCTGCTGCAGACGCTGCAGCAGATGGGCGCCGACGAGCAGCTGCGGCGCCAGCCCGCGGGCGGGCCGCAGGTGCTGGAGGCGCTGTGGCTGAGCAAGACGCCGTGGCCCGGCTCGGGTCATGAGGCGGTGCTGAAGGACGCGCAGCTGAGCGCTTCCGAGTTCGTCGACTGGGTGTCCCAGACGCTGGAGGCCGGCGAGTACAAGCCGCCGCTGGAGGGCGGTCTGCAGATCATGATCACGCCGCTGGCGCGGACGATGCTGCGCCCGTTCGGCGCGATCGTGCTGCCGGGCGCGGATGCCGCCACGCTGGGCCCGGTGCCGCCTGGACCGGCGCTGATCGGCGACGCGCTGGCGCGCCAGCTCGGCCTGCCGACCGTCGACGACAAGCGCCAGGCGCTGGCCTGGCAGTTCGCGCAACTGCTGCGCGCGCCGGCGGTCACGCTGCTGCGCCGAGGCCACCTCGGCAGCGAGCCGCTCGCGGCCAGTCCGCTGCTGGACCGGCTCGAACTCGCACTGCAGGCGGCCGGCCACGCGCTGCCGCACTGGCGCGATCCGCGGCTGGAGACGACCTTGACCGCGGCCCATGTCGCGCGCTCGGCCGCGCGGGCCGGAGGCCGCCTGCCCGCGGCGCTGAGCGCCAGCGCGGTGGAATCGCTGCGCCAGTGCCCGTATCAGTTCTTCGCGCGCGTGCTGCTGGGCCTGCGCGAGGCCAGCGAGCTCGACGTCCAGGCCGACAAGCGCGACTACGGCACCTGGCTGCATGCCGTGCTGCACCAGTTCCACACCGAGCGGGTGACGGGCGTCGACCCGGCGCTCGATGACGCGGCGCGGCTGCAGCGCGCGGCGCAGGATCAGATGCGTGAACTGGGCCTGGCGCCCGCGGAGTTCCTGCCGTATTCAGCCAGTTTCGCGCGCTTCCTGCCGGCGTATCTGGACTGGCTCAAGGCGCGGGAGTCCGAGGGGCAGCGATTCGAGCGCGGCGAGCTGGACCGGCGCGTGCGCCCGTGGGCGGGGAGGGAGCCGGCGCTCGCGGATCTGGCGCTGCTCGGCCGTATCGATCGCGTCGACGACGCGCCCGATGGGCGGCTGCTCGTCGACTACAAGACCGGCAGCGTCAAGGGGCTGAAGGACAAGGTCGCGAATCCGCTCGAGGACACGCAGCTCGGCGTGTACGCGGTGCTCATGGGCGAGGAACATTCCGGCTCTCCCATGCCGCTACGCGCGCAATACCTGGCCCTGGACGATGCCAAGGGCATCACCGCGGTCGAGCACGACGATGTCTCCCGCACCGCGGCCGTGATGCTGGACGGCCTGCGCGGCGACCTGATGGCCATCCATGCCGGCGAGCCGCTGCCCGCGCTGGGCGAGGGCGTCGCCTGCGCCTACTGCGAGATGCGCGGCCTGTGCCGCCGCGATGACTGGGAGGGGGCTGCCCCATGACCGCGCCGGCCATCGCCGCCTACACGCTCGACGGCGCCCCGGTGGCGCGCGAGCGCTTCTACGCCCTGGCCTGCGACCCGGCGCGCAGCGTCGTCGTCGAGGCCTGCGCCGGCGCGGGCAAGACCTGGATGCTGGTCTCGCGCATCCTGCGCGCGTTGCTGGATGGCGCGCGGCCGCAGGACATCGTCGCGATCACCTTCACCCGCAAGGCGGCCGGCGAGATGCGCGCCCGCCTCAACGAATGGCTGCACCAGTTCGCCCACTGCGACGACGCCGGCCGCGTGCTCGCCCTGCGCCAGCGCGGCCTGCCGGAACATGAGGCGCAAGCCCTCGCGCCGCGCCTGGCGACGCTGCAGCAGCGTCTGCTGCAGGAAGCCCGGCCGGTGGAGATCCGCACCTTCCACGCCTGGTTCTCGCAGCTGTTGCGCGCCGCGCCGCTGGAGCTGCTGCGCGCGCAGGGGCTGTCGCCGGAGCTGCAGCTGCTGGAGGACGAGAGCGACCTCAAGCCCGAGCTCTGGCAGCGTTTCCACACGGCGGTGCTGGCCGACGACGCGCTGCTGGCCGTCTACCGCGAGCTGAGCCTGATCCACGGCCGCAACAAGCTGATCGGCTGGCTGGAGTCGGCCTTCGACAAGCGCGTCGAGCTGCGGCTGGCGCATCAACAGGGACGGCTGCTCGAGAGCATGCCCGCGGCGTCCGAGGTGGTGCCGGAGTTCGCCGCCTTCGCATCGCCGCTCGATGCCTTCGCGGCGATGCGCCCCGACTTGCAGGCGCTCGCGATCGAGCTGGGCCTGGGGAAGAACAAGACGCAGAAGACCGCCGCCGTCGCGATCGAGACGGCGCTGACCGCCTTCGGCCCAGGCGCCGAGGCGGACGCGCTGGCCGCCGTGCGCGCCGAGCTCTTCACGCAGAAGGGCACGCTCGTGAAGGCGCTGGGCGATTCGCCGCTGCTGATGCAGCTCGGCGACCAGCTGACGCGCCTGCAGCAGGCGCTCGACCAGGACCGCGCGCGCGCCTGGCACCAGCAGATGTGCGCGCTGGCGCTGACGCTGCTCGACGAATTCGAGCGGCTCAAGCGCGAGCGCGGCTTCGTCGACATGAACGATCTGGAGCGCGGCGCGCTGGCGCTGCTGGGCGACGCGGACCTGTCGGGCTGGGTGCAGGAGCGGCTCGACAGCCAGGTCCGTCACCTGCTGATCGACGAGTTCCAGGACACCAGCCCGCTGCAATGGCACGCGCTGTATGCGTGGCTGTCGGGCTACGTCGGCGCGGGCGGCGGCGCGAGCGGGCAGCGGCCGCCGTCGGTCTTCATCGTCGGCGACCCCAAGCAGAGCATCTACCGCTTCCGCCGGGCCGAACCGCGCGTTTTCGCCGCCGCGCGCGACTTCGTGCGGGAAGGACTCGACGGCGTGCTGCTCGCCTGCGATCACACGCGGCGCAACGCGGCGCCGGTGCTGGCGGCGGTGAACGCGGTGTTCGAATCGGCGAGCCTGGCGCAGCAGTACAGCGGCTTTCGCGCCCACACCACCGAGGCGGGCGAGGGCGATCCGCTGGATGGCGTGTTCTTCATCGCCGGCGATGCGGACGAGGAGGGCGGCGCGAGCGATGACGAGACCTCTGCGGGCGGCACCGGGCGAGCGGCCGATGAATGGCGCCCAAGCCTGACCGAGCCGCGCCGCGAGCCCGAATTGCATCGCCGCGAGGCGGAGGCCAGGCGCATCGCCGCCTGCATCGCCGAGCTGTTGGCCGCGGGCGCGACGCAGCCCGGCGACATCTTCGTGCTGGCGCGCAAGCGCGAGGGGCTGCGCGTGCTCGCGCAGGAGCTGAAGGCGCGTGGCATCGCGCATGCCGCGCCCGAGGACATGGCGCTGCTGGACGCGCCCGACGTGCGGGACCTGCTGGCGCTGCTCGATGCCCTCGCGTCGAGCGGACATCAGCTCTCGCTCGCGCATGCGCTGCGCAGCCCGCTGTTCGGTGCGAGCGAGGCGGACCTGCTGTGGCTGGCCGAGCAGTCGCGTTCGGTGAAGTGGCTGGGCCGCGAGATCGTGGCTGAGGATCAGGAGGAGGTCGCGCCGCTGAGCTGGTGGGAGACCTTGCTCCAGGCCTCACCGGATGATCTGGGCGAGCCCTTGCGCCGCGCGCGGGAGCTGCTGTCGCGCTGGGCCTCGATCGCGGTGCTGCGCAGCCCGCATGACCTGCTCGATGCGATCGTGCATGAAGGCGATCTGATGGCGCGGCTGGCGGCGGCGGTGCCAGCCAGCGAGCGCCGCGCGCGGCTGCATGCGGTGGAGGCGTTGCTGGCGCTGGCGCTCGAGCTGGATGGAGGCCGCTATGCCGGCCTCTACGGCTTCGTTCGCGCGCTCAAGAGCCGCGCGTTGAAACTCGCCGCGCCGGCCGAGCCGGACGCGGTGCAACTGCTGACCGTGCACGGCGCGAAGGGGCTCGAAGCCAAGGTCGTGATCCTGATGGACGCAGAAGCGGGGCTGGCGCGCTCGGAGAGCATGGCGCTCGCGATCGAATGGCCGGTGCAGGAGCCGGTGCCGCGCACGGTGGCGTTCATCGTGTCGGAGGCGAAGCCGCCGCCGTCGCTGCAGGCGCTGCTCGATGACGAGAAGGACCAGCGCCAGCGCGAGGAGCTCAATGCGCTGTATGTCGCGATGACGCGCGCGCGCCATCGGCTGCTGCTGAGCCGCACGCCCGCGAAGCGGCAGGCGGCGACGGCGAGCTGGTGGACGAGGGTGCAGCCGCATGCGCAAGCCCTGGCGGTGCCGGAGCTCGACGCCGGCCTTGAGCGGCCGGGCGATGAGCCGGTGCGGCTGAAGGTCCTGCCGCGTGTCGAGCCTTTGCCGGCCGAGGCCCCGGACGCGGGCGACGCGGTGGGTCAGAGCCCCGATGAGGTGGACGAGAGCGCCGCGCTCGGCGAGGCGCTGCATCGCGTGCTCGAGTGGCACAGCGGGCCGCAGGGCGGGGCTCATCCGCTGGAGCGGCTGATGGCCGCGGCGGCGCAGATGTACGGGCTCGATGCCCGCCGGGATGAGCGGCTGCAGCGCAGCGTCAAGGCGATCCTGGGGAGCGGCGAGTGCGCGCCATTCTTCGATGCTGCGGCGCTCGACTGGGGCGGCAACGAGGTGCCGCTCAGTTGGCATGGCCACGACATGCGGCTGGATCGGCTGGTCTGCCGCCGTGATGCCGGCGGCGCGCGCACGTGGTGGGTGCTCGACTACAAGCTGAATCCCGCGCCGCAGCGCAATCCGGAGTACCTGCAGCAGCTGTGGCGCTACCGCGAGGCGGTGATGGCGCTGCAGCCCGGCGAGGCGGTGCGCTGCGCCTTCATCACGGGCCAGGGGCGGCTGATCGATTGCACCGAGGCGGTGGCCGCCTCAGCCGACCTGTTCGCTTGATGCCGCTGGCAGCAAGAACTCCCTCGCCCCCCGCGAGGGGGGAGAGGGCAGGGGAGAGGGGGGCTTCGAAGGGCAGCAGCGCTGTGGCACGAGCCCCCTCTCCCCTCCCTCTCCCCGCTGGTGTATGGACCGAGGACATAGGTAACAGGTGTGCCAGGACATGGGTAACACTTTTCCCGCCTAGTCAGCGGGAGGACGAAGTTGCCCTGGAGCCCAGTCACCGTGAAGGACCAACGAGAGGAATTC
>NZ_JBCNLG010000033.1:0-36751 GCF_039595595.1 Roseateles sp. | reverse complement strand
ACGAACCGAGGTCGGCCGCCACGACCCTCGCTCTCCCTCGGTATGGCGCCCAAGCGCCTACCCTGGGCGGGTCGGCCTGTGGCGGCCTGGGCGTACTTTGCTACATACAAGGGCGGGGGAGAGGGGTTCGCCGCAGGGCAACACTTCCGTACTTCGACGACCCCTCTCCCCTCCCCTCTCCCCCTGTCGGGGGCGAGGGAGTTCTCTGCGACGCAGGGTGATCAGTTCCGGATCAGGTGGTCGAACGCGCTGAGCGCCGCCTTCGCGCCGTCGCCGGCGGCGATGATGATCTGCTTGTACGGCACCGTCGTCGCATCGCCCGCGGCGAACACGCCCGGCACCGAGGTCTGCCCCTTCGCGTCGACGATGATCTCGCCGTGCTTGGACAGCTCGACCGTGCCGCGCAGCCACTCCGTGTTGGGCACCAGGCCGATCTGCACGAACACGCCTTCCACCTCGACGCGCTTGCTCTCGCCCGTCGCGCGGTCCGTGTAGTTCAGCCCGTCCAGCTTGCCGCCCGCGCCGGTGAACTCGGTCGTCTGCGCCTGCTTCAGGATCACGACATTGGGCAGGCTCTCCAGCTTCTTCACCAGCACCGCGTCCGCGCGCAGCGTGTCGCCGAACTCCAGCAGCGTCACATGCGCCACGATGCCGGCCAGATCGATCGCCGCCTCGACACCCGAATTCCCGCCGCCGATCACCGCCACGCGCTTGCCCTTGAACAGCGGCCCATCGCAGTGCGGGCAGTAGGCCACGCCCTTGTTCTTGTATTCCTGCTCGCCCGGCACATTGACATTGCGCCAGCGCGCGCCCGTCGACACGATCACCGTCCTGCTCTTGAGCGAACCCCCGTTGGCCAGCCGCAGCTCGATCAGGCCGCCCGGCTCGGTGGCGGGGATCAGCTTGTCGGCGCGCTGCAGGTTCATCACGTCGACGCCGTAATCCTTGACGTGCGACTCCAGCGCCATCGAGAACTTCGGTCCGTCCGTGGACAGCACCGAGATGTAGTTCTCGATCGCCAGCGTGTCGTTGACCTGACCGCCGAAGCGCTCGGCCGCGACGCCGGTGCGGATGCCCTTGCGCGCCGCATACACCGCCGCCGCCGCGCCCGCCGGGCCGCCGCCGACGATCAGCACGTCGTACGGATCCTTGGCCGACAGCTTGGCCGCGTCCTTGGCCGCCGCGTTGGTGTCGAGCTTGGCGGCGATCTCCTCGACCGTCATGCGGCCCGAGCCGAATTCCTGGCCGTTCAGGTAGACCGTCGGGACGGCCATGATCTCGCGGGCATTGACCTCGTCCTGGAACAGCGCGCCGTCGATCACCACCGTCTTGACGCGCGGATTCAGCACCGACATCAGCGACAGCGCCTGCACCACGTCCGGGCAGTTGTGGCAGGTCAGGGACATGTACACCTCGAAGGCGTAGTCGCCGTCCAGGCCCTTGATCTGATCGATGGTGGCCTGCTCCACCTTCGGGGGGTGGCCGCCGGTCCACAGCAGCGCCAGCACCAGCGAGGTGAACTCATGGCCCAGCGGGATCGCGGCGAAGCGCAGGCTCTGCCCGGTCCCGGCCCGCTTGAGGCTGAACGAGGGCTTGCGCGCGTCGTTGCCGTCCAGCTTCAGGCTGATCTTGTCGGACATCGCGGCGATGTCCTGCAGCAGACGCTGCAACTCGGCGGAGCTCTCGGAGTCGCTCAACGAAGCCTCGATTTCGAACGGCAGCGTGACCCGCTCCAGGTAGGCCTTGAGCTGCGCCTTCAGGTTGTCGTCCAACATCGTTGCTTCCTTTCAGAGTTCTTAAGCGACTTCGAGAACCGGCCTCCCCATTCGTTCCATGCAGGGGCGGCCGCGCGCCCACCCGCGGACCGTCCAGGTCCGCGAGCCGCGCATTTGCCGTGAGGGGGTGAGGAGGGTCCTCATCCGGATCACCGGTTCGGGGGAGGCCGTCACCGGCCTGTTCCCCCGAGAGGGCGAGATCCTTAGATCTTGCCGACCAGGTCCAGCGACGGGGCGATGGTCGCCGCGCCTTCGTTCCACTTGGCCGGGCAGACCTGGCCCGGGTTCTTGGCGACGTACTGGGCCGCCTTCAGCTTGCGCAGCGTTTCCTTGACATCGCGGGCGATGGCGTTGTCATGCACTTCCAGCGTCTTGATCACGCCTTCCGGGTTGATCACGAAGGTGCCGCGCAGCGCCAGGCCTTCTTCCGGGATGTGCACGCCGAAGGCGTTGGTCAGCGCGTGGGTCGGGTCGCCCACCAGCGGGAACTTGGCCTTGCCCACGGCCGGCGAGGTCTCGTGCCACACCTTGTGCGAGAAGTGCGTGTCGGTCGTGACGATGTAGACCTCGGCGCCCAGCTTCTGGAACTCGGCGTAGTTGTCGGCCGCGTCCTCGACTTCCGTCGGGCAGTTGAAGGTGAAGGCAGCCGGCATGAAGATCAGCACGGACCACTTGCCCTTGAGCGACTCTTCCGTGACCTCGATGAACTTGCCGTTGTGGAAAGCCTGGGCCTTGAAGGGCTGGACTTGGGTATTGATCAGGGACATTGCTTGGTCTCTCGCAGTGAGGGTGGATGGGATGGACGGAATGATAGGGGGCCGAAGCTATCGCCGGGGTTGAATTCCCCAATGCAGCCTATTGCGAATCCCTATTGATCGAAGCTATCAGAACTCGTTTGTGCGATAGCAAACATCATGAGTCGGTCACGACCGCCTCACGTCGCATTTCCGCTCCCTCCGCGACCGCCCTGGCGGCAAGGGATCACACGGCCTCAAGGGCCAGCAACTCCTCGACGGTCTGGCGGCGGCGGATCAGCCGGTCCGAGGTGCCGTCCACGAGCACCTCGGCGATCAGCGGCCGGCTGTTGTAGTTGCTCGACATCGACGCGCCGTATGCGCCGGTGTCGTGGAGGACCAGCAGGTCGCCGACCTGCGCTTGCGGCAATTCGCGCGCCAGCACGACGCCCCCTTCCGCCTGCGTGAAGACGTCCCCCGATTCGCACAGCGGACCGGCGACGACGGTGTCGCGCACGGGCCGGCGCTGGCCGTCGGCGGGAATCAGGCTCATGGCATGGAAGCTGCCGTACATCGCGGGCCGCATCAGTTCGTTGAAGCCGGCGTCGACCAGCAGGAAATGCTGTCGGCCTTGCGACTTCACCGCCCGGACTTCCGCGAGCAGCACGCCCGACTCGGCCACGAGATAGCGCCCCGGCTCGAGCTCGAGTGCGAGGCGATGGCCGACGATGTCTTCCGCTTCCTTGCGGGCGGCGTCCCAGAGGCTGAAGTAGTGGGCGGTGTCGATGGGCTCGCCACCCGCCTGATAAGGGATGGACAGGCCGCCGCCGGCGGAGATCGCCTGAAGATCCATCCCTTGCGCCTTGACCGTGCGCACCAGTTCGACCATCGCGCCGCTGACGCGGCCCAGGTGGCCGTAGTCGACGCCCGAGCCGATGTGCATGTGCAGGCCGATCAGCGTCAGCCCGCGGCGCGCGATGACCGCCAGCGCGTGGCCGAGCTGCTCATGCCAGATGCCGTGCTTGCTGTGCTCGCCGCCGGTGTTGGTCTTGTTGCTGTGCCCATGGCCGAAGCCGGGATTCAGGCGCAGCCAGACCGGATGGCCGGGCGAGACCTCGCCGAGCTGTTCCAGCATGTCGATCGAGCCGGCGTTGACCGGCACGCGATGCTCGACCACCGTCTTCAGCGTTTCACGGTCCAGCAGGTCGGCGGTGAAGACGATGTCGGAATGCACCGCGTCAGCGCCGGTGCCGACCGTGAAGCCGGCCGCCAGCGCGCGCAGCACCTCGCCGCGGGACACCGAATCCACCTTGACGCCCTGCTCCCGCATCAAGCGCAGGATGTGGGTGTTGGAGCAGGCCTTCTGGGCGAATCGCACCGTGTCGAAGCCTCTCAGGGCGGCGATGCGCTCCCGAATGATGGGGGCGTCGTACACCCAGAGCGGAGTGCCGTACCGCCTCGCGAGCGATTGGAGCTGCTGTTCACGGGCGGGAGTCATGGGCTGCGGCATGTCGGGAATCCTTCGAATCGAACTGCTGCAAGCATCTCCGCTGCCAGTCATTCAATCAAATGCTTTGTCTTCAAAGGCGGATTCACTTTTGATATGCACTGCTATGCTCACGCGATGTCGCTGCCCATCACGCATCGCCACATCGAGGTGTTCCGCGCCGTCATGACCGCTGGCAGCGTCACCGGCGCCGCGCAACTGCTGTTCACCTCGCAGCCGACGGTCAGCCGTGAACTGGCGCGGATGGAATCGCTGCTGGGCTACGCCCTGTTCGAGCGCGCCGCCGGACGCCTGCGACCGACGGCCCGGGCGCTGTCGCTGTTCGACGAGGTGCAGCGCGCCTATCAGGGACTGGATCAGGTGGTCGCGCGCGCGCAGGCGCTGGGCCGCGCCGAGGACGAAGGGCTGCGCGTGCTCACGCTGCCGGCCTTGGCGCACGCGCTGCTCCCGCAGGCCAGCGCTGATTGGCTGCGCCAGCATCCGCAGGCGCGGCTCACGCTGACGCCACAGGAGTCACCGCTGCTGGAAGAGTGGATGGCTGCCCAGCGCTTCGACCTCGGCCTCAGCGAGGTCACCGCCAGCGTGCCGGGCACGCGCAGCGAGACGCTGGTCGAGCTCGACGAGGTCTGCGTGCTGCCGGCCGGCCATCGACTGCTCGAGAAATCGGTGCTGACGCCCTCGGATTTCAAGGGGGAGCGCTTCGTGAGCCTGTCGGTCGAGGATCCTTACCGCCGGCAGTTCGACGCGATCTTTTCGGCGGCCGGCGTGCAGCGCCGGCTGCAGCTTGAGACGCACAGCGCCATCGCCGTCTGCGCGCTGGTGCAGCAGGGACTGGGCATCGCGCTGGTGAATCCCCTGACCGCGCGCGCCTGCGCGGGTCCCGGTCTGGCGCTGCGGCGCTTCTCGGTGTCGGTGCCCTTCCGCATCCAGGCCCTGCGGCCTGTGCACCGGCCGGCGCACGCGCTGGCCGACGACTTCATCCAAGCCGTGAAGCGCGCGCTCGCGCCAGCAACAGCGGATGACTGAGCGGATTACTGATTCGCGACCGAGCGCAGCGCCGGCGCGGCCGTGGCGGCGAGGAAGCGCTCGCGGATCGAGCGCTCGATGCCGGCCGCGTCCAGCCCGCACTGGGCCATCAGCTTGCCGGGCTCGCCGTGCTCGACGTACTCGTCGGGCAGGCCCAGCTGCAGCACCGGCAGCGACAGGCCGTTGGCCTGCAGCGCTTCCATCACCGCGCTGCCGGCGCCGCCCATGACGCAGCCGTCCTCGACGGTCACCAGCGCGTCGTGCGTGCGGGCCAGTTCCTTCACCAGCTCCACGTCCAGCGGCTTGACGAAGCGCATGTTGGCCACGCTCGCGTCGAGCGCCTCGGCCGCCTTCAGCGCCGGATGCAGCAGCGTGCCGAAGGCCAGCACCGCGATGCGCGGGGCACCGCGGCCATTGGCCTGCGCTGCCGACGCGCTGCGGCGCATCTCGCCCTTGCCCCACGGGAGCGCGACCATGTCCTTCTGGATCTCCGCGCCGATGCCGGCGCCCCGCGGATAACGGACCGTCACCGGGCCGTCGTGCAGGTGGCCGGTGTACAGCGCGCGGCGGCATTCGTTTTCATCCGACGGCGTGATCACGCTCATGTTCGGAATGCAGCGGGTGAACGCGATGTCGTAGTTGCCGGCATGGGTCGCGCCGTCGGCGCCGACCAGGCCCGCGCGGTCCAGCGCGAACAGCACCGGGAGGTTCTGCAGCGCCACGTCGTGGACCAACTGGTCGTAGCCGCGTTGCAGGAAGGTCGAGTAGATCGCCACCACCGGCCGCAGACCCTCGCAGGCCAAGCCACCGGCGAAGGTCACCGCGTGCTGCTCGGCGATGCCGACGTCGTAGTAGCGCGTCGGGAAGCGTTTGTGGAACTCGACCATGCCCGAGCCCTCGCGCATCGCCGGCGTGATCGCGACCAGCGTCGGATCGGCCTCGGCCATGTCGCACAGCCAATCGCCGAAGACCTGCGTGAAGGTCTTCTTCGAGGGCGCGGTCGACGGCTTGATGCCTTCGGCCGGGTTGAACGGCGTCGGGCCGTGGTACTTGACGGGGTCGGCCTCGGCCAGCTTGTAGCCCTGGCCCTTGCGCGTGACCAGGTGCAGGAACTGCGGGCCCTTCTTGTCGCGCAGGTTTTCCAGCGTCGGGATCAGCGCGTCGAGGTCGTGGCCGTCGATCGGGCCGACGTAGTTGAAGCCGAACTCCTCGAAGATGGTCCCGGGCACGAACATGCCCTTGGTGTGCTCCTCGAAGCGGCGGGCGAACTCGTACAGCGGGGTGTGCTTGAGCACCGACTTCGCGCCTTCGCGCGCGGCGGCGTAGAACTTGCCGCTCATCAGCCGCGTGAAGTACTTGTTCAGCGCGCCGACCGGGGGGCTGATCGACATGTCGTTGTCGTTCAGGATGACCAGCACGTCGCCGAGCAGGCCGCCATGCGCGACGCCAGCATTGTTCAGCGCCTCGAAGGCCATGCCGGCGGTCATCGCGCCGTCGCCGATGATCGCGACCACGCGGCGCGATTCGCCCTTGAGCTTGGCCGCCATCGCCATGCCGTGCGCGGCGGAGATCGAGGTGCTCGAGTGGGCGGTGCCGAAGGTGTCGTACTCGCTCTCGTCGCGGCGCGGGAAGCCCGAGATGCCGCCCTGCTGGCGCAGCGTCGCCATCGCGTCGCGGCGGCCGGTCAGGATCTTGTGCGGATAGGTCTGGTGGCCGACGTCCCACACCAGGCGGTCGCGCGGCGTGTCGTAGACGTAGTGCAGCGCGATCGTCATCTCGACGGTGCCCAGATTGGACGACAGGTGACCGCCAGTCTTGGAGACGCTGTTGAGGATGTGCGCGCGGACCTCGTCGGCCAGTTGCGGCAACTGGCTGCGCGACAGCCGCCGCAGGTCCGCGGGGCCCTCGATCGCGCCGAGCAGCGTCTGCGAAGCCGTCGCGGTGGTGGTGTTCTCGCTCATGGCCAGGCCTCTCTCTCGCCAGTTCAGTTGTCGCGCTCCACCACCTTGTCAGCCAGCAGGCTGAGCCAGGCGGTGTCGGCCAGGCCGCTGGCGGCCAGGGCTTGGTGCGCCTCATCGCGCAGCCGCAGCGCGTACGCGCGGGCGGGCTCCAGGCCCAGCACGCTGACGTAGGTCGGCTTGTTGTTGTCCTGGTCCTTGCCGGCGGTCTTGCCGAGCACGTCGCTGTCCTGCGTGACGTCCAGGATGTCGTCGACCACCTGGAAGGCCAGGCCGATCGCGGCGCCATAGCGGCTCAGCGCGTCCCAGGCGGCCGGCGTCAGTTCGCCGCAGGCGGCGCCCATGAGCACGCTGGCCTGCAGCAGCACGCCGGTCTTGCGGCGGTGCATGTCGCGCAGCGCGGCTTCATCGAGCGGCTTGCCGATGCTGGCCAGGTCGATCGCCTGGCCGCCAGCCATGCCGTCGTAGCCGCTGGCGCGCGCCAGCAGGCGGCACAGCCGGGCCTGCAGCGCGGGGGCGACGCCCTCGTCCGGCGTCAGCACGTCGAAGGCCAGCGCCTGCATCGCGTCGCCGGCCAGCATCGCCTGCGCTTCGCCGTACTGCACGTGCAGCGTCGGCTTGCCGCGGCGCAGCACGTCGTTGTCCATGCAGGGCATGTCGTCATGCGCCAGCGAGTAGGCATGGATCAGCTCCACCGCGCAGGCCGCGCGCATGGCGGCCTCGCGCTGCCCGCTGGCGGCTTCGGCCGCGGCCAGCACCAGCAGCGGGCGCAGCCGCTTGCCGGCGCCCAGCACCGCGTAGCGCATCGCCTCGCCCAGACCGGCGGGCGCGCCCTCGGGTACCCAGGCTTCGAGCGCCTGCTCGACTTCCAGCAGCGATTGCTTCACCCAACGTTCGAAAACACCCGCATCCACTTACTCTTCTCCCCAAGCCTGCGCGCTGCCACCTTCGATGACCTGTACTTGTTGTTCGACGGCCTGAAGCCGCGCGCGGCAATATTTGAGCAAGAACGCCCCCCGCTGGTAGCTGGCCAGCAACTGATCCAACGGCAGTTGCCCGGCCTCCATGGCCTGCACCAGACGCTCCAACTCCTCGACCGCCAGTTCGTAACTGGCGGGCTCCTGCTCCTGGATCGCGGGCTGCGCCGTCTTGGCGCTGACGGAAGGCTTGCTCATTTCAAAACGCGAAAAGGGGGATTGTAAGCACCGGCACTCCCCGGTCCGAGTTCCGACCATCAGGGGATGTGAACCGAGCGCCACAGGCGTCAGCGGGTGTATCCGGCGCAAACGACAACGGGGTTGACAAGGTGGCCCGCCCCAGTGGAAGGAGGTCCGGGTACAATGGCCGGTTCCCCTGCCCAGTCCAACATGCCGATCCGTCCAATCTGGGGGGCGGGCGGCGACGGTTGACATTGGTTTCTTGGAGACCCTCTTGGATCATGTCCGACCTGAGCATCCCTCTCAGCCCTCTTGAACGCAGCACGGCTCCCAGCCACCTCCAGCTGCCCGTCACCTCGTACTTCGACGAGGACCTGTTCCGCCGCGAACAGGAACTGATCTTCCAGCACGGTCCCCGCTACCTCGGCCACGCGCTCGCCGTGCCCGAGGTCGGCGACTACTACGCCCTGCCGCAGGAAGGCGAAGGCCGCGCGATCGTGCGCAGCGCGCAAGGCCTGGAACTGATCTCCAACGTCTGCCGCCACCGCCAGGCGGTGATGCTGCGCGGCCGCGGCAACACGCGGAGCCACATCGTCTGTCCGCTGCACCGCTGGACTTACGACCTCAAGGGCGAACTGGTCGGCGCGCCGCACTTCAAGCAGGACCCCTGTCTGCACTTGAACCGCTACAAGATCCGCGAGTGGAACGGCCTGCTGTTCGAGGACAACGGCCGCGACATCGCCGCGGACCTGGCCCGGCTGGGCCCGCGCGGCGCGCTGGACTTCAGCGGCTACCAGCTCGACAAGGTCCACGTCCACGAATGCGACTACAACTGGAAGACCTTCATCGAGGTCTATCTGGAGGATTACCACGTCGGCCCATTCCACCCGGGCCTCGGCCAGTTCGTGACCTGCGACGACCTGGCGTGGGAATTTGGCCGTGACTACTCGGTGCAGACGGTCGGCGTGAACAAGGCGCTGGCCAAGCCGGGCTCCCAGGTCTACGAGAAGTGGCACCAGCAGGTGCTGGGCTTCGCCGGCGGCCAGGCGCCCGAGCAGGGCGCGATCTGGCTCACGTACTACCCCAACATCATGGTGGAGTGGTATCCCAACGTGCTGGTGGTGTCGACGCTGTTCCCCAAGGGCCCGCAGAAGACGACCAACATCGTCGAGTTCTACTACCCGGAGGAGATCGTCGCCTTCGAGCGCGACTTCGTCGACGCTCAGCAGGCCGCCTACATGGAGACCTGCATCGAGGACGACGAGATCGCGCTGCGCATGGACGCCGGCCGCAAGGCGCTGATGGAGCGTGGCGACAACGAGGTCGGCCCATACCAGACGCCGATGGAAGACGGCATGAAGCACTTCCACGAGTGGTACCGCGCGCTGATGAAGCGCTGAGCGCCCCGGCAACGGCGCGCTGACCCCGCTCCGGCCGCGGCCCGGTGCGCACAACGCCCCGCCCCTGCGGGGCGTTCGCTTTTGCGGCTCCCCGCAACAGGAGGGGCGGAACTTCGGCGCGAGAATCCGCCGCATGTCTGCACCCCTTCTGATGGTGTTGGCGACACTGCTGTTCGCCACCATGGGCGTCTGCGTCAAGTTGGCCTCGGCCTACTACGGCGCCGGCGAGATCGTCATGTATCGCGGCCTGGTCGGCACGCTCTTCCTGTTCGCGATGACGCGCAGCAAGGGCTTGTCGCTGAAGACCAGCGTGCCGGCGATGCACTTCTGGCGCAGCCTGTCCGGCGTGATCGCGCTGTCGCTGTGGTTCTTCGCCATCAGCAAGCTGCCGCTGGCCACGGCCATGACGCTGAACTACATGTCCTCGGTCTGGATGGCGCTGTTCCTGATCGGCGGCGCGGTGCTGATGGGCGCGGCCAGGGTCGATCCGCGGCTGGTGGTCACGGTGCTGCTGGGCTTCCTCGGCGTGGGGCTGGTGCTGCAGCCGGCGATGCAGGAGCAGCAGGTCTGGCATGGCCTGGCCGGTCTGGCGTCGGGGATGCTGTCGGCGATGGCCTACCTGCAGGTGACTTCGCTGGGACGCGCGGGGGAACCGGAGTACCGCATCGTCTTCTACTTCTCGATGGGGGGCGTCGTCGCGGGGGCGCTGACGACGCTCGCGTCACAGGGCGGCTGGCATGCCCACACCTGGACCGGCGCGGCGCTGCTGCTGGCCGTGGGCGTGCTCGCCACCGCGGCGCAATTGCTGATGACGCGGGCCTACGGCACCGGCAAACCGCTGGTGAACGCGTCGCTCCAATATCTGGGCATCGTGTTCTCGGCGTTGTATGGTGTGCTCCTTTTCGGCGACCGCCCGGGTTGGAAGTCGTGGATCGGCATCCTGCTCATCGTCGCCGCCGGCCTCGGCGCCACGATGCTCCGCGCGCGGAACACGCCGAAGGACGCCCAGCATTCAGTCCAGGAATCATGAACGGATGAAGAACGGCACGACCTCCCCCTCCGCGGCCCATGACGGCCTGATCTCGGTCGAGGCGCTGCGCGCGCTGATGGCCTCGGGCGCGCCGCCGCTGATCATCGATGCGCGCTTCGACCTCGGTGACACCGCCGCCGGCGAACGCGCCTACGCCGCCGGCCACATCCCCGGCGCGTTCTACCTGCACCTGGACCGGGATCTGAGCGGCCCGAAGCAGGACGCCTTCGGCACCTTCCGCGGCCGCCACCCGCTGCCCGAGCGCGACGCCTTCGCCGCGCGGCTGGCCGCCCTGGGCATGACGCCGGGCCGCCAGGTGGTCGCCTACGACGCGGCGGACGGCATGTACGCCGCCCGCGTGTGGTGGATGCTGCGCTGGCTCGGCCATGCGAACGTGGCGGTGCTCGATGGCGGTTTCGCCGCCTGGCAGCAGGCGGGCGCGGAGGTCGCCAGCGACCCGGCCGCGCCTGCCGCTGGCGTTTTCTCGCCCGGAGAGCCGCTGGAACACCCGCTCAGCGCCCAGGACCTGCTCGCCCGGCTGGGCCAGGTGCGGCTGATCGACGCCCGCGCCGGCGAGCGCTTCCGCGGGGAAGTCGAACCGCTGGACGCGCAGGCCGGTCACATCCCGGGTGCGACGAACCGCTTCTTCAAGACCAATCTGACGCCGGAAGGCCGCTTCAAGGCGCCGGCGCAGCTCCGCGAGGAGTTCGAGGCCCTGCTCGGCGGCCGCGAGGCCAGCGCCACCGTGCACCAATGCGGCTCGGGCGTGACGGCCTGCCACAACCTGCTGGCGATGCATCACGCCGGCTTGACGGGCAGCCGGCTCTATCCCGGTTCCTGGAGCGAATGGAGCGCCAATCCGCGCCTGCCGATGGCCAAGGGCTGAAGAGCGGCCGGTATTGACAATGCGCATGGCGCGAGCACCATGGGAAGGTCAGACTGCGAAGGCAAGTCCTGACCCCGCCGCGGCGAGGTCCGGTCCACCCAGCCCATCGTCCGCTCGAAGGAGGCTCGCCATGTTCCAGCGCATCCTGATTCCCACCGACGGCTCCGACATCTCCGCCAAGGCCATCCAGACGGCCATCCAGCTGGCGAAGTTCCACAACGCCAAGCTGTTCGCCATCAGCGTCAAGGAGCCCTTCCCCTACAGCGCCGTGTCGGAGATGCAGCCGACGCCGCCGCAGGAGTTCTTCGACGCCCAGGAGCGCATCGCGCAGGAGCGGCTCAGCCAGGTGCTGACCGCGGCCCGGGCGCAGGGTCTGGAGATCGAGGCCCACAGCGTCGAGGCCCTGCACCCCTGGGAGGCCATCATCGAGCACGCCAGGCGCGTCAACGCCGATCTGCTGGTGATGGCCACGCATGGGCGCCGCGGCCTGCAGGCGCTGCTGCTGGGCAGCGAGACGCAGAAGGTGCTGACCCACTGCGCCTTCCCGGTGCTGGTGGTGCATGGAGAAGGCGCGCCGCAGTGAGCGGCGGCAGGCCGCCTCGAGGGCGGCCCGGCGGCCCGGCCCTGGTCCGGCGCGGGTCAGTGCGAGTGCTTCCCGCCCACCACCATCAGCACGAAGGCGATGCCCACGCCCAGCCACAGCAGTTGCAGCGCGGTGTCCTTCCAGGGCAGCCGGCGCTGCAGCTGGGGAATGAGATCGGCGACCGCGACGTAGACGAAACTGCTCGACGCCGCCACCAGCAGGTAGGGAAAGAGCTGCTGCCAGGGCCCGACGATGAAATAACCCACCAGACCGCCCAGCACCGCCGCCATGCCTGACACGGCATTGAAGAACAGCGCCTTGCCGCGCGAGAAGCCGGCATTGAGCAGCACGATGTAGTCGCCGACCTCCTGCGGAATCTCGTGGGCGATGATCGCCATCGCGGTGACCCAGCCCAGGTGGTGATCGGCCAGGAAGGCGGCGGCGATGATGATGCCGTCGCAGAAGTTGTGGATCGAGTCCCCGACCAGCACCGACAACCCGCCCCGGCCCGCTTGTTCCCGGTCGAAATGGTGATGGTGGTGATGCCCGTCCCCCTCATGGTGGTGGGTGTGCCGATAGAGCTCGGCCTTCTCCAGCAGGAAGAAGAACATCAGGCCTCCCAGCAGCGCCAGGAACAGGTTGTGCGGGTCGGCGCCGCTCTCGAAGGCCTCCGGCAGGACGTGCAGCAGCGCGGTCGACAGCAGCACCCCCGTGGACAGGCTCACCAGATGCTTGACGATGCGGCTCAGCAGGCCGACCGTCAGCATCGCCGCGATCGACACGGAGGCCAGACCGCCGGCAAAGGTCACGAGCAGGATGTAGGTCAGGGTCATGGATGAAAAAGGCGCACCACGTGGGGTGCGCCGGATGGGGTTCCGAAAATTGTCTCAGAGTCGTCAAGCCCCCCTCTGATGGAGGCCGATCACACCCCGTGCTGCTTGAACCAGGCCTGGCAGCGCGCCCAGCCGTCCTTGGCGGGGCCCGCGCGATAACTGGGCCGGTAATCGGCATGGAAGGCGTGGCCGGCGTCCGGATAGACGACGAACTCACTGGCCTGGGCCGCGCGGCTGCCCTGCTTCAATGCCTCCTGCATCGCGGCGACCGAGGCCACCGGGATGCCCTGATCCTGCCCGCCATACAGCCCCAGCACCGGTCCGTGCAACTGGCCCGCGACGTCGACCGGATGCTTGGGCGTCATCGGACTGGCCTGGCCCTGCAGGCGGCCGTACCAGGCCACGCCCGCCTTCACGTCCTTGCTGTGGGCCGAGTACAGCCACACGATCCGCCCGCCCCAGCAGAAGCCGGTGATGCCCAGCCGGGCGGTGTCGCCGCCCTGCGCCTTGGCCCAGTCGACGGCCGCGTCCAGATCATTCAGGACCTGCGCGTCGGGTGTGCGCTGGATGATCTCCGTCTGCAACCTGGCGATGTCCGAATACGCCTTCGCGTCGCCCTGCCGCGCGAACAGGTCGGGCGCGATCGCCAGGTAGCCGAGCTTGGCGAAGCGCCGCGCGACATCGGCGATGTGCTCATGCACGCCGAAGATCTCGCTGACCACCAGCACCACGTGCGCGTGGCGCTTGCCGGCGGGCTTGGCGACATAGGCCGGCATCTTGAAGTCGCCGGCCTCGATCGACACCGGTCCGGCATCCAGACCTTGCGTGTCGGTGGTGATCACCGTCTGCGCGGTCACCGGCAGCACTGCCGCGGCAAAGCCGCTGCCCACCGCGGTGCCGACAAAGGCGCGGCGGCTGAAGCCGCGGCCCGGGGTCAGCGTGTCGATGTCATCGCGGATCGTGTCGGCAAGCGCGGGGTTCAGGCCGGCGGAACACTCGTCGCGGGAATCGGGATTCGCCATCTGCGGCTCCTGAAGTGGGTGACGGGACGCCGGATGCTATCCCGGCTGAAAACGACAGCTTGATGAAAGCACTTCCAACCCGGCAGGTGCACCAAACACCGCGACAATCGCCCCCCATGACCCAAGCGCACGTTCCTCCGATCCTGGCCGCCATCGACATGGGCTCCAACAGCTTCCGCCTGGAACTGGCCCAGCTCCAGCACGGGCAGTACCGGCGGATCGACTACCTGAAGGAAACGGTGCGGCTGGGAGCGGGTCTGGACGCGATGAGCATGCTGACCGAGGAAGCCGCCCAGCGCGGCCTGGCCTGCCTGCGCCGCTTCGCCGACCGCCTCTCGGGCCTGCCCGGCCGCCAGGTGCGCGCGGTGGCGACGCAGACGTTGCGCGAGGCGCGCAACCGCAACGCCTTCCTGGCACGCGCGCAGGAGGTGCTCGGCCATCCGATCGAAGTCATCTCCGGCCGCGAGGAGGCCCGTCTGATCTACGCCGGCGTCGCCCGGCTGCAGGTGGCCGAGGATCCCCGCCTGGTCATCGACATCGGCGGCCGCTCCACCGAGATGATCCTCGGCCGCGGCCCCCAACCGCTGAGCGCCGAATCGTTCCAGATCGGCAGCGTCAGCCTGTCCATGCGCTTCTTCCCCGACGGCCGCTTCACCGCCGAGGCCTTCCGCGCCGCCCAGGTCGCCGCCGGCGCCGAGCTCGAGGAAGCCATCACCCAGTTCTCCCGCCAGGGCGCCCAGCCACGCTGGAAACAAGCCCTGGGCTCGTCCGGCACCGTCGGCGCCGTGGCACAGATCCTCGCCGCCAACGGCATCAGCCCCGACGGCGCCATCACCCTCGACGGCCTGCGCTGGTGCATCGAACAGTGCCTGCTCGCCGGCCGCGTCGACGCGCTCAAGCTCGCCGGCCTCAAGGAAGACCGCCGCGCGGTGGTCGGCGGCGGACTCTGCATCCTCTACACGCTGCTCACGCACTTCGACATCGAGCGCCTGCACCCCGCCAAAGGCGCCCTGCGCCAAGGCGTCATCTTCGACCTCGCCGAACGCCTCGACCCCCGCCTCCTGGCCGCCGGCCGCGACATGCGCGAACAATCCGTCGCCGAACTCCAGCGCCGCTTCGCCGTCGACCGCGATCAGGCCACCCGCGTCCAGGGCATCGCCCAGAAACTCCACGCGCAACTCGAGCCCAAGGCCGAGGACGAACACCGCCGCGAACTCGGCTGGGCCGCCGCGCTTCACGAAATCGGCATGATGGTCTCCCACCACGACCACCACCGCCACAGCGCCTATCTGCTCTCCCATGTCGACGCGCCCGGGTTCTCCCAGAACCAGCTCCGGCGGCTCGGCGACCTCGCCCTCGGGCAGCGCGGCGGACTCCGCAAACTCGAGGAACAACTCCAGGACGACGCCATGGTCTGGCAACTGATGGCCCTTCGGCTCGCCGCCATCAAGTGCCATGCACGCAGCGATGTCGACGCCTCAGCCATGAAACTGCGGCGCGAAGGAACCACCGTCACAATCGAAATGCGCAAGGGATGGGCAGACAAACACCCGCGCGCCCACTTCCTGCTGCAGGAAGAACTCGAAGCCTGGAACAAGCTCGGACGCGTGCAGTTGGCACTGGAGAGCTGAAACGGACGGGCGCGCGGCAACGGGCGCGGCAACGGGCGCGACAGGCATGGCCTGGGCCGGCGGCGAAGCCGAACTGAGGCGCTCAACTCCCTCCGCTCACCTTCGGCTCGCTGCGGTCAGACAGAACGCGCCTGGTCAGTCCTGGAGTTCGGCTTCGCCGCCGGCCCAGGCCATGCCCGTCCACAGAGACCGAGGTGCGCTCAGTCTTCCTGGTAATGACGCATCAGGGCCTGCTGTGCACTGATGCAGGCGGGCTTCTCTTCGGTGCCAATGCGCTGCGATGTGCCATCAGGACCCAGTTGCCATGCGTCCAGCGTGTCGTGCAGGTAAGGCGTCAAACCCTCGTCAATCACGCGCTGACGCAGCTTCGGATCCGTTACCGGCCACGCCACTTCGATACGGCGCAGCATGTTCCGACTCATCCAGTCCGCACTCGACAAGTACAAGGCCTCCTGCTCTTCGGCACCCCAGCGGAAATAAAAAATCCGCGAGTGCTCCAGGAACCGGCCCACCACCGACCTCACCAGAATGTTGTCCGTCTCGCCCGGCAAACCCGGCGGCAACATGCACGCGCCACGCACGATCAGATCAACCCTCGCGCCCGCCCGCCCCGCACGGATCAAACCATTGATCAGCTCCGCATCCGTCAGCGCATTGATCTTGAGCACCACCCGCGCCGGCTCACCCCGCTTCGCCGCCTCCTCCACCTGCACCAGCAAGTCACACATCGTGCGGTGCAAATTGAACGGCGCCAGCAGCAGCTTCTTCGGCGCCTTGAACTTCGACAGCGACGCCAACTGACGAAACACCAGATCCATGTCCGCCGTCATCTCCGGATCAGCAGTCAGATATCCCAGATCCGTGTAGAAACGCGCCGTCTTGGGGTTGTAGTTGCCCGTCGACAAATGACCGTAGCGGCGCAGCTTTCCACCTTCGCGGCGCGTGATCAGCATCAGCTTCGCGTGCGTCTTCAGACCAACGATGCCGTACACCACCTGCGCGCCCACCGCTTCGAGGCGCTCCGCCCAGTTGATGTTGGCCTCCTCGTCGAAGCGCGCCTTCAACTCGACCACCGCCAGCACCTCCTTGCCACGCCTCGCCGCCTCGATCAACAGATCCGCCAGCACCGACTGGCTGCCCGTCCGGTAGATCGTCTGCTTGATCGCGAGCACGTCAGGATCCTCAACCGCCTCGCGCAGCAGTTGCACCACCGGCTCGAAGCTCTCGAAGGGGTGATGCAGCATCACGTCCCCCTTGGTCCTCAGCTTGTCCAGGATGGACTTGCCACGCGGCAGGCGCCCCTTGGGCCAGCTCGGCTCGTAGGGCTGGAAGCGCAGGTCGTCAGCTTCCGTCTGGTCGATCAGCTCGTTCAGCCGCACCAGGTTCACCGGACCGTTGACGCGGTACAGCGCCGCCTCCGGCAGGTCGAACTGCTCGAGCAGGAACCGGGATAGTTCCTCCGGGCAGGTGTTCACGACTTCCAGCCGGACCGCCCGGCCGAAATGGCGCGTGGTCAGCCCCGAACGCAGCGCGTGGCGCAAGTTCGCGATCTCTTCCTCATCGACCTCCAGGTCGGAGTCGCGCGTGACGCGAAACTGCGAGAAGGCCTCGACGTGGCGCCCGGGGAAGAGTTCCTCGAGATGGGCACGGATGACGCTGGTGAGCAGCACGAAGTTCTGCTTGCCGCCGCTGATCTGCGCCGGCAGCTTGATCACGCGCGGCAGCACGCGCGGCACCTTGACGATGGCAATGCGGTTGTCGCGGCCCAGCGCATCCTTGCCCGACAAGCGCGCGATGAAGTGCAGCGACTTGTTGGCGACCTGCGGGAAGGGATGGGCCGGATCCAGGCCCACCGGCACGAGCAGCGGCCGCACCTCGCGCTCGAAGAAGCGCCCGACCCAGGCGCGCATTTCGTCGGTGCGGTCGGCGTGGTTGAGGATCTGGATGTTGTGCTCGCGCAGCACCGGCATGACCTGGTCGTTGAAGATCGCGTACTGCAGGTCGATCAGGTCGTGGGCCGCGCGGCCGACGCGCTCGACGTCGCGAGGCGTCACCAGCCCGGAGCCGTCGCGCTGGGCATCCAGCATGTCGGCAAAGCGCACCTCGAAGAACTCGTCGAGGTTGCTCGACACGATGCAGATGTAGCGCAGGCGCTCCAGCAGGGGCACGTCGATGCGCTGGGCCTGGGCCAGGACACGCCGGTTGAACTCGAGGATCGCGTTTTCGCGGTTGAGCAGCGGGACGTCGGGCAAAGTCATGAACTCATTCTATGAAGCCGTCATGACAGACGGATGACCCTCGTGGGGGTAGGCCACAAGAGGGGGCATGGGCCCGCCCGCGGCCCCGGAACAAGGGACAACAGGCGCGTGGCGGCAATGGGCGCGAGGCCTCAGGCCGGCTGTCGCATCGCGGCGGCGAGCGCCTCGGCGGCGCGCTTCTCGGCGCCGGCGCGCTGACGCTCGGCCCAGTCGAGGATCTCGAGATGCCCGTCCGGATGCTCGACCAGCGCGGTGAGGCTCTCCACCCAGTCGCCGTCGTTGGCGTAGGTGATGCCGTCGATGTCGCGCAGCTCGGCATGATGGATGTGGCCGCAGATGACGCCCTGCACCCCGCGCTTGCGCGCCTCGCGGGCGAGCGCTTCCTCGAACTCGCCGATGAACGAGACCGCGCGCTTGACCTTGAGCTTCAGGTACTTGCTCAAGCTCCAGTACGGCAGGCCCAGCCGCGCGCGCAGCGAGTTCAGATGCCGGTTCAGCTTGAGCGTGAATTCATAGAGGCTGTCGCCGACATGGGCCAGCCACTTGGCGTGCTGGATGACGCCGTCGAAGAGGTCGCCGTGGGTGATCCAGAACGTGCGCCCGTCGGCCGTCTCATGGATCCATTCGTGCGCGACTTCGATGCCGCCGAAGCTGTGCTGCAGGTACTTGCGCGCGAATTCATCGTGATTGCCCGGCACGTAGATCACGCGCGTGCCCTTGCGCGCCTTGCGCAGCAGCTTCTGCACGACGTCGTTGTGCGCCTGCGGCCAGTACCAGCTGCGGCGCAGTTGCCAGCCGTCGACGATGTCGCCGACGAGGAACAGCTGCTCGCACTCGACTTCGCGCAGGAAGTCCAGCAGCGCCCTGGCCTGACAGCCCGGCGTGCCCAGGTGCAGATCGGAGATCCACACGGTGCGCACGCGGATGGAACCGCCCTCGTCCGCCTCGGCCCCAGGCGGTTCATTCGAAACAGCAGCGGCCATGAGCGTGTCGGTCAGCATGGCCCCACAGGTTGCCGGCGGCGGATGAAAGCTTGATGACCACGGCTTGCCCGCGCCGGCGCCCTGCACGAGCGAACGCCGATAATCCGCCCCCATGCACCTGATGATCCCCTTCGCCAGCTCGCTGGACCCTCACTTCGAGGGCGCCCTGCGCGAGCTGGAGTTGCCGCAGCTGAGCCGTCTGCTCGGCCTGCTGACGCCGGCGGGCGAGATTGGCGACGCCGACGAGTCCACCCCGATTCCCCCGCATGAGCGATTCCTGGCCGCCCAACGGGGGATCGACGGCGACCTGCCGCCCTCCGCCGCCTGGCGCCTGCGCGCCGCCGGCCAGGACCCGGGCGACGCCGCCTGGGCGCTGCTGACGCCGGTCCACTTCGCGATCGGCACCGAAGGCGTGACCGCGCTGGGACCGGCGACGCTGGACCTGGACGACGCCGAATCGCGCGCCTTCCTCGACGCGCTGACGGCGCCGCTGTTCCCGCCCGCCCAGGGCTGGCGCAGCGCCTGGCTGTCGAGCGGCGAATGGGCCGTCGCGCACGACGATCTCGACGGCCTCGAGGCCGCGAGCGTCGACCGCGTGCTCAACCGGGGCGTCGAGACCTGGTACCCCCAGGCCCGCCGCCTGCGCACCCTGCTCAACGAGGTGCAGATGCTGCTGCACGAACACCCGCTCAACCAGGCGCGCGAGGCGCGCCGGCTGCGCCCGCTCAACGCGGTGTGGATCAGCGGCTGCGGTCGCGATCGAGGCAGCGCGCTGCCCGCCGATCTCCTCATCGACGAACGCCTGCGCGCGCCCATGCTGACGGGCGACCTCTACGGCTGGAGCGAGGCCTGGAAGGCGCTCGACGCGGGCCCGATCGAGCAGGCGCTGCACGCCGCGCGCGAGGGCGGGCCGGTGTCGCTGACGCTGGCCGGCGAGCGCCTGGCCCGCAGTTGGACGCGCCAGCCGGCCGGCGGCTGGCGGCGACTGAAGGAACGCGTCGCGCCGCCGAGCGCATCCGTCGCCACCGCGCTGGAGAACCTGTGAGCAGCCCCCGCATCCTGATCCGCGACGTTCCCCCCGACCAGGCGCACGCCCTGCAGGAGGCCGGCTTCTCGCCGCTCCTGTCGCGGCTCTTCGCGGCGCGCGGCGTGTTGTCGCGCGATGAACTCGACCCCGACCTCAAGCACCTGCTGCCGCCCGAGGGTCCGCAGGGCCTGCTCGGCATCGACCGCGCCGCGGCGCTGCTGGCCGATGCGATCACGGCCGGCGACCGCATCTGCATCGTCGCCGACTACGACTGCGACGGCGCGACCGCCTGCGCGCTGATGCTGCGCGGCCTGTCGCTGCTGGGCGCGCGGCCGGGCACGGTGAGCTACGTCGTCCCCGACCGCGCCGTGCACGGCTACGGTCTGACGCCGACCATCGTCGAGCTCGCGCTCAAGCACGAGCCGCGGCTGCTGGTGACGGTGGACAACGGCATCGCCAGCCACGCGGGCGTGGCCTTCGCTCGCGCGCTCGGTCTGAAGGTGCTGGTCACCGACCATCACCTGCCCGCGGTCACCGCCGACGGCCAGCCCACCGTGCCCGAGGCCGACGCGCTGGTCAACCCGAACCAGCCCGGCTGCCCCTTCCCGAGCAAGAGCCTGGCCGGCGTCGGCGTTGCCTTCTACGTGCTGACCGTGCTGCGCGGCGAACTGCGCCGCCGCGGCGCCTATGGCGAGGGACCGCCGCCACGGCTGGACGGCCTGCTCGACCTGGTCGCGCTGGGCACCGTCGCGGACGTCGTGCGCCTGGACGCCAACAATCGACGCCTGGTCGCGCAAGGCGTGCGGCGGATGAGAGCGGGCCGCATGCAGCCCGGCGTGCACGCGCTATTCACGGCCGCGGGCCGCGACGCCTCGCGCGCCAACAGCTTCGACCTGGGCTTCGCGCTCGGGCCGCGCATCAACGCCGCAGGCCGTCTCGACGACATGACGCTGGGCATCACCTGCCTGACCACCGACGACGCCGAGCAGGCGCTGCAGCTTGCGCGCGAACTGGACCGCATCAACCGCGAGCGGCGCGAGATCGAGGCCGGCATGCAGGAGCAGGCGCTGGCGCTGCTCGACCGCCTGATGACGGACCCGCGCCTGAACGGTTCGCCGCCGCCGGCACTGGCGCTGTTCGACGCCGATTTCCACGAGGGCGTGGTCGGCATCGTCGCGTCGCGGATCAAGGACCGGCTGCATCGCCCGGTCTTCGTCTTCGCCGAGGGCGCTGATGGCCAGCTCAAGGGCTCGGGGCGCTCGATCCCGGGCTTTCATCTGCGCGATGCGCTGGACCTGATCTCGAAACGGCATCCCGAGCTGCTGCGCAAGTTCGGCGGCCACGCGATGGCGGCCGGCTGCACGCTCGCGCCGGGCGGTGTCGAGTCCTTCACCGCGGCGTTCGAAGCGGTCGCGCGCGAGTGGCTCGACGAGGCGGCGCTCACGCGCACGCTGCGCACCGACGGGCCGCTGCCGCCCGAGGCCTTCTGCGCCGAGACCGTGCAGGAGCTGGAGGCCCAGGTCTGGGGCCAGGCTTTCGAGGCGCCGCTGTTCTGCGACCGCGTGCAGGTCGTGAACCAGCGCATCGTCGGCGAGCGCCACCTGAAGCTGCGCCTGCGCCAGGGCGCCTGGCTACGCGACGCGATCTGGTTCGGTCACACCGAACAATTGCCCGAGCAGGTGACGCTGGCCTACCGGCTCAGCCTGGATGAGTTCCAGGGACAGCAGCGGGTGCAGATGGTCGTCGAGGCCATGGCCGAGTAGCGCACGGCCACGGCGGGGCCACGGCCGGGCAAGGTACGGAGATTGCCGACTCCCCTTCAACGCGAACTCTGTTGAAGGACATCGAGATGGCTGCATACAAGGACGACGGCAAGCTCTGGGTGCTGGTGGCGGATGAGGGCGTGGCCCGGCTGCTGCGCCTGCCCGAGGAAGGCGGCGACCTGGAGGACGTCACCACGCTCACCGATGCCGCCGCGCATGCCGACAAGGCCGACTTGCGCCGCGACGCCGCCGGCCGGCGGGGCAACAGCGTGACGGCCTCCGCCGGGGTCGACGAGCTGCATCAGGAGGCGATCAGCTTCGCCAGCCGCGTCGCGAAGACGCTGGACGACGGCTACAACAACGGCGAGGTGACGCAACTGCGCATCGTGGCCGCACCGCGCTTCCTGGGCCTGCTGCGCAAGGCGCTGAGCCCGCAGGTCGCGCGTCTGGTGCTGGACGAGACCAACGTCGACGTGGTCCACGAGAGCCTGGGCGAACTCACCACGCGGCTGTTCCCGGAACGCGACTTCCGCCAGAACAAGACCTGAACGGCGGCGGCCGAGCCGCCACTTCGTCGACCGCCGCCGAATCTCCACTGCCATCCCGGACATGGCGCCCCTCCTAGAATCGGCGGGGTGAACACCCCTCCCACCGCCTCGTCCGCCTCCCCGCCCGCGCCGCCGCGCGTCGCGCTGCACCCGCAGACCAACGCGGACCTGCACTGCCACTCGACCGTCTCCGACGGCACGCTGTCGCCCGAGGCGCTGGCCGGGCGCGCCAAGGCGAACGGCGTCGAGCTCTGGGCGCTGACCGATCACGACGAGGTCGGCGGCCAGCAGCGCGCGCTGGAGGCGGCGCGCGCCGCGGGACTGGCCTATCTCACGGGCGTCGAGGTCTCCGTGACCTTTGCCGGCAAGGTGGTGCATATCGTCGGTCTGGGCTTCGACCACCACGACCCGCGCCTGGTCGAGGGCCTGCGCGCCACGCGCGGGGGCCGCGGCGCGCGGGCGCGCGAGATGTCCGCGGACCTGGCCCGGGCCGGCATCCACGGCGCCTACGAAGGAGCGCTCAAGTACGCCGGCAATCCGGAGCTGATCTCGCGCACCCACTTCGCGCGCTTCCTGGTCGAGGCCGGCCACTGCGCCGATGTGCCGGAGGTGTTCCGCCGTTTCCTCACCGAGGGCAAGCCCGGCTACGTGCCGCATCGCTGGGCGGCGCTGCGAGACGCGGTGGGTTGGATCACCGGCGCGGGCGGCCTGGCGGTGATCGCCCATCCGGGCCGCTACGGCTTCACGCCGACCGAGGAATACGCGCTGATCACCGAGTTCATCGCCCATGGCGGCCGCGGCATCGAGGTGGTGACCGGCAGCCACACCGCGGCGGAGATGATCCAGTACACCGACACGGCGCGGGAATTCGACCTGCTGGCCTCGCGCGGCTCCGACTTCCACAGTCCTGAGGAAAGCCGCGTCGACCTGGGCCGGCTCGACGAGCATCTCTCCGGCACACTCAAGCCGGTGTGGAACGCGCTCGAACACCGCATCCACTGGCCGGCCTGACGCCCTGGCGCGTCCGGTCCGCCGCGCACACCGATTGCCCTTCGCGAGCACCATGGCCCAGATCTTCGAAGTCCATCCCGACAACCCGCAAGCCCGATTCCTGCGCCAGGCGGCCCAGATCCTGGGCCAGGGCGGCATCGGCGCGATCCCCACCGACTCGAGCTACGCGCTGGTGTGCCAGCTCGACGACAAGGCGGCCGCCGAGTCGCTGCGCCGCATCCGCGGCGTCGACGACAAACACCACATGACGCTGCTGTGCCGCGACCTCAGCGAGCTGGGCAGCTACGCGCGCGTCGACAACAAGCAGTACCGCATGATCAAGACGGCCACGCCGGGGCCGTTCACCTTCATCCTGGAGGCGACCAAGGAGGTGCCGCGCCGGCTGTCGCACCCGTCGCGGCGCACGATCGGGCTGCGGGTGCCGGACCACCGCGTCACGCAGGACCTGCTGGCGCTGATGGGTGGACCGCTGCTGGCGACCACGCTGATCCCTCCCGGCGAGCACGAGCCGATCAACGACCCGCAGGAGATCACCGCTCGCTACGACAAGCTGATCCAGCTGATCATCGACGCCGGCGCCTGCCCGATGAAGCCGACCACCGTCGTCGACCTCACCGCCGAGCCGCCCGTGCTGGTGCGGCGCGGCTGCGGCGATCCGGCCTGCCTGGGCCTGGAGCTCCAGGAAGCCGAGGAGGCGCAGGAGTAAGCCCGGCCTGACGCCCGAATGACAAACGCCGGCTCGAGGCCGGCGTTGCTCATCATGGGCGGGGAATCAGACCGCGGCGGTGATCACGATCTCGATCTTCCACTCGGGCTTGGCCAGCTTGGCCTCGACCGTGGCGCGCGGCGGCGTGTGGCCGGCCGGCACCCAGGCGTCCCACGCGGCGTTCATGCCGGCCAGATCCTCCACGTCGGCGATGTAGAGCTGCGCGCGCAGGATCTTCGTCTTGTCGCTGCCGGCGCGCGCCAGCAGCTTGTCGATCATGGCGAGCACCTGCTCGGTCTGGCCCTGGATGTCGGCGGTGGCGTTCTCGGGCACCTGGCCGGCCAGGTAGACGACGCCGTTGTGGACGGCCATCTCGGACAGGCGGGGACCGACGTCGAATCGTTCGATGCTGCTCATTTGCTGTGCTTCGCTTTGTGGGAATGCTTGGCAGGCTGCGGCTTGTGCGCGTGGCCATGCCCGTGACCGTGGTTGCTGGGGACCGGCGCGGGCGGCGCGGCCTTCTGGCCGAGCTTGCTTTCGGTGCCCGCCATCAGCTTCCTGATGTTGGCCGAGTGGCGCCAGATCAGCAGCAGGCTCATCAGCACGATGGCCGGCAGCTCGGGACCGATGTCCCAGATGAGCATCTGCAGCAGCGGCGCGGCGACCGCGGCGCTCAGCGAGGCGAGCGACGAATAGCGGAACACCACCGCCATCGCGATCCACACACCCAGCACCGCCAGGCCCAGCCAGGGGTTGATCGCGAGCAGCACGCCGGCGGCCGTGGCCACGCCCTTGCCGCCAATGAACTTGAAGAAGACCGGCCACAGATGGCCGACGAAGGCGGCCAGGCCGACGAGCGCGGCGGTGCCCTCCTCCAGGCCGTAGGGCGCGCCGAACTTGAGCACCAGCACCACTGGCACGTAGCCCTTGAGCGCGTCGAAGACCAGGGTGAGGATGGCCGCGGCCTTGTTGCCCGAGCGCAGCACGTTGGTCGCGCCCGGATTGCCGCTGCCGTAGCTGCGCGGATCGGACAGACCCATCAGCCGGCTGACGATCACCGCGAACGACAGCGAGCCGATCAGATACCCGGCCACGACGGCCAACAAGGAGAACACGGTACTTTGCATGGGGCGCTATTCTGCCCCGGACTTCAGCGCGCACTCGACCGGACGGGCCGCGAGCAGCTCCGTCAAAACCCGCGGTTCGAGGCTGACCAGATAGCCGCGCCGGCCGCCATTGATCAGGATGCGGGGCAGCGCCAGCACGGTCGATTCGACGAACACCGGCATCACCTTGCGCGTCCCGAACGGCGAGGTGCCGCCCACCAGGTAACCGCTGTGGCGCTGCGCGACGTCGGGCTTGCAGGGTTCGACCTTCTTGCAAGGGATCTGGCGTGCGAGCTCCTTCAAACTGACGGTGCAGTCGCCATGCATCAGCACGATCAGCGGCTGCGCCTTCTCGTCCTGCATCACGAGTGTCTTCACGACCTCGTGCTCCGGCACGCCGAGCTGCTTCGAGGACTCGCCGGTGCCGCCGTGATCGACGTAGTCATAGACATGCTCGCCGAAGGCGACCCGGTGCTGGCGCAGCCACTGGGTCGCGGGCGTCTCGCTGACATGGGCGGATTTCTTGCTCATGGGCGCGGATTGTCGGCGGCCGGATGCCGCCCGTCTTGTACGTCATTGCCGAGTCTTGCGCCCTTGCGGCGGTGTCTCCGCGCTCACTGCGCCGGGTCGCGGATCTCCCAGCGGATCCGGTCGATGCGGGCCAGCGTGTCGGCATCGAGCACGCGGCCCAGCGCCGCGACGTTCTCGTCGAGCTGCGCCGCCGTGGTGACGCCGATCAGCGTGCTGGCCGTCTGCCAGCGCGAGCTGACCCAGGCGATCGCCAGCGTGGCCGGCGTCATGCCCAGCTCCGCCGCCAGCGCGTTGTAGCGGCGCGCGGCCGCGAGCGACTCCGGCCGCGCCCAGCGCTGCTTCTTCATGCTGTCGAAGATCGCCAGCCGCCCCGGCCTGGCCGGATCGGCCAGCCCCGCCGCGTCGTACTTGCCGCTCAGCGTTCCAAAGCCCAGCGGCGAATAGGCCAGCAGACCGACGCGATGCCGGTACAGCGCCTCGTCCAGGCCGTTCTCGACGACGCGGTTCACCAGGCTGTAGGGGTTTTGCACGCTCGCGATGCGCGGCAGGCCGTGCTGCGCGGCGAGGTGAATGAACTCGCCGACCCCGTAGGCCGTCTCGTTGGACAGGCCCACGTGCCGGATCTTGCCCTCGCGCTGGAGCCGGCCGAGCGCCTCGAGCTGCTCGCGCATCGACGCGACCGGCTTGTCCTTCGCGGGCTCGAAGTAGACGCCGCCGAACATCGGCACATGCCGCGCGGGCCAGTGGATCTGGAACAGGTCGATGGTCTCGACCTGCAGGCGGCGCAGGCTGTCCTCGCTGGCCTGCACGATCTGCGCGCCGGTCAGGTCGGCGCTGCCGTCGCGGATCCAGTCGTAGCCGCGCGAGGGACCCGCGACCTTGGTCGCCAGGACCAGCCGCTCGCGCATCCCGGGCCGCGCCTTCAGCCAGCGGCCGACGATCTCCTCGGTGCGGCCGAAGGTCTCGGCACGCGCGGGCACCGGGTACATCTCGGCGAGGTCCAGCAGGTTGATGCCGGCGGCGACGGCGCGATCGAGCAGCGCGTGGCTGTCCGCCTCGCCGACCTGTTCACCGAAGGTCATCGTGCCCAGGCCGATGCGGGTGACCGACAGGTCCGACTCGCCGAGGGTGACGCGTTCCATGTGTTTCTCCTTGCAAGGCCGCGTCGGGATGCGCGGCGCGGCGGCCGGTCAGTGTGCATGACGGCCGCGCCCTCGGCGACCCGAGCCGTGCGCCCGGCGCGCGCATCCCGGCGACTTCTTTACGCGACTCCGCATTGCGCGCTGGAAATTATTGTTTTACAGTAATTTCTTACCTGTTTACGGTAATGAGCATGACGGTTCCTGTTCCGAGCGACGCCCCCTTCCCCGCCAGCCTCCAGCGCATCCGCTGGATCGCCCACTGCGTGCGCGCGATGGCCTTGATCGCGATGGCGGTGTTGATCGGCTTCCACGCGATGTTCTGGACCAATGCGGCGTTGGTGGAACGCACCGTGCGCGAGGACTTCGGCAACGAGGGCGTGCTGCAGCTCGACGCGGTCTCGCGCGCCTGGGGCTTCGCCGTGAACCTGCCGATGACCCTGCTGACCCTGTATGCGCTGGTGGCGCTGTGGCGGCTGTTTGGCGGCTACCTGCGCGGCCAGGTCTTCACCGAGGCCTCGACCCGGCACCTGCGCCGCATCGGCCAGTCGCTGACGGTGATGGCGCTGGTCATGCCGCTGTCCGACACCGCCACCCTCCTCGCGCTCACGGCGGGCAACCCGCCTGGGCAGCGCATGCTGTCGGTGCATCTGGGCAGCCAGCACTACATCGTGCTGCTGCTCGGCCTGGTGCTGACCGCGATGGCCATGGTCATGCGCGAGGCCCAGCGGATGGCGCAGGAGAACGCCGAGTTCATCTGAGCACGGCGTCGAGAACCCCATGCCCATCGTCGTCCGACTCGACGTGATGCTCGCGCAGCGCAAGATGCGCTCGAAGGAGCTGGCCGAGGCCATCGGCATCACCGAGGCCAACCTCTCGCTGCTGAAGTCCGGCAAGGTGCGCGGCGTGCGCTTCGACACGCTGTCGCGGATCTGCGCGGCGCTGCAGTGCCAGCCCGGCGAGCTGCTCGCGTGGGAGCCCGGCGACGACGATGCGGGGGGCGCCGATGGCGATGCCTGAACCGCGCCGATGGACGCGGGCGCGCCTGCTGGCGATCGGCGCCGTCCTGCTGCTGCACGCGCTGCTGCTGGGCTGGCTGCAGCAGGCCTGGCACCGGGCGGAGACCCATCGCGGCCAGCGCAGCGCCACCCTCCGGATGATCACCATCACGCTGCCGCCACTGGCCGACGCGGCCTCGGCGCGCAAGCCGAAAGCGGCGCCGGAGCGGATCGCAAGGCCTGCCCCCGCCGCCCGGTCCACGGCGCCGGTGCCGCCGCCAGCGCGGGTCCCGGCGCCGGCGCCGGAGGCCGCTTCGCCAGTGGACGAGCCGCGCGCCACGGTGATCGTCGCCGCGCCGATGCCCGCGTCGGCGGCGTCGGGGCCGTCGGGCCGCGAGCTGCTCTACGGCGCGGCGACGCGCAACGCGATCCGCCAGTCGGCCCAGGGCCAGCCGCTGCTGGCCGAGCGCGCCGACCAGGCCAGCCAGGCGCCCGACAAGGTCGAGGCGTCCGCCAGGCTGGGCCAGGAAATGATGAAAGGCGCCACCGGCGACTGCCTCAAGGGCGAGTACGCGGGCGGCGGCATGGGCCTGCTGAGCGCGCCGTTCTGGCTGCTCGCGGAAGCGCGCGGCAAATGCCGCCGCTGACCCTCATCGCGAGGACATCGCGGCCTTCTTGCGGCCTTCGCGCGGCCTGCTCGCAGCCTTTTGGCGCGCTTGCCCACCGTCCTCGTCAACGCATTCGCATCCCGCGCCGTTCTGCGCGGACCGTCCTTCGCGACCAGGGAGAGAGAGAAGTGAGACCCCAGCCCTTCACCCATGCGGCCGTGGCCGCCGCGCTTGCCGTCGGCGCCGCGCTGATGGCCGGCGGCGAGCCCGCCAATGCGGCCAACTCGGCGGCCAACTCAGCGGCCAATTCAGTGGCCCATCCAGCGGCGAGCTCAACGGCGCCCGCCGCCGTGGCCACACCGCCCGCCCCTGCGGCCTCCGCGCACGATCAGGCCGTCGCGCTGCCGACAGTGCAGAGCGACATGAAGCGCGGCACGTCCTTCCCCTACAAGCGGCTCAACGAGTTGCTGTCCAAGCTGCGCACCGAGGGCGAGGGCCTGTTCGTGTCGCGCTTCGTGCTCACCGACGCGAAGGATTCCGACAAGCCGCCGCCCGCCGGCACCAAGCTCGCGCTGATGAGCGCGGAGGACTACATCCCGATTCCGCTGGATGCCAAGGGCGCTTTCGACCTGCCGACCTTCCCCGCCGAGCGGGCCAAGGACATGGACTTCGGCACCAACGCGGCCAAGGGCGACCTGGGGGTGCGCCTGAGCATCGACCTGGCGACCTCGCCCGAGATGCTGGACATGGGCACGGTGCGCCGCGTGGTGGTGGTCGGGCAGCGCCTGCGCACCGAGCTGCTGCCCTGGTACGTGCGCTGGATGTTCCCGCAGATCGAAGGCGTGATCGCCTGCAGCGACCAGCCGCAATGGACGCTGGACTGGACCGAGGACGGCCAGCGTTGGCGTCTGCCGCTGCCGGCCGATGCGCAGCAGCGCGAGCCGGAGACGCCCAAGGGCAAGCCCTCGCGCGCCTGCACGGTGCTCACGGGCCAGGAGCAATGGCCCGATGCGGCGCTGTTCCAGCCGCCTCCCGGCGCCAACACCAAGCTCTACGTGAAGCTGCGCAACGCGCGCGCGAGCTAGGCCTCGGGCGCGAGCCAGGCGTCAGGCGCGTGCCGCCGCGCGGTCCGCCGCACGATCGGCTTCGAGCTGCCTCAGCACGCGGCGCTGCACCTTGCCGGTGGTGGTCATCGGCAGGCTGTCGATGAACTCGATCTCCTTCGGGTACTCGTAGGGCGCGAGGCGCTGGCGGACAAACGCCTGCAGCTCCTGCGTCAGCGCTGCCGAGGGCTGCCGCCCCGGCGCGAGCACCACGAAGGCCTTCACCAGCGCGCCGCGCTCGGCATCGGGCTTGGGCACGACGGCGGCGTTGGCGACGGCGTCGTGGCGCACCAGGCAGTTCTCGATCTCGCCCGGCCCGATGCGGTAGCCAGCGACCTTGAACTGGTCGTCGGCGCGGCCCTGGTACCAGAGGTAGCCGTCCTCGTCGACGCGCGCCAGATCGCCGGTGCGGCACCAGCTGTCCGACGGATCGCCGGTGAACTTGGCGGCGGTCGCCGCCTCGTTGCCCCAGTAGCCGAGGAAGAAGATCGGATCGAGGTCCCCGTGCGCGTCGCGGCGATGGACCGCGATCTCGCCGATTTGACCGGGCGGACAGACCTGGCCCTCGTCGTCGATGACCGCGACGCGGTGACCGGGATAGGCCCGGCCCATGCTGCCGGGCTTGGCCGGCCACAGCCGCGCGCAGTTGCCCACGACGTAGTTGATCTCGGTCTGCCCGAACATCTCGTTCACCGTCACGCCGAGTTCACGCTTCACCCACTCGAAGACCGCGTCGCCGACCGCCTCGCCCGCGCTCATCACGGCCTGCAGGCGCAGCGTGTAGTGCTCGGCGGGATGGGGCACGGCCTTCATCATCGCCTTCAGCGCGGTCGGGAACAGGAAGGTGTGGGTGACGCCGTAGTGCTGCATCAGCTCCAGCGCCTTCTCCGGCGAGAAGCGCCCCTGATAGCCGAGGATGGGCCGGCCGAAGCACAGCGACGGCAGCAGCGCGTCCATCAGGCCGCCGGTCCAGGCCCAGTCGGCCGGGCTCCAGAAGACGGCCTCGCTGCGCACCGAGGGATCTCCGGGATCGAAGCCGAACCAGTTCTGGCTCGCGATGAAACCGGTGAGGTTGCCCAGCAGCGCGCGCTGGGGCAGCAAGGCGCCCTTGGGCGCGCCGGTCGTGCCGCTGGTGTAGATCAGGATGGCGGGATCCTCGGCCGCGTTGTCGCGGGCGGCGAAGCGCGCGTCCTCGGCCTGCAGCGCGGCCATCCAGCCGGACTCGCCCTCGCGCTCACCGGTCTCGCCGACGACCAGCACCTGGCGCAGGTCCGGGCACTGCGCGCGGGCCTGCCGCAGCGCGTCGAGCGCACCCGCTTCGACGATGGCGACGCGGGCGGCGCTGTCCTTGAGGCGGTACTCGAGCGCGTCGGGACCGAAGAGCATCGACAGCGGCATGGCGACGGCGCCGAGCTGGTTGATCGCGATGTGCGCGACGGCGGTCTCGAAGCGCTGCGGCAGCACGAGCGCGACGCGGTCGCCCGCCTCGACGCCCAGACGTCTGAGCGCGTTGGACAGGCGGTTCGCGGCGCGCTGCAACTGGCCGAAGGAATACTGGGCGCGGCATCCGCTGTCGCTGTCGAAGAGGATGGCGGGCGCGTCGGGGGTCTCGCGGGCCCAGCGGCCACAGCAGAGTTCGGCGATGGCGAGGCGCTCGGGCACCTGCCAGCGGAAGGCGCCGTGGATCAGCGCATAGGCATCCATCGCGTCACATGCTCCTGGTCGGACAAGAGCGTGGATGCTAGCGAGCGGGTCCCGCACGGTCCTCATGGAAAGCCCGTAGCGCCAGGACGGTGCGCAGGCGCGCCCTACACTGGCGCGCATGTCCCTCCAGATCCTGCACAACCCCCGCTGCTCCAAGTCCCGCGAGGCGCTCGCGCTGCTCGAGTCGCGCGGCCTGCGCCCCGAGGTGATCGAGTACCTCGGCACCCCGCTGACGCTGGGCGAGCTGGAGTCGCTCCAGCGCCGCCTCGGCGTGCCGGCCCGCGCGATGCTGCGCGACGGCGAGGACGACTATCGTGAACTCGGGCTCGACGATCCCGCGCTGACCGACACACAGTTGCTGAAGGCGGTGGCCGATCGGCCGAAGCTGCTGCAGCGGCCCATCGTCATCGACGGCGAACGCGCGTTGATCGCCCGTCCGCCGGAGCTGCTGAACGGCTGGCTGGCGTGAACGGCAGGGCCGTCCGGCGCGAACGCAGAAGGCCTTGCGGCCTCAGCCCTTGAACTTCGCGAGCGCGTCGCCGGTCAGGCGGCACAGGCGCCAGTCCGGCATGATCGTCGCGCCCATCTTTTCGTAGAAGCGGATGGCGTTCTCGTTCCAGTCGAGCACGCACCATTCGAAGCGGCCGTAGCCGCGCGCGATCGCGATCTGCGCCAGATGGGTCAGCATGCGCTTGCCCAGGCCCGCGCCGCGATGGGCGGGCTGCACGTACAGGTCCTCGAGGTACATCCCGGGCTTGCCCAGGAAGGTCGAGAAGTTGGTGAAGGTCAGCGCGAAGGCGACGACCGCGCCGCTGTCGTGCTCGGCGACCAGGGCCTCGCAGACGGGGCGCTCGCCGAAGAGGTGCGGGAGCAGCTTCTCCGGCGTCACGTCCATCAGGTGGGACAGGTGCTCGAAGTCGGCGAGCTCGCCGATCAGGCCGACGATCGCACCCAGGTCGTCGGGGCGCGCGGGGCGAAGGGTGTAGGTGTCGGAAGCGGTCATGGGTGTTGCGCGTTGTCGCAGGGGTGGGCTCGGGAGGGCCAGGCCGTGACGGCAGCGGATTGTCGCCAACGCGAGGGACGGTCTCCTCAAGTTTGGAGGCGGGAGTGGACAACCAGGGATTCGCCGATCAGGCGCGGTGCGAAGACTCGCGAGGGTTCGCAACACGCTTCGAAAGGGAGTCATGAAGAAGACCTTGATCGCCGGCCTGTGCCTGGGCGGAGCCGGATTCCATTACGGCGCCTATCTGGCGCGATGCGGCGGCGCAGGCGGGGCTGAGACGAGCGCTTGCGGGGCGCCGGAGGGGGCGGCCTGGGGCGGCGCAGGCCCGGCCTCGCTGTCTCCATGGCGAAAGCCTGCACGAGCGCGCGGCACTACAGTCGCGCTCCATGAGCACCGCCCCGCGCCCCGACGAGTCCACCGGCTATCAGCTCCGCCGCCCGCATCGCAGCGGCTTCATGACGCTGCGCGGCCTGCGCCATCACGTGCTGCGATGGGGCCCCGAGCCCGATGGGCAGCGGCCGCTGCTGGTGATGGTGCATGGCTGGATGGACGTCGGCGCGTCGTTCCAGTTCATGGTCGACGCGTTCCGCGAGGAGCGCGGCGTCGTGGCGATCGACTGGCGCGGCTTCGGGCTCACCGACGGCAATGGCGGCGATGCGTACTGGTTCCCGGACTACCTCGGCGATCTGGACGCGCTGCTCGATGCGCTCAGCCCCGAGGCGCCCGTGGACCTGCTCGGACACAGCATGGGCGGCAACATCGCGATGACCTATGCCGGCGTGCGGCCGCGGCGGCTGCGCAAGCTGGTCAATCTCGAGGGATTCGGCCTGCCGGAAACGACGCCGGAGATGGCGCCTGGGCGGCTGGCGAGCTGGCTCGATGAGCTCAAGGAGCCGCAGAGCCTCAAGAGCTACGACAGCGTCGAAGGGGTGGCGCAGCGGTTGATGAAGACCAATCCGAGGCTCAGCGCGGAGAAGGCGCGTTGGCTGGCACCGCACTGGTCGCGGCAGAAGGACGATGGGCGCTGGCACATCCTCGGCGACCCGGCGCACAAGCGGACCAATCCGGTGCTGTATCGCAAGGCGGAGGCGATCGCCTGCTGGTCGCGCATCGAGGCGCCCACGCTGTGGGTCGAGGGCAGCGAGACGCAGCTCTCGCAGTGGTGGGGCGACCGCTATCCGCGCGAAGACTTCGAGGCGCGACTCGGCGTCGTGAAGGACCTGCGGCGCGTCACGCTGCAGCAGGCGGCGCACATGATGCATCACGACCAGCCCGAAGCGCTCGCGCGCGCCGTTGAAGAGTTCCTGGGGTAGCGGCCTGCGTGAAGGCGCTGGCCCTCTCCCCTGCCCTCTCCCGCAAGCGGGCGAGGGAGTTCATGCCGACGGCGCGGACAGAGGAACAACCACCGCGGCCTGATACGCCTTGACGAACTCCGGCGGCATCCGCTTGGGCCGTCCGCTGCTGATGTCGATGCACACCAGCTCCCACCGCCCGCGCATCACCGTCTGTCCGTCGCTCGTCCGGCGCAGCTGGAAGCGGCGTTCCATCGCCAGCTTCCCGTCCCCTGCCGTCAGCCAGGTCCCCAGCACCAGCGTCTCCCCTTCGAAGGACGGCAGCAGATAGTCATATCCCCCATGCCGGATCGCCATCGCGCGGTCCAGCCTGCGGTAATCCTCCAGGTCCAGCCCCAGCGCCACCGAGTGCGACCACGCCACCTGCTCACACCATTTCACGTAGACCGCGTTGTTGGTGTGGTTCAAACCGTCGATGTCCGCCGGCTGGGGGACGACTTCCAGCCAATGGGGGGAAGGATGGTCCCAGCCGCTGGACAAGGGATTGGCCGTTTGCGCGATCGCTTCGCTCATGGAGGGGTTCCGTGGGATTTCCGACGCACGTGCTCGGAGTGCGACAGCTTAGCCGCGCGGATTAGGCAGAATGCCGCCCTTTTCGGTGCCGTCCGGCGCCGTCCGTCGCCCGCGCGGCCTCGCGCGCGATGCGCACATCCGCCTCCGCCCGCTCCCGCATTCCCCGCTGTCCGTCGTCATGAACATCATCGTCACCGAAGAACTCAAGGCCTACATCGATCCGCTGACCGAGGACGAATACGCCGCGCTCGAGCGCAGCATCCTCGCCGAGGGCTGCCGCGACGCGCTGGTGCTGTGGGGCGACATCCTCGTCGACGGCCACAACCGCCACAGCATCTGCACCAAGCACGGCATCCCCTTTCAGACGGTGCAGAACACGCGCTTCAAGTCGATGGAAGACGTGCACCTGTGGATGATCGACCAGCACCTGGGCCGCCGCAGCGTCTCCGACTTCCAGCGCGGCGTGCTCGCGCTGCGCAAGAAGGAGATCATGGAAGCGCGCCGCCTGGCCGTGCTCAGCGATCCCAGCCCCGAGGCCTCCAGCGCCGCGGCCGAAGCGCCCGCCGGCGCCACCGGCGCGCCGGTGCCTGACGCGCCCCCGCTGAAGAGCCGCGAGGCCATCGCCCGCGCCGCGCGCATCAGCAGCGCCACGGTGACGCAGATCGAGAAGATCCAGAAGGCCGCCGCGCCCGAGCTCGTCGCCGCCGTCCGCTCGGGCGAGGTCTCCATCAGCGCCGCCGCCGTCATCGCCGACCTGCCCCCCGAGGAACAGGCCGCCGCCGCCGCGGGCGGCAAGAAGGAACTGCGCCAGGCCGCCAAGCGCGTGCGCGAGTCCCGCGTCGGCAAGAAGGCCGCCGGCGATGCCGTCGCCGAAGTGGCCGTCGCGCTGCTGGACGTGCCCACCAACGCGGACGGCGAGCTCGAGGCCGATCCCGCCGTCGCGCTGCTGCGCGCGCAGGTCAGCGCGCTCCAGGACGAGAACGTCAAGCTGCGCGCGCAGGTCGCCGAGCTGCAGGCCCAACTCGCCGCCGTGAAGCAGGAATCCGCCGATCCGTCGCCGTTCTGACGCCGCTCAGAACCCGGTGATCGGCCCCGAGCGATCGCGCTCGGGGCGCCTGGCCTCGGCCTCGTCCGCATACGGGACGGGGTCCTTCACGCCGGCCGCCGCCTCGCGGCGGTTCATCACGGTCGCGTAGATCACCACGATCGCCACGTAGACGATCAGCGCCCCCTGCGACCCGACCCAGAAGCTGAACGGCCAGCCGAAGAAATCGAAGCTCAGCGCCCGCGCGAAATAGGCCACGCCGAAGCTCACCGCCGCCCACGCGGCCAGCAGCGCCAGCGTCAGCCGCCAATTGCCGCGCCGCACGCCACGGCGCCGGGCGCGCATCGTGCCGGACAGGGAACCTGCTTCGGGGACAGGGGGTTTCGGGACCATCCCGCCATCTTAGGGAGCCCGCCCGCGTCAGCATGAGAAAATACCCGGCTTCGGGCCCCCTGTCGGGGGCTCTTTCACTCGAACGAATCATGGACATCGAGCAAATCAATGCGATCGGCACCACGCTGGCCGATCTGCAAGCGCGTACCGACGCGCTAAGGGGGTACCTTTGACTACGACCGCAAAGCGCTGCGGTTGAATGAAGTCAACGCCGCCCTGGAGAACCCCAACGTCTGGAACGAACCCAAGCGGGCCCAGGAACTCGGCAAGGAAAAGCGCGCCCTCGACAAGGTCGTCGAAACCATCAATCACCTGACGTCGAATCTCTCCGACAACCTCGAGCTGTTCGAGATGTCCAAGGAGGACAACGACGTCACCGGCCTGCAGACCATCGAAGCGGAATCCGCCAAGCTCACCGAGCTGGTCGAGGAACTCGAGTTCCGCCGGATGTTCAACAACCCGGCCGACCCCAGCAACTGCTTCATCGACATCCAGGCCGGCGCCGGCGGCACCGAAGCCTGCGACTGGGCCGGCATGCTGCTGCGCCAGTACCTGAAGTACTGCGAGCGCAAGGGCTTCAAGGCCGAGGTCGAGGAAGAAACCCCGGACGAGATCGCCGGCATCAAGAGCGCCACCATCAAGGTGGAAGGCGAGTACGCCTTCGGCCTGCTGCGCACCGAGTCCGGCGTGCACCGCCTGGTGCGCAAGAGCCCGTTCGACTCCTCCGGCGGCCGCCACACCAGCTTCGCCTCGCTGTTCGTCTATCCCGAGATCGACGACTCGATCGAGATCGACATCAACCCCGCCGACGTGCGCACCGACACCTACCGCGCCTCGGGCGCTGGCGGCCAGCACATCAACAAGACCGACTCGGCGGTGCGCCTGACCCACATCCCGACCGGCATCGTGGTGCAGTGCCAGGACAGCCGCAGCCAGCACAGCAACCGCGACGTCGCCTGGCGCCGCCTGCGCTCGCGCCTGTACGACCACGAGATGAAGAAGCGCATGGCCGAGCAGCAGAAGCTCGAGGACAGCAAGACCGACGTGGGCTGGGGCCACCAGATCCGCTCGTACGTGCTGGACCAGAGCCGCATCAAGGACCTGCGCACCAACGTCGAGATCTCCAACACCCAGAAGGTGCTGGATGGCGACCTCGACGCATTCATCACCGCGTCCCTCAAGCAGGGCGTGTAAGAGCAACACGAGACAACAGCCCCGGCGCACGACCCTTGAGCCCGGGGCTTCTTCATTCCTACAAGGAAGCCCGCCATGCGTGAAGGCACCGCCACCCTGATCCGCCGCGCCGACTACGTCGCGCCGATCTTCTGGATCCGCACCGTCGACCTGTGCTTCGACCTCGACCCGGCCAAGACGCTGGTCGCCAGCAAGATGCGCCTGGAACGCAACGCCGCGGTGCC
>NZ_JBCNLG010000032.1:0-46089 GCF_039595595.1 Roseateles sp. | reverse complement strand
GGACCCTGCTGCCCACCGGCATGCCGAGCAATCCGACCTATCGCAAGGTCAACCCGGCCGACGCGCCGATCATGATCCTGGCGCTGACCTCGCAGACGCTGACGCGCGGCCAGATGTACGACACGGCTTCGACGGTGCTGGCGCAGCGGCTGGCGCAGGTGGCCGGCGTGGGTCAGGTCAACGTCGGCGGCGGCGCGCTGCCCGCCGTGCGCGTGGAGCTCAACCCGGACAAGCTGGCCGCCAATGGCATCGCGCTCGATCAGGTGCGGCAGGCCATCAGCAACACCAATGCGAACCGGCCCAAGGGCGCCGTCGAGGAATCCGGCCGCTACTGGCAGATCGGCGCCAATGACCAGGCGCGCGCCGCCTCGGAGTACGCGCCCGTGGTGCTGTCCTACCGCGATGGCGCGGCGCTGCGGCTGCGCGACGTGGCCGAGGTGGTGGACTCGGTGCAGGACGTGCGCAACTACGGCGCTTCCAACGGCCAGCCGGCGATCCTGCTGTTCATCCAGAAGGAGCCGGGCGCCAACATCATCGAGACGGTGGCGCGGGTGCGCGAGCTGCTGCCGCGGCTGCAGGCCTCGATCCCGCCGGCCATCGAGCTCAAGGTCATCAGCGACCGCACGCCGACGATCCGCGCCTCGCTCGACGAGGTGCAGCGCGCCATGGCCATCGCCATCGGCCTGGTGATCCTGGTGGTGCTGCTGTTCCTGCGCAGCTGGCGCGCAACGCTGTTGCCGGCGGTGGCGGTGCCGGTGTCGCTGGCGGGCACCTTCGGCGTGATGTACCTGTGCGGCTACAGCCTGGACAACCTGTCGGCGATGGCGCTGACAGTGGCCACCGGCTTCGTCGTCGACGACGCGATCGTGGTGCTGGAGAACATCACCCGCTACATCGAGCAGGGCCTCAAGCCGGTCGAGGCGGCGCTGCGCGGCGCGCGCGAGATCGGCTTCACGGTGATCTCGATCAGCCTGTCGCTGATCGCGGTGTTCATCCCCATCCTGCTGATGGGCGGCGTCGTGGGGCGGCTGTTCCGCGAGTTCGCGGTGGTGCTGTCCTCGGCGATCCTGGTGTCCATGATCGTCTCACTGACGACCACGCCGATGATGGCCTCGCGCGTGCTCAAGGCGCGCCAGGAGCCCGAGCCCGGCGCGCGCCACCGCAAAGGCCGGTTCGCGCGGCTGGCGGCGCGTTTCAACCGCAGCCTGGCGCGCGGCTACCGGCGCTCGCTGATGTGGACGCTGCGGCACCAGCCGGTGGCGCTGCTGTCGCTGGTGGCGGTGATCGCGCTGAACGTGCACCTGTACGGCGCCATCCCCAAGACCTTCTTCCCGCAACAGGACACCGGTGTGCTGATCGGCGGCGTGCAGGCGGACCAGGGCAGCTCCTTCGAGATGATGCGCAAGCGGGTCGACCGCTTCATGGAGATCATCCTGTCGGATCCGGCGGTGCAGAACGTCAATGGCAGCACCGGCGGCGGGCAGCGCAACTCGGCCAACTTCTACATCACGCTCAAGCCGCTGAAGGAACGCGGCGTGTCGGCCGACCAGGTGGTGAACCGCCTGCGCGACAAGATGGCGCACGAGCCCGGCGCCAACCTGTTCATGGTGCCGGTGCAGGACATCCGCATCGGCGGCCGGCAGGCCAACGCGCAATACCAGTTCACGCTGCAGGCGGACGACCTGGCGGTGCTGCGCGAGTGGGAGCCGCGCGTGCGCAACGCGCTGAACAACCTGCCGGAGCTGACCGACGTCAACACCGACCAGCAGGACAAGGGCGTGCAGACCTCGCTGGTCATCGACCGCGACGCGGCGGCGCGGCTGGGCATCACGGTGAGCACGATCGACACCACGCTCAACAACGCCTTCGGCCAGCGCCAGGTGGGCGTGATCTACAACCCGCTGAACCAGTACCGCGTGGTGATGGAACTGGCGTCGCCCTACCTGCAGGGGCCGGAGACGCTGCGCAAGCTCTACGTCACGAGCAGCACCGGCGCGCAGGTGCCGCTGTCGGCGTTCAGCCGCTTCGAGACCACCAACACGCCGCTGTCGGTGAATCACCAGAGCGGCACGCCGGCCTCGACGATCAGCTTCAACCTGCCCGAGGGCGTGTCGCTGTCCCAGGCCACCGATGCGATCAACAACGCGATGTCGGAGCTGGGCGTGCCGGTGTCGCTGCGCGGGACCTTCGCGGGCACGGCCAACGCGTTCCAGGATGCGCTGAAGTCGCAGCCCATCCTGATCGGCGCGGCCATCGTCGCGATCTACCTGGTGCTGGGCATGCTCTACGAGAGCCTGGTGCATCCGGTGACCATCCTGTCGACGCTGCCGTCGGCGGGCGTGGGCGCGTTGCTGGCGCTGATGATGTTCAACACGGAGTTCTCCATCATTGCCCTGATCGGCGTGATCCTGCTGATCGGCATCGTGAAGAAGAACGCGATCATGATGATCGACTTCGCCATCGCGCGGCAGCGCACGACCGCGCACCTGACGGCGGGCGCGGCGATCTTCCGCGCCGCGAAGCTGCGGCTGCGGCCCATCCTGATGACGACCTTCGCGGCGATCTTCGGCGCGGTGCCGCTGGCCGTTGGCAGCGGCGACGGCGCCGAGCTGCGCAAGCCGCTGGGCATCGCGATCGTCGGCGGGCTGATCCTGAGCCAGCTGCTGACGCTGTACACGACGCCGGTCGTGTTCGTCACGATGGAGCGGCTGCGCCAGCGCGTGATGAAGCGCCGCGCGTTCAACAAGACTTCGATGAATCCCGAGCCGCCCGCGGCTCCGACCCTGCAGGGCTGAAACATGCCGACCCCGATGACCTCGACTTCATTCCTTCGTCCCTCGCTGCCAGCCGTGGCGGCGGCGGTGCTCGTCGCGCTGATGAGCGGCTGCGCGGTGACGCGCGTCGATCCGCCCGCGCCAGTCTCCGCGCCGGCGCAGTACAAGGAGGACGGGCTCTGGAAGAAGGCGCGGCCCGCCACGGCCGAGCCGGTGCCCGAGCAATGGTGGACGCTGTTCGGCGATCCGGTGCTCGACGATCTGCAGCAGCGGCTGGTGATCGGCAACGAGAACCTCAAGGCGGCGGTGGCGCAGGTCACCGGCGCGCGCGCGGCGCTGGAGGCGAGCCGCTCGGCGCTGTTCCCGACGCTGTCGGCCGGCTTCTCGGGCACGCGCAGCGCGAATCCGGACAGCAACGGGGGGAACGGCAACGCCGCGAATAGCAATGGCACGAACGGCTCGGTCAGCCGCGGACCAACGAACAGCGTGCAGGTGTCGCTGAACGCGAGCTGGGAAGCGGACCTGTGGGGCAAGCTGCGCCTGGCCAGCGAAGGCGCGAATGCCTCGCTGCAGGCGAGTGCGGACGATCTGGCCGCGGCGCGGCTGAGCGCGCAGGCGACGCTGGCGCAGACCTACTTCTCGCTGCGCACGGCGGAGGCGCAGGAAGCCCTCTACGACCGCAGCGTGAAGGCGTATGAGCGCTTCCTGGATCTGACGCAGGCGAGGTATCAGAGCGGCGTCGCGGCGCGCAGCGATGTGCTGCAGGCTCAGACACAGCTGCGCACGGCACAGGCGCAGCTGCTGGAGACGCGCTCGACGCGCGGCCAGTTGGAACACGCGATCGCGGTGTTGCTGGGGCTGCCGCCGTCGGCGCTCGCAATGACGAAGAACGCGGCGCTGCCCAAGGCGCCGGAGGTGCCGGCGATGCTGCCGTCGCAGTTGCTGGAGCGGCGCCCCGACATCGCCGCGGCGCAGCGGCGCGTGGCGGCGGCCTACGCGCAGATCGGCGTGGCGGACGCAGCGTACTTTCCGTCGCTGACGCTGTCGGCGAGCGGCGGGTATCGCAACAGCACGCTGAGCAACCTGCTGTCGGCGCCCAATCTGTTCTGGTCGATCGGGCCGTCGCTGGCGGCGGCGATCTTCGACGGCGGGCAGCGCAAGCTCGCCAGCGCGCAGGCCCGCACCAGCGCGGAGGTCGCGACCTCGACCTATCGGCAGACGGTGCTGACGGCGCTGCAGGAAGTGGAGGACAACCTCATCCTGGCTGACCACCTGCGTGAAGAGGCGCAACTGCAGCAGGAGGCGCTGGAGTCAGCGCAGCGCAATCTGGAGCTGGTGACGGACCAGTACCGCGCGGGGACGGTGTCCTTCCTCGACGTCACCACCGCGCAGAACAGCGCATTCAACGCGGAAGCCTCGCTGCTGTCGGTGCGTAACCGGCAGCTGGCGGCGATCAATCTGCTGCTGAAGAACGTGGCGGGACGGTGGACGCCGGCGTAGATCCAGTTCCTCTTGCACGCCACGGATTTCGGGGGACAACCGGGTTGTCTTCAACGCGCAACGACTGCGATGGCCCTCGACATCGAGGGGTCGGAAGCAGCCCTAGCATGCCTCTCAATGGACGCGGCAACGCGTCCCTGAATCGATTCGCGACGACGTCGCGAAAGGAGATGGCATGGCAATCAACACCGAGGCGGTCGAGGCCTTGCGCGACGTGGCCGAGCCGCATCGTGCGGCGAATGACCTTGTGCGGCTCGACGTCATCGAGACCTACATCACCCAGCACGCGCCGCAGTACCGCATCCAATTGCGGCCGCAGTACCGCGAACGTCTCGCGTGCATTCCGGCGAATCTGAGCAAGGAGCAGTTGGACATCGAGCTCTTCAAGGTCCAGAAGGACATTGAGCTGGACCACCGGCAACGCGCGGCCAGCATCCGGGCAATGCCGCTGGGCTCGACCAGCGGATGCGATGAGTACGCAGCGCTGTACCGGCACTACCTCGATGAAGAGAACGAACTGGGCAAAGCGGCGCTCGCCCGTTACGTCGTCCACCGGCGCACGATCCTCGAGATGCTCGAGAACGCGCTGAAAGTGCAGGACACCGGCGCCTACGCGCGTGAGGACTTGATCCACAGCCTGATCTTTCCGATGCGCACGACCTCGGACGAGGTCGATTTCGCCCGCCAGAACCTCTGGGTCGTCGACGAGCGCCTGGCCTATCACACGCATCTCGCGTCGGACCTGCCCATGAGCCGGCTCACCGCCATCGACGTGGACAGCCGCGACGAGCCGGACCTCGCGCGATTCCGTTCTACGCCTACATCCTGTGCAGTCTCACGCCGAGGATGCGCGCGATCGCCGAGGACCACGACTTCGTGAGGACGCCTGACAACGAGGGCTACTTCAAGTACCACCAGAGCCAGGGTTGCTACATCGAGATCGTCTCGTACGACAAGGTTCTCAACGATGCGAAGAAGCGCAATCGCGCATTCTTCGAACGCTTGCAAATCCCCGCCACCTGATGGACGTGCAGTGGACACGCAAACGACGACGGCTCCCGCAGGAGCCGTCCGTCATGGGGCGTAGACCGGGATCAGGCCGCTGAGGCCTTCTCCGCTTCGGCCTTCTCCAGCGCCGCATGCGCCTGCTGGTCCGCGTGGTAGCTCGACCGCACCATCGCGCCGACCGCCGCGTGGGTGAAGCCCATCTTGTAGGCCTCTTCCTCGAACATCTTGAAGGTGTCCGGATGCACGTAGCGGCGCACCGGCAGATGATGCCCCGACGGCGCCAGGTACTGGCCGATCGTCAGCATGTCGATGTTGTGCTCGCGCATGTCGCGCATGACCTGGAGGATCTCCTCGTCGGTCTCGCCCAGGCCGACCATGATGCCGCTCTTGGTCGGCACGCCAGGCACCTCTTCCTTGAAGCGCTTGAGCAGGTTCAAGCTGAACTGGTAGTCCGACCCCGGACGCGCTTCCTTGTACAGGCGCGGCGCGGTCTCCAGGTTGTGGTTCATCACGTCCGGCGGCGCCGCCTTCAGGATGTCCAGCGCGCGGTCCATGCGGCCGCGGAAATCGGGCACCAGCACCTCGATCTGCGTCGCGGGGCTGAGCTCGCGGACCTTGCGGATGCACTCGGCGAAGTGGCCGGCGCCGCCATCACGCAGGTCGTCGCGGTCCACGCTCGTGATCACCACGTAGCTCAGCTTCAGCGCCGCGATCGTCTTGGCCAGGTTCAGCGGCTCATCCACGTCCAGCGGATCCGGCCGGCCATGGCCGACGTCGCAGAACGGGCAGCGCCGCGTGCACTTGTCGCCCATGATCATGAAGGTCGCCGTGCCCTTGCCGAAGCACTCGCCGATGTTGGGGCAGGACGCCTCCTCGCACACCGTGTGCAGCTTGTGCTCGCGCAGGATCTGCTTGATCTCGTAGAAGCGGGTCGACGGGCTGCCGGCCTTCACCCGGATCCAGTCCGGCTTCTTCAGCTGCTCGGCCGGGACGATCTTGATCGGGATCCGCGCCGTCTTGGCTTGCGCCTTCTGCTTGGCGGTCGCGTCGTAGTCGGACGCGCTCTTGGCTTCGTGGGTGACGTTCTCGGTTGCCATCAGGCGCTCTCTCGGTTGCCGCGTTGGGGCCTCAGGGTTGGAGCTGGGCGCTGAGCCGATCTCCGAACCGCCGGGCCACCGTGGCCCAGTCCGTGAAAACCCCGAGTGTACCGAGGTCCACCGTCTGGAGCCCCGCGTACCCGCAGGGATTGATGCCCAGGAAGGGCTTCAGGTCCATCGCCACGTTCAGTGCCACGCCGTGGTACGTGCAGTGCCGGCTGATCTTGATGCCCAGCGCCGCGACCTTGCCCAGCCCCCGGAACGGGTCCGCCGGATCGGCCGGCCCGGTCAGCGCGCCATGCGCGCCCGGGTCGTCCAGCCGCACGTAGATGCCGGGCGCGCCGGCCACCCGGTGGCCCGTCACGCCGAAACCGTCCAGGGTCTGGATGACCGCGGTCTCGAGGCGGAACACGTACTCCTTGACGAAGATCCCCAGCCGCTTCAGGTCCACCAGCGGATAGGCGACCACCTGCCCCGGCCCGTGATACGTCACCTGCCCGCCACGATTGGTCTGGACGACAGGAATGCCCTGGGCGTCGAGCACATGATCGGCCTGGCCCGCCAGGCCTTGCGTGTAGACGGGATCGAACTCGCAGAGCCAGAGTTCGTCGGGGGTGTCGGGGCCGCGGGCCTCGGTGAACGCGCGCATCGCGTCCAGCGTGGCCGCATAGTCGACGCGGCCCAGGGTCTTGATCAGCATCCCGGCATGCTAGCCGCGATGGGCCTAGCATCGCCGCCATCGGGACATTCAGGAGTGCGCCATGCCGCGCCACCTCACGCGCCACTTCACTGGCCTCGCCGCCGCCGCGATCGCCCTCGGACTCGCGCTGCCCGCTGCCGCCTCGGCCTCCACGCCAGCCGCGCGCACGACGCTCGAACAGGCGCTGGCCACCTACGAGCGCGGCGACCTGCCCGCTGCCGAGCGCCAGTTCCGGCAGCTCTCGCAGCAGGGCGTCGCGCTGGGCGACTACAACCTCGCGATGATGCATCTGCGGTCCGAGGTGCCGAAGCCCGATCCCCGCTTCGCGCGCTCGCTGCTCGTGCGCGCCGCGGGCCGGGGCCTGGTGCGCGCCGAACTGGCGCTGGGCCAGTTCCACGAGCAGGGCGAGGACGGCCGCCCCGACCTGGTCCAGGCCCAGTCCTGGTACCTGAAGGCGGCGGAGCATGGCAGCGTCGACGCGCAGGTGGCCGTGGCCACTGCGTTCTACCTGGGCCGCGGCGCGGCCAAGGACTTCCCGCAGGCTGCGCAGTGGTACCGCGAGGCGGCCAAGGGTGGTGACGTCGGTGCGCAGTACCTGATCGCGTCGATGTACGAATCGGGCCTGGGCGTCGAGCGCGACCTGCGCCTGGCGCGCTACTGGTACGACGTCGCCGCGCGCAACGGCGACGAAGCCGCGCCCTACAAGCTCAAAGCCGTCGACGACGCGCTCGCCGCCGATGCGGGGACGATCTGACGGATGATGCCTCTAAGCTGCGCGCGGCCCCGCTTCGGGAGGGCCCGCTAGGCGCAAACCGGAGCCATAGCAGCGCTATGGCGAGGATTTGCAACGACGCGGGCTGCCCGAAGCGGGGCTGCGCGCGGCTTAGAGGGGCTTAGAGGACGACCTTGACCATCGGGTGCGTGGTCAGCGTGCGATAGAGCTCGTCGAGTTGCTCGCGGCTGGTCGCGGTGACGGTGATCGTGAGGCCGAGGTAGTTGCCGCCCTTGCTCGGGCGCTGCTCGACCGTCGCTGCGTCGAACGCCGGATCGAATTGCCGCGCGACGCTGACGATCGCCTCGAGAAAGCCCTCCACCTGTGCGCCCATCACCTTGATGGGGAACTTGGACGGGTACTCGATCAGCGATTGATCAGGCGGAATCGGGGCGTTGGTGAAGGAAGTCGTCATGGTGGGAATCTCAAATGAAGCCGGTCAGAGGCTTTGCAAGGCCTTGGCCCGCTGGTACGCCTCGTAGAGCTTGGCGTACACCGGTCCGGGCTTGCCGCGCAGCGCGCCGTGGCCCACCGGCTCGTGGTCGAGCCGCGTCACCGGCGCGACCTCCTTGCTGGCGGAGGTCAGCAGGATCTCGTCGGCCGTCGGCAGCTCGGTCTCGGCGATCGGACGCAGGTTGCAGGCGATGCCCAGTTCCTCGCAGAGCTCCTTCAGCACCCGCACGCGCACGCCCTCGAGCAGCGATTCGCCCGGTGGCGGCGTCAGCAGCGCGCCGTCGCGCACGATCCAGACGTTGCTGCTGGAGCCCTCGGTCACGAAGCCGTCGCGGATCAGCACGACCTCGTCGGCGCCCTGGTCCACCGCCACCTGCCGCGCCAGCACGTTGCCCAGCAGCGAGGTGCTCTTGATGTCGCCGCGCTGCCAGCGGAAATCGCGCGCCGTGACGCAGCTCAGGCCCTGATGCCGCTGCTCCGGCGAGAGCGCGATCAGCGGCTGCGTGTACGCGAGCACCGTCGGCTCGATGTCCGCGGGCATCGCGTGGCCGCGCGCCGCGACGCCGCGCGTGACCTGCAGGTAGATGGTCTGGTCCTCGACGTCGGGCAGATGCGCCACCAGGCTGCGCAGCAGGTCCAGCCAGGCCTCGCGCTCGTAAGGATCCTCGATGCGCAGCGCCTTCAGGCTGCGGCCGAGCCGGTCCAGGTGGTCGTCGACGCGGAACAGCCGGCGCCCGTGAACCGGGATCGTCTCGTAGACGCCGTCCCCGAACAGGAAACCGCGATCCATCACCGGCACCCGGGCATCGCCGAGCCGGCCGAGATGGCCGTTCAGGTAGCAAGGCAGATCGACCCAGGACTGTGTCATCGGTGGCTCCCGCAATGTGGTCACGCCGAGCCATCGACTGTACGCCGCCAGCCCGGCCCGCCAACCCCGGCAAGCGGGGGGCCTTGCCGAGCGGTCCTTCTGGGCCGCTCAGCGTGCCGTCACTTGATCCAGAGGCGGATCGCGTCCCAGGCGCGGCCGAAGATGCCCGCCAGCGGCACCTCTTGCTGCACCACCAGCGGCACCTCGGCCACCGGCGCGCCGCCCGAGGTCGTCACCTTCAGCGTGCCCACGCGCTGGTTCAGCGCCAGCGGCGCGACCAGCGGATCGGTGCGCTGGATGTCGGTCTTGAGCTTGCCGCCCTCGCCGCGCGGCACCGCGACGAAGACCGCATCCGCCGCGCCCAGCTTGGCTTCCGGCGCCGCGCCCTTCCAGACCTTCACCGTGGTGATGGGCTGGTTCTTCTCGAACAGGCGCACCGCGTCGAAGGCCGCGTAGCCCCAGTTCAGCAGCTTCTGGCTCTCGGTGGCACGGGCCTCCTTCGAGGCCGTGCCCATCACCACGCTCAGCAGGCGGCGCTTGCCGTTGGGCACCTCGCGCTGCGCGCTGGCCGCCAGGCAGTAGCCCGCCGCATCGGTGAAGCCGGTCTTGCCGCCGTCCACCGACGGATCGCGGCCCAGCAGCATGTTGCGGTTGAACTGGCGGATCTTGTTGAAGGTGTACTCGCGCTTGGAGTAGTACTCGGCGTAGTACTCCGGATAGTCCTGGATCACATGCGAGAAGATGACCGCGATGTCGCGCGCCGTCGTCTTGTGACCCGGCGCGGTGATGCCGGTGACGTTGGTGAACGTCGTGTTCTTCAGGCCCCAGGCCTGCGCCTGCTTGTTCATCATCGCGACGAACTGCTCGACGGTGCCGCCCACGCCCTCGGCCAGCGCGACCGAGGCGTCATTGCCCGACTGGATGATCATGCCGCGGATCAACTCGTCGACCTTGGGCGTCATCGTCGTGTCGATGAACATCAGCGACGGATCGCCCTTGCGCTCGTCCCAGGCGCGCTTGGAGATCGTCAGCGTCTGGTCCAGCGTCAGCCGCTTGGCCTTGAGCGCGTCGAAGACCACGTAGGCCGTCATCAGCTTGGTCAGCGAGGCGGGATCCTGCGGCGTGTCGGCATCGCGCTCGGCGAGCGTCTGGTGGGTCGTCAGGTCCAGCAGGATGAAGTTGCGGGCCGCGACCTCGGGCGGCGTCGGCGCCTGCGCGGCCGCGCCGGTCACCATCAGGAAGCTGGACAGGCCCACGCCGAGGGCCAGGGAGGCGAAGAATCGTTTCATGCGGGAGAAATCCTCAGGGACACCTCAGGCGCGCGCCACGCCGGCGGCATGCCAGCTGCGCGTCACGAGGTTCTTGAGCAGCGGCAACTGCCCATGGAAGAAATGCCCGACACCGGGCACCACGATGACCGGCAGCGCCTGCGGGCGCGCCCAGTCGAGCACCGCCGGCAGCGGCACCACATCGTCCTGTTCGCCGTGGATCACGACAGTGTCGGCCGGCACCGCCGCGACGCCGAAGCGGCTCGCAGCGGGGCCGACCAGCAGCAGCCGCTCGGCCGGCTGCGCCAGCCTGAGCGCCGCCTGCGACGCGACGAAGCCGCCGAACGAGAAACCCGCCAGCGCCAGCGGCTCCGACGCGTCACGGAAGGCGGCGATCACGGCCAGCGCGTCGTCGACCTCGCCGCGGCCCTCGTCCCAGGCGCCGGCGGACTTGCCGATGCCCCGGAAGTTGAAGCGCACCGCGCGATAGCCGAGGTGCACGAAGGCGCGCGCGATCGTCTGCACCACCTTGTTGTCCATCGTGCCGCCCTGCGTCGGATTGGGGTGGCAGATCACGACGACGCCGCGCAGCGGGCCGGCGTCCACCGCGGGTTCATCGACGGCGCATTCGATGTCTCCGGCCGGGCCGGCGATCTGCTGGCGCTGGGTCTGGGCATTCATGCGGGCTCCCGGTCAGCGGCCGACCGAGTCGTCCAGCACCAGCCGGTCGACGATCTCGCCCTGCTTGAGGTGGCGCTCGACGATCTCGTCGATGTCGCTGTTGTCGACGAACGAGTACCAGACCGCGTCCGGATACACGACCGCCACGGGGCCGCCGGCGCAGCGGTCCAGGCAACCCGCCTTGTTGACCCGCACGCCGCCCTTGCCCGCGAGGCCTTCCGCCTTCACGCGCTTCTTGCAGTGGTCGAAGGCCTCCTGCGCGCCGTGCTGGAGACAGGCGTTCTCGTTCTCGCGCTGGTTCAGGCAGAAGAAGATGTGGCGCTGGTAATAGCTGGTCGAGCTCATCGTTGGATTGTAGTTTCAGGGTTTTCACCGACCGGCCGTCCGTGCGATCCGTCACGGCCCGCTTGTCCTTCAGAGCGCCCATCGGCGGCCGGCGGCGGGGGCGGGGCCGTGCGATCGGCCGCGCGGTCGCTCTGCGTGACGCCGTAGAGCAGCCATGCCAGCGCCGCGAAGGGCCATAGCCAGCCCACCCATTGCGCCAGGCCGTACATGTTGACGAAGCGGCCCTGCTCCCAGAACTGCAGGCTCTCGAGCAGGTAGGGATCGGCCGGCGCCTCGGCCATCAGCGCGATCAGCGCCGTCAGCACGACCAGGCCCCAGGCCGCATTCGCGCGGCGTGACATGAAGGCCGCCAGCAGCGCGAGCACGCCGCCCAGGATGAGACCGGGGGCGGTCGTCGCGGTCAGCCAGGCCCAAGCGTGATCGGGGCCGAAGTTCAACAGCGTCGACCACGCGGTCGTGGTGACGCCGATCGCCGCCGCCCCCAGGACCAGCGGGAAGCGTCGCCAGCCCGGCCGCGCCACCGACAGCGCCAGCAGGCACGGCGCCAGCAGGCCCATCGCGATGGCGATGGCCTCGAGGCCGGGCGGCAGCGGCAGGTCGTCGAGGAGCTCCTGCGGCGCCAGCTCCCAGGGCGTGTTCTCGAGCAGCGTCTCGGCCCATTCGCGCAGGCGCGGGAAGAGCTGGCCCAGCCCCAGCGGCAAGGGCGCCGGGTACAGCAGGCCGACCGGCCACATCGCCAGCAGCGCGAGCGCGCCGGCACTGTGCGGCACGAACCAGCGCTCGCGCCAGCCACTCCAGCGCGCCAGCCCGCCCAGCCGCAGCAGCACCCAGGCGCAGAAGGCGCCGAGCCAGGCGCCGGCGCTGTTCAGCAGGAAATCGGCCAGCGAGGGCACCCGTCCCGGGAGGAAATACTGCAGCGTCTCCATCGAGAACGACAGCAGCGGCAGCCCCGCCAGCGACAGCAGCAGCGCGCGCATCAGGCCGCCGCCGCTGCGGATCACGGCCGAGAAGCACAGCAGCCCGAGCGGCCAGTAGCCGGCGACGTTCACCCAGATGTCGAAGCGCCCCCAGTAGCGCGGCCAGGGCAGCCCGATCACGCCCGGCCAGGGCAGGCTGGGCGGCAGGCGCCAGGGCCAGAACGGGTAGAGGCTGGCGTAGAGCACCAGCACGGCGTAGCACAGGGCCAGCCAGGTGGCGGAGCTGCGCCGCTGCATTGCCGGATCAGAAGGGCTTGACCACGACCAGGATCACGATCGCCGCGAAGAGCAGGATCGAGGCCTCGTTGAACACGCGGAACCACTTGTGGCTGCGGCGGTTGGCCATCAACTCGAACTTGCGCAGGAACGCCCGGCAGACGTGGTGGTAGCCGATCGCCAGCACCACCAGGCCCAGCTTGGCATGCATCCAGCCATTGCCCGGCCCGCGGCCGATGCCGTAATAGCCCCACAGCGTCAGCCCGAAGACCAGCGCGAGCACCATCAGCATCGTGCTGAAGCGGTAGAGCTTCAGGCCCATCAGCAGCAGGCGCTCGCGCTCGGCGTGGCTGTCGGAGGGGACCATGGCCAGGTTCACGAAGATCCGCGGCAGGTAGAACAGTCCCGCGAACCACGCGGCGACGAAAATGATGTGGAGGGCTTTGATCCAGAGCATCGCGGCATTATGGATGGCGCGAAAAAAAACCCCGGCTTCACAGCCGGGGTCGGAAAGCCTTATCGCTGTCATCACGTTAAGGCTCCTGCTCAGGGAGGAAAAGCAGGGAATGACAACCGAGCGGCTATCATTCAAGAGCGACTTTAACAGATCTGCCGAATTTCGAAATCTACGTCTTTCCATGTAGCGGTCCCTCGAACCGGTGGAATTTCTCGGAAACCATGCAACTTCCCGCCCCCTATCCCGCCAGCCGCCCCCGTCGCCTGCGCCGCGATGCCTACACCCGGGCGCTGGTCCGCGAACACCGCCTGCACGCCAGCGATCTGATCTTCCCGGTCTTCGTCCATGAGGGAGAGAACCGCGTCGAACCCATCGCGTCGATGCCCGGCGTGTCGCGGCTGAGCCTGGACCGGCTGCTCCCCGTCGCCGAGGAATGCGTGGAACTGGGCATCCCGGTGATGGCCTTGTTCCCCGCGATCGATCCCTCGCTGAAGACGCCCGACGGCATCGAGGCGACGAATCCGGACGGCCTGATCCCGCGCGTCGTGCGCGCGCTCAAGGAGCGGGTCCCGGGCCTGGGCGTGCTGACGGACGTCGCGCTCGATCCCTACACCAGCCATGGCCAGGATGGCGTGCTCGACGAGCAGGGCTACATCCTGAACGACCGCACGGTCGAGCTGCTGCGCCAGCAGGCGCTGGTCCAAGCCCAGGCGGGCGTGGACATCGTCGCGCCCAGCGACATGATGGACGGCCGCATCGGCGCGATCCGCGCCGCGCTGGAAGCCGACAGCCACATCCACACGCGGATCATGGCCTACAGCGCCAAGTACGCGAGCGCCTTCTACGGGCCGTTCCGCGACGCGGTGGGCTCGCGCACCAACCTGGGCAAGGCCGACAAGAAGACCTATCAGATGGACCCGGGCAACGGTGACGAGTCGCTGCGCGAGGTCGGCCTGGACCTGGCCGAAGGCGCCGACATGGTCATGGTCAAGCCCGGCATGCCGTATCTGGACATCGTCCGCCGCGTGAAGGACGAGTTCCGCGTCCCCACCTTCGCCTACCAGGTCAGCGGCGAGTACGCCATGATCAAGGCCGCCGCGGCCAACGGCTGGCTGGACCACGACGCCGTGATGATGGAGGCGCTGCTGGCCTTCAAGCGCGCCGGGGCCGATGGCGTGCTGACCTACTTCGCGATGGACGCGGCACGCCTGATCAAGGCCGGCTACTGACCCGCGGCACGCCGGCTGCCCGCCCGACGCATGCGTCTGTTCCATCTCAGCGACGCGGTCTACGAGGAACTCGCCGCCCTGCCGGAGGACCTCCCGCCCGAGGGCTTCCTCTGGATCGGCTTGCCGCGCCGCGAGTTCGAGCTCCAGCTCGGCACGCTGCAGCAGCGGTTGCTGCGCTGGACCGGGGCGCAGTTGCTCGATCTGCATGTGTCGGACCTGATGAACCCGCAGCTGCCGTCCCACTTCGACTACACGAGCTGGTACGACCTGATGGTGTTCCGCCGGCTCGCGACCATGCCGGGCAGCGAGCAGTACCTGGCCGAGGACGGCCCCCGCACCGCCGCGGCCGCCAACGAGGCGCTCCAGGCGATCGACACCAGCCCGGTCGGCTTCGCCGTGTTCGACCGCGTGCTGATCACCGTGCATCCGGGCGAATGCTCGCTGCGGGACTACTTCGCGGGCAAGCTCGGCGCGCAGCAGGAGGGCCGCGACCTGCGCGGCAGCACCCGGCTGCCCAACAGCCCCGCCGAGCTGATGCTGCGCATGGTCAACCACATGGTCGACAGCTACCTGGACCTGCGCCGGCTGCTGACCCGCCAGCTCACCACGCTGCAGGGTCTGCTGCTGGACCGGCGCGGCCACTTCCGCGACTGGCAGGTCGTGCTGCACGCCCGTGACACGCTCTCGCGCCTGGAGGACCTGTGCGAGGACCAGCGCAGTGCGGTGCAGGAGTGGATCGACGCGCTGGGCGAATGGCCGGCCGGCGACGCGCGCGCGGAGCGCGAGCGCGAGCTGCTCCGCGTGCGCTCGCGCGACGTGCTCGAGCATGTGGAGCGCGTGCTGACGCATGTGCGGCGGCTCGAGACCTCGGCCGAGACCTCGGTGCAGATGCACTTCTCGCTCACCGGCGAGCGCACCAACAACATCATGCGCACGCTGACGGTGCTCACGGCGATCTTCCTGCCGCTGAACCTGATCACCGGCATCTTCGGCATGAACTTCGACACCCTGCCGCTGATCCACCGCGCGACCGGCTTCTGGATCGCCGTCGCCGTGATGGGCGTCACCGCGATCGCGCTCGGCGCCTTCTTCTGGCGCAAGCGCTACCTCGGGACGCAGCAGTAGCGCCCGGGGCGGCGGCCTCAGCGCTTGGCGTAGGGATCGGCGAAGCCCAGGCCGAGCATGATCTCCGTCTCGCGCGCTTCCATGCACTCGGCCTCGTCGTCTTCCTCGTGGTCATAGCCCTGCGCGTGCAGCGTGCCATGGACCAGCATGTGCGCGTAATGCGCCGTGAGGTCCAGGCCCATTTCCCTGGCCTCGCGCTCGACGACCTCGGCGCAGATCACCAGGTCCGCCGCGACCACCGGCTCGTGCGCGTAGTCGAAGGTCAGCACGTTGGTCGCGTAATCCTTCGAGCGGTACTCGCGGTTGAGCGCCTGGCCCTCCTGCGCGTCGACGATGCGCACGGTGATCTCGCCCGGCAGCTCGAGCGCCGCGCGCATCCAGCGGATGACCTTGTGACGCGGCAGTTGCGCCTTGTGGCGGGGGTCGGCGAATTGCAGCGACAGGCTCAGTTCGGGACGGCTCATCGGGCGGCTCCCTTGCGAGCCGGCTTCTTCGCCGCGGGTTTCTTGACGGCAGGCTTCTTCACGGCAGGCTTCTTCGCGGCAGGCGCCTTGGCGGCGCTCTTCCTGGCCACCGCACGCTTTGCGGCTGGCTTCTTCGCGGCGGGCTTCGCGGGCGCCGTCGCGGGTTCGTCGTCGAAGCGGGTGGACGCCTCGCGCAACTGGATCGCGCGCAGGCGGCGCTCCTCGCGCTCTTCAGCGAAGCGGGCCTCGCGCTCCTGCTGCTCGCGGGCTTCCTCGCGCGCCGCCACTTCCGCGCGATCCTCGTAGGCCTGCACGATGCGGGCCACCAGCGGATGCCGCACGACGTCGGTCCGGTTGAAGCGGGTGATCGCGATGCCCTCGACGCCGTCCAGCACCTGCTCCGCATCGACCAGCCCGCTGTGCATGCCGCGCGGCAGGTCGATCTGGCTGGTGTCGCCGGTCACCACGCACTTGCTGCCGAAGCCGATGCGCGTCAGGAACATCTTCATCTGCTCGGGCGTCGTGTTCTGCGCCTCGTCGAGGATCACGAACGCGTGATTCAGCGTCCGGCCCCGCATGAAGGCCAGCGGCGCGATCTCCAGTTGACCCTTCTCGAAGGCCTTGGTGACGCGATCGAAGCCCATCAGGTCATAGAGCGCGTCGTACAGCGGCCGCAGGTAGGGATCGACCTTCTGCGTCAGGTCGCCGGGCAGGAAGCCCAGCCGCTCGCCGGCCTCGACCGCGGGCCGCGTCAGGATGATGCGTTGCACCGTCGAGCGCTCCAGCGCGTCCACCGCGCAGGCCACCGCCAGGAAGGTCTTGCCGGTGCCGGCCGGACCGATGCCGAAGCTGATGTCATGCGACAGGATGCGCCGCAGGTAGTGATGCTGGTTGGGCGTGCGCCCCGCCAGATCCGCGCGGCGGGTCCGCAGCACGACGTTGTCGCCGTCCGGGTCCTGCGCGCCGGCGCCAGCGGCTGGCGCGGTGACATCGTTGGCCGCTTCGACGATCGCCAGCCGCAGGCTCTCGCCGGGGATGGCGCGGTCGGCGCGCGCGTAGAGCGTCTCCAGCAGCGTCACCGTCCGCTGCGCGGCGGCGCGATCGCCCTCGACATTGAAATGCTCGGCGCGATGGGTGATGCGCACGGGGAGTGCCGCCTCGATCTGGCGGAGGTGCTCGTCCAGGGGGCCGCACAGGTGCGACAGACGCCGGTTGTCGGCGGGGGTGAAGGCGTGGCGCAGGTTCAAAGCGGCGCGGGCTCCGTATTCAGGGGGGTTGAGGGCGGTATTGTGGCGCGCCGGTGCGCCGCGTGCCTGTCCCGCCTGCACAATCGCCCCCCATGCAGCGGACCACAGAACAACAGGGGAGCACGGCCGGCCGCGACGAGACCGCGCACGGACGGGGAGGCCGATCCCGGCGTGCCGCGACCGGTATCGCCGTGACGCTGTCGTTGGCCGTTCCGGTGTGCCTGGCGCAGGTGGCCGACGCGGCGACCGGGAACAGCGCCGGTGCCGCTCCCGGCACCTTCGCCGCGGTCTGGGCCCGGCTGGCGCCGCTGCTGGCCTATGGGCTCCAGTCGGCGCTGGTGCTGATGGCCTTCGTGCTGGGACTGCTGATCTGGCAGCGCCGCGCGCAACGCCACATCGGCTGGCTGCTGGCGCTGATGCCAGGCTGGATCCTCATGGTGGGGCTGGCGCCGCTGGCGCCCTGGCCATCGGCGATCGCCGTGATCCTCGCCCCCTGGATGCTCTGGTGCGCGGTGCACTACCTGATGCGGCGCATGCGCCGCCGCGACCGGCGCCTGCATCGCCTGCTGATCGCGCAGGCACTGCTCTTTCCCGCCGCCCTGCTGCTTCCGATACCGGCGGCGCGCGTCGCCGCCTTCGCGCTCTGGTGGCTGGGCGCCGAGTTGTTGATCGTGATGGGCTGGCATCTGTGGCAACGGTGGCAGGACATGTTCCTGCCCACCCTGGAGGAGCGTTATCCGCCCTCCGATTTCGTCATCAGCTGCGTGCTGATCGGCTTCGGCGCGCTGGCGGTCGTGTCCGCCTGGGCCCTGCCCGGCAGCGGGCTGGCCGGCATCCTGGGGCCGCTGTCGCTGATCGGGTTGGGGCTGCAGCGCGTGCGCGAGTTCGCCCGCGCGCTGACGCAATCGGAGCTGGCCGTGCTGCAAGGCGAGCTGCGGCTGCAGGAACGCATCGCCGAACTCGAACGCCACTTCGACCAGGTCGCCGAGGCCAAGCTGGAGCAGGTCACCGAGCGCGAGCGCAAGCGCATTGCCGCCGACCTGCACGACGACCTCGGCGCCAAGCTGCTGACCATCGTCCACACCAGCGAATCGGACCGGATCTCGACACTTGCGCGCGAGGCGCTCGAAGAGATGCGCCTGTCGGTGCGCGGCCTGACCGGCAAGCCGGTCCAATTGCTGGACGCGCTCGGCGACTGGCGCGCGGAGGTCGTCTCCCGGCTGGCGCAGGCCAACATCCTGGCCGAATGGAAATCCCCCGCGGAGGACATCGAGCACACCTTCCCCGCCCGCGCCTATGTCCAGACCACGCGCATCCTGCGCGAATCGGTCAGCAACATCATCAAGCACAGCGGCGCCACCCATTGCGTCATCAGCTGCTCGGCGCAGGACGGCTACTTCTCGGTGGTGATCCAGGACAACGGTCAGGGCATCCCGCTCGAACTCGAGGGTCGCCTGGACAAGGGACATGGCATGGCCAGCATGAAGGCGCGCGCCAAGCAGATGCATGGCCAGTGCCTGGTCGAGTCCGGCCCCGGCTGGGGCACCGTCATCCGGCTGACGATCCCGCTCTGATCGCGCCTGGCGCCGCACGGGCCGCCGCGATCGGGGCCGCGGCGTGATCCATTGCCGCCGGCGCCACACTCGGGCGTTGATCGGGATGGTCAGCCCGGCGAGAAAGCCGTACCGTTGCAAACACCCGCCAGCATCCCGGCGGGTGTCGCTTTCCTGAGCAAGAATCCCGCGCCATGAACCACATCCTGCTCCTCGAAGACATTCCCGAAATCCGCGCCTGGCTCAAGGTGCTGGTGAAGCAGGTCTTCGCCAACGCGGTCGTCACCGAATGCTCGCGAGTGCAGGATGCGCTACAGCAGGTGAGCAGCCAGCGCTTCACGCTGGCGCTGCTCGACCTGGGCCTGCCGGACGGCTCTGGCGTCGAAGTGATCTCCGCGCTGCGCGAGAAGCAGCCCGAAGTCCAATCCGTCATCGTCACCATCCACGACGACGACGAACACCTCTTCCCCGCGCTGCAGGCCGGCGCCTTCGGCTATCTGCTCAAGGAGCAGTCGCGCGAACTGCTGGTCGAGCAGCTGCAGCGCATCAGCCAGGGCGAGCCGCCGCTGTCGCCGTCGATCGCCCGCAAGGTCATCGCCTACTTCACCTCGCAGCGCCGGCCGCAGGCCGCGCAGGTGCTGCATGAGGTTTCCCTGACCGACCGCGAAACCGAGGTCCTGCTGCGTGTCGCCAAGGGCTTCACGCTGCCGGAGATCGGCGTGCAGCTGGGCTTGTCGCGCCACACCATCGCCGACTACGTCAAGCAGATCTACCGCAAGCTCAATGTGAGCTCGCGCGCCGAGGCCGCGCTGGAGGCGCAGCGTCTGGGCCTGTTCGGGCGCAACTGAGCCACGCCACCGGCGACTGCCGCCGGCCTCGGGAAAATACTGGACGGATATCCAGCAAATCGCCATCGAATGCCCGGCGAACGCGGATAATCCCCGCCCATGATCGGCAAGCTCACCGGCGTCATCGCGGAAAAATCGCCTCCGCAGGTCCTCATCGACGTGCAAGGCGTCGGCTACGAAGTCGACGTGCCGATGAGCACCTTCTTCAACCTGCCTGGCCTGGGCGAACGCGCCTCGCTGCTGACCCACCTGAGCATCCGCGAGGACGCGCACGTGCTCTTCGGCTTCCTGACCCCCGAGGAGCGCAACACCTTCCGCCTGCTGATCAAGATCAGCGGCGTCGGGCCGAAGATGGCACTGTCGCTGCTCTCTGGCATGTCGGTGGGCGACCTGGCGCAGGCAATCTCCAAGCAGGAGGCGGGCCGGCTGGTGAAAGTGCCGGGTATCGGCAAGAAGACCGCCGAACGGCTGCTGCTGGAACTCAAGGGCAAGCTGAGCCCGGACCTGTCGCTCCCTGTGTCGGTCGCCAACGACGCGCAGGCGGACATCCTGCAGGCGCTGGTCGCGCTGGGCTACAGCGAGAAGGAAGCCGGCGCCGCGCTGAAGACGCTGCCAGCGGACATCGGCGTCAGCGAAGGCATCAAGCTGGCGATGAAGCACCTGTCATGATCGGCCGACCCGCGACGTCCGCCCCGCCCCACCCCGCGCCATGAGCATCCAGACCGACGACTTCACGCCCGCGCCCCAGCAGGCGCGCCTGATCAGCGCGCACCCGGCCTCGCCGAACGAGGACGCGATCGAGCGCGCGTTGCGGCCCAAGCTGCTCGACGAATATGTGGGCCAGGCCAAGGCGCGCGAGCAGTTGGAGATCTTCATCGGCGCCGCGAAGAAGCGGCGCGAGGCCCTTGACCACGTGCTGCTGTTCGGCCCGCCGGGGCTGGGCAAGACGACGCTGAGCCACATCGTCGCCGCCGAACTGGGCGTGAACCTGCGCCAGACCAGCGGGCCGGTGCTCGAGAAGCCCAAGGATCTCGCAGCGATATTGACCAACCTCGAGCGCAACGACGTGCTGTTCATCGACGAGATCCATCGGCTGTCGCCGGTCGTCGAGGAAATCCTGTATCCGGCGCTGGAGGACTACCAGATCGACATCATGATCGGCGAGGGGCCTGCGGCGCGTTCGATCAAACTGGACCTGCAGCCCTTCACGCTGGTGGGCGCGACCACGCGCGCCGGCATGCTGACCAATCCGCTGCGCGACCGCTTCGGCATCGTCGCGCGGCTGGAGTTCTACACCGCCGAGGAGCTGCAGCGCATCGTGACGCGCTCGGCGTCGCTGCTGGGCGCGGCGATCGAGCCGGCCGGCGCCCTGGAAGTGGCGCGGCGTTCGCGCGGCACGCCGCGGATCGCGAACCGGCTGCTGCGCCGCGTGCGCGACTACGCCGAGGTCAAGGCCGACGGCACCATCACCCGCGCGATCGCGGAAAAGGCACTGGCCATGCTGGACGTCGATCCGCTTGGATTCGACCTGATGGACCGCAAGCTGCTCGAGGCGGTGGTGCACCGCTTCGATGGCGGGCCGGTGGGCTTGGACAACGTCGCTGCCGCCATCGGCGAGGAGCCCGGCACCATCGAGGACGTCATCGAGCCCTACCTGATTCAGCAGGGCTTTCTGCAGCGCACCCCGCGCGGCCGGATCGCGACGCTCGCAGCCTACCGCCACCTGGGCGTCGCACCGCCCAAGCAGGCCGGGCAGCTCTTCGACTGAAGAGCTGCTCAGCTGAAGGCGCGCCATCGGCGGCGCGGCCCCAATGAAAAAAGGCGCTCCGAGGAGCGCCTTTCCGCTGGTTGATCCGAAGATCAGAAGTTGTGGCGGACACCCACAGCGAACGAGCTCAGGTCGTCCACCTTGTTGGGGGTGTTCGCGTCCACGGCCGTGTAGAACGCGTAGACCTTGGTGCGCTTGCTCAGGTTGTAGTTGTAGGCCACGGTGTACTGCTTGCCACCGTTACGGCCATTGTTGAACGAGTAGGCGCCCGCCTTGGTGCCGCCGACGTTCAGGTGGAATTCCGACTGGCCCATCGTGTACATCACAGCGGCGCGGCCGATCCAGCGGCTGTCCTTGGCGCCCGGCGATTGCGGGGTGCCCGACTCTTCACGCTGCGCGTAGCCGCCGAAGGTGAACGCGCCCAGTTCGTACAGGCCGCGGATCGCGTACTGCTTGGCCGAACCTTGCTTGCTGTAGCCAGCGCCCAGGTGCATCGGGCCCTGGTCGTAGTTCAGCGCGACGTCGTAACCGCGCGGATCGACGCCTTCACCGGCGTGGACGGCGAACTCGCCGTTGAAGCCGTTGACGTTCGGGGTGAAGTAGCCGACCTTGTTGGTCTGCGTGAAGCCGGCGCCCGAGTACAGCTTGTCTTCCGACGTGCCGGTGTCGTGGTTGTGCATCGACACGTAGTCGGCGGTGGCGTAGTACGAACCGGGGGTCCAGCGGCCCAGACGGACCGCACCGAAATCGCCCGACAGCTGCACGCTGGCTTCACGATTCCAGAACGCCGAGTTGGTCTGACGGCCGTCGTCCGAGTTCAGGCCGTGCTCCAGCGCGAAGCTGGCCTTCAGGCCGCCGCCCAGGTCTTCGGTGCCCTTGAAGCCCAGACGGGAGTTGTTGTTGATCACCGAGGCGACGCGGTCGTTGTCGCCGCGCTTGATGCTTTCCACCGAGGTGTTGATGCGGCCCCAAAGCGTGACGGAGCTTTGCGCGAACGCCGGGACGGAGAGAGCCGCGATGGCCGCAGCGAATGCAATCTTTTTCATACCCACCTTCATCAGTTGGAGGTTTCAGCCGGTCTGGCTCAATGGCTTTACTGCAAGGTGTGCGGAGTATAGAAGTGCGTTGCACGCACCCATCACGCCCGACGCGAAATTGCAACAGTTCCCCGTTAGGGGTGTTCCTGAGTGACGCGAGGCGTCAGAAGCCGGGCCGTCAAGACCTGCCCCGCCAGCAGCCCCGCCAGCACGGCGACCTGCGCCAGCGGGCCCAGCCGATGCGCGTTCCACAGGAACAGCGCGACACCACCGAGCAGCGCGATGAAGGCCACGGCGGCGGCGCCGGCGTGCGAGGACGGAACCTCGGGGTCGAACAGCGGCCGCTGGAACGGGTCGTAGCCGGGCGCGATGCGCGCGCCGATGCCCGGTTCCCAGTGCGCGGGCTCCCACCAAAGGCGCAGCTTGTCCCGCCAGCGCGGCGTGCGCCGGCTCTTGGCCAGCAGCCGCGCATAGACCTGCACGTTGGCGGTCCAGGGGTTCCAGCTTCGCAAGGCGTCGCGGGTGCCGTAGACGCATCGCTCCTCATCCAGCTCTTCCTGGAAGCTGCCGAACATTCGATCCCAGATCACGAGGATTCCGCCGTAGTTGCGATCGAGATAGCGGTCGTTGACAGCATGATGCACACGGTGGTTCGACGGCGAGCAGAACCAGCGATCAAACCATCCCAGCTTGCCGATCTGCTGCGTATGGACCCAGAACTGATACAGCAGGTCCACCAGCGCGACCACGGCATAGACCAGCGGCGGGAAACCCAGGAGGGCCATCGGCATGTAGAAGATCCAGCCGGCCAGCCAGCCGCTGCCGGTCTGCCGCAGCGCGGTGGACAGGTTGTAGTCCTCGCTCTGGTGGTGAACCGCGTGAGCGGCCCAGAGCAGCGCCGTCGTGTGGCCAAGACGGTGATGCCAGTAGTAGAGGAAGTCGTAGAGCAGCAGGCCGCTCAGCCACACCCACCAGGCGCCAGCGTCAAGCCGCGTCAGCGCCGCGCGCTCGAAGACCCAGGTGTAGAGGCCCAGCGTGAACAGCTTGGTCAGCACGCCCACCACCTGGCTGAGCATGCCCAGTGCGATGCTGCTGATCGCATCGTTGAGCCGGTAGGTATTGCGGCCGCGGCGCACGCCGACCCAGTACTCCAGCCCGATCAGGGCGAAGAACACGGGCGTGGCCAGCACGATGATCTGTGCGTCGGTCATGGTCTCCTCGACGGGCGCTCGATGCGGCGCCTCTTTCGATGCCGGCGGCTTGCGGCCGCCTTTCCAGGGTCAGGCCTTGAGCGCCTGCGGCGTGGCGGGGATGAATCCCGGCACGCCTGGGTCGTCGAGCGTCAGGCCCTGCAGGTGCTGGTCGTCGTTCCAGCCCACCAGCGTGAAGCCCTGCGGCGAATGCAGCAGCCGGTTGACGCTGGCATTGCCCAGCACCCAGCTCCGGGGCGCCTGCAGGTCGATCCGGGTCGCGACGCGGTACAGGCAGTCCAGCACGCCGCCGTGCGCGACCACCGCGATGGTCTGGCCGGCATGCCGAGCCGCCAGCTCCGACACGACGGCGGTGACCCGCGCGTCGAGCATCGTCAGGCTCTCGCCGCCAGGCGGCTGGAAATCGGGATCGCGGCGGCGCCAGCGCAGCGCGTCCTCGGGGAAGGTGGCCTCGATCTCGGTCCAGAGCCTGCCCTCGTGGACGCCGAACGCGCGCTCGCGCAGCCGCTCGTCCAGGCGAACCTCCAGGCCGTGCGGCCTGGCCAGATGGCGCGCGGTGACCGCCGCGCGGTCGAGGTCGCTCGAATAGACCGCATCGATGGCCTGATCGGCCAGCGCCTCACCGAGGCGCCGCGCCTGCCTCAGCCCGAGTTCGTTGAGCGGCAGGTTCAGGTGGCCTTGCAACCGGCCTTCGCGGTTCCAGGCGGTCTCGCCGTGCCGGATCGCCAGGATCAGGGTGGACTCCACTCAGACGCCCCAGACCACGTCGGTGCCCGCGGCCTGCGCGGCGCGCATCAGCTCGAGCAGCGGCCACAGGCGCTGGCGGAGCATGACCTCCGGCTTGGGCGGTGGCTTGCGGCCCTCGGCCTGAGCTTCCTCGGCGGCGCGCTCGTGCGCCTGCTGCTCCTGGGCGATGGCCGCCTCGCCCCGCGCGATCAGCCCGGGCAGGTCGGCCGACTGGAAGATGCCCTGCGGCGACGCGCTCCGGCCCAGCGCCTCGAGCGCCCGGTCACCGTGAGCGGCCAGCATGATCACGTCCGCACCGGCCTTCGACTTGAACTTGTACAGCACGCTTGTCTCCCGGCCGTTGACGGCGGCCATCGGCGCATTGTGCCGCCCTCACGCGCGTGTCTGTGGAGAGGTCTCCCGACCCCGCTCAGGGTCGGACCGGATTCCCGCCGCTGTCGCGCCGGCGCTCAGCCGCCGCGCAGCAGATGCACCGAGGCCCGCGCCGGACGCGGCGCCGCGCGTTGGGCGATTGCTGCCTTCGCGGCCTCGGCCTGCGCCGTGATCTGGGCGTGGCGCTCCTCGAAGGCACGCGTCTCCAGCGCCGGCGCGCACAGGAAACCCTGGTACTCATGGCAGCCGCAGCGAGCCAGAAACTCGCGCTGGGCCTCGGTCTCGACGCCCTCGGCGATCACCTTCAGATTCAGCGCGCGACCCATCTGGATGATCGCGTTGACGATGCCCGCGTCGCTGGCATCGCCGGGCAGCCCCTTGACGAAGCTGCGGTCGATCTTCAGACGCTGGATGGGGAAGCGCTTCAGGTAGCCAAGGCTGGAATAGCCCGTGCCGAAGTCGTCGATCGCCATCAGCACGCCAAGTTCGGACAAGGCCTGCATCCGGTGCAGCGCCTCCTCGGCGTCGCGCAGCAGCACGGACTCGGTGAGTTCCAGCTCCAGCAGCGACGGCGGCAGGTCATAGGTGCGCAGCGCCTGCGCGACCTGTTCGACGAACTGGGTCTGCTGGAACTGCAGCGCCGACACATTGACCGCCACCGGCACGCGCAGCCCCTGCTGAAGCCATGCGGCGGCCTGCGCCACGGCCTGCTGCAGCACCCATTGGCCGATCGCGACGATGAAGCCGCTCTCCTCGGCCACCGGGATGAACTCGGACGGCGGCACGTCGCCGCGCAGCGGATCGCGCCAGCGGATCAGGGCTTCGGCGCCGATCAGCTCACCGGTCTCGAGCGCGACCTGCGGCTGGAAGTGCAGGCGGAACTCCCGTTCCTGCAAGGCCTGACGCATCGCATGGTCGAGCCGCATGCGCGACAGCAGGTCCACGTCCTTGCGCGGCTGGTGGAAGCGGAATGCGCCGCGGCCGCTCTCCTTGACCCAGTGCATCGCGCGCTCGGCGCTGGCGAGCAGCGCCTCGGCGCCCGCGCCGTCGCCCGGGAACAGCGCGATGCCGGTGCTGCAGGTGACGGTGAAGCTGAGCGTGTCGAAGCAGAACGGCCGCGACATCGCCTCCTGAACGCGCCGCGCGGCGTGCTCGGCGCCCCGCGCGTCGGCCTGATGGATCAGCAGCGCGAACTCGTCGCCATCCAGACGCGCGACGGTATCGACCTCGCGCAGCGATTCCTTCAGGCGCAGCGCGACTTCCTTCAGCACGCGGTCCCCGTACGAATGACCCAGCGTGTCGTTGATCTGCTTGAAGCGGTCGAGGTCGACGTTGAGCAGCGCGAAGGGCGTGGTCTCGCGGCGCGCCATGGCCTGCGCGTAGTCGACGCGCTCCATCAGCGCACGGCGGTTCGGCAGCCCGGTGAGCATGTCGTTGTGCGACAGCTCCTCGATGCGCTGGTGCGCGGCGAGCTTCTCGCTGAGGTCACGGAACGAGTACACGCGGCCGATCGGCCGTCCGCGGCTCCACTGCGGCAGTGACACGCGCTCGAGCACGCGGCCGTCGATCAGCTTGAGGTGGTCGCTGGTGTGCAGCAGCGGCGACTCCTGGATCGCGCCGAGCCGCATCGCGTAGGCGGCGCCATCGACGACGCTGCGCCGCATCCAGGCCTGCACGGCCTCGTCGTTGCGCTCGTTGAGCAGGTCCTCGGGGATGCCCCACAGCGAAGCGAGCCGCTGATTGAAGCTGCGGATGCGGCCCGCCAGGTCCGTGACGAGGATGCCGTCGGCGGTCGATTCGAGCGTCGCGCGGAGCTCGGCGAGCAGCGTCTCGCGTTCCTCGTCGTGCTGGCGCTGCTGGGTCTGGTCGCGCATCGCGACCAGCCACAGCCCATCTCCCTGCGGCTGCGAGACATGGCTGATGCGGCGCGACACCCAGAGCATCCGGCCATCGGCGTGCCGCATCATCGTGTCGCTGTGCAGGCTTTCGCGGCGGCCGATCGCGGCGTCCATCCAGAACAGCGCGTCCTCGGGCGTCGAGGCCAGCGATTCGATGCTCGCGCCCACCAGTTCCTTCGCCGGGAGGCCGAGCAGCTGCAGCGAGGCCGCGTTCACCGCCACGACGCAATGGGTGCGGGCGTCGACCAGCCACACCGCCTCCTGCAGCCCGTCGATCAGCGGCAGGAAAGCGGTGTTGAACGCCGCGGGCGGCGCGGCGGCGACTCGGGCGGCCGGGAAGCTCATGCGGCCATCTCTCCGGGCGGCGGTGGCGGCGCCGACATCGGACCGGCCGACTCGAAGAAATAGGCGATGCGGCTGCGCGGGCTCAGGTAGTCCAGCGAGGCGCGCGGCAGTTGCTGCGGCTTCACGCTGCGGCGGATGCCCAGGTCGGGCAGCTCTTCCAGATTCAGCACCAGCGCTTCGTCGCGCGGCACTTTGGGATCGTGAACCATGACCTTGGGCTTGAGCGGACGCGACGAGTTGACGGCCACGACCAGCGCATAGCGGTCGTCGGTCAACTGGACCGCGGAGCCCGGCGGGTACACGCCCATCATGCGGATGAACGCGTTGAGCATGGTCGCGTCGAAGCGGCTGCGGCCCTGCGCGAACATCAGCGACAGCGCCTCGTGGGGCGTCATCGCCTTGGAGCTCAACAGCGGATTGCACAGGCCGTCGAAGCGGTTGACCAGGGCCACGATGCGCGCGCCGATGCTCATGCGATCGGCGTTCAGGCGCTGCGGGAAACCGCTGCCGTCGGCGTGTTCGTGGTGCTGCGCGATGATCAGCAGCGGACCGGCGCCGATGCCCATCTTCTGTCCCCACATCACGCCCTTGGCGACGTGCTGCTGGTAGGCGGCGACCTCGGCCGCGGTGAAGCTGTCATCGCGATGACGGAAGCGGGGCGTGAGCTCCATCTTGCCGATGTCGTGCAGCAGGGCGCCCTGGCCGAGATCGAGCATCTCGTCGCGGCCCAGCCCGAAGGCGCGGCCCAGCAGCAGCGCGATCACCGCCACGTTCAGCGCATGCGCGGTGCCCCGGTCGCCGGCGCCCTCATTGAGCAGACGGATGTTGATGTCGCCCTCGACCAGCATCTTGTCGAGCAAGGCGCGGGACAGCGCGGAGGATCGATCACGCGCGTCCGCCGGATCGCGGGGCACGAGGTCGATCAGGTCGCGCAGCGCGGTCGCGGCTTCGGCGTACTGGCGCTCGCACAGCAGCAGCGCCTCGCGCTGCGCGGCCAGTTGGCGGCGATGGAGCTCCCGGGCGTCGTCTTCGGCGCCATGGGATTCGGCGACCACCGCCGGCGCGGGCACGGGCGACGGCATCGGCGTCGCCTCCAACGGCAGGTCGCTCTTGCCGGGGCTCCAGCGCACCTGCTTGAGCCCCAGCCGGCGCAGGATCAGCAACTGCTCTTCCGAGCTCAGCTTGAAGCTGCTGAGCGGAAACGGATGTGACATCCAGCCGAGGTCGAGATGGATGAACATCCCGACTTTCAGCTGGTTCACATCGATGAGCGGATCGGCCGATCTGTCCTTCATTCTGGTGGTTCCGCGCCCGGGTTCAGGCGCCCTCGTCCTGCAGCTTCGGCTGCCTTGGGGCGCAACTTAAATGAAAAGCGGGTCAGCCGCGCGGCTTCCCGCATGATCCCGGCGCCGCCGTGCAACTTGTCACAGGTTTTTCCTGGGGGCCCCTATGATCCCCCGGAACCGCCATTCTCATAAATATTCAGGAGACTTTGCATGCACGCGTTCGTTTGCGACGCCCAGCGCACACCGTTCGGGCGTTACGGCGGGGCCCTCTCGGCTGTCCGCGCGGATGATCTGGGCGCCGTCCCGATCCAGGCCTTGATGGCGCGCCATCCCGCGCTGGATTGGGAAGCGCTGGATGACGTGTTCTATGGCTGCGCGAACCAGGCGGGCGAGGACAACCGCAACGTGGCGCGCATGTCGGCGCTGCTGGCCGGACTCCCGATCGACGTGCCGGGCGTGACGCTGAACCGCTTGTGCGGCTCGGGGATGGATGCGGTCGGCAGCGCCGCCCGCGCGATCCGCGCCGGCGAAGCGCAGTTGCTGATCGCCGGTGGCGTCGAGAGCATGAGCCGCGCCCCGTTCGTCATGCCCAAGGCCGAATCGGCGTTCTCGCGCGCGAACGCGATCTACGACACCACGATCGGCTGGCGCTTCGTCAATGCGGCGATGAAGGCGCGGTATGGCGTCGATTCGATGCCGGAGACGGCCGAGAACGTCGCCACCGATTTCGGCATCGAGCGCGAGGCCCAGGACCGCATGGCGCTGGCCAGCCAGACCAAGGCGCTGGCGGCCCAGCGCAGCGGCTTCTTCGACGCCGAGATCTGCCCGGTCACCATTGCGCAGAAGAAGGGCGACGCGGTCATCGTGCGCCAGGACGAGCATCCGCGCGAGACCAGCCTGGAGGCGCTGGCCAGGCTCAAGGGCGTCGTCCGACCGGACGGTAGCGTGACCGCGGGTAACGCGTCCGGTGTCAACGACGGCAGTTGCGCGCTGCTGATGGCCAGCGAATCGGCGATCGCCCGCCACGGCCTGACGCCGCGGGCCCGCGTGCTGGGCATGGCCACGGCCGGTGTGGCGCCGCGCATCATGGGGATCGGCCCTGCGCCGGCCAGCCGCAAGGTGCTGGCGCAGGTCGGCCTGACGCTGGATCAGATGGACGTCATCGAGCTCAACGAAGCTTTCGCGGCCCAGGGACTGGCCGTGCTGCGCGACCTCGGCCTGCGTGACGACGATCCGCGCGTGAACCCGAACGGCGGCGCCATCGCGCTCGGACATCCGCTGGGCGCGAGCGGCGCCCGCCTGGTCACCACGGCGATCAACCAGCTTCACCGCATCAACGGCCGCTACGCGCTCTGCACGATGTGCATCGGCGTCGGCCAGGGCATTGCGCTCGTCATCGAGCGCGTCTGAACGGCTCGCCGCGCGCCAGCAGGCGCGCGGCCGATCCGGCTTCAATAGTCTGACAATTTCCATCCATCCCGCTGGGCGGGCGGATGTTGTACGACCTCATCCTGGTGCAGCGCGGCCTCGCCCAGCGTCCGTCCATCCATATCCAACGGTTTGGGGCGATTAAAAAATAGTCATGGGCGCCCGTAGGACTACGCAGGCGCCAATCGCACAGGGCGTGGGATACTGAACAAGTTTGATGGCGCATACCGCTCATATATGTAGGGTGTGCGGCGACAAGCATGATGTCTGACTATTGACGACCCGCTTAGCGTCCAACCGATCGCGGTTTCGCGCCTTTTTTCCCGCTGAACGCCCTCTCACGTGACCTTGAACAGGCCGCGGGGCGTGCTGCACGGCAAATGCACCAAAATGATGCATAGCGGTGCGATTTGCGGATCAAAACAATTGCCCTGGCAAACATTCTTGACAGGGTTGTCCCTATAGTCCTGGACATCACCTGCTTACGCCCAGCAGATTTGGGCGTCAAACGCACGTCCACCCCCTCCCCTATGTCCGCTGCTCGAGCCCACGATGAAGACCTGACCGCCATCACGGCGGTCACTCCCTCCCCCGACGCTGAAGTCCGTACCGGTCCGCTCAAGCGTGACCTGGTCGCCGGCCTGGAAAAAGGCCTGGCCGTGATCGAAGCCTTCGATCAGGAACGTCCCCGCCTCACCATCAGCGAAGTCGCCGGCCGCACCGGCCTGACTCGCGCGGCCGCGCGCCGCTACCTGCTGACGCTGACCCACCTGGGTTTCGTCTCGCAGGACCGCAAGATGTTCGCGCTGACCCCCAAGGTGCTGCGCCTGGGTCAAAGCTACATGCACTCCGCCCGCCTGCCCCGCATCATCGAGCCCGAGCTGCACAAGCTGGCCTACGCGATGAAGGAGGCCTCCTCGGCCGGCGTGCTCGATGGCAATGACGTGATCTGCATCTCCGCGACGAGCGCGGGCCGCGTGGTCTCGCCGACGCTGCAGCCGGGCACCCGCGTGCCGGCCTATTGCACCGGCAACGGCCGCGTGCTGCTGGCGGCGCAGCCGCAGGCGGAAGTCGACGCCTTCATCGCGCGCCAGGAGCTGACCGCGCTGACCCCGCACACGATCACGCATCCGGAGCGTCTGCGCATCGAGATCGCCCGTGCCCGCGCGCAGGGCTATGCGCTGATCGACCAGGAACTGGAGCAGGGCCTGCGCACGGTGGCCGTGCCGCTGAAGAATTACAAGGGCGACACCGTCGCCGCGATGGCCATCAGCGTCCACGCGACCCGCATGAGCATGGAGCAGATGGTCGAGCACTGCCTGCCTCCGCTGCTGCAGGCGCAAGCGCATCTGCGCATGCTGCTCTGAGGCTTCAGAGACCCCACGAAAAAGCGCCCCTCGGGGCGCTTTTTGCATGTGCGAGCGCAAGCGCCGCGTTCAGGCCCAGAGGCGCTGGCGCAGCAGCGGGCTGATCCGGTAGCGCTCGCTGCGATAGGCCTCGAAGAGCCCCTCGAGCGCATCGACGACGAGTGGCGCGCCCAATTGCGCGAGCCACTCGAAGGGCCCAGCGGGATAGTTCACGCCCAGCTTCATTGCGGTGTCAGCGCCGGACTCGTCGCAGACGCCCTGCCAGACGGCATCGGCGCCCTCGTTGATCAGCATCGCGATGGTGCGGGCGACGGCAAGCCCCGGCACGTCGCGCAGCACCAGCGGCGCCCAGCCCAGCCGCCGCAACAGCGTCTCGGCATGGGTCTGCTGGACGTTGTCGACGCGCGGCCCGAAAGCGATCGCGAGTCCGTCGATCCGGTCCGGCGCGAGCGGCCAGTCGATCACCGCGAGGCCGGGCTGGCTGCGCTCCCGCGCGAGCTGGGCGGCGCAGCGCCCGCGCGTGAAATGCAGCTGCACGCCTTCGACCGCGACGCCTTGCCAGTCAGCCGTCTCGTCGCGCTCGAAGCTGAGGTCTCGCGTGGCCATCCAGCCGCCCAGCAACTCCACCAGCGGACCGCGTCCCGACAGGGTCACCGCGCCGACGTCGCCATCGATCACCGCGACCGGCGCGGCGCTCTCGGGCGCGCCGTCGTAGAAGCCCTTCCCCGCCTTGCGCCCGAGGCGGCCGCCATCGACCAGCGCCTTCTGCACCAGCGAGGGCTGATAGCGCTTGTCGCCGAAGTTGGCCTCGAAGACCGACTGCGTGACCAGGTAGTTGGTGTCGTGGCCGATCAGGTCCATCAGCTCGCAGGGACCCATGCGGAAACCGGCCCCGCGCAGCGCGCGGTCCAGTTGAGCCGGGCTGCCGGCCTGCTCCTGCAGCAGCTGCAGCGTCTCGGCGTAATACGGGCGCGCGATGCGATTGACGATGAAACCGGGCGTCGACTTCGCATGCACCGGCGTCTTGCCCCAGCGGCGCGACAGCGCCTCGATCGCCTGCGCGGCCGATTCGTCCGTCTCCGCGCCCCAGACGACCTCGACCAGCTTCATCAGCGGCACCGGGTTGAAGAAGTGCATGCCGACGAGCCGGCGCGGGCTCGCCATGCCGTTGGCCAGCGCGGTGATGCTGATCGACGAGGTGTTGGACGCGATCAGCGCATCGGGCGGCAGCAGCGCGTCGAGTTCGCGCAGCAGCGCCTGCTTGGGCTCGAGCTTCTCGACGATCACCTCGATGACCAGCGCGGCGTCCGCGAGTTCCGCGGTCGAGGCCGCCGGCGACAGGCGCGCCAGCACCGCGTCGCGCGCATCCTGGGCCATGCGGCCCTTCGCCACCAGGCTGTCGAGCGCCTTGCCGATCTGCGCGATCGCCGCCGCGGCGGCGCCTTCGCGCAGGTCCATGAGCCGGACCGGATGGCCGGCCTGCGCCGCCACCTGCGCGATGCCCGCGCCCATCACGCCCGCGCCGATCACCGCCACCGGTGCCTGCGCCGCGTCGGCGCTCGCGATGCGCCACGTTCCCGTCGATGCCGTCATTGCTGTCTCCAAGATCGATCCCGATGAATCCGGAAAGAGTGGACGCCGCGCGTCAGTCCGCGCCGCCGCCGGCCTTCGGCACCCAGGCCGCGGGCCGCTTGCCCAGGAAGGCGGCAAAGCCTTCCTTGGCCTCCGAGCCCATGCGGACGCGGGCGATGGTCTGGGCGGTCAACTCGCGAACCTCGGCCGTGACCGGCCCGACCTCGAGCTGCGCGAACAGCGCCTTGATCTCCGCCTGCGCCCGCGGGCCGTTCATCAGCAGCTCGGCGATCCAGCGCTCGACGGCCGCATCGAGTCCGCCGGCCGCGTCGCTCTCGACGACCTCGTGCAGCAGGCCGATGCGCAGCGCCTCGGCGGCCGGAATGCGGCTGGCGGTGAGCGCGAGCCGGCGCGCCTCGCGCGGGCCGACGGCGTTCATCACATAGGGGCCGATCACCGACGGCAGGATGCCGAAGCGGGCCTCGCTGACCGCGAACTGCGCGCCGGCCGCGGCGACCGCGATGTCACAGGCCAGCGTCAGTCCGACGCCCCCGCCCAGCGCGACGCCATGGACCTTCGCGATCGTGGGTTTCGGGCAGCGCGCGATCCGGTCGAGCATGCCGGCGAAGCGGCGCGCGTCCTCGACGTTCCAGTCCTGCGTCGCCTCCGACGCGCGCTTCATCCACTGCAGGTCCGCCCCCGCGCTGAAGGCCTTGCCGGCGCCGTCGAGCACGACGATCCGCACGGCCGGGTCGCGGCCCAGGCGCTCGAAGGCGGCATCGAGGTCCGCGATCATGGCCTCGTCGAAGGCGTTGAACACCTCCGGCCGGTTCATCGTCACGCGCGCGACGCCGCGCGCATCGGTCGCAATCTGCAGGGTGTCCACGTGGTCGGTCTCCGTTGTTGTCGACGGAGTATCGCAGCCCGACCGGTCGGTCGAGGAATGACCCGCTCAGCGCTCAGACGACCCGCTCAGTCTTCCCAGGCTTCCTGGACCAGTTCGCGCAGCACGGCCAGCGCGTGATCTTCCGGCCCCTCCTGCTGGAGCCAGCACAGCCAGGTCTCGTCCTGCCAGTGCGGCCAGATGCGGAGTTCACCCGCTTCCACCGCCGCCTGCGCCTGATCGATGCGCAGCACCGCCGCGCCGAGACCGCTGGCGACCATGCCGCGCACGGCCGCCTCGGTCTCGGCCATCAGGCTGTGCGGCGGCTCGCGGCCAGCGCTCTGGAACAGGCGTTCGGCCGCGGGGCGCAGCCCGCAGTCCGGCGGCGTGCCGATCCACGGCAGCGCCAGCAGCGCGTCGCGCGACACCGGCCACTCGCGGTCGGCGAAGCGCCGCGGCACGGCCACGGCCAGCTCCATGCGGCGCAACCGGTGCACCATCAGCCCGTCGGCGCGCTCGCCGTCATACAGCACGTAGGCGCAGTCCACGTCGCCACGGCGCAGGGCCTGCACGCTGTGCAGCGACAGCCGCTGCAGCAGCTGCAGCCCGATGCCGGGATGGCGCTCGGCGAGCTTGACCATCACCTCGCCCAGGCGCAGCGCCAGCGGGTCGGTGACGGTGCCCATGCGCAGCAGGCCGCGCACCTCGCCGCGGATCTGCGCGGCGGCCTGGCGCAGGCGCTGCGCCGCGTCGAGCGTGCGCCGCGCCTCCTCGGCCAAGCGCTCGCCGGCCGGTGTCAGCGCCATGCCGCGCGAGCTGCGCTCGAACAGCTGCACGCCGAGCTCCTCCTCGAGCGCCTTGATCTGGGCGCTCACGGCCGGCACGCTGGTGAACACCTTCTCCGCGGCGCGGGTCAGGTTCCGTTCGGCCACGACGGCCAGAAAGCTCTTCAGCTGGTACAGCTCCATGGGCCGGGATTGTGACGAGTCGCCGCGGGCGCGCGTTCGGATTCTTCAAACGCCCCTTCCAAAGATGCTCATGGACCGCGCGCGAGGCGGCGCCCAGACTGCCTCCCATCGACCTCTCCGAAAGCGAAGGGATCCATGACTCCCGCCAATCCCTATGCCGCCACCGCGGCCATGCTGTTCGCCGCCATCTCGTGGGGCAGCCTCTTCCTCGTGGGCAAGCCGGTGCTGGGCCGGCTCGACCCGATCTGGTTCACCGCCGTGCGCTACCTGCTCGCGGGCGTGGGCATGGCGCTGCTGGTGGCCGTCTTCGGCCAGCGGCCCTGGGCCAAGCTGCGCGCGCACTGGCGGCTGCTGACCGGCTTTGGCGTGCTGGGCTACGGCTTCTTCGGCATCCTGGTGCTGGAGGGGCTCAAGCTCTCGCTGCCGTCGCACGGCGCGGTGCTGATGGCGACGATGCCGCTCACGACCCTGCTGCTGCGCTGGGTGCTGGACGGGCACCGGCCGGGACTGGGCGTCGCTGGCGCGGCGGTGCTGGCGCTGAGTGGCGTCGTGATGGTCTCCGGCGTGCTGGGCCGCAGCGACGGGCCGCCGCACCTGCTGCTCGGCGACGCGCTGACGCTGCTCGGCACGATCGGCTGGGTGAGCTACACGCGCGGCGCGGCGAAGGTGCCGGACCTGAGTCCGCTCGAGTACACCGGCCTGACCGCGCTCGCGGCGCTGCCGTGGCAGATCGGGTTCGCGGCGGCCGCGACGGCGGCGGGCTGGATCGCCGCGCCGGGCTGGCAGGACCTGGCGCCGGTCGCGCCGCACCTGCTCTACATCGCGGCCGTGCCGACGGTGGCCGCCGTGGTCGCCTTCAACTTCGGCGTGCGCCAGCTCGGCGCGCCGCGGGGCACGCTGTTCCTGAACGGGGTGCCGGTGTCGGCGCTGCTGATGAGCGTCGCGCTCGGCCAGCACCCCGCCTGGCAGGAGTGGATCGGTGCGGCACTGGTCATCGCCGCGCTCACGCTGAGCACGCGAGCGTCAGCGCCCGCGGCGCGGCCGGCGCCGGCACCGGTCCTGCGGGACCGGGTGTGCTCCGCCTCGGCCTGAGGCCTCCCGGGCCCGAGACCCGGGACCGCCCTGGGAGGACAAGGGGCGATCAGCCCCGGGCGCGCTTGGCCAGGATCTCGAACGCCGGCAGCGTCTTGCCTTCCAGCACTTCCAGGAAGGCGCCGCCGCCAGTGGAGATGTAGCCGACGTCCTGCTCGATGCCGTACTTGGCGATCGCCGCCAGCGTGTCGCCGCCGCCGGCGATCGAGAACGCGTCCGACGCCGCGATGGCGCGCGCGATGGTCTCGGTGCCATGGGCGAAGGCGTCGAACTCGAAGACGCCGACCGGACCGTTCCACACGATGGTGCCGGCCGCCTTGAGCTGCTCGGCCAGTTGCGCGGCGGTCTTGGGGCCGATGTCCAGGATCAGGTCATCGTCGGCCACCTCGGTCGCGGCCTTGACCGTGGCCGGCGCATCGGCGGCGAAGGTCTTGGCGGTCACCACGTCCACCGGGATGGGCACCGCGGCGCCGCGCGCCTTCATCGACTCGATCACGGCCTTGGCATCGGCCAGCAGGTCGGGCTCGGCCAGCGACTTGCCGATCTTCAGGCCCGCGGCCAGCATGAAGGTGTTGGCGATGCCGCCACCGACGATCAAGCCGTCCACGTTCTTCGACAGCGACTGCAGGATGGTCAGCTTGGTCGACACCTTGGAGCCCGCGACGATCGCCACCAGCGGACGCCTCGGATTGGCCAGGGCCTTGGTGATGGCGTCGATCTCGGCAGCCAGCAGCGGGCCGGCGCAGGCGATCCTGGCGAACTGCGCGATGCCGTAGGTCGAGGCCTCCGCGCGGTGCGCGGTGCCGAAGGCGTCGTGCACGAAGATGTCGCACAGCGCGGCCATCTTCTTCGCCAGCTCCTCGCTGTTCTTCTTCTCGCCCTTGTTGACGCGGCAGTTCTCGAGCAGCACCACCTGGCCCGGCTTCACGTCGACGCCGTCGACCCAGTTCGCCACCAGCGGCACCTCGCGGCCCATCAGTTCGCCCAGGCGCCGGGCGACCGGCGCGAGCGAATCCTCGGGCTTGAACTCGCCCTCGGTCGGGCGGCCCAGGTGCGAGGTCACCATCACCGCGGCGCCGGCCTTCAGGGCCATCTCGATCGCGGGGATGGAGGCGCGCACGCGCGTGTCCTCGGTGATCTGGCCGGCGTCGTTGAGCGGCACGTTCAGGTCGGCGCGGATGAAGACGCGCTGGTCGGCCACCTTGCCGGCGGCGATCAGATCGGCGAAACGCAGGACGTTCATGGGATGAAGCTTCTGGGAGTTGGAATGCGGGCGCCGGCCGCGGCCGGCAAATCGGGCCGCAGCTTAACAGCCGGGCGCCCCGGGCCGGCGACCAGCCGGGTTACGAAACGCGGCTGAAACCGGGCTCAATCCAGGCTTGCGGCGCCGCGCGCTCACCAGCCCAGGCCGATGCGCAGCGCCAGCATCACGGCCGTGCCGCTGATGATCGTGCCCAGGATGCCGCGCTTGCAGAAGAAGTAGGCCGTCCCGGCCGCGGCGGCGAACAGGCGCGCATCCTTCCAGGTGTGGATCAGCTCGCCCTGCGTCATCACGATCTCCGGCACGATCACCGCGGCGAGCGCCGCCAACGGCGCATAGCGCAGGCCGTCGCGCACCCATCCGGGCAGCGGGATCTCGCGGTCCGGAATCATGAAGAAGGCGCGCGTGATCACCGTGATCGCGCCCATGCCGAGGATGCCCAGCACCGCTTCCCACGCGCTCATGCGGATCTCCCGGCCGAGGCGCCGCCCGCGCCGCCGGCGCCGTTCTGCGGCAGCCACTTCTCCATCAGCAGCCCGGCCGCGACCGCCGCGGCGATCGCGGCCAGGATGTTGAGCCGCAGTGGCAGCGCATAGGCAGCGACCGCCGCGCAGCCGGCCACCGCGCCCGACACCCAGGTGTTGCGATCCTTCAGCAGCGAGTAGCTCAGCCCCAGCAGCGCCAGCACGCCGGCGAAGCCCAGGCCCCAGTTCGTCGGAATGTGGTCGGCCAGCAGGATGCCGGCGATCGCGGGAACCTGCCACGCGAACCAGTTGATCGAGACGCCGCCCCAAAAGTACGGGAGCTGACGCTGGGGATCGGGTTTGAGGTCGGGGAAGCGCTTGAGGAAGGCGACGTAGTTGAGATCGGCGGCGAAATAGCCGATGAACAGGCGCTGCGCGCGCGGCAGCGGCTCGAAGTACAGGCGCCACTGGGCGCTGAAGATCACGAAGCGCAAGTTCACGCAGAAGGCGGTGGCCCACAGCACCCACAGCGGCGCGCCGCTGGCCAGCAACGGCAGCGAGGCCAGTTGCGAGCTCCCGGCGAAGACCACCAGGCTCATCAGCAGCGACAGGCCCACGCCCAGGCCGCTCTTGACCATGGCCACGCCGGTCACCAGCCCCCAGGCCGAAATGCCCAGCGTGATGCCGAGCATGTCGCGTGCGCCGCGCTTGAATTCGGGGTGGCGCGCCAGCGCCCAGAGTCCTTCCGCCATGGGCGCGATTGTCCGTCGCGGCCGCGTCAAACGAGGCGCCCCTCGCACGCGATCGCGTCGAGGGGCGTTCACAGTGCGCCCGGCTCCAAAGGGAGCCGGGACGGGCTGACGGCGGATTACTTCAGCTTGCGCACCGAACCCGAGCCGGCGTTGGACATGCTGATCTCGGGGCTGCCGACGTAGCCGACGTCGCCCGAGCCGGCGATCCGGACGTCGAGCTTGCGCACGGCCTGGACGCTCACGTCGCCGCTGCCGGAGATGCTGACCTTGGCCTCGTCGACGACCAGCTCGCGGGTCTTGACGTCGCCGCTGCCGGCCACGCTGACCGACAGCGCGTTGGCCTTGCCGGCGAACTGCATGTCGCCGCTGCCCGCGACGCGCAGCGTCACGTGATCGGCCTCCAGGCCGTGCACGCGCAGATCGCCGCTGCCAGCGATGCTCGCGTCCAGGTTGCCGGTCTTCATCGGCTCGACGCGGATGTCGCCGCTGCCGGCGATCGACAGACCGCGCAGCTGGCGCATGTCCAGCGTGACGGTCGGCGAGCCCTTGGCGTTCAGGCTGTAGCCGCGCTTGGGCGAGATCTCCAGCGTGCGGCCCTTGCTGCCGTCGACGACCTTGGTCTCGATGTAGCTGAGCAGGTTGCGGTCGGTCTTCACCTCGACCTTGTCGGCCGGCCCCTGGCGGACGAAGACCTTGAAGTCGCCCGACAGCGAAACCGCGTCGAAGGCGCCGAGGTCGCGCGCCTCGCTGGCGACGTCGCCGTTGCCTTCGACGCGCTGCGAGCTGCCGAAGGTCAGCGACCAGGCGTGAGCCGTGCCGGCAGCGGCCAGACTCAGCGCGGCGACGGCGAACAGGCGGCGGGTGGCGCGGAAGGACATGGTGGTCATGAGCGATCTCCTATCTGTCGGATGATCGCATCATCGCCGCGCCCCTCCGCGGCCGCGACCGGTGGATGACGAACTGCATCATCCACGGCATCAACTGCGCGGCCGACCGACGGTCCGGCGCTCAGTGCCCGCCCTTGTCGGCCGGCTTGTCCGCGCCCTTGTCCGAACCCTTGTCCGCGCCCTTCTCGCCGACCTTGCCCTTGGCCGAGCGCGGCGACTCCTCCTCTTCGTCGGGCGCGGCCCCGGCCGGGCGGCTCGCCTGAGGATTGGCCACCAGCGGGCGCGTGCCCTCCAGCTTGTTCTCGCGCATGTACTCGTCCATCTCGCGCCAGCCGTCGTAGACCGCCGCCTTCTGCGCCTTCGGATTGAGGGCGTAGCAGTCCTCGATGGCGCGCAGCGCATTGCGGCAGGCGCCGCCGATGGCCTTGCCCTCGGCCACCTTGGCGGCGGCCACCTTGGCGGGGTCCTCGATGCCAAGCTGGTCGCAGCCGGCCAGCAGCGCGCCGGCGCCGAGCAGCGCCGCCGTCAGCGCGGGACGCGCGGTCGCGGTGAGGGAGCGGAGGGAAGCCTTCATGCTGTCCTTTATCGGCCGCCGGGGGCGATCGCTTGAAGAATGCTCGAACGGACGATTGTGCCGCCGGCGCGCCCGCCGCCCTGTGCGCCGATCCAATGAAAAACACCGCCCGAAGGCGGTGTTTCGTGCTTGCGGCACGCCGCGGTTCAGCGGCGGGCCATCGCCATCAGGCGCTCGATGCGCTCCTCCGTCGACGGGTGGGTGCTGAACAGCCCGCGCAGACCGCCGCCCGACAGCGGATTCATGATCATCATCTGGGCCGTCTCCGGATGGCGCTCGGCGGTCTCGAGCGGGATGCCCTGGGCATAGCGATGGATCTTGTCCAGCGCCGAGGCCAGCGCCTGCGGGTCGCCGGAGATCTCGGCGCCACCGCGGTCGGCCTCGAACTCGCGCGCGCGGCTGATCGCCATCTGGATCAGCGAGGCCGCGATCGGCGCCAGGATCGCCACCAGCAGGCCGACGATCGGATTGGCGGGGCGGCCCTCGCTGTCGCGCGGGCTGAAGAACATCGCGAAGTTGGCCAGCATCGAGATCGCGCCCGCCATCGTCGCGCTGACGGTGGAGATCAGGATGTCGCGGTGCTTCACGTGGGCCAGCTCATGCGCCATCACGCCGCGCAGCTCCCGCTCGGACAGCACGCGCACGATGCCGGTGGTCGCGGCGACCGCGGCGTTCTGCGGATTGCGGCCGGTGGCGAAGGCGTTGGGCGCGTCCTCCTGGATCAGGTAGACCTTGGGCATCGGGAGCTGGGCGCGCTCGGCCAGCTCCTTGACCATGTTGTAGAACTGCGGCGCGCTGCGGGCATCGACTTCCTGGGCGTTGTACATCTTCAGCACCAGCTTGTCGGAGAACCAGTAGCTGAAGAAGTTCATGCCCACCGCGACCACCAGCGCGATCAGCATGCCGGTCTGGCCGCCCAGCACGGAGCCGATCGCCATGAACAGCGCGGTGATGGCGGCCATCAGGATGGCAGTCTTCATCAGGTTGAACATGCAAACACCTCCTCGGAAAAGGCGGCCGGAGCCGCGGACGGACACAGTCCTGAACGGTACACCGCCCAGCTTGTCCCACCTGACGGCGAGGCCGGCGGGTTCAAGCCGGTTTCGCCGCCGGTTCAGTCAGGGTTAAGCGAAGCGGGCGCCCGGCGCCAGCGCCCGCGCCTGCAGGAAGGCAGCCGCGGGGAGCCGCTTGCCGCCGGCGCGCTGGAGCTCGGTCAGGCGCAGGCTGCCGGCGCCGCACGCGACGACCGGGCCGTCCGGCGAGACCGCCAGCACGGTGCCCGGTTCGCCCAGCGTCCCCGAGGCCTCGACGACCTCGGCGCGCCAGACCTTGACGGCCTCGCCGTCCACCTGGGCGACACCGCCCGGGAACGGATCGAAGGCGCGCAGCCGGCGCGCGATCTGCGCGGCCTCGTCGGTCCAGCGGATCTGGCTCTCGGCCTTCTCGATCTTGTGGGCGTAGGTGACGCCTGCTTCGGGCTGCTTCACCGGATGGAAGCCGCCACGGGCGGCCAACTCCAGCGCCTGGACGATCATCCGGCCGCCCAGCGCCGCCAGCTTGTCGTGCAGCGACGCCGTCGTGTCCGCCGGCTCGATCGGCAGGCGCTCGATCAGCAGCATGTCGCCGGTGTCCAGACCCTCGTCCATCTGCATGATGGTGATGCCGGTCTCGGCGTCGCCGGCCTCGATCGCGCGGTGGATCGGGGCTGCACCGCGCCAGCGCGGCAGGATCGAGCCGTGGATATTCAGGCAGCCCAGGCGGGGCAGCGTCAGCACCCATTGCGGCAGGATCAGCCCGTAGGCGGCAACCACCAGCACGTCGGGACGCGCGTCCAGCAGCGCCTGGCGGCCCGCCGCGGCTTCTTCGGGGAACTTGCCGTCCAGGCGCAGGCTGCGGGGCTGCGCGACGGCGATGCCGCGGCTCACCGCGAGCTGCTTCACCGGCGACGCCTGCAGCTTCATGCCGCGACCGGCCGGCCGGTCGGGCTGGCTCAGCACCAGCGGTACCTCGAAGCGCGCGTCCAGCAGCGCCTGCAAGGCGACGGCGGCGAACTCGGGCGTGCCCGCGAAGGCGACTCGCAGCGGCGCGGCCATCAGCGCTTCGCGTCCTCGCGGGCCTTCTTCACCAGCTTGGTCTTGATGCGCTCGCGCTTGAGGGGACTGAGGTATTCGACGAACACCTTGCCGGCGAGGTGATCCATCTCGTGCTGGACGCACACGGCCAGCAGGCCCTCGGCGTCGAACTGGAAGGTGTGACCCTCGCGGTCCAGCGCCTGCACGGTGACCTTCTTGTGGCGCATCACCTTGTCGTAGATCGTGGGCACGGAGAGACAGCCCTCCTCGCCTTCGATCATCTCCTCGCTGCGCGCGACCAGCTCCGGATTGATCAGCACCAGCGGCTGGTCGCGCTCTTCGGACACGTCCATCACCAGCAGCCGCTCGTGCACGTCCACCTGCGTGGCCGCCAGACCGACGCCTTCGGCGTCGTACATCGTCTCCAGCATGTCGTCGGCGAGCGCGCGGATGCGGTCATCGACGGCGGCGATGGGCTTGGCCACCGTGTGCAGGCGCGGATCGGGATATCGAAGAATGGAGAGTTTCGCCATGGTGAGGACGCGAGACGGCGTGCGTCGCTGTGGACAGCGCACAACGCCTGTTTGTAAGGGCTTGCAAGGGACGGCGGGCACCTTCATTGCGGGTGCCCCTGAACCGGGGCAGAATCGCCGCCAGCGAAGTGGCCGATTTTCGCCGATTTGGCGGTCGATCCGGCCCTCGCCACAAAAGCGCCATTGGCCGCGAGGGGCCTTCGATCACGGCGCAGGAGAACAAGGAATGACGCAAAGGCGGCCGCTGGGCTTGACGATGATTTCTGCAGCCCTGTTGGCGGGCACCTTTGCCGCCATGCCGGCCCATGCGGCGGGCAACTATCCCATCACCCCCGACCAACGCCAGACGGCGCAGCAGGTCGCCCAGGCGGGCGTGCCGCTGTCGGAGCTGGCGCCCAACGCCCCCGACACCTACACCGTCAAGTCGGGTGACACGCTGTGGGCGATCTCGGGCCTGTTCCTGAAGAGCCCGTGGCGCTGGCCCGAGCTCTGGGGCATGAACACCGACCAGATCCGCAACCCTCACCTGATCTATCCGGGCCAGGTGCTGATGCTGATCAAGTCTGACGGCCGCGCGCGGCTGCAGGTCGGCCGCGACGTCGGCGGCGCGCCGGGCGGTACCGTGAAGCTGTCGCCGCGCGTGCGCGCCGAGTCGCTGTACGACGGCTCCATCGCCGCGATCCCGCAACACCTGATCGAGCCCTTCCTCAACGAGGCGGTGGTGCTCAACGGCAATGAGCTGGCGACCGCGCCGCGCGTGATCTCGGCGCAGGAAAACCGCGTCTGGATGTCCAAGGGCGACCTGGCCTACGCGCGCGGCACGATGGCACCGGACCAGCAGGCCTATCGCGTGTTCCGCGAGCCCAAGCCGCTGCGCGATCCGGTCACCAAGGAAGTCCTGGGCTATGAGGCCGTCTACGTCGGCACCGCCGACCTGACCCGCGCCGGCAGCGGCGCCGGCACGAAGGATGAAGTGCCCGCCACGTTGACGATCACCCAGGTCCGTCAGGAAGTGCAGGCCGGCGACCGGCTCGCGCCGGTGCCGCCGCGCGGCTACACGAGCTACGTGCCGCACGCGCCCGCTGGCGCGCTCGATGGCCGCATCGTCTCGATCTACGGCGACGCGATCAACGCCGGCCCGAATCAGATCGTGGCCCTGAACAAGGGCCAGCGCGATGGCCTGGAGCGCGGCCATGTGCTGGCGCTGTGGCATGCCGGCCGCATCGTTCGCGATCCGACGACGCCGCGCCGCGAGGAAGTGCGCCTCCCCGACGAGCGCCAAGGCCAGTTGTTCGTGTTCCAGGTCTTCGATCGGGTCTCGTACGCGCTGATCCTGTCGTCGGACGGCGCGGTCGTCCCGGGCGACCGCTTCACCCAGCCCTGAGCGCCGGGGCTCGCCGGCCGGGTCGCAGTCAGGACCGCACCGATGAGCCCTGACGACCTGCGCGGCTGGCTCCATCTGCTCTCCTGCGCCACCCGCGGCGCCGCGCGCCGCCTGCTGGCACGGCACGGTGCTCCCGGCGCGGCGCTGAAGGCGGGCCGCGCCGGCTGGGGCGGCCTGCTGAGTTCCGAAGAGGCCGACCGCCTGGCCACCAAGCCCGCCGACCTCGACCAGCGCATCCGCCGCACCGAGGCGTGGCTGAGCGGCGGAGACCGCCGCTCCCTTCTGGTCATTGGCGACGCCGACTATCCCCACCCACTGCTGCACACGGCCGATCCGCCGTTGATGCTCTACCTCGACGGCCGCCGTGAACTGCTGGGCAGCCGTTGCGTCGCGGTGGTCGGCAGCCGGCGGCCCAGTCCGCAAGGCGACGAGAACGCCCGGCACTTCGCTGCTGGCCTGGGCGAAGCCGGCTTCTGCGTTGTGTCGGGGCTGGCGATGGGCATCGACGGGGCGGCGCACGAGGCGGCGCTGCACACGCCCGGTGGCACGATCGCGGTCCTGGGCACCGGCCCGGACAAGGTCTTCCCGCTCGAGCACGCCGACCTCTCCCGCCACGTCGCGCGCCGCGGTCTGCTGGTCACCGAGTACTTTGTCGGCACGCCGCCGATGGCGCCGAACTTCCCGCAGCGCAACCGCATCATCGCGGGGCTGTCCGAGGGCTGCTTGGTCGTCGAGGCGGCGATGAAGTCGGGCTCGCTGATCACGGCCCGGCAGGCCTCGGAGGCGGGCCGCGAGGTGTTCGCGGTGCCCGGTCCGATCCATGCCCCTCAATCCAAGGGCTGTCACTACCTGCTCAAGCAGGGGGCCTGCCTGGTACAGGAACTGGACGACCTGCTCGCCGAGCTTCCCGCCGGCGGCCTGCCGCGCGGCGAGCCGCTGGCGTTCGCTCCCGATGCGACCTCCGAGCCCGACCCGCCCGCCGACGATCACCCACTGCTGCGCGCCATCGGCGCGGATACGGTATCGCTGGAGCAGCTTGCTCAGCGCAGTGGCTGGCCGCAGGACGAACTCAACGCGACCTTGCTGGACCTCGAACTGGAAGGCCGCATCGCGCGGCTGCCCGGCGCCCTTTTCCAGCGCCGCCGCCGGGCCTGACGGATGCGGATCCCTCGGGGAATTTCCGCGCCGCGGGCGGTTCATTTCGGCGGGAAGGGCTTTCTACCCGTGGGGTATAGTCCCCGCCATGTTTGACGTCCTCGTCTATCTGTACGAAACCTACTGGCGCCCCGACGCCTGCCCGGATCACGCGCAACTGACCCGGAAATTGTCGGCAGTCGGTTTCGAGGACGACGAAATCCGCGACGCGCTGTCCTGGCTGGACGGCCTGGCCGCCTCGGCCCAGTCGCATCACGGCGAGCCCGGCGACCGCAGCCTGCGCATCTACACCCGCGAGGAACAGGACCATCTGGGCGAAGGCTCGATGGGCTTCATCAGCTTCCTGGCCTCGGCCGGCGTGTTGCCGACCGCGATGCGCGAGATGGTGATCGACCGCGCGATGGCCATCCCCGGCGGCCCGCTGGACCTCGAGGACCTGAAGATCATCGTGCTGATGGTGTTCTGGAGTCTGGGCGAGGAACCCGACGCGCTGATCCTCGACGAGTTGTTCGTCGCTCCCGAAGAGCGCCTGATCCACTGAGGTCCGCGCGCGAATGCGCGCCGCGTCAGGCCAGCAACCGGCTCGGATCGACCTCGAGCTTGGCGAGCGCGTTGCGCGTCGCCTTCACGGTGAGAGACTCATCCTGCGCCGGCAGCATCAGGCCCGCCTGCAGGAAGGCGGCCAGCCGGCTGAGCTGGAACAGCACGCCACGCCCTTGCGGCGACACGAACAGGATCAGGTGGTGTCGCAGCCCGCGCCACACCAGCTGGACCGGTTCCACGCGGCCGCGATAGTCGAGCATGTACCAGCTGCCGACCTGCAGCTCGCGCGCCCAGGCCACCATGGCCGGCGACGGCGCGGCGCCGCCCTCGGCCACCACTTCCAGGCCTTCGCACTCGTGCGTGGACAGGTCGCGCACCAGCGTCTCGTTGATCTCGCCGGCCTCCGGCGACGGGAGCATCGCCTCCAGCGTCTCGAGCTGGCTCATCAGATCGTCGAGCCGCTCGCGCGGGATCGCCGCGGTCTTGGCGGTGAACGCCGCGGCCAGCGCATTGTTCAGCGACCGGATGTGTTCATCCTGCCGTTCATGACTCATGCCCGCGTGGCCCATGCCGTCGCGCAGCGTCTTCAGCAGCGGCGGCAGGCGGCGGATCACCTCGGCGCGGTCCTCGCGGGACACCTTGGCGCTGGCCGACCAGATCAGGTCGGCCGCGGCGCGCTTCATCGCCTTGGTCTGCTCGGCCTGCGGCCCGTAGCGCACGCCGGTCACCGCCAGCACGTCGGCCCAGACCTGGAACAGGAAGTCGCGCACGCCGTCCTGCACCGGCACCTCGGACAGCATCTTGCGCAGCTCGATCGTGTACTGGATCGCCAGCGTCTCGCGCTGCTCGACCTGCTGCGCCAGCGACACGCCCTTCTTCGAGACCTCGTTCTCCTGCTCGAAGTAGTG
>NZ_JBCNLG010000031.1:0-48217 GCF_039595595.1 Roseateles sp. | reverse complement strand
CCGAGGCCAGCGTCTGGTTCTCGGCCTGGATCTGCACGCCTTCCTTGGCCTCGACGGCCTGGTGCAGGCCATCGCTCCAGCGGCGGCCCGTCATCAGGCGGCCGGTGAACTCGTCGACGATCACGACTTCGCCGTTCTGCACGACGTAGTGCGTGTCGCGGTGATACACGTGGTGCGCCCGCAGCGAGGCGTACAGGTGGTGCATCAGCGTGATGTTGGCGGCGTCGTACAGCGACGCGCCCTCGGCCAGCAGCCCGGCCTGCGACAGCAGCCGCTCGGCGTTCTCGTGACCGTCTTCCGTGAGATAGATCTGGTGCGACTTCTCGTCGACGGTGAAGTCGCCCGGCTCGATCACGCCCTCGCCGGTGCGCGGATCCAGCTCGCCGATCTGGCGCTTGAGCAACGGCGCGACCGCGTTGATCGCGACGTAGAGCTGGGTGTGGTCCTCGGCCTGGCCCGAGATGATCAGCGGGGTGCGCGCCTCGTCGATCAGGATCGAGTCCACCTCGTCGACGATCGCGTAGGCCAGCCCGCGCTGCACGCGGTCGCGGACCTCGTAGACCATGTTGTCGCGCAGATGGTCGAAGCCGTATTCGTTGTTGGTGCCGTAGGTGACGTCGGCCGCGTAGGCGGCCTGCTTCTCCTCGCGGGCGAGGCCGGCGTAGTTGATGCCCACCGTCAGGCCGAGGAAGCGGTACAGCCGGCCCATCCACTCGGCGTCGCGGCGCGCCAGGTAGTCGTTGACCGTCACGACGTGGACGCCCTTGCCGGTCAGCGCATTGAGATACACCGGCAGCGTCGCCATCAGGGTCTTGCCCTCGCCGGTGCGCATTTCAGCGATCTTGCCGGCGTTCAGGACCATGCCGCCGATCAGCTGCACGTCGAAGTGGCGCATCTTCAGCACCCGCTTGCTGCCTTCGCGGCACACGGCGAAGGCCTCGGGCAGGATGTCGTCGACGGACTCGCCCTGCGCGATGCGCTGCTTGAACTCCTCGGTCTTGGCGCGCAGCTGCTCGTCGCTCAGCCCCTCGAACTGCGGTTCCAGCGCATTGATCTGCTGGACGACCTTGCGATAGGTCTTGAGCAGGCGCTCATTGCGACTGCCGAAAATCTGGGTCAAAAGCTTGGGCAACATGCAGCTTTGGAAGTTCTTGGGTAGGCCCGGTCGGCCGGGCTCGGACGCCCGGGCGCCGCCTCGGGGCGGCCGCGAGGGCAGCGCCGCGTGACCGGTGCACCTGAGGCCATCAGCCTCGGATTGCAAGCGCCAGCGCGGAAAAAAACCGGCGGAGTTTAGCACCCGCCCCTTGAGCGTCCCCGGCCCGCAGGGCCGACGGGAGCCACCGCCCGTCCCCGGGTTTTCCAGTGTCCGGACTACACTGCCGCCCCATGGCCCCGCGCTACCTGCCCCCCCGCGTCAAGTCCGACACGCCCGATCCGCTGGACTTCGGCCGGGCCATGTCTCGCCACGGCGTGCTGGCGCGGCTGGGACAGCAACTGGCGCTGTCGCAGCGCCACCTGGCGGCGGTCAGCGTGGCCCTGCCCGGCGCCATGAAGCGCTTCGTGCAGGCCGGCACGCTCGACGAGCACGGCTGGACCCTGGTCGCCGACAACGCCGCCATCGCCGCCAAGCTCCGCCACCTGCAGCCGACGCTGCTGCAGCTGCTGCGCGAGGAAGGGCTGCTGCTTCAGGGCGAGTTGCGCATCCGGGTCCGGCAGGGCTGAGCGGCCGCGGATCGTCATCGAGCCATTCCTGACAAGACCCGGCCCCTGGCCGGGCGCTGGATGGCATGCCGTCGGGCAGCCGGCTGCGGCTGTCCAACGGCGTCGTGAGGCGCTGGCCTCAGTCCTTCCGGCGCAGGCGGCGAACGCCGCCCAGGCCCGCCAGCGCGATGGCCGCCAGCGCCAGCGACGCGGGTTCCGGCACGTCGTTCTGGTTGGCGCCCTCGACGTTCAGGATGTCGAACGCCCAATGCGCGTCGCGTGCACGGCCGTTGGCATCGCAGAACACGCCGTTGGCGCATCGGCCGGCCAGGAAGTTCGGGTTGCCGTCGTAGGTGAAGCCGTTCGACAGATTCGGACCGCGTGCGAAGTTGTCGAACTGCATGATCGCGACGGTATAGACACCGGCAGTCAGGGTGAGGTTGAGACAGGTATCCCAACGCGCGCCACCGACTGGATCGGGATTCACTGCGGCGCCGCCGCAGGCGCCGGTGGTGTTGCTGGTGGCGTCGTCGTTCTGGCCCACCAGCACGCCGGCGGCATTGAACAACGCCAGGATCGGGTCGAAGCCCCCCGCCGCGACGGCGTTGCCATTGGACTGCGTGCCGCCGGCATAGCTGTACGTGATCAGACGGACCGCCGAGGCGCCGTTCGCGGTGAACGTGAAGGTCTGGACGTCGTTGGCCTGGGTGAAGCCGCCGGTGAACGAGAAGTTCGTGGGGGCGGCCTGCGCGACCGCGGCGCAACCCAGCGCTGCGACGGTGGCCAGGGCGGCGGCGCCGCGACGGAACAAGCTCTGCATGAACACTCCCTGTGGGTGCCGGCGTCTTGGAGGTATGGCCGGCGCGTTGAACACGGGGGCGGCTTTAGCAAACCCTGTGCCAGATTGAAATCCTCTTCAGGATCAACGATCTAGGGCATGCGAGGTGATGGGCTGCACACAGGTGTCAAAGCGGCCGACAGTGACTTCCGGGCGATGGACGGATACGCGGACGTGCGGACCGACAGCGCTCACAGGGCGCCCGCCCAGAAAGGCCGAAGCCCCGATCCGTCCTGGGACGAATCGGGGCTTCGAAGCGTTCGATGGTGCCGGCTATCGGATTCGAACTGATGACCTACCGCTTACAAGGCGGTTGCTCTACCAACTGAGCTAAGCCGGCACACGGAAAACTGGGGCGCCGCGGAAATCGCGGCGCGGGCTGCATTCTAGACGCAGCGAAGCGGTGGCCGGAGCGAAAAGACACCCCTGCCCCCCCGCGCTTGAGCGAGCGTCAGACGCTCACTTGATCCGCTTGAGCGCCGGGCGGCCGCCCGACGGGCCCGCGCCGGGATCGTCGTCGTCCGGCGTGGACGGCGTCGCCGCCGGCGCTGGCGCCAGCACAGGCTCCGGCCGGGATTCGGCGGGGGCGCCGCCATTGCCGCCGCTGCCCTCGGACGCCAGACGCAAGCCTCTCGGCCCCGGCGTCGCGGGGCCGCGGGGGGCCGCCGCCTCTTCCGGACCCGGAGGCGGGAAGGCCATGCCCTGCCCGTTCTCCCGCGCGTAGATCGCGACCACGTGATCCACCGGCACGATGATCTCGCGCGCCACGCCGCCGAACCGGGCCTTGAACTGAATCAGCTCATTGCCCAGGTCCAGGTGGCTCGTGGCGTCGAAACCGACGTTGAGCACGATCTCGTTGTTGCTCACGTACTCCAGCGGCACCTGCACCAGTCGGTCCACGTGAACCGCGATGTAGGGCGTGAAACCGTTGTCGGTGCACCACTCGTGCAGGGCGCGGATCAGATACGGCCGCGTCGAGCTGGCAGCGTTGCCGCCGCCGTCCTTGCTGTCATCCATAACGACGCAGTGTATTACTTGCGCATCACCTTCTCGGACGGCGTCAGTGCCTCGATGTAGGCCGGACGCGAGAAGATCCGCTCGGCGTACTTCAGCAGCGGCACGGCGTTCTTCGACATGTCGATGCCGTAGTAATCCAGACGCCACAGCAGCGGCGCGATCGCGACGTCCAGCATCGAGAAGTCGTCGCCCAGCATGTACTTGTTCTTCAGGAAGATCGGCGCCAGCTGCGTCAGCCGGTCGCGGATCTGCGAACGGGCCTTCTCCAGCTGCTTCTCGGTCGGCTTGACCGGCTGGCCGCGGTTCTCCAGCACGTTGACGTGGGCGAACAGCTCTTTCTCGAAGTTGAACAGGAACAGACGCACGCGCGCACGGGCCACCGGGTCACCCGGCATCAGCTGCGGATGCGGGAAACGCTCGTCGATGTACTCGTTGATGATGTGCGACTCGTACAGGATCAGATCGCGCTCGACGAGGATGGGCACCTCGTTGTACGGGTTCATCAGCGCGATGTCCTCGGGCTTGGCGAACAGGTCGACATCGCGGATCTCGAAGTCCATGCCCTTCTCGAACAGCACGAACCGGCAACGGTGCGAGTAGGGGCAAGTGGTTCCGGAATAAAGCACCATCATGGCAGTGGACTCCTGATCGACGCCTCTCGGCGTCCTCGTTTTCTAACAACAACACCAGCCCGAGGCCGGCGCGGTCAAAGACCAAACAAACAAACGACAACGCAGTGGGAGCCTTGCGGCGCCCCACTGCGCTTGAGGGCCCGGCCTTCGGCCGAGCCATCGGTTCTTACTTGATGTCCTTCCAATAGGAGGCGTTCAAGCGCCAGGCGAACACGGTGAACCCCAGCAGGAACAGCACCACGATGATCCCCAGCCGGAAACGCAGGCCCTGCGCCGGCTCGCCCATCCACTGGAGATAGGCGACCAGGTCGCCCACGGCCTCGTCATACTGCTGCGTCGTCATCGTCCCGGGCGTGACCTGTTCGAAGCCCTTGAAGACATGCGTGACCCGGTTCGGGTCATGCGGGTCCTTTTCTTCCTCGAACCTGGCGGTGCGGACGCCCTGGAGTTCCCACAGCACGTGCGGCATCGCCACGCTGGGGAAGGCGAGATTATTCCATCCCGTGGCCTTGGTTTCGTCGCGGTAGTATTTTCTGAGGTAGGTGTAGAGGTAATCCGCCCCGGTTCCCTTGGCGCCGTCGGCTCGCGACCGGGCGATCACGGTCAGATCCGGCGGGGTCGCGCCGAACCAGTCCTTGGCCTGCTTCGGGTCCAGCGAGACCTTCATCGTCTCGCCCACCTTCTCGCCGGCGAACAGCAGGTTGTTCTTGATCTGCTCGTCGGTCAGGCCGATGTCCTTCAGCCGGTTGTAGCGCATGAAACTCGCGCTGTGGCAGTTCAGGCAGTAATTGACGAAGAGCTTGGCGCCGTTCTGCAGCGAGGCCAGGTCATTCATCTTCTGGACCGGGAAACGGTCCCACTCGATGCCGCCCTCCGACGCGAGCGCCGTCGACGTCAGTCCCGCGCCCAGGCACAGCGACGTCAGCAGCGTGGCGATGATTTTCTTCATTCGTTCGACTCCGTGACGTTGGCGGTTCAGTGCGGGTGAAACGTGACGCGATCGGGCACCGGCTTGAACTGGCCGGCCTTGCTCCACCACGGCATCAGCAGGAAGAAGCCGAAGTAGTACAGCGTGCCGATCTGCGACACGATCGTTCCCGCATCCGACGGCGGCTTGACGCCCAGGTAGCCGAGCACGAGGAAGAGCAGCACGAAGATGCCGTAGAGGTACAGGTGCCAGTCGGGCCGGTAGCGGATCGACTTGACCGGGCTGTGATCCAGCCAGGGCAGGAAGAACAGGATGATGACCGCGCCACCCATCACCACCACGCCCCAGAACTTCGCGTCGAAGGTCAGCAACAGCGCGATCCCCACCACCGCGCCCACGAGCACGATGCCCTTGCCCAGCGCCGACAGCCCGCCGCGCAGCAGCGTGACGATGGCCGACAGCGCGATCACGCCGCACAGCACCTGGACCATCACGTCCGTGGTGGCGCGCAGCATCGAATAGAAGGGCGTGAAGTACCAGACCGGCGCGATGTGCGGCGGCGTCTTCAGCGGGTCGGCCGGGATGAAGTTGTTGTACTCCAGGAAGTAGCCGCCCAGTTCCGGCGCGAAGAAGATGATCGCGGAAAAGACCATCAGGAACAGGCCCACGCCGAAGATGTCGTGCACCGTGTAGTACGGATGGAACGGGATGCCGTCCAGCGGCCGGCCCTGCGCGTCCTTCTTCGCCTTGATCTCGACGCCGTCCGGGTTGTTCGAGCCCACCTCGTGCAGCGCGATGATGTGCGCCACGACCAGGCCGAGCAGCACCAGCGGCACCGCGATCACGTGGAAGCTGAAGAAGCGGTTCAGCGTCGCGTCGCCGACGACGTAGTCGCCGCGGATCAGCAGCGCCAGGTCCTGGCCGACGAAGGGCACGGCGGCGAACAGGTTCACGATCACCTGCGCGCCCCAGTACGACATCTGCCCCCAGGGGAGCAGGTAGCCCATGAAGGCCTCCGCCATCAGGCACAGGAAGATCGCGCAGCCGAAGATCCACACCAGCTCGCGCGGCTTTCTGTACGAGCCGTACAGCAGCCCGCGGAACATGTGCAGGTAGACCACGACGAAGAACGCCGAGGCGCCCGTCGAGTGCATGTAGCGGATCAGCCAGCCCCACGGGACGTCCCGCATGATGTACTCGACCGACGCGAACGCCAGCGCCGAGTCGGGCTTGTAGTGCATCACCAGGAAGATCCCGGTGACGATCTGGATCACCAGCACCAGCAGCGCCAGCGAGCCGAAGATGTACCACCAGTTGAAGTTCTTCGGAGCGTAGTACTCCGACATGTGCTCCTTGTAGAGCTGGGACGCGGGGAACCGGTTGTCCACCCAGGTCATCAGCCGGACGCCCATCGGAGCGCCGGCAGGTGCTTCCTTGAATTCAGCCATGTCGTGGATCTCGCTCCGGGTTAAGCCTTCTTGTCCTCACCGATCAACAGCTTGGTGTCCGACAGGAATGTGTACGGGGGCACCTCGAGGTTGTCGGGGGCGGGCTTGTTCTTGAAGACCCGGCCCGCCATGTCGAAGGTCGAGCCGTGGCAGGGGCACAGGAAGCCGCCGTGCCAGTTGTCCGGCAGCGAGGGCTGGGGGCCGGCCTGGAACTTGTCGCTGGGCGAGCACCCCAGGTGCGAGCAGATGCCCACGACGACGAGGTACTCGGGCTTGAGCGAGCGCCATTCGTTCTTGGCGTATTCGGGGATCGGGTAGGCCTTGCGATCGGACTGCGGATCGGCGAGTTCCGGATCGTTGCTCTTGAGCGCGTCGAGCTGCTCCTTGGTCCGGTGGACGATCCACACCGGCTTGCCGCGCCACTCGACGGTCAGCTTCTGACCGGGGGCGAGTCCGCCGATGTCCACTTCGACGGCGGCGCCGGCCGCCTTGGCGCGCTCGCTGGGAGCGAAGGTGCTGACGAACGGGACGGCGGTGGCCACGCCGCCTACTGCTCCCGCGCAACCGGTGGCGATGAGCCAGGTGCGCTTGCCTTGGTCCACTTGTGGGTCACTCATGAGGGTCCTTACAGGGAACTTCTGATCAGGGGCAACCAACGATTCTAGGTAAGAAAATCCTGGGCCGCCCCTAGGCGCTCTACCGATGTGCATCGATCCGCCACGTTGACATTTGTCGTGGCGCAAACGCCGTTAGGATGCTTGCCCGGAGGCGGAGGGCGACCCCGGGAAAGCGCTTGGTAGTGGGCGCCTTCGCACACGTCGAGCACAAGGAGCAAGCGATGGGTTTTTTGACCGAATTCCGTGAGTTCGCCGTCAAGGGCAACGTGATGGACCTCGCCGTGGGCGTGATCATCGGCGGCGCCTTCGGCAAGATCGTCGACTCGGTGGTCAAGGACCTGATCATGCCGCTGGTGGGCAAGGCGGTCGGCGGGCTGGACTTCAGCAACTACTTCATCCTGCTCTCCGAGCCGCCGAAGAACTACACCGGCCCGATGACCTATGAGGCGCTGACCAAGGCCGGCGTGCCGCTCTTCGCCTATGGCAGCTTCCTGACGGTGCTGCTGAACTTCATCATCCTGGCCTTGATCATCTTCATCATGGTCAAGCAGGTGAATCGCCTCAAGCGCCAAGCCCCCGCCGCGCCGGCCGAGCCCCCAGCCACCCCAGAGGACATCCAGCTGCTTCGCGAAATTCGCGACGCACTGAGACGTGACAAAGCGTAAAGCTTTTTTCAATCGTCACCTTTTGCGCACACGCCGGGTCGATCCCACCCGGACGAGGGATGGCCATCGCCGATACTTGTCATGTGGTGCGGTCACCACAACGTGCCTGATGCCTCGATGAACCGTCTGAACCCCCACGTCGACGCTGCGCTCCAGCGCGTGCGCCTGGCGGCGGAACAAGCCGCCGAGCGCGGCGCCGAAGGTCTTGGTCTCGCCGCGCTGTCCTCTGGACAGGCCAAGCGGCGGGATGCGCTGCTGTCCGCGCAATTCATCTTCCGCAAGCACCAGGCGCTGTTCTCGCAGCGCTTCGACCAGTCGATGCGGCAGCAGGCCGCGCAGACCCCTGCATCGCCCGCGGCGGGAACGCCGGTTGCCGGCGCCCGGCCCGCGGCCAAACCCACGCAGTGGGACGAGCTCTCGCTGATGGACGACGACCAGGTCAACACCCTGGTCGCGACCGACCGGATCGGTCTGGCCCTGGGCCATCAGAGCGAATGGGAGCTGCGCGAGGTCAATTCCTACATGAGCGACATCCCCGGCGTCCCCGAGGACCGTCATCCGCTGCGCACCCAGGCGATCGCGCAGGCGCTGATCGAGGGCGTCAATGCCGTCACGGACGACGCGGACACCCGCCAGGTGCTGACCGACGAACTCACCCGCGCGCTGTCGCTGGAGATGCGCGCCTGCTATGCGGACATCGCGGGCCTGTTCCGCAGCCGCGGTCTGAGGCCCCACGACATGCGCGTGCGCGGCACCGGCGGGACCGCGGGGGCCGCAGGCGCCTCGCGGGGCCCGTCCTCGCACGACGTATCGACCTCGGGCGTGCCGCTGCACGACAGCCGCTACGCGACGATGCCTGGCGCGCTGCACAGCATCCACGGCGGCCGGCCGGGCATGCTGCACAGCATGGCGGGCGCGTTCCAGGGGAGCGGTCATGGCGGCTACGTGGCCACGGGCGGAGGCCTGGGCGGCGGGCACATCGATCCGCAACTGATGGAGCTGCTGCGCCGGCTGGCGCAGACGCCGATCGTCGGATTCGGCGGGGGGCCGACCACGGCGGGCGGACTGCCCCCCAACAGCCAGTGGCAAGGCTGGGACGCCGAGCCCGGCCCCTATGTCGAGGGCGGGCCCATCGTGCTGCCGCCCAACCTGATCCACCAGCACCGCGACGAACTGCGGCAGGCCGCCAGCGGCTCGCTCGACCACATGGTGATCGACGTCGTCGCCGGCCTGTTCGACCAGATCCTGTCCGATGCCAAGCTGCCGCCGCTGATGGCGCAACAGATCGCGCGGCTCCAGTTGCCGGTGCTGCGCGCGGCGCTGGGCGACCGCACCTTCTTCTCGTCGCGCCGGCATCCGGTGCGGCGGCTGGTGAACCGCATCGCGACGCTGGCGGCCGCCTACGACGACTTCACCGAGGACCCGGGCAAGTCCTTCCTCGCGCTGGTGCGGGACCTGGTCCAGGACGTGGTCAGCGGCGACTTCGACCGCATGGACCTGTACGAGTCCAAGCTGGGCCAGCTCGAGCACTTCATCGAGGAGCAGACCGCCCAGTCGCTGAAGGATCAAGGCGATGCCGCCTCGCTGCTCGAGCGCAAGGAGACCGAGCTGCGCCTGCAGCAGCGCTACATGCAGCAGCTGCAGCAGGCAATGGCCAGCGTCGACATGCGGGACTTCCTGCGCGACTTCCTGACGCAGACCTGGAGCGAGGTGCTGGTCCACACGTCGCGGCACCCCGACCTGGACGCGGCCCTGGTCGAGCGGCTGCGCCAGCTGGGCCGCGACCTGGTGCTGTCGGTGCAGCCCAAGACCACGCCGCAGCAGCGCCAGGCCTTCCTGGCCACGCTCCCAGTGCTGATGCGCACGCTCAACGAAGGTCTGGACCTGATCCGCTGGCCGGAGACCGAGCGCAAGAAGTTCTTCGCCGAGCTGCTGCCGGCGCACGCCGACTCGCTCAAGGGCCAGGCGCTGAGCCCGCTCGAATACAACCTGCTGGCCAAGCAGCTGGAGTCGGTCTTCGGCATGGCGCCGCCGCGCGAGCAGGATCTACCCGCGCCTGGCAGCGCGCCGCTGGACCTGGATCTGAGCGAGAAGCTGTCCGACGAGGAGGCGCAGCAGCTCGGTCTGATCGAGGACGAACACGTCGACTGGGATGGTCAGGTCGACATCGACCTCAGCGCCGAGGAGCAGCGGCCGCTGCAGGCGGTGGACATCAGCATCGACGGCCTGCCGGCCGCCGAGGAAGCGCCGTCACCGACCGCCGGCGAGCTGCTGGTCGATCACCTGCACATCGGCACCGCCTACCGGATGCACCGCGATGGCGACTGGGTGAAAGTGCGGCTGGCCCACATCAGCGCCACGCGCAGCTTCTTCATCTTCACGCACGGCACCAAGCATCAGGAGACGCTGACGATGACGGTGCGGATGCTGCGCAAGCTCTGCGAGGGCGGGCGGCTGCGGGCCTATGAGCACGCGCACCTGCTGGAGCGCGCCACCGCCCGCGCGCGGCAGCAGCTCGCGGCGCTGGGCAAGGCGTCCTGAAAGCAACCTGGATTCGTCCTGAATTCGTCCTGAACACGCGGCCCGAGGCGCCTCGCCTGGCACGCCCGTGACTCAGAGCTTGCGCGGCTCGCGGAAGTCGACCGGCATATCGTCGTCCGTGCGGAATCGCAGCGGCGCGATGTACTCGCCCTCGACCGGCTTGCCATCGACTTCCTGCGGCTTGAAGCGCCACTGCGCCATCGAGGTCCGGCCGTAGCGCTTGAGCGACTGCGGCATGCCGGCGGGCATCTCGACGTTCGACTCCACGCAGGTGCCGTCGACCCCGACGCGGCAGACCATCCTGATCTCGCCTTCCCATCCCGCCAATGCGGCAGCGTCGTCGGGATAGGCCGCGTAGTAGAGCTTGATCGGCACCGGCATCATTGCCATCGATCGGATGCCGACCGTCGACTTCTCCTTGTCCACGGCCAGGTACAGGCGCACGCCGGTGCGGAAGGTCGCCGGCCGGCCATCCACCTGATGCGGCGGGATCCTGGCCTTCTGCAGCCGCGCGGTCATCTGCTTCCAGAAGCCGGGGCTCTGCGAGGCCTCGTCGATGGGCGCAACCTCCTTGGCCTGGCCGTTCTCGTCGAACAGCACGTCGAACCAGACGTTCATGTCCTCCTTGACCTGGTGGGCCTTGGCCCCGCCGACGGCGCCCAGCTGCAGTGCGCCCGCCAGGGCCAGCAGCGCCAGCGGTCTGCGGCGCGCGATCTTCTTTCCGTCCATGTCGTTCTCCCTGAATGAACGGCGACGATTATGGTGGTTCAGGCGCTTTCAGGCGCTCATTGCCCGCGCCATCCGGATCGCCGCGGCCATGCTCGACGGATCCGCCCGGCCGGTCCCCGCGATGTCGAACGCGGTGCCGTGATCGGGGCTGGTGCGCACCAGCGGCAGGCCCAGCGTCACGTTGACGCCCTCCTCCACGCCCAGGTACTTCACCGGGATCAGGCCCTGGTCGTGCGTCATCGCGACCACCACGTCGAACTCGCCCGGATGCCGGGGCGGCGCATGGCGCGCGCGCATGAACACGGTGTCCGGCGCGAAGGGGCCGCTCGCGGCGATGCCGAGCGAGCGCGCCTGCGCGACGGCGGGCGCGATGTGCTCGATCTCTTCGCTGCCGAACAGGCCGCCCTCGCCCGCATGCGGATTCAGTCCGGCGACGGCGATCCGCGGCGCCGCGATGCCGGCGCGCTTGAGCGCGGCATCGGCGATGCGGATCGTCTGCAGCACCCGTCCGGTCGTGATCTGATCGACCGCCTGCCGCAGCGCGACATGGATGGTCACCAGCACCACGCGCAGTTCCTCGTTGGCCAGCATCATGCGCACCGGCGGGAGCTGGCCCTGCGCGTCCGCGCACAGCGCCTGCAGCAGCTCGGTGTGGCCGGGATGATCGATGCCGCCGGCGTGCAGCGCCTCCTTGTGGATCGGCGCCGTCACCAGCGCGCGCGAACGTCCGGCCTGCTGTTCGCGCACCGCCGCGACGATGCAGTGCGCCGCCGCGGCGCCCGCCTCGGCGCTCACCTGTCCGAGCGGCTGCGCGGCCAGGTTCGTCGGCAGGCCGGGCGGCTGCCACACCGGCAGGCAGTCCGGCGGCGCGGCGTCGTCCGCCCGCTCGAGCACCGCCACCGGCAGCGAGAGCCCCATGAATCCCAGCGCGCGTCGCAGGACCGCCACGTCGCCGACCAGGCGCAGGTCCGCGCCGCGATCGCGCGCCCAGGCGGCGACGGCGATCTCCGGGCCGATGCCGCAGGCATCGCCCATCGTCAGCAGCACCGGCCCGGCGCCTCGGGATGAAGGGGCTTGGAGATCCGTGTTCATGCGGGATTCGGGATGTCGATGAACTCGACGCGCAGGCCGAGTTGCTCGCCCACCTGCCGGCCCAGCGCCTGGACGCCGTAGCGCTCGGTCGCGTGATGGCCGGCCGCGAGGAAGGCCACGCCGGTCTCCGCGGCGTAATGGGCCTGGGGCTCGGAGATCTCGCCGGTGATGAAGACGTCGGCGCCGGCGGCGATGGCGGCCTCGAAGTAGCCCTGCGCGCCGCCGGTGCACCAGGCCACGCGCCGCAGCGGCCGGCCATCGCCCGCGGCGCGCACCGTGGCGCGGCCCAGCCGCTCCTCGACGTGGGCGCTCAGCGCATCGAGCGACTCCAGCGCCGCCGGCAGCGCGCCGATGAAGCCCAGATCCTGCTCGCCGAAACGGCCGTCGGCGGCCCAGCCCAGATGTTTCGCCAGTTGCGCGTTGTTGCCGAGTTCGGGATGCGCGTCCAGCGGCAAGTGGTAGGCGAACAGATTGATCTCATGCGTCAGCAGCCGCGCCAGCCGCTGCTTCATCCAGCCGGTGACGCGGCCGTCCTGGCCGCGCCAGAACAGGCCGTGGTGAACCAGGATCGCGTCGGCGCCGGACGCGATCGCGGCGTCGATCAGCGCCTGGCTGGCGGTGACCCCGCACACCAGTTGCCGGATCGAATCGCGGCCCTCGACCTGCAGACCGTTCGGCCCATAATCCTTGAACCGCGTGGGCTCCAGCGTGGCGGCGAGCAGCCGCTCCAGCTCCGTGCGATGTGCCATGACAGGATCTCTCTTGCGTCAAACCTGGCTGATTTTCTCCCAGGCCACCACCGTGGCGCTGGCCGGCTATTTCGTCGTGTCGACGCTCAAGCCCGAATGGCTGCACGAGGCGCCCCGGGTCCTGCCCACGCTGCCGGCCGCGGCCGGCGCTCCACCGAGGGCGGCGGTCCAGTTCAGCTTCGCGGCGGCGGCACAGGCGGCCTCGCCGGCGGTGGTCGCAGTGCTGGCCAACAAGCCGGCGCCCAGCCAGCGCGAGATCGATGCCGATCCCTGGCTGCGCTTCCACTTCGGCAAGCGGCCGCCGCAGCAGCGGCCGCAGACGGGCCTGGGCTCAGGCGTGATCGTTTCGCCCGACGGCTACGTGCTGACCAACAACCATGTGGTCTCCGGCGCCACGGAGATCCGCGTGCAGTTGGCCGACGGCCGCGACACCGCGGCGCGGCTGGTGGGCACCGATCCGGAGACCGACCTGGCGGTGCTGCGCATCACGCTGCCGCCGCCGCTGCCGGTGATCCATCCGGGCAAGGCGGGTGAGCTGCAGGTCGGCGACGTGGTGCTGGCGATCGGCAATCCCTTCAACGTCGGGCAGACGGTGACCTCCGGGATCATCAGCGCGCTGGGCCGCACGCAGCTCGGCCTGAGCACCTTCGAGAACTTCATCCAGACCGATGCCGCCATCAATCCCGGCAATTCGGGCGGCGCGCTGGTAGACGTGCAGGGCCGGCTGGTGGGCATCAACACGGCGATCTACTCGCGCACCGGCGGCGGCAGCCTGGGCATCGGCTTCGCGATCCCGGTGGACTCCGCGTACCAGGTGCTGGAGGCGCTGGTCAAGGACGGCAAGGTCTCCAGAGGCTGGCTGGGCGTCATCACCGGCGACATCAACCCGGAGGTCGTGGACACGCTCAAGCTCTCGGTCGATCACGGCGTGCTGGTCAAGGAGGTGTTCAAGGCCAGCCCCGCCGCGAAGGCCGGGCTGGAGGCGGGCGACGTCGTGACCGAGGTCGCCGGCCAGACGGTGCGCACGCCGCGCGAACTCGTCAATGTCGTGGCGGCGCTCAAGCCGGAGAGCCAGACGGTGATCGCGGTGCAGCGCGGCAAGTCGCCGCTGAAGCTGCCGCTGCAGGTCGGCCTGCGCCAGCCTCAGACCACCGACGAAGCCCAGCCGGAATGAGCCATGGATGACGATCAGTTGCTGCGCTACTCGCGCCACATCCTGCTGGACGACATCGGCATCGACGGCCAGCAGCGGCTGCTGGACGCGCATGCGCTGGTCATCGGCGCGGGCGGATTGGGCTCGCCGGCCGCGCTGTTCCTGGGCACGGCGGGGGTCGGCCGCATCACGCTGGTGGACCACGACCGCGTCGACGTGACCAACCTGCAGCGCCAGATCGCGCACAGCCTGGACCGCGTGGACCAGCCCAAGGCGGTGTCGGCGGCGGCCGGCATCGCCGCGATCAATCCCGAGCCGAAGGTGCGCCCGCTGACCGCGCGCGCCGACGCGGCGCTGCTGGACGAACTCGTGCCAGCGGCCGATGTCGTGCTGGACTGCACCGACAACTTCGCGACGCGCCACCTCGTCAACGCGGCCTGCGTGAAGCATGGCAAGCCGCTGGTCTCGGGCGCGGCGCTGGGCTTCGACGCGCAGCTGAGCGTCTACGACAGCCGCGGCCGCCGCTTCCCCTGCTACGCCTGCCTGTTCCCGGCCGACCAGCCGCCCGAGGAGCAGCGCTGCGCGGTGATGGGCGTGTTCGCGCCGCTGGTCGGGATCATCGGCAGCATGCAGGCGGCCGAGGCGCTGAAGCTGCTCAGCGGCATCGGCTCGCACCTGCCGGGCCGGCTGCTGATGCTCGACGCGCGGCGGATGGAATGGACCGACCTGCAGGTGGCTCGCGACCCGCGCTGCCCTTGCTGCGGCGGCCACTGAGCGGCGGGTCCGGAACATGCTCCCTGCCCGGGACGGATCCACGCAACAAACCGACGTCGCCAGCGGCTGCGCGCCGCTCGGGACGAACAGAAATTAAGTGCCATCGCCCGTAAGCTGCCGGGCCATCGAATCATGATCAGAAGCGACAAACTCACCGCCCGCAATTTCCCCTCCGCGCAGGAGGAGGCCGCGCAACAAGCGGCCTTCGACGCCGCGTTCGACGCCAACCCCCCCAGCGCCTACCAACTGGCGTTCACCGACACCGATTTCCTGCTACGCCCCGAGCTGCGCCCGGTGCGCATGCAGCTCGAGCTGCTGAAACCGGAGCTGATCCAGCAGGAGCTGGACATCCAGTCGACGGTGGTGATCTTCGGCAGCGCGCGCATCGCGGACCGCGAGTCCGCGCAGGCGGCGGTCGACGCGGCGCGCGCGGCGAACGACGCGGCGGCGCTGCAGCGCGCCGAGCGGCGCCTGGTGATGAGCAACTACTACGAGGAAGCCCGCCGCTTCGCGCGCCTGGTGACCGAGCACACCAAGGACTTTCCGCATCCGCTGTACGTCGTCACCGGCGGCGGCCCGGGGATCATGGAAGCGGGCAACCGCGGCGCGCACGAGGCGGGCGGCCGCAGCATCGGGCTGAACATCGTGCTGCCGCACGAGCAGCGCCCGAACCAGTACATCACGCCGGAGCTCTGCTTCCGCTTCCACTACTTCGGGCTGCGCAAGATGCACTTCCTGATCCGGTCGGTGGCGCTGGCGGCGTTCCCGGGCGGCTACGGCACGCTGGACGAGCTCTTCGAGACGCTGACGCTGATCCAGACCGGCAAGTGCCGGCGGCGTCCGATCCTGCTGTTCGGACGCGACTTCTGGTCGCGCCTGATCGACTTCGAGCTGCTGATCGACACCGGCATGATCAGTCCGGGCGACGAGCAGCTGTTCCATTACGTGGAGACCGCCGACGAGGCCTGGGCCCTGCTGATGAAGGAATACGACATCGGCTCGGCCACGAACGGCGCCTCGGCCGACGTCCCCTGAGACCCGCCCCGGCCGGGGCATCGAGCAAGCGAGAGAGAGGTTGGACATGACCGCAGCACGACACGTGAGCCTGATTGGCGCCCCCACCGACGTGGGGGCCGGCGCCCGGGGCGCCAGCATGGGACCGGAGGCCCTGCGCGTCGCGGGCCTGGCCGAGGCGCTGCGGGCGCACGGCGTCGAGGTCAAGGATTGCGGCAACCTCGCCGGCCCCTCCAACCCCTGGCTGCCGCCGGCCGACGGCTACCGGCATCTGGAGGAGGTCACGGCCTGGAACCGCGCGGTGCATGACGCGGTCCATGCCGAACTCGGGGCCGGGCGCATGCCCATCCTGCTCGGTGGCGACCACTGCCTGGGCCTGGGCTCGATCGCGGCGGTCGCGCACCACTGCCGCGACACCGGCAAGAAGCTGCGCGTGCTGTGGCTGGACGCGCATGCGGACTTCAACACCAGCAAGCTCACGCCCAGCGGCAACATCCATGGCATGCCGGTCGCCTGCCTGTGCGGGTACGGCCCGCGGGAGCTGATCGAGATCGGCGGCCATGTCCCCGCGATCGATCCGAAGTGGATCCGCCAGATCGGCATCCGCAGCGTCGACGCCGGCGAGAAGCGCTTCGTCCATGAGGTCGGGCTGGAAGTCTTCGACATGCGCTACATCGACGAGATGGGCATGCGCCACACGATGGAGCTGGCGCTGGCGACGATGGACGCCAACACCCACCTGCATGTGAGCTTCGACGTCGACTTCCTCGATCCGGACGTGGCGCCGGGCGTCGGCACGACCATCCCGGGCGGCCCGACCTACCGCGAGGCGCAGCTGTGCATGGAGATGATCGCAGACACCGGCCGGCTGGCCTCGCTGGACGTGATGGAGCTGAATCCGGCGCTGGACGTCCGCAACAAGACGGCGCTGGTGGCCGTCGATCTGATCGAGTCGCTCTTCGGCAAGAGCACGCTGATGCGCAAGTGAGACGCGCGCGGACGGGGCCGCTCGTTGGCGGCCCGGCGCGCCTCAGCGGCTGAGTTCCGCCAGCTTCACCAGCGTCTGCAGCACGCGGTTGGCGGGCGTGGGAATCCCGAGCGCCTCGCCGCGGCGGACCAGATGGCCGTTCAGATGGTCGATCTCGGTGCGTTTGCCGCGGCTCAGGTCTTGCGCGGTGGACGAAAGCTGTCCCGGCATCGTCTCCGCGATCCGGCGCACGGCCTGACGCACGTCCCCCACCACCGACACACCGTCGGCCGCCGCCACCGCGAGGCCCTCGTCGACGAGCTGGTCCATCACGGTCCACACGCCCTCGCCCTTCACCAGCTCCCCATAGGGCTGCTGCGTGAGCGCGGACAGCGCGTTGTAGGCGCAGTTGATCAGCAGCTTGGACCACAGCGCGCCGCGCACGTTGTCCGAGAGCTCGGTCGGCACGCCGGCCGCGATCAGCGCCTGCGCGGCGCGCTCGGCGCCGGACGCGGGCTCGATGACCAGCTCGCCGCGGCCGTGATGCTTCACATGGCCCGGTCCGGCCATCTCGGTGGCGACGTAGACCACCGCCGCCGACACCGGCTGTGGCACCGTCTCGCGCAGCCGCTCGGCGTTGTCGACGCCGTTCTGCATCGACAGCAGCAGCGTGTCCGCGCCGAGGTGCGGCGACAGCGCCTGCGCCGCGGAGACGGTGTCGGTCGACTTCACGCAGAACAGCACCAGCTGCGCGCCGCGGGCGGCGGAGGGCTCGGTGTCGGCGCGCAGGCGGACCTGCTCATCGAACATGCGCGTCTCCATGCGCAGGCCGTGATCGCGGATCGCCTCGACATGCAGCGGACGCCCGATCAGCGTCACGTCATGGCCGGCGCGCGCCAGCATGCCGCCGAAGAAGCAGCCCACCGCGCCCGCGCCCATCACGGCGACCTGCAGCGGTGTCGGGGTCCAGGAGACATCGAGTGCGCTCATGGCGTCTTCCTTCTCATCGAGGGGCGAGGGATCGCCATTCAAGCACAGACGATCCAGCCTTCGAGCGGGTCCATGCCGGCGGGCTGGCCGTAGTCCGCCCGCGTGTCGGCCCAGGCCGCCTGCATCAGGCACAGCACCGCGTCGAGTTTGTCGCCGCTGCCGTCGTCGGCGAGCTCGTCGCGCTGCGCGTGGCTGAGCTTGAGCCGCAGGCCCAGCCGCGTGCGGCCCTGCTCCAGCGCCTCGATCAGGTCCTTGCGCGCGATCAGGCGTTCGGGCGTCTGCTTGGCGCGGTCGTCGCTCTTGTAGCTGCGCTGACCGATCAGCTCGCGCGCCAGCAGGCCGGGATAGGCCTCGAGCGCCACCCGCGACGGATCGCCCGCCCGCAGCCCCGGCAGATGCACGCCGGCGGCCACCAGCCGGGGCACGCCCGCGTGCAGCATGTAGGCCACCGGCGGATTGACCCACTTCATGCTCGGCGACGAGCCGGCCGGGCCATCGCAGGCGCGGTGCGCGAATTTGCGTCCCGCGGGCCGCGCATCGCAGAACGCAGCGAAGGTGTCGCGGATCTGCGCGCGTGACAGGCTCGCGTAGTGCGCGATCAGCGGCGCCCACTCGGTGGGCCAGCCCAGCGTCTGGACCAATTCGCGCGGCAGCCCGAACGGCAGGTCGAAGCCGCCGAGCCATGATCCCGGCGCGGCCAGCCAGGCCGCGAAGGCGTCCAGCGACAGCAGCGCCTCCTGCCGCTCCAGCTTCACCACCGCGCCGCGGCGAAGGCCGAAGGCCAGCCGGATCGGCTTGCGGGCCGTCGGCGCGCTGGTGAAGTCCACGCCGACCAGCAGCCGATCAGTGTCGGCGGACTCCACGGAGGGCGGGGACTCCACGGAGGGCACCGACTCAACAGGCCGCGCGGTTTCAACGGAGCGCGCGGAGACAGCAGAAGCGGAGGAGGCTCTCGGGACTTTCGACATGGCCGCCACTGTATCCACCCGCGGCTTGCGGCTGCGGCTGCGGCTAGCCGCTGGCCACTTGCCGCCCCCGCCGAGGACCGCCCGCGCGTGGACTCGTGTCAGCGCTCGACGGTGATCCGGTATTCGCCGGGACGGCCGGTGGCCTCGAACACCTTGCCGAGGAAACCGGGGAACTGCGACAGCACCGCATCGTTGCCGCGCGCGAGGCCATCGAAGCGCAACTGCCCCTGTTGCCATCGGCCCTTGCCCGTCAGCGCGATGGGCCCTTCGCCGCTGCTGAGCTCGAAGTCCACGCGGCCGTCGTTGCCATCGAGGGCGAGCTGGTAGTCGCCCAGCGCGCCGTTCTCGATGCGCCGCGTCGCCGCGCCCGACCACGCGAGCTGCGCGTGCCCGGTGCAACGCCCCAGCCAGTCGCAGCGCCCGTCGGCGCCCGTGAGCGCCAGTTGCCCTTCCCACTGGCCGCGTCCCAGCGCGCCGGGCAGCAGGGCCAGGGTCTCGGCGGCCGGCAGGCGCCAGTCGGCCACGGTGGTGCCAATGCCGGTCACGTCCAGGCGCAATCGTCCCAGCGGGCGGCCGTCGAAGGCCAGCGCGATCTCCAGCGCCCCGTCCCGGAAGCCGGCGAGCCGCCAGCCCAGTTGGCCCAGCGGCAGCGCGCCATGCCCGGCCGCGGCATCGGCCAGGATCACGCCTTCGCCATTCCAGGCGCTGCCGCGCGCGTCGGCGATGCGCACCCGTCCCTCACTGGCCTGGCGCACGCCCAGGTCCAGCAGCGCCGCCGGCGCCTGGCAAAGGACCGCCGCCAGCGCGCCGCACAGCACCGCCAGCACGATCGCGATCCGCCTCTTCATGGCGTGCCCTCGCGCGGCACCAGGTCGACATCGAGCTTGACCATGCCGGGGGCCTCGCCCGCCTCGATCAGCGCATGCCGCACCACCAGGCCCAGCTCCAGTTGCGCGGCGGCCAGCCAGGCGGTCGCGCGCTCGAACGGCAACTGCCCGCTCAGGCGCACGCCGCGTCCGTCGGCCTGCGGCTGCAGCAGCGCGGCCGGCAGGCCCTGCCGCTGCAGCAGATTGGCCGCCGCGCCTTGCAGCGCGCTGCCGCTCAGGCGCGGCCGCGGCGGCTGCGCCTTCAGGCGCAGCAGCTCCTCGCTGCGCGTCTGCATGCGCCACAGCACGCGCTGCTCCTGATCGCGCGTGCGCTCGGCGCGTTCATGCGCCGCGGCCATCGCGCCCAGCCCCCAGTACACGCATGCCGCGCCGCACAGGGCGGCCCCGGCCGCCAGCAGCGCGCGTTCCCGCGGCAAGCGGGCCAGCCACCAGCCGCGCGCCTGCATCCGCCAATGGTTCATGGCTCTCCTCCAAATCGAAGCGCCGTGGAGACCTGCCCCTGCGCCAAGGGCCGGCTCACGCTCTCGTATCCCGAGGCCGCCAGACGCGCCTCGGCCCGCGCAGCCTCCTCCTCATTGCCCTGCCAGTCCACGCTGAGCCGGTCCTCCGCGAACTCGACCTTGCGCCAGGGCCGGGTCGGCAGCGTGCGCGCCAGCGCCGAGAGCATCGGCAGGAACTCGTCTGCGCCCGGTTCGCCGACGCGCGCCCGCGCCGCCGCCCAGACCGCGCGCAGGTCCTGCCCAGGCCGCCGCGACGCTGGCGCGTCCGACACGCCGCGGAGCACGGCCAGCTGCTGTTCACGCAACTGGCCGATGCGCCAGCTCGCCGCCGCCCAGCCGGCCGCGTCCAGGCCCAGTTGCCCCAGCAGCGCGAACGCGAGCAGCCCCACCGTCAGACGCGCGCGCGGTGACGACGCCCAGTCGCGGCGCGGCGCCAGCTCGCCCGTCAGCAGGTTCACGCCGGGCTTGGCGCAATGCGGCCGCCAGTCGTCGGGGGGCGCCGGCTCCACCGGCAGCGCCAGTGCCTCGCTCCACGCCGCGGCCAGTTCCAGCGTGGCGCCGGACACCCGCAGCACGGCCGGCGCCGGCCCTTCCGCCAGCGCCAGCCGCAACAGCAGCGGCGGCTCGCCGCCCTCCGCCTCGTCGAGCGCCAGCCCGCGCCGTCCATCGTGCAGCCAGGCGCCATGCGGCGCGCGATGCACCTGCCAGCCCCCTTCGGGCGGCGGCAGCTTGTCGGCCTCGCATTCGACGCGCGCCAGCGGCCGCTTCAGTTCGCCGAAGCAGGCGATCAGCGTCTTCAGTCGCTCCGTCTGCACGACCGCGCACCACGTGGCGCCGCCCTCCTGCCGCAGCGGCACCACCGTCTGCTGCTCCAGCGGCGCCGCGAGCTGCTCCTCGATCGCCATGGCCAGCGGACCGGCATCGTTCCAGCGCACGCCGGGCGGCAGCGCGGCCAGCGCGTGGCGGACCTGATCCATCGACAGGATGGCGACATGGCGGTCCGCCGGCGGCCAGTCGCCGGGCGCGCCGGTTCCGTCATGGACGGTCCGGCCATCCGTCAGCCGCCAGGCGCAGACCGCGCCCTGCCGCGGCCAGTCCGCATCGAGATAGACGAAGAGTGTGGCGCTCATGGGGTTCTCATCCAGACGATCGACGGCCACGCGCCCGCCTGGCGCTGCAGCAGCGCCGACAAGGCAGCGCGACCGCGGCCGAATTTCGCGAAGGTGTCGACACGGAAATAGCGGCTGCGCACCGCCAGCGCGTCAGGCCTCACCCGGCCTTGCGCGGCCTCGGGCAGCCGGGTGATGAAAGCGCCGACGTTGATGAAGGGCTCGACGGCGCGACGGGCGATCACGGCGCGCGCGTCGCCCGGCGTCAGTCCCGGCACCATCGCGGCGAGCACCTCGGCGGACGCGGTGTTGACGTTCACCGCGGTGCCGGTCTCCGGCAGCACCGTGACGAAGGCGCGCAGCCGCTCGAGGACCGGCGCCGAGTAGCCCGGCACCCCGTCCAGGCTGCCCGTCCCCGAGAGGATCAGCCGCGGCGTCGCCGACGGCGACAGCCGCGCCCGCAAGGCCGCCGCCAACGCGGGCGGCAAGCCCAGCGCTTCGAGCAGCCGCCCATAGGCTTGCCACGCCGCATCGTCGTCCGCGCCGGCGCGCGGAAGCGAGGCCAGATTGAAGCGGGCCTGCTCGTCGAACATCTGCCCGCCGACTTCGCCGCCGGCCACCGGGATCTGCGGCACCCGCGTCGCCCACGGCTCGCCGAGATAGTCCACCGACACCTGGTTGCGATCGCGCTCCCACAGCACCGCGCGCCCCCAGTCCACGCCGCCCAGCGCCAGACGCTGCGCCTGGCGCGCGTCGTGCAGCACCTCGACCTGCGTCAGCCACAGGTCGACGCGCCACAGCACCGCGCTGGCCAGGATCGCGCACAGGGCCGTGACGAGCAGGGCCAGCAGCAGGGCCACGCCGCGATCGGGCCGGAGTCGCCGCGCGCTGCTCATGGCAAGGCGAAGGTCCGTTGCAGCTGCGTGCCCTCGCGCAGCGTCAGGGCGACGATGAGGGCCAGCGGGCGGCTGTCCTTCACGCCTTCGGCGGGCCAGCCGGCGTGACGTCCGCCGGCGCTGTCCAGCAGCTGGATGCGCAGGCCGGCGACCCCCTCGAGCAGCACCGCCGGCTCCGGCGTCCCGCCCTCGATCGCGGCGGCGGCCCGCCGCAGCTGGCCGTCCTGCAGCTCGTAGTCCAGGCGCAGCAGGCGGCCGTCCTGACCCCAGCGCACCCAGCGCAGACGCTCGCCGGTGCCGCGCCAGGCCGTTGCGTCAGCGTCGCCGGGCAGACCCTGCGCCGCGAAGGCCACGTCCTCCGACAGCCGGCCGAAGGCAAAGGCGATGTCGCGCCAGCGCTGCTGCTCCGCGGCCACCTGGTCGCGCGCGCGCAGCATCTGCGACAGGCCGCGCTCGGCCATCAGTCCCACCAGCGCCATCAGCACCATCGCGATCATGACCTCGATCAGGCTCAAGCCCGAGGCGGCGCGGCGCGGGCTCATGAGGGCGCTCCCGCGCGCGGCGCGTCCGGGCGGCCCCGGTTCATCAGGTAGCCGCTGACCAGGGCCACGTCGTGCCCCGGCGCGGCGGCCAGCCGCACATGCACGTCGACACGGCGCGCGAGCGGGCTGGGCGTGGCGCTCACCTCCTCGACGACGACGAAGTCCAGCCCGCCCTGCCGCACCGGCTCCGCGGGTTGCCGGCCGGCGTCGATCCAGTCGGCGCGCGCCCGATGCCATTCGAGCCGGTCCTGCGCGACCCATTCGGCGCACAGCCGGGCCCGCAGCGCGGCGGCGTTGTCGACGGTCACGCCGGTGGCGCGCACCGCCGCCATCAGCGCGATGCTCAGCACCAGCAGCGCCACCAGCACTTCGATCAGGGTCATGCCGCGCGCGTCAGGAGTCATGGCCGTCGAGCGTGTACTGCGTCACCGCGCCGGAGGGCGTGGACTGCAACTGCACTGGCCGGCCGCCGACCCGCAGCCGGAGCCGGAACAGCGGCGGCGCGCTGCCCGCGAAGGACAGCCGCGGCTGACCGCGCTGCGGCTGGTTGTCCTGCCAGGCGGCCTCGATCCGCACCGCGTCGGGCAGCGTCCGCGCGCGCAGCGGGCCGTCGGCCTCGGTCAGCGACCACACGCCCTCGTCGCCGCGGCGCTCGAAATGGTAGGCATCGCCGCTGGAGACGAAGACCAGTTGCTGGCCGCCCAGCAGGCTTTCGAAGACGGCCTGCTCGAGCGCCAGCCGCAGCGCCTCGACCGCGTCATCGCGCCGCGCCTGGCCGACCCAGCCCAGCGACGGCGCCGCCGCCATCGCGGCGATGCCCAGGATCACCAGCACCAGCAGGATCTCCAGCAGCGTGAAGCCGCCGGCGCGGCGCGTAGGGGAAGGCATTCGCATCGGCCGCCTCAATGCAGCAGCTGGTTGATGTCGAACACCGGCTGCAGGATGGCCAGCACGATCGCCAGCACCATGCCGCCCATCAACAGGATCATCGCGGGCTCCAGCAGCCGGGTCAGCACCGCCACGTCGTGCGCCAGCGTCATCTGCTCCAGGCGCGCCGCCTGGGCCAGCATCTCGGGCAGTTGGCCGCTCTGCTCGCCGCTGGCGATCAGTTGCACCAGCAGCGGCGGGAAGCCCTTGTCGCGCTTGAGCGAGCGGCTCAGCGCCTTGCCCGCGCTGACCTCGCGCAGCGCGTGGTCCACGATGTCCTTCAGCGGCAGGCGCTGGACCAGCGCCTTGCCCGCCTCCAGCGCGACCAGCAGCGGCACGCCGCTGCGCACCAGGATGGCCAGCGTGCTGGCGAAGCGCGCGGTGTCGGCCGAGCACAGCAGCTTGCCGATCACCGGCAGCGCCAGCAGGCGCACCTCGACGCGGCGCCGGAAGGCGTCGCCGCGCCAGGCCCGGCGCCACCAGGCGACAGCGAGCGCGAGCAGCGCCAGCAGCGGCAGCCCCGCGACCTTGACGCCATGACTGAGCCCGATCAGCGCGCGCGTCATCAGCGGCAAGGCCTGGCGCTGATGCTCGAACACGCCCACCACCTGCGGCACGACGTAGACGAGCAGGGCCGCCACGACCGCGATGGCCACGGTGATCATCATGGCCGGATAGATCAGCGCCTCCATGGTCTTGCGCCGCAGCGCGTCGCTGTCGGCCAGGTAGTCGGCCAGGCGGGACAGCACCTCGGCGAGCTCGCCCGCCGCCTCGCCGGCCCGCACCAGCGCCACGTACAGCGGCGGGAAGCTGCGCGGATGCTGCGCCAGCGCCGCCGCCAGCGTGCGGCCGGCGCGGACCTCGGCGCGCACCTCCGACAGGACGTCGCGCTGCGCCGGCGTCTCCGCCTGGTTGGCCAGCGCCACCAGCGCGGCATCGACGTTCAGGCCCGCCTTGAGCAACGAGGACCACTGCTGCGTGAGCAGGTACAGCGCCCGCGCGTTGAGCCGGCCGCGATGGCGGCGGGCCGCGCCCGCGCCGCTCACCTCCTCCACCGCCAGCGGCAGCAGACCGCGCTCGCGCAGCAGACCGCGCAGATGGCGCGCGGAATCGGCCTCCTGCAGCCCGGTGCTGACGATGCCGGCCGCGTCCGCGGCGCGATAACGGAAAGTGCTCATCGATCGCCTGTCACGCGCAGCAGTTCATCGCGCGAGGTCATGCCCTCGCGCACCCAGCGCCAACCGTCCTCGCGCAGCAGCCGCAGGCCGCCGCGCTCGCGCGCCGCGTCGCGGATGCGGTGCTCGCCGGCCCCTTCGTGGACCAGGCGGCGCAGCGGGTCGTCGACCTCGAGCCACTCGAAGACGCCAAGGCGGCCGCGATAGCCGCTGTGGCCGCAGCGCTCGCAGCCGATGGCGCGCCACGCGGGGCCGTCGCCGGGTTCGCCGCCCTCGGTGCGCGGCGGCAGCGGATCGGGCTGGCGGCAGGCAGGGCACAGGCAGCGCACCAGCCGCTGCGCCAGCACGCCGGTCAGGCTCGACGCCAGCAGGAAGGGCTCCACGCCCATGTCGACCAGGCGCGTGATGGCGCTGACCGAATCGTTGGTGTGGATGGTGGCCAGCACCAGGTGGCCGGTCAGGCTGGCCTGGATCGCGATCTGCGCGGTCTCCAGGTCGCGGATCTCGCCGATCATGACCACGTCCGGGTCCTGCCGCAGCAAGGCGCGCAGCGCGCGCGCGAAGCTCATGTCGATGCGCGGATTGACCTGCACCTGGCCGATGCCGGCCAGGTCGTACTCGACCGGATCCTCGACCGTCATGATGTTGCGCTCGCGCGCGTTCAGGCGCGTCAGGGCGCCATACAGCGTGGTGGTCTTGCCCGAGCCGGTCGGCCCCGTGACCAGCACGATGCCGTGCGGCGCCCGCAGCGCGCGGTCCATGGACGCCAGCGTGTCGGCCGCCATGCCCAGCGCGCCCAGGTCCAGCCGCGACGGATCCTTGTCGAGCAGCCGCATCACGACGCGCTCGCCATGGCCGGTGGGCACCGTGGAGACGCGGATGTCGACGGCGCGGCCCGCCAGGCGGATGGCGATGCGGCCGTCCTGCGGCAGGCGCTTCTCGGCGATGTCGAGCTGGGCCAGGATCTTGATGCGCGAGGCCATCGCGGCATGCAGCGCGCGCGGCGGAGACAGCACTTCGCGCAGCTCCCCGTCGCGGCGCAGGCGCACGACGGTGCGGGCCTCCTCGGGCTCGATGTGGATGTCGGAGGCGCCTTCGCGCACGGCCTCGGTCAGCAGCGCGTTGATGAGGCGGATCACCGGCGCGTCGCCCTGGCTGTCGAGCAGGTCCTCGATCGGCGGCAGGTCGTTCAGCAACTGGTCCAGGTCCACGTCCTGGCCGGCGCCGTCGACGATGGACGCGGCGCTGTCGCCGCCGTCCGCGTAGAGACGGGTCAGCGCCTGGTCGAAGCGCTCGGCGTCGACCAGCTCCACCGGCAGCCGCGCGCCGGCGATGCGCCGGGCCTCGGCCGCCGCGTCGGCGCGCGCACCGCGGCGCACCCACAGCACGGCCGGGCCGGCGCCACCGCCGTGCACCAGCACGCCCTGGCCCCGGGCGAACGCGTAAGGCAGCCGCGGCAGCGAGGCGCCGGCGCCCGGGTTGGCGCTCATGTCGGCGCCCGGGTTGGCGCTCGTGTCGGCGCTCATGGGGCGGGACTCCCTCCCGCGGGCGGCGCGGCCTGGAGCGTCAGCGGCGGCAGCACCGGCGCGGCGGCGTCGCCGGACGGGCCGTTCATGCGGCGCTGCGCGCCGGCGATGTAGTCGTAGCGCTCGGAGGACAGCTGCTGGTCGGCCTCGGCGGAGCGCAGCGTGCGCGGGCGCAGGAACACCAGCAGGTTGGTCTTGCTGCGTTGCCGCGTGGTGTAGCGGAACAGGTTGCCCACCAGCGGCAGGTCGCCGATCACCGGCACCTTGCTGACGCCGTCGGACGAGGTGTCCTGGATCAGGCCGCCCAGCACCAGCAGGCCGCCGTCCTCGACCTGCACGGCGGTCTCGATGGTGCGGGTGTTGATGGTCGGGCCGGAGGGGTTGGCCAGCGTGCCCGGCACCACGGTGGAGGCCTCCTGCATGATCTTCATCCGCACCGTGCCGCCCTCGGCCACCTGCGGCAGGATGCGCAGCCCCAGGCCCACCTTGCGGCGGTCGTAGGTCTGGAACGGCGTGGCCGAGCCGCTGGTCTGCGAGTAGCTGCCGGTGATGACGGGGATGTCCTGGCCGATCTGGATCTGCGCCTCCTGGTTGTCCAGGGTCATCAGCGTGGGCGTGGAGAGGATGTTGGCGTTGTTGTTGCTCTCCAGGAAGCTGGCCAGCGCGAGCAGGTTGTTGATCACCGTGCCGTTGGGCAGCGTGATGGTGCCGCGGCTGATGCCGACGTTGAGCCCGTTGCCCATGGTCAGCGGGTTCTGGGCCGTGCCGGCGATGTTGAAGCCCGATGCCGGCGCGTTGAAGCTGGCGCTGCCCACCACGTGCGTGCCGGTCGCGCCGGCGGCCGCGCCGCCCAGCGACTGCCACTGGATGCCGAACTGCGCGGCGGTGTCGCTGTTGACCTCGGCGATGAGGGCCTCGACGTAGATCTGCGTGCGCCGCAGGTCGAGCTTGGCCACAACCTTCTTCAGGCGCTGGCTGATGATGGGCGGGGCGCTGATGATCAGCGCGTTGTTGGCGGCATCGGCCTGGATGTAGCTGCCTTGCGCGAGGCCCGCGCCCGGCTGCGCCGCGGCGAAGGAGCCGCCGGCCGGTGCGGCGGAGTTCCCCCCGGCGGCGGGCCTCGAGCCCGCGTTCAGTCCGGTGCCCAGGCCGTTGCCGGGCGGCGTGCTGAGGCCGCTGGTCGGCGTGGAGCCGCCTTGCGCGCCAGCGCCGCCCGCGGCCGCGCCATCGGCGGACAGCAGCGCGCGCAGCGTCTGCGCGACCTCGATGGCCACGGCGTTGCGCAGGTAGATGACTTCGATGTTGCCGCCGGCCTCGGGCTGGTCCAGCTGCTGGACCAGTTGCCGCGCGCGCTGGAGCTTGCCGGGGCTGTTGCTCTTCATCAGCAGGCTGTTGCTGCGCGGCTCGGCCAGCACGGTGAAGCGCTCGCCGGTAGCCGCGCCGGAGCTGCCGTTGGCGCCTTCGGACACCAGGCTCTGCACCAGGCCGGCGAGCTCGCTGGCCGAGGCGTGGCGCAGCGGCACGATCTGCGGCTCGTCCACGCTGGGCACGTCGATCGCCTGCAGCACCTTGCCGATGCGGCGCAGGTTGTCGGAGAAATCGGTCACCACCAGCGTGTTGTTGCCGGGGTAGCCGACCGCGGTCGCGTTGGCGTTGAGCAGCGGCTTGATCGCCAGGCTCAGCGCCACCGCCGATTCGTAGCGCAGGTTGAAGACCTGCGAGGCCAGGCTGTCGCCGGCCGGCGGCTTGCTCACCACCGGCGCGCCCTGCCCGCGCGCGTCGGCCTCGGGCACGATGCGCACCGTCCGGCCGTCATCGACGGCGGCGATGCCCTGCAGCCGCAGCGCGGCCACCAGCGTCGGATAGACCAGTTCCTTGGGCAGCGGCTCGGCCGACACGATGTTGACGGTGCCATGCACGCGCGGGTCGATGACGAACTGCCGGCCCGTCAGTTGCGATGCCAGCTTCAGGATCGTCGCCACCTCGACATTCGAGAAGTTCAGGGCCACCGGCTCGTCGGCGGCCCACAGCGGGGACACGGAGCACAGCAGGGCCGCGGCCAGCCAGGGACGAAGTTTCATGAGGACATCCAGGGAGACAGGGTCGGCGACAGGCGCGGGGAGCGGTGCGAAAGGGCGTGATGCACGGCGCGTGGACGGTCAATGGCCGTTGGCGGGCCGGACGTTCTCGATGTCGGAGGCCTGCGGCGGCGCGCCCTCGCGCGCGGCGGCGGCAGCAGCGGCAGCGCCGGGCGGGCTCACGTCTCCGCGGCCCGGTCGTGGCGGCTCCTCCTGCGTCAGGGCCGGCGCCAGCGGGACACGCCGGGTGCCGCCCGCGCTGGCGAGGTCGATGCCATCCACCAGGATGCGGGTCACCCGTTCGCCACCTGCCAACACGTCGCCGGGCCGCACCAGCGTCACCTCGCTGCCGTCGCGGTCCAGCAGCGCGGTGCCGCCGCCGTCGGCCGCGGCCATCGTCGCCAGCAATCGCCAACCGCCAGCAGGCGACGGGGCGGACGCCGCCTCGGCGCCGTCCTTCCCCGCCCCGCCGCTGCCGAACGGGTGCTGGCCATTGATCTGCGTGAGCTGCTGCGACAGCGTGGCATCCGCGGGCAACGGCGCGGTCACGGCCGGAAGATCCGCGATCCGCCAGCCCAGGGCCGCCAGCGTCCAGAGGAGACCGGCCGCCGCGAGACCGCAGGCCAGCGTGGTGAGCGCGGCCGCGCCGCGGCCCGTCATGAGGCGTCGAACGAACATGCGGACCCCGGCGAACGGTCAAGCCCGATCAGAGCGGACGCGAGCTGAAATGGAAGGTGTGATACGGGGACTTCACAGCCGTATTCGTCGTCCAGGCGCCGTAGGTCACGTTGCCGGTCCAGGCATAGTGGTAATAGCAGCCGGTGCCGCAACGGTCACGGTGGCTATGCTCGTCCATCACCCAGCCATTCATGAAATGACCGCGCTGCCAGACGCGGTGCTGGATCATGACGGGTTCCACCCACTGCCCTTGCGCGACCGAAGTGCCTTCGGTCGAGGAAATGGAGTTGGAGCGCGTTTTCTGGTAGCTGAAATTGAAGGAGGCTTCCAGGCTGCCCTTCACCTTCTTGAACCAGTCGCCAGTGCCGGCGCCGCCTTCCACACCGCCGCCAAACCCGATGGTGGTGGATTTGGTGGTGCTGCGCTGCACGGTATAGGAGCAGCTGCGAGATTTATCCTGGGTATTGCACCGGAACGACATGCCTTCGGTATGGCCCTTCCAGAACCAGTCATCCCAGCCGCCGCGCTTTTCCTGCTGGTCGACCACGTGCACCGTTCCGGCGTCACCGGCGGCATGCGGACTGCCTTGGTCGACATCGGTCCAATAACCGCTGGCCCAGGCCGGCGACGAAGCCAGAGCCGCGCCCAGCAAGGCCGTGCGGACTGCAAGTTTCGAATTGATCATCTTCATTTCTCCAGAGAATCAACCACGTTGATATTCCACCTGCCGGCGGGATCGGATCCGCGCCGAACCGCGCCGGCTCCCAACATCTCCCGAGGGGTGGACAGACCCCGGGCGACTCCTTCCAGTTATTGCAGGCTGAGCACGTTGGCCGCGACATTCCCATTGACGTAAGTGCCGTCGGGGTTTTTCGCCAAGGGGTCGGGCGGATTGGCGAGCGGCGTGATCGTGTAATCGGTGCGGTTGACGTAAGCCACCAGCGCGGCATCGCTGTCGACCGCATTGCCGCCGAGGATCCGGGTCAGCGCCGCCTTGACCGCGAGGCGCCCTTCCGGCGTACCGTCCGAATCCACGATCAGCCGCTTGTGGTCCTTCAGGAATTCGTTGGCCTGGCGGATCGTCTCGTCGGTCAGCGTCGTCGTGGCGTTGAAGACCATGACTTCCGCTTCGGCCGGCGTGGCGGCCATGTTCACGGCTTCGCCCTTGTCATTGCGCAACCCGGCCAGTTGCTTCATGACGAAGCCGGGCGTCCCGGCCGACAGGTCGGCCACCGCGCGCACCGAGGGGTATCTGCGCTCTTCCTGGGAAATCTCCGGCGCCTTCTCCTCGGCCTGTTTCGCCTGGATTTCCGGCGCGCCGCCGCTCTTGCCGCTGCACGCGGCCAGCAGGGCCGCCGCGATGATCGACAGAAAAATCAGTTGAGGCCGCATGGAATATCTCTGCAGTCAAAGGGAGTGGGGGATTCGAAACGATCGCCGGCGGGTTGCCGGGATTTGCCGGCTCACTGCATCCAGGAACCGATGACCGTGGAATTTCCTTCGCCAGCGCTGCCCAGGCTGGTGACGTCGAAATCTCCGTGCAGGCCGGGCGAGGAATATTTGTAGGGATTCCCCCAAGGATCATTGGGGAGGCGCTCCAGATAACCACCATCGCGCCAGTTGACGGGCATCGGCGCGGCCGTCGGTTTCTGCACCAGGGCGTTGAGTCCCTGCGCCGTGCTGGGGTATCGCTGGTTATCCAGCTTGTACATCTTCAGCGCTTGGGACAGGGTCGCGATATCCTGTTTCGCCGCCAGCACGCGCGCCTGCTCGGGGCGGTCGAGGATCTTCGGCGCGATCAGTGCGGCGAGCACGCCGAGGATCACCAGCACGACCATGATCTCGATCAGGGTAAATCCCCTGGAAAACCTGCGGCTTCTCGTCATGAGACGACTTCCTGTCTTGATTCCGTGATAATCCATTCCTGCCGGATCAAGCTCCGGTGAAGGAATGTGAGGGACTGTAGGCGGAGCGATATCCGCCCGTCATGATGGAATCAGGACGGTTCCGCGACGGAGATTCAACCGAGGTATCACCGAAGCGGGACGAATCCCCCGCCTCGGGTTTTCTCCGGGTTTCCTCCGGGTCTTCTCCGGGTTTTCTTCGGGGTTTACCCGTGCAGCAGCGGGGCCGGTGCGGTGATGGACCCGGCGTCGCCGAGGGCGCGGCGCAACTGGCCTTCGCGCTCGAGCAGCTCGGCATGGGTCAGCGCCAGCGCATCCCGCGCCGACTCGAGCTGCCGATACACCGCCGCATTGCCCAGCGCCACCGCGCTGTAGGCGCTCAGGGTGCGCAACACCAGGTGCTCGCGCTCGCCATAGGCGTCGGCGCGCGGCGACTGGACGGTCAGCACCCCCAGCAGCCGGTCACCGACGCTCAGGGGCGCGAACAGCGCGCTGCGCGATGGCAGCGTCCCGGGGATGGCGAGCCCGCCGTCCTCGGACCATCGCACGTGGATCTCCCTGCGCTCGCGGGCACAACGCGCGGCGTTGGCGCCGGGGTCGTCCAGCGCCACACGGCAGTCGGGCAAGGGGCTGCCGGCCTCGGCGCCGAAGGCCAGTTCGAGCGCCGTGCCGCCAGCGTCCAGCAGGAACACCGCCAGCGACGAGGCGTCGAGCAGGCCGTGCACATGGCGCTCGAGCGCGTCGAAGATCGCCGGCGCATCGAGGTGGCGCGTGATCTCCTGGCCGATGGTTCCCAGGCGCGCCAGGATGGCGTTGGTCTGGGCCAGTGCCTCGGCCCGCTCCGCGTGGGCGGCGGCGAGCGCGCGGTGATGCTCGCTGTCGGCCTGGGCCTTCTCGGTGTCGTGGCGGATCTTCATCGCGATGGCACGGCCGTCGGCCTCGGCCGATTGCGCCTGCGCCCGGGCGGCGCGGCCGCGGACCTCGTGGGCATAGGCATTGGCGTGGTCGCCGAGCCGGGCGTACTCCGCGGCCAGCGCCTCGAGCAGCGCTGGCGGCGGGGTGCCGCGGTTGTCCGTGCCCTGCTTGTCCAGCGCGCGCAGCAGGTAGTGCAGCACGACGCTGGCCTCGGGGACCGGGTCGTGCGGCAGCGCGGGGTGGTCGCGCCACAGGCCGGCCAGGGTCTCGAACACCAGGAAGCGGCAGTAGTCCTTGTCGCTCGCCTCGGCCAGGTCCAGCGCCTGCAGCGCCGACTCGCGGGCCCGCATCGCCTGCCCCAGGCCGGACAGCGCCTTGGCCTGGCCGATCAGCGCGTCGATCTCGAAGACCGCCAGGCCGCGGCGGCGCGCCTGCGCGGCCGACTGCTCGAAGGCCGCCAGCGCCGTCGCGTGCCGCCCCAGCGCCAGTTCCAGGTCGCCGCGGTAGCGCAGCGTCATCAAGGACACGCGGTGTCCGGGGAAGGCGACCAGCAGCTCGCTCGCCTCCTCGAGCAGCGGAATCGCGTCGGACTGGCGGCCGGACATCGTGCCGATGACGGACGCGGACTGCGCCAGGCTGGCCGCCAGCGTCAGCGGCCAGCCGGCGGCGCGGGCCTCGGTCAAGGCGGCATTCAGATGGCGCAGGGCGCTCTCCTTGTCGAAGAGGTTGCCGAAGAGCGCGCCGATGTTGCCGGTCTCCCGCACGACGTCCCGGCGCTGGCCCACGGCCGCATACAGCTCGCGCGCGGCCATCGCATGCCGCAGCCGGTGGCCCCGCTCGCCGCCGGCGCGGGCCCAGTTCGACTGGACGTAGTGGCAGACCGCGCGCACGCCCGGACCGCAGACGGCCCGCCAGCCGTCGACGGCGGCCGACCACCGGGCGAAGGCTTCGCCCGGACGCCGCTGCGACTGCGCGAGGGCGAGCTGCAGTTGCAGCAGCGCGTGGCGCTCCCGGTCGCCCTGCATGCCGGGCCGTTCCAGCATCGGCCGCACGCAGGCCTCCAGGCCCTCGTCATCCTCGCGGTCGGCGGCGATCGCGGCGCGCAGCAACGCGGCATCGCACAGGCCGGCGAGGTCGCCGCAGGCGTCGAAGGCCGCTGACGCCTGCACGGCCAGATCGTGGGCCGTGTGCAACTGGCCGGCCAGCCACCGGGCTTCGCCGCGCACCAGCATCAGCCGGGCGTCCGCGCTCATGACCGCCGCGCCGCGCGGGCCGGCGAGCAGCAGCAGGCGCGCCTCCTCGGCCAGCGCCAGCGCCCGCGGGGTGTCGCGCTGGCGCAGATGCCAGGCCAGCGCGATCAGCGTGTCCAGCCGCGCCGCGCCGCGCGCGGCGGGCAGCGCAGCCATCCAGGCGGCGACTTCCTCATCCAGCGCGAAAAACTCGAGCGGCCTCACGTCACGCGGCCAGACGGCCATGGCGCCGCGCACGCCAGCGCTCGCCGCCTCCGGCCACGCCGGCGGCGCGGTCAGCGGTCCCGGCGGAAGCGATCCCGGCGCCAACGAACCGGGCTTGGCCGCCGGCAGGTCCTTGCCGGCCGCGGCCCGCGGCTTGCGCGAGGTCTCGATGGCCTCCACCTCGCCGATGAATTGGTAGCCGATGCCATGCACCGTCCGGACCAGGAACGGGGCATCCGCCAGGTCGCCGATGGCTCGCCGGGCCTTGCTCGCGGCGCGGCCCAGCACGCTGTCGGTGAGGATTTCGCCGCCCCAGACCTGGGCGATCAGTTCATCCTTGCGCACCACGCGGCCGCGGCGCTCGATCAGGCAGATCAGGAAATCCAGCACGCGCGGCTCGACCTGCTGCCGGCAGCGGTGCAGCCACAGCTCGCGCGTGGCGACGTTGAGGCGGCAATTGGCGAAGTGGTACTCGAAAGACTTCGTCATGACATCGTCCAGCGCCTGCGCAAAGGCAGGCGATTGACTCCCTGAGCCCGCAAGCGTATCGGGCGGCGGACCCGCTGGCGGGCGCTGGACGGCACGCGGCGCGCCCTTCGAGACTTTTGGCACGCCGAGCCACAGACCTCGTGTGGTATTGGGGCCAGCCGCGATTGACGTGTGGGGGCGGCCGGCCAATGCTGTGCATTCGAGCTCGACCCCATCGACACAGGAGAGCCCGCCTTGTTCCAGCGCGAACTGGCCCGAGCCCTGCACCTGAGCCGCCGCGGCGCCTATCGCGACGCCACCGACGCGCTCGAACTCTCGCTCGTCGCGGCCGACACGGTGCGGGATCGCGCGCGGGCGCTCATCCTCATCGCCCACAACCTGCCGCGGCAGGGTGACCTCCAGGCGGCGCTGCGGCGCGCCAGCGAGGCGGCGGCGCTGGTGCGCCTCATCGACGGCCCCGACCAGGACGCCTGGACCGCGGACGCGCTCACCGAGCTCTGCTACATCTACGCGCAGTTCCAGATGGGGCGCGACGCCGCGCAGGCGGGGCTGCAGGCGCTCCGCGCGGCGCGGCGCGCGGCCGATCCCGCGCGCGAGGCCTGGGCGCTGAACCGGCTCGCCGTCTCCTTCTCCGTCTCCGACCAGGTCGAGCAGGCCTGCCAGCACACGCTGCAGGCGCTCGAGATCGCGCAGGAGCAGGCGGCCGGCGAGCGCGAGCTGGTGCTGTCCTGCCTCAACAACCTGGCCCACTTCTGGCTGCAGGCCCATGCCGAGGCCATCCGCGACGAGGACCGCGCCGCCGCCGCCGAAGCCCTCGCGCAGGCCGAGCCCTACGCGGTGCGGGCGGCCGAGCTGGTGCGGGAGGAAGGCAATCCCTTCCTGATCGTGGTCTCGCTGTCCAACCTCGTCGAATGGCAGCTGGGGACCGGCGCCATCGACGACGCGCTGGTCATCGCCGAGGAGTACGAGCGCCTGGCGCATCGCCACGGCTACGCCGGCATGGTGCTGCAGGCGCGGGCGCAGCGCGGCCTGCTGCAGCTCAAGCGCGATGACGCCGCCGGCGCGCAGGGCGCGCTGCACGCGCTGGAGACGCTGCAGACCCTGACCCGGCAGCAGGCGCCGCACCAGTTGCCGGTGCGCCTGCGACGTCAGCTCACGCTGGCGATCTATCGCGGCTACAAGCTGCGCGGCGATCCGGCCAAGGCGCTGGAGGCGCATGAACAGCTGTCGGCGCTCGAGCGCCAGTCCGCGCGCAATGCCATGGCGCTGCAGACCGAAGCGATGCTGATCCGGCAGGAGTTCGAGCAGGCACAGGCGCGTGCGGCGCATGCGCTGCAGGATGCGCAGCGCGAGCGCGAGCGCGCCGATCTCGCGGAACAGGAGCAGCAGCGCTTGCGGCGGGAGGCCGCGGAGCTCGGCCGCATGGCGCATGAGGATGCGTTGACGGGTCTGAACAACCGCCGTCACGCCGAGTTCGCGCTCCCGCTGCTGCTGGAGCGCTCACGTCAGGAGCGCAGGCCGATCGCGCTGGGTCTGCTCGACATCGATCACTTCAAGCAGGTCAACGATGCCTTCGGCCATGGCATCGGGGATCAGGTGCTGCAGAAGGTGGCGCAGATCCTGAGACGGCAACTGCGCAGCGCGGACCTGCTCGCGCGCGTGGGCGGCGAGGAGTTCATGCTGGTTTTCGTCGGTGTCGAGCCGGCGCGTGCGCAGGACATCTGCGAGCGGCTGCGTGCCGCCATTGCCAATCACAGCTGGGGCGAGGTGATGCGGGGTTTGCGCGTCACCGTGTCCATCGGCCTGTGCGCCGGCGAGCCGCCGTCCAAGCCGTCCCTGCTCGTCGAGCCCGCCGACCAAGCGCTCTACGCCGCCAAGAACGACGGCCGCAACCGCATCCAGTTCAAGGCGGCCGAGTAGTCACGCCATCGCGGCCGCACCATCACTTCGTGTCGAGCGACGACGGCCCGTCGCAGGCCGTCTCCTGAATGCCGCAGATCTGATCCACCCAGGCGCGGAAGCGACCCTTGGCCTGCCCCACGCGCGCGACGGCCGATATCTGCAGGTAAGGCCGGATCTCGACAGAGAAGCGGGATTCGTCGTACTCCACCTGCACCCAGCCGCCTCGGCAATCGACGAGGCGACCGGCCGCCATCGTGCTGCTTCCGTCGAAGGCCAGCCCGTCCTTGAGCCTGACGGCCACAGGGGCCTTGCGATCGGGGCGGATGCGTCCCGTATCGGTCTGCGACTTCACGATGAGCTTGCGTCCACTGACCCAGCCCTCGCCTTGGTAGACCGGCCGTGCGGGCTGACCGGTGAGGGCTTCGTCCTCGAAGGCCTCGCGAATACGGAACCAGCCATTGGCGGCGGCAGTGACCCTCACCGACACGCGTGCACGCATGCCGGAGTCATCGGTCCAAATGGGTGGAAGTGTGCCCAGCACCGGCGCAGTGGCTGAGGGTGCATCACGTACGTTGAGCCCGGCAGGATCGGTTTCCTCGACGAAAGCGACGAAGTTGCAGCTGGCAGGTTCCGGCGGGCCGCTGGAGGCGACGGCCGCTCCGCCGATTCCAGCGCCGATCACCAGCACCAGCACTCGGGCCGGCAGCAACGACAGGGTCCGCTCATTCAGCATCGATCAGCACGTAGAAGAAGGAAGGGTTGCGGCCGACAGCCGAAAGGAAACTGCCGTAATGGCTCTTGGGGATCGTCTGGCAGCCGGCGGACCAGGTGTTGACAACTGGCGCAGTACTGCAAGAAACGATCACGCGCCTCAGAACGGCGAACTCGACGCAATGAAGGTCGTATCAGGGGCAATGCCCCAAACCCTCAACTGAGCTTGAACACCGCCACCGACTGCGACAGCGCGTCGGCCTGGTGCTGGAGGCTCTGCGCCGCCGCCGCTGATTCTTCGACCAGCGCTGCATTCTGCTGTGTCATCTGATCGAGCTGCGAGATGGCGGATCCGATCTGGTTGATGCCGCCGCTCTGTTCGCTGGTGGCGTGGCTGATCTCGGCCACGATGCGTGACACGCGCGAGATCGAATCCGAGATTTCGTTCATGGTTTGCCCGGCGCGTTCCACGAGTGCCGCGCCGCTCGCGACGCTTTCGCCGCTGGTGGTGATGAGCCGCTTGATTTCCTTGGCGGCTTCCGCGCTGCGTTGCGCGAGGGTGCGGACTTCCCCGGCGACCACGGCGAACCCGCGGCCTTGCTCGCCGGCGCGCGCCGCTTCCACGGCGGCGTTGAGGGCCAGGATGTTGGTCTGGAACGCGATGCCATCGATGGTGCCGATGATGTCGCCGATGCGGGCCGAGGAGGCGCTGATGCGGCCCATGGTCTCGACGACTTCGCCGACCACGTGCACGCCGCGGCCGGCGGCGCCGGCGGCTTCTTCGGCGAGCTGGTTGGCCTGGCGCGCCGACTCCGCGTTGTGCTGCACGCTTCCCGTCAGGTGGTCCATCGCCGAGGCTGTCGCCTGCAGGTTGGACGCGGCCTGTTCGGTGCGCACGCTCAGGTCGTGGGCGCCGGCCGCGACCTCGCGCGAGGCCGTCGCGATGCTGTCGGTGGCGCTGCGCACGCCGCTGACGACCTCGCGGAGCGACGCCTGCATGCCTTGCACGCCGCGCACCATTGCGGCCGTTTCGTCGCGGCCTTCGGCTTCGATGGGCTGGCTCAGGTCCTTGCGCGCGATGCGTTCGGTCGTGGCCACCGCCTGCGTCAGCGGCGCCAGCAGCGAGCGGATGATCAGCACCGTCAGCACGGCGATCAATGCCGCGCCGATCACCATCACGCCGACCAGCGCGGCCCGCACACGCGATTCGCGGCCGCCCAGGCGCTGCACCTCGTCCTGACCGTGCTGCGTGATGGCCTGCGTCATCTCGGCCACGCCGCGATCCATCGCCACCACCGGCGCCTTGATCGCTTCGGTCGAGCGGTTGGCCTCGGCCGCATCCACGAAGTCCGCGTTCAGGATGCGCTTGGCGATGTCGTCCACGCCGGCCTTGTAGGCCTCGAGCGACTGCTTGAGCCGCGGTGGCATCGCCCGGATGTCCTCGCGCGCCTCGAGGGCCGCCATCGCGTCGAGGCTGCTGATCACGCTGGCGTAGGTCTTGCGCCAGTCGGCCTGCGCCTGTTTGACGGTGCCGTCGTCCCCGATGTTGATGAGCATGTCCTTCTCATAGCGGCGCAGGTTGCCGATGCCGGCGCGCACCTCGGACAGTTGGGCCAGCGAGCCCACGTCCTGGCCCACGTACTGCTCGAAGTCCGAGCGGGTGCCGCCCATGGCCCAGAGGCCGGCGGCGCCAATCAGCAGCAAGGCGAAGACGGACAGGAATCCGAGGCCCAGCAAACGGGCCCGGATCGTGAAATTGCGCAAGGACTGCATGGTGCTTCAACGGGGGAGGTCGAAGCGGGGAGCCTAGCAGCCGGGGCGGCGCTCCGGCTAGCGTCTCAGCGCCACAGCGCCGACATCGCCGTGACAAATCGGTCGCGCCGGCCCGCGTCGTCGAGGGCGCGGCGCTGGCCGGCGACATAGACCTCGCGCCAGGCCTGGCCCTGGCTGGCGAAGACCAGTCCGTCCAGCAGCGAAGCGTCCGGCAGTCCGGCCAGGCCGCTCGCGGTGGTGTCCAGCACCAGGAAGTCGGCACGGGCGCCGGCGCGAAGGCCCCAGGCGGGCAGTCCGGCGGCGCGGGCGCTGCCGGCCACGCAGGCATCGAACAGGCGCGCCGCCGTCGACGGCTGCCGGCCCGGCTGCGCGGCGACGTTGCGCCGCTGCAGGCCCAGGCGCTGGCCATATTCGAGCCAGCGCAGCTCCTCCACCCAGCCCCGCGTCGCCTGGCTGTCCGAGCCCACCGTCATCGCCACGCCGGCCGACAGCCAGCCCTGCAGGTCCGCCTGCCCGTCGCCGAGATTGGCCTCGGTGCCCGGGCAGATCACCACCGCCGCGCCGCTGGCGGCGATGCGCGCGATCTCCTCGCGCGTGCTGTGGGTTGCATGCACCAGCTGCCAGCGCGGATCCAGACCGTGGTCGGCCAGGAAGTCGATCGGCCGCTTGCCGGTCGCCGCGAGGCAGTCATGGACCTCCTGCATCTGCTCGGCGACATGCACATGAATGGGAATGTCCGAGTCGCCGATCAGCGCCTGCAGCGCCCGCACGTCGTCCGGATGCGCCGCGCGCAGCGAATGCACCGCCACGCCGGCCCGCACCAGCGGCAGCTTCGCCGCGTTGATGCGCTCGCAGGCGCGCCACACCCAGGCCGCATCGGTGCGGAAACGGCGCTGCGTCTCGCGCAGCCCCCGGTGCGCGAAGCCGGCGTGCGCGTACAACACCGGCAGCAGCGTCAGCCCGATGCCCGCTTCCTGCGCCGCCTCGGCCAGCGCCATCGCCATCGCGTGCTCGTCGTCATACGGCGTACCGTCTTCGCGGTGGTGCAGGTAGTGGAACTCGCAGACCTGCGTGTAGCCGCCGGCCAGCAGCTCGGTGTAGAGCTGCGCCGCGATCGCCTTCAGCTGCGCCGGCGTCACGCGCAGCGCCACGCCGTACATGCGGTCGCGCCAGGACCAGAAGTCGTCGCTGTCGCTGTCGCGCTGCTCGGCCAGCCCGGCGAAGGCGCGCTGGAACGCGTGGCTGTGCGCATCGACCAGCGTGGGCAGCACCGGACCGTCCAGCCTCACCGCCCGCGGCGGCGGCGTCTGGCCCGCAGTCAGCGAGGTCCAGTGTCCATCGGCCCCCGCCTGCATCAGCACGTCCTGCTGCCAGCGTCCCTCGAGCCAGGCCAGCGGCGCGTGGAAGCTCGTCCCGTGCGCCGCGCTCATGCCGCGCCCCGCGCCGGATTGGCCATCAGGTAGGCCTGCAGCAGCATCGACAGCACCGGCCGGATGCGCTCGACGCAGCCGGCATCGAGCTCGTAGCCGGTGAAGCCCATCTCGCTCTCCAGCATGTAGCAGCGGTAGCACATCTCCAGCTGCACCGCCTGCTGGCCCAGTTCCGGACGGCCGTACTGGCGCGTGATGTAGCCGCCCTTGAAGCGGCCGTCGACCACCCACGAGAACTGGTCCTGCGCCTTCAGCACGATCTCCATCGCGTCGCGCGTGACCTGCTTGCAGGACCGCCCTTCGACGGTGCCGATGTTGAGGTCGGGCAGTTGCCCCTCGAAGAGCCAGGGCAGCTCCGAGCGGATGCTGTGGGCCTCGAACAGCAACGCGAAGCCGTGTTCCTGGCGCAGGCGCTGCAGCTCGCCCTGCAGCGCCTGGTGGTACGGCGCCCAGTACTGCTCGATGCGGCGCTGCTTCTCGGCGGCGTCGGGCGCCTGGCCGTCCTGGTAGAGCGGCTCGCCGGTGAAGAAGCGCGTCGGGCACAGCTCGGTGTTGGAGGCGCCGGGGTACATCGGCGTGTCCTCGGGCGGGCGGTTCAGGTCGATCAGGTAGCGCGAGAAGCGCGGCACCAGCATCCCCGCGCCCAACTGCTCGGCGATCGGCGCGTACAGCGGCTCCAGGTGCCAGTCGGTGTCCTCGCTGCCGAGCGCGCGTTCGACGTAGCGATGATGCTGGTCGGCCGGAATCTCCCGGCCCACGTGCGGCATGCTGATCAGCAGCGGGGTGCGGCCGCGCCGCAGTTCAAAGACGTCGTGCTTCATCGCTGATTCCTTTTGTCTCCACTCGCGCGCCGGGGGTCAGTCGTCGCGCCGCGGCCGGCCGGCCACCACGGTCTGCCGCAGCGGATTGCGCCCGAACCAATAGGCCAGCTCGCGCGGATGCGCGGCATCCCAGATGCAGAAGTCGGCGCGCAGGCCCGCGGCCAGCCGTCCGCGATCGGGCAAGCCGAGCGCCCGCGCTGCGTTCACCGTCAGCCCGCGCAGCGCCTCTTCCGGCGTCATGCGGAAGAAGGTGCAGGCCATGTTCAGCATCAGCAGCAGCGACAGCCCCGGCGAGCTGCCCGGGTTGTGATCGGTCGCCAGCGCGATGGGCACGCCGGCGTCGCGCAGCGCCTGGACCGGCGGCAGCTTCGTCTCGCGCAGGAAGTAGAACGCGCCGGGCAGCAGCATCGCGACGGTGCCCGCGCGCGCCATCGCCGCGATGCCGTCCCCGCTCAGCCACTCCAGGTGGTCGCAGGACAGCGCGTTGAACTCCGCCGCCAGCGCCGCGCCGCCCTGGTCGCTGAGCTGCTCGGCATGCAGCTTCACCGGCAGCCCCAGCGCCTTGGCCGCCTCGAACACCCGGCGGGTCTGCGCCGGCGTGAAGGCGATGCGCTCGCAGAACGCGTCGACCGCGTCCACCAGGCCCTGGCGCTTGAGTTCGGGCAGCCAGGCGCAGACGGCGTCGACGTACTCGTCCTGGCGGCCGTCGAATTCGGGCGGCAGCGCGTGCGCGCCCAGATAGGTCGTGCGCACGGTCAGGCCCAGCTCGGCCAGCTTGCGCGCGACGCGCAGGCATTTGGTCTCCGCCGCGAGCGACAGGCCATAGCCCGACTTCACCTCGATCGTCGTCAACCCCTCCGCCATCAGCGCGCGCGCCCGTTGCACGGCGAGCACGTGCAGCTCGTGCTCCGTGGCCATCCGCGTCGCGTTCACCGTCGAGCGGATGCCACCGCCGGCGCGGGCGATCTCCTCGTAGGTCGCGCCCTGCAGGCGCAGCTCGAATTCGGCCGAGCGCTCGCCGCCATAGACCAGATGCGTGTGGGCATCGATCAGGCCGGGCGTGACCAGCATGCCGCCGAGGTCGCGCATCTCGACCACGCCTTCGCGCAGCCCGGCTGGCAGCTCGGCCGCGGGGCCGACCCAGCGCAGTTGTTCTCCCTCGACCAGCAGCGCGCCATCGTTCACCAGTCCCCAGTCGCGCTCCCCGGCGAAGGTCGCCAGCGTCGCGTTGGTCCATAGGATGCGGCGCGGCGCGCCGGTCGAGGTCATCGTCATGTGTCGCTCCAGACCAGCCACCAGGCCGGCCCATGTTGATCGCCATCGTCGAAGACGCAGCTGTGCGCGGCCGGCGATTCGCACCAGGCCAGCGTGTGAGGCGCCAGCGGCACCGAGCGGTGGCCGTGGATCAGCAACCCGCCCTCCTGCGTGAACAGGCCCAGCCAGCGCGCGCCATGCGGGATCAGCGGCCGGTCCGCCGGCTGCAGCCGGAACACGCCGGCATCGCGCCGGTGCATCACGTTGAAGTCCTGGGTCGGTCCGTCGATCAGCGCGCAGTCGGGCGCGTCCTCGCCGGGGAAGCGCACGAGGCCCTCGTTGGGCTTGAGCGCGCGGCCGCGCATGATCACACCCTCCCCCGACAGCACGCCGAACCAGCGGTCGACGCCGGGATAGGCCGAGAACGGCCCGTCGCGGTCGATGTCCGCGACGCTGACGCGCACCTTCCAGTCCGAAACGTGCGGCCACGCGAGCAGCTCGCGCGTCCGGCCTCCCCCATTGCGCCACGGGGTCGGGGAAACCTCGTCGGCGGTGATCCTCATCCAGCTCATGTCGTCCAACTGCACAGGGCTATTGCTGAAGGGCGGGATTCTCGAAGAGTCACTCATGTGGACACGTCACCAAACGTCAACCCGGGGGTCACGCCTGGAAGCTCCCCTCCAGCAGGTAGCGGCTCGCCGGATGCACCAATCGCACCGACGTCACCGCGCGGCCCTGACTGGATGTGACACGTTTCACGACCAGGCAGGGTTCGCCGCGCGGCATGCCCAGCAATCGGGCCTCGAGCGGGCCGGGCATGGCGGCCTCGATGGTGTAGCGCGCTTCCGACAGCGGCGCCACTTCCAGCAGGTAATGGGTGGGCGTGACGCGCGCGAAGTCCTGCTCCATGTAGGCCGGCGCGCAGGCCGGATTCACGAGCCGGTCCTCGCACTGGATCGCCACGCCGTTCTCGCGATGCACGATGACGCTGTGGAACAGCGTCGCGCCGGTGCGCACGCCCAGCAGCGCGGCCTGTTCGGCGCTGGCCTTGAGCGTCTCCAGCACATGCACCCTGGCCTCGTGGCGATGGCCGCGCGCGGCGATCTCCTCATGCACGTCACGCACCGTCAGCGTCGACGCGATCCGGTGCAGTTGCGCGACGAAGCTGCCCACGCCCTGCACCCGGTCGACCATGCCCTCCTGATGCAGCTCGCGCAGCGCGCGATTGACCGTCATGCGGCTCACGCCGAAGGTCTCGGTCAACTCGGACTCCGACGGCAGCCGCTCGCCCGGCCGCCAGCGGCCGCTCGCGATGCCTTCGCGCAGGTGGTTCTTCACCTTGAGGTATTGCGGCGCGGGCCCGCCCGCGGCGCCAGCAGCGGTGGCCGAAAGGATGCTCGGGGTCTTCGTCGCCATGGGGTCGCATCCTACTTGACTGTACTTGTATAGACAACTAGAGTCCGCCAGCATCGCGCCACCCCACATCAGGAGCCGTCATGAGCCATGCCCAACCCCGTCCCGTCCGCGCCCCCGTCGGCACGCAGCTCAGCTGCAAGAACTGGCTGATCGAGGCCGCCTACCGGATGATCCAGAACAACCTGGACCCCGCAGTGGCCGAGAACCCCGATGCGCTCGTGGTCTACGGCGGCATCGGCAAGGCGGCGCGCAACTGGGACTGCTTCGAGCAGATCCTGACGTCGCTGAAGAACCTCAACGAGGACGAGACCCTGCTGATCCAATCGGGCAAGCCGGTGGGCGTCTTCCCCTCGCATGTCGACGCGCCGCGCGTGCTGCTGGCCAACTCCAACCTGGTGCCGGCCTGGGCCAACTGGGAGCACTTCAACGAGCTCGACCGCAAGGGCCTGATGATGTACGGCCAGATGACGGCCGGCTCGTGGATCTACATCGGCTCGCAGGGCATCGTGCAGGGCACCTACGAGACCTTCGCCGAGGCCGGCCGCCAGCACTTCGGCGGCGACATGGCGGGCCGCTGGGTGTTGACCGCGGGCCTGGGCGGCATGGGCGGCGCGCAGCCGCTGGCGGCGACCTTCGCCGGCGCCTGCTCGCTGACCATCGAGTGCCAGCAGTCGCGCATCGACTTCCGCCTCAAGACCCGCTACGTCGACGAGCAGGCCGCCGACCTGGATGACGCGCTGGCGCGCATCGCCAGGTACACGGCCGAGAAGAAGGCCGTCTCCATCGCGCTGCTGGGCAACGCGGCGGAGGTGCTGCCGGCGCTGGTCGCGCGCGTGAAGGCCGGCAGCGCGATCAAGCCGGACCTGGTCACGGACCAGACCTCGGCGCATGACCTGATCAACGGCTACCTGCCGGTGGGCTGGACCGTCGAGCAGTGGAAGGCGGCCGCGGGCGACGCCTCCAGGCACGCCGACCTGAAGGCCGCCGCCGCGCGCGGCTGCGCGGTGCATGTGCAGGCGATGCTGGACTTCCAGGCGATGGGCATCCCCACCGTCGACTACGGCAACAACATCCGCCAGGTCGCGTTCGACCAGGGCGTGAAGAACGCCTTCGACTTCCCCGGCTTCGTCCCGGCCTACGTGCGCCCGCAGTTCTGCGAAGGCCGCGGCCCGTTCCGCTGGGTCGCGCTGTCCGGCGATCCGGAGGACATCTACAAGACCGACGCCAAGATCAAGGCGCTCTTCCCCCACCACGCCGGCGTGCACCGCTGGCTGGACATGGCGCGCGAGCGCATCGCCTTCCAGGGCCTGCCGGCGCGCATCTGCTGGCTGGGCCTGGGCGAGCGCCACCAGGCCGGCCTGGCCTTCAACGAGATGGTCCGCACCGGCGAGCTGAAGGCGCCCATCGTCATCGGCCGCGACCACCTCGACTCCGGCTCGGTGGCGAGCCCGAACCGCGAGACCGAATCGATGATGGACGGCTCCGATGCCGTCTCCGACTGGCCGCTGCTCAACGCGATGCTCAACACGGCGGGCGGCGCGACCTGGGTCTCGCTGCACCACGGCGGCGGCGTGGGCATGGGCTATTCGCAGCACAGCGGCGTCGTCATCGTGTGCGATGGCAGCGAGGCGGCGGACAAGCGCCTGTCGCGCGTGCTGTGGAACGACCCCGGCACCGGCGTCATGCGCCACGCCGACGCGGGCTACGACATCGCGCGCAAGACCGCGCAGGAACGCGGCCTGAAGATGCCGATGCTGGGCCGCTGAGCGCCCTGGCTGCGCATTCGATCCCGACCTCGACCCTGATTCCGACACGAGCTCCCATGACGACTTCCCTCGAACTCACCCCTGGCGGCCTGACGCTGGACCAGCTGCGCCGCATCCGCGCCGGCGGCGTGACGCTGGCGCTGCATGCCGGCGCGTGGCCGGCGATCCGACGCGGCGCCGCCGTCGTGCAGGCCGCGGCGGCTGGCGACGACCCGGTCTACGGCGTCAACACCGGCTTCGGCAAGCTGGCCTCCAAGCGCATCGGCAAGGACGAGCTGGCCGCGCTGCAGCGCAACCTGATCCGCTCGCATTGCGTCGGCGTCGGCGCGCCGCTGGCACCCCCGGTCGTGCGGCTGATGCTGGCGACCAAGGCGGCCTCGCTGGCGCGCGGCTTCTCGGGCGTGCGCGAGTCCGTCGTGCAGAGCATCCTCGATGCGTTCAACGCCGGCCTCGTCCCTTACGTGCCGGCGCAGGGCTCGGTCGGCGCCTCGGGCGACCTGGCGCCGCTCTCCCACATGACGCTGGCGCTGATGGGCGAAGGCGAGATGCTGGTCGACGGCCAGCGCCGGCCGGCGCTCGCCGAGCTAGAGAAAGCGGGCCTCAAGCCGCTGGTGCTCGAGGCCAAGGAAGGCCTGGCGCTGATCAACGGCACGCAGACCTCGACCGCGCTGGCGCTGGACGCGCTGCTGCGCTTCGAGACCGTCTACGCGGCGGCCGTCGTCAGCGGCGCGCTGAGCCTGGACGCCGCGCGCGGCAGCGACGGCCCCTTCGATCCGCGCATCCATGAGGTGCGCGGTCAGCCCGGCCAGATCGAGGCGGCGGCCGCGTATCGCGCGCTGCTCGCGGGCAGCGCGATCCGCCAGTCGCATCGCGATGGCGACGATCGCGTCCAGGACCCCTACTGCCTGCGCTGCCAGCCGCAGGTGATGGGCGCCTGCCTGGATCAGTCGCGCTACGTCCGCGACGTGCTGCTGCGCGAGGCCAACGCGGTCACCGACAACCCGCTGGTCTTCGCGCCGGAGCAGGGCCCGGCCGCGATGATCTCGGGCGGCAACTTCCACGCCGAGCCGGTCGCGCTGGCGGCCGATGCGCTGGCCTGCTCGATCGCGGAGGTCGGCGCCATCGCCGAGCGCCGCATCGCCATGCTGATCGACACCGGCGTCTCGCGGCTGCCACCCTTCCTCACCGAGAACGCGGGACTCAACTCCGGCTTCATGATCGCGCACGTCACCGCCGCGGCGCTGGCCAGCGAGAACAAGTCGCTCGCGCATCCGGCCAGCGTCGACAGCCTGCCGACCTCGGCCAACCAGGAGGACCACGTCTCGATGGCCACCTTCGGCGCGCGCCGCCTGGGCGCGATGCTGGACAACACCGCCCACATCGTCGCCATCGAGCTGCTGGCCGCGGGACAGGGCATCGAGTTCCTGCGGCCGCTGCGCAGCTCGGCGCCGCTGGAGGACATGCATGCGCTGCTGCGCGCGCGCTGCCCGGCCATGCCCAGCGACCACTACCTGGCGCCGGACATCGAGCGTGCCTTCGCGATGGTCAACGACGACGGCCCGCACGGCCCCGCGGCGCTGCTGCGCCGGTGCACCGAGATGGCCGTGCTGGACTAATATCCGGGACCTCGGCGGGCGCGGCCCGCCCCCTCGCCGCGAGTCCCGCATGACCTCTTCCGCCTCGACGGCGCGCCCGGAGCGCGCCGTTTTCGCATCCATCAGCGCCTCGGTCCGCGGCGCGCCGGAACGCTCCTCGCCCCTGTTTGTCCGCTTCATGGCGGCGCTGTTGCTGCTGATCGCGGCGATGGCCGTCGCGCCGCGCGCGTTCGCGGCGACGCGGGTGGTGTTCGACATCGACCTGCGCGAGGAGATCGCCGCCGGCCGCTTCGATCCGGCCAGGGACATGGTCGGCGTGCGCGGCGGCGCGGCGCCGCTGAGCTGGACGCGCTCGCTGATCGCGCCGGCCGCGGGGCTCGGCAAGGAGGGCTGGTATCGCGCCACCGCGCTGTTCGAGCGCATTCCGCCTGGCGGCACCGTGCCCTACAAGTTCCGCATCGAGCGTCCGGGACAGGGCGAGGGCGACGAGGGCTGGGAGGCCGGCGGCAACCGCGCCATCGAGCTCGTCGCCGACGAGGTGCGCGTGACGCGCGCGTTCAATGCGCCGGGCGCGCCGGTATCGCTGAGCCGCGCCGGCACCATCGAGCGGCTGGACCCGCTGCCCGGCACCTGGGTCGGTGAACGCCCGGTGCAGGTCTGGCTGCCGCCGAACTATGAACGCGACACGCAGCGGCGCTATCCGGTGCTGTATCTGCATGACGGGCAGAACGTCTTCGACGCGGCGGCGGCCGGCGCGGAGTGGCAGGTCGACGAAACGGCGCAGCGCCTGGTCGTCGATGGGCAGATCCAGCCGCTGATCATCGTGGCGGTGAACAACACCGCGCGCCGCGTCGACGAGTACACCGCGACGGCGATGAGCCGCGACGGCCACACGCAGGGCGGCCAGGGCGCGGCGTATGCGCGCTATCTGATCGAGCAGCTCAAGCCGGCGATCGATGCGCGCTATCGCACGCTGCCGGACGTGGCGCACACGGCGGTGGGCGGGTCATCGCTGGGCGGGATCATGAGCCTGTGGCTGGCGGTGCATCACGGCGACGTGTTCGGCACCGCGCTGGTGGTGTCGCCGTCGCTGTGGTGGGACAACGAATTCCCGATCCGCGATGCGCAGAAGACGCCGCTGCCGATGTCGGTGCCGCGTCCGAAGCTGTGGCTGGACATGGGGACCGGCGAAGGGGCCGAGGCGATCCGGCAATTGCGCAAGTTGCGTGGCGTGCTGTACGCGCGCGGATGGGCCAGCGGAGACATCGCCTACCTCGAGGCGGAGGGCGCGACGCACGATGAAGCGAGTTGGGCGGCGCGTGTGGAGCCGATGCTGCGTTTCGTCGACCGGCAGTTCAACGCCAAGCCGCGCGACGGGAATCGTCAACAGCGGGATCCGTTCCCGAGCGAGGTGCGGCCTTCAATGCCTCCGGGTCCGGGCACCTACGACAAATGACGGCGTGAGGCCGCTGGCCCTCGCACTCTCCCGTGGTATTTCCCCCTCGCCCCCGGCGGGGGAGTGTATGGACCGAGGACATAGGTAACAGGTGTGCCAGGACATGGGTAACACTTTTCCCGCCTAGTCAGCGGGAGGACGAAGTTGCCCTGGAGCCCAGTCACCGTGAAGGACCAACGAGAGGAATTCG
>NZ_JBCNLG010000030.1:0-49453 GCF_039595595.1 Roseateles sp. | reverse complement strand
CAGCTTCGACGTCTACTTCTGCCATCACAAAGTGCGCACGATCGACTTGTGCCAGGCTGACTAACCTGGATTGGACCTGTTACCCATGTCCTGGCACACCTGTTACCTATGTCCCCGGTCCATACACACGGGGGGAGAGGGCGGGGGAGAGGGGGCGCTTCGCAGGGCAGCAGCGCTTGGGCGCGAGCCCCTCTCCCCTGCCCTCTCCCCCTTCCGGGGGCGAGGGAGAGCTCGGCGGAGGGAGTGAAAGTCACGCCGGCAGATCCGCCATCGTGATGTCCTGCAGATGCCCCGCCGAGATCTTGAGCTGCCTTTCGCAGCGCGCCGCGATGCCCTGATCGTGGGTGACCATCACCAGCGTGGTCCCCAGTTCGCGATTGAGTTCGAACATCAGCGCCATCACCTGCTCGCCGGTGGCGTAGTCGAGGCTGCCGGTGGGCTCGTCCGCGAGCAGCAGCGCCGGCTGCTGCACGAAGGCCCGCGCCAGCGCCACACGCTGCTGCTCCCCGCCTGACAGCACGCGCGGGTAGTGCGACAGCCGCTGCCCCAGTCCGACGCGTTCCAGCATCTGGCGGGCCTGCGCGCGCGCATCGCGCTCGCCGCGCAGTTCCAGCGGCAGCATCACGTTCTCGAGCGCCGTCAGGTGCGCCAGCAGTTGGAAGCTCTGGAACACGAAACCCAGATGCGCGCCGCGCAGCGCGGCGCGTCCGTCCTCGTCGAGCGCGAACATGTCCTGGCCGCGCAGCCGCACCGTGCCTTCGGACGGCGTGTCCAGGCCCGCGAGGATGGACAGCAGCGTGCTCTTGCCCGAGCCCGACGCGCCGACGATGGCCACGGACTCCCGCGCCTGCAGCTGGAAATTGATGTCATGCAGAATGGTCAGCACGCCGTCGGCGTCCTGGACCGACTTGCTGACGTGATCGACTTCGAGGATGTTCTGAACCATGAATCAACCGCAGATGCGCCGCCGTGAATGGATCGTGCACTTTAGCGCCTGTGTCGTGAGCCTCGCCGCGGCGGGGGGCTTGCCGCGGCCTGTCGCGGCGCAAGGCCGCACTGAAGCCGCGGCCGCCACCGCGAAAGCGCCGCGCCGCATCGTGGTGCTGGGCGACAGCCTCTCGGCCGAATACGGTCTGGCCCGCGGCAGCGGCTGGGTGGCGCTGCTGGACGAGCGGCTCAAGTCGCAGAAGCTGGGTGCCGAGGTGATCAACGCCAGCATCAGCGGCGACACGACGTCGGGCGGCCGGTCGCGCCTGCCGGCGCTGCTCCAGCAGCATCGCCCGACCCACCTGATCATCGAGCTGGGCGGCAACGACGCGCTGCGCGGCCTGCCGCTGAAGATGACGCGGGAGAACCTGGCGGCCATGGTGCGGGCCGGCAAGGAGGCCGGGGCCAAGGTGATGTTGGTGGGCATGCAGATCCCGCCCAACATGGGCGCGAGCTACGGCCGCGATTTCGAAGCCGGCTTCCGGACCGTCGCGCAGGAGGAGAAGGTGCCGCTGGTGCCCTTCCTGCTGGCCGGCGTGGCGGACCGCGCGGACGCGGCGGCGTGGTTCCAGGCCGATCGCATCCATCCGCTGGCCAAGGCCCATCCGGTGATGCTGGACAACGTCTGGAAGGTGCTGCGGCCGCTGCTCTGAGCCCGCCGGCGCCGGCTCGCGTTCGAGCCATGGGCGCGCGTCACGCGACCGCCACTTCCCTGGGTCGGAGACGTCGCGATCCTGCCTTGGATGAGGCGGATCTCCACCAGCGTGAGCGCTTGTTGAAGCCCCCACCAGCTTTGAGGATGGAGGTCCTCCGATCGGGTCAGCCCTTGGGCCTGGAGGCCTGGGACCGCTGACCTGCCGGAGGACATCCCTTCCACTTTTCAATGCTTAGAGGTGTGCAGATGCAGGTTGTGACTGAACGTGAGATGGAGCAGGTGCAAGGCGGCTTCGGGCCGGTCGGCGCCGTGGTGGGCGGCGTGATCGGCGCGGTCTCCCAGGGGAGCGCGGCGTACATCACCGGCCAAGGCATGCGCGGCGCGATGACGGCGGCCGCGCTGGGGGCGGCCGTCGGCGCGATCGCCGGCGGCACCGGGGGCATGAGCATCATCGCCACCGCGGTGCGCAGTGTGCAGGTGAGCACCTTCGCCGCTGGCGCGCAGATGCTGGCCAGCGGCCCGCAGAAGAAGCTCCGGACGGAGACCTCCCAATGACCTGCGCGTCGACATCCGTATCGATCGTCGCATCGAGGACTTCCCTTCCCCTTTCCAACGCTTCGAGGTGTGCCATGCAAGTGCTGAATGAACGTGAGATGGATCAGGTGCAAGGCGGCTTCGGCCCGGCCGGCGCGGTGGTGGGGGGCGTGATCGGCGCGCTGTCCCACGGGAGCGCGGCGCTGATCACCGGCGCCGACCTGCGCGGCGCGCTCGGCGCGGCGGCGGTCGGCGGCGCCGTGGGCGCGCTCACCGGGGCCACCGGCGGGCTGGCCACGATCGCCACCGCGGTCCGCAGCTTCCAGGTGAGCACCGTCACCGCGGTCGGCCAGGTCCTGATCGGCGGCACGCAGAAGAAGCTCCGGACCGAGACCTCTCAATGACCTCCGGGCGTTGACGGGGCGGGCAGGCATTGCGCTTGCCTCAGGGTCGTCAGCACGTGACATGGAGCAAGCCCCGCGTGGTGCATGACGACCCTCCCCGCCACGGCGCCTCGCACGCGCGAGCGGGCGAGCGCGCCGGTTCCGGCAAGCCGCCGATCAGCGGCCCCTGGTGGAGCAAGCTCGGCCCCGGCCTGATCACCGGTGCGGCCGACGACGATCCCAGCGGCATCGCGACCTACTCGCAGGCCGGTGCCCAGTACGGCTACGCCGTCGGCTGGACGGTACTGGTCACCTTCCCGCTGATGGTCGGCATCCAGCTGGCCAGCGCGCGCATCGGGCGCATCACCGGCAAGGGCCTTACCGAGACCTTCTCGCGGTTGTGCCCGCGCTGGCTGGTGGTGGCGCTGGTCGCGCTGCTGGTCGTGGCCAACGTGATCAACCTCGGCGCCGACCTCAGCGCGATGGGCGATGCGATGCACCTGGCGCTCGGCGGGCCCGCGGGCGCCTATGTCGTCGCGATGGCGCTGCTCTCGCTGCTGCTGCAGATCTGGCTCCCCTACGAGCGCTACGTGATGCTGCTCAAGTGGCTGACGCTGACGCTGCTGGCCTATGTCGGCGTGGGCTTCGCGGCGAAGGCCGACTGGACGCTGGCGCTGCGCTCGCTGGTGCTGCCGTCGATGCGCTGGGACCGTGAGTACGCCACCACCGTCGTGGCGATCCTGGGCACGACCATCAGTCCCTACCTTTTCTTCTGGCAAGCCAACCAGGAGTCCGAGGAGATCCGCCGCATCGACGCGGACCGCCCGCTCGCCGTCGCGCCGGAACAGGCCGCGGCGCAGTTCCGCCGCCTGCGCACGGACACGCTGGTCGGCATGGGTTTCTCCAACGCCATCGCCTTCTTCATGATCGTCGCCACGGCCGCCGCGCTGCATGCGCACGGCGTGCGCGACATCGAGACCACCGCCCAGGCCGCGACGGCGCTCAAGCCGGTGGCGGGGGAATTCGCCTTCGCGCTGTTCGCGGCGGGCATCGTCGGCACCGGCTTCCTGGCGCTGCCGGTGCTGGCCGGCTCGGCCGCGTACGCGGTAGCCACGCTGGCGGGCGTGCGCCGGGGGCTCGACCGCCCGCCCCGCTCGGCCCGCAGCTTCTACGCGATCCTGAGCGGCGCCATGCTGATCGGCCTGGCGGTCAGCCTCTCGGGCTTCAATCCGATGAAGGCGCTGTACTGGTCGGCGGTGGTCAACGCGGTCATCTCGGTGCCGATCATGGCCGCGGTGATGATCGCCGCCTCGCACCCGAAGATCGTCGGCGAGCTGCGCCTGCCCACGGTCTGGCGCGTGCTGGGCTGGCTCGCCACGGCGGCCATGGCGGCGGCGACCGTGGCGATGCTGGTCCTGCAGACTTCCGGCAGCGCCTGAGGCCGGGGCTAGACTGGCCCGATGACCACGCCCGCTCCGCTCCACGACGCCTGGACCCTGCGCATCGACGACCTCTGGCGCCGCGCGCCCGACATGGCTGGCGACCAGTTGGTGGCCGCGATCGACGCGCTCGCCGCCGAGCGCCCCGCGCACGATGGGCGCGCGCTGTTCGAGCGCGCCTGCGCGCGCGACACCGCCGGCCGCGAGTCGGAGGCCGAGCCGCTGTACCGCGCCGCGCTCGCGAGCGGCCAGCTCGATCCCTACCGGCGCACGCGCGCGGTGCTGCAACTGGGCAGCACGCTGCGCTGGCTGGGCCGGCTCGACGAGAGCGAGGCGCTGATCGCGGGCGAACTCACGCATCACCTGCAGCCGGGCAACGACCGGCCCCTGCACGACGAGGCGCGCGCCCTGCTCGCGCTCACCTATGCGGCGCAAGGGCGCGGCGCGGAGGCCGCGGGCCTGGCGCTGGCGGCGCTGGCGCCGCGGCTGTCGCGCTACAACCGCTCGATGCTGGCCTGCGCGAAGCAGCTCGCCAGCGAAGTCTGGGATGACGGCCAGCCGCCGCGTCCGCCCTTCCAGCCGCTCCACGAGGGCGGCTTCGTGCTGCGCCCCTATCGGGCGGAGGACCTGCCCGCCTTCGTCGAGGCGGCGCGCGAATCGGCGGCCACGGTCGGCCGCTGGCTCGGCTTCGCGCACGCCGCCTATTCGGCCGAGGAAGGCGCGGCCTGGTTCGCGCGCAGCGCGCAGAACCTCGCGGCTGGTACCGCCTATGAGCTCGGCGTCTTCGAGCGCGACACCGGCGCCTTCGTCGGCGGCGGCGGGCTCAACCACTTCAATTCGGTCCACCCGTTCTGCAACCTCGGCTACTGGGTGCGCGCGTCGTGGCAAGGGCGCGGCGTCGCCGTGGCCATCGTGCGGGCGCTCAGCCGTCATGCGTTCGACACGCTGAAGATGCGCCGCGTGGAGATCGTCGTGTCCGCCGGCAACGAACCCAGCCGCGCGGTCGCCATCAAGGCCGGCGCTCATTACGAGGGCGTGCTGCGCAACCGGCTGCAGGTCAACGGCCAGATCTCCGACGCGCACATGTTCTCGCTCGTGCCGCCGGCGGGCAGCGCCGCGGATTGAGCGGAGCGGGCCGCCTTGGCGGCTCAGCCGGGGCTCAGCCTGGGCTCAGTCAGGGAAACGGCCGCCGATCTCGCGCATCAGCTCGGTGGCGGCGGCGGTCAGGCCCCGCGCGACCGCGCCATCCCATGCGGCGTCGAACGCGCCTGACGGGCCGATCGCCGTCAACGCCAGCGCCATCTGCGCGTCGCTGTCGAAGACCGGCACGGCCAGCGCGCTCACGCCCTCGACGATCCCGCCCACCGAGCGGTGCAGCGCCCGGCGGCGGATCTCCGCCAGCGTGCGCGAGAACGCCGGCCAGGCCGGCAGTTCCTGCGGCGGATCGTGGCGCCCGACGCGAGCGAGATCGGACGGCCCCTTGCGCCGCGCCTCGGCGAGCATCGCCTTGATCTCCGCCTCGGGCCGATAGGCCGCGAACAGCGGTCCCGACGCGGTGTCCGACAGCGACACCACCGTCCCGTGGCGCATCGTCACGTACACGGCGGCGGGCGACGCGGCGGTGCGCACGATCGTCGCGCCCTGCGAGCCCCACACGGCGATCGCCACCGTGTGGCCGATTTCCTCGGCGAGCGCCTCCAGCCGCGCCGTCGCCAGCCGGATCGGATCGATCTGCTGGATCCCGATCAGGCCCATCTCCATCGCCAGCGGCCCCAGCCCGTAATAGCCGGTCGCGGGGTCCTGGCGCATCAGGCCGAGCTTGCAGAAGCTCACCAGATAGGGGTGGGCCTTGGCCGGGCTCATCTCCGCCGCCTGCGACAGCACTTTCAGCGGCAGCGGCTGCCCGCGCGCGGCGGCGGCCTTCAGCAGACGGCCGCCGACCTCGATGCTCTGGATCCCCCGCCGGTCCTCGCGGTCATTGGAGCCGGACTCGTCATCGGTCATATCCTGGATGCTCATTTCGCCATTGTTGAACGGATTTCACGCTCCGGCTATATTCGCTTTCAACGAACGGATTTGGTTTTGCTGAATTCGATTCGATCCGCACCTCCACTCCGCCATCGCCCGGGACACGCCATGACCAAGCAGTTCGCCAGCCACGCCGACGTCGAGGAGAAGCAGGTCTCCTTCGTCAAGCTCAGCGACAACGCCTACGCCTACACGGCCGAAGGGGACCCCAACACCGGCATCGTCATCGGCGACGACGCGGTGATGGTGATCGACACGCAGGCCACGCCGGTCATGGCGCAGGACGTCATCCGGCGCATCCGCGAGGTCACGGACAAGCCCATCCAGTACGTCGTGCTGAGCCACTACCACGCGGTGCGCGTGCTGGGCGCCTCGGCGTATGAGCCGCAGCACGTCATCGCCAGCCGCGACACCTACGACCTCATCGTCGAACGCGGCGAGCAGGACAAGGCCAGCGAGATCGGGCGGTTTCCGCGGCTGTTCCGCAATGTCGAATCGGTGCCCGAGGGACTGACCTGGCCGACGATCACCTTCGAGGGCCGGATGAGCCTGTGGCTGGGCAAGCTCGAGGTGCAGTTGATCCAGCTGGGCCGCGGTCACACGAAGGGCGATACGGTCGTGTGGCTGCCGGAGCAGAGGATCCTGTTCTCCGGCGATCTGGTGGAGTTCGACGCCACGCCGTATGCGGGCGACGCGTACTTCGCGGACTGGCCGCGGACGCTGGACAACATCGCCGCGCTCAAGCCGGCCGCGCTGGTGCCGGGACGCGGCGCCGCGCTGACGACGCCGGAATCGGTCGCGCAAGGGCTCGCGGGAACCCGGGCATTCATCGCGGATCTGCATGACTCGGTCAAGGCGGGCGTCGCGGCGGGGAAGGATCTGAACGCGGTCTACAAGGCGACCTATGCGGCGATGAAGCAGAAGTACGGCCATTGGGTCATCTTCGACCACTGCATGCCCTTCGACGTCACGCGCTGCTACGACGAGGTCACGCAGTACCGCGATCCGCGCATCTGGACCGCGGAACGGGACCGGGAGATGTGGAAGACGCTCGAAGGCTGAGCTTCATCCCGGGCGCCGCTCTCGCCTTTTTCTTTCTTATCCCCTCGCCCCCGACAGGGGGAGAGGGTGAGGGAGAGGGGTCGTCGCAGGACACCACTTGTCGTACTTCGACGCCCCCTCTCCCCTTCCCTCTCCCCGCAAGCGGGGCGAGGGAGTTCGATGAGACACGCTTTGCCCGCTTGCCAGGATGGAGAACTCGATGTCTGAGCACTCGACCGCGCCGACGTCGGATGTCGACTATCAGCGCGTCGTCTATCCCTACCGGCGCGGTCCGGACCAGGACGCGCATGCGCGCGGCCAGTTGGCGTGCCATCCGGTGGCCGTCGTCGGGGCCGGGCCGGTCGGGCTGACCGCGGCGATCGATCTCGCGCTGCAGGGCGTGCCCGTCGTGCTGCTCAACGACGATGGGCGGCTCTCGGTCGGCTCGCGCGCGCTGTGCTTCTCCAAGCGCACGCTCGAGATCCTCGATCGCCTCGGCTGCGGGCAGCGGCTCGTCGACAAAGGCGTTTCCTGGAACGTGGGCCGCGTCTTCTTCCGTGACGAGCAGGTCTACCGCTTCGACCTCCTGGCCGAGTCCGGCCATCAGCGTCCCGCCTTCGTCAACCTGCAGCAGTACTACGTCGAGGGCTTCCTGGTCGAGCGCGCGCTCGAGCTGCCCTTGATCGATCTGCGCTGGCATCACCGCGTCACCGGCCTCGAGCAGCACGGTGACGGCGTCACGCTGAGCATCGACACGCCCGAAGGGCCCTACGCCTTGCGCGCGGATCACGTGGTCGCCTGCGATGGTTCGCGCTCCACGCTGCGGCGCCTGATCGGCCAGGAGAGCCACGGCAGGACTTTCAAGGATCGATTCCTGATCGCCGACGTGCGCATGAACGCGCCCTTCCCCGCCGAGCGCTGGTTCTGGTTCGATCCGCCCTTCCATCCGGGTCAGAGCGTGCTGCTGCACCGCCAGCCCGACGGTGTGTGGCGCATTGATTTCCAGCTGGGCTGGGATGCCGATCCGGCGCTGGAGAAGCAGCCGGCGCGCATCCTGCCGCGCGTGCGCACGCTGATGCGCGAAGCCTCGATCGCCGCGGGCGGCGATGGCCAGGTGCCGGACATCGAGCTGGTCTGGGCGAGCGTCTACACCTTTGCCTGCATGCGCATGGACAGTTTCCGGCATGGGCGGCTCCTCTTCGCGGGTGATGCCGCGCATGGTGTCTCGCCGTTTGGCGCGCGGGGCGCCAACTCCGGCATCCAGGATGCGGACAACCTCGCGTGGAAGCTGGCGGCGGTCGTGCAGGGCCGCGCGCCCGATGCGCTGCTCGACCGCTACGCGCGCGAGCGCGAGATGGCCGCGGACGAGAACATCCTGAACTCGACGCGTTCCACGGACTTCATCACGCCCAAGAGCGAGGTCAGCCGTCTCTTCCGTGATGCGACGCTGACGCTCGCGCGCGATTTCGATTTCGCTCGCCGCCTTGTCAACAGTGGCCGCCTGTCCGTCCCGACCACGGCGTACGGCGCGGTCGCCACCGACGCACCGATCCATCTCGAGGGCCGCGACGACTGGCTGCTGCGCCAGATGCGCCCAGGCCGCTTCACCGCCCTGATCTTCGACGCCCCGCCCTCCGCAGACCGAGGGCAGCGAGCTTCGGTGGGGCCGGAATGGGGCTTGGGGGTCCTGGAGGGATCCCCCATGCCCCGTGGAGAGCCCGCGCCTGGCCTTGCGCAGTGGACCGTGCCCGTGCTCGTGCACATCGACGACGCGCTCGACCCGCAGGGTCTGGTCCGTGCCCGCTACAACGCCGAGCCGGGCCTTGTGGTTCTGCTGCGGCCGGATCAGCATGTCTGCGCCCGTCTTCACCGTCCGACGGCGGCGGACATCGAAGCTGCGATGCGCCGCGCGCTGGGGCGGGATGTCGTTCTCGAGGAGGTGTCCGCATGTCCCTGATCACTGCGTCGCACTTCGATGCCGGCGATGATTTCTACGAAGCGCTGATTGCTGCGCATCACGGTCTCGAGCCTGCGCAGAGCCACGCCTTCAATGCGCGGCTGATCCTGCTGCTGGCCAATCACATCGGTCGCCAGGACGTGCTGCTCGAGGCGTTGTCCGCCGCGGCCCGTGCCCTTCCCGCTCCTTCCACCGAGGCCCTGACCCCGGGCTCCGCTTCCCCACGAGGACAAGCATGAACGCACCAGAGACTCTCCGCCCCGCCGCGCCGGCGGGTGTGGCCACGGCCGAGGCCGGGCTCCGCTACCAGAGCGGCTTCGGCAACCAGTTCGAGACCGAGGCTGTCGCGGGCGCATTGCCCAGAGGCCGCAACAGCCCGCAGCGGGCGCCGATGGATCTTTATCCGGAGCTGCTTTCGGGCAGCGCCTTCACCGCGCCGCGGGTCGAGAACCGCCGCACCTGGCTCTACAGACGTCAGCCGTCCGTGGTGACGGGCGCGTTCCATGCATACGAGCAGCCCTTCTGGACGAGCGGGGCGGCCGGGGGGGTCGCGTCGCCGCCCGATCCGCTGCGCTGGCATCCGTTCCCGATGCCGGAGGAGCAGCCCGGCGTCGATTTCATCGATGGTTTGAAGACCGTGGTCAGCAACGGCGATCCCGATGCGCAGACCGGCATGGCGGCGCTGGTCTATGCGTTCAACCGGCCGATGATGCGCCGCGCGCTGATGAATGCTGACGGCGAGATGCTGATCGTGCCGCAGCAAGGCGGGCTGCGCCTGACCACCGAGATGGGCCTGCTCGACGTGATCCCGGGCGAGATCGCATTGATCCCGCGCGGCGTGAACTTCCGCGTCGAGGCGCATGACGGCGCGGCGCGCGGCTACATCTGCGAGAACTATGGCGCGGCGTTCCGTCTGCCGGAGCTGGGTCCGATCGGCTCCAACGGCCTGGCCAATCCGCGCGACTTCCTCGCCCCGGTCGCCGCCCATGAAGCGGACGGCGCGCCCTATGAGGTGATCCGCAAGACCGGCGGCGCGCTGTGGCGCAACGAGCAGGCGGTCACGCCGTTCAACGTCGTCGCGTGGCACGGCAACCTGACGCCGCTGAAGTACGACACCCGGCATTTCATGACGATCGGCTCGATCAGTTTCGATCACCCGGACCCGTCGATCTTCACCGTGCTGACCTCGCCGAGCGACACCGCCGGCACGGCCAACTGCGACTTCGTGATCTTCCCGCCGCGCTGGCTGGTGCAGGAGGACACCTTCCGTCCGCCCTGGTACCACCGCAACGTGATGAGCGAGTTCATGGGCCTTGTCTACGGTCAGTACGACGCCAAGCCCGAGGGCTTCCGCCCCGGCGGCGCGAGCCTGCACAACTGCCTGGTGCCGCACGGCCCCGATGCCGACGCCTTCGAGGCGGCGAGCACGCGCGCGCTCACGCCGCAGAAGCTCGACCACACGCTGGCCTTCATGTTCGAGAGCCGCTGGCGCTTGCGGCCGTCCGAATGGGCGCTGCGGGGCGGCGCGCTCGACACGGACTACGCCGCCTGCTGGCGCGGGCTGAAGGACAAGTTCAAGCCGGCATGACGGCATCGGACTTGCCGCGCCCGCTCCACCGATGATCAGAACAACGAAAGCAGATGCCATGACCGCCCTCGCCGACCTCGACCACACCCACGATCCCGCGCTGCGCAGCTGGGTCGCGTCCGCCAACGCGCCGGACACCGACTTCCCGATCCAGAACCTGCCGCTGGGCATGTTCCGTCCCGCTGGCGCGACCGGCTCCTTCAGGCCGGGCACGGCCATCGGCGACCAGGTCCTGGACCTGATCGCCGCGGCGGAGCTGGGCGCGCTGTCCGAATCGCTGGGCGCCGTGCTGCGCACCTGCGAGGGCCTGGGCCTCAATTCGCTGATGGCCATGGGGCCGGCGCTGCGCCGGCAACTGCGTCATGAACTCGTCGCCGCGCTGAACGCGGATGCGGGGCCGAAGCAGTCGACGCTGCTCACGCCGGCGCTGACGCCGATGGCCGAGGCCGAGATGACGCTGCCCTGCCGCATCGGCGACTACACCGACTTCTACGCCGGCATCCATCACGCGACGGCGGTGGGCAAGCTGTTCCGCCCGGACAACCCGCTGCTGCCGAACTACAAGTGGGTGCCGATCGGCTATCACGGGCGGGTTTCTTCGATTGGCGTCAGCGGGCAGACCTTCCGCCGCCCGGTCGGACAGACCAAGGCGCCCGATGCCGAGATGCCGGGCGTCGGCCCGATCAAGCGGCTGGACTATGAGCTGGAGGTCGGGGCGCTGGTGGGCACGGGCAACGCGCAGGGACATCCGATCGCGATCGGCGAGGCCGAGCAGCACCTGTTCGGTCTGGTGCTGCTGAACGACTGGTCGGCGCGCGACATCCAGGCGTGGGAGTACCAGCCGCTGGGCCCGTTCCTGTCCAAGAGTTTTGCGACGACGCTGTCGCCCTGGGTGATCACGATGGAGGCGCTGGCGCCGTTCCGCCGCCCATTCACGCGGCCGGAAGGGGACCCGCAGCCGCTGCCCTACCTCGATGGCCAGGCCAATCGCGAGCGCGGCGCGATCGGCATCACGCTGGAGGTTCATCTGCAGACCCGCGCGATGCGGGACGAAGGCGTCGCGCCGGCGCAGCTGATGCAGTCCGAGTTCGCCGATGCCTACTGGACCGTCGCGCAGATGCTGACGCACCACGCGAGCAACGGCTGCAACCTGCAGCCGGGCGATCTGTTCGGATCGGGCACGATGTCGGGCCCGGCGGCGGACCAGGGCGGCTCGCTGCTCGAGCTCACGCAAGGCGGCAAGCAGCCGATCACGCTGCCCAATGGGGAGCAGCGCGTGTTCCTGCAGGACGGAGACAGCGTTGCGCTGGTCGGCCGCTGCGAGGCGCCAGGACGCCGCACGATCGGCTTCGGGCCCTGCATCGGCACGGTGCTGCCGGCGGTGGGCTGAGGCGCAACCTATTGCACGATCGCGCCCGCATTCGCGCAGCGTTGAAAGAACGACACGCTGTTGATCACCCGCGTGTCGTTCGGGGCCGATTGAGCGGCTCCGCGCGCTGAGGCGGTTTCAGGCGATTCAGCGCTCCTGCTGCCGCGCCGGTCCATCGCCACGGGCACGTGGCGGTTCGGCCCGGGGCGGCTCGGCGCGAGGTGTCGCTGGACGCGGCGGTTCCGCGCGCGGCGCTTCCATCCGCGGCATCGGCATCGGCCGCGGCGCCTCGATGCGAGGCGGCTCGGCGCGCGGGGCCTCGATCCGCGGTTGCGGACGCTCGAAGCGCGGCTGCTCCACGCGGGGCGCCTCGATGCGGGGCTGCTCCGCGCGCGGCTGCACAGGCGGCGCGACGCGCACGGGATCCTGCCGGTCGCGTTGACCGTCACGCTGGCCGTCTCGCTGACCATCGCGACCGCGATGGAACCAGTCACCACGATCGCCGCGGTCGCCTCGATCGGCGTTCTCCGGGAAGCGCTGGCGCCAGCCGTCGCGGTCGCCCTCGCGGCGCTCGGACGGACGCTGCACATCCGGGCCGCGAGACGGCAGCGCGGGCGGCGTCACCGCCGGGGGCTGAGGCGCGACGCCAGGCGCCTGCGGCGGCTGCGGACGCACCGCCGTCGCCTCGGGCTCCGGCCGGATCACGCCGCGGACCGGGCGGCTGTCGCCGGGCCGGGCGTCGCCAAAGCCATCCGGGCGGCCGTCGTGATTCCGGTCGATGAAGGGGCGGCCCTCATGGCGGCCGTCCGGTTTGCCATCGCCATTGCGGTCGATGAACGGCCGGCCATCGGGACGGCCCTCCGTCTGATTGCCCGGACGGGGCGGCCACGAGCGCTGCGGCTGCAGCGCGGCGGGCGGCAACGGTCCGGCCACCGGCCGCTGCGTGAAGAGCGAGCCATGCTCGCGCTCATGCCGGTAGACCGGCGGGCGATCGCCGGGCCGCACGGCGGTGGCCAGCAGCGGATTGGGATTCACGCGGCGCCAGTATTCCGGGCTGTGGCGGTAGGACGGGGTCCAGGCCTCGCGCGGCGCCAGCGGTACCCAGGCGCCATAGCGCGGCGGCGGCGGACGGCGGCCGCCGACGACGACCCCCACCGACACCGACGGCCCCACCCAGCCCACCAGCGCCGGCGCATACGCCGGACGCCGCACATAAGGCCCCGGCACCCAGCACCAGCGGTCGCGCCAGTAGGCCCAGCGTCCGTAATGGAAGGGCGCGAAGCCCCAGGGCATGTCGTCGACCCAGGTCCAGCCCCAGCGCGAGCTCCACATCCAGCGGCCGTAGCGGTACGGCGCCCAGTCCGACACCACGACGGTTGGCACCCACACCGCGCCATAGTCGGCGCTCTGCTCCCACGCGCCGTAGCGCGCGAGGTCTTCGGAACCGGTCATCTCCGGCGAGACGTAGGGCACTGGCGTGCCGCTGCCGACCAGCGGCTGCACCGTGTCGCGGCTGTCTTCCAGCATCAGGCGTGCGAAGCCGTCCTGGCGCAGCGGCTGGCGCTCGGTGCGCGGCCCGTTGTCCCACCAGAATTCGGCCTGCTCATTGGTCGTCAGCCACACCGGCTGGGCGTCGGTGGCCCGCGATTCGAACCGGAGCTTGCCCTGCCAGGCCTGCGCCTCGCTGCCGCGCTCGAGCTGGGTGACGCGGTACAGCCCTTCGCGCTCGAAAGCGAAGCGGCCTTCCAGCGTGCGCAGCGTCCATTCGTCCGCCGCCTCCTGGCCGCGCAGCCGCAGCCCCACCGAGCCCTTGGCGATCTGCACCGCCACGCGGTTGTCGTTGAGCGCGTTGAATTCGATCTCGCTGCGCTGGTCCAGCCACAGCGTCGAGGCGCCGACGCTGATCGTCGCGCCGCTGCCGTCGTCGGCGCGCAGGCGATCGCCGTCGCCGATGGTCTGATTGCGCTGCATCTGCACCCATTCGCGCTCTTCGGCGTCGTAGAGCCAGACGGTGCCGGTCAACTCGGCGAGGCGCCCCGCGCGCGCGGGCGGATCGGCCAGCGCCGGCCCGTGCGCGAGCAAGGCCGCCAGCGCGATCAGCAGCAAGGCCGTGGCCGCGAGCCAGCGCGGCATCGGGAAGCGGTTCAAGGGGTGGGTCATGGCCGGAAACCTCCGCCGGGGAGCCGGCGGCCTGCGGGGCGCGGAGTGCCGCGATCGTTTCTTAACGCGCCGCCGACGCCGCGGTGCACCTCTGCTTACATCTTGACGCCCTGTTAATCGTCCGTGTTCGGGTCCAGACCCGGGAACAGGATCTCGGTGAAGCCAAAGCGGCTGAAGTCCTTGATTCGCATCGGATACAGCGTGCCGACGAGGTGGTCGCACTCGTGCTGGACGACGCGGGCGTGGAAGCCCTCGGCCTCACGGTCGATGGGTTGGCCGTGCTCGTCGACGCCGCGATAGCGGATGCGGCTCAGGCGCGGCACGACGCCGCGCAGGCCGGGGACGGACAGGCAGCCCTCCCAGCCGTCCTCCATGGCGTCCGAGAGCGGCTCGATGACCGGGTTGATGAGCACCGTCATCGGCACCGGCGGCGCGTCGGGATAGCGCTCGTTGCGCTGGAAGCCGAACACGACGACCTGCAGGTCCACGCCGATCTGTGGCGCGGCCAGCCCGGCGCCGTTGGCGGCCTGCATCGTGTCGAACATGTCCTCGAGCAGCGCCTTCAGCTCGGGCGTGTCGAAGGCCTCGACCGGCTTGGCGTGGCGCAGCAGGCGAGGGTCGCCCATCTTGAGAATCTCGCGAACGGCCATGGCGGCATCCTTTGCGGTGACATGCGGGCGACGGCGCCGGACGGCGGCATCGCGTAATCTGCGGGCCATTCTAAGAACGCCATCCAGGAGACTCCCTTGAGCGCCTCGACCGCCCTGCCCGCTTATCTGGAACCGCTCGGCCACGGCATCTACGCCGTCGACACGGCCTTCCAGCGCGACCACTTCGACGCGGCCTTCCTGATCGTCGATGACGGCCGCGCGGCCTTCATCGACACCGGCACGCGGCATGCGTTGCCGCGGCTGCTGGGCGCGCTGGAGGCGCTCGGCCTGCCGCGGGACGCGGTGGACTGGGTCATTCCGACCCATGTGCATCTGGACCATGCCGGCGGCGTGGGCCCGTTGATGGCGGAGCTGCCGGCGGCGACGCTGCTGGTGCATCCGCGCGGGCTGCGGCACATGGTGGATCCGTCGGCGCTGTGGGCGGGCGCGCTCGCGGTGTACGGCGAGGAAGAAATGCGCCGCTCCTATGGCGAGCTGGTCGGCGTGCCGGAATCCCGCACGCAGGCGAGCAGCGACGAGCAGCGCATCGCGCTGGGCGGCCGCACGCTGCGGCTGATCGACACGCCGGGGCACGCGCGGCATCACCACTGCGTGTGGGATGAGGTCAGCGGCGGCTGGTTCACCGGGGACACCTTCGGCCTGTCGTATCGCGAGTTCGACGATCCCGTGCGCGGCGCGTGGATCATGCCGACCAGCACGCCGGTGCAGTTCGAGCCCGACGCGCTGAGGGCGTCGATCGCGCGGATGATGGCGGCGCATCCGGCACGCATGTATCTGACGCATTACAGCCGCATCGGCAAGGACGCGGCGGATGTGGAGCGCCTGGCGGCGCTGCTGGTGGCGCAGATCGACGAGATGGAGGCGATCGCGCGGCGCTTGAAGGACGCGCCGGATCGGCATGCGGCGCTCAAGCGCGAGTTGCTGGCGCTGTTCCAGCGCCGGGCGGCGGAGCACCTGACCGAGCCGATGCCGCCGACGCGCGTGGCCGCGCTGCTGGCGATGGATGTCGAGCTCAATGCGCAGGGGCTGGGCGTGTGGCTGGACAAGCTGGACAAGCCGGCGCGGGGGTGAATCAGATTCCGGGAATCTGGGATCGAACCCAGGTGGCCATGTCCTCGTTCTCGAACTCCGACAGGTAATCGACCAAACCTTGCCCATCGGCTCCCGCGGTGAATGGATCAGCGCCCGCAGCCACAAGCCGGGTGAAGAGTTCCTTGTAGCCAAGCGCCGCGACCTCGAACAGGACTGGCTCGCCGATGCCATTCACGAGATGGACCAACTCGGGTCGGTTCTCCACGAGAGCGACGGAGCGCTCGTACTCCTGCGCATAGAGCGCGTTGCGGAGTTCATACCAGGCAGGATCAGTTTCGCTCATGGTCCCGAAGCATAGGGCTCGTATCGGTGGCCAATTGCTCTTCCTCGAAATGGGTGACTGAAGCTGAGGTATGACTGTCACGCCTTGGACAGCACCTCGACGCGCTGATAGCACTCGCCGACGCCTGCAACCGATTTGACTTCGAAGCCGCGCCGTTCAAGAACCCGCCGCAGCTGGAGGTTGGGCTTTGCGCAGTGCACGGCATGCACGCGCCAATCGATCGACGTGAGATTCTGGCGTTCGGCGTATCTGCGCGCCAACGCCGCGAGTGCGGGCAAGGCGCCCTCGCCGCCGCCATCAACGTGCGCCAACTCCATGACCAGCGCGGCGTCTTCCACCTTGAATCGCCCGAGCAGATTGGCGGAGCCGGCGCTGAACACCAACGGCTCGTCGCGCAAGACGATCGCGTTCAGCGTTTCATCCGGCAACTGGAGAATTTCGTCCGGCGTGTAGCCTTCGATCAGCAGCATCGGTCCTCCGTGACTCATGTCCTTCATTGGGGGGGGCATTCGGGTACAACTCGCGGATGAGTACTCCCGTCACTCTCACGCCAGTATCGCTAGCGGATGGACCACTGCTGGACAACCTCTGGCAGTTCTATGAGCTGGAATCATCGGCCTGGTCTCACGAAGACATCGATGCCAACGGCCGGTTCAACTCCTTGTCCGAATTTCTCGGCCAGTTGGGCGGCGCCGACGCGTTGCAGAAAGGCTATTTCATCCGCTACGAGGGAAACCTCGCCGGACTGTTCATCGAGAGCCTCCAGCAGTTGGAGGAAACCACGATCAAGGAGTTCGCCGATGTTTACGTTCTGCCTAAGTTCCGCGGACGCGGTATCGCCTCGGAAGTGATACGCCAGACTGTCCTCGCTTCTGAAGAGCCGTGGCTGGTCGGCGTGTTTCGTGACGATCTGAATGCGGTCCGCTTCTGGGAGCGTGCATTCGAGCGCCTGCCGTTCTCTTCGGTCAGAGAGCTTCTGCCGCCCGAGTATCCGGAGCTGCGCGAGTTCATCGTCAACGACGCCGGCCATTCTTGAGCCGTCGTTTGCATCACCTTTCGGAACCCAGGGCGATCGCGGCGGGCCTGACAGCCATACCGCGATGCGCCATGCTCCCGCCATGACGAACGTCCAAGACAACCCTGCGCCACCAGCGCCGCCCAACCTTCGAGCGAATCTCGAGCGCCTGCTCGCCAGCGGCCGCGATGGCGCCCTGCTGCGCTACGGTCTGGGCCAGGCGCTGCTGCGCGAAGAGCAGTTCGACGCCGCTGAACTGCATCTGCGAGAGGCCACTCGGCTGGATCCCGCGTACTCGGCAGCCTGGAAGCTGCTCGGCAAGGCGCTTGAGCGGTTGGGCCGCGGCGATGAAGCCGAAGCCGCATGGCAGCACGGTCTCGAAGTCGCCCGAGAGCGCGGCGATCTGCAGTCCATCAAGGAGATCGAGGTCTTCCTCAAACGACGTGCGCGCGCTCGGCAGGCCGCGGCAGACGAAAGCCGCTGAGCCCGCCGACGGTCAACGGACTTTCACTCGGCGGCGTTGCATGCCACGCATGCGCGACGAACGACCGCAATGGCAATGGCGCGCTCTATCAGCCCATCTCTTGCGTGATGACGGAAGAGCTCATGTACGACCGTGGCCAAGGGAATCTGATCGCCGTCGTGCGCATTTGTGAAGGCCGGATCATCTCGATCCAGTTTGGGGAGCAGGGGCGTTACGCGCCGCGATGAGCGCGCTTCCCCCGCCCCCTTCAAAGCCCCCCGCCGTGCCGTAGGAACTTCCTAATGCGGCCGAACTTCCGCGGCCATGCGGACCAAGGCCTTGGCGAAATTGTCCACATTCAGCGTGCCGACCCCCGTGGTCTGGTCGTAGCCGGGACCTGCCCGGTAGTACCAGGTATCGCCGCGGACAATATCCCGCAGCGGTGCATCGGCGCCCGGGCCGTAGGCCTGACCATTGCGCACGAGCGCATACAACGGATAGTTCAGCAGCCCCAGACGTCCGCCGACGCGCTGTCCCAGGAGCGCCGCGATACCGGCCAGTTGCGGCGCGACAAAGCTGGTGCCGCCGTTGCCGTACGAGATGCTGAAAGCACCGTTCTGATCCGTGAAGTCGACCGCATAACCGGTATTGGGATCCGCATTGAGAGAAACGTCCGGGACGTTTCGTCCAGCAAACCCGCCTCGCAGCTCGAGCAGGTCCTCCGGCGGATTGGTGGAGTTGTCCGTCAACTTCTGCCCCGTCGCCGTCAGCGCGATCCCCGGGATCGCCTTCTGATAACTGGGTCGTTTGAAATACGCACTGACACCGCCGCCGCTGCCTTCGCTCCAAACCCCGCACGTCGTCTTCAGGTCCAACTTGCGCGCGGCGCACACAGGCGCCAGATAACTCCATCCCCATGCCTGCTCGGTGGGAATGGTCACGGTCACGCCGGAATTGAAGACAAGCGTCGAGGGCAAGGTCGTGCCGCCGGCGGAGGTCACATACGGCGAGGAGCCCGGCATTTGCACACTGACCAGTGCGCTGTACTGGGACAAGGGCAAACCTCGATTCGCTTCATACGATCCGGAATCTCCTTGCGCGGCAATGACGGTCTGCCCTTGCGCCGCCGCCTGCATGAAGATCTGGTTCTGCAGCTTCATGTCGGAGATCTTGGTACCGCCGATCCGCTGGCTGGCCGCGGCGACGTCGGCCTCAAGGCTGCCCCAGCTCACCGAGATCGTGTCGGCCACGTTGTCGTTGACGGCCTTGTAGAACGCGTCGATGAATCCAGTGCGCGCATCAATCGGCGCCTCATAGACGACGATCTTCGCCGCAGGCGCCAAACCGCCGGCCTGCTGCACGTCCAGCGTGGTTTCGCTCGAGTTGTCCGTGATGGGTCCGGCGCCGCCGTCGACCTGCACGACGGTGATCCGGTTGGGATCCACCCGCAGGCCGACCCGATTCCAATACCTGAAGGCATCCGACGGCGTGAACGACGCGAGCGTCACGATGCCGATCGTTTTTCCCTCGCCGCGAATACCACTGGCATAGAGCGGCTCAACGTTGTACTGCCGGGCAACATCCGCGACGGTCCACTCCTGAAACGCGTTGCCAGCGCCGGCAATGCCTGGCCCCGCATTCGCCCTCACGGCATTCTGTCCAAGCGGCGAGCGCTGCGACTTGTTCGGGTGATAACTGACCCGGTTGTCCAAACCGACCAGACCTTCAATACCGGCCTCCACCGCCTCCGATTTGAGCTTCGGGTCGGCAGTCGGCGCGTGGAAGCGGTGCGCGGCCTTGGGGCCGACAGCGGGCGCGACATATTCATGCAGCGACACACCGAAGGCTTCTTCGATGGCTTGCGCGCTACCGCTGACCTGGAGCAACTGACCTCGCTCGTGCCGAACCGACAGGCCAGCGCGAGTGAAATAGGCGGTGGCTGCCTCGACGTCACGCCGGTCAGGGTCGAAGCGGCGATGGAATTCCTCTGGCGTCAGGAATTGGCGGAACAGTGGGTTACCCGGCGTGTGAAGGGCCTCGATCAGTTTCTTCAAGCCCTCCACGTCCTTCTGCTTCAAGGCAACCCGAACCGATACCGTCGTATTCGAGGCCACTCGACCCGTGTCCTGGACGCCATCAGCGGCAAATGCGTGCAGGGCGCTCACTGTTGAGAAAGTGGCGAAGACTGCGCCTCGCAAGCCGGATGAAATTCGCATGGCTCTGACCTCCCTGTGTAGATGGGATCAGCAGGGTAGAAGCGGCGCCAGCGACATCCCGCAAGAGTTCCCGAACACATGTATGGAAAAGCGAAGTGCGCGTGCCCGACGATTCATGTGGTCCGCGTCCAGGATGCCAACCACGCGCCTGCGGCCAGGCTGACCGGCAAACCCGCGGACCAGAGCGCGATTCGACCCAGAGACTTCGTGGCGGGAAACTGTGAGAAGGCGACGTACAAGAGCACCAGAACCAGCAGCACGATCGTCGGAGAGTGGGAGCGCAATGGGCTCATCCGCTTGGTGATATAGCCAACGGCCAAAAGCGTGAGACAACACGCGCCGGTTGCGATGAGCCAAACATGGCCATTGGCCCAGCCATTCGTGCCCCGGTGTGGTCCCGCAGGTCGCGCGCCGTCCGAGACGGCGATCAGAAACGGCTCCGCCACCACCGACGCGGCAAGGATGAAAAGCAGGGCGAGGATACCGGCGAGCAATGCCGCCCACGCGCGCCGGTATTTCGGTGGTGGAGTCGTATCCAGCATCATGCAGTTGCGCTCAATTCACTACACAGTCCGTCGCCTCGGCAACGAACCACCCCGGAGGGCCCTCGATCGCGACCTGGCGATTGAATCCTTCCGCTGCAAGAAGACTCTGGATGGCTCGCTCTTCGAGCGGCACTACCGAGAACGAGTGCGTCCACATATCGCTCTCGATGGTGTACTGGAGAGTCATCCGCACTTCGAGTTGCCCATTTGTCTTCCGACGCTCCACGCGGAGGAGTTCCATTGAAAGCGGTCCCGACGTGGCCCGCCAACCGGGCTCCGCCATGCGAAGCCAATTGGCGTCCTGGCATTTGAGGATCAATTGCCCATGCGACGACAGATGACGGCGAGCCGCGGCCAGGAAAGCCCGGCGCACCTCGCCGTCCGCGTGATTGATCAGCCCACTCGGAAGCAGCACCAGGTCATATCGATCCGCAAGCTCAAGACTTTCGATGTCCGCACAGACCCGACGCACCTGGGACGAGACGTGGGCAAGCATTTCCGGCGAGTTGTCCACGCCCGTGACCTCGCACCCGAAATCGAGGAGGCGATGGGTCAACAGCCCTGTGCCGCACCCCAGTTCCAACACTCTGGTGCCGGCCGGCAGCAGCGGGCGCAGATGCTCGATCTCTCCTGCGTATCGAGCCCGCCGATAGAGCTCGACGGAGCATCCGTCCCGCGCTTGAACGCCAGGCCCGGTGCCAGAGAATGCGCCGCCGTCATGACGTGGCGCGTCACTGGCGACACCAAGGACGTTCTGGAGCATCTCCGCGACGTCCTTCGGCCACACCGTCTCCTGCGTCGATTGGAGCTCCGCCAATGTCCACCAGCGGTGCTCGGCAATGACCCGCTTCTCCATGGCGGTCCGCATGTCGTCCCTGACGACGCAGTCCTTGACTCTCACGATGAAGAATCGCTCGTCGGCCTCGACGACCTCGCCATTGGGCAGGGTCAAAGGGAAAACGCGCTGCCGCACTTGAGACCCGGGATCCTGCACCACCAGTCCCATCTCTTCGCGCAACTCGCGAATGGCCGCCTGCTCGAAGGTCTCACCCGCCTCCACACCGCCCCCGGGAGTAGCCCAGTGCGCGCTCCCGGCAAGGGCATCGTCGGTATGGACGAAGCGAAAGAGCAGGAGTCGATCCTCCGAGTCAAGGACAAGAAGACGAGAGGCTGGGCGTCGGCGCATCAGCCGAAGATATCGCAACTGCTATCGCCGCTCGCCTCGCCCCAGGAGCTGGACATGGCCTTCCAGGCAGGAGTTGAGGCGGCATGGCATGCCGCCAGGGCAGTGCGTGGGTGTGGAATGGCTGTCAGCGCCCTCCGCACCGAGGCGGGTGACGGTCACTCCCTCCACGGCCTACATCTCCGGGCGCTTCGAGCTTCTCCGGCTGGATGTTCGGGCTGGCCCGGGGACGTGCAGGGTCGAATCAAACCCCGGCTCCAAATCGTGGACCACGTCGGCCAGACCGATTCTGGACACGGGCAGTCTTTCGGCAATGCGATCTCGATTTGCCCGGACCGGAATGCCGCGTTGGAGGCGCTTGACACCGCCATCCGCCCAAGCGTTACTCGGTGACGACGTCGATACCGAGCTCGCGGCAAAGTTCAAACGCCTCCCCTCCCCGCTCCTGCGCGACAGCAAACGCGTACACCGAGTCATCAACCGGGAAGCGGAAAAGAACGACCCGCGTAGCGTTCAGCGCGGCAGCGAAGCTCCGCAAGGGGCTTTCCACCGGCGCCTCCGCGCGTTCTTGCCAACCTTTCCATTCTTGATCGGTCGCAGCGTCGTATTCCCATTCGATCGAAACGTCGTGGGCCGCGCATAGCCTTTTCGCTTGCCATGACACTTCCTCCCGCGCCTTCCAGTCAAGGGCGATGACGCCGATCCGCGACTTCGGGCCGCTGCTTGCGGCGATCCAGGCGCCGAGCGCCTCAGCGGCGCTGGTGTCCGGCTTCAGGCGTGACCTCAACCTTCGCGCTTGTGCGGCTCTGTCGGCATCCGGCAAGTGCGCGAGGACAAGCGTGGCCAGGGCGCCAAACGCCGTGACGATCTTGCGATCCACAGGCGCCGGCCGCAATTCGTTCAGGATCTCTTTGTCGGACACCTGCTCTGGTTCCGGAGTCACGGGAATCGAAGCGACGTACCGCTGCCAGGCGCGGCGAAGTGCAGCAAACATGCAATGGCCTTCTTGGGTTCAGGGAACACCGTATCTTCACTCGCCCCGCATCACCTGATTGAACTCCTCATTCGCGCGCTTGAGCGCATCAGGCAATTCAGCAACCAGCATCTCGATGAACGCCTTCACCGCGGGCACCATGCCTCTTCGCGTCGGATAGACGGCGTGGAGCTGATGCGCAGCGACGCGATGGTCCGCCAGCAGCGGCACCAGCCGCCCCTCGCGCAGATCGTCCATGCAGACGTGGAAGGGCAACTGCGCCACACCGATGCCCGCCACCGCCATCCGCGACATCAGGGACACATCGTCGGTGGCAAATGCCGGTTGATAGTCGACGTCCACCTCCTCGCCTTGCGGACCGGTCAGCCGCCAACGCGGCTTCTCGCCTCGCACGCCTGCCGGCCCCACGCCGATCACGCCGCGAAGCGCATCCGCCTCATCCACCAACCCGCGCGCCGCCATGAAGCCGGGACTCGCCACCAGCACCTGATCGCTGGTCCCGAAATGCCTGATCACCAGCTCCGAGTCCTCCAGCGCCGAGCGGATGCGGATCGCCACGTCGTAGCCCTCGCCGATCACGTCGACCCGCCGATTGGTGAGGTCCAGATCCAGACGCACCTCCGGATGGGCCTGCAGGAAGCGCGGCAGGAGAGGTGCCAGGAACAGATGCGCCACGCCGATCGGGCAACTGACCCGCAGCCGGCCCGACGGCTTCGCGTTCGCGCGCGCGGCCACTTCGTACGCCGCCTTCGCCGAAGCCGACATCGACTCGCAATGAGCGAAGAACGCGGCGCCCACCTCGGTCACGCTGACCGAGCGCGTGGATCGATGCAGCAGGCGCACTGCGAGCCGCTCCTCCAGCTCGGCGACCCGCCGGCTCACGCGCGACTTGGAAATGCCCAGCGCGCGCGCCGCGCCGGAGAAGCCGCCGTGCGACACGACAGCGGCGAACAGGACGAGGTCATTCAGGTCTTCCACACGTGCTCTCGATCAATGGACAGGCGGCCGATGCGGCCATGAGAACACGCGGATTGTCCTGAATCCAGAACGCTCCGTCCCGCCATGCGCGGCTAGTGCGACAACGCCGTGCTCCCTATCGTTGCGGCCATTCCCACTGCCCTCCCGACTTCCATGCAGATCCTTCATCTCGACTCCAGCCTGCAAGGCGATGCCTCGGCTTCACGCGAGCTCGGCCGCGCCATCGTGAACACGCTTCGCGACGCTGCGCCCTCCGCGCAGGTCCGCTACCGCGACCTGGCCGAAGAGGCCATTCCCCATCTGACGGGCGCCATCGCCGCCGGCTTCCGCAGCGTCGGCGGTACTCACCCGACAGACGTCGCGGCCGAACACGCGCGCTCCGCCGAACTGGTCGAGGAGTTCCTCGCCAGCGAGGTCATCGTCATCGGCGCTCCGATGGTCAATTTCTCGATCGCGAGTCCGCTCAAGGCCTGGATCGATCGCATCGCGCAGCCGGGCCGCAGCTTCCGCTACACCGCCGAGGGACCGGTGGGACTCGCGGGCGGGCGGCGCGTCATCGTGGCTTCGACGCGAGGCGGCTTCTACTCGGCCGGCGCGGGATCGGGCATGGATTTCCAGGAGTCCTACCTGAGCGCGTTCTTCGGCTTCCTCGGCATCACGGACGTCCGCTTCGTCCGCGCCGAGCGGCTGAGCAAAGGCGCCGAGATGCGCGCCGATTCGATGGCCGATGCCATCGCCCAGGTGCACCGCGCCGTGACCCTCTGAACCCCGGAGAAGACACCATGCTGTTCATCGTCACCCTCACCTATCGACAGCCGCCCGCGCAGATCGAGGCGCAGCTCGGCCCGCATCGCGCATGGCTAGCGGAATGGACGAGCGCCGGCCATGTGCTGGTCGCAGGACCGCTCGAGCCGGCGACCGGTGGACTGATCGTCGTTCATGCCGACGACCGCGCCGCGCTGGATGCCCTCATGGCCAGCGACCCATTCGTCGTGCATGGCCTGGTCGACGTCGCGGTGTTGGCCATGGCTCCCGCGCTGCGTCACGCCGACTTCCCGGCGCGATGGGCGAAAGCGGCCAGGCCGGTCGCGGGCACATGAGGCCCGCAACCCGCCGCCTCACGCGTCCAGATTGAGCTCCTGGATCTTGCGCGTGATCGTGTTGCGCCCGATGCCGAGCTTCTGCGCGGCCTCGATGCGCCGGCCGCGCGTCAGGTCCAGCGCCGTCAGGATCAGGCTGGCCTCGAATCGCCGCGTCAGCACGTCCCACACGTTCGGCTCGCCCGCCTGGAGCAGGCGGCGCGCCTCGCGCGCCATCTCCGCGATCCATGCGTCCGGCGACGGCGGAATCGGCACCGCCGGCAGCGGCGCCGGTCCCATCGCCGCCGCGCCGCTCAGCCCGCTCGCCAGCGGCATCACCTCCGCCGACATCGTCCCCGTCAGCGCCGGCGCCCCCGGCGCCGCGGCCAGCAGCTCCTGCGGCAGATCCTTGGCCTCGACCATCAGGCTGGGCGCCATCACGCTCAGCCAGTGGCAGATGTTCTCCAGCTGCCGCACGTTGCCCGGGAAGTCAAAGCTCACCAGCCGCTGCAGCGCCGCGTCCGACAGCCGCTTGGGCTCCACGCCCAGCTCGCTTGCGCTTCTTTGCAGGAAGTAGCGCGCCAGCAGCGGCACGTCTTCGCGGCGCTCACGCAGCGGCGGCAGCCGCAGCCGGATCACGTTGAGCCGGTGGAACAGGTCCTCGCGGAAGCGCCCTTCCTTCACCAGCGACTCCAGGTTCTGGTGCGTCGCCGCCACCACCCGCACGTTCGCCTTCTGCGGGCTGTGACCGCCCACCCGATAGAACTGCCCGTCCGACAGCACCCGCAGCAGCCGCGTCTGCAGATCCAGCGGCATGTCGCCGATCTCGTCCAGGAACAGCGTGCCGCCCTCGGCCTGCTCGAAGCGGCCTCTGCGCGTGGCCTGCGCGCCCGTGAACGCGCCGCGCTCATGGCCGAAGAGCTCCGACTCCAGCAGGTCCTTCGGAATCGCCGCCGTGTTGATCGCGACGAAGGGCCCATCCGCGCGCGGGCTGTGCTTGTGCAGCGCGCGCGCCACCAGCTCCTTGCCCGAGCCCGACTCGCCAGTGATCAGCACCGTCACATGGCTCTGGCTCAAACGCCCGATCGCCCGGAACACGTCCTGCATCGCCGGCGCCTGGCCCAGCATCTCGGGCATCTCGACCTTCTCGGCCTCGCCCACCGCCTCGCGCTGGCTCTCCTCCTGCGCGCGCCGAATCAGCTCCACCGCGCGCGGCAGGTCGAAGGGCTTGGGCAGGTACTCGAAGGCCCCGCCCTGGAACGCGCTCACCGCGCTGTCCAGGTCCGAATAGGCCGTCATGATGATCACCGGCAAGCCCGGCAACTGCTTCTTGACCGTGGTCAGCAGCTCCAGGCCGGAACCGCCCGGCATGCGGATGTCGGACACCAGCACCTGCGGCGTGTCCTCCTCGAGCGCGGCCAGCACCTCCCGCGTCTGACTGAAACTGCGCACCGGCAGTCCCTCGCGCGCCAGCGCCTTCTCGAGAACAAAACGGATCGAATGGTCGTCGTCAACAATCCAGATCGACTTCATCTATGGCTCCCCTTTCCCCCGTTGTCGGCTTGTGGCCGCGGCTCAGGGCAAAGGCAGGGTGATTCGGAAATCGGTCCGGCCCGGCTGGCTGTCGCAGTCGATCATGCCCTGGTGCTGTTGGGCGATCGTCTGCGCCAGCGTCAGCCCGAGACCAGAGCCCCCATCCCTGCCCGACACCAGCGGGAAAAAGATGCGGTCCTTGATCTCCTCGGGCACGCCCGGGCCGTTGTCCTCGACATGCAATTCCAATGCCAAGCGCCAGCGCTGCTTGCCGATCGTCACCTGCCGCGCAACCCGCGTGCGCAGCACGATGAGCGCATCCCCCGTCGCGATGCGCGCCTGCAGCGCCTGCGCCGCGTTCTGCACGATGTTCAGCACCGCCTGGATCAACTGCTCGCGGTCGCCGCGGAAGTCAGGCAGCGAGATGTCGTAGTCGCGCTGCAGCGTCAGCCCCCGCGGGTACTGCGCCTGCACCAGCGAGCGCACGCGCTCGCAGATCTCATGGATGTTGACGTCGCCCACCACCTGCGCGCGCCGGTGCGGCGCCAGCAGCCGGTCCACCAGCGACTGCAGCCGGTCGGCCTCGTGGATGATGACCTCGGTGTATTCCTCGAGCTCCGCCCAGCGCGCCGTCGGCTGCAGCTCCAGCGCCAGCAACTGCGCCGCGCCACGGATGCCGCCCAGCGGGTTCTTGATCTCGTGCGCGAGGTTGCGCGTCAGTTCCTTCGTCGCGTGGACCTGGTCGAGGTTGCGCTCCTCGCGGTCCTGGCGCGTCTGCTGCGCGTTCTCGATCAGCTCGATCACCAGCCGCTGCGGGTCCTCGGTCTGGCTGACGATCACATGCACCGGCAGCAGATCGTCATGCGTGCGCGGCCCGCGGCGGATCGTCGCGTCGAAGCGCGAGCTGGAGAACGCATTGCGGCTCACCTCCTCCAGCGCCTCGACCAGGCGGCCGGTGTCGGTGAACCACTCGAGCAGGTTGCTGCCCTGCACCGCGCGGCGAGGGAGGTTGAACAGCGTCTCGACCGCGGTGTTGGCGAACTCGCAGGTGCCGTCGGGACGCACCACCGCGACCAGCGTCGCCAGCAGGTCGAAGCACTGGTAGGCCGCACCGGTGTCGCCGGCGGGCTGGGAAGCGTCGGAGGTGGAAGTCATCGGGTGTCGCTCTCGCCAGACACGGCGCGCGTCACCCGGATCACCGCGCGGTGATCAGGGCGGCAGCTTGCCGAGCTCGCGCTTGATGGCCTGCACGTCGGCCTCCTGGCGCGTGACGGACGCCTTGAGCTCGGCCGTGCGGTCCAAATACTTCTGATAGTTGCGCTCGTCGCCGCGGCGCTCGGGCTGGCCGTTGTTGTACTCCTGCTGGAGCTTGGCGAGCTTGCCCTCGGCCTCGCGCAATTCCTGCTCGAGGATGCGGCGGCGATCGTCGTCGCGCACGCGCTGGTCCTTGGCGTCGACCTTGAGGTCAGCACTCTGACCTCCCGACGACGGCGCTGGCGTCACCGACGGCCGCGGCTTGACCGGCGCGATCACGGAGATCGGCGTGCCCTCGATGCTGCGGCAACCCTTCTCGGCGGCCTCCTTGGCCGACATCGCGTCGGTGTACAGCACCGGCGGTCCCGGGCAGCGGTACACCACGCCCTGCGCCGAAGCGCTCCCCGCCATGCCGGCCAGCGCAGCCATCGCTGACAGCGCCACCGTTCCCCAACGTCCCGCCCGTGTGATCTGCAGCTTCATCTGCATTCCCTGCTTCTAACTGACCAGAGTCATCGGGCATTGTGACGCAATCGGTCCAGCGCCGCCTCACCGGCGCGCACACACGCTGTTGCCAGGTGTACCGCCCCGGCCGCGGCGACTCGAAAACGACAAGGGACGGCCGTGGCCGTCCCCCTGCGCGGTGGCGGTGCGGAGCGTGCCGTGCCGAAGCGGTCATGGCGCCCTCCGCGCTCGCGATCACAGCGAGTAGTACATGTCGAACTCGACCGGATGCGTGGTCATGCGGAAGCGCTGGACTTCCTGCATCTTCAGATCGATGTAGGCATCGATGTAGGCATCGGTGAACACGCCGCCCTTGGTCAGGAACGCGCGGTCCTTGTCCAGGTACTCCAGCGCCTGATCCAGGCTGTGGCAGACGGTCGGGATCTTCGCGTCTTCTTCCGGCGGCAGGTGGTACAGGTCCTTCGTGGCGGCTTCGCCCGGATGGATCTTGTTCTCGACGCCGTCCAGGCCCGCCATCAGCAGCGCGGCGAAGGCCAGGTACGGGTTGGCCGAGGGATCCGGGAAGCGCGCTTCGATGCGGCGGCCCTTCGGGTTGGCGACGTACGGGATGCGGATCGAGGCCGAGCGGTTCTTGGCCGAGTAGGCCAGCTTCACCGGGGCTTCGAAGCCGGGCACCAGGCGCTTGTACGAGTTGGTGCCCGGGTTGGTGATCGCGTTCAGCGCGCGGGCGTGCTTGATGATGCCGCCGATGTAGTACAGCGCGAAGTCGCTCAGGCCGGCGTAGCCGTCACCGGCGAACAGGTTCTTGCCGTCCTTCCAGACCGACTGGTGCACGTGCATGCCCGAGCCGTTGTCGCCCACGATGGGCTTGGGCATGAAGGTCGCCGTCTTGCCATAGGCGTGCGCGACGTTCGTGATGATGTACTTCTGCAGCTGCAGCCAGTCGGCGCGCTCGACCAGCGAGCTGAACTTGGTGCCGATCTCCATCTGGCCGGCGTTGGCGACCTCGTGGTGGTGGACTTCGACGGGGATGCCCATCTGTTCCAGGATCAGGCACATCTCCGATCGCATGTCCTGGCCGCTGTCGACCGGCGGGACCGGGAAGTAGCCGCCCTTGACGGTGGGCCGGTAGCCGCTGTTGCCGTGCTCGTATTCCTTGCCGGTGTTCCAGGCGGCTTCCTCGGACTCGATCTTCACGAAGGAGCCCGACATGTCCACGTTCCAGCGGACGCTGTCGAAGATGAAGAACTCGGGCTCGGGACCAAAGTAGGCCGTGTCGCCCAGGCCGGAGGACTTCAGGTAGGCCTCGGCGCGGCGCGCCAGCGAGCGCGGATCGCGCTCATAGGCCTTGCCGTCGGTGGGGTCGATGACGTCGCAGGTCAGGATCAGCGTCGGCTCTTCGAAGAAGGGATCGATGTTGGCCGTGTTGGGGTCCGGCATCAGCAGCATGTCGGAGGCTTCGATGCCCTTCCAGCCGGCGATCGAGGAGCCGTCGAAGGCATGGCCCGACTGGAACTTGTCTTCGTCGAAGGCGGACACGGGCACGGACACGTGCTGCTCTTTGCCGCGGGTGTCGGTGAAGCGGAAGTCAACGAACTTGACTTCGTGCTCCTTCACCATGTTCATCACGTCGGCGACGGTCTTGGTGGCCATCAATCACTCCTAGGGGGCTGGATGAGAAAGAAAGAGTCGTCGGGCTTCGGCCCAGCGGGGACGATTTAGCAGTTTGCATGCCAACAGATGGCGCCGGCATGACAGGAGGGCGCCAGACCGGTGCATGACGCGCCAACCCTCGATGCCCAGCGCGCCACGCGAGGGCGGCGCCAGGGACGCGAAGGGGACAGCCGTCAGACCCGCCGGTGCACCGCCTGAGCGCAGAGCCCGAATCGGTGCATCATCGCACCAATTCGGTGCTGATGGCGGCACCAAATTGGACGACGCCCGCGCGCAGCGCCGCGTAGGCCGCCTCCATGGCCCGCGCGTCGCCCTTGACGCCCAGTTCGATGTGACGTCCGTACTGCGGATGGTCGACGCTGGGGAGCGAGAACACCTTGATGCCGGGGAAGTCGGCCTCGATGCGCTCCATCAGCGGCGTCAAGCTGGCCTCCATCGCGCCCTGCAGGATCAGCGAGCGCTCGCGCGTGCCCACCGCCTGGTGCAGGTCGGCGTGCAGGTGGTCCAGCACCCACTCGATCATCGGATGCGCCATCACCGGGAAACCGGGAACGAAGTGCGCGCGGCCCTCGATCGAGAAGCCCGGGATCTTGTTGTACGGGTTGGGAATGATCGCGGCGCCCTGCGGGAACACGCCCATCTCGAGCCGGCGCAGCGTGTCGGGGTGGTCGCGCTCGGGGGTGGTGCCCTGCTCCGCCGCCATCTGCTGCACGCGCTGCCAGATCAGCTCGGCGGCTTGCGGATGCAGCTCGAGCGGCCGTCCCAGTGCCGCCGCCGCGGCCTGGCGCGTATGGTCGTCCGGCGTCGCGCCGATGCCGCCGCAGCTGAAGAACAGATCGCCGCTGTCGAAGGCGGCCTTGAACTCGCGCACCAGGTGCTCGCGGTCGTCGCCCAGGTACTTCGCCCAGGCGAGCTGCAGGCCGCGCGCGCCCAGCAACTCGATCACCTTGGCCAGATGCTTGTCCTGGCGTTTCCCGGAGAGGATCTCGTCGCCGATGATGAAGAGGCCGATGGTCATGCGAAGTCCTGCGGTGGCGTGGGAATGACGGCGTCAGAGCGGCGTCAGAGCGGCGACGGACGGTTCTCGATCGCAGGCGGCGGGCCCGGCTCGGGATCGTCCGCGCTCAGCGGCGGCGCCGTGGCGTAGTTGGCCGGCAGCGCGTCCATCACTGGATCGGGGGCGCGCTCGGCGGCGGTGTCGGCGCGGCGCATCTCCTGCAGCGCGGCCAGCGCATAGTGCGCGAACCACAGCGAACTGAAGGCGAAGACCAGCGTGTACAGCCACACCGACACCAGGATCAGCACCGGCGCGAACGCGATCGTCAGCGCGCCCATGGCCCAGATCGCGGCCGGCGCGGCGCCCAGGTAGCCGGTGGCCAGCCCCAGCAGCAGCAGCGGCATGCGGTGCTCGCCGAGCAGGCTGCGGCGCTCGGCGCCGGACGCGTGCTCGGCCAGCACGTCGAAGGTGAACACGCGGTAGCCCAGCCAGCCCCAGATCAGCGGCGGCAGGATCAGCGCCATCGGCGGGATCAGCCAGAACGGGAGCGACGCGACCAGCAGCACCACGCCCACCACCGTGTGGCCCAGCGACCAGCTCAGGCTCGCGACGAAGCCCGCGCCGCGTTTGCGCTCCAGGCTGGCGAAGCGGCGCTGCGCGACCAGATCGACCATGGACGGCGTCATCAGCAGCGCCACCAGCAGCAGGCTCAGCACGACCAGCGCGGGCACCGCCATCGCCAGCACGATGATGGGCGCGAGCACCGTGCGGAACGATGCGGCGCCCAGGCTGTCGAGCCACTTGAGCAGGCCGTCGACCAGGCTCCAGGATTCCAGCGTCGCGCGCACGCCGGCGACGGCCGCCTCCCAGAAGAAGTAGCCCAGCCCGAAGGCCAGCGCCGCCGACACGATCAACGGCAGCAGCGACAGGCCGATCACCCGCGGATGCAGGCAGTACGCGGCGGCGCGCCAGAACGAGTCCGCGATGCGGCTCATCGGCTTGATCATCAGTCGTCCCCTCCGGCCGGCTCCTGGCCGGCGATGGTCATCGTCGAGGCCGCGATCTTGTCACGGCCCACGAGCCGCTTCAGCCCCAGCCACTGCTGCGCCCAGTAGCCCTGGCCGTAGTCGCGGCCTCCCTCTTCCGGCAGTTGGTCGCGCACCCCGGTGGGATCCCAGCGGTCCTCGAAGTTGGCGGTGCGGAACAGCACGTCCCACACCGGCAGCAGCACCGCGAAGTTGTGGCCGCCCAGCGTGCCTCTGCCGAATCCCTCATGGCCGATGCCGATCGAGTGGTGCAGCCGGTGGAAACGCGGGCTGACCAGCAGCCGCTCGCCGATGACGCCGAAGCTCAGGCGCAGGTTGGCGTGCTGCAGGTTCTCCAGCAGCTGCGAGATCGCGACCAGCGCGACGAACTGGCCCGGCCCGACGCCGATCAGAATCGCCGTCAGCGCGACGGCGCTGTCGATCAGCAGATCGTCGAGGAGGTGGTTGCGGCTGTCGCTCCACATCGTCATCTGGCGCTGGCTGTGATGCAGCGAGTGCAGCGCCCACCACCAGTTCCACGAGTGCTGCGCGCGGTGCAGCCAGTACTGCAGCAGGTCGAAGGCGACGAGATAAAGCACGAAGCTGACCCAGGCTTGGTCCGTCACGCCGGGCCAGACCGCGTCGAGCTGGAAGGTCGGGATGCCCAGCATGCGCAGCTCGCCGACCAGGCTGTCGAACAGCGGATCCAGCGAGAAGAACATCGCCAACCGGAACAGGCCCAGCCGCTGGATCAGCGTGTAGACGATGTCGACGCGGATGGCGCGGCGGTCGGTCACCGCCTCGGCCGGCCGCCAGCGCTGCAACGCGCCGATCACCGCCAGCATCACGACGATCTGCGCCAGGCCCACCAGCAGCCACCCGGTCGCGTCGAACGCGTCCTCGAGCAGATTGCCGTAGCCCAGGCCGAAGACGATCGGCTGGATGAGGCTTTCGAACAGCGCCTGCTGCGCTTGCCCGAACAGATCGGTGAACCAGTCCATCACGCTGTCTGTGCTCCTGGGATTCGGGGACTCACGGCTTCAACACGTCAGGCTTCAACGCTTGAGCGCGTCCTTGGGGCCAGCCGCCCCGCTCGCGCCAGGCGCCGAGGCCGGCTTGAGCGCAACGGCCTCCTGCGGCTTGCGCATCCAGGCGGCGTAATCCGGATGATCGCGCAACGGCGCGAAACACATGCCCTTGGATTTCAAACCCTGCAGCAGCGGCTCCAGCACCGCCGGCGCCCAGGGCTCCTGGCGCGACCAGATGCCCAGGTGCGCCATCAGGATGTCGCCCGGCTTCACGCGCCGCAGCGCCTGCTCCAGCAGGGCGAGATTCGGGTACTTGTCGCTCGGCAGTTCGTCGCCAAGGAAGCCGGCCGCGCTCCAGCCCACGTGCCGGAAGCCGCAGGCCTGCGCCGCCGCCAGCAGCGCCGGCGAGGTGCGCCCGGCCGGCGCGCGGAAGATCATGGACATCGGCCGGCCCGTCATCTCGGCGAAGCGGCGTGCGGGACGCTTGAGTTCCTCGCAGTACTCGGCCGGGCTCAGCATCACCGTCTGCGGCACCTGCTCGCCGGCCGCCCGCCGGAAGCGCAAGCGCCCGTCCGGCAGGTCCGCGGTCCAGGTGTCGTGGAACCAGGTGTGGGAGCCGAAGTCATGCCCCTCGCCCGCCAGCTGCTTCCACCACGGCGCCCACTTGTCGTCGAGCGTCTGGCCGCCATCGATCGTCGGCTCCTGCGCGAGGAAGAACGTCGCCTTCGCGTCGAAGCGCTTGAGCGTGTCCACGATCAGCGGGGCCACGCCCATGTGGCCGGTGTCGAAGGTGAGATAGACGGGCTTGTCGCACGGCACGGCCGGCGACGAGGCGGCCGCGGGCCCCTGCGGCTGCGCCTGCACGGCGAGCGTCAGGCCCAGCAGCAGCGCGGCGCCATGCCGCAGGGCAAGCGAGGTCTTCACGGGCAGCGCTTTCGGCGGCGTGCGCTCACTGGCGCGGCATCTGGTCCAGCGTCCAGACGCCGTGCGGCGACTTGCCGACCTTGACCTGCTGCAGGATCTGCTTGGTCTGCAGGTCCATCACGGTGAGCTTGCGCGCCCAGCGCGAGGTGAACATCAGCGTCCGGCCGTCGGTCAGGATCTCCATGTCGTCGGGGCCGCCCGGCGCCTTGAAGGTGTCCACCACGGTGAAGTCCGCCAGCGCGATCTTGCTGATCGTGTTGGCCGCGCGGTTGCTGACCAGCACATGCTTCCTGTCGCCGAGCGCGCGGAACGAGTGCGCGCCGTCGCCGGTCTCGAGCCGCTTCACCAGCCGCGGCTGCGCGCCGCTGACGTCGTAGACCTCGACGCTGCGCTCGCCGGTCAGGGCCACCAGCAGGAACTTGTCGTCCGGCGTCAGGTAGAGATCGGCCGGCAGCTTGCCCACGGGAATCTTCCAGCGCGGAGCCATCGTGTTCAGGTCGATGGCCAGCAGCTCGCTGCTGTCCTGCAGGCTGGCGTAGACGACGCTGCTCTTGCTGTCGATGGACAGATGGCTGGGCGTCTTCGGCGCCGAGAAGCGCTTGAACAGCGCCAGCGGCTGCGCCGCGTTCTGCGGCTGCCACTTGTAGATGTCGACGTGGTCCAGCCGGTTGCCGGCCAGCACCAGCCACTTCATGTCGGGCGAGAAGCGCAGGTGGTAGGGGTCGGGGATGCCGCGCACGGTGCGCTGCACTTCGGCGGTGACCGGGTCGAGGAAGGTCAGCGAATCCCCCAGCGCATTGGCCACGACCATCGTCTTGCGGTCGGGCGTGAGATAGAGGTGGTGCGGCTCCTTGCCGGTCGGGATGCGCTTGAGCTCGCGAAAGCCCTTGGGGTCGATCACGCTGATGTCGGCATCCAGCGAGTTCAGGACGAAGATGGGGCTGGCGCCGTTGGTGCCGTTGGCGTTGCCCGTGGTGGCCTGCGTGGCCGGCGCGAACGCCGCGCCCAGCACGGTGAGGGCCAGGGCGGCCAGCAGCGGCCGCGCGAGGGAAGACAGCATGGAGATCCTCAACAGGAGATGCCCGTCGCGCCGAGCGGCGCGAAGCCTTCAAGTGTAGGCGGGTTCTCCCTATGTCCCGCGCGGAACAGCACCGCGAACGCCGTGTTGACGCGGGCTTGAGCGGCTGTTCACGGTTGCATCCGGTTGCGCCAGACTTGCCGCCAGCGTTGCGGCAAGTCTGCGCATCTCGAACTCGGCGCAAGCGCCTCGAGGCTTACTCGTCGTCGCCGCCGAGCAGCCCGCCCAGCAGACCGCCGGTGGCGAAGCCGCCCAGCATCGAGCCCTCCTCGCGCGAGCCGCCGCGCTGCGGCGCGGCCGCGAACACGCGCGAGGCCAGGCGCGAGAACGGCAGGCTCTGCAGCCACACCTCGCCGGGGCCGGTCATCTTGGCCAGGAACAGGCCCTCGCCGCCGAACAGGGCGGTCTTGATCTTGCCCACGTACTGGATCTCAAAACTCACCGACGGGGTGTAGGCCACCACGCAACCGGTATCGACCAGCACCGTCTGCCCGGGCTGGAGCGTTCGACGAACCACGGTACCCCCCGCGTGCACGAAGGCCAGCCCATCACCATCGAGCTTCTGCATGATGAAACCTTCGCCACCGAAGAAGCCAGTCGACAGGCGCTGCTGGAGAGCAATCCCCAGCGACACGCCGCGGGCCGCACACAGGAATGCGTCCTTCTGGCAGATGAGCGTGCCCCCGAGCTTGCCCAGATCCATGGGCAGGATCTTGCCGGGATACGGCGCCGCGAACGCGACCCGCTGTTTGCCATGAGACTGGTTCGTGTAGATCGTGGTGAACAGCGATTCCCCGGTCACCAACCGCTTGCCCGCCCCCAGCAGCTTGCCGAAGAAACCGCCCTGGTTGGCGGAACCGTCACCGAACACCGTGTCCATGCCGATGCCGGCGTCCATGAACATCATGCTGCCGGCTTCGCCGATGGCGGCTTCGCCGGGGTCGAGTTCGACCTCGACGAACTGCATTTCAGCGCCCTTGATTTCGTAGTCGACAACATCCATGGCCATGGTTTTCACCCTCTGTCACATCACAAGGAAAGGGGCGCGATATTAACGTTTCGCGGCCTTCCTATACTGCGGTCATGACGCCCATGTCTCCTGACGAAAGCGCACCCAACACCCCCCTGAAGCCCGGCGACAGCTACGTGCAGTCCTTCGCGCGGGGCCTGTCGGTCATCCGGACCTTCGACACCCACCATGCCCGTCAGACCCTGACCGACGTGGCCAAGCGTTGCGGCCTCACGCGCGCCGGCGCCCGCCGCATCCTGCTGACGCTGCAGACGCTGGGCTACGTGCGGTCCGAGGGGCGCATGTTCGAGCTGACGCCCAAGATCCTGGATCTGGGCTTCGCCTACCTGTCGTCGCAGCCGCTGTGGCGCTTCGCCGAGCCGGTGGCGATGCAACTGGCCAACGACGTGCGCGAGTCCGTCTCGATCGCGGTGCTCGATGCGGAGGACGTGGTCTTCGTGCTGCGCGCGCCGCTGCGCAAGATCATGTCGGATCCGATGGGCGTGGGCAGCCGGCTGCCGGCCTGGGCCACCGCCACCGGCCGCGTGCTGCTGGCGGCGCTGCCGGCCGAGGAGCGCGAGGCCAGACTGGCGCACGTGCAGCTGGCGCGGCGCGCGAGCAACACGGTGCGCTCGCACGAGGAGCTGCGTGCCGCCGTCGAGCAGGCGCGGCGCCAGCACTGGTGCCTCGTGGACCAGGAACTCGAGGACGGCGTGCTGACGATCGCGGTGCCGATCGCCGGCCGGGATGGCCGCGTGATCGCGGCGATCAACATCAGCACGCATGCGTCGCGCACGCCGCCGCAGGTCCTGCTCGAGCAGGGGCTGCCCAAGCTCCAGGCGGCGGCGCAGAACCTGTCGCAACTGCTGGTCCTGATGAAGAAGGACTGATCCGGCGGACCGAGGTCCGGCCAGACGACGAAGGGCTGCCGCGGCAGCCCTTTTTCATGGTGGCGGAACGCGGTCCGCCTTCATTCCGAGCGTCAGCCCATGTGCAGACCGCCGTTGCAGCTGAAGTCCGCGCCGGTGGTGAAGCCGGAGCTCTCGCCCGCCAGCCAGCCCACGATCGACGCGATCTCGTCCGGCTCGCCCAGGCGCTTGACCGGGATGCCGGCGACGATCTTCTCCAGCACGTCGGGCCGCACCGCCTTGACCATGTCGGTGCCGATGTAGCCCGGGCTGACGGTGTTCACCGTCACGCCCTTGGACGCCAGTTCCTGCGCCAGCGCCATCGTGAAGCCGTGCATCCCGGCCTTGGCGGCCGAGTAGTTGGTCTGGCCGGCCTGGCCCTTCTCGCCGTTCACCGACGAGATGTTGATGATCCGCCCCCATCCCTTGTCCACCATGCCCGGCACCACCTGCTTGGTGACGTTGAACATGCTGTTGAGGTTGGTGTCGATGACGGTGTCCCACTCGTCGCGGGTCATCTTCAGGAACATGCGGTCCTTGGTCACGCCGGCGTTGTTGACCAGCACGTCGATCTTGCCGTGCTCGGCGATCGCCTTGTCGAAGGCGGCGACCGTCGAATCCCAGTCCGCGACGTTGCCCACCGACACGTGAAAAGTGAAGCCCAGCGCCGATTGCTCGGCCAGCCATTTGGCGTGGTCGCGGCTGGGGCCGCAACCGGCGATGACCTTGAAGCCATCCTTGTGGAGGCGCTGGCAAATGGCGGTACCGATGCCGCCCATGCCGCCGGTCACGTATGCAACTTTCTGACTCATCTTGCTTGCCTCCTGAGGGGGTCTGCCGCGCCGCCGCGTCTACGGCCGGCAGGCCTGGAATATCGGATCGTCCAGACGCGGAAGAACTTCAGGCGCCGGTCAGCGCTCGACGCACAGGGCCACCCCCATGCCGCCGCCGATGCACAGGCTGGCGATGCCCTTCTTCGCATCGCGCTTGATCATCTCGTGCAGCAGCGTGACCAGGATGCGGGCGCCCGAGGCTCCGATCGGATGGCCCAGCGCGATCGCGCCGCCGTTGACGTTGACCTTGCTCAGGTCCCAGCCCATCTCCTGGTGCACCGCGCAAGCCTGCGCGGCGAAGGCCTCGTTGATCTCGAGCAGGTCCAGGTCCTTGGCCTGCCAGCCGGCGCGCGCCAGCGCCTTGCGCGAGGCCGGCACCGGGCCCATGCCCATGGTCTTCGGATCGACGCCGGCGCTGGCGTAGGAGGCGATGCGCGCCAGCGGCGTCAGGCCCAGCGCCTTGGCCTTCGCGTCGGTCATCAGCAGCAGGCCGGCGGCGCCGTCGTTCAGACCGGAGGCGTTGCCCGCGGTCACCGAACCGGCCTTGTCGAAGGCGGGCTTGAGGCCGGCCAGCGCCTCGGCATTGGTCTTGCGGTTGATGAACTCGTCGGCCGAGAACACGACCGGATCGCCCTTGCGCTGCGGGATCGTGACCGGGACGATCTCGGCGGTGAAGCGGCCGGCGTCCTGCGCCGCGGCGGCCTTCTGCTGGCTGGCCAGCGCCAGCTCGTCCTGCTGGGCGCGGCTGACGTGGTACTCCTTGGCCACGTTCTCGGCGGTGATGCCCATGTGGTACTGGTTGTACACGTCCCACAGGCCGTCCACGATCATCGTGTCGACGAGCTTCCAGTCCCCCATGCGCTGGCCGTCGCGCGAGCCCGGCAGCACGTGCGGCGACAGGCTCATGCTCTCCTGGCCGCCGGCGATGATGATGTCCGAATCGCCGTCGCGGATCGCCTGCGCCGCGAGCATCACGGCCTTCAGCCCCGAGCCGCAGACCTTGTTGATGGTCATCGCCGGCACGCTCACCGGCAGGCCGGCCTTGATGACGGCCTGGCGGGCGGGGTTCTGGCCGACGCCCGCGGTCAGGACCTGGCCGAGGATCACTTCATTGATCTGATCCGGCTGCAGCCCGCTGCGGCGCAGCAACTCCTGGATGACGATGGCGCCCAGCTCGCTGGCCGGGGTCTTCGACAGCGTCCCTCCGAACTTGCCGATCGGCGTGCGGGCCGCGGCGACGATGACGATGTCCTGCGGTGAACTCATGACTCGCTCCTCTTTCGAAACTGCTGACGTCAGCGGGTTGAAATCGTTCAGGCGCGTTGCTTCACGTAACGGCCTGGCGCCGGCTCGATGGCCTTGTGGACGCGGTTGCCCGGCGCGCGCGGCGCCGCCTTCAGCGGCCCCGCATGGCCGGCCAGCCATTGCGACCAGTCGGTCCACCAGCTGCCGGGATGCTCGGTGGCGTGCTGCAGCCACTGCTGCGGATCGGGGGGCAGCGCCGTGCCCTTGCCGATCCAGTGGCTGCGCTTCTTCTTCTCCGGCGGATTGATCACGCCGGCGATGTGCCCGGACGCGCCGAGCACGAAACGCTTCTTGCCCTTGAACACCTGCGTGCTGCGGTACGCGGCGTCCCAGGGGACGATGTGGTCCTCGCGCGAGCCGTAGATGTAGACCGGCGCCTCGATGCGGCCCAGGTCGACGCGCTCGCCGCAGACGGTGAGCCGGCCGGGCAGTCTCAACTCGTTCTGCAGATAGGTGTGGCGCAGGTACCAGCAGTACATCGGCCCCGGCAGATTGGTGGCGTCGCCGTTCCAGTACAGCAGGTCGAAGGCGGGCGGCGCCTCGCCCTTCAGGTAGTTGCCGACCACGTAGTTCCAGACCAGGTCGTTGGGGCGCAGGAAGCTGAAGGTGGTCGCGAGCTCCTGGCCATGCAGCAGGCCCGGGCCGTTGACCGCCTGATCGCCCAGCGTCATCTCGCGCAGCTTGACGGCCTGCTCGTCGATGAACAGGTCCAGCACGCCATTGCTGCTGAAGTCGATCAGCGTGGTCAGCAGCGTGACGCTGGCGGCCGGCTGCTCGCCGCGCGCGGCCATCACCGCCAGCGCGGTGGCCAGGATGGTGCCGCCGACGCAGAAGCCCAGCGTGTTGATCGTGTCGGTGCCGGCGATTTCGCGCACCACCTCGATCGCGCGGATCGCGGCCTGGCCGATGTAGTCATCCCAGGTCCAGTGCACGCAGCCCGCATCCGGGTTGCGCCAGCTCACCACGAAGGTGCGGTGGCCCTGCGCGACGGCGTAGCGGATCAGCGAGTTCTCCGGCTGCAGGTCCAGGATGTAGTACTTGTTGATGCAGGGCGGCACCATCAGCAGCGGGCGCGAGTGCACCTTGGTTGTGAGCGGCTTGTACTCGAGCAGCTGGAAGAACTCGTTCTCGAAGACGACGCTGCCCTCGGTGGTGGCGACGTTGCGGCCGACCTCGAACGCCGACTCGTCGGTCTGCGACACGTGGCCGCGCTGCACGTCGGCCATCAGCAGCTGCAGGCCGCGGGCCAGGCTCTCGCCCTGCGTGTTCATCGCGCGCTGCTGCGCTTCCGGGTTCAGCGCGAGGAAGTTGCTCGGCGACGCCGCGTCGACGAACTGCTGCACCGCGAAGCGGACGCGGGCGCGGGTCTTGTCGTCGCCCTGCACCTGCTCGGCCATGCGCTGCAGCGTGCGCGCGTTGAGCAGATACAGCTGCGCGGTGAAGTGGGCAAGGCGGTTCTCGGTCCAGGACGCATCGGAAAAACGGCGGTCCTTCAGCGGCACGGCCGCAGTACCGGAGTCCTTCGATTCACCGATCGCGGCGTTCCACAGCTCGCCGGCCTGGCGCAGGTACTCGGACTGCAACTCGCTCCACGCATCGGGCGCGACCTGCATCGCCTGCAACTGCTTGACGGCATCGCCCAGGCCCAGCGACAGGCCGCTCGCGGCCTGCTGTGCCTGACGGGCCCACTGTTCGAAACCCTGGAACGATGCGCCGGTGAAACCGGCCTCGGCGTTGTTCGCGCTCATGTGTCTCCTCATGCGGACCCGTGCAAGAAGCTTGCCACAGTCGATCACGGCGATCACTGCGGCGGCATCGCATATGCTCAGGCGCTTTGTAGCCCGTTCAGCTTACCCCCGCGTGACGACGCCGTGGCGATGCCCCGAGGAAATCGTTGATGTATCTGGTTGCCATCGCGTGGATGTACGTGGTGCTGATGATGGCCGTCGCCGAGGCCTTCAGCCCGCAGGGCTCGGTGCTTGGCGCGATGGTGACATTCGTGCTCTACGGACTGGTCCCGCTGTCGATCGTGATGTATCTGATGGGCACGCCGCAGCGGCGAGCGCGGCGAAGAAGGGCAGAAGCAGCCGAAGCGGCAGAGGCGGCAGAGGCGGCAGAAGTGGCAGGAACGGCGGCGCGGGACGCGCCGCAGCCCCCCGCGATCGACGCCGGTTCAGCGCAATCGGATGACCGCGGCCATGCGCCCGCTGCGCAGGCCGTCGACGCGCTCGTGCCGGAACGAAAAGAATCGTGAGGGCTCGCTGAGCGTGCACCAGCCGCCGCCCGAGATGGCGTGAAGGCCGATGGCTTCGAGCCTGCGACGCGCCAGGCCGTACAGATCGGCGCGCCAGCGCGGCTCGCCCTGCGCATTGGGCTGGAAGCGCAGCAGGGGCTGATCGCGATGGAGCGGTTCGGCGCCGAAGGCCTCGAGCACATCGGCGCCGACCTCGAACTGTGCCGGCCCGATGCAGGCGCCCAGCCAGGCGCGGATCGATGCGCCGTCGCAGCCGGCGGCCTCGCGCATCGCGGCGACGGTCTGCTCGAGCACGCCAGCGGCGAGTCCCCGCCAGCCCGCATGCGCCGCGCCGACCACGCCCGGGCCGGCGAACAACACCGGCAGGCAATCGGCCACCATCACCGCGCAGGCGAGCGCGGGATCGGTGCTGATGGCGGCATCGGCAGGCTCCGGATCGGCGCCGGGCAGCGCGTGCTCGGCGCGCAAACGCAACACGGTGGTCCCGTGAACCTGCTTCAGGAACACCGGCTCGCCACCGATCGCGGCGGCGACGCGGCGCCGGTTCTCGACGACATGCGCCGGATCGTCGCCCACCGAGCGGCCGAGGTTCAGGCTCGCCAGCCCGCGCTGCTCAGCCGGTGCGTCGAAGCCGCCGCTGACGCCGCCGGCGCGCGTCGTCATGAAGGCCTGGACCTGCGGCGCATCCCAGTCCGGCACCAGCCAGTCGGGATGCGGCGCGGCGGCGGGCGCGTCATTCCGCATCGGGGCAGGCGCTCGGCTGGGTCTTGCTGAAAGCGTCGAGGGCCATGCAGTTCGCATGGATCTTCATGACGGTGGGCACGTGATCGAGCCGGCAGTCGAAGCGCTGCGCGTTGAACACCTGCGGCACGAGCAGGCAATCGGCCATCGTCGGCGTGTCGCCGAAGCAGAAACGGCCCGAGCGCCCCTCCGCCTTCAGCCGGTGCTCGACGACCGACAGGCCGCTTTCCACCCAATGCTGGTACCAGCGGGTCTTGTTCTCGTCGCTGAGGCCGAGGTCCTTGACCAGGTAGCGCAGCACGCGCAGGTTGTTCAGCGGATGGATCTCGCAGGCGATGTCCTGGGACAGCGCGCGGATGTAGGCGCGGCAGAGCGCGTCACCGGGCAGGAGACTGGGCTCGGGATACTTTTCGTCCAGATATTCGATGATCGCCATCGACTGCGTGACGATGGCGTCGCCGTCCTTGAGCAGCGGCACGAGGCGCGAGGCGGAGACGCCGGCGTACGACTCGTTGAACTGCTCGTTCTTCGCGAGGTGGACGGACTTGTAGTCGAAGTCCAGGCCCTTGATCGCCATCGCGATGCGCACGCGGTAGGAGGCGGATGAACGGAAGTAGTTGTAGAGCTCCATGGCGGGGAATCATGCCACGCGAGGCCGCTACACTGCGCCCCATGTTCCAAGCGCGGCGCCATCAGCATTGCTCCACCTGCGGCGGTCAGATCGAGTACCGCGTGCCGGCCGACGACAACCGGGAGCGGGCCACCTGCACGGTGTGCGGCGCGATCCATTACGAGAATCCGCTGAACGTCGTCGGCACGCTGCCGGTGTGGGGCGATCAGGTGCTGCTGTGCAAGCGCGCGATCGAGCCCCGGCTGGGCAAGTGGACGCTGCCGGCGGGCTTCATGGAACTGGGCGAGACGCTGGCCGAGGGCGCGGCGCGCGAGACGGTCGAGGAGGCCGGCGCGCGCATCGAACTGCAGAACCTGTACTGCGTGATGAACGTGGTGCGTGTCGGCCAGGTGCATCTGTTCTACCGCGCGAAGCTGCTGAGCCCCGAGTTCGATCCGGGTCCGGAGACGCTGGAAGCCAGGCTCTTCCACGAGCACGAGATCCCCTGGGACGAGATCGCCTTCCACACGATCCGCGAAGCGCTGCAGCGCTTCTTCGACGACCGCCGCGGCGGCAACGGGTATCCGTTGCATACGGCGGATATCGACTGACAGCGCGTCCCGCTCAGGCCGCCAACGGACGGTCTTGCGCGGTGTGCCAGAACTCCACGATCTCGACGACGACGACCTTCGCGACGTAGCGAAGCACGTAACGCTTGTCCTTTCCAACCCCCCACTCCCGCACGCGAGGGTCGATGCGCCGGCCAAACTCCGGATGTCGCACGATCAGGTCCGCAGCGGCGCGCGCATCAACGTAGAGCCGATCGGCTGCCTGCTGATTGCGCTCCGCGAGATATCGGACTTGACGCTGGAGTTGGGCTCGGGCTTCGCGGGTCCAGCGGGCCCTCACCCACCGCGCTCCTGGCGACGGCGAATGTCAGCCATCATCTGCGCGTCTTCGGCCTCAATTTCCTCTTCGGGCACCAAGTCCCCGCGCAACGCTGCTTTCACGCCGTTGTCGAGACGGCGCTCCATGAGCACTTCATGGAGCGTCACATCGGGCTCATCGGGATCCGTGCGCTCGACCCAGCGCTTGACAAGGAACTCGACAAGTTCATCCATGTCGATCGTCAGACGGCTTGCGAGCGCCTCGACGCGCGCCTTGATCTGCTCGTCAATCTGAACGTGGAAATCGACGCGCGGCATGAACGGTTCAATCGGTTGGAGAACGGCGGACATTCTGCACCTGCTCTTTCAGCGACAAGAGGAAGGCGCGGATTCTGAGAGCTTCAAAACGCTTGGCAAGAGTGCTTGACGGCCATCAAGCGATTCACCGACTTCGATGAGTCAGGGCTTGATCTCCTGCGCCGAAGCCCACGGCCCGGTGATGCCGTCGAGCTCGCAATCCCACAGCGCCTGCGCATCGAGCGCGTCCGTCACGCCCTCCGCGTAGACCTTCAGCGACAGGCTGCGCAGCATGACCACCAGGCTGCGCACGAAGGCCGCCCGCGCCACGTCCGCCGACACCCCCGACACCACCGCGCTGTCCAGCTTCACGTAGTCCAGGCCGGCCTGGAAAAGACGATCGATTTGAGCCAGTCCCGCACCGGCGTGCTCCAGGCCCAGTTGAACCCCCAGCGGCCTCAACTGGCGGCCCAGTTCCTGCAGCGCCTCGAAGTGCTGCACGGCTGCGGGCTCGGCGAGCTCCAGCCCGATCTGCCGCCGCGCCGCCGACGGCGCGGCCTGCACCAGCTCGCGCGCCCGCGCGATGAAGCTGCCGTCGTTGAGCGACGCCGGCGCCACGTTGACGCAGCGCGGCCGGCGGTCCTGCTGCGAGGCCTGCAGCGCCAGCGCCAGCGCCTGCAGGTCGGCCTCGGCGCTCAAGCGGTGCCGCAAGGCCAGCGGCAGCCAGCGCGCCGCGGGCTCGAATTCGCCGACGGGATTGAGCTTGAGTTGCAGCGGGCATTCGAGATGCAGCACCTGCCGGTCGCGGCCGATCAGCGGGAACTCCAGCAAGCGGCTGCGCTGCTGCGCCAGCGCGTCCGAGATCAACGCGCGCCACGCCCGCTCGCCCTGCGCGACTTCGTCCGACGGCGGCGCCTCGCGCAGCTCCAGCACGACGCCCTCGCCCTGCTCCGCCTTCGCCAGCGCCGCGTCCGCCGCGGCGAACCAGGCGCTCATCGGCTGGTCGCGCATGAGCTCGACCGCACCCAGCGCGACGCCCACGCCCGATCCCAGGTTCTGCAAGCCGGCGCGCAGCGCATCGGCCAGCGCCTGCGCCGTGTCGCCGACGACATTGGGGGCCGGCAGCCACAGCGCGAAGTCCGAGCCGTTCAGCCGGCCCGCCAGGCAGCCGCGCACCTGCTCCGGATAGACGCGCAGCGCCTGCGCGATCGCCACCAGCGCCTGGTCCGTCGCGCCGTGTCCGAGCCGCTGGTTCAGCCCCTGCAGGTCCTTCAGCCGCAGCAGCACCAGGCCGGCGCGCAGCGGGCCGTCATCGCGCTCGAGCGCGGAATTCAGCTCGGCCACGAACTGCCGCCGGTGCGACAGCCCCGTCAACTCGTCGCACAGCAGCTGGTGATGCAGTGTGCGCAGTTGCTCGGCCTGCGCCTCGAACATCTGACGCGTGCGCACGACCATCGTGTTCATGGCGCTGGTGAGCTTGCGCATCTCCGGCACGCGAGGCTCCAGCACCGTCTCGAAGCGGCCCTGCGTGACGCCCTCGGCCTGCCGCACCGCGGTGTCCAGCGGCCGCCGCAGCCGTGACAGCACGATCGCCGCCGCCACGCCCGTGACCACGCCCACCAGCAGCAGCCAGCTCGCCGTGCTCAGCGTCGCGCGCCACAGCGCCTCGTGCACGTAGCCGGTCTGGCCGCGCAACTCGATCTCGCCGGCCGACTTCCAGCCATCGGACACCTTGGCCACGCCCGCCGCCACCTCCAGCGGCAGCAGCGCCACGAACCAGCCCGGCGCATGCGAGATCTGCGGCGTCTCCAGATGCCGCTCGAACACCTGCGCCCCGCCGGCGTCGCGCCAGCGCACGCTCTCATAGGCGCCCGCGTCGAACTGCGCCGAGATCAGCAGCGACATCAGCTCCGCGTCGCCCTTCTGCTGCGACAGCGCCAGCGCCAGCGCATTCGCGTTGTCGGCGTTCTTCAACTGCGCCTGCGTCTGCAGCAGCTCGCGCAGCGACCAGGTGCTCACCGCCACCCCGCCCAGCACCGAGGCCAGCACCGCGCCCAGGACCAGGCACCAGATTTGTCTTATCAGGGACATGTCTTGAATTCTCCGTCGCCCGTTGTCTCGCCGTGTCCAGCCGCGCTCATCAGAAGCCCTCCGCCTTGGCCTTGGCCAGCAGGTCGCGCCACAGCGACAGCCGCACCAGCGGATTGCCCGCCGTCGTGGCGCCGACGCCGCTCCACAGGCCCTCCCCGTTGAAGCTGAACACCGGTGTCAGGTCCGGCCGCAAGGACGCGGCCCGGATCTCGGGATTGATATTGTCCAGAATCAGAGGCTCCGCCTCCGGCTGCGGATAGTAGGCCAGGACCATGTGCGCCTGGGGCCGGCCCTGGAACTGCGCCCGCACATAGACCATCCGCAGCCGGGACTGCGGCACGCCTGCCGCCAGCAGGCTCATGTACTTGCCGATCGCGTAGTCCTCGCAATCGCCGGCGCCCTTGTCCAGCATCTCCAGCGGCGTGGCCCAGTAATCGATCTGGCCCCAGACCTCGATGTCGTCCCGGAACGCGACACGCTGGTTGAAGAAGTCGTTGACCGTCGTGAGCCGGTCCCGCTCGTCGGGCTGCGCCGCCGCGCGCTCGGCCATCTGGATCATGGCCCTCACCGCGGCCTGTGTCCTGGGGGACAGCTTCGCCGCCGATTCCGTCAGCCGCTCCCGGTCCCAGCCCCAGGCCAGCGCCGACCACAAGCCGACCACGCAGGCCAGCGCCGCCAGCGCCGGCCGAAGGCGCCGGCGCACGCGCGCCGCGCTGCGAGTGACGAATCGTGACATGCGCAGCAATGTATCCGCCTCCGCATCCAGGCCCGGACGAACCGCGATGCCGTCGCGGACAACCGGCAATTTGCCGCAACCCCTTCACGCGGCGGGCCGGGGAGCGCCGGGATAATCCGGCCCTCACATGAAGACCCAAGCCGTCCGCCAGGAGCTGGACCAGGCCCGCGCCAACGGGCCGCTGCGCCAGATCCAGATCCCCCCGTGCCCGGAGCTGCTGCAGCGGCTGCGGGCGGCGATGTCCCTGCCCCAGCCCGACCTCAACGAGGTGGCCCGCATCGCTGCCGCGGACGTGGCCATGTCCGCGACGCTGCTGCGCGTGGCCAACAGCCCGCTGCACCTGGTGGCAGGCCACGTGCCCTGCACCACCGTCGGGCAGGCGATGTACCGGCTGGGCCTGGACGAGAGCGCCGCGCTGATGCAGGCCTTCCTGGTCCGGCATGCCATCCCGGTCAACAGCCCGCACCTGCTGCGCTTCTGGCAGCGCTCGGCCAAGCGCGCGACCGCGATGGGCTTCATCGCCCGCCAGTTGCCCGGCATGCGCGTGGATCTGGCGCAGAGCTATGGCCTGTTCTGCCATGTCGGCATGCCGGTGCTGCTGCAGAGCGTGCGCGGCTACGGCGCCACCATGGTCGAGGCCGCCGCCCGCATCGACCGCCCCTACATCAAGACCGAGAACGTCAATCACCGCACCGACCATGCCGTGGTGGGCGCGCTGGTGATCAAGGTCTGGCACCTGGCGCCGGAGCTGATGACCGCCATCCGGCTGCATCACGACTTCGAGGCACTGACCGACGGCTCGATCGAGCCCGAAGTCCGCACGCTGATCGCCGCGGGCCTGATCGCCGAGCAGTTGATGCGCCAGCACGAGGGGCTGGACGCGGATGTCGACTGGGCCGTCCATCGCGAGGCTGCGATGGCCTGGCTGCATCTGTCGGCGGACGAGCTCGAGCAGTGGGACGAGGCGCTGCGTCCGCTGCTGGACGAGGCCTGAGTTCAACGGGCGGCCCGCCGCGCGGGCTCAGCCGCGGACCGCGACGCGCGCGGCGGCGAGGTCCCAGCGGGCGCAGCCGACGCTCTTGAACAGCCGCGTGCGGCCATCGTCGACCGGCGCATGACCCATCACCAGGTCCTCGATCGAGGCCTGCGGCTCGAAACGGCCGGCCGCCATCAGATCGCCGGCCTCGGCCTGCGCGCCGACCGGATCGTCGACCCACACCTGCGCGCCGCGCACCAGCTCGGGCGGCAGCTCGACCATGTCATCGCGGAACGCGCCCACGCCAATCACCACCGCCCCTTCGCCGACGCCGGGCCGCAGCACCGGCACGCGGCTCGTCGTCGCGCAGACGATCACGTCCCAGGCATGGCGCGTCTGCGATTCGGCCGGCAGCGGCTCGACGCCGAGCTCCTCGACGAAGGCCGGCGCCGACTGATGCGCCTGCACATGGATGGTGGCCTGCGGATGCAGCGCCTGCAGCGCCTCGACATGCGCGCGCGCCTGTACGCCGCCGCCGACGACCAGCGCGCGGCGCGGCGCCTGGCGGGCCAGGTATTGCAGCGCCAGCATGCTGACGGCGGCCGTGCGGCGCGCGGTCAGCGCGGGGCCGTCCAGCACCGCCAGGCGCTGGCCGGTGCGGCTGTCCAGCACGACGACCTCGCCCGAGATCGTCGGCAGGCCCAGCGAGGCATTGAGCGGATGCACGCTGACGAGCTTGGTGATCGACAGCGTGTCGCTCAGGCAAGGCATCACCAGCAGCACGCCGTCCTGGCGCAGCGGCAGGACCTGCCGCGGCGGACAGGTCAGGCGGCCGTCGCGATGCTCGCGGCACACCAGCGCGATCTCCTCCATCAGGAGGGACCACGGCAGCGCCCGCGCGGTGGCGGCGGCGTCCAGGACCAGCATCCGCTCGCGTGCTCCGGGCGCCGCGCTTACTTGCGGGCCGGCGGCACGTCGGTGCACGAGCCGTGCGCGACTTCCGCGGCCAGACCGATCGACTCACCCAGCGTCGGGTGCGGGTGGATGGTCTTGCCGATGTCGACCGCGTCCGCGCCCATCTCGATCGCCAGCGCGATCTCGCCGATCATGTCGCCCGCATGCGTGCCGACGATGCCGCCGCCGATGATGCGGTGGGTCTCCTCGTCGAACAGCAGCTTGGTGAAGCCCTCGTCGCGCCCGTTGGCGATCGCGCGGCCCGAGGCGGTCCAGGGCAGCAGGCCCTTCTTGACCTTGATGCCGCGCGCCTTGGCCTCGTCCTCGGTGACGCCGACCCAGGCCACTTCCGGATCGGTGTAGGCGACGCTGGGGATCACGCGCGCGTCGAAGCGCGACTTGGCCAGCGCGTCGTCGCCGAGCAGCTCGCCGGCGATGACTTCCGCCGCCACATGGCCCTCGTGCACTGCCTTGTGCGCCAGCATCGGCTGGCCGACGATGTCGCCGATCGCGAAGACGTTGGGCACGTTGGTGCGCATCTGCACGTCGACCGGGATGAAGCCGCGGTCGGTGACCACGACGCCGGCCTTGTCCGCGCCGATCTTCTTGCCGTTGGGCGTGCGGCCCACCGCCTGCAGCACCAGGTCGTAGACCTGCGGCTCCTTCGGGGCGCCCTCGCCTTCGAACGTCACCTTGATGCCATCGGGCGTGGCTTCGGCCGCGACCGTCTTCGTGTTCAACATGATGTTGTCGAAGCGCGGCGCGTTCATCTTCTGCCAGACCTTGACCAGGTCGCGGTCCGCGCCGGTCATCAATGTGGGCAGCATCTCCACGACGTCCAGGCGCGCGCCCAGCGTCGAGTACACGGTGCCCATCTCCAGGCCGATGATGCCGCCACCGACGATCAGCATGCGCTTGGGCTTGCTGGTCAGCTCCAGCGCGCCGGTCGAGTCGATCACGCGCGGGTCGTTCGGCATGAAGGGCAGGCGCACCGCCTGCGAGCCTGCCGCCAGGATGATCTTCTTGAACTTCAGCGTCTGGGTCTTGCCGGTGCGCTCCTGGCCCTCGCCGCCGGTCTCCTCGACCGACAGGTGGTTGGCGTCCAGCAGCGAGCCGTAGCCGCGCACGACCGTGACCTTGCGCATCTTGGCCATCATGGCCAGGCCGCCGGTCAGCTTGCCGATGACCTTCTTCTTGTGCGTGAGCAGCTTGGG
>NZ_JBCNLG010000029.1:0-52192 GCF_039595595.1 Roseateles sp. | reverse complement strand
ACGCGGCAGACTTGGCCGCTATCGCGGCGTTCCTCAGCTTGGTCTTGCTCAGAGGTTTGTCGATTGGCATAAATGCTCCGGAGTCGGGTCATGTTATGCCTCGCACACAAAATTCAGGACAGGCTCGATGGAGCGGTTGCCCCCCCGCTCCATCACACCTATTCCGAGAGTCGCCCTCAGGATCTCACACCGCGCGTCGACTGTCATCCGCGAGCCAGCTTTCACCGGCTGAGCCGCTTCCCTTCCGAGGCTCGCAGAGCCTTGTTCATCCGCAAGCCGTCGGTCAGGTCGCGTGTTCCCCACTTGAAGTCCATCTCAGCTCGGTAGCGATGCAAGTAGCGTTCGCTCACTTGGTGGAACGTCCCGCATCCTCACGAACTGGCAGAGTGGAAGGGGATGACGGTGAACGAGTGGGACGCTGACGTCGGCGTCGATGTGCTGTCCAATGGAAAATACGCGCCCGTCCTCGTGCTCATTCCTCCCGTTTCGGAAGGACTACCGCTCCGTCGAAGGCTGGCGGGAGAGTACGAACATGCGGAACTTGCTCGCATGGCAGTCCTTGACGCCATGGTTGCCATGACGCAAGAATCGTCCGCCCACTGAGATTGCCAAGGCTCATGGTGATGCAGTGCCCCGAGAGGCCGCGACACCAGACTGAACGCGCCGTTGGCGACAGATGGTGTAAACCAGTGCGATTAGATCGGAGATTCGACGGGCGACCATCTAGGGCCGCAGGGCAACACGCCGACCGTTCGGCCCCATCCGAAGAACACGTTTGACGAGCCGCGTTCTTGGTCGGCACGCGACGAAGGGCACGTGTGAGGACCCTCCGTCGCCCCAAGCATTGACTTCCCCGTGACAGTAACTTGACGTCAAATGTCAAGTTACTGTTGAAAGTATCAACTTATTGTTAGCAGCAACCTCTAGGCGGACAGTGCCGCGCATACCTGCCTCACTCCACCGTCACACTCTTCGCCAGATTCCGCGGCTTGTCGACGTCCGTCCCGCGCGCGCATGCCGTGTGATACGCCAGCAGTTGCAGCGGCACCGTATGCAGGATCGGGCTGAGCGCGCCGTAGTGTTCCGGCATGCGGATCACATGCAGCCCTTGCTCGCTATCGATCCGCGTGTCCCCGTCCGCGAACACGAACAGCTCCCCGCCTCGCGCGCGCACTTCCTGCATGTTGCTCTTGAGCTTTTCCAGCAGCGTGTCGTTCGGCGCCACCGTCACCACCGGCATCTGCGCCGTCACCAGCGCCAGCGGCCCGTGCTTCAACTCACCCGCCGGATACGCCTCGGCGTGGATGTAGCTGATCTCCTTGAGCTTCAGCGCCCCTTCCAGCGCGATCGGGTAATGCAGCCCGCGGCCCAGGAACAGCGCGTTCTCCTTGCGCGCGAATTCCTCGCTCCACGCAATCACCTGCGGCTCCAGCGCCAGCACCCCCTGCACCGCCACCGGCAGGTGACGCAGCGCCTTCAGGTGCTCCGCTTCCTGCGCCTCGCTCAGATGCCCGCGCGTCTGCGCCAGCGCCAGCGTCAGCAGGAACAGCCCCACCAGCTGCGTCGTGAACGCCTTCGTCGACGCCACGCCGATCTCCGCGCCCGCCCGTGTGATGTAGGCCAGCGCGCATTCGCGCACCATCGCGCTCGTGGGCACGTTGCACACCGTCAGCGTGTGCTTCATCCCCAGCGAGCGCGCATGCTTGAGCGCCGCCAGCGTGTCCGCCGTCTCGCCGCTCTGGCTGATCGTCACCACCAGCGTGCGCGGATTCGGCACGCTGTCGCGATAGCGGTATTCGCTGGCGATCTCCACGCTGGTGGGGATCTTCGCGATGCTCTCGAGCCAGTACTTCGCCGTCGAGCCCGCGTAGTAGCTGGTCCCGCACGCCAGGATCAGCACCGAATCGACCTCCTTGAAGATCCGGTACGCGCCATCGCCGAACAGCTCCGGGCTGATGCCCGTCACCGCGTCCAGCGTGTTGGCGATCGCCACCGGCTGCTCGAAGATCTCCTTCTGCATGTAATGCCGGTACGGCCCCAGTTCCGCCGCGCCGCTGTGCGCCTGCACGGTCCGCACCTCGCGCTCGACCGTGACGAAGCGGCCCGTCGCCGCATCCTTGTTGCTGATCCAGTAGCGGCCCAGCTGCAGGTCGACGACGTCGCCCTCCTCCAGATAGACGATCTGGTCCGTCACGCCGGCCAGCGCCATCGCATCCGAGGCCAGGAAATTCGCGCCCGCATGCGCGTCGACGCCCACCCCCAGCACCAGCGGCGAGCCCTCGCGCGCACCAACCACGCGGTGCGGCTCGTCCTTGTGGAACACCGCGATCGCGTACGCGCCGCGCAGCTGGCCCACCGCCGTCTGCACCGCCTCCAGCAGGTCGCCGTGGTAGTGGAAGTCGACCAGGTGCGCGATGACCTCGGTGTCGGTCTGGCTGTGGAAGACGTAGCCGCGCGACTTCAGTTCGGCACGCAGTTCATCGTGGTTCTCGATGATGCCGTTGTGGACCAGCGCGATGCGGCCCGGCTGCAGATGCGCCTCGGCACCCGGTCCGTGCGAGAAATGCGGATGCGCGTTGTGCACCGCCGGCGCGCCGTGCGTCGCCCAGCGCGTGTGCGCGATGCCGGTGCCCGCCGCCACGCCGTCCTGGCCGGCCAGCGTCTGCAGCTCCGACACCCGCGAGGTGCTGCGCGCCCGGCGCAGTTGGCCGTCCTGGTGCACCGCCACACCGCAGGAGTCATAGCCGCGGTACTCGAGCCGCTTCAGGCCCTCGATCAGGATGGGAACGATGTCTTTCTGGCTGACTGCGCCGACGATGCCGCACATGATGGTCTCCCCGGATGCCCGGATGAATTTGCGAATGGCGGGATGCTAGGCAGGTCTTGAAGTCAGTTGCTTTCAACGTTTTGCGAATAGTGAAAGAATCCATCATCGTTTGATGAACCAGGCATATCCTTTCACCATTGGACATTTCGTGGAATCTTCTGTCACCCTGGACGCCGTCGACTTGCGGGTGCTGGACCTGCTGCAGCAAGACGCTTCGCTGTCCAACCAGGCTCTGGCCGAACGCGCGCATGTGTCGCCAGCGACCTGCCTGCGCCGCGTCCGGCGGCTCGTCGAGACCGGCGTCATCGAGAAGCAGGTCGCCATCCTCTCGCCGGAGAAGCTCGGCGCGGGACTGTCCGCGCTGGTGGAGATCACCCTCGACCGCCAGGGCGCCGAGCACCTCGATGCCTTCGAGGCCCTCGCCATCGCGGCGCCCGAGGTGCAGCAATGCTGGCGCGTCGCGCCCGGGCCGGACTTCGTGCTGGTGCTGCAGGTGCCGGACATGCCGGCGTATCACGCGCTGGTGCAGCGGCTGTTCACGCAGCATGCCAACGTCCGCAACGTGAAGGCCTTCTTCAGCGTCAAGCGCGCGAAGTTCGAGCCGCGCCTGGCCCTGCCAGCGGCACGCCCCTGAGGGCAGTCCCCGCCGCTGCCGCCGTGAACTCCCTCGCCCCCGCGAGGGGGAGAGCGGATGACTGCGCCGTCAGCGCTTGAGGATGAGCAGCCCCTTGAGGTACTCGCCCTCGGGGAAGTAGATCGTCTGCGGATGATCCGGCGTCGCGCCGACGCGATCCAGGATCAAGCCATCCGTGCCCGCGTCGATGCCGGCGCCCGCGACGATCTTGTGGAACAGCTCCGGCCCCACGCCGCCCGAGCACGAGAACGTGAACAGCAGCCCGCCCGGCTTGAGCAGCATCAATCCCAGCCGGTTGATGTCCTTGTAGGCGCGCGCGGCGCGCTCCGCATGCGCCGCCGTCGGCGCGAACTTCGGCGGGTCCAGCACGATCGCATCGAACTGGCGTCCCTGCTTCAACAGGTCGCGCAGCGTGTGATTCACGTCCGCATCCAGCGCCGTGTGATGCGCCGGATCGAAGCCGTTGAGCGCCACATGCGCCGTCGCGCGCGCCAGCGCCGGACCCGACGAATCGACGCTGATGACTTCCGTCGCCCCGCCCGCCAGCGCCGCGACCGAGAACCCGCCCGTGTAGCTGAAGCAGTTCAGCACCGAGCGGCAGCCGTATTGCCGCACCACCTCGGCGAACTTGCGGCGGTTGTCGCGCTGGTCGAGGTAGTACCCGGTCTTGTGCCCCTCGGCCACATCCAGGCTCAGCTTCCAGCGGTTCTCCGAGATCACGAGCTCGGTCCCGCCCTCGCCGCGCAACCAGCCGGTCACGGCGTCCATGCCCTCGAGCGTGCGCACGTTCGCGTCGGAGCGCTCGTACAGCCGCGACAGCCCGGTCTGCGCGAGCAACTGATCGGCGATGGTCTGCTTCCAGCGCTCCATGCCCGCGGACAGGAACTGCGCGCTGAGCGTATCGCCATAGCGGTCGACGATCAGACCCGGCAGGCCATCGGCCTCGCCATGGATCAACCGGACCGCGTCCGAATCGATCGGCATGCGCGCGCGCAGCGCGATCGCGGCGGCGATGCGGCGCTCGAAGAAGGCCGCGTCGATGCGCTCCTTCTCATCGAAGCTCCACGCGCGCACGCGGATCAGCGACTCGGGGCTGAACGAGGCCCAGCACAGGAACTGACCCTCGGCGGACTCGACACGCACGGTCTCGCCGGCGTCGGCCTTGCCCTTCTCGATCGAACCCTGGAACACCCACGGATGGCGGCGCAGCAGCGAGCGATCCTTGCCCGGGCGCAGACGAATGACTTTCATGGGGCGCGATTGTCTCAGCGCTTCTCCGCCGGCCCCAGCGTCCCGAACGCCCAGCCGATGTTCAGGCTGACCATCGGCGTGCTGTGCCGGTCGCCGCGCAGCGCCTTCCACTGGCCCACGCCCACCTTCACGCGCAGGCGGTCCTTGCCGGTGCCTTCCCACTGGCCCCACAGCTCGCCCTGCGTCACCGCGCCGCCGCCGACCTGCACGCCGCCGCCGCCGGCCGCGCCGATCAGCGCCTCCGCGCCCACGCGCATGCCGCTCCACTTCGGCGACTGCGCCCCCATGCCGAACATGCCGTACGAGAACGCGCCCGCCTTGCCCAGCGCCGCGCTGCCCGCCTGCGCCACGCCGTACCAGGGGCCGCCGAAGTCGCGCGTCATCCCCAGCCCCAGCCCGGTCACGCCGGCCCGCGTACCGTCCTTGAAGACGAACTCCTTGAAGTGCGGCACGCTCATGTACCAGGTCTGCGCCCGCACCGTGCCGGACTCCAGCGGCGGGCTGCTCAGGATGCGCGACACCTTCTCCAGCGGCAGCGCCAGCGAACCGCGCACCTGCAGCGAGTCGTAATGCCCCCACGGCGCCTTCATGTAGCCGGCATCCAGGCGCAGCGTCGGGCCCCACGGCGTGATCCAGCGCAGCGTCGGCCCGACCCGCACCAGCCAGCCATTGCCGGTGTCCATGTCGCCGCCGCCGCCCAGGCCGAACGAGACCTGCCCGCCCACGCGCAGCCGCTCGCTGCCGATGCCCCAGTCCTGGCCGGCATTGGCCAGGATCTCCATGTAGCCGTCGTGTCCGCCCGCCGCGGCGCCTGAAGCCTCCAGGCCCCACCACGACGCGCCGTTGCCGAAGTACTGCCGCAGGTCCGCGCCAGCCTTGCCCTTGCGGCTGTTCAGCGGCACGCCGCCACGCGTGCGGCTGCCGCCGCGCGGCTTCTCGACACCCGCGCTGATCGCGATCTCGTCGAAGCCCATGCCCGTGCGGTCGCCCGCCCGCCCCGGCGCGCCTGAATCGCTCGGCGAGAAGCTCAGGAAGCGGTCCATCCGGCCGATCGTGAAGGCCACGCCGGTGTCCTTGATGTTGCCGCTGCCATTGGGGAAGGCCACGTGCGACACGCCCACGCCGGCGTACCAGTTGCCGAACTCGCGCCGCAGCGACAGCTCCGGCCGCAGCATCAGCCCGCCGCCCGGGCGGATCTTGTCCGAACTGACGCCGCCGCCAGCGCCGGCATACAGGCTCGCCGCCAGGTGCCAGTCCTGCCCGAGCCGGAAACGCCGCTGCACGTTGAAGCCGACCGTGAACAGGCCGCCGAACTCGCCCTGCGCCGCGCCGTACGCGGCCGGGCCCAGGCCCCAGTCCTCGTTGATCGCGACCATGTAGCTCGCGCCCAGGAACGCCGTCTTCTGCCCCGTGGGCATCGTCATCGGCGTCCAGTTCAGCTCGAAGGCGGCGGGCCGGCTGTCCGTCGCCGTGACCAGCTTCGGGCCGGCCGGTGCCGATGACGGCGCCGCCTCACCCGCGTGCGCATGCGCCTGCAGTTGCGCGGCCAGCAGCGCCGAGCACAGCAGCAGCGGACGGGACGGGAAGTTCGAAGCGGTCGGGACGAAGCGGATCATCGGGATCAATCGGTTATTTCTTGCGGGCACGCGGGTGCGCCGCGTCGTAGACCTGGGCCAGGTGCTGGAAGTCCAGCCGGGTGTAGACCTGCGTGGTGCTGATGTTGGCGTGGCCCAGCAGCTCCTGGACCGCGCGCAGATCGCCGCTGCTCTGCAGCAGGTGCGACGCGAACGAGTGACGCAGCATGTGCGGATGGACATGCGTGGGCATGCCCGCGGCGAGCGCGCGCTGCTTCAAGCGCTTGCGGACCTGATCGGCGCTGAGCCGGCGGCCGCGCGGACCGACCAGCAGCGCCGGCTCGTCCGCCGCCGCCCACTGGCCGCGCAGCGCCAGCCATTCGCCCAGCGCCTTCATCGACGCGCTGCCCAGCGGCACCGCGCGGAACTTGCCGCCCTTGCCCAGCACCTGCGCCTCGGCCGCGTCCAGCGCGATCCAGCCGGCCGCCGCCGCGTGGTGGCGCACATCCAGGCCCACCAGCTCCGACACCCGCAGCCCGCTGCCGTAGAGCAGCTCCACGATGCAGCGCTCCAGCGCCTCCACGGCCGGATCGGCGGGGTCCTGATGATGCTCGGCCAGCCGCACCGCGTCGTCGACGCCGAGCGCCTTGGGCAGCGGCCGCCCCTGCTTGGGCGCGTGCAGGTCGGTGATCGGGTTCGCGTCGACCAGGCCGTTCTGGCCCAGCCAGCGGTACCAGCCGCGCCACGCCGACAGGATCAGCGACAGCGTGCGCGGCTTGAGCCGCTCGCCATGCAGCTTGGCCAGGAAGCGCCGCGCCTGCGGCAGCGACAGGCGCAGCAGGTCCAGCCCCTCGGCCGCGGCGAAGCCGCTCAGCCGCCGCAGCGCGTCCGCATACAGCGTCAGCGTGCGCTCCGCCAGGCGGCGCTGCACGCGCAGGTGATCGAGGTAGCGCTGCTGCCCGTCAGTCAGGCTGGGCGGCGGCATGCGGATCGGCGTCCAGCAGACGCGAGAGCGCGGCGCTCGCGATCTCGCCGACGCGGGACAGGAACTCGGTGCCCATCTCGGCCGTGTAGCGCGTCGGATCCGGCGAACCCAGCACCAGCAGCCCGAAGGGCTGCGCCGGCGCGCCCGCCGTCAGCGGCACCAGCGCCAGCGAGGCCACGTCATCCTCCAGCCAGCGCGCCGCCTCGAAACCCGAATTGATGCCGCAGTACGGCTGGTTCAGGCTGCCGACGAAGGTCTTCACGTCCGCGCTGACCTCCGCCGCGAACGGCGCCAGCGCATGGCCGGCATCGACGTTCCACAGGCGCAGGTTGGCCTGCGGGATCAGGAACTGGTGGCGCAGCTCGCGCAGCAGCACCTCGGGCAGCTGGCGCTCGTCGCGCGTGAGCATCAGCGCCAGCGTCCAGCGGTGCAGCCGGTCGGCGATCGCGACGTTCTCCTGCCCGTTGCGGATCATCTCGACGATCTTGTGCTCCAGGCCGCGGATCTTCTCGCGCAGCAGCTCCGCCTGGCGCTCCTGCAGCGAGACCGCGCGCTGCCCGTGCGGATGCGAGATCCGGACGTTGGCCAGCAGCTCGGCGTGACGTTCGAAGAACGCCGGGTCATTCGCCAGGTAGTCGGCGATGTCTTGTTCGGTGATGCCTTCGATGCCGCTCACAGTTCGATTTCTCCTTCAAAGACCGTCTGTGCCGGCCCTGTCATGTAGACCGGGGCATCGAGCCCCGGGCCGCCCGGCGTCATGCCGGCCCATTCGATGCGCAGGTCGCCGCCGCGGGTGTGCACTTCCACCGCCTCGTCCAGCCAGCCGAGCCGGATGCCGGCGACCACCGCCGCGCACGCGCCGGTGCCGCAGGCCAGCGTCTCGCCGGCGCCGCGCTCATACACGCGCAGCTTCACCTCGCGACGGCTGATCACCTGCAGGAAACCGGCATTCACCCGGCGCGGGAACGCCTCATGGTTCTCGACCAGCGGGCCAACGATGGCCACCGGCGCATGGTCGACGTCCTCGACCCGCTGCACCGCGTGCGGATTGCCCATCGACAGCACCGCGACCTCGGCCGTCATGCCGTCGCCCAGGTCCAGCGGCCAGCGCGCGTAGCCGCCATCCACGCCATCCGCCGGCCGGGCCGTCGCGCGCGCCGGATCGAACGGGATCGCAGGCAGGTCGAAAACCGGCGCCCCCATGTCCACCGTGACGCGGCCATCGTCGCGCAGGCGCAGCTCGAGCAGCGCGTTGATCGTCTGGACGCGGATGGTGCGCTTGTCGGTCAGCCCCTTGTCGACGACGAAGCGCACGAAGCAGCGCGCGCCGTTGCCGCACTGCTCCACCTCGGAACCGTCCGAGTTGAAGATGCGGTAGCCGAAGTCCACGTCCGGCGTCTTCGGCGCCTCGATCACCAGCACCTGGTCGCAGCCCACGCCGAAGCGGCGGTCGGCGACGCGCCGCAGCTGGTCGGCGCTCAGCGGCATCGGGTGGCGCGTGGCGTCCAGCACGACGAAGTCGTTGCCGGCGCCCTGCATCTTGGTGAAGCGCAGTTTCATGGGGGCGGATTATCGGGAATACAGCGACGGCTCGCCGGGCGGCCGCGTCTTGAATCGCTTGTGGACCCAGAAATACTGGGCCGGGTGTTCGCGGATGCGGTCCTCGAGCCAGCGGTGGAAGCGCAGCGCGTCAGCCTCCACATCGCCGCTGGGGTAGCCGGCCAGCGGCTCATGGGCGTGGATGACGATGCCCTCCCCCTTGGGCAGCATCGTGACGATCACCGGCTGCACCACCATCTTCATGGTCTCGGCGATCTTGGCTGGCGCCAGCAGCGTGTTGGCCGGCACGCCGAAGAAGGGCACGAAGGCCGAATCCTTGGGGCCGAAGTCCATGTCCGGCAGGTTCAGGAAGGAATAGCCGTCGCGGATCGCCCGCAGGATGCTGCGCACGCCCTCCTGGCGGTCGACCAGCTTGGTCGTCCCGAAGCGCGATCGGGCCTTGCGCAGCGCCTCGTCGAACAGCGCGTTGCTCTGGCGCTGGTAGATGCTGGCGCCTGGGCGCGACTGGTTCAGCATCAGCGCCGGGCCGATCCAGTCCAGGCCCACGAAATGCGGCATCAGCCACATCACCGGCCGGTCGACCTGCTCGGACAGCTTGATGTTGCCCTCGATGCGCATCAGGCGCAGCAGGCGCCGGTCGGACGCGTACCAGAGCAGGCCACGCTCGAGCAGGCTGCGGCCCAGCCAGCCGAAGTGCTCGCGCACCAGGGCCTGGCGCTCGGCCAGCGGCTTGTCGGGGAAGCAGAGTTCCACGTTGCGCAGCGCGACGCGCCGGCGCGATCCCGCGACCCGGTGCAGCAATGCGCCCAGTCCCCAGCCGAGCGCGGCCAGCCAGCGCAGCGGCAGCCAGTGCAGCAGCCAAAGCAGCGCGATCAGCGCATATGTACCCAGTTTTCCCATCCACCCATCCGTGGGCCCTTTCGGGCCTTTCCTATAATGCGCGCCCATGTCGCCGAGTTAATCTGGACAACTTGCGGGGCGACTCATAAATCCCGCTAAAGCGTTCGCCGCCTGACTCCCAGGTCTCGGCAACGCCCGAAGACTGAATCACAGGAGTTTAAATTGGCGAGCGATTTCCTCTTCACCTCGGAATCCGTATCTGAAGGCCACCCGGACAAGGTGGCGGACCAGATCTCCGATGCCATCCTCGACGCGATCCTCGCCCAGGACCCGCGCTCGCGCGTCGCCGCCGAGACGCTGTGCAACACCGGCCTGGTGGTGCTGGCCGGCGAGATCACGACCAACGCCCACGTCGACTACATCCAGGTCGCCCGCGACACGATCAAGCGCATCGGCTACGACAACACCGAATACGGCATCGACTACAAGGGCTGCGCCGTGCTCGTGGCCTACGACAAGCAGAGCAACGACATCGCCCAGGGCGTCGACCAGGCGTCCGACGACCACCTGAACACCGGCGCCGGCGACCAGGGCCTGATGTTCGGCTACGCCTGCGACGAGACGCCCGAGCTGATGCCCGCGCCGATCTACTACGCGCACCGCCTGGTCGAGCGCCAGGCCCAGTTGCGCAAGGATGGCCGCCTGCCCTTCCTGCGCCCGGACGCCAAGAGCCAGGTCACGATGCGCTACGTCGACGGCAAGCCGCACAGCATCGACACCGTGGTGCTGTCCACGCAGCACGCGCCCGAGATGTCGCTGGGCGACAAGATGAAGCCCGAGTTCTACGAGGCGGTCATCGAGGAAATCATCAAGCCGGTGCTGCCCAAGGAGTGGCTGCAGGACACGAAGTACCTGGTCAACCCGACCGGCCGCTTCGTCATCGGCGGTCCGCAGGGCGACTGCGGCCTGACGGGCCGCAAGATCATCGTCGACACCTACGGCGGTGCCTGCCCGCACGGCGGCGGCGCGTTCTCGGGCAAGGACCCGACGAAGGTGGACCGCTCGGCCGCCTACGCGGCCCGTTACGTGGCCAAGAACATCGTGGCCGCGGGCCTGGCCAAGCAGTGCCAGATCCAGGTCGCGTATGCGATCGGCGTGGCCCGGCCGATGAACGTCACCGTCTACACCGAAGGCACCGGCGTCATCCCGGACGACAAGATTGCCGCGCTGGTCAACGAGCATTTCGACCTGCGTCCCAAGGGCATCATCCAGATGCTGGATCTGCTGCGTCCGATCTACGGCAAGACGGCGGCGTATGGCCACTTCGGCCGTGAGGAGCCGGAGTTCTCGTGGGAGCGCACGGATAAGGCGAAAGCGCTGCGCGCGGCGGCGGGGCTGTAAGCCCTCTCCGCTCCCCCGGTCATTTGCCGCACATTCTCCAAACGGCATGACCTCGATCCCCTGATTCAGGGCCGCCTCGCGCGGCCCTGCGCACTTGCGGCCTACCCCTGGCGCGGCAGAATCGGCGCATGCATGCCCCGCCCGTCACGCCGTCCCCGCTGACCATCCTGATCGTCGACGACCAGAGCGCCACGCGCGTGGCGCTGACCGCGGAGCTGGACCGCGCCGGCCACCGCGTGCTGGAGGCCGACAGCGCCGAATGGGCGCTGGAGCTGTTCCGCCGCTACCGGCCCGATGTCGTGCTGCTCGACGTCGAGATGCCCGGTCACGACGGCTACTGGACCGCTCGCGAGATGCGTGCCGCCGAGCCTGGCGGCTGGACGCCGATCATCTTCCTGTCGCAGTTCAACCAGGACGAGGATGTCTGGAAGGGCATCGAGTCCGGCGGCGACGACTACCTGGTCAAGCCGGTCTCCGCGATGATCCTGCACGCCAAGCTGCGCGCGATGCAGCGCCTGGCGCAGATGCGGGCGCGGCTGGTGCAGATGTCCGAGGAGCTGCGCGCCGCCAACGCGCAGCTCGAGGAGCTCTCCAGCGTGGACGCGCTGACGGGCTTGATGAACCGCCGCGCGCTCGATGCGCGGCTGCAGCAGGAGCTGGACCGCGCGCGCCGCGAAGGCAAGCCGCTGACGCTGATGCTGTGCGACGTCGACTACTTCAAGCGCTACAACGACGCCGCCGGCCACGTGGCCGGCGACGCGTGCCTGCGCCGCGTCGGCCAGTTGCTCAAGGAGACCTGCCGCCGGCCCAGCGATTGCGCCGGGCGCTACGGCGGCGAGGAATTCGCGCTGATCCTGCCCAACACGCCGCGCTCCGGCGCGATGACCTACGCCCGCGCGCTGATGCGCACGATGGAACTGGCGGCGATCCCCCACCCGGACTCGCCCATCGGCGGCACGCTGACGCTCTCGGGCGGCATCACCACCTGCCTGCCGGACGAGAGCACCAGCGCCGAGGGCCTGATCATTCGCGCCGACGACGCGCTCTACAACGCGAAGTCCACCGGCCGCAACCGCTTCTTCAGCTACGAGATGCAGATGGACACGCAGGAGCAGCGCCGGCAGGCCGCGCCGTCATCGACGCCGCCGTCCGCGCTACCGCCCCCAGCCTCCCCCACTTGAGGCATGGCCGGCACGCCCGGCATGCGAACCGTCCCCGCATAATCGGCTCCGGCACGCCTTGCTGCCGCCCGTCGATGCTGCCCGGCCATGGATCCCTCCGCCTCGCTGCCGCCGCTGCGCATCCTGGTCGTGGACGATCAGGCGAGCACGCGCGGCTTCCTGTGCCGGCAGTTGCAGGCCATCGGTCATCACACGCTGGAGGCCGATGGCGGCGACAGCGCGCTGACGCGCTTCGTCGGCGAGCGACCGGACCTGGTGCTGCTCGACGTCGAGATGCCCGGCCACGACGGCTACTGGGTCGCGAGTCAGATGCGCGCGCATGAACGCGGCGGGTGGACGCCGATCATCTTCCTGTCCAGCCGCGACCGCGACCAGGATCTCTGGCAAGGCATCGAGTCCGGCGGCGACGACTACCTGGTCAAGCCCGTCTCCAACACCGTGCTGCAGGCCAAGCTGCGCGCGATGCAGCGGCTGCGGCGCATGCAGGCGCGGCTCCAGGAGGTGTCGGATGAGCTGCGCCACAGCAACGAGCGGCTCGAGAAGCTCTCCGGCGAGGACGCGCTGACGCGCCTGATGAACCGGCGCGCCTTCGATGCCCGGCTGGCGCAGGAGATCGCCTGCGCGCGGCGCGACCAGCAGCCGCTGACGTTGGTGCTGTGCGACATCGACCACTTCAAGCGCTACAACGACAGCTACGGCCACCTGGCCGGCGATGCCTGCCTGCAGCGCGTCGCGCAGCTGCTGCAGCAGACCTGCCGGCGCCCGCGCGATTGCGCCGCCCGCTATGGCGGCGAGGAGTTCGCGCTGATCCTGCCCGGCACGCCGCGCTCCGGCGCGATGACCTTCGCGCGGGCGGTGATGCGCACGCTGCGCAACTGCAACATGCGCCATCCCGATTCGGTCGAGTCCTACGTCACGCTGTCGGGCGGCATCACGACCTGCGTGCCCGACGCCGAGACCTCGGTCGAGGGGCTGCTGCGGCGCTCCGATGACGCGCTCTACACGGCGAAGTCGCGGGGCCGCAACCGCTTCTTCAGCTTCGAGATGCAGATGGACACCGTCGAGCAGGCGCCCAGCGGCTTCGCGCCGCTGTGAAGGGATTGCCTGCTGACACATCCGGGAGGAATCGGCGTTACCGTTGCCGCCTTTCGACCCTCGCCCGTCTTCCATGCCCGTGATCGATCACGACGCGCTGCGGCGCCATGCCATCGCCCGCACCTTCTTCAAGCCGACCACGCTGCTGCGCGCGATCCAGCGCCTGGGCTTCGTGCAGGCCGATCCGATCCGCGCGCCGGCGCGCGCGCAGGACCTGATCCTGATGCACCGGGTGAAGGACTACCGCGCCGGCCAGCTCGAGGCCCGCTACGCGCGTCTGGCGATCGAGGAAGACTGCCTCGTCAACTACGGCTTCCTGGCGCGCGAGACGCTGGCGCTGCTGCATCCGCGCGTCGCGCGCCGCGCCTGGGACGACGCGATGAACGCGCGCGCCGCCGAGGTGCTGGACTTCATCCGCGCGCGCGGCCGCACCCATCCGCAGGACGTGCTCAAGGCCTTCAGCCACGGCCGCGTCGAGGGCTACTGGGGCGGCGAGCTCAACGCCAGCACGCATCTGCTCGACGGCATGCACTACCGCGGCCTGCTGCGCGTGGCGCGGCGCGACGCCGGCACGCGGGTCTACGAGGCGATCGAGCACGCGCCGCAGGACGACAGCCCGGACGCCCGCCGCGAGCGCGCCGGCGCACTGCTCGACATGATCGTGGCGCTCTATGCGCCGCTGCCCTCGCCGAGCCTGGGCTACCTGACCTCACTGCTGGGCTACGGCGCCCCGCACCTCAAGACCGAGGCCCGCGAGGTGCTCAAGCACGCGAAGTCGCGCTGGGCGCACGCCAAGGTCGATGGCGAGGTCTGGTACTGGCCCGCCGACGAGAACCCCGCCTCGCGCGCCCATCGGCCCGAGCCGGACCGGCTGCGCTTCCTCGCGCCCTTCGATCCGCTGGTCTGGGACCGCCGCCGTTTCGAGCGGCTGTGGGGCTGGGCCTACCGCTTCGAGGCCTACACCCCCGCCGCGAAGCGGACCATGGGGCACTACGCGCTGCCGATGCTCTGGGGCGAGCAGGTGATCGGCTGGGCCAACCTGAAGGTCGAGGGCGGGACGCTGGTCCCGGACCTCGGCTTCATCGGCAAGCGGCCGCGCGACGCGGCCTTCCGCGCCGCGCTGGACCAGGCCTGCGCGGACATGGCGGCGTTCCTCGGCCTCGCCGGCTGAGCCTCAGGCGTTCACCAGCGCCATCGATACCTCGGGATAGCGCGCGCCGGCAACCGGATGCGCGTCGATCAGATCGCGCAGTTCCTCGCGCAGCACGTCGTTGAGACGGATGCGCGCGGCCATCGCGTTCTCCTCCAGCCGTGCGATCGAGCGCGTGCCCGGGATCGGCATGATGTCCGGACCGCGGTCCAGCAGCCAGGCGAGCGCCAGTTGCGCCGGCGTCAGACCATGATCGCGGGCCAGCGCGACGATCGCATCGGCCAGCGCCAGGTTCTGCGCCATCGAGTCGCCCTGGAAGCGCGGATTGACGCGGCGCCAGTCATTCGCGGCCAGTTGATCGGCGCTGCGGATCGCGCCGGTCAGGAAGCCGCGCCCCAGCGGGCTGTACGGCACCAGCGCGATGCCCAGTTCGCGGCAGGTGGGCAGCACCTCGGCCTCGACGTCTCGCGTCCAGAGCGAGTACTCCGACTGCACCGCCGCGATCGGATGCACGCGATGGGCGCGGCGGATGGTCGCGGCCGAGGCCTCCGACAGCCCGAGATGGCGCACCTTGCCGGCGCGCACCAGCTCGGCCATGGCGCCGACGGTCTCCTCGATCGGCACCGCGGGGTCGACGCGGTGCAGGTAGTACAGGTCGATGTGGTTGACGCCGAGGCGGCGCAGGCTGGCGTCGCAGGACGCGTGGACGTGCGAGGGCTTGCCGTTGACGCCGGCCGACAGCCCGTCGGCGTTGCGGACGATGCCGAACTTGGTCGCCAGCACGACCTCGCGCCGGCGGTTGGCCAGCAGGCCCGACAGCAGGCGCTCGTTGGCGCCGTTGCCGTAGATGTCGGAGGTGTCGAGGAAATTCATCCCGAGGTCCAGCGCCCGGTGCAGGACGGCCATCGAGGTGGCCTCGTCGGCGGGACCGTAGAAATCGGACATCCCCATGCACCCGAGTCCGAGCGCGGAGACCTCCGGCCCGTGGGCGCCAAGGCGGCGGCGGGGCAGTTGCGGCAGGTTGTTGAGCGGTTCCCTGGACATGATGGTCATGGCGCGACTCCTTGATGGCGAGGTGGGCGCGGCGTCGACATGAGCGCCGCGATGTCCATCACTTTAGGAATCCGCCCCCCTGCGGGACCAGCGCAAAGCTCGCCCGTCCTTGCCCAATCCTCCGGAACCCCGTCTCGCGCCCGCGCGGGCACTGGCGACGCGCGCGTCGCACTTGCACAATCCGCCGCATGGTCGCTCCCACTCCCATTTCCCTCGCCGACGGCTTCCCCGACGCGCTGCAGGCGCTGCGCGCGCAGATGGTGGATCTGACGCTGCGTCACATCGACGCCGACGGCTCGCGCCCCACCGCGATCCCCTGCCTCCAGCTGATCAAGGCCAGCTGCACCGCGCCGCGCACCGCGCCGGCGCTGTACGAACCGGGCGTGGTCATCGTGCTGCAGGGGCGCAAGAAGGTGGAGCTGGGCGCCGAGACGCTGTTCTACGACCCGCTGCATTTCCTGCTGGTGTCGATGACGATGCTGCCCCGGGGCCAGGTCATCGACGCCACGCTGGACAAGCCCTACCTGTGCGTGCGCGTGAGCTGCGACACGCCGACGCTGGCCGAGCTGATGCTCGAGGTCGGCCCGGCGAGCAGCGACGCCGCGCCCGCGGCGCAATCAGGCCTGAACGTGGCGCCGGTGTCGGAGTCGCTGCTCGGCGCGACGCTGCGGCTGATGCAGCTGCTGGACAGCCCGCAGGACCAGCGCGTGCTGGGCCCGCTGCTGCAGCGCGAGATCTTCTACCGCGTGCTGACCGGCCCGCTCGGGCCGCGCCTGCGCGCGCTGGCGCAGCAGGACAGCGCGACGCGCCGCCTGTCCCGCGCGATCGATGAGCTGAACCGCCGCTTCCACGAGGCCATCAGCATCGAGGAACTGGCCGAGGTCGCGCACATGAGCGCCTCGACACTGCACCAGCGCTTCAAGCAGCTGACCAGCATGTCGCCGATGCAGTACCAGAAGCAGCTGCGGCTGCAGCACGCGCGCCGGCTGATGCTGGGCAGCGGGCTGGATGCGGCGGCCGCGGCGCACCAGGTCGGCTACGAGAGCGCCTCGCAGTTCAGCCGCGAATATCGGCGGCTCTTCGGCACGCCGCCGCGGGCCGACATCGAGCAGCTGTTGCGCGCCGGATGAAGCCCGCGATGAACGGCTCCGACACCGCCAGCGTGACGCCTGCCGCGATGCCCGCCGCGGCGCTTGCCGATACCGCGCCATTGAGCGCGATGCTGGCGCGCCATGCGCCGCGCGAGGGCGTCTGGCCCACGGCCCTGCCGCGGGTCTGGGCGATCCGGCTGGACGGCCCGGGCGGCGAGCTCGCGCATGCGGTGCAACCCGCGGCGCTGTGCGTGATCGCCCAGGGCGCCAAGGAAGTGCGGCTCGGCGACGAGCGCTACGTCTACGACGCCGCCCGCTTCATGGTGTTCACGACCGACCTGCCGGTCAGCGGCCGCGTGATCGAGGCCTCGCCCGAGCGGCCCTACCTGTGCCTGCGCCTGGACTTCGACGCGGAGGAGGTCGCGGAGCTCGTCGCGCGCAGCGGACCGCCCAGGGCGCCCGCCCCCGCGGCCGATGACGGCGCCGAGGACACGTCGCGCGGCCTGTTCGTGAGCGCCGTCACCCCGGACATGCTGGACGCCGCGGGCCGGCTGATGCGTCTGCTCGACCACCCGGAGGACCACGCCGCGCTCGCGCCGCTGGCGATGCGGGAGCTGGTCTATCGCGTGCTGCGCAGCGAGCAGGGCGAACGCCTGGCGCAGGTCGCGCGCGCCGACAGCCAGACGCAACGCGTGCAGCGCGCGATCCGCTGGCTCAAGGCGCATTACGCGAAGCCGCTGCGCATCGAGGCGCTGGCGAAGGAGGCGCACATGAGCGCGTCCTCGCTGCACCACCACTTCCGCGCGCTGACCTCGATGAGCCCGCTGCAGTACCAGAAGCAGCTGCGCCTTCAGGAAGCGCGCCGGCTGCTGATCGCCGAAGGCCTGGAGGTGGCGCGCGCTGGTCATGCCGTCGGCTACGAAAGCCCGTCCCAGTTCAGCCGCGAATACAGCCGGCTCTATGGCGCGCCGCCGTCGCGCGACGCGGCCAGGCGCCGGGACGGGCCGCCCTCGCGGCTGAGCGCCTGACGCGGCGCCCGGCGCCCCCGGCGCGATGGCGCCGCTACTTGCTGAAGCACCCGCCCGCCAGCATGGGCGCGCCCTTCAGCCGATCGTCGGTCGGATTCAGTTCGGCGACGCGGTTCTCGTAGACGCGGGTGCACTTGCTCCCTTGGCGAACGATCTTCGAGCCGGAACCGCTCGTCGACGTGCTCGTGACGATGGGCAGAGTGCCTGCGGCATCGGCGATCGCGGACTCGATGGTGCGCCGCTCGCTGTGTGAGCGCGGATCGTTGCGGACCTGATCGGCCATGCGCAGGCGTGGATCGGCGGCGCCGCCGCCCTTGGGCAGCGCGAGGTTGAGCCTGGAGCGGCCGTCGCCGGGCGGTGCCGAGGCGGCCGGAGCCGGCACGGCGGGCGCCGCGACGGTCTGGATCGCGGAGGTCGGCGGCGTGGCGGTCACCTGGACCTCCGGCACCGCCACGACGATGGGGGCCGGAACGCGCGGCCGTTCGGGGCGAGGGTCCAGACGCGCGGCCGGCGCGGGCTGGCGCTCGGCGGCCAGCGGCAGCAGCCGCACCTCGGTCAGCCGGGGCGGCTCGCGGCGCCCCGGGTGGCGCCATCCATGGTCCATCCATAGCACCGACACCGCGACGCCCTGCACCAGCAGCGCCGCCGCCACGCCCAGCCATCGCCGCCCGCGCGCCGGGCCCTTCCATTGCGCCGCGGTCATGCCGGCGCGCTGCCTCGATCCATCGCGCCCTCCCCGGCCGACGTGTTCCGGGGCGCGATCCTAGCGGCACGCCAAGCCATTGCCGCAGGTCAGCGCCCGGCGGCTTCACGCGCGCTTCATGAAGCACGGCCGCTGTCGCGGCGCTCCAGATTGCTTCGCCGTGAAGGACGTTGGCCCCTTCGCGCCCCTGGAAACCGCGGGGGATGCGCGGAATCGGCGCTTGCGCTACACTCCTCAGCTTGGATTCGCACAAGACCACCCTCTTCAGGTCTTTCTCTGCAGCCCCTCCTGGCTCTCTCACGGGCCCTTCTGCGAGCGGCTCGCATCTGCATCAGCCCCCGGTTCGTGCGCTTGAGCGTTTCTGGCTTCGGTCCGTGCGCGCGTCTTCGGCGCGCGTGACAGCCGGGGCAACTTTCCGTGCCTGTTCCGCCGCCGTGTCAACGGACCGGAACGGTGTACGTTCCCAAACCGCGCCAAGACGGTTGCTTATTGCGATTGCCTGTCAAGGCGCACACCTCATGAAAACTATGCGTAACAAAAGCATTGAGGTGGGGCGATTCCTTGTCTCACCAATGTCCAAACCCCATGCCGACGGCGGTTTCGCCGCGGCGGTCTCGATCAGGTCGGGACGCGGCATGGCAAGCATTGATCGCGTCATGCGATTCGTGCCGGCCTTCGAGACCCGCCGCGCCGCGTTGCGCTACGCGGAGAACGAAGGCACGGCCTGGGCGCGCAGCCACTGAGCGGCGCACCATCGATCCCGAGGCGAAGGCCTGCGTCCCGACGCGACCGCCGCCCTTTTCATCTTCAAGATAGGAGCATCCCGCATGGCCAAGGAAGAACTGATTGAAATGCAGGGCGTCGTCAACGAAATCCTCCCGGACTCGCGCTTTCGCGTGACCCTGGAGAACGGCCACCAGGTCATCGCCTACACGGGCGGAAAGATGCGCAAGCATCACATCCGCATCCTGGCCGGCGATGCGGTGTCCCTCGAGATGTCGCCCTATGACCTGACCAAGGGCCGGATCACCTTCCGTCACCTGGCGCGCTCGAACCACTCGGGCCCGCCGCCGGTCCGCCGCTGAATCCCGCCGCCGCCTTGGGGGATCCGTCTCCCGCGGCGGCGTCTGAATTCATGACCACCGCCGCGCCCGCCGCCGAAGCCGACGACCCGATGCCCGTGCCGCCTGAGCAGCCGGACATCGACGCCTGCTGCGGCAACGGCTGCGATCCGTGCATCTTCGACCTGCACGATCTGGCGATGGACGATTTCCGGCAACGGCTGCGCGCCTGGAAAGCCCGTCACCCCGAGGCGCCCTGACCGGCGCCTCCTCCCCACCCCGAAGGGCCGCCTCGCGCGGCCCTTTCCTTTTGGGGAAGTCTCCCCGTCCCATCGCCCAGGCCGGATTGCGTTTCGTGACCTTTCAGGGACATTCCGGGGATTCAGAACAGGCGCCGGAAGGCCGACATTCCTGACAGGCGCCGCGCTTGCCGTGCCGGCGCAGGCTCCTCGTGCGGAGGTCTGAATGTTCATGCCCGGCCAGTCCCGTGTCCCCGCCTCGCGCTCCGACGCGCAGGCCAACCTGCGCTTCGCGCTCGCCCGCTTGAGCGCCGATTGGCGCCACCTGGACCTGCTGCCGCTGGAGGTGCTGCTGCGCCATCTGCTGATGGCGGAGCACCGCTGCATGCCGCACCCGAGCGTGCTGCGCGAGCGTCCCACCAACCGCTGGCTGCTGCCGCGGCTGCGGCGCCGGCGGCTCGAGGTGGCGGAGCGCCTGATCGCGCTCGGCGGCCGGGTCAGCCATGCGGCGCTGGCGCGCGTGCTGCCACGCGGCCATGACTGGCCTGGGATCTCCGCCCTGGTCGGCCGCCACGCCTGGGATCCGGTCGAAGGGCGGCAGCCACGCAGCCGCCGGCCGGCGATCGACGGGCCGGTGATCGGCGAGCCGCCCTATTCCCGTGCCGCGAGCAGCGCGCCCGCCACCTCGGCGAAGCCCGCGCCGCGCTCGGCCGCCGTCACGTAGAGCGGCGGGTGATCCAGCATCGGCAGGAAGCGCGCGATGTTGGCCACCCCCACCGACAGGGGCACCCGCTCGAACATCAGTTGATCGTTGGTCGAGTCGCCGACATAGACCCACTCCCGCGGATCGAAATCCCTTCCCGTCAGCCGCTTCACCGCCCAATGGGCGGCGCTCCATTTGCTGTGATCGCCGATCCAGCCGTTGACGTGGATGGAACTCACCGTCGCCACCAGTCCGTGCGCGCGCATCCGGTCGCAGACGGCGGCGATGGCCTCGTCATCCAGCGAAGCGAATTCGCCGTGGTCGATGGCGATGTCGGTGAGCCGCCCCGCGCTGTCCCGCGCCCGCGTGGCGCCGGGCACCGCGGCGGCGATCTCGTCCGCGCAGGCCTGCAAGCGCGCGAAGTTCGCGGCGCGCGTCGCGTCATCTTGTGCGAACTCGGTGGCCAGCGTCTCCCCCACTCGATGGAGCAACACCCCCCCGTTTTCCGCGACGATCCCCCGCACGGGCCATTCCATCGCGAAGGACTCGCTCCAGCCGGCGGGACGTCCGGTGATCGCGATCACCGGCACGCCGGCCGCGTGCAGGCGCGCCAGCGCCTCGAGCGCCGCTGGCGCGATCACAGCCCCCGCCGCCCCGCCGGTCAGCGTGTCATCAATGTCGGTCAGCACGCCGCGCACGCCGTGCCAGGCCTCGCGGGGACAGTCGATCAGGGGCTTCATCGCTCGCATGGGCCGGGATTGTGCGTCTACAATCGCGCCCTGTTCCGAGGAGCGTTGCGACCTCCCACCCCATCGAGGCCAGGCTCGGAACCGCCGCGCGGCGACATGCCCGCGGCCATGGCAACCGCGCTCACCCGTCGACCCCTTCCTGGGCCGGGTGAGGACCGAGCGGCAAGCGCCCCTCTTCTCTCTCCGGCTTTCCAGATCGCTGGCGTCGACGGTTCATCCTCGCAGGAGTCCGCATGAACGCCCAACTGAAGCCGCTGGCCCAAGACCAGTACCTGATCAAAGACCTGTCGCTGGCCGACTGGGGCCGCAAGGAAATCAAGATCGCCGAGAGCGAGATGCCCGCGCTGATGGCCATCCGTCAGGAATACGCCGCGGCCCAGCCGCTCAAGGGCGCGCGCATCACCGGCTCTCTGCACATGACGATCCAGACCGCCGTGCTGGTCGAGACGCTGCAGGCGCTGGGCGCCGAGGTCCGCTGGGCCTCGTGCAACATTTTCTCGACGCAGGACCACGCCGCCGCCGCGCTGGTGGCCGCCGGCACCCCCGTCTTCGCCTACAAGGGGGAGACGCTGGAAGACTACTGGGACTACACCCACCGCATCTTCGAGTTCGGCGCCAAGGGCACGCCGGGCGAAGGCCCCAACATGATCCTGGACGACGGTGGCGACGCGACGCTGCTGATGCACCTGGGCCAGAAGGCCGAGAAGGACCTCTCGGTCCTGGCCAACCCGGGCAGCGAGGAAGAGCGCATCCTGTTCGCCGCGATCAGGAAGAAGATCGCCGAAGACTCGACCTGGTACACCCGCAAGAGCGCCGAGATCATTGGCGTCACAGAAGAGACCACCACGGGCGTGCACCGCCTGAAGGAGATGTCGGACAAGGGCACGCTGCTGTTCCGCGCGATCAACGTCAACGACTCGGTCACCAAGAGCAAGTTCGACAACCTGTACGGCTGCCGCGAGTCGCTGGTGGACGGCATCAAGCGCGCCACCGACGTGATGATCGCCGGCAAGATCGCGGTGATCGCCGGCTACGGCGACGTGGGCAAGGGCTCGGCGCAGGCGATGCGCGCGCTGTCGGCCCAGGTCTGGGTCACCGAGATCGATCCGATCTGCGCCCTGCAGGCCGCGATGGAGGGCTTCCGCGTCGTGACGATGGAATACGCCGCCGACAAGGCCGACATCTTCGTGACCACGACCGGCAACAAGAACGTGATCCGCCACGAGCACATGGCCGCGATGAAGCACAACGCGATCGTGTGCAACATCGGCCACTTCGACAACGAGATCGACGTCGCTTCGCTTGAGAAGTACGAGTGGGAGGAGATCAAGCCGCAGGTGGACCACGTGATCTTCCCGGACGGCAAGCGCATCATCCTGCTGGCCAAGGGCCGCCTCGTGAACCTGGGCTGCGGCACGGGCCATCCGAGCTACGTGATGTCCTCGAGCTTCGCCAACCAGACGATCGCTCAGATCGAGCTGTTCGCGCACAAGGACGCTTATGCGGTCGGCAAGGTCTACGTGCTGCCCAAGCATCTGGACGAGCACGTCGCCCGCCTGCAGCTCAAGACGCTGAATGCGCAGTTGTCGGAGCTGACCGACGAACAGGCCGCCTACATCGGCGTGTCCAAGTCCGGCCCGTACAAGCCCGACACCTACCGCTACTGATCCGCGCGAGCCTCTGCACCGATGAGAGCCGATCAGCTCCTCGTCTCGTCCGGCCTGGCGCCGACGCGATCGGCCGCGCAGCGGTTGATCGAGCGCGGCGCCGTGCAATGGGACTCGCCCAAGGGCTGGGTCCCGTTGAAGAAGGCCGGCGAGGCGCTGCCCGAGCAGGCGCGGCTGCGCGTCACCGACGACGCGGAACTGCGCTATGTCTCGCGCGGCGGATTGAAGCTGGAAGGCGCGCTGCGCCTGGCCGGCATCGATCCGGCGGGGCGGGTCGCGCTCGATGTCGGCCAGAGCACCGGCGGCTTCACCGACTGCCTGCTCAAGGCCGGCGCGGCGCGCGTGGTCGGCATCGACGTCGGCCATGGCCAGCTGCACGCGTCGCTCCAGGACGACGAGCGCGTCGATGCGCTCGAGGGCACGCATGTGCGCGAGCTCGGCGCCTCACGGTTGCTCGAACTGGCGCCGCTGGACGGCTTCGCGCTGATCGTCGGCGACCTCAGCTTCATCTCGATGATCGGCGCGCTGCCGCAGCTTGATCCCTGGCTCGCCGCGGACGGGCAGGCGCTGCTGCTGGTCAAGCCGCAGTTCGAGCTCGGCCCGCAAGCCATCGGCAAGGGCGGCCTGGTCAAGGACCCGTCGCTCTATCCGGTGCTCGAGCAGCAGGCGCGCGACGCGGCGGCGGCGCTCGGCTGGTCGGTGCACGGCTGGTTCGACAGCCCGATCACCGGCGGCGACGGCAACCGCGAATTCTTCCTGTGGGCCCGCAAGGCGAGCGCCTGAGCGCCGGCCCGCATTCCCTTCCGATCCCCGGATCCTCCGATTCCATCGACCTTCCAGGACCCCACGCCATGACGACGCCGGTCAGCATCGAATTCTTCCCGCCCAACACGCCGGTCGGCACCGAGAAGCTGAAGACCGTCGTGCAGGAGCTGCGCGCGGTGAATCCGCAGTACTTCAGCGTCACCTACGGCGCGGGCGGATCGACGCGCGAGAAGACGCTCTCGACCGTCGCCGACATCGCCGCGCAGGGCTTCGACGCCGCGCCGCACCTGTCCTGCGTCGGCTCGACGCGCGAGAACATCGCCGAGATCCTGGCCACCTACCGCGCGCAGCACATCCGCCGCGTCGTCGCGCTGCGCGGCGACCTGCCCAGCGGCACGGCCACGGCGGGCGAGTTCCGCTACGCCTCCGAACTCGTGCACTTCATCCGCGAGACGCAGGGCGAGGACTGGGACATCGAGGTCGCGGCCTATCCCGAATACCACCCGCAGCAGCGCTACGCGGCGCGCGACCTGCAGTTCTTCGCCGACAAGGTGCGCGCCGGCGCCAGCGGCGCGATCACGCAGTTCTTCTACAACCCCGATGCCTACTTCCATTTCGTCGACGCCACGCGCGCGATGGGCGTGGACGTGCCGATCGTGCCGGGCATCATGCCGATCAACAACTACGCGCGCATCGCGCAGTTCGCGCAGCGCGACGGCATCGAGATCCCGCGCTGGGTCGCGCTGAAGATGGAGGGCTACATGGACGACGCCGCCTCGGTGCGCGCCTTCGGCCTGGACGTCGTCGCGCAGCTGTGCGAACGCCTCATCGCCGGCGGGGTGCCGGGGCTGCACTTCTACACGCTCAATCAGAGCGCGCTGACGCTGGAGTTGTGCAAGCGCCTCGGCCTCGCGGCCAAAGCTTGACAACGAGCAAGCGCTCTTCGATATCTCCGGGAACTTCCCCAGTTCCCTGCCGTTCCTTGTGAAGGGTCAAGGTTCGCCCCTGGAGGCGGGCGTTCAATCCCGGGTCATTCATTGACCCCATGGAGTGAACGCATGTCCCGCCCCCCCGTCCTGTCCCCTTCGATCGCGCTCGCCGCGCTGGCCACGCTGATGACGGCCGCGCTGCCGGCCCAGGCCCAGAGCAGCCCATGGCTGTACCGCGCCCGCGCCGTCAACATCGACCCGGCGGACAAGGGCCACACCCGCCCCGACCTGGGCCTCTCGCTGAGCCGCAAGACGATCCCGGAACTCGACTTCAGCTACTTCTTCACGCCGAACCTGGCGGCCGAACTGATCCTGACGGTGCCGCAGCGGCACACGCTCTACTCGAAGGGCTCGCGCATCGGATCGGTGAAGCACCTGCCGCCGACGCTGACGCTGCAGTACCACTTCAATCCGGAAGGCAGCTTCCGTCCCTACGTCGGCGCGGGCCTGAACTACACCTTCTTCTCCGGCGCGCGTTTCGAGCCCGCGGTCCAGTCCCTTCAGCCGAGCATCGAAAAGCACAGCCTCGGCTTCGCCGCGCAGGCGGGCTTCGACGTGGCGCTGAACAAGCAGTGGTCCCTGAACGTCGACGTCAAGAAGCTGCAGATGAACACCGACATCCGGCTGGCCGGCTCGACCATCGGCAAGTTCAAGATCGATCCGCTGCTGATCGGCGTGGGCCTCGGCTACCGCTTCTGACATCGCTTCTGACATCGCTTCCGGCCGCGCGGGCGCGTCGACTCGCCAGCCCGGCAAGGAAAGCCGAAGGGCCGCGCAAGGCGGCCCTTCTTCATGTGGCGTCCCGCGCGTGGCGGGATCGTCCGTCGAGGATCAGTCCTCGTTCTTGAACACCAGCTTGACCTCGTGGGTCTCCTTCTGGCCGCTGGGTTCGAACTTCCAGTCCATCAGCGCGCGGGTCACCGCCTTGTCGAAGACCTTGCGCGGCTCGGCTTCCAGGATCTCGACGCCGGAGACCTTGCCATCCGGCTCAATGTTCATCTTGGCGCGGACCGAGCCCTGCGAGATCGACTGGCGGGCGGCCTCGGCCGGGAATTCCGGCGGCACCTTCTTGACGATCTTGGGCGTGGCGTGGGCGCCGGCGGCCAGGGTCAGCGCCGCGGCCAGGCCCAGCAGGGTGCGGGAAACGGTGTGGGTCAGGGTCTTGCTCATCTTGGGACCTCGTACGTCTTGGGTGAGGAAAGCGGGGTTTCCGGTAGGAAGGGGATGCGGGATCGCGCTCAGGTCGCGGCGCGCGCGGTGCTGAAGAAGCCCACCGCCTGCACCAGCCGCGAACTGCTGTCACGCAGCGAGTCGGTCGAGCGGGTCAGCTCGTCGACCAGCGTGGTGTTCTGCTGCGTGGCGCGGTCCAGCTCGTTCATCGCGTTGTTCACGACGCCGACGCCCGCCGCCTGCTCCTGGGCCGAGTGCGAGATCTCCTCGATCAACTGACCCATGTTGTTGACCTCGTCGACCACCGAGCGGATGGTCGCGCCGGCGTTGTTGACCAGGGCGGTGCCGTTCTCGACCTTGACGGACGATTCCTGGATCAGCACCTTGATTTCCTTGGCGGCCTGCGCCGAGCGCGAGGCCAGCGCGCGCACTTCCGACGCCACCACCGCGAAGCCCTTGCCGTGCTCGCCGGCGCGGGCGGCTTCGACAGCCGCGTTCAGCGCCAGGATGTTGGTCTGGAAGGCGATGCCGTCGATGACACCGATGATGTCGCCGATCTTGCGCGAGCTGGCGCTGATCTCTTCCATCGTCGCGACGACCTGGCTCACCACCGTGCCGCCGGCCGAGGCCGACTGGCGCGCCTTGGTCGCGATGCTGGCGGCCTTGCGGGTCAGTTCGCTGGCGCCGTTCAGGTTGGAGGCGATCTGCTCGACCGACGCAGCGGTGTTCTGCAGGCTCTCGGCGGAACGCGCGGTGCGGTCCGACAGGTCCACGTTGCTGCCCGCGATCTCGTTGGAGTTCTGCGCCACTTCGCCGGCCGCGGCGCTCACGCTGGCGACGACGCCGGACAGCGCGGTCTGCATGTCGCGCATCGCGTGCAGCATCTGGGCCAGTTCATCGGAGCCCTGCACCTCGATGTGCTGCGACAGGTCGCCGGCGCTGATCGCCTGCGCCGCGTCCTTGGCCTTGCGGGCCGGCACGATGATGGAGCGGCCGATCGTCAGGCCGCCGACACCGCCGATGAGCACCGCCACCACCACCAGCGCGGCCGTGATCAGGATGGACTGGTTGGCGAGCTTGGCGCCGCCTTCGGCCAGGTCGCGGCCATTGGCGAACTGCAGCTCGACCAGGCTCTTGAGCGCGTCCTGATAGTCCTTCTGCGCGGGACGCACGTCCTTGATCAGGGCCTCGCGGGCTTCGTCCGGGCTGCCGTCCTGCTGCACCTTCAGGAACTTGGACACCGAGTCCACGAACTTGGCCTGGAAGTCGCGCACCTTCGCCGCGACCTCTTTGTCCTTGGCGTCGGAGACCTTGCCTTCGAGCTCGGTGAGCTGCTTCTGGCCGTCTTCCAGCGCCTGGGCGATGTCGGCCTTCTGGCGCTTGATCGCGTTGGCGGTGTCCAGCAGCAGCAGGTCGCGCGAGGCGCGGGCGATGACGTTGACATCGCTCTCCAGCGCGTTGGCCAGCGCGATCTTCACCAGGCTGGAATTGGCCGTCGTGCTCAGGTCATGGGACAGCCGGCTGGCGTTGTGGGCGCCGAAAGCGCCGATCACGATCAGCAGCAGGATCAGCAGCGCGTAGCTCAGCGTCAAGCGCTGGCCGATACGCAGGCGGGACAGAAACGACATCGATTCCCTCGCAACGGATGAGTTATTGAATGGGCGGACCGCAAGACATCCGCCGGCGCTCGTGACGCTGGCGGCGCGGACCGGCCATTGGCTTCGGCGCGATCATCGTTGGACTTGATTCGGGTCATCCATGCCGGTTTTCGGGGGCCCGTGAATTCTGACGCGGCACTTGCAACTGAATGCAAACGGGCCTTCAACCTGTCTTCAACCTCCTTGGTGGAAGCCCTAATGCGATGCACGGCGCGGTTTCATGAAAGCTGCCCACTCGTTCGCGAAGTGGGAGGCAAGGCCCGGTACCCGCGTGGTAACCACGCGCGAGACGGCGCACCGAGGGTCAGGGCTTGCCAGGCTGGCCGGGCACGGAGGGATCGGTCGCCTCCTCGGCCACTTCGACGCGATTGCGGCCGCCCTGCTTCGCACGGTACATCGCCGCATCGGCGCGCCGCAGCGAGTCCTCGATGCCGGCGTCGTCGGCGCGCAGCACCGTGACGCCGATGCTGACGGTGTACGAGATCGTCGGCTCGTCGCCCACTTTCAGGTCCTTGGCATCGATGACCACCGGCGCCCGCGCGATGCGCTCACGCAGACGCTCGGCGAAGCGGCGCGCGCCCGGCAGATCGGTGTGGGCGAGCCCGACGACGAACTCCTCGCCACCGAAGCGTCCGGGCAGGTCCACATCCCGGGAGCTCGCCTTCAGCACCTGCGCCAGCGCGCGGATCACGGCGTCGCCCGCGGCATGCCCGTAGCGGTCGTTGACCGACTTGAACCGGTCGATGTCCAGCATCAGCAGCGCCGACGGCGTTCGGTAGCGGCGCGCGGTGCGCAGCAGGCCGCGGAGTCCCTCCTCCGTCGCCATGCGGTTGGCCAGTCCGGTGAGACCGTCGGTGCGCGAGCGCTGTTCGAGCTCCGCGTTCAACTTGGCCAACTGTGTCACCAGCGCCTCGGTCGAACGCAGCCAGCGCGACAGCGCCTGGTAACCGAACTGCGCGACGAAGAGCACGATCAGCGTGAAAACCCAGAAGAACACCCAGGCGGTGCTGAGCATCGCGCGCGAGGCCTCTTCCAGGCGCGGCCAGTCATGACTGCCGAGCGCCGCGCGCAGCTGCAGCGATCCCAGGCCCAGGCTGATCAGCCCGTAGCCCAGCACGGCGAGCACGATCGCGAACAGCAGCCCCAGGCCCATGGCGCGGCGGCCGCTGGGCGGCGGCGTGAACAGCGCAGGCCGGCGCAGGATCCAGCGCGACAGCCGCGGCCAGGTGAGCGCCATCAGCGGCCCGCCGAGCAGCACGCTCTGCAGGAAGGCGCCCAGCCACCAGCCCTGCCAGATCGGCAGTTGGCGATCGGCCGGGAGGTCATGGCTGAAGTTCCAGATCAGGGCGCCGGCCGAGCTGAACACCGCGGCCACGAAGCACAGCGGCACGAAGAACAGCCAGGCGCGCAGGCTGCGCAGTCCGCGCGGAGCGCCGACGGCGCGGTAGCCCAGCGCCAGCACGCCCAGGCCGAGCGGATTGGCGCAGGCGAAGACCGCGGCCCAGCCCGGCGCCAGGCCGGCGTCCACGGCCAGCACGAAGGTGGCGAGCCAGGCCGGCACCGCGCCCCAGCGCCAGCCCAGGCTCAGCGCCCACCACAGGCACAGCGGGATCGGCGGATAGAAGGTGAGGAAGACGGTGGTGCCGCCCAGGTCCACCGGCACGCCGGACCACGCCCGCCGCACGGCGAGCACGCCCAGCACGACGCAGGCGGCGATCGTCGCCAGCCAGCCGCCGAGGATCCAGCGGCGCTCCACCGCCCGGCCCTCGCGCCACAGCGCCCGGACCGACAGGCTGCCCGGGGTCTCGGGCACCAGGTCGGCGGGGCGCTGCAGCGGGTTCATGGCTGGCCCTGTGCTCCAGGAGCGGACGGCGCGGGCCCGGCGCCGGGTCTGGCCCGGGCGCCGAAGATGGCCGAGCCGACCCGCACCATCGTGGCGCCCTCGAGGATGGCGGCGTCCATGTCGGCGCTCATGCCCATGCTGAGCGTGTCCAGGCCCAGCCCCAGGTCCGCGTTCAGCGCGGCCAGCAGCCCGGCCAGCGCGCGGTGCGGGCGGCGTTGCTCGTCCAGCGTCGCGGCCGGCTCGGGGATCGCCATCAGGCCGCGCAGCCGCACCCGGGGGAGCGCGGCGACGGCTCGGGCGACGTCGGCCACCTCGGCCGGCGCCAGCCCGCTCTTGCTGTGCTCGCCGCTGATGTTGACCTGCAGGCACAGGTTCAGCAGCGGCAGTCCGTGCGGGCGCTGGTCCGACAGCCGCTGCGCGATCTTGAGCCGGTCGACGCTGTGGACCCAGTCGAAGCGCTCGGCCACGACCCGGGTCTTGTTGCTCTGCAGCGGGCCGATCAGGTGCCACTCGACGCGCGCGCGCAGGTCAGCCAGCGCGTCGATCTTGTCGACGCCCTCCTGCACGTAGTTCTCACCGAAGCGGTGCTCGCCCGCCGCGAATGCTTCTCTCACATCCGAGGCCGGGAAAGTCTTTGTTACCACCAGCAGCGTGACGCTGTCCACAGGCCGCGACGCCTGCTGGCAAGCCCGCTCAATGCGGCCATGGAGCTGTTGTATGTTCTCGGAGATCGTCGCCATAATCGCCAACGCTTTTTTTCATCCCATGGACATCACCCAACTGCTGGCATTCTCGGTCAAGAACAAGGCCTCCGACCTCCACTTGTCCGCTGGGCTCCCGCCCATGATCCGCGTCCATGGCGACGTGCGCCGCATCAACGTCGAGGCGCTCGAGCATCGCCAGGTGCACGACATGGTGTACGACATCATGAGCGACGCCCAGCGCAAGATGTATGAGGAGACGCTGGAATGCGACTTCTCGTTCGAGATCCAGGGCCTGGCGCGCTTCCGCGTCAACGCGTTCAACCAGAACCGCGGCGCCGGCGCCGTCTTCCGGACCATTCCGAGCAAGATCCTGACGCTGGAGCAGCTCAACTGCCCCAAGGTCTTCACCGAGCTGGCGATGAAGCCGCGCGGCATCGTGCTGGTCACCGGCCCGACGGGCTCGGGCAAGTCGACGACGCTGGCCGCGATGGTCAACCACCTCAACGAGAACGAGTACGGCCACATCCTGACCGTCGAGGACCCGATCGAATTCGTCCACGAGTCCAAGAAGTGCCTGGTCAACCAGCGTGAGGTGGGCCCGCACACGATGAGCTTCGCCAACGCGCTGCGCTCGGCGCTGCGGGAAGACCCGGACTGCATCCTGGTGGGCGAAATGCGCGACCTGGAAACCATCCGCCTGGCGCTGACCGCAGCGGAGACGGGCCACCTGGTCTTCGGCACGCTGCACACCTCGTCCGCCGCCAAGACGGTGGACCGGATCGTCGACGTGTTCCCGGCGGCGGAGAAGGACATGGTCCGCGCGATGCTGTCGGAATCGCTGCAGGCGGTGATCTCGCAGACGCTGTGCAAGACCAAGGACGGCAGCGGCCGGGTGGCGGCGCACGAGATCATGCTGGGCACCTCGGCGATCCGGAACCTGATCCGCGAGAACAAGATCGCGCAGATGTATTCGTCGATCCAGACGGGTAACAACCTGGGCATGCAGACGCTGGACCAGAACCTGACCGAGCTGGTGCGCCGCAACGTGATCTCGCCGGCCGAGGCCCGCGGCAAGGCCAAGATGCCGGAGAACTTCCCCGGTTGACGCCATCGGCCGCAGCCTGGCGCCGCGGCCCGCTTCTTCCCCCACGACGACAGACAGACCGGGCCCCGGGTGACCGACCGGCGGCCGGCACAGAGGACAGGACCCCGCCATGGAACGCGATCAGGCCACCAAGTTCATCAACGACCTGCTGCGGCTGATGGTGTCGCGCAAGGGCTCCGACCTGTTCCTGACGGCGGAGTTCCCGCCCGCGATCAAGGTCGACGGCAAGGTGACGAAGGTGTCGCCGCAGCCGCTGACCGGCCAGCACACGCTGCAGCTGGCGCGGGCGATCATGAACGACAAGCAGGCGGCCGATTTCGAGCGCACCAAGGAGTGCAATTTCGCGATTTCGCCGCAGGGCATCGGCCGCTTCCGGGTCAACGCCTACATCCAGCAGGGCCATGTGGCGCTGGTGCTGCGGACCATTCCGCAGACGCTGCCGACGATCGAGTCGCTGGACCTGCCGCACGTGCTGAAGGACGTCACGCAGACCAAGCGCGGCCTGGTGATCCTGGTGGGCGCGACGGGCTCGGGCAAGAGCACGACGCTGGCGGCGATGGTCGATCACCGCAACGAGACGACGCACGGCCACATCATCACGATCGAGGATCCGGTGGAGTTCGTGCACCCGCACAAGAACTGCATCGTCAGCCAGCGTGAGGTCGGGCTCGACACCGAGGGCTGGGAGCAGGCGCTGAAGAACACGCTGCGCCAGGCGCCGGACGTGATCCTGATGGGCGAGATCCGCGACCGCGAGACGATGGAGCACGCGGTGGCCTTCGCCGAGACCGGTCACCTGTGCATGGCCACGCTGCACGCCAACAGCGCCAACCAGGCGCTGGACCGGATCATCAACTTCTTCCCGGAAGAGCGCCGCGCGCAGTTGCTGATGGACCTGTCGCTGAACCTGAAGGCGCTGGTGTCGCAGCGGCTGCTGCCGCGCCAGGAAGGCAAGGGGCGGATCGCGGCGGTCGAGATCCTGCTGAACACGCCGCTGATCTCGGACCTGATCTTCAAGGGCGAGGTGGGCGAGATCAAGGAGATCATGAAGCGCTCGCGCGAGCTCGGCATGCAGACCTTCGACCAGGCGCTGTTCGACCTGTACGAGATGGGCAAGGTGACCTACGAGGACGCGCTGCGCAACGCGGACTCGGTCAACGACCTGCGCCTGCAGATCAAGCTCAACAGCGAGCGGGCGCGTAGCGGCGATCTGTCGTCGGGCACGGAGCATCTGACCATCGTCTGAGGGACACTCCACGGGTCTTCATCCACCCGTGACAGGTCCCTCCATGAGCAGCATCGGCCAGCGTTCCTACGAATCGACCCCGCCCCTTCGCGTCGCCTTCCTGGGGCTGGGCGTGATGGGCTTCCCGATGGCAGGCCACCTGGCCAAGGCCGGGCATCAGGTCAACGTCTACAACCGGACCGCGGCGAAGGCGCAGGCCTGGGTCGCCGAGTTCGGCGGCCAGACGGGCGCGACGCCGCGGGAGGCGGCCAGGGAGGCGGACATCGTGTTCTGCTGCGTCGGCAACGACGCGGACTTGCGCTCGGTGGTGCTGGGCGCGGAGGGTGCGCTGGCGGGGATGAAGCCGGGCGCGGTGTTCGTCGACCACACGACGGCCTCCGCCGAGGTCGCACGCGAGCTGTCCGCCGCGGCGGGCGAGGCGGGGCTGCATTTCATCGACGCGCCGGTGTCCGGCGGGCAGGCGGGCGCGGTGAATGGCGCGCTGACCGTGATGTGCGGCGGCGACGAGGCGGTGTTCGAGCGCATCCGCCCGTATGCGCTGCACTTCGGCAAGGCGGTCACGCGCGTCGGCGAGGCCGGCGCGGGACAGCTCGCGAAGATGGTCAACCAGATCTGCATCGCGGGCATCGTCCAGGGACTGTCTGAAGCGATCGCCTTCGGACAGAAGAGCGGGCTGCCGATGCCGCTGGTGCTCGACGTCATCGGCAAGGGCGCGGCGCAGAGCTGGCAGATGGACAACCGCGGCAAGACCATGGTCGACGACAAGTTCGACTTCGGCTTCGCGGTGGACTGGATGCGCAAGGACCTCGGACTGGTGCTCGACGAGGCACGCCGCAACGGCGCGCGGCTGCCGCTCACCGCGCTCGTCGATCAGTTCTACGCCGATGTCCAGAACATGGGCGGCGGGCGGTTCGATACCTCGAGTCTGATCAAGCGGCTGCGCTGATCACAGGCGTGCTGGCGGTTTGCGCCGGCCGCTGGCCCTCACTCCCGCCCGCAAGCAAGCGGGCGAGGGAGTAAAGACGAGCCGGACGACGCAGTAAACCCCCTCGCCCCCGCCAGGGGGAGAGGGAAGGGGAGAGGGGCCTCGCGCCACAGCGCTGCTGCCCTTCGAAGCCCCCCCTCTCCCCTGCCCTCTCCCCCCTCGCGGGGGGCGAGGGAGTTCACCACGGCGCCTCGTGCGTAAGGCGCGGATCAGCCCGGCTGACGCTGCGCGTCCAGTCCCCCGCCGAGCACCTTGTACAGCTGCACCTGGTTCTGCAACTGCGCCAGCCGCACCTGCAGGGCCAGTTGCTGCGCCGCGAAAGTCGCCCGCTGCGCATCCAGCAGATCCAGGCTGGACGCCGCGCCATTGCGATAGCTCAGGTCCACCAGTTCCAGCCGCGTCGCTTCCGCCTGCGCTTGCGCATCCTGGGCGCGCAGCTGCTCATCCAGCGTCGCTCTGCCGGCCAGCGCGTCGGCCACTTCCTTGAAGGCCGTCTGCACGGTCTTCTCGTACTGCGCCACCGCGATCTCGCGGTTCGCCCTGGCCGCCGCGACGCTGTTCTTCACCCGCCCCGCATCGAAGATCGGCATCAGTGCCGAGCCCGCGATGCTCCACGCGCTCTGGCTGAACAGATCCTTCAACGCGCTGCTCGCCGTCCCCACGCTGGTCGTCAGCGTCAGGCTCGGGAAGTAGGCCGCGCGCGCCACGCCGATATTGGCCTCGGCCGCCACCAGCTGCTGCTCGGCCTGCCGCACATCGGGCCGGTCCACCAGCACCTGCGACGGCAGCCCCGCCAGCAGCGCGCCCATGGTCTGGTCGCTCAGCGGCTTGGCCGCCGGCAGCGACTCCGGCAGCGCCTGCCCCACCAACAGCGTCAGCGCGTTCAAGTCCTGCTGGCGCGTGCGCTCGGCCTGCGCCAGCGTGGCGCGCGCCGATTCATAGGACGACTTGGACGTGCTCAGGTCCAGGTTGGACGCCGCGCCGTTGTCGAACTTCAGCTGCATCAGCTTGAGGCTGTCCTCGCGCGTGGCCAGCGTCTGCCGCGTCAGCGCCAGCAGCTCCTCATCGGCCTGCACCGCCAGATAGGCCGACGCCACGCCCGCCACCAGGCTGATCTGCGCCGAACGCGCCGCCTCGCCCGTCGCCAGGTACTGCGCGAAGGACGCGGCGCTCTGGTTCTTCACGCGGCTGAACAGGTCGATCTCGTAGGACGTCACCTGCAGGCCCGCCTGATACACGCTGACGATCTTGTTGTCGCCATTGGCGGTGGTCTGCGGCCCGCGCTGCGCCGACAAGCCGGCGTTGACCGTCGGCCAGCGGCTCGCCGCCGTGACGTTGGCCTGGGCCCGCGCCACGTCGACGTTCAACAGCGCGACGCGCAGGTCGCGATTGTTCTTCAGCGCCAGCTCGATCAGTTGCTTGAGCCGCTCATCGCGGAAGAACTGCTGCCACTGCAGCTCGGTCGCTGCCTTGCCATCAGCCGATTCCGCGCCCGGGCCCTGCGGCCACTGCGGCGCCACCGGCGCCTCGGGCCGCTGATGATCCGGCGCCAGGTTCACGCAACCGGCCAGCAACGCCACCGTCGCGGCCGCGGCGGCCATCACGGAAAGTTTTCTCGTCATCATCTTCAGACTCCGTCCGCGTTCTTCGCGGCTTCGACGGCCTTGGCCGCATTGGGCCCATCGAGCTCATGCGCATACATCTTGCGCTGGCGCTCGCTGCCCTTGAAGAAGCGCCGCACGACCAGGAAGAACACCGGCACGAACACCACCGCCAGCAGCGTCGCCGTCACCATGCCCGACAGCACGCCGGTGCCGATCGCGCGCTGGCTCGCCGAGCCCGCGCCAGTGGCGAAGAACAGCGGCGTCACGCCCAGGATGAAGGCCATCGAGGTCATGATGATCGGCCGGAAGCGCAGATGCGCCGCCTCCAGCACCGACTCCACCAGCCCCTTGCCCTGCGCCTGCAGGTCCTTGGCGAACTCGATGATCAGGATCGCGTTCTTCGCCGACAAGCCGATGATGGTGATCAGGCCGACCTTGAAGTACACGTCGTTGGGCATGCCGCGCAGCGTCGCCCCGGCCAGCGCGCCCAGCAGGCCCAGCGGCACCACCAGCATCACCGACAGCGGGATGGACCAGCTCTCATAGAGCGCCGCCAGGCACAGGAACACCGCCAGCAGCGAGAACGCCAGCAGGATGCCGGCCTGCGAGCCCGACAGCTGCTCCTCGCGCGACAGGCCCGTCCACTCGTAGCCGATGCCCGGCGGGAGCTGCTGGATCATCGACTCGAGCTCCTTCATCGCCTGGCCCGTCGAGGCCCCGGCCGCCGCGTCGCCGGCCAGGCGCATCGCCGGATAGCCGTTGTAGCGGGTGGCCTGCATCTGGCCGGTGATCCAGCGGCTGGACGCGAAGGCCGACAGCGGCACGTTGGCGCCCTGCGCGTTGGTCACGTTGATCGCCAGCACGTCGTCCGGCGTCATGCGCTTGGGCGCGTCGGCCTGCACCACGACCCGCTGCATGCGGCCGGTGCTCGGGAAGTCGTTCACGTACGACGAGCCCAGCTGGATGCCCAGCGTGCGCGCGATCGTGTCGTAGCCCACGCCCAGCGCCTGCGCCTTGTCGCGGTCGATGTCGATCTGCAGCTGCGGCGCGTCCTCCAGGCCGTCCGGCCGCATGGCGGTGATGAGCTTGCTCTTCTGCGCCATGCCCATCAGCTGGTTGCGGGCCTGCAGCAGCGCCTCGTGGCCCAGGCCGCCGCGGTCCTGCAGCCGCAGCGCGAAGCCGGTCGCCGTGCCCAGCTCGGGGATCGGCGGCGGCGACAGCGGGAAGATGAACGCGTCGCGCACGCCCATCATCATCGCGCCCATCACGCGGCCGGCCAGCGCCTGCGCCGTGTGGTCCTTGCCCTTGCGCTCCTCCCACGGCTTGAGCGGCACGAACACCAGCGCGGCGTTCTGACCTTGGCCCGAGAACGAGAAGCCGATGACGCCGATGGTGTCGGCCACTTCCGGCTGCTTGTGCAGGAACTGCTCGACCGCGGCCACGGCCGCCTCCGTCCGGTTGGACGTGGCGCCCGGCGGCAGCTGGACGTTGACGATCAGGTAGCCCTGGTCCTCGTTCGGCAGGAACGAGGTCGGCATGCGGATGTAGAGCCAGCCCACCACGGCCACGATCGCGGCGAAGGCCACCATCATGCTGCCGCTGCGCTTGAGCAGCCTGGACACCCAGCCCTCGTAGCCCTTGGCGGTGCGCGAGAAGCCGCGGTTGAACCAGCCGAAGAAGCCGCGCTTCTCGTGGTGGTGGCCGGCCTCGACCGGCTTGAGCAGCGTCGAGCACAGCGCCGGCGTCAGCGACAGCGCCATCAGCGCCGACAGCGCCATCGAGGCCACCATCGCCAGCGAGAACTGGCGGTAGATGTTGCCCACCGAGCCGGCGAAGAACGCCATCGGCACGAACACCGCGATCAGCACCGTGGTGATGCCGATGATGGCGCCCGAGATCTGGCCCATCGCCTTCCTGGTCGCCTCGCGCGGGCTCAGGCCCTCCTCGCTCATGATGCGCTCGACGTTCTCGACGACGACGATCGCGTCGTCGACCAGGATGCCGATCGCCAGCACCATGCCGAACAGCGTCAGCACGTTGATCGAGAAGCCCAGTGTCAGCATCACGCCGAAGGTGCCCAGCAGCGCCACCGGCACCACCAGCGTCGGGATCAGCGTGTAGCGCCAGTCCTGCAGGAACAGGTACATCACCAGGAACACCAGGATCACGGCCTCGACCAGCGTCTCGACGACCTGCGAGATCGAGATCTTCACGAACTTGGACGAGTCGTACGGGACCGTGTAGTCCACGCCGGCCGGGAAGTACTTCTTGAGCTCCTCCATCCGTTTCTTGATCGCGGTGGCGGTGCCCAGCGCGTTGCCGGTGGGCGAGAGCTGCACGCCGATGCCGGTGGACGGCTGGCCGTTGAGCCGCGTGTAGGTCGCATAGCTCTGGCCGCCCAGCTCGATGCGGGCCACGTCCTTGAGCAGCACCTTGGAGCCGTCGGTGTTGGCACGCAGCACGATCTTCTCGAACTGCGCCTTGTCCTCGAGCTGGCCCTTGACGACGATGGTCGCCGACATGGTCTGGCTGGTGGTGTTGGGCCGGTCGCCCAGCACGCCGGCCGGGACCAGCGCGTTCTGCGACGAGATCGCCGCGTTCACCTCGGCCGGGCTGAGGTTGTACGACTGCATCCTGGCCGGGTCGAGCCAGATGCGCATCGCGCGCTCGGAACCGAACAGCTGCGCCTGGCCGACGCCGGGGATGCGCTGGATTTCAGGAACGATGTTGCGGGCGGCGTAGTCGCCCAGCGCGATCGGGTCCATCGAGCCATCCTTGGACGCCAGCGTCACGAACAGCAGGAAGTTGGAGCGCGACTTGTCCACGCGCACGCCCTGCTGCGTGACCGCCGCCGGCAGGCGCGGCGTGGCGCGCGAGAGGCGGTTCTGGATCTCGACCTGCGCCAGGTCGATGTTGGTGCCGGACTCGAAGGTCACGGTGATCGAGCCGGTGCCGTTGGCCTGGCTGATCGATTCCATGTAGGCCAGGCCGGGAGCGCCGTTGAGCTCCTGCTCGATGACGGAGACGACCGCCTCGTCCAGGGTCTTGGCCGATGCGCCGGGGTAGGCCACCGAGATCACCAGCGAGGGCGGCGCCACGGTCGGGTACTGCGCCACCGGCAACTGGGTGATCGCCACCCCGCCGAAGACCAGGATGAACAGGGCGATCACCCACGCGAAGATGGGGCGATCAATGAAGAAACGTGCCATGTCTTGGATCCTTCCGGAGCGTCAGGCGCTCAGCGGCTCGCCGAGGCCGCCGGAGCCGCGCCGGAGGCCGCTCCGGAAGCGGCGCTCGCCGGGTTGAACGGCACCGGATTGACCGGCGCGCCCGGGACGAACATCTTCTGGAAGCCGTCGGCGATGACCTTCTCGCCGCTCTTGAGCCCGTCCAGGATCACCCACTGGTTGCCGATCGCGTTGCCGACCTTGACCTTGCGGGGCGCGGGCTTGTTGTCGGGACCGACCACCAGCACCGTGTCGCCGGTGGAGCCGCGCGTGACCGCCTGCTGCGGCAGCAGCACCGCCGAGGGCAGTTCCGCCTGCGCGACGCGCACGCGCACGTACTGGCCGGGCAGCAGCGCGTTGTCGGGGTTGGGCACCTCGGCGCGCAGCGTGACCTGGCCCGAGGTCGGGTCGACCGTCAGGTCCGTGAACAGCAGCTTGCCGGTGCGCGGCAGCACCTTGCCGTCGTCGCCCAGGATCTCGACCTGCGCCGCATTGGCGCCGGCGCTGCGCAGCTGGCCCGCGGCCAGCGCGCGGCGCATCGCCTGCACCTCGTTGGCCGACTGCGTGAAGTTCACATAGACGCTGCTGACCTGTTGGATCAGCGCCAGTTGCGTCGCGTCCGCGGCGCCGACCAGCGCGCCTTCGGTGACCAGCGCGCGGCCGATGCGGCCCGAGATCGGGGCGTAGACATGCGCGTAGTCCAGGCTCAGCCTGGCCTGCACCAGCGCGGCCTTGGCGGAGGCGACGTCCGCGGCGGCGGACTTGGCGGCCGCCACCGAGGTGATGTATTCCTGCTGGCTGATCGCCTTGGCATCGGCCAGCGGCTTGTTGCGCGCGGCCTGGGCCGAGGCCTGCGCCTCGTTCGCCTGCGCCTTGGCCAGGGCGGCGTTGGCGCTGTCGACCTGCGCCTGGTACGGCGCCGGATCGATCAGGAACAGCGGCTGGCCGGCCTTCACTTCGGAGCCTTCGGTGAACAGGCGCTTCAGGATCACGCCGTTGACACGGGCCCGCACCTGCGCGGTGCGCAGCGCCTCGACGCGGCCCGGCAATTCGGTCTGCAGCGCCACCGCCTGCTCGCCCACCGTGACCACGCCGACATTGGGCGCAGGCATGCCGCCACCGCCCGGGCCGCCCTTGCCGGCGGCCTCGTCCTTGCCGCAGGCGGTCAGCACGGCGGCAATCGAAATCACCAGCGGCACCAGATAGAGCATGCGCGCGCCGGCCTTCAGGCCCGGGCGCTCCGACCCCGGCGTTGCTTTTGTCAGAGGGGTAGACGTCACGATGGGATTCCTCTCGCAGTACAGATCAGAGTTGTGCGGCTCGGCGGCCACAGGGCCGGACCGGGGGCGACGGAAGGCGGCGGGCATCTTGTGGCAAGTCCCGGCCCTTGCGCAACGACGCGCCACGCCGCCGCGGATCGACCCGAAGCTGCGCAGTATATACATACATTCATGCATGTATGTTTCCGGTCCGTGCTTCTACAATCGCCGCCATGGCCCGCCGCACGAAACAAGAAGCCCAGGAGACCCGCGCTCGTCTGCTCGACGCCGCGGAACAGCTGTTCCATGAGCGCGGCGTGTCGCGGACGTCGCTGCAGGACATCGCGCAGGCGGCGGGCGTGACGCGCGGCGCCGTCTATTGGCACTTCGAAGACAAGGTCCAGCTCTTCAACGCCATGATGGAACGCGCCACCATGCCGCTGGAGGAGGACTTCGAAGCCTCGGTGTCGCCTGGACCGGACCGGCCATTGGACGACTTGCGGCTGCGACTGATGAACGTCATGCACTGTGCGGCGTTCAACGATCGCACACGTCGTGCCTTCGAAATCGCGAACACGCGGGTCGAGTTCGTCGGCGAGATGGCCACGGTGCGCGAGCGCAAGGTGGCCGCGCACCGCGAATGGACCGGCCACAACCGCGACGCCTTCGAGCGCGCCAAGGCGCTGGGTCAGCTGCCGGCGGAGGTGGACTCGCAGCAGGCGGCGATCGGCCTGATGGCGCTGGTGGGCGGCTTGCTGCACCACTGGATGCTGGATCCGGAAGCCTTCGACCTGATCGAGGTCGGGCAGGCGCGGCTGGAGCATTACCTCTCCTCGTTGACGGTGGCGGTGCCGAACCGCTTCCCGCCGCTGACCGCCGCGGAACGCGGCGCGCTGGGCGGGCAACCGGTGTGCTCGACCGGCCGCACGAACGTCGAAGCGGACGCGGAAGGGGCGCCGGACGAGGTCTGAACCCGGTCCCGACCCGGGCGTCCATCCTCACGATTGACCGTCAATCCGGTGGAAAGCCCTGCATTTGGGCAGGGTCCCCTGAGGGAAATCCCAGGGTGCGGCGACAATAGCCGGTTGCCCACGCCCGAGCCGCCGCCGTGTCCATCGCTCCTCCGCCCACCCGTCCGCTGTCCGATCTGAAGAAGACCGGCCAGAAGGCGCTGACCGCCTACCGCCCGTTCTGGGCCAAGCGCTTCGGCCCCGCGCCCTTCCTGCCGGTGTCCCGCGAGGAAATGACCCAGCTGGGCTGGGACAGCTGCGACATCATCATCGTCAGCGGCGACGCCTACGTGGACCACCCCAGTTTCGGCATGGCGGTGATCGGGCGAACGCTGGAGGCGCAGGGATTCCGGGTCGGGATCATCGCGCAGCCGGACTGGAACTCCGCGGATCCATTCCGGGCCCTGGGCAAACCGAACCTGTTCTTCGGCGTGGCGGCCGGCAACATGGATTCGATGATCAATCACTACACGGCCGACCGGAAGATCCGCTCGGACGACGCCTATACGCCGGGCGGCGCCGCGGGCAAGCGGCCGGACCGCGCGACGCTGGTCTACACGCAGCGCTGCAAGGAGGCGTTCAAGGACGTCCCCGTGATCATCGGCGGCATCGAGGCCTCGCTGCGCCGCATCGCGCATTACGACTACTGGCAGGACAAGGTCCGGCGCTCGATCCTGGTGGATTCCAAGGCCGACCTGCTCGTCTACGGCAACGCCGAGCGCGCGATCATCGAGATCGCCCACCGCCTGGCGCAGAAGAAGCCCATCGAATCGATCACCGACGTGCGCGGCACCGCCTTCATGCGCAGGCCCGACGACACGTCGCTGGACGGCTGGTTCGAGATCGACTCCACCGAGGTCGACGCGCCCGGCAGGATCGACGCGCTGCTCAGCCCCTACATGACGACCGAGGAAGCGGCCGCTGAACAGGGCACCGATTGCTCGAAGCAGCAGTCGCAGGCGGCGGGCGCGGATGGTGCCTCGGCCGCCGCGGCCGGCATGCCGGAGATCAAGCCGATCAAGATCGTCCGCCAGACGCTGGCCAGGAACGGCAGCGACGGCCGCGCGCTGGTGACGCCGCGCGACCGCACCGTGATCCGCCTGCCCGCCTACGAGCAGGTCAAGAGCGATCCGGTCCTCTACGCACACGCCAACCGCGTGCTGCATCTGGAGACCAATCCGGGCAACGCCCGCGCGCTGGTGCAGCGGCATTCGTCGGGCGGCGTCGACCGCGACGTCTGGCTGAACCCGCCGCCGATCCCGCTGACGACGGTCGAGATGGATCACGTCTTCGACCTGCCCTACGCGCGCAGCCCGCATCCGGTCTATGCCGACGAGAACGGCAGCCACGATCACGCGACCAAGATCCCGGCGTGGGAAATGATCCGCTTCAGCGTGAACATCATGCGCGGCTGCTTCGGCGGCTGCACCTTCTGCTCGATCACCGAGCACGAGGGCCGCGTGATCCAGAGCCGCAGCGAGGACTCGATCATTCGCGAGATCGAGGACATCCGCGACAAGGTCAAGGGCTTCACCGGGATCATCTCGGACCTGGGCGGCCCGACGGCCAACATGTGGCACATCGGCTGCAAGAGCCCCGAGATCGAGGCGGCCTGCCGCAAGCCCAGCTGCGTCTATCCGGGCATCTGCCCGAACCTGCACACCGACCACGGCCCGCTGATCAAGCTGTACCGCCGCGCCCGGGCGCTGCGCGGGGTGAAGAAGATCCTGATCGGCTCGGGCCTGCGCTACGACCTGGCGATCGAATCGCCCGAGTACATCCAGGAGCTGGTGACGCACCACGTCGGCGGCTACCTGAAGATCGCGCCCGAGCACACCGAGGGCGGTCCCCTGTCCAAGATGATGAAGCCGGGCATCGGCACCTACGACCGCTTCAAGCAGCTGTTCGAGCAGGCCAGCGCGGCGGCCGGCAAGAAGCAGTTCCTGATCCCCTACTTCATCGCGGCGCACCCGGGCACGGCCGACGAGGACATGATGAACCTGGCGCTCTGGCTCAAGCGCAACGGCTTCCGCGCGGACCAGGTGCAGACTTTCTACCCGAGCCCGATGGCGACGGCCACGGCGATGTACCACTCGGGCAAGAACCCGCTGAAGAAGGTGACGCGCGACAGCGAGCCGGTCGACATCGTCAAGGGCGAGCGCCGGCGGCGCCTGCACAAGGCCTTCCTGCGCTACCACGACCCGAACAACTGGCCGCTGCTGCGCGAGGCGCTCAAGGAGATGGGCCGCGCCGACCTGATCGGCAACGGCAAGCATCACCTGATCCCGACCTTCCAGCCGGCGACCGATGGCGGCTACGAATCGGCGCGGCGCAAGAACTCGACGCAGGCCGGCCAGAAGGTCGCGCCGAACAAGCCGCGTTCGGGACAGCTGCTGACGCAGCACACCGGGCTGCCACCGCGAGTCACTGGCGCCAAGCCGGCGCCGCGCGGCAAGCCGGCGGCCAAGCGCGGTCCGCGCTGAGCCTCAGGACCGGGGCCGGCCTTCCGGGTCGCGGTCCTGGGCCGCCGTCTCGGCCGGCTTGACCCACTGCCAGACTTTCCAGCCCAGGCTGATCCAGGCCCACAGCCGCGCGATGCGGCCGGGCGGACTGTCCGCCGCCTCCGGGCCGCGCCGCCGGAAGGCTCGCGTCAGGCCGGCCAGACCGCCCGCGGCAGCCAGCGCCGCCACCGTGCGCCACAGCCGCGGCAGGCTGCTGGCCAGGCGCCAGAGCGCGTGGCCCCGTTCGGCCCATTGCATCGGACGCTCCAGCGCCCGCAGCTCGTTCACCAGCCCGATCCGCAGCTCGGCGCTGCGCAGTTGCAGTTCGAGTTGCCGCAGCTTCAGCCGCTGCCCGGCCTCGCCCCACATCACGGTTGATCCTGCGCGTCAGGCCGGATCGCGCGCTGATCCCGGGCCAGCTCCGCGACGCTCGCCGCGAAGGGCCGGCCAGCCGTCAACTGCCGCTTCGCCCATTGCCAGGACAGCAGCGCCCCGGCCAGGAAGGCCGCGCCCAACCCCGCACCCAGGGGGGCTCGCCAGGCGTCGGGCACCCACAGCAGCAGCGCGACCACCAGCATCAGCAGCGCCGCCACACCCAGCAGCAAGGCCAGCAGCAGCGCGGTCAGCGCGCCGAACAGCCGAAGCAGCTCCGCCTGCAGCTCCACGCCCAGCAATTCCAGCCTCACCCGGGCCAGTTCGAGCGCCCGCTCGGCAACGCGCCGCAGGCGCTCCGTCAGCCCCGGATCGCGTGATTCCATCGCCTGTTTCCCCTCTGTGCCGGTCCCCCCGGACTGCGGAAGCTATCACTGAATCGGGGGAAACGAGGGCGTTCTTTGTCCATCCCGGTCTCAGGCCTTGGGCTAAAGTGCGGTAACGCCTGGTTTCGCGCGCCGCGCGCCGCCCGGCCTGACAAGGTCCATTCAATGCCTGATCGCCAGCACACGCCGCATTCCGCCGTCGTCGAGGACGACGACCTGCTGCAGTTCCTGGACGACCCCGAGCACGCGCTGCTGGACGACCCGTCCCCGCGCAAGCCCTGGCGGGTGTTGATCGTCGACGACGACAGCGATGTCCACAAGGCCACCGAGCTTGCCATGCAAGGCCTGCAGGTGGAGGGACAGCCGCTGGCCTTCCTCCATGCGAAATCCGCCGCCGAAGCGCGTTCCCTGCTCAGCCACGAGCCCGACATCGCGGTCGTGCTGCTGGACGTGGTCATGGAGTCCGACGACGCCGGCCTGCAACTGGTGCGCCACATCCGCGACGAACTGCGCCTGCGCGCCGTGCGCATCGTGCTGCGCACCGGTCAGCCCGGCTACGCGCCGGAGATCGAGACGGTCCAGGCCTACGACATCAACGACTACAAGACCAAGTCGGAGCTGACCCGCACGCGGCTCTACACGGTGCTGACGGCCGCGATCCGCTCCTACCGCCAGATCCGCGCGCTGGAGGCGAACCGGCAGGGTCTGGAGATGATCGTCGAGGCCAGCACCGAGCTCGGCCGCCAGCACGGGCTGCACCGCTTCGCCGAGGGCGTGGTGACGCAGCTCTGCGCGCTGCTGGGCACGCTGCCGGAGGGCCTGGTCTGCGTGCAGACCCATGACGACGCCACCGGCGAAGCCCGCGTCATCGCGGCCGCCGGCCAGTACAGCTCGCTGATCAACCGGCCGCTGCGCGCCGTGCCGGCCGGCAAGGTGCGGGACCTGCTCGCGCGTTGCCTGGCCGCCGGCCACAACCTGCACGAGCACGGCTGCACCGTCCTGTACTTCGGGCTCCCGACCGGGCGCGCGATGGCGGCGCTGGTCGAAGTGCCGCGCGAGCTCGACGAGCTCGACCGCCAGCTGCTGCGCGCGTTCTGCTCCAACATCGCGGTCGGCTTCGAGAACGTCATGCTCTACACGCAGCTGACGGACCAGGCCTACAACGACCCGCTGCTGCAGCTGCCCAACCGCACGCGCTTCATCGAGGTCCTCGAGCACAACCTCAAGACCCCCGAAGGCATCACGCTGGCGCTGATCGACCTGGACGACTTCGCCGACGTCAACGACGCCTTCGGCCACCGCTTCGGCGATCAGGTGCTGCAGGCGGTGTCGCAGCGGCTGGCGCAGCGCCTGGGCCTGAACACCGCGATGGCGCGGATCTCGTCGAACGCGTTCGGACTGCTGGGCCCCGACGAGATGGTCAATGGCCAGCGCATCGCGCTGGTCTTCGAGGACCCCTTCACCGTCGCCGGCGAACGGCTGCAGCTCTCGGCCACCACCGGGCTGGTGCGGCTGGCGCAGTCGCGCGCGCTGGGCTCGGAGCTGCTGCTCGACGCGCAGATCGCGCTCAAGCGGGCCAAGGCCGGCAACCGCGGCGCGTCGCAATACTTCTCGCCGGAGATGGGCGTCGACGCCCGCGAGCGCTTCAAGCTGCTCAAGGGGCTGCGCGCGAGCTTCGAGGAGCGGCGGCTGTTCGTCGTCTACCAGCCCCAGGTGGAGCTGGCCACGCATCGCGTCATCGGCGCCGAGGCGCTGCTGCGCTGGCGCACCGCCGACGGCAAGTTCGTGCCGCCGGACCAGTTCATCCCGCTGGCCGAGCAGTCCGGCCTGATCGTGCCGATCGGGGAATTCGTGCTGAGGACCGCCTGTCACCAGGTGCGCCAGTTGCGCGACGCGGGCTACGCGGACTTCCGCGTCGCGGTGAACATCTCGCTGGCGCAGTTCCGGCATCCGGCCTTCATCGACACGGTGCGCCGCGCGCTGGCCGATGCCGACGTGCCCGGCGCCGCGCTGGAGCTGGAGATCACCGAATCGATGGCGATGGAAGAGGTCTCGGCCGTGCTGCGCGTGCTGGCGGAGATCCGCGGCACCGGCGCGTCGGTCGCGATCGACGACTTCGGCACCGGCTTCTCGTCGCTGAGCCAGCTGCGGCGGCTGGACGTCGAGCGGCTCAAGATCGACCGCGCCTTCGTGCGCGAGGCCCAGAGTTCCGCGGCCGGCGCGACGATCGCGCAGATGGTGGTGAACCTGGGATGCAGCCTGGGCATGCGGGTGGTCGCCGAAGGCATCGAGACGGAAGAACAGCGCCAGCATCTGCTGGCGCTAGGCTGCCACGAAGGCCAGGGCTGGCTGTTCGCCAAGCCGATGCCGGGCGAGGAGCTCGAGCGCTGGCTGGCCGAGCCCAGGTCCTGGACCTCCGCGGCGGCTCATGCGGCCGCATCGCCGGCGCCTTGCCAGCCCCCCTGCGCGGCGGCGGACGCCTCGCCGGCCACCGGCGCGCGGTGAGCGGCAGCGGCGCGAGGGCCGCCACCGGCTTCAAGCCGCTCAGCGGCGGCTGATCAGCAGGCCCAGCAGCAGGCCGACACCGGCGGCCACGCCGATCGACTGCCAGGGGTTGTCATGCACATAGTCGTCGGTCGCCTTGCTGGCAGCCTTGGCGCGCTCGACCGCCGCGGACTGGAAGTCGCCCAGGCTGGTCTTGGCGCGGTCCAGCGTCGACTGCACCCGGGCCCGCAGCTCGGATGCGCCGGCGCTGGTCTGGTCGGCGGTGGCGCGCAGCAGCGACTCGGCATCCGTCACCACCTGGTGCAGATCGGACAGCAGGCGGTCGGAGGGAGAGGTCTTGGCCATGAGCAGTACTCCTTTTTCGGTGGGTGATCAAAAGCGCATCGGCGCGGAACGAAGTCCAGTTGTACGTCTGTCGAGCAACGTCCGGCAAGTCGGCCCCTCGGGTGTCCGACCGCGACGCGCGGGTTTGCCGATACGCGAACCTTGAGCGCCCTCCGGGCACATGGCGTGCCCGTCGGTGCGCGCGGCCCAGCGCTGCGGTCGTCCCTCAGCCGGACGGCCCGTCATCGTCGCCGCACACGGTGTAGTGGCGCACCAGGAAATAACTGGCGCGGGCTTCCCCTTCGACGATCAAGACCTGGCCCTCGAGCGCCTCCAGTTCCGGATCCCGGAAGGGATTGCCGCCAGCCCGGCGCAAGGGCACTCGGCGCCCGTCGGGCAATGCCAGCAGCGTGCCGATCCGGTCGCTCTTGCTCCCCGCGGACAGGCGCTCGCAGGCGACGCGGCCCCGCAGCCGCGCCGGGGAAGGGGCCGGAGCGCCAGGATCGCCGGGATCGCCAGCAGCCGGAGGATCAGCGGGCATGCATGCGTCTCACGTGGAGCAGCCGGCCGCCTTGCTCGGTGGCGACCAGCGAGAGCGGCCGCAGCGTCGCATCCACTGCCGGCAGACTGGCGGTGTAGATGTGGACGACACGCCGGTCGGGCGCGCCCACGACTTCGTAGCTGGTGCGCTGGCAGTCCGCCGGCGCCAGTCCGGACTCGCGCAGCATGGGCGTCACCGCCTGGGTCACGGCAGCGGCGGGCTTGGCCTCGATGGATTTCAGCCGCGGCAGCGAGCGCGCCAGGTTGCGCCCTTCCCGCTCCAGCCGCTCGCGGCGCAGGCCGCGCACGCCGCGGTCCTGCACCGCCGCGAACGCGCGCTTGAACGCCTGGGTCTTCGTCAGCGCGTGGCCCACGAAGGTGACCGGCTGCAGCGACGGATCGCCAAGCAGATAGAACTGCGCCAGCGTCTTGAGGTCGACCGGGTCCAGGTGGGTGCGGGCGCCGGCGAACTGCTGGCGCGCCTCGAGCAACGCGCGGCCGCTCGAGGCGCCCGTCAGCACGCGCTGCAGGAAGAACTGGCAGATCAGATCCGCCGAGCCGTTGCCGGCGCTGGGCCCGTAGGCGATCGTCGTGCTGCCGACGAATGCGGCCGCGCCGTCGGCCAGATAGCGCACCGAGATCGGCCACTCGCCCGAGTCCGCCAGCGCCGGATCGAAGACCTGGGCGCCGTAGCAGCATTCGGCCGCGACGACCGAGCCTGGCGTGATGCGGCCCTTGACGCCGGCGGAGGTCATCGCCTCCGGGAAGTCCCGGCCATGCTGACCGTAGTAGGACGTGTCGTGCTCCGCGCCATGGCAGTTGATGAAGTGCATGCGCGGCGCCAGTTCCGCCTGGGTCCAGCCGGGGCCGTCCGGCGGCGACAGGTGCAGCGGGTTGGCCGGCCCGAAGGTGTTGTCCAGGCTCTGGCGCGTCGACGCCTGCCACACCTCGGCCGACAGGCCGAAGCTGGTGTCGAAGTCACGGCGGTCGCGGGACTGGTGGTCGGCGGCGGCCTTGATCAGCTGCAGCAGCAGCTCGGGCTTGCTGGCGCCCGGCAGATCCGGGAGCCGGCCCAGCACGCGTGTCGGACCCAGGAAGCGGTTCGGATCGGTGCTGTAGGCGGCCTCGCAGGCATACGGCAGGTCGCTGGGCACGTGTGCGTCACCGTCGGACGGCGCGGGATTCTTCAGCGCGACCATCGGCAGCACGTCCGGCCCGCCAAGCAGCACGAAGTAATGCGGCTGGCGCGCCTTGGCCAGCGCGTCGATCGCCGCCTTGAGCGAGCGCGCATCCGGCTTGGCCGGCACCACCGGGGCCCGCAAGGGCTTCATCTCGGACGCCAGATCCACGGCGACCAGCGTCGTGTCGATGCCACGCTTCTTGTCCTGCCGGACCAGCCTGGCGAGCGCGGCATCGATCTTCTTCAGCCCCGAGGCGCCGTACTTCGTGCGCAGCGCGCCGCGATGGATGACCACCAGTTTGTCCATGAACGCCTCCCTGTCATGAATGCCCGCATGCGCGGGAAGCGGCCGATTGTGCGGAGCCGCGCAGCCATCGGCAACGTACGGATTGGGGAGGGCCATGGCGGACTGTCATCAAGCCTGCACGGCCGCTCTGCAACATTCCGACCGCCATGCAAACTTCCGTTACACCTCCCCGCAAGACCGAGCTCGCGCGCCAGTTGCTGGCGCCCGGGCAGCGGCGGCTGCCGGCCGCGCTGCGCGCGCTGCTGATCACCGTCGATGGCCAACGTGACGCCGACGAACTGCGACGCCTCGGACGCGGGCTGGGGCTGGGCGAGGACGGCCTCAAGCAACTGGCCGACCAGGGCCTGATCGAGCTGCCCAAGGCCGTGGACGCCGACGAGGCCCGCGAGGTTCTCGCCATCGCCCGCGCGGCGCAGGAGCGCGCGAAGCGGCTGGTGTCGACGAAGTTCTTCGCGCTCGACCTGGTGACGCGGATGCTGGCCGGCCGAGAAGGGGAGCTGCGCGATCTGGTGCGCCAGGCCGACACCGAGAGCCGCTTCATGGAATGGGTGGACCTGTGCTGCGAGCGCATCGAGGCGCAATCGGATGTCGAGCGCGCAAGCAAGTTCCGCGAGAGCGTCGAGCGGACGCTGGCGGCGGGGTGAGCGGCGAGTCCCCGCACGGCGTCACCCGAACATCCGCTGCTGCTCATGCCGCAGCGCGAGCAGGCGGTCGGAGAGCTGGAGCTTCTCTTCGGCCCTGCGGCGCGCGGAGTCGGACATCCGTGCGACCAGCGCCTCGAGCTGATCCGCGTTGCCGATGTTCTCGAACGCCTTGAGCTTGTTGACGAAGACCGCCGATTTCTTGCGGCGTTCCAGCATCTCGAGGATGTTGGCCAGCGTGCCGGTGCTGCGCGCGTCCCAGACCATCAAGCCGTAGTCCGCCAGTTCCGCCATGCGCCGGTCCTTCGCGGCGAAGAAGGCGCGCGAACCGCGGGCATGGGGCGAGGCCACCGCGCCGACGGGCCAGTCGCCCAGGTTCTGGCGCGGCGTGTCGCCGGCGCAGTAGACGGTGACGCGCGTGGCGCCGATCGCGAGCAGGTGGCGCTGGGCGGCGGCGTCGACACCGTCCGCGTCGCCGACGACGATGTCGAAGTCCTGCTGGACAACGCGCTCGATGCGCTCCAGGACCTGGCGGTCCAGGTGCTTGAGGCCGATCGATCCGGCGATGAAGACGGTGGTCATCGAGGCGTTCTTCCTTACTTCCAGGTCAGCGCGGCGACATAGAGGTGATTCACCTTGCGGTACTTGCGCAGCAGCAGGCTGGCCACTTCCATCGTGGCGCCGCTGTCGTAGAGGTCGTCGATCAGCAGCGCGTTCCAAAGGCCCTGGTTGCGGATCTCGTCATGCAGCGTGAAGGTGCCGGCGAGGGCATGCATTTTCTCTTCGCGCGTGGGCAGGTCCTTCAATGGCCGCGACAGTGAGGTTTTGAGCAGCAAGCGTTCGAAGACGGGAATGCGCATCCGCAGCGCCAGCGCACGGGCCACGGCAGCGACTGGCTGCCAGGGCCGCACGCGTGACGCCGGCATCGGCACGATGAAGCCGATCGGGCCCAAGCGCGGCATCACATGCGTCTGCAGCGCGCGGGCGAGCGGCTCGGCCTGCTCGCGCTCGCCGCGGTACTTGAGGCGGAAGACGGCCTCGCCGACCTCGGTGCGGGTGTTGTCGAACCGGGGATGGCCCTGGCTGTCGTCGCCGAGGAAGACGCTGTGGAGCATGTGCTTGTCCAGCACGTAGCCGGCGGTCCATGGACCGTCGATCTGTCGCAGGGAGACCTTCATCGCCACGCCTTTCGATGGTGGAAAGACGTCTTGGTCGAAGGGGTGCGAACGGATGGTTCGAGATGCACCCGTCATGCGGCCGCTGACCGGGCGCTGGCGATCGGGCCTCGGACCGGCGCGAGGGGGCCGCAGCGGTGCTGGAAGTCAGGCTTGCGAGGGCGCGGGCGGGGCGCCTATGCTGAAGGCTTGCTCGTTTCGAGTCCTGAGCCCTGTCAAGGAGCTGAGATGAAACCTACTCCCGCCGGCTGGCCGCGACTGTCCAGCGCCGTGTTCTACGACAGCGCCGCGAAGGCGATCCCGTGGCTGTGCGAGGCCTTCGGGTTCGAGGTGCAGCTGCGGGTCGATGGCGAGGATGGCTCGGTCGTCCACAGCCAGCTGGTCTACGGCGAGGCGCTGATCATGGTCAGCGAGGGCGGCGAGGGGAAGCGTTCGCAGCGCTTCGGCATTCCGCTGCGCAGCCCGCTGGCGCTGGGCGGGGCGAACACGCAGAGCCTGATGATCTACGTCGACGATGCCCAGGCGCATTGCGAGCACGCCCGCCAGGCGGGCGCGCGCATCGTCCACGAACCCAAGGTCGAGGACTACGGGCCCGAGTACTGGGCCGACAAGAACTACGGCGCGCTGGATCTGGACGGCCACCTGTGGTGGTTCGTCGAGCGGGTCAGGGGTTGAACACGAACGTCGGCCCTTCCCCGGCCCGCGCGGGGCCTCAGCCCCCGCGCTTGGCCAGGATCGCGCGGCCGACGCGCGAGACCGGCGGGCGGCCCAGCACGCCCGAGATGAACGCGCCGGCATCGACGAGCTTGTCCAGATCGATGCCGGTCTCGATACCCAGGCCGTTCAGCATGAACACCACGTCCTCGGTCGCGACGTTGCCGGTCGCGCCCTTCGCGTACGGGCAGCCCCCCAGGCCAGCGACGCTCGCGTCGAAGGTGTGGATGCCGAGCTCCAGGCAGGCGTAGATGTTGGTCAACGCCTGGCCGTAGGTGTCGTGGAAATGACCGCTGACCTCGACCAGCGGATAGTGCTTGAGCGCCCGCTCCATCGCCGCCTGCACCTTGCGCGGCGTGCCGACGCCGATCGTGTCGGCCACGCCGAGGTGATCGACGCCGATGCCCTTCATCAGCTTCACGACGCGCTCGACCTCGTCGGCCGAGACCTCGCCCTGATATGGGCAGCCGACCGAGCACGACAGCGCGCCGCGCACTTTGATGCCAGCCTCGTGGGCCGCGGCCACGACCGGGGCGAAGCGCTCGATGCTCTCGGCGATCGAGCAGTTGATGTTCTTCTGCGAGAAGGCCTCCGACGCGGCGGCGAAGACGACCACTTCATCAGGCCGCGTCGGCAGCGCGCCTTCGAGCCCCTTCATGTTGGGCACCAGCACGCTGTGCCGGACGCCAGGCCGGCGCTCGATGGCGGCCATCACCGCGGTGTTGTCCGCCATCTGCGGCACCCACTTGGGCGAGACGAAACTGGTGACCTCGATCTCCTTGAGACCGGCATCCTGGAGCATCGCCACCAGCTTGGCCTTGTCGGCGGTACCGACGTTCTCCTTTTCGTTCTGCAGGCCGTCGCGTGGGCCAACATCGACCAGGGTGACATGTGTGGGCAATGCGGTCATGGCTGATTCCTTCAGCTATAGGATTCGACAAGATCGGCGGCATTGCCGACCGAGGTTTGCAACGCTCCCACCCTCTCCCCTACCCTCTCCCGCCCTGCGGGAGAGGGAGTTCAAGGGCTCCGCGTCGCTGGTGTTACTCCCTCGCCCCGCTTCGCGGGGAGAGCAACCGTGTCAAGCGCTCTCGATTTGCCTCCATGGTTGACCGGACTTGAGGATGGCGTTGAGGATGATCAGCAGCTTGCGCATGCACGCGGTCATGGCGACCTTGTAGGCCTTTCCC
>NZ_JBCNLG010000028.1:0-55090 GCF_039595595.1 Roseateles sp. | reverse complement strand
ATCCGGCCTGAAGCAACAACTGGATCGCGACGCGATCGGTCTGGCTCAGATGCGAGTAGTGAGTTCCCATTTGCGCGACACCTTACAAGATGCGAGGTGTCGCACTTCAACCTTGAGCCGGCCCTGCCCTCGAGCGAGGGATAAGCAGGTTCATCTTGGTAGGGGATGAAGTTGGGAACTACGGCGTGGACCGTTCGGGCGCGACGTTTCCCGATTTGCTACGGGCTTTGACCTCGTTAGATCCGGCGGTGCGAATCTCGATTCGCTACCTTGAACCGAAGCCCTTTTTCAAGAATTTGGACCTGCTACGCGAGCTATGTGCTGGGGGGCGAATTGATCTGCTCTATATTTCTCTGCAAAGCGGCTCCTCCCGAATATTGAAGGCTATGAATCGTGGCTCTATCAGTCCTGCAGTATCCGCTTATGCTGCACTCAGGAAAGAAACTAATGTCGTCTTTTACGGTAATTGGATGGTTGGTTTCCCTGGGGAAACAGAGGAAGACTTCCTGAGCACCGTCGAACTAGTCAAAAAAATGGATCTTCAGATCAGCGTTGCAATTCCATTTTCTAGCCGTCCGGGAACGCCTGCGGCCAGCTTTGCTGGGCAAATCGATGAGGCCACAAAGGCCCAGCGTGTGGCAAGGTTGACCGACGCTATCGCTGAGATCAAGGCGGCCCAGTTCAACAGACATCTCTTCTTTCTTGACAGCTCCAGGCGCTTGGACTTATTGGAGTTGATTCGTAAAGCGGAGGCGCGCCTGTATGCAGAGCCGACAGCTACCCAGCATTCGATGATATTTCACCGCAGTCCCGAGACGATGCAGCGAAATGCGTAATCTGCTGAATTTGCATTGGACGCTGTGCGACTTTGCGGTCGTCGACGTGGAAGGCAACGGACAGGCGCCTCAAGAGATCATTGAGATTGCGGTCGTGTTGATCCGCCGAGGCAAGATCGAGGAGCATTCTCGTGAATGGCTGGTACTCCCCAAGAGTCCAGTGACTGCACAAGCTACCCGCATCCACGGCATTTCAAACGCCGATCTAGCCGGGAAGCCTGGGTTTTCCGAGGTTGGTGAGGAGATTATGTGCGTGTTGGGGGGGCGCGCCATCGTAGGGCACAACGTATCCGTCGATGTTCGGCTACTTCAGGAAGGGCTACCGAAGTGGCACTCGCCGCTCTCGCTGGATACGTTGAAACTGGCGCGCAATGCTATACCTGGCCACCGCTCATATTCGCTGGGGTCCTTAGTTGACGATCTCGGACTTGAAGGCGCCAGTGCCAAGCTTCATCGGGCTGCGGCAGATGCCTTAGTAACTGCGGAGCTGTTCCTACATATTGCTCGATTACTCGACCGCGACGGCGCGCTTAGCGTCCAGCGGCTGGTCGAGATTGGGAGCGTTGGGAAATCCGATCTTCTTTCGGAAGGGCAGCAGACGCTTTTTTAGCGTCACTGCCAAGGCGTTCAGCCTACGGCGAACGGATTGTCCGGAACGGTCAAGGAAAGCGTGGCGGCTATCGGACGATTTTCGCAATTCGCGTTCTTTGCGCTGGTTTTCGTCTACGGTTTCGCGCACAGCGATCGCGAGGACACCGGCGCAGCAAAGCAATCCGACTGGCAGCCAAGCAATTACTCCACGTCAAACACTCTGCAATGCGGCGACTACGTCGCTTGTGGGATCTTTTCGAAGTGGATTGCATGCATAAATCCCGCAACCTTTCCGATCGAATGATGCTTCGAACCTATTTCGGCCTGTACCGGGCTGGATTGGTCGAACGCGCCGAATACATGGGTGTGCAGGCGCGTTACCGACCGAGCGTCCAGCCACGCGAACCTGCCGAGCCTTTTCGGGGCTCGAAAGCCGCACGCGCTCAGCGCTGGTGGCCGGCGCTCGTTGCGCCGTTGAGATTCTCAGATCAACCACGCACTTTTTACACGTCAAATGAATATGGGATGGAAAGTACTGCTCTCGATCACGGCGCCACTCGTGTGCGCCTTCCTCGGGATGCTCATCATCATTTTGTCGAACCCCGAGGTAAATATTGATGAGGCGTGGCGACTTGGATGGATTGGCCTCGGAAGCGGTCTTTTGGTTGGCCTTGCCGCAGTCGCTTGGTATTGGCCGAGAGCCAATAAATCGCGCGTAGCAAAGGGATTGAAGTGAGGCTGGATTGAAATTGCTCCGTCGCTTGAATGCAATGGTCCTGTCCCATGTTCGGGGGCGCTCAGGTGAATTAGAGGTCGCGAAACTCAACGTCTATGGACAAACTATGTCGGTGGAATCGACCACGGGCGAGCGCCACGCATTTGACCTTCGATGCTTGCACCGCGCGATAGCGCTGAAGGAAGACGTTTATGCGGGAATCCAAGTGACGCCGCTGCTGAAATTCGCCGGACCGCAATCGCTGCTACGAATCCCAGAGTCATGCGAGAGTTGGCAGGAAACCTGTGTTGCCTTGGAGACGGTGGTGAACAGTATCCCGTATGGGATGTGGTATGCCCAACTCCTTGCCCTACGAGAGGGGTCCGCCATCGAGATCTACAAGCTCGCGGTGCCGGAATGCAACGGGTGCGAATGTATTGTCTGCTCGTCGATAATGTGCCGTTAAGCTTTTGCAGCCAAAAAATGAAATCTGCGTGAGGATGTCGTAAAACCTGAAAACTCTTACAGAGTACAGCCGCGTTTACCTGTTTCAGAATGGCTCTTGAGGGACTTTTATCCTTCACAATCTTGCGCAAGAGGGTTGCGCTCTATGCTGAACAAGGGAAATATGAATCACATTCTGGAGGAACTGCCTCTCGACGTGCTTGAAGGCGTCAGTGGGGGTATGGGAGGCAGTAGCTACGCTGCGGGCGGTGGCGGTAGCGGCTGTGGCAATGCAATCGCCGGCGGCTTAATTGGCGGCGGCATAGCCGGCATAACCGCGGGCTTGGGAGGCATGGTGGTCGGCGCACTGGGAGGGGCGATCGGCGGGGCCATTGCAAGCTGCTCTGTGAAGTGAGCCAAGCCATGCTGCTGAGACACATTCGAGCGCATCGGGCACAAATTCTGGAAGGCGGCTTCTTGTCGTTCTGCCTTCGTTATGGCAGTCCGTTCGCCTGTTTGATCGCCGGCGTGGTACTTGGCCCCATCCTTTTCTCGGCTCATGGCATCTCCATCCTGCGAATCGCCATGATCGTCGCAGTGGCAGTGCTCAGCGGCTTGATTTGGTCCGGGATGACCTGGCATCAACTCCGGCGCGAGGGTCCTATTCCAATGGCTGACGGAACTGCCAGTACGGTCGATTGATTGGATCTGCCACGGGTCGGCGTGCGACGATCACGTCGCTTGTGGGAATCTCTTCGAAATGGACTGCCATGCATAAATCCCGCAGTCAGGGGCGCCGATCACGAACAGCGATCTCAAGCGATGCCGAGATCGCCCTCAGTTCCCCGCCCCGAACAACCGCGAAACACCCGCCACCGCCTTCCCGACCGTCAGGTCATACAGACCGCCTCCCAGGCGCGCGATGGCCATGCGCATCATGGTCTTGCCGTAGACGGCCGAGGCTTCGGTTCTCGCCTCCAGCGCGGCCACGGTCACCGGATGCGTCTCACCGAGTTGGGCCTTGAGCTGATCATGCAAAGTCTCGGTCGCGCCAGCCCACGCGGTGAGCTGATCCTTCACCACCTCCCTGTTCGCCCGAAGCTCGGCGACCGGCATCTGGTTGATGGCCGCCGCAGTCACATGCCCCGCGTCCTTCAGCTGCTTCACATGCGGCGCCAGCATGTCGGCTCGCTGTTGCGGGTTCTGCAGCAAGGCAGCGCTCACCGAATCGAGCTTCGTTGCTTCGACCAGCTGTGACGAAACAACCGCCACGGCTTCGAGGCGCGGAGCGAGCGCCGGAAATGGCATCGCAGGGCCCGTTGGCGCCGGCTCGTTCACCAGACCCACGAGGCGCGCGGTCTGCATGCCCAGATCCCGATAGGCGGGCGGAAGCGACGCGAACCCGTCATTGACGCCTTGCTGCAAGGTGGCCAGAGCCCCGCTTGAAAGCTGTCCCGAGACCTCGTTCACGAGGCCCCGGATCAGCGCCTCGTTCGAGACCGCGGCCGGGGACGACAGAAGCGCGTTTCTCGGCGGTGACGTCGCTGGACTTGCTGAACCGCTGCGAGCACGACCCGCCAGCACGGGATGGGCCGGCGCCGCCTGCTCGGAGATCGGCTGCAAATCGCGGGACGTCTCCCGAGTAGGGGTGGAGGGACGACTATGAGTCGGGCTCGAGACGGGCGTGATCATGGCGACAAACTCCTTGGCTTCGGCACGCGTTTCTGAAGCGGCCCTGCGGCAATCAGCAGCGTAGGAGAGGGACCTGTACAGCCCCGTCGGAGCTCCCGAACGCATGCACGAAGAAACGAGGCCGCTCTGCTTGGGACGTTCGGCGCTCCTCGCGCCGTTGCCCGTCGCCCCACCCGGGAGAGAATCGCCCCCTTGACTCCCCCAGCCGGCCCGACAGCGCTCCCGCTGCGCCGCCGGCCGCGCCCGACCCTTCATGACCGACGCTCAATACACGACCCTGCCGCCATGGCCCAACGCCTATCCGGCCAGTGGTGCCAGCGCCACGCTGAAACTCCTCAACGAGGATTTCATCGTGACCGAACTGCCGCTCCAATTGCCCTCCGGTGAAGGCGAGCACCTCTGGCTGGACATCGAAAAGAACGGCGCCAACACCGCCTTCGTCGCCCAGCAACTGGCCGAGGCCGCCGGCGTCGGCGACAGGGACGTGGGTTATGCCGGCCTCAAGGACCGCTACGCCATCACCCGTCAGTGGTTCAGCATCTATCTGCCCAAAGGCGAGACGCCCGACCTGACCCAGCTTCAGCATCCGGAATTCAAGGTGCTCAGCCAGAGCCGCCACGTGAAGAAGCTCCGCCCCGGTGATCTGCAGGGCAACCGGTTCCGCATCGTGCTGCGCGACGTCATCGGCGACCGCGGCGCCATCGAGGCCAATCTCAAGGCCGTCGCCGCGCAGGGAGTCCCCAACTATTTCGGCGCGCAACGCTTCGGCCACGACGGCGGCAATGTCGAGCAAGGCCGCGCGATGCTGGCGCGCGAGATTCGCGTGCGCAACCCGAAGAAGAAGGGCATTTATCTCTCGGCGGTGCGCTCCTTCGTCTTCAATGAAGTGCTGGCGCTTCGGATTCAGCAGGGGCTCTGGGGCAAGACGCTGCCCGGCGACGTGATGGACGACGCGGGCCAGCCCACCGGCCCGCTTTGGGGACGCGGCCGCGTGACCACCACCGATCAAGCGCAGGCCTTGGAGAACGGAGTCGCCGCACGTCACGCCACCTTGTGCGATGGCATGGAGCATGCCGGTCTGGATCAGGAGCGCCGCAGCTTGGTGGCGAGCCCGGCCGGCATGTCGTGGGAATGGCCGCAAGCCGATCGACTGGTGCTCACGTTCTCTCTGCCCGCCGGGAATTACGCGACCTCCGTTCTGAATGAAATCCTCCGCGCCACGGAGCCCGAGCGACTCACCGAGAACGAGGCTGCACCTGTCGAATGACCGCGTCCGCCGGCTGCTTCGCCAAGGGGCGGGTCCCACATTCGGGAAGGCGGCGGCAACTACGGCACGAGCGCCTTCGCGATCTCGCCCAAGGTCTTCAAGGCTTGCTCGACTCGCGGGTGGTCGGGATGGCCGAAGTTGAGTCTCAGATGGTGCGTGAAGCGGCGATCCGCCGAGAACAGGTGCCCCGGCGCGATGCTGATGTCATGAGACAGGGCGACCCGATGCAACTCGAGCGCGTCGATCTGGGCCGGCAGCTCGACCCAGACGAAGTAGCCGCCCTCCGGCTGCGTGACGCGCGTGCCAGGCGGAAAGCACTTGGCGATGGTCCTCAGCATGGCCTGACGGTTCGTGACGAGCGCCTGCCGAAGCTGCCGCAGGTGCCGGTCATGGCCGCCTCGCCGCAGGTACTCGCTCAAGCCTTCCTGCATCGGCACCGGCGTGGCCAGCGAACTCATGAGCTTGCGACGGCTGACGTCCCGCGCGAACCGTCCCGCCGCGGCCCAGCCGACGCGGAACCCAGGCGCCAGCGACTTCGAGAACGAACTGCAATGCAGCACCAGCCCCGTCTTGTCCCAGGCCTTGGCGGGCCGCGGGCGAGCGCCGAAATACAGCTCGCCGTAGACGTCGTCCTCGATGAGCGGGATCCCGCGCTCGGCGAGCAGGGCCACCAGCGCTTCCTTGGCCGCATCGGGCATCAGGCTGCCGAGCGGGTTCTGGAAGTTCGGCATCAGCCAGCACGCCTTCACGGGATGGCGTTCGACGACGGCCGCCAGCGCCGCCACATCGACGCCGGTGCGCGCATGGGTGGCGACTTCGACCGCTTTGAGCCCGCGGCGCTCCAGCGCCTGCAAGGCGCCGTAGAAGGTCGGCGACTCGATGGCGACGAGGTCGCCGGGCTTGGTGACTGCTTCCAGGCACAGGTTCAAGGCCTCCATCGCACCGTTGGTCACGACGATCTCGTCCGCGTCGACCTTGCATCCGGCGCCCAGGTAGCGCAGGCCGATCTGGCGCCGCAGTTCCGCGCTGCCGGGCGACAGGTCCTCGACCGTGCGCCACGGGTCCAGCCCGCGCGCGGCCTTGCCGAGCGCCAGGGCCAGCTTGTCCAGGGGGAAGAGGGTGGGGCTGGGGAACGCCGAGCCCAGCGGCACCACGGCCCGGTTGCGCGCCAGTCCGAGGACCTGGAACACCAGCTCCGAGACCTCGACGCTGCGCTCTTCAGCCAGCGGGTCCGAGGCGTGCGGCTCGGGATGCGGGATCGCCGCCTGGCTGACGAAGTAGCCGGATCGCGGCCGTGCCTCGAGCAGGCCGCGGGCCTCGAGCAGGTAGTAGGCCTCGAAGACGGTGGACGGGCTGACGCCGCGGTCCTTGCTCGCTTCGCGGACGGAAGGCAGGCGGTCTCCGGGGCGCAACTGACCCGCGGAGATGGCGGCCGCCAGGTCATCGGCAAGGACTTCGTAGCGCTTCATGAGGAGGGCTGCTGATACGGCCGCAGGTGCGAAAGGATCGCACTGTATTGGCAACGGCCATCACACTGTGAATTCCCTCTCGGATGCCGATCTGATCCGGTGTTTTTGCTGGAATCTGGATCTGTATTTCCCGCGCCGCCCAGGGCACAGTGAGAAGCCAAAAAAGAGGGCAGTCAGAAATCATGGAATGGGTCCCCACCGTCTTCATCGCGTTCAAGGTCCTGGTGCTGGGCATCGGCATGTTCTTCGCCGTCAAGTGGCACTACGACCAAGGGAAGAAGGAGCAGGGCGCGGAGAAACAGCGCGCGGTGCTCCGCGCGGGGGCGATCACGGTGGTGGTGTTCGTGGTGCTGCTCGCGGGGCTGCTGGTCCTGACCTTCGGGCTTGGCAGGACGCTGGGGTTGGATTTGAGCTTGCCGTGAGGGGAGGGGCTTCTCTTGATGGCCTCTTCACGGCTCATGCTCTAACCTCCGCCGCCATTTGGCTGGAGGACGAAATGCACAAGACCGTCGCGGCCCCTTTGCGCGGAATGATCCATACGGTCATGGCGGGCCTCGTCATCCTCGATGTCGTCGCGTACACCGCCGAAGTCGAATTCCTTTGCAAGATTCAAATGACGCGGAAGCGGAGGAATGAGCTTCAGGGGGTCATGGCTGCTACCGATGAGTCTCGGTGACAGCAACGGAATTGATGGAGCTCACCATGCCTCATTGCATCACTCTCAACCTGCGCTATGACTGGCCCGAATCGGATTGGCAGAAGGTGTATGCCGTCTACAAGACGATGCCCGGGTGGCAACCAAGCCAAGCCATCGCCTCTTGGTTTGGCAGTGACGGCGACGAGCAGTACATCGTTGCGTCAGTCGAGCCCTCGGGACTCGTCCTGGAGGCGCAGCTCGACGCCGCGCTCTGGGTTGGATGGCTGACGATGTTCTGCGCCCGACTATCGCTGGCCCTCGGCCGGGAGGTTCATGACGCCGAAGCGTGACAGCCGGCGTACCTACGGTTCCTGTGTGGGGCGGAAGTCAGGTCCCGGCTGGACTGAGCCATTCAGGCTCGAATGTCTGAGCGACCGATTCCGGCGTCTATGCTGCCCAAGCGTCGGAGTTGCTCAGTAGCTCAGTTGCGCAACCCGCTGGCGCATTGCCTTGTCCAGCCTCACCATGGCATTGACCATGGCCTCGTGGATTGTCGGCCATCGCTCTGGCGGCGACTTGTATCCGCCGTCGACCACGTACCGGATCCTTGAGCCTTCCCCCTCTGGCAATTGCTGCCACTCCAGGGGGGCGCCAAAGTCGGCCTCGATCGCCGCCTTCTGTGCGGCAAGCGCATTGAACGCCGCTTTGGTCCTGGCGCCCTGGCCGGTTCCGTGCGAGATCCACAGCTCCACGTGAGAATCGGTCCGCCGGGTGACGTAAGTGAGATTGAAGCCTGCTCGATTGATGCCGCCGCTGAGCCATCCATCCGAGGTCGGCTTTCGGTTCGAGTGCACGTCGCTTTTGCTCTTGGCCACTTCAAGCAAGGCTTCCCAGAACTTCAGGCGGAGGTCATGCCGAACGGTGCGGTTCTGGCGCTCGGCCTGCTTCTTGACACCGATCTGTGTTTGGAACGCCGTCGCTTCCGGCAGCGGGATGATCTGCTGCACATCGAGCAGCACCGTGCCATCCGGCATCCGATACGGCTTCATGCGAACGCACCGGATGTCGATGCCGCGGTTGATCAACCACATGACGGCTGTCGTCAACTCCTTGCTGAAGTCCGCAGCCGCCAAGATGATCCGCGTGTCCTGGGCGAACTGGTCCTCGTACACCTCGTCCCAGCCGAGGAACTCCATGATGGAGGCCTTGGCAGCGTCCGTGTCCGGCGACGCCTTGTTGCGATACCTGGCATGCGTGTCCACCAACTGATCGAACGTCATGGCAGACACCATGGCCGCATATCGCAGGGCCTGCAGCTCCATGTGGCCGCCGTCCTCTGTTCTCTTCAGCTCGACCACCACGAGGTTTGCATCAGCGTCGAGACACAGCAGGTCGATGCGTCTGGCACTGTCGACCCAATCGCCGAACTCTTCCGCGATGACCATCAACCTCTGGTCGAGCACGCTGATCTGCCCCCGCAGCATGCGCTGCAGATCCTTTCGCTCCATGATCCCCTCGGCGCCGAAGGTCGTCTCGGCGACGGCCTTCAGTTCTCTCTGATTGACGTGGTAGATCGACATGACGTTAGGTTTCGTTCGGGCCATGGCCCCGTGTTCGAGTCGCCTGTGACCCAGAAGCCGACTGCCGGCCGAGTCGAGGGAGCAGCAGCCACCCAACGAGCGATGCACAAATGATCGTTGGGAACAGATACCAAGCGACGAACGGCACAAGCCCAATCAACGCCGTCCCGTTCCTCTCGAACTCCCACACCCGTGCAACGCTGGCCAGCAAGTCGGTGCCACCGAGCAGGACTCTCTTGCCACGAAGAATCAGCGACGGGCCTTGCAGTAGTAAGACGACTGTGAGGCCGACCAACTGCGCGACCAACATTCGGCGCAGTGGCGAGGCGTTTGCGACTAACGAGGGCCAGAAGCGCACGGTGCCGAGCAAGCCAACACACGTCAGCGCGCCATAGAAGACCGCCTGAAGCGCACCGATGAGATAGCCAAGACCAACCACTAGCACCATCGCGCTTGCCTGCAAATAAATCGCTTGGTTGTCGGCGGCGAGCAGGGCGACGTAGGTTAGCACTGCAACGAGGGGACCGAAGGCCGCGAACAACAGGCATGAAGCGAAGGTGAAGCCGAGACGGGTCATGTGGGCAACATTCAGGACAAACGGCAGAGAAGCTCAGGAAAGCCGAATATGCCGACTCAACTGGGACGGCGCCTTTGGCGCAGAAGAAGCAAATTATCAGCCCCGTCTTCGTCGTGCTGTTCGCCGGTCTGTTGGTCCTGACCTCCACCCACTTTGAACGGCCCGAAGCGGCGGTCAGGAGGGTGCCAACCAGACATGTGAGACGGACACCATGTCAGACGCCACGCCGGTTCTTCGCTGGCGTCATGATGCAGAGCGGATGCGTCCAGTCACCGCTGAGTGCACGGGCAAGCCGGCCTACTCGCCACCACCCGAGGCCAGGTTGGCATTGATCCACGATGCCACGTCAGTCACCGGAATGGCGCGCTGCTGATTGAATGTCCCGCTCTTGTCCCATGCCACGCCCCGTCCCTGGGCGAACGCCGCGCGGTACTTCCGCATCATGTTGGTCGGGTCGCGCGCCAGCTCATCCAACAGTTGCTGCTCCGTCCACTCGTGGCGGCTGAACGGGCGGCCGAGGCCGGTCTGCAGTTTGTCGGCCACCTCGCCATAGGTGACGGTGTCACCGGCGAGGTACACGATCTCGTCGCGGATTCGGGGCACGGCGAACACGACCTCGGCTGTCAGCGCGCCGATGTCATCCGGTGTCGTCAGCGTCACGGCAGTGTCGAGGCTGCCCAGTGCGTGGACGGCATTCGCTTTCAGATCAACCACGCCGAACTCGGGCTCAAACAGATAGCTCATGAACATGCCGGTCGAGATGATGACCCACTCCGTCTCATGCTGACCGCGCAGCAGCTCGCGCACGTCCAACTGAGCGTCGAAGATGTCCTGTGGACTGCCTCGGCCGATCACGTCGAAATCGACTCCGAACTGCCAGGGGAAATACCTTGGGATGCGTGCCTGCAATGCGGCTCGTGCCAGCTTCATCGGTGTGTCGATTCCTGCAGCGTAGCCCGCGCAACCAATGACCGTGTCATAGCGCGCGAAGACCGCGGCGAGCTCATCCACGGAGCTCTTCACCAGATCGCCGACGACGATCTCAATGCCCAGGTCTCGAATCTTCGCGATATCCCGCTGCTTGCTCGGATCGGCGGATTCAACAGCGCTGGCGCGCAACAGCACGCTGATCCTGGCGCCCTTCACGTGCTTCGCTTTGCGAGCGAGATTGCGCAGTACAGGCAGGCCGAGCTCTCCGGCGCCGAGGACGAGGATGTTCTGGGACGTAGCGTTAGGATCGGATCGATTCATCGTGTAGACCACTGCAAGGAAGTGGCGCCAGTCTAGTCACGCAGGTGCGCGAACGTAAGAAGGCACACGCGTGATACCAGGAGCTGAACACTGTGAACAGAGACGAGATTCTTCAGTATTCGCAGACCGTGTGCGATGGTCTGCGAGAGGACGACGACGGGGTGCGGCGAGAGGTGCTCGCGCATGCTGGAAGTCGTTGGTCACTCGGTGTCGTGCACGCGCTCGGCGTGTATGGCCGGCTGCGCCACGCGGAGATCGGCAGGCGCATGCATGGCGTGACTCAACGCATGTTGACGCTCACCTTGAGGCAACTCGAACGCGATGGCCTGGTGCTTCGTCATGACTTCGAAGAGGTGCCGCCCCGGGTCGAGTACGAGCTCACCGAGATGGGCATGGAGCTCCTCGTGCGCATGGTCCCGCTGTGGACCTGGATCGTTGGCAATGCGGACCGGTTCCGAGAAGCGAGGCAGGACTTCGACAGCAGACAGCAGGGCGGCCATCTCAGCCGCAGTTGACCCATCAGATGCAGTGCGACCTGATCAACCGGTTCGGGAGCGTGTGAGCCGGGGGAGGGCGGTGGTCAAGATTACTGGCTGCTCAAGGCTGGGTGCTGTCGTTTGTCGCCGGCGACAGAAAGAGCTGCTTCGATCATTAGCGGTCGTTGCCCTTGGCGGCCCCGACCGGCCGCCACCCGCTGACAGCTGCCATCCATCAGCTGGAACAGAAGATGCGCAGGGCAACGTTCGCCCTCGCTGCTGAAGTCTGAAGCGTCCCTAGGAAGTAGGTCATCTGCAGGGACAGGGGCGTTGGTCCGCTTGGGCGAGTTAGCTGCCGTACAAGCTCAGCCTTGCTGAGGGTGCGGCCCGCGAAGATCCAAATCTCCTTAGCAAACTGAGCGGATTGAATGCCGCGCTTGATTTCATTCCATGTGGTCGCGAGGTCAGGACTTGCTGATTTCAGCAGGCGATGAGGAACTTGCCGGTGATCATCTGTCGACCACGGCGTCGCCCACCAGCCAGCGCGGTCCGGAAGTCTGGCTCCTCGAGCCATGAACGCAAGAGACGCCATAGCTTGTCGGCCAACGATTTGCATGGCGCTCACGCTCATCTGGCTGCTGTTGACCTTTGCGTGAACGAACACCACACGCTTTGGCACGTCACCCATGCACATGAAGTCCGCCTGCTCCTGACCACCGTCGTCACACACCAACGTGTCGAACGTCTGGATTTCCTGAGAGAGCGTTGGATCCGATGCTAGCAGCGGCCGGAATGTGGCAGCCGACGGCGCGCCATGTCTTGAGAGACCGAACTCCGCGAACATGCCGCCGAATACCGACTGCGCCACCCATTGCGCCGCCCGTCCGCCCCCCTTCTCTGATGTGACCTGCTCCAGCCATGGCGAAGGCGTCAGCATCTCCAGAGGTGACCCTTCCTCACGACCATTGGCGATGGCGGCAATGTCCAGTCCCGTTCGGTAGAACAGCCGTTTGGCATATGTGAGGTCCGACCCGCTCGGTATGACCCGAAATGCCTGGTCCCTGTTGAGAGCGCGGACCAATGACGCGGGCTCTGTCGATGGCGCGTTCGGGTCTCTGACGAACGCGTCGAGCTCGGGCGATTCAATGTCGTACCGCCCTTTGCGCCTGACATTGCCGGTGACCGTGTACGTGATCTTCCCGCTCAAAGTCTTGCCAGCGACGTCCAATGTGAAATTTCCTGAGCTGTCAACGTCCACGCAGGTTTCTGCGTGTCGAAGCGACTCGCATCTCGCGGCGTGCCAGCCTACCGTGTCCACGACGTTATCCAACAGATCGTAGAAGTCGAACAGGACGTTCATCGGCTCAGCATCCTGAGCAGCGGGTGCAGCCACAGAACGCGCGAACCGGTCAAACACTCCGCTGATGGGATCGTTCGAGTCAAGGATCGCGGCCAAGAACTGGAGCCACGAGAAGTACTCGTTCACCGAGCGCCGCTGCGTGCGGGCGTTGTGGTCGGAAACGCTGGCCCGATCGATTGACAGGTAGCGGGTCACAGGCGTGTCGTGCAGCCGCATGGATGCCCGCACTGAATGCAGTGCCTGACTATTCTGCGAGAGGTCAAAGAAGCCGCTGGCGAAGTCGTGCATCCGGGCTGTGATGGAACGGACCGCGGTCTCCGAAAGGTCCAAGCCAATGGCGGACGCCTGTGACACCCTGGACGCGACGCCGGGCCCGTTCGCCGGTATCAGACGCTGCAGGTGCTCTGCCGACTCCGGCTCGAGCCCGAGTGCATCCAGCTCGATCACGATCCCTTCGGTATCCAGGATGAATACGCGCGGGCCGATCTGTGCGATTACCATGACGCCTAGGCCCCAGATGGGCAGCGAGTGTTTAATCAGGAGCTCCGAGTTCTTACAAGTCAGGTAGTGGATCAACCGGACTGAATTGGTCTCTGTAGCGCCGGGCTGGAGGATCGTCACGTGATACCGGTCCTCGAGCTGCATGGCGTCGGCACAGGACTTCGCCAATTCGTCGAGCGGTGCGGCGCCGGAGTACCGATAGATCGACGTCCTCAGCGGGACTGCGAAGTCAGCGAACTTGGGCACTTCGTAGGGGTCGTTCAGCGGGATGCGCTCTCGGAAGTCGCCCGCCAGGTACTGATAGGGCGCCACGTTCTCCAAAAGCAGCGCGGGTAGGTTCGACTCTTGTTCGAGAGCCCGCCTTGGATCATCTGCGAAGTGCTTTTCATAACGGGTGTATCGATCAAATCGGGCCTGAGCGTCGGCCTGGATGTCCGCGCTGGCGAAGACGGTTGCGATTTCCTTGCTGGGCGCACCGCGGTCAAGCACCCGGATGACACGGCCGAGCTGTTGGATGTTCGCCCGTGAAGTGGTGAACGCCTCATAGATCGCGATGGCGGCGAAGGTGCTGTTGTCCACGCCCTCCAGAAGCTTCCATTGATGGAGCCAATATTCGACGGGCGCGGCCTCGGCCGCGTCCAAGGCCGACTTCACTGTTTGGAACTCCAGCTTGTTCACGTTGTCGCGCAGCACGTTGTCATGGATCAGTACCGCCTTGCGACCTAAGGTGCTTAGCGCGTCGCGCATGCGTTGCAGCGACTCATGGTTAGCGCAGCGGACGATTACCCGCCTGATGCCGAGTCCAATAGGCCAGTGCTGTTTGTCGAGGACGTTTGTCTTGAATGCAATCAGGGCAGCGGCAAAGTCGGAGGGACTGCACCCAGCCCTAGGCAGGTGCTTGGCATCGGCGAATGCGACGCGGCGGATCAGTTGATGGATCGTCGCCTCTTCGTACCCAAGGTTGAACGCGTAGTTGCCGCGCACCTGAAAGTATTTGAAGTCATTGCGATAGGGGGTCGCGCTGAACAGCACCGTGGGGCGTGCCAAAGCACGAATGCACTGTGACCATACGAATGCGGGTTCGTAGTGTCCCTCATCGACGATCACAAGATCGAAGTTGGCCAGGATGGTGCGGACCAGGTCCGCATCAGGCTGATTCCATTCCGTCGATCTGGGTGAATCGGCGGGGCTTTCCTCGCGCTCGTTCGGGTAGGCGCCAGTCAGCCGATGCGCTGGGCGTTGAGGTCTGAGGATCTGGGCCAGAGCGCTGAACGTGCCCACGACGATCAGCCGCTGATCCTGGGGATAAGCGCACAAGGCCGGTGTCATCGAGGGCAACAACCTGATGACGCCATCGGCTGCCATCTGCGAGTCCTTCGGCTCAGCGTCACCAGGGTTGATCTTGCTCAGCCCCGACTCGCGGTACACCAGGCCAAAGTGCTTCCAGAACCTCCAATGGACGTCCTTCAGCATCTGGTCAACGAGCGCCCTCCGTGGGGTGATGATCAACGTCCTGCGGACCTTTGGAAGCGCGCACGCCAACGTGGCGATGACGCCGGACTTGCCAGTTCCAGTGGGCATCTTGATGAGCGCGGACTCCAAAGGGGCCGTCCCCTCGACAGCGCCCAGATAGGCGACTGCCGTTCCCACAGCACGACGCTGGGGCGCCCAGAGGCCATCCATCGGCCGGTATGAGCTTGAGTCAGCAGCCGCTGTCCAAAACTTTTGGGCCGCCAGGGCCGTCATGGCTTGCTCGAAGTATTGCTCTTCGGCGACCCCCTTAATGGGCGGCAAACAGCAGGTACCGCCGAGGCGTGACATATCGGTGCTCGAAGGGGCAGCGACGTCCAGATCAGATCGTTTCATTCTTTTCTTACCCCCGTGTAACCAGCGGCACCTGGTGGTGCGCCGTAGCCATCCCATCTTCGGCTCGCGCGGCGACGCTGCCATCCAAAGTTGTACCTAACGCACTGCCCTTATGGGCAGCCGTTTGCCGAAACCGGTAGCTGGTCTGGAGTCGCCGAGAGTCTTGCTGGTGAGCCTTATCGGCTTTCGCTAGTGTCCGGTATCCGGTGTGCAATGGAGTGGGGCGAGTGTCTCAGATGGGGCTACTGCGCGAGTCCGCCTACCGTAGCAGCGGTCATCTGACGACGTGACGCCGTAGCGGCGCGCCACGCCGTAGCTAGTGACTGAAACGTCCCTCCGCTCAGCGGTTAGACGGACCGAGCGCCGACCAGGTCAATGGCCGGTATGCAGCCGCGACCGTGAACTTGGCTGCTATGGCCGAATGACGGGAGACGCTGCAGAGCGTCCGTCTGGCTCCACTGCGCACCTCGCCCAACTTGTCGCTCAGCACCCCCGAAATGCGCACTTGGGCTCGGGACGGTGAGCCAAGTGCAGGACGAGCAAGTCCTCAAGATTCAAAGTCGGATGCTCCGCGAGTCTCGAAGCAAAGTCGAACACATCAGAGAGCGGCTCGTCGCGGTGCCAAGTCGTGACGATGAAGTCGTCGCTTGCGACATCACCGCATAGCCCGTGCGCTCCAGGGCGGTCCAGTCCGACGAGCTTGTTCGCGAAATGGCGAAGTCGGGCGATTCTGGCGACGCTCATGAGATTGCCGTGGCGCTGCGAGCAGCGTGGCAGCACCTCGGCGCCCTACGTGGGACGCCCCAGCGTAACGGCCATCCGGGCACTCCTTTCGCGGAGGACTTCCAACTCGTTGGGAGCTCCGATGAGGATCTCGTGGATCCACCACTCCCGCAACACCTGCCCGTCGTACGCGACTTCTCGATAGACGCCGCCCTGCCTGTTGTGGACTTCGTATGCGAGGAACGGGGCGCCCTCGTTGACGACGAAGCAATAAGTTATCTCGTCGACGAAGTCGTGCAGTTCTATCGGAACCTCGCTGTAGAAGCTGGCTGGATCGATGCCAATCCGGATTGACCGGTAGTCCCGATCTTCCATCAAGAGACGCAGAGCAGCCGCGAATGGCAGGTCCGACGGAAACGGCGAGTCAGCAGTGATGCCGAGACGAGAGACCTGGATCGGGGGCGGGGTCGGCGATCCATTCGTGCTCATGCTTGCGATGTGCTGCGCAGCAGTACGGTCTGACGTTTCATTCAAAGTAGCCGGGCGCCGAGGCCTGGCTCTTAGCCACCGCCGCAAGACCTGTGCTGCTGTAGACGAAAGCCGGCGCAAAAGGTTTAGACATGTCCCCATCAGTCGCCGAGCCGCCGCCCGCTGGGCTGTATCTCAACCTCGACGCGCTCCCTTCCGCCGCTACAGCCCGCCAAAAGGATCGCCAGAACCGCTGAATGAATGTGCCTGCTGCTCACGCGTTCTCCAAAACTTGCATTGCCCCCTGATGGTATGTCCGTTTCTGCTGCGGAACCGTCTGTCCGGCATCGCTGCACACGTTGCCTAACTTGGTGCTCAGCATCACTGAAATGCGCATCTGGGGAATGGGTACCCACCGCGTTAGTCGCCTTCGCTGGCAAGCCCTGTCCCCCACGCGCACTCCCTAGTCCTTGGGGGACCCTCCCGCCCGGATCGCCCGGACACTTCGCCTTTCGCCTCCTTGCAGGAAGTCCATGCGCTGTCCCCAGCTCGTCCGCCGTTGTTCCTCGCTCCTCTCGCGTGCCGCGATGGCGGCTCTGCTCGCCGCCCCGCTGACCTCGGCTATGGCCTTCACCCCGCCCCCCGGCTGGACCATGCGAGTCCATGAGGACGGCCTGCTGCTGCAGCCCGCCAGCCTCCCGCCTGGGAAGGTGATGCAGTTCTGGGCCGCGCCGCCGATGGCGGTCGGCCGTGACGAAGGCCTGTCCGCCTTCGCGCGCATCAAGGAGCCACTGCGCGGCCTCGGCGCCGCGGGCCAGCCGGCCTGCAAGCCGCCCGAGACGCTCACAGCCGGTGTCGTGGTGCAGAGCTGCGTGACCAGCATCAACGGCGCTCCGGTCGAGACACAGGTCTACATGCGCCCGCCGCGCGACGGCCAGCTCGAATGGATGCGGATCGCGTTCTCCCAGGAAGAGGCGCTGCTGCACCAGTACGGCGGCGGATTGAAGGCGATCTCGACCAATGCCAACGAGCTGTGGCCGACGCTGAAGTCCCTGGCCGGCGATCAACGTCAGCAACGCGAGCAGGCCGAGCGGGCCGCGACCCAGGAGCGGCGAGCGGCCGCGGAGCGCGCGATCCACACCGCGCCAGGCAAGGGCGTGCCGGAGCGCGACATCGCCTTCATGCTGTGGACTCGATATCAGCCCAGCGGCGAGAGCATGGTCGAGCAACTGCACCTGCTGCTGAAGGACGGCACCGGCTACCGCGACCTCGACCTGCCGCCCGATGAGCTCGACATCGCGGCAGCGCGCCGCATGCAGCCCGAGCGCATCATCCAGTGGCGCCGCAATGGCAAGGACTGGCAGATCAAGGATCACGACGACAAGGACTGGCGAACGGTGATCGGCTCGCCAGCGGCGCCGGCGTCGGCGGGGCAGCGGATTGCCGGCGTCTACACGCATTCGTGGTACTCGATCCTGAGCGGCGCCAGCTCGCAGAACCGCTTCCACTTCCAGCCCGATGGCAGCTTCGAGCAGACCGGCAAGTCGGTGTTCGGCACCGGCGCGATGGCGGCCGCGAACGGCGTGGCCGGGATGGCGACCAACTCGTACTCGCGCGGCGGCAGCACCTCGACCTCGTCGGTGAGCGCGGTCGGCGCGGGGGCGGGCGGCGCGACGCAGCAGCGGCGCAATGGCGCGGACTTCGTCGGCCGCTACCGGCTCGAGGGCTGGGCCATGCAGGTCGAACGCGAAAACGGCTCGACCGAGCGCGTGCTCTTCGCCTTCAGCAGCGACCAGCAACGGGCCGTGTTCATCAAGGACCAGGGCTACTCGAAGTAGGCCGCGGTGAACGACGACGTCTTCGCGGGACTGCCGCCGACTGGATCGGATCGATGGCTGGTGTCGCTGGCGCCGTTCGAGGACGTGCCCGGCCGGCATCTGCGGCTGGCGATCGAGTGCCGTCTGGCCGAAACGAACTGGCGCGCGCGGGCCCGACGGGCGTTGACGGCGATCGGGATGGGCAGGGCAGCGCAGCGGGTGCCGATGCCCGTTCGGATCGACATCGAGCTCTTCGCGGTGCAGTCCATCTCGGGCGACCTGGTCAATCACGCGGGGGAGCCTGCGGACGGGCTCTTCGCGCCGCGGCCGCCGCGAGTGCTGCTGCTGGAGCTGGAGTCCACGCCAGCACAGGGCGCCGTGTATTACCTGCTGCGTTTGCGAACGGACAAGGGGGCGGCGGAGTTTCCGTCGTTGGAGGCCATCGTGCGGTGGCAGCTCCTGCCGGCGTGAGGGCTCCAGGCATCGGGTGACCCTGCGCCGGATGTCGGTCGCCGTTGCCGGAGCGTCTTCGCCATGGCATGCAGGGGTTCGCTTCTCGCGGGAGGCTTTCATGCGTCGGCCACACACTGGCCGACCATTCACATCGACGGAGCCCGCCGTGAAGCTTACTGGTCTGTCATGTTGGGGTCGCCCATCGACTCAATGCATCGATGACGCCCAAACCTCGACGGGACCCAAGAAACAAGCGCAGCCGCAGAGCAACGCAAGCCTGCAGTCGCGCTCATCCAAGGCGCCGGACGCCACGTCACCCGACATGGACGAGGCTGCGGCCGGATTGGCCCTCAGAAGAGGAACAACCATCAAAGGGCTCGCGCGCTTCCTGGATGGCGGCGGTGTCATCGGCAACGACGACGGGCAGGTCAGGAAGGGCATGGAAGGCAGCTACACGGCGGATGGCAGCACAGTCACGTTCTTCGCTGACGGTCGCGGCAATCAACCGGTGAATGTGCTGCCGTACGTTGCGGGCGCGATCAGCTACACGCCGATGAATGGTCTCCAAACGATCAGTGGGCCATTCACGGGATGCACCATGGCGGTCTACAACCATTCAGGAGAGACGCGCGTCGGCCATGTCGATACCGCCGAGCCCAGTACCGGAGAAGCCCCGAGCAAGCAGCGCTGGGCCAGCATGAAACGCTCGGGAAACCTGGAGCTTGCAGACGAATTGGCGACCAAGGGGATGATCGGAGAGTTCCTGGACAGGAACGAGCCTGATCCCAGCTTGGCGAGCCTCAGCGTCCTTTGTGTCGCGACGCCCGTCGTGGGCATATCCAGCCACTACGTGGTGAAGAAGGATGGCGACTATCTGGTGGTCGGCTAGCGTTTGCTACACGGCGCCGCCGCGGTGATCGACGTGTGATGAAGGCCGCGTAGAAAGCGGATAGCAAGGTCGATTTGTCAAAGCTGGGACTGCCATCCAACTCTCCCGAATTGTTGAACACCCGGCCGCCACTGAGCCGACAGAACGCCAGCGCCACAGCGCCTGCGAATCGCCAATCACCTCGCGAGGCGACCTACGCGATCTCCACGATCAACCCTGTCCGCTGTGCACGTGCTGTCGATACGGCTGCCCGCGCTGCAGCGACAGCATCGCGATCAACATCACCCGCCACGGCATTTGCGGAAAACGCATCGTCCAGAACGGCCACTTCGCCCAAGGTCCAGTAAGCCAGCCGATAGACGCCGTCGCCGGAACGATATGGGAACGCATCCGAGTCACGCCCTACGCCACGCCCGGTGAGCGTGAAACGCCACAGGTCGAATGCGGCAGGGCATTGGCTCGTCTCCCTTGAGCTTCCAAACATCCCCTGAAAATAGCGAGCTCGGAGCAGGGAAGGGTGCGCGGCGCGTTTCAGGTCGCGACGATCTGAATCGCAGAACAGGCCGAAATAGGCGTCCACGAGGCGATCAATGGCAGTGGCTTCATCGCTGGTCGTCGCCTTGAGCGCGGTCATGCTTCGGGCTCGAATCGCGTTCAAAAGAGAGAGCGACGAAGGCTCGATGTCGTCAGGGAAGTCTGCAGCAGTCTGTTGGCACCACGCTGAGAATTCTTCAAGCGGCCCAGATAACAGTTCTTGTGCCAGTCCCTCTGGATGGCAATGCCAGAACATCGCGTAGATGCCCATGGGAGGACTACCGTTGACCCGGCGACGTGCGTTGCCGCAGTCCAGGACGGAAAGCCAGCAGCGCTGACAGGATCGCAATCGGAACTGCGGCGATGGACAGCCCCAGTGCGTACGGCGCCAAGTCGAAGACCGACGGCCGATGAAGCTGCGAGCCGTCCGCAGACACCCAGAGCGGCACCTCATTGCCCGGCCGTTGGGTATCCAGAAATGCGCGGGCCCGCTCCATGTCGCCGATTTCCACGCTCAGCGGTTGTCCACGGTCAAGCAGCCCAACGGAGAGAACCGTGAAACGCCTGGGCGTGTTCCGGTGCGTGATCGTCTTCTCTGCCCAGTGGCTCTCTACGAGTTGAACCTGGCGCAGCTCAAACGAGCCGGAGCGAGCCAGATGCAGATAGAAGACCAAAGCCGCCATGCCGCCCGCGAGACAAGTCAAGAAGCAGAGCAGTCGGCGAGGAGACAAGTGGGTGTATTCGGCCGTGGCGACCATAGGGAAGGAATGGGAGTGGCCCTTTGAGACCTGTTCTACGGGCTGTCTGTGTGGCAGGTCAGTTGACGCGCGGCTATGCGCGATGGCGATCCGCCGGGTGATTGACGCCGTCTTCCACCGGGACATCCGGGATGGCAAACGGGTTCACACCTTCCAGGCAGCCGACGTTGAAGCCGTATTGCTCCGGGTTGGATCTGCGCTGGTGATGCGTGTAGATGCCGCAGATGCCGCAGAAGTAGTGGCGGGCCGTGTGCGTGTTGAACTGGTAGAGCTTCAGATGCTCTTCGCCCTTGACAATGCGCAGCCCTGACAGCGGCACGGAGGCCACCACGGCGCCCTTGCGCCGGCAGATGGAGCAGTCGCAGCGACGCGGTTTCTCGATGCCGTTGGGAAGGGATAGCTCCAACTCGACAGCGCCACAATGACAGGTCGCCCGATGCTTCGGGAGTATGGCAACTCCCCCAACTTCCTTGAGCATGCGCAATCCTTTATGACAATGCTTGGCAAACCGAGCGGCGGGCGCGAGGTGATCACAGCCCCGAGAAGGAAAAGTGACTATAGCGCTGGCGGCGGTGGCGCAAGGCCGCGTTCTGTCCGGCTACCGCTTCTCCGAAATTCCCACTCTCTTCATGGATAAATTCCTGCTGCAGCAGCAAGTGCTGGAACGGCTCGCCGAAGACCTGCTGCATGTCGAACAGGCGGCGCGCGCGGCGCATGAAACGGCGACTCACGAAGAGAACATCGCCGAAAACAAGTACGACACCTTGGGCCTGGAGGCCGCCTATCTGGCCACCGGCCAAGCCCGCCGCGCCGAAGCCATCCGCCAGGCGATGGCTGCTTGGCGTCAGTTCCGCCCAGGCGTCTACGACGCCGCGAAAGGCATTCAGCTCGGCGCGCTGGTCTGCCTGGTCGATGCCGACAACCGGCAGCAACATCTCTTTCTCGGCCCCGATGGAGGCAGCATGACGTTGATGAGCGACGCTCAAACCGTTCAGGTCCTCAGCACCGATGCCCCATTGGCCCAGGCCATGCTGGGCAAATGCGAAGGCGACGAGGTTTTGATCCAGGTCGCTGGCATCCGGCGGCAGTTCGAGGTCCTGTGGGTTCAATGAGCCGCTCAACGGGCCTCAGCTGCGATGTCCGCCGCGCTCAACGCACCTGCGTGAACACGGAAGTCCTGGACGCGGCCATTGAAGGACGGGTGCGCCGTTCCGGCCCCGGTGCAGTCGCGCCCGAGGAAGATCACCTGATCGCCCACTTGGTGGGGTGAAAGCAGCATGTCGTCCGATCTCGCCACCTCCTTGCCATCCAGGTACAGCCGCCCGGTGCCCGCCTGAAGCGTGACCGCCACGTGGACCCAGCGCCGGATGGGCATGGCACTCCCGGCCTCCACAACCTGCGCGTCGTTGTGACCGGCGCCGGCGATCGAGAAACGCATTCCGCCCGCGCCCCCCTGGGGCACGATGCTCATGAAAGAGAAGCCATCGCGTCCGGCGAAGAACAGGCCGGTGTCCCAGTGCAGCGAATTTGCATAGGCCCACAGGGACACGGTGAAATCTTCCAGGCCGCTGAACACCCCAGGGGGCAGCTGCAACGCCGCCGCTTTGCCGTCGAACACGATGGCCTTGTCGTTGCGGCGCCCAGGGCCCCACGCAGCGCCGTCCAGCAACACGCCGTTCACCGTGGCCGAACTTCCGTCTGGCCGCATCAGCGTGCCGATGGTGCCCGTGCGACTGGCATCGTTCAGCGGCATCGCCAGGCGCAACTCGCCAGGCATGGCGGCCCGCACCACGTTCGAGCCGCCGCCCGCACTGCCCGCACCCTGGGCGGTGACCTGGTAGAACCAGATGCCACCGGGCGGCGTATCGGTGTAGGTCAGCACCTCGTCGGCCGATACCGTGCCCAGGAGCGCGAACGGCCCCGCAGCCCGGGTGCCACGCTTGACGGCATAAGCGGTGGCGCCGACGCTGCCCCACCAGGACAGCACGACCTGGTCGCCGCGCACATGGGCCGTGAGGCCCGACGCCGGCTTGATCGGCCCGGCATAGCCCGGGCGGCGATGGATCAGCGTCGGCCACCAGACGTCGTCGCTGCTGCCGCCGTACTTCGGCTCGCACAACTTCACCATGCGCGCGACATTGGGTGCAGCCAGTCCCATGCGGTTCACATAGTGGTTGTAGATCGGCTCCCACGCATTGCGGCCGTGCTGGCCATAGTTGACGCTGGTCCACAGCCGCGTGTGGGGTTGCGATGGGTCCTGTTCGCGCGCATAGGGCATCGGATAGTTCTTGCCGTTCTCGTCCAGCAGATTGGAGCGCGCCACGTACTCGGCCGCCGCGAGGAAACGGTTGTTATGCAGACCGTAGAGATCGTCGCCCTGATTCCAGGCCATCTCCAGCAAGTCACCGCCCAGCGACATGCCCAGTGTCGCGTGGCCCTGGTCGCGGCCGCTCTCTTCCCACTGCCCGAAGTGGCCCGGGTGCATGAAATACACGCCATGCACGATGGAGCCATTGCCGAACATCGCCAGCTTGCCGCGGCCGTCGCCCGCGAAGTAGTCGCAAGCCTGCCGGTACAGGTCAGGCCGGTCGCAGAAGACGCCGATGGCCAGGGCACCGCACAGGGAGGCCATGTCCCAATTCGCGTGAGACCCCAGGTGAACGTCCTTCAGGAACCTCGACGAGATGGATGCGAACACATTGAGCAGCATCTCTTGGAAGCGCTTGAAGTTCTCCGGCGCCCAGCCGGGGTAGGTGCGCAGGATCTCGCCGATCTGCGCCAACTGGTGACCTTGAATGCCAGCCAGGATGATGAAGGTGTGGTCATCGTGGGCAGTGGATCCCGGCGGCACGGTACCGATTTCCTTCAGCGTGTTTGCCCAGGCGTCCAGGAACTCCACTGCCTTGTCGGCATAGCGATTGTCCTGAGGGTCGGACAGCTTCCAACGCAAGGCCAGGGTCCAGGCGCGCCAGATGTCGTTGTACAGGTTGTTCTTGCTGCCGTCGGCCCGGTAGACAGCCGGCAAAGGGGAGGGCCGGGTGTTCAGGGTGGCGAAGCGATCGGCGCAAAGCTTGTTCCACCAGCCGGCCCAAGGCTCTTGGCCGGCCTTGATGAGCGCTCGGATGCGGACGGCGTCGTCTTCGGTGACAAGCAACCCCGGGTGGCGGAACACGCCGCTCGCTGAGGCCGGGGCAGGTTCCGGCGGTGGGGCAGGCGCAGCGCCAGGCGCAGGCGCCGATGCGGGTGCCGGCGCCGGTGCAGGTACTGGGGCAGGTGCGGGTGCGGGTGCGGGTGCGGGTGCGGGTGCGGGTGCGGGTGCAGGAGAGGGTACGGGCGCGGGCGCGGGCGCCGATGGGGGCAATGGTGCTGGTGCCACCGGGACTGGAGAGGCTGCAGGAGCTGGCACCGGCGCAGGCACGGGCGACGGAGCGCCGGTCGACGCAGGCGGCATGACGAACTCCGGCGCGCCCTTCGTTTCTGATGCAGTGCCGAGCACCGGGGTGCCCGCTTCATTGTTCGGACCGCCGCTGCATCCGGGCAGCAGCGGCAGCATGGGAAACAGCCCCAGACCCAATGACAGCGTTCGACGTGCCGGATCCGGGACGTCATTCAGGTTGCTGGCGTGGTCCACAGATCTCTTCGACACCTTGATACTCCTCGTCGGCGTGCGAAGGTAGACCAGCATTCCGAACGCTGTCCTCACCGAAGTGAAACGAACTGATTCAGATGTCGCGATGTCAGCCAGAGGATGTTCCGATGCAGATTGGGCGCGGCCCAATATCACGATTGGCGCAGGGGCTTGGCACGGTGCATCTGTCTTTGATCAGCGGCCGAGCTCTGCCCAGCCGGAACCTGGGCTTCCGGTCAATGTCACCGGGTCGCCTCGCTTGAGATAACTGATCCACCAAACCTCCTCGCGGCGGGGCAGGGGGGGCGAATCCCCCTTCGTAAGACATTGCAGCGCGCAGAACAGCGCGTCGGCGACTTCGACGCGGACGTAGGCGCGTGATGCACGCAACTCTCCAATGAGCGTTTCAATGCCCAGCCAGTCGCGTTGGACCAGGAACACATTCCCGTCATGCGTGAAGACGCTCAGGTCTTCAGAGTCCGGTCCGATCTCGCTGGGCCACCGCACCAAGTAACCGCGAGCCCCAGCCACGAACGTACGAATGGCACTGAAAACATTGGCCGTTCCCGCTGCTCTCGTCCGACCGACATCAGCGAGCAGACGGTCGAGGGAAGCGGCTCCGAAAGAAGCGATCTCGTACGCGTTCATGGCGCTTGCACTGAGGTCTCCGTCATGAACCGACCACGATTGCATGGCATCCGCCAGAACGTCCTCCCAGCACTCACTTCGCACCGCCTCGATGTGTCGTGCTGCGATGTGGTCGAGATATCTGGCGACCGCCATCCGTTGCTGAGAGCCGAGCAAGGAAAACTCCGTCGACGCCGGTCCGAGTTTTCTTGCAGCCGGATTCGAACCCTGAAGGCCACAACGTTGCTTTGATCAGCCATGCCTAGCGCTTCTCCGCGCGTCGCCATGACGAGCAGCCTCGTGGCAAAACGCAGGCGCACAACGGTGATGCCTGCGCAAGTCGGCGCGCCAAGCGAGGACGTTGAATGCGACGACCCCTACCGCCGCCAAGTACAAGGTCGGAACGAAGATGCAGGCGGCGACCAGGCCAACTCCGAGATCGTCTGTACCGGGGTCGACCGCCGGAAGGAGCCATGCCAGCAAGGCTGAAGCCATGCCGACCCACGCCGCCCCACCGACGGCGCACGAAAGCAGCAAGCGCAAGACGACTCGTTTCACTGGATCCACTCATTCAGTAAAGGTGGCTAGCTTGCATTACTTCTGTGAGGTCAATGCGAAGCCCGTTGCCTCGATTCAGACGTCCGACCGCTCCACCACCACCTCGCTGACCTGCAGCACCGGTTGTATGTCGGTGTAGTTGGCGATGTCGTCCCTGATCTGCTGCGCGTGCGGGGCGCGGGCTGCCATGAAGGCTTCGAGGGAGGTGCAGATGAAATCGCATCGGGCCACGTAGACCGGGTCGGCGCCTGGCGCGCCCCCAGCGATGCCCTTGTCCACCGTGTAGTACAGGCACGCCGCGCCGAGCCGCTGCTTCACCATGGGCATGTGCTTGTCGCGGTAGTACGCGTGGTCGAATCGCGCGCCTGCCGCGTACGGGTACATGACACTGACTTTGATCATCGGGTGCTCCTGTTGCTGAATGAATCGAGCGGGGGAATGAATGCGAGATCGGGTGCTGAAGCTGGACACGCTTGGGTCCGGACACCGCTCCATGAAGGAAGCCGACGACGCGGTCAGCCTGCCTGAAAGCGGAGCGACCTGACGACGTCCGGATTGAAGCCCGGCAGTGAGGGTAGTCGATGACTGCCCGGGCCTCCGCGATTCGCGACACTCGTCGCCGTTTCCTTGAAGTGCAGACCATGCCGCCCACACTTACCACACGCAAACCAGTCGACGAACTCACGGCCTCGGATCTCGAGGCGTTTCCTGTATGGCAGTTTGTCATGGACGAGCCGGAGGTCCGCCGCAGTCGAGCCGCCAGGAATCCATGACGCTCGCTCGTGAGCGATCGCTGAGGACCGGCGCGGGTAATCCCGATGGTTGAACTAATTGTTGAGGGCTCGAATTAATTCGCCGATGGACACGCCGCCCGGATCGGATGGCTCGGCGCCTCTCAACAACAAGGACACGGAGACCATGGAATCAACCCACCGCCAGCTGCTCGCGGCAGCCTTCGTCACCCTGGCCTGCGCCGCCTCGGGCGCGCAGGCCGCCACCTGGGCCGCCTCGTCGCCAGCGACTTCGTCGTGCTCGGCGTCCAATCTCTTCGCCACCTGGAGCTACGGGAGCTACGGCTTCAACAACGACGTCTGGTCGCCCTGCAGCAACCTGGCCGCCGGCGCCCAGACCATCTGGGCCAACTCCAACGCTGATTGGGGCGTCTGGTCCGATCAGCCCAACACCGGCGGGATCAAGTCCTATCCGCACATCAGCTACACGGTCAACCGCACGATCAGCTCACTCGCCACGCTGACCTCGACCGTCAGCGCGACCACCCCCTCCGGCGGCGCCTGGGAGTCCACCTACGACATCTGGGTCGGCAACAACGCCCACGAGATCATGCTCTGGCTGAACTACACCGGCACGCCTGGCGGCTGCGGCAACGTCAAGCCGATCTCCTACAACTGGACCTCCGCCGGCTGCGCCATTCCCGTCTACACCAATGTCTCCGTGGGCGGCTCCACCTGGAACGTCTACCGCGGCAACAACGGCAACAACATGGTGTATTCGTTCCTGCGCACGACGAAGACCAACAACACGACAGTCGACGTGCGCGCCATCCTCAACTATCTGAAGAACCTCGGCTGGATGGGTGACCTGGTCGTGGGCGACGTGCAGTACGGCTTCGAAATCACGTCCTCGGCCGGCGGCATGAACTTCGGCTCGAAGAACTTCTCGGTCACTGTGAAGTGAATCCGGGGCAGGCCCGGCGCGGCTGGGCCTGCAGCCTCAACGCATATGGCTCTCCCCCGAGCGGGGGAGTCGCCGCCCCTCATCAGTAGGCCGTCCTCAGGACGAATCAGTCGATGTCAAGACCCGGCACTGACCTTCACCGCAGCGATGCGTGGAGGTCGAAGTGGCAGTCTTTGCTATGCGTTGGTTTCGCCGATGGATGCGCCAACAGGGGCTGGGAGATCGTGATCTCTGTCGGGCCGTGGTCGAAATGGCCCGGGGCTTGATCGATGCGGATCTGGGCGGCGCGCTTTTGAAAAAGCGACTCGCGAGGATCGGTCAAGGAAAGCGTGGCGGCTATCGGACGTTCGTCGCGCGGCATGGGTCCGGCTACTGGCTTTTCATCTACGGTTTCGCGAAGAGCGATAGGGCCAACATCAGCGCTGCCGAGGACCTCGAATGCCGTCGGGCCGCGAAGGAGTTCCTGTCGCTGACGGAGCGCCAGCGTGCGCGACAGCTCGATGACGGAATCCTCTCCAAGGTGAATTGCGATGCACAAATCTCTTAGGCCTTTCGACCGAATGATCTTGATGACCTACTTCGACCTCAAGCGGGCGGGACTCGTCGATCGGGCGACCTACATGGCGGTCCAGGCCCGGCATCGTCCGCGGCTTCAGCCGAGGCTCCCCGCCGAAGCGATCCGGCCCCGCAAGGCGAGGGCGCTCAGCGCTGCGGGCCGCCGCACATCGCGTCGCTGAAGGCTGCCGAGGACTGCGCCAGCCTCGATCGATGCCGTGGCCTGCAGTGATTCATGGGTTCGCCGATCGTTGAGCGCTGTTCTCCGCAGGTGACTCACAGGCGGCTCTGCTTGAGCCGCCGGTCGTATTGCCAGGCGCGCAGTTTGGTCGCCGTGACACTCTTGATGGCGGCGTGTGCCGGATTGATAAGGACGTTCGATTCTTCCGGCACGATCACCGAGGGCACCACCAGCAGCGGCGACTCGCCTCGCGACGCCAGACGGTGGTAGCGCGCAAGGCGGTTGCGAAGGAGCGGCAAAGGGAGAACGTCCGCTTATGGATGCGCCATGCCCTGGCAAGGCCCGGCACTGACCGCTCAGTCCGAGCCCGTCCTGCTGCCCAGCACGTCCTGAATCGTCCGCGTCAGCGCCCCGAGCTCGATCGGCTTGGCCACATACCCCTGGAATCCCGCCGCCAGACCCTCCTGACGGTCCGCCACCATCGCGAACGCCGTCAGCGCCACCGCCGGCAGCTCCTCGGCGCTGCCTCCCGGCAACTGCCGCACCGCGCGGATCAGCGAGCGTCCATCCATCTCCGGCATCCCGATGTCGGACACCAGCAGATCGAAACGCTCCTTCGTCAGCCGCTCCAGCGCCTGCGCCGCGCTCGCCGCGACATCCACCCGCGCCCCCAGCCGGCTCAGCGCCACCTGGCCCACCTCGCGCGCATCCTCCTCGTCATCGACGAGCAGCACCCGCACGCCGGCCAGCAGGTCCTCCGACAAGGCCACCGGCTCCGCCGCCGGCGGCGGGCGCAGCCCCTGGTCCTTGAGCAGCGGCAGCCTCAGCTCGAACACCGCGCCGCCGCCCGGCCCCGGGCTGTCGGCACTGATCCGTCCGTGATGCAGCTCCGCGATCGCGCGCGCGATCGCCAGCCCCAGACCCAGCCCGCCCACCTTGCGCGTCGACGAGCCGTCCTCCTGCCGCAGCCGCTCGAAGACATAGGGCAGGAACTCGCGCGAGATGCCGCGCCCGGTATCGCGCACACGCACGCGCGCCCAGCCCTCGTCCACGTCCACCTCGACGTCCACACGGCCGCCGCCGTCGGTGAACTTGATCGCATTGCCGATCAGGTTCGCCATCACCTGCGACAAGCGCTGCGCGTCCGCCGGGATCCACACCGGCGCCGGCGCGTGGCAGTTCAGTGCCACGCCCTTGCCCTGCGCCTCGTGCAGCGCGCCCAGCACCGCCTCCGACGCCAGCGCCGCCAGGTCCAGCGGCGCCGGCTGCAGCACCAGCTTGCCCGCCACCACGGCGCTCATGTCCAGCAGATCGTTGATCATCCGCGCCTGCAGCTGCGCGTTGCGCCGGATCACCGCCGCCGCCTTGCCCAGCAGCGGATGCGCGTCCGCGAAGTTCCCCAGGATGTCGGCCCAGCCCGTGATCGCGCTCAGCGGCGAACGCAGCTCGTGCGACAGCACCGCCAGGAACTGGTCCTTCAACTCGTTGGCCCGCTCCGCCTCCTCCTTGCCGAGCCGCAGCGCCTGCTGCGCCTCGTAGGCCGGCGTCGTGTCGCGGATGATCTTCGAGAACCCCGTCGGCGCCCCCGATGCGCTGAACAGCGGCGTCACCACGCCCTCGGCGCGCAGCCGCGAGCCGTCCCGCCGCATCAGCCAGCGGTCGTCGCGCGCCTGGCCCAGCGTCAGCGCCACGGCCAGTTCGTTCTCGAGCACGCCGGCCGCCCGGTCCTCCGGCGTCAGCAGGATCTCCGCCGACAGGCCCCGCACATCGTCCAGCGCATGCCCGAAGATGGTCCCGGCCGCGCGGTTCCATTCCCGGATGAGGCCCTCGGCGTCCAGCAGGATCACCGCGTGGTCCTGCAGCGAATCCACCACCCGCGCGTACAGCGCGTCGGCCTCGCGCAGCTGCGCCTCGGCCTGATGCTGGGCGTCGCGCTGGCGCACCTCGCGCAGCGCCCGGTCGATCGCCACCGGCAGCCGCGCCAGCCGGCCCTTCATCACGTAGTCGGTGGCGCCGCGCTTGAGCAGCTCCACCGTGTTCTCCTCACCGATCACGCCCGACACGAAGATGAATGGCGTTCCCGGCACCCGCTCCTGCGCCAGCGCCAGCGCCTCCGCGCCGGTGAAGCCCGGCAGCTGGTAGTCCGACAGGATCAGGTCGAAACGCTGCGTCTCCAGCGCCCCGAGCAGCCCCGCCTCGTCCTTCACCCAGGTCACCCGCGCCCGCGGATGCGTCGACTCGAGCGAGGCCAGCAGCAGCTCCGCATCGAAGGTCGAGTCCTCGAGCAGCAGGATCTCCAGCGGCGGCGCGCTGGCCGCCGTCTGCGCGGCGCGCGCCGTCGCGGTCGACGATCCGGGGGGCGTCATCGGTTCAGCCATGGCTCATTCGTAGCGCCGCGCGGCGCGCAGCGATCCGGGCGGCGGCTCGTTCAGCACCGCCCAGAACACGCCCAGGTCCGCGATCGCCGCCACGAACTGCTTGAAGTCCACCGGCTTGACCACGTACGCGTTCACGCCCAGCTCATAGCTCTGCACCACGTCCGACTCCGTCTGCGACGAGGTCAGCATCACCACCGGCACGCTCTTGAGCGACTCGGTGGCGCGCACCGCCTTGAGCACCTCCAGCCCGTTCACCTTCGGCAGCTTCAGGTCCAGCAGGATCACCGCCGGGTTGCCTTCGGCGCGGCCGGCATGCGCGCCTTCGCGCAGCAGGTAGTCCAGCGCCTCGGCGCCGTCGCGCACCACGATCACCTCGTTGGCGAGCTGGCTGCGTTCGAGCGCGACCAGCGTCAGCTCAAGGTCGCGGGCATCGTCTTCGACAAGAAGGATGGGCTTCAACATGGCGTCGGTCGTCAGTCGTCGGTTCTCGGTGAGGGAAGGGACGGAGTGTCGCCGGAAGGCGCCTCCAGCATGGCGCGCGTGGGCACGGTGAAGCTGAAGCACGCACCGCCCTCGGGCTGGCCCCAGGCGTCGACGCGTCCGCCGTGGCGCTCGACGATGCGGCGCACGCTCGCCAGGCCGATGCCGGTGCCCTCGAAGGCCTCGTTCTGATGCAGGCGCTGGAACACGCCGAACAGCTTGCCGACGTACTTCATCTGGAAGCCCACGCCGTTGTCGCGCACGCTCAGCCCGGTGCCGGTCTCGTCCTCGATGCCGGTGATCTCGATGCGGGCCAGCTCGCGCGGCCGCGTGTACTTCACCGCGTTGGAGACCAGGTTGCGGATGGCCACCTGCAGCAGCAGCGGGTCGCCCCACAGCCGCGGCAGCGGGCGTTGCACCACCCACTCGATGGCGCGGCCCTTGGTCAGGGTGTTCTGCTCGGCGATCAGGTCCTCGATCAGGTGATCGGTGTGGATCGACCCATGCTTGATCGCCGAGCGGCCCATGCGCGAGAAGTCGAGCAGCGCGTCCACCAGCTGTCCCGCGTGCGCCGACGCCTCCTTCACATGCGCGAGGTAGCGCTGCGCGCGCGCGGAGAGCGCCTCGCCCTCCATCTCCAGCACCAGGTCCACGAAGCCCGCGATGTGGCGCATCGGCGCGCGCAGGTCGTGCGAGACGGTGTACGAGAAGGCCTCCAGCTCCTTGTTGACGCGGCCCAGCTCCATCGCCACCTCGGCCATCTCCTCGGCGCGCCGCAGCACGATGCCGATCAGCGCCTGCCGCAGCTCCCGCACCGCATGGATCTCGCCGGGCGTCCACGGCAGCGACCGGCCGCTGACGTGCTCCTTCCAGCTCGCGAAGCTGCGGCGCGGGCTCAGCCGCGCGTGCGGCCCGGCCGCGGCCTCCTTGCGCGGATCGCCGGCCCAGACGATGGTCTGGGCGATCTCCGGCCGGAACCAGACGATGTGGTGCCGGTGCAGCCGCGAGATCGAGATCGCCAGCAAGCCCGTCATCGCGCCCATCGAGCCGCTCAGCGATGGCGCCTCCACCGGCAGCCGGTCGCTGTGCCAGACCTGATCGACGCGGTGGGCCAGCCACTGGCCGAGCTCGAGCAGCGTGTCGTGGTCCGGCGTCTCGCCCACCGACCAGCAGCGGTCATTGAGGATCACCGCCGCGCCAGCCGCGCGTCCCAGCCGCAGCAGCGGGCCGGGCTCGTCGACCAGGCGCTGCAGCGTCGCGTCGCTGTCGGCCAGCTGCGAGACGATCGCCAGCGTCAGCTGACGCAGGCGCAATTGCTCGGACACCTGCTCGTTCTCTTCCTTCGCCTCGATCTGCAGCGACAGCAGCTGGCCCAGGTGCTCGCAGGCCATGCGCGTCTGCCAGGACAGCTGGCGCGGCGCGTGGTCGTGACAGGACACCAGTCCCCACAGCTGTCCGCGGACCACGATGGACACCGACATCGACGCCAGCGTGCGCATGTTGCGCATGTATTCGAGGTGCACCGGCGACACGCTGCGCAGCGCCGCCTGCGACAGGTCCAGCGTCGCGGCGTCGCGGCCATCGACGAAGCGCACCGGCACCGGCTCGTAGTTCGCGTCGCCGATCAGCCGGATGTGGTTGATGCGGTAGAGCTCGCGCGCCTGCGGCGGAATGTCCGAGGCCGGGAAGCGATGGCCCGCGTACAGGTCGTAGCCCGGATCGGCGGCCTCGGCCAGCACCTCGCCGTGGCCGTCGGCGTCGAAACGGTAGGCCAGGCAGCGGCCGAAGCCGGTCAGCCGCTTCATCTCGGTGACGACGACGCGGCACAGCTCGCCGACCGCGCCGGTGCGCTGCATCAACGGCACGAGATGGCGCGCCAGGCTGTAGATCGGCGCGCGGGCGCCGGCGTCCTCGGCGTCGGGCTCGAGCTCGAAGTAGGCGAGCTCGCCCAGCCGGTGTCCCGACACATGCAGCCGGCGGCCGCCGATCGTCAACGCGCCGCAGGACACGGGGCCTTCGCCGTCGATCAGGGCGTGGCGTCCGGCGATCACCGGATCCAGCGCTCCCTGGATGCGCGCGGGGAGCAGGTCGCCGGGGGAGGGCAGCAGCGCCGTCCAGTTCACGCTGTAGGCGATCAGGCTGCCCTGGCGCACATCCACCGCGGCCAGCCAGCCGTGCGGCTGGATGGCCCCGGGCACGCGGATCGGCTCGCTGGCGCAATGGGCGAGCTGCAGCGCGGTCAGCGTCTTGTCGGCGGGCACGGGCGTCATGGCGCAGCCACCGGGTCGAAGGTGTCGATCAACGCCTTGAAGGTCTGGACCGCGGCGCGGCAGGCCGCGGAGCGGCTCGCGGCGTCCTGGCCGGCCTGGGCGTCGGCGAACTGGCGGAACTCGCGCCACATCGCGCCCGTGTGCGCGCCGAAGCCGTTGAAGTAGGCGGCGCCGCGCTCCGGGGTCAGGCCGTGCGCCGCGAGCAGGCGCGGTGTCAACACCTGGCCCCCCAGCGCCGAGCCCTCGATCACGTAAAGCGAGCCCATCGCCGCGGCCGGCGAGTCCAGCCGGATGCGCTGCTGGGCGGTCCGGGCGGCGGCGCGCAGCGGCGCGTCCTCGGGGACGGACAGGGCGGTGATGTCCCGCGCGGCCAGGCTGGCGCGGCCGCGGCCGTCGAACCACGGCCGCAGCGCCGGCGGCAGCGCGTGGCGCACGCGCGGTTCCCAGAGCTGGAGGAACTCGTGGAAGCCGCGCAGGATGCGGCCGTAGCGCGCGATCGGCATCGGCGCCTCCAGGCCGAGCAGGGCCTCGATGTCGTCATGCAGCGGGCGGGTGCAGCGCCGCAGGCGGGGGAGGAGGTCGGTGTCGATCGGGGCGTCGGTCGTCATGGGCGCTGGGGCATTCGGCGGCAGGTCCTGGCGGGCAGGGCGGTGACGTCCTGGCGCCCGCGGCTGCGTGGGTGGAAATGACAGGGAGGAGTCGCGGGGGCAATTTCCCGTCCCGCCCCCTCGAAGAAGGGGGAGGCCGGCAGGCGGCTTTGCGGCGGGTGAGGGCACGGAAATTGCCGTGTCGGGAGATCGCTTGCCTGCGAGGTGTGGATGGGGTCTGGTGTTGCGGCCGGATTGTCGCGCGCGCGGGTGATTCTTCTGGACGTCTTGCCGCAGGGTTTGCCATGCCACTCCATGCCGTCATCGTCGACGACAACCTTGAGTCCAGCGAGACGCTGGGCATTCTTCTCGAGCTGGAGGGCTACACGGTGGCGACGGCCGCGAGCCTGCGCGACGCGCGGTTGCGACTGTCCGAACATCGCCCCGACGTCCTGATCCTGGACCGTGCGCTTCCGGATGGTCAGGGGATGGATTTCCTGTCCGAGGCCTTGCGCGAGGGCCCCATGACGATCGTCATGCTGACGGGCACCTCCAATGCTGGCGATGCGGCGGAGGCGATCCGCCGCGGTGCGACGGCGTATCTGGTCAAGCCCGCCACGATCGATCAGTTGAAGGAAGTGCTCGACCGCGCGATCCGGGGCACGCGGCAGGCGGCCTGAACGCCTGAGCGCCTGGACGCCTGAGCGCCTGAGCGCCTGGACGCCTGAGCGCCTGAGCGCCTGAACGCAAGCGTGCTGCGATCTCCGCAAGAACTCCCTCGCCCCCCGCGAGGGGGGAGAGGGCAGGGGAGAGGGGGAGGCGTGCAAGTAGCACGGCGTACTGCCACCCCCCCTCACCCCTCCCTCTCCCCGTACCGGGGCGAGGGTGTTTCAAGCGCCCGGTAGAACGATTCAGCGGAAATCGTCGAGCTGGATCCCGTGCCGGTGCAGCTTGTCGTAGAGCGTCTTGCGCGGTGTCCCGAGCAACTCCATCGCCGCGGGCACCTTCCCGCCGGAGCGCCGCAGCGCCTGTTCGATGAGCGCCTTCTCGACCATTTCCATCTGCCGCGCCAGCGCCAGATTCGGCACTGCCTGGAGGGCGGCCGAGCTGTCCAGGTCGTCGAGCGCCAGCACGAACCGGTCGGCCGCGTTGCGGATTTCGCGCACGTTGCCGGGCCAGTCGTGGGCCATCAGTTCGCGCAGCTTGTCGGGCGTGAGTTCCGGCGCGGGGCGCTCGTAGCGCTTGCAGGCCTGCGCCACGAAGTGCTCGAACAGCAGCGGGATGTCCTCGCGGCGTTCACGCAGCGGCGGCAGCACCAGCGTGGCGATGTTGAGCCGGTAGTACAGGTCGCTGCGGAACTGCCCGCGTTCGCCCATTTCCTTCAGGTCGGCCTTGCTGGCCGCGATGAAGCGCACGTTGATCGGCTGTTCCTCGTTCGAGCCCAGCCGCTCCACGCGTCTTTCCTGCAGCACCCGCAGCAGCTTGATCTGCAGCGGCACGGGCATGGTCTCGATCTCGTCGAGCAGCAGCGTGCCGCCGTTGGCGTGTTCGATCTTGCCAATGCGGCGCTTGCCGGCCGAGGTGAACGCGCCGGACTCGTGGCCGAAGAGTTCGCTCTCGAACAGCGCCTCGGGCAGGCCGCCGCAATTGATGGCGACGAAATGCCGATCGCGGCGCGGGCTCTGGTCGTGCAGGCAGCGCGCGACCAGTTCCTTGCCGGTGCCGGTCTCGCCCAGGATCATCACGTCGGCCGAGGTCGATGCCAGGTTGAGCACCTGGCGCCGCAGCTGCTGCATCGCCGCCGACTTGCCCAGCAGCGCCGCCTCGATGCCGCTGGCCGCGGAGAGCTGCGCCCGCAGCTCGTCCGCCGAATGGCGCAGCAGCCGCAGGTCCAGCGCGCGCCGCGCGGTGTCCAGCAGCCGCTCGGGGGCGAATGGCTTCTCGATGAAGTCGTAGGCGCCGTTGCGCATGGCCTGCACCGCCATGTTCACGTCGCCATGCGCGGTGATCAGGATCACCGGGATCTGCGGATCGGTCGCCTGCACGTGCGCCAGCAGCGCGCGCCCGTCCATGCCGGGCAGCCGCACGTCGGTGATGACGATGACCGGCGCGCCGGGCTGCACGTGCGGCAGCGCCTCCTCGGCGGAGCGGCATGGCACCACGCTCAACCCCTCGAGCTCCAGCGTCTGGGTCAGGCTGACCCGCACCGGCAGGTCGTCCTCGACGAACACGACCTTGTAGCCCTCAAACATACTGACCCTCCTCGGCCTGCCAGGTATCGACCTCCAGGTCGAATTCGAAACTCATGCCCTGTTCGAGACGGTGCGCCTTCAGCGCGCCGCCGAACTCGTGGACGATCTTGGACGAGATCACCAGCCCCAGCCCCAGGCCTTCGCCCGCGGGCTTGGTGGTGAAGAACGGCTCGAACAGCCGCGGCAGCAGCGATTCGCTCAGCCCCGGTCCGCTGTCCTGCACCTGCACGCGCACGCGCCGGCCCTCGTCGGCCGGCACGGCCGCCACGCGCAGGCGGCGCTCGTGGCCGTCGTGCGCGGGCTCGGACGCGATCGCATCGATGCCGTTGGCCAGCAGGTTCACCAGCACCTGCTCGAGCCGGTTGGACTCGGCGCTGACGCGCAGCCCCGCCGGCACCTCGACCTCGATCTGCAGGTCCAGCGCGCGGGTGCGGTGCTCCAGCAGCAGCCGCGCGTTGTCGACGCAGGCCAGCAGCGACACGGACGCGCGCGCCGGCTCCGCCTTGCGGGCGAAGCTCTTGAGCTGGCGGGTGATCCGTCCCATGCGCTCGACCATGTCGTCCATCGTCTGCAGGTTGTCCGCGACCGCTTGCGTGCGGCCGGCCTCCAGCAGCCGTTGCGAATTCCGTGCCAGCGCGCGCAGCGCCGTCAGCGGCTGGTTGACCTCGTGCGACAGGCCGGCCGACATCTGGCCCAGCACCGCCAGCTTGCTGGTCTGCAGCAGTTCGCCCTCGGCCTGGCGGCGCTGGGCGATCTGCTCGAGCAGCTCTTCGTTGATCTGGCGGAGTTCCGCCGTGCGCTCGTCGACGATCCGCTCCAGCTGCGCATGCGCGTTCTGCAGCTCGGTCTTGGCGTGGAACAGCTGCCGCAGCGCGCGCCGCCGCGACGCGAGGTAGAGCAGCAGCATGCCGATCGCCGCGCCGAAGGCCGCGCCGCTCCACGCCGCCAGGCGCGCCTGGCGGCGCACCTCGGACAGGTCGGACAGCGCCAGCAGCCGCAGCCCCAGCGGCAGCAGCTGACGCTCCTGCGCCAGCAGCGTCGTGCTGGCCGGGGCGGGCGCCCGCACCAGCTGGCTGTTGTAGGCCTCCAGCGCCGGCGGCAGGTTCAGGTCGGGCCCCACGCGCGGATAGCGCGCGCTGGCCTGCAGGCGGTCGCGGCGCTCGACGTCGGCGCGGTTGAGCACCGCGTAGCGCCAGTCCTCCACCGAACTCATGATGACCACGCCCTGGTCGTCCGAGACCAGGATGCGCTCGCCCTGCGATCTCAGGCCCAGGTCGACCCAGGTCGATTCCAGCGGCGCGAGGTTGAGCTTCACCACGATCACGCCCAGCAACTGCTGGTTGCGGCGCAGCGGGTGCAGCAGGAAGAAGTTGGTCGAGCCGCTCAGCCCCGCCTGACCGGCGTCCGACGCGAAGAAGTGATGGCGGTCCTGCTCGATGGCCTGCTGCAGCCGCGCCGGCGGGGTCAGCGGTTCGCTGGCGGCGAGCACGCGGCCGCCCGGATCGGCCACGAAGATCTGCGTCGTGCCCGCGCGCACGTTCACGCGCGCCAGCATCAGGCTGGCGGCCTTGCGCTGCGCCTCGTCATCGGGATGGTCGACCAGCCGCACCACCGCGTCGTCGATGGCCAGCAGGCTGGGCAGATACGCGTGGCGGCCCAGCTCGGTCTGCAGGTTGGAGGCGTAGAGCTCGAGCCGCTCGGTGGCCAGCGCGCTGAGCTGGTCCAGGCTGGCGCGCTCGCTGAGCCGGTGGCCCAGCAGCAGCCCGGCCAGCATCAGCATGCCGGTCAGGTACAGGTAGAAGCTGGGCCGGCTCAGGAAGACGCCCAGCCGCTGGCTCAGCGAGGACGAGGCGAAGGAGGACGTGACCACCGGTTCCATGAGAGACGACATGCGCCGCCCAGTGTGCCCAAGTTGGCGCGCGCCACGCACCCGCCGGGGCGGCTTTTTTGTGACTGGCGAGGATTCGCCCGGCTGTCGAGGCGGTTTGTGCGGATTTCCGCACCGCGTGGCGTGGCCGAGACTGGGAACACAAGCTCGGCGGGTGCGCACGTATCGCACTTCGTCGGTGATTACCCTTGAAATCGACGGACTGGCACGGGGGTTGCACCCCGATCCTCGTCACGCGGCGCGAGCCGTGGCCAAACAACACGCTGGGGCCTTATGGAGATACTTTTTCAGCAGATCATCAACGGCCTGGTGCTCGGGAGCATGTATGCCCTCGTCGCACTGGGTTACACGATGGTGTACGGGATCATCAACCTCATCAACTTCGCCCACGGCGAGGTGCTGATGGCCGGCGCGCTGGTGAGCTGGACCGTCGTCACGGCGCTGGCCGGCGCGGGCCTGCCGGGCTGGCTGCTGATGATCATCGCGCTGGTGTGCGCGATCGTCGTCTGCACGCTGCTCAACTTCGCGATCGAGAAGATCGCCTACCGGCCGCTGCGCAATGCGCCCAGACTGGCCCCGCTGATCACCGCCATGGGCATGTCGCTGCTGCTGCAGACGCTGGCCATGATCATCTGGAAGCCCAACCCCAAGCCCTTCCCGCAACTGCTGCCCACCGACCCGATCCAGATCGGCGGCGCGGTGATCACCGTGACGCAGGTGCTGATCCTGGTGTCCACCGTCGTGATCCTGGGCGGCCTGCTGTTCCTGGTGAACCACACCAAGATGGGCCGCGCGATGCGCGCCACCGCCGAGAACCCGCGCGTGGCCGCGCTGATGGGCGTCAAGCCTGACGCGGTGATCTCGCTGACCTTCATCATCGGCGCCGCGCTGGCCGCGGTGGCCGGCCTGATGTGGGCCGCCAACTACGGCACCGTGCAGCACTCGATGGGCTTCATGCCCGGCCTGAAGGCCTTCACCGCCGCGGTGCTGGGCGGCATCGGCAATCTCGCCGGCGCGATGGTCGGCGGCGTGCTGCTGGGCCTGATCGAAGCCATTGGCGCCGGCTACCTCGGCGACCTGACCGGCGGCGTGCTGGGCAGCCATTACGCCGACATCTTCGCCTTCATCGCGCTGATCCTGGTGCTCACGCTGCGTCCGTCCGGCCTGCTGGGCGAACGCGTCGCCGACCGCGCCTGAGGAGCCGACCATGTTCGAGAACAAGACCTCCAAACTCATCACCTTCCTGGTCGCCGGCGCGCTGCTGCTGGTGCTGCCGCTGTTCGCGCAGTCCTTCGGCAACGGCCCGGTGCGCATCATCGACCTGGCGCTGCTGTACGTGCTGCTGGCGCTGGGCCTGAACATCGTGGTCGGCTACGCCGGCCTGCTGGACCTGGGCTACGTCGCGTTCTACGCGGTGGGCGCGTATCTCTTCGCGCTGCTCAACAGCCCGCACCTGGCCGAGAACTTCGAGAACATCGCGGCCAGCTTCCCGCAGGGCCTGCACCTGCCGCTGCTGGTGGCGATCGTGCTGGCGGCCTGCCTGGCGGGCTTCTTCGGCGTGCTGCTGGGTGCCCCGACGCTGAAGCTGCGCGGCGACTATCTGGCCATCGTGACCCTGGGCTTCGGCGAGATCATCCGGGTGTTCCTGAACAACATGGAATATCCGCTGAACATCACCAACGGCCCGCGCGGCATCGGCCAGATCGACGGCGTGCACTTCCTGGGCTTCGAATTCAGCCAGAACCACGACTTCTTCGGCTACACCGTCAACTCGGTGTCGATGTACTACTACCTGTTCCTGGCGCTGGTGATCGCGTCGGTGGTGATCTGCTACCGGCTCGAGAACTCGCGCATCGGCCGCGCCTGGATGGCCATCCGCGAGGACGAGATCGCCGCCAAGGCCATGGGCATCAACACCCGCAACATGAAGCTGCTCGCGTTCGGCATGGGCGCGACCTTCGGCGGCGTGGCCGGCTCGATGTTCGGCGCCTTCCAGGGCTTCGTCTCGCCCGAGTCCTTCAGCCTGCAGGAGTCGGTGATGATCGTGGCCATGGTGGTGCTGGGCGGCATCGGCCACATCCCGGGCGTGATCCTGGGCGCGCTGCTGCTGGCGGCGCTGCCGGAAGTGCTGCGCTACGTCGCGGGTCCGCTGCAGGAGATGACCGACGGCCGCCTGGACGCGGCCATCCTGCGCCAGCTGCTGATCGCGCTGGCGATGATCGTGATCATGCTGATCCGTCCGCGCGGCCTGTGGCCGTCGCCCGAGCATGGCAAGTCCCGGCCGCTGCCGCCCGAGGCCAAGCCCGCGGCCAAGCCGGTCTGATCAGCGCAGGAGCAAGAACGAATGACTGAAACCGTACTGAAAGTGGCCGGCGCGTCCAAGCGCTTCGGCGGCCTGCAGGCGCTGTCCGATGTCGGCATCGAGATCAAGAAGGGCCAGGTCTATGGCCTGATCGGTCCGAACGGCGCCGGCAAGACGACCTTCTTCAATGTCATCACCGGGCTGTACGTGCCCGATGGCGGCACCTTCGAGCTGGGCGGCCAGCCCTACAAGCCGCAGGCGGTGCACCAGGTGGCCAAGACCGGCATCGCGCGGACCTTCCAGAACATCCGGCTGTTCGCCGAGATGACCGCGCTGGAGAACGTGATGGTGGGCCGCCACGTGCGCACGCACTCGGGCCTGGTGGGCGCGGTCTTCCGCAGCCCCGGCTTCAAGAAGGAGGAGGCCGAGATCACCGCCCGCGCCCGCGAGCTGCTGGACTACGTGGGCATCGGCAAGCACGCCGATTTCAAGGCGCGCACGCTGTCCTACGGCGACCAGCGCCGGCTCGAGATCGCGCGCGCGCTGGCGACCGATCCCAAGCTGATCGCGCTGGACGAGCCGGCCGCCGGCATGAACGCGACCGAGAAGGTGGTGCTGCGCGAGCTGATCGACCGCATTCGCAACGACGGCCGCACGATCCTGCTGATCGAGCACGACGTGAAGCTGGTGATGGGCCTGTGCGACCACGTGTCGGTGCTGGACTACGGCAAGCTCATTGCCTCCGGCACGCCGGCGGAAGTGCAGCGCAACCCCAAGGTGATCGAGGCCTACCTCGGCGCCCACGCGGCGCAGGAAGCCCACGCGGCCCCCTGAACCCGACCCATGGAAATTGAAAAGATGGCAGACAACATCCTCCTCCAGGTCGAGGGCCTCAAGGTGGCCTACGGCGGCATCCAGGCAGTCAAGGGCGTGGACTTCGACGTGCGCGAGGGCGAGCTCGTCTCGCTGATCGGCGCCAACGGCGCGGGCAAGACGACGACGCTCAAGGCGGTCACCGGGCTGCAGCCGGTGGCCGTGGGCGACATCAAGTTCCTGGGCCGCTCGATCAAGGGCCAGGGCGCCTGGAACCTGGCCAAGCAGGGTCTGGTGATGGTGCCGGAAGGCCGCGGGACCTTCACCCGCATGACCATCACCGAGAACCTGCAGATGGGCGCGTTCATCCGCAAGGACAACGAGATCGCCGCGGACATCGAGAAGGTCTTCGCCCTGTTCCCGCGCCTGAAGGAGCGCCGCGCGCAACTCGCCGGCACGATGTCCGGCGGCGAGCAGCAGATGCTGGCGATGGGCCGGGCGCTGATGGCGCGTCCCAAGCTGCTGCTGCTGGACGAGCCGTCGATGGGCCTGTCGCCGATCATGGTGGACAAGATCTTCGAGGTCGTGAACGACATCCACCAGCAGGGCGTGACGGTGCTGCTGGTCGAGCAGAACGCCAGCCGCGCGCTGGAGCTGGCCACGCGCGGCTACGTGATGGAGTCCGGCGCGATCACGATGAAGGGCGAGGGCAAGGCCCTGCTCAACGACCCGAAGGTGCGCGCCGCCTACCTCGGCGAATAAGCGCAGCGCCGTCCACGACAAAGCGCCTTGCAGGGTCTGCAAGGCGCTTTTTCTTGGTTCTTCGCCGATGTGCGGGGAAGGCTGGCGAGTCGTCATCCATCAATCGAAGCGCCTGATCCACTTCAAGGTCTCGGCACGTTTGTCGAGGTCTTTCGGCACTCGAAACAATCCCTCGTCGTAATCTTCGAATCGCACCGGCCGAGTGAAACGCGCCGCGAGCCGGTATTCCGCGGGAATGTCGTCGGCGTGCGTATCCCCCAGCCGCGGCGTCGGCCCCGCCTGGATCACGACGCCGCCGTCATACGCGTGAACCGTGCACGCCGGCTCGAGCGCCTCGCGCATCGTTGCCAGGCCACCGAGCTGCGCCACGAGTTCGTCGCCCAATGCTGTCAGCCAGTTGACGGACTTGATTCGGTCATGGACGTCATCGACCTCCAGCGTGAAATCGACCGCGGTTGGGAAATCAAAACCCGGGAACCGAGTCATGAGCTGTAAAGCGTAGACGCTGTTTTGCCCCATGCCTGGACAGACGATGATTGCAAAACCTGCCGAGCCATGAAGCGGTCTGAAGCGTTGGCACCAGCCCACGAAACGTTCGAGCAGCATCGAAGTGTGCAGCTGTCCCGATGCAGAGGCGAGGGGCATGTTTGCATGGAAGAAGGACAGTCCCGGATCCCCAGCTCGGTTGACGAGCAGATTTGCCTGGTAGGGGGGGACGTCGTCATTCGGCAGTCCGATGTCGACGCGACCGAACAGTGCGCCCGAGTAACCGGTCTCCGCTGCATAGTTTGCGATGTCCGCTTCGATCGCGGCACGCGGATCACCCTTGAATCGCTTCGCGCGCTTTGTATCGCGCTGCAGGAACTCGTTGACCTGATCAGGAAACATCGACCAGAACTCGTACAGAAACTCCGCTGCATGCTCGCGCAGCAGCGATCGATCGATATCAGGCAGATAGAGCTCCGCGCCCAGCCCGAACTTGGCTGCCGGTCCGGCCTTGGGATCGGCATAGGGCAGATGGATGCGATCCAGTACGGCTGCGCCGCCGTTCGCTTGAACCAACTGGGCGATGGTGTCTGTGGTCATCATGTCGATGGTCGCGTCGTTTGATCGGGCGCTCAGGGAACCGGTACGAGGTTGCGAGCAGGGAAGAGTCGCGATACCTCGGAGACAACGAAGAAGGCTACCAGCGCGCCGCCGGCGAGTTTGATGCCGGTTGACTGTTCTAGCGCCTTGCCGAACTTGTCGAGGAAGCCTTCCTTTTGCTCAGCCGGTGCGGTCACGGGGACTGGCTGTCCTGGTGGATTGCCGCCATCGTCGCAGTCGCACTTCTCTTCGACACGAAACTCCTCAAATCCATCGCTCGAGCCGGTGTGCTTCCTTGCGATGCGCTTGTAGTCCTTCTCCGCTTCTACCGAGAGGGAATCGTCGCCGAACTTCATGTCGATGATCTTGGATGGCTTCCCGTCCGCGCCGAGGCGGACCACGTCCAGGCGACGTGAGTCGGGGCGGATGAAGTTGGAAGTCGGTAGCCCGGGATTGTTCTTGCTGCCGATCATGTCCCAGCCGGAGCCACGGTCGTACGGCACCTCGCGCCACATCTTCGCGTCAGGCTTGGGATAGCGGCCGTTGTAATGCGCCTCGTCGATCTTCTTGCGCACGCAGTCCTGGAAGGTCTGCCCCTGGGTCATGGATCCCTTCTGCGCCAGGCACTCGCACGCCATGCGGCAGAGCTCGTCGTAGAAGTCCTGATCCGACTGCGGCAGGTCGCGCTGTTTGAGCCCGGCCATGTTCACCGTGTTGCGGTGATTCATGAACATCTTGTCGGTCAGGCGGCAGGCCGGCTTGCCTTCGAAGAAGACGTCAAAGCTGTGGGTGATCCAGTCGGCCTCGGCCTTGTTGGTGCCGGAGGCCACGCCGCCCATGCTGCCGGCCTCGTCATAGATGCTCTTGTGGAACTGGCTGCCGTACTTCGCGATGCTCATGTGGCCATCGGCGAAGACGCTGGTGGTGCCCTTGACCAGATCGCGGGAGTAAGCCTCGTTGCGATACGGCAGCGGCAGCCCCTTGTCGGGCGTCTTGCAGACGTCCGGCAGCGTGTTGCGAGTGACGCCATCGCTGCCCTTGTGGCAGAGCGTCAGCCCATTGATGTTGATGCTTACCGCCATGCCTGCGCCTCCATCGGCAGATGGGCTCCGGTCCCGGCACTTGCCAGAAGCGCCGCGCCGCGAAGGGGATCGTCGGAGCTCGACAGCACGAGGCATCCCTGCGCGGTCGACAGTTTCGAGAGCTGGTACGCCGCCATGGCGAGGTTTGCCACACCGCTCGCGCCATGCAGGTCGCCACTCGCCAGCGCCGGCGTGTGCCGCCTCCACCCCTCGCGCAGCTCAGGACCGAGACGCAGCGCCGTGAATCCGAACTCATCCGCCCGATACGGTTCACCGTTCATGTCGGAGAAGAGCAGTCCGATCGGCGGACGGCCGCTTCCGGCCTGAGCGATCGCGTTTCGCGCGGCGGCCGAGAGCCCGGCGCCGACACAGGGACGCTCCCCGTGGCGATCCGTGGGCTCGAGGTCCGTCGAGCACCCCAGCACGCGAGCCCAGGGAGGCGCTGCAAGATTGGAGGCCTCGGATGTCGCCATCAGGGCCAGCGCCGCGGCCCCTTCCCCCGGCACGCGCCCATGCGCCAGCGCGCGAGGGCCCGCAGGACGATGCACGTGCGCGCCATGCAGCAGGTTCTGGGCATCCAGCCAGGCGAGCGATTCGGCGTCGGTGGCCGCATCCGTGGCCAGCACCACGGCAAGCGGCTGAAGCTCAGTCGTCAGCGCCGATGCGGCCCTGAGCGCATCGCGCGCCTGTTCGAGCGCCAGCAGCCCGGCCGCATGACCGCCACGGACCACGTTCACCTTCGACCACGGCCAGAGGTCCTGCGTCATCGCGTGCCGTATCGCGGCTGGCAGGTCCGCCGGCACGCCGGGCCGGTGCTCGTCGGGCAGCACCAGCCACAGCCACCGCGGGCGATCCAGCAGTGACTCCCAATGTGGCGCGAGCGACGTTGTCAGCTGCGCGAGCGCGTGGCGCGCCAGCCAGCCCCAGCGCTGCGCATCCGGACTGCCTTCGATACGGCCGTCCGGATCGGGGAAGCTGCTCACGCGCGCGGGAACGCCCGCGCGGTCCCGGTAGCTTGGATGACGGCGCGTCAGGCTCAACTGAGCGCGCAGCGCCGCGTCAGCCAGGGCCATGGTCGGCCCCGACGGAAAGCAGCAGGAGGCCGCCAACAACCACAGCGGTAGTTCCGCGCTCATGCCGGTTCCTCGTGCGCGGCCACCATGGCGTCGCGGTCAAGCGGTCGCGCCAGTTCCTCGACGACGGTCTTGCGCAGCTCGTTCACGCGCGCGTGGCACGGCAGCGCCATGTGGTGAACGACGATCACTCGCGGCGCATCGGTATCGAGGATCACCGTGTGGATGACCGATCGGCCTCGCTCCTTTGGCCCTTGACTGAACTGCGTGGTGAACGCGAGGCTGAGCCGGGGCAGCCGGAAGTCGATGCGGCCCTCCCGTGCGAAGCCTGGCGGCGTGAGATTGAGCAGGGAGACGGGCTCGCCACCCCGGAGGTGGCCAGGCACCTGCTGCGCTGGCGGAGCGATCTGGAACAACCGGGGATCCTGATCGACAGGAGGCAGCGGATAGCGCTGAAGCATCCACGCGTCATCGTGCGTGCCCGCATGACGGCTTCGCCAGGGCCAGTGGCCGGCGACCACGCCGACCGCGGCTGGTTCCGGCTGATCGGTGGGACGGCAGATCGGATGGTTCTCGTCCTCCAGGTTGGGCAGCGAGTTCCGGCCGGATCGAGTCGGGCTTGGCCATCCAAGGCCAACAGGGTTCAACGCCATCCGGCCATCAATTTCGCCCGGCCCGCCAAACGCGCGTTCAAAAACCAGTGGCACGCGCAGGAACGGGGTGGGCTTTGACGCCGAGGCGTCGGGCGCAGAGGACTGCCAATGGCGGTCTCCCCACACGCGCAAGCGCCGATGCACCGGTCCGACGCTGAAGCCCGCCTGGAGCTGATCGACCGCACGCGGCTGTCCGTCCGAGCCGACGGGGGCATGAGCGTGTCCGATCAGCACGACGTCAGTGGCCGCCTTGCGAGGACCGAAGTCGGTCTCCCAGCGCGGGCTCTCCAGACCGGGAAATGGCTCCGGACCCGACCGAAGGGGTTCTTGAACACGCGCCAGGCGAAGGACACCGGAAGGGAGTACGTCATAGGTCGCCTTGACCGCGACGACCCAGATCTCGGCCCCTTCCGAATCCCGGTGCCAAACGCCATCCGAGACGTAGCGCGTGCGGTTGTCGACCTGCCACATGAGCGACGCTCAGTTCAGCTCGATCTGTCCGCCGACGATGCGGTTGACACCCTCCGCATCGCTCACGATGTACTCGCCTCGCAGGGCGATCTTTCCGTTCGGATACAAGGTGATGCTGGACTTGCCGCAGCGGATGGTGACTTGCCGACTCGCCTCGAAGACCAGTTCCTGCGGCATCGGCGCGGGCTCGGCGGTGTCGGGGTTGGAGGGCTTGGCGGCACCGGCTGGCGCCTCGGGCTTGGCGGTCGAAAGGTCAACGGAAACGGTCACGGTGCGATCCTTCTGCGACGGGCAGGTCAGGCGGGCAGCCCAGCCATCCAGGTCAATTGGCGAAAGGCTGGCGCGTCGGTGGGAAATGCCGGCCCTTGGTGGTGGTGTTGCAGGTGCTCGGCGGCCATCGGCCGCCACGGCAAGGGGCCACGGCGTAACACTTCGCGCCACCCTGGCGGCGCCGCCGGCAGGCCGGCGAATCGCCGCTGCGTGCCGATGGCGTCGCCGTGGCTCGCCCACCAGGCCGCGAAAGCTTCAGCATCAGGCCAGGGCCAATCGGCATCGGCCTCGATGGCGGGAATCGCATCGGGGCTCGAATCATCTGAGCGGCGATCAGGACCTCGTCCGGACCAGCCGTCGCGACCTGGATGGGACCCTGTGATCAGGCTCGCCGCCGTACCCGCGGCACGCGCCAGTTCTTGATGGCGCATGGCATGGATCAAGGTCGGCACGCCCGCAGGCTCGCCGAGCCAACCCAGCATCTGAACAGCCAGTCGAGGCGCTCGCGTGAGCAGATCGCGCAGCACTTCGCGCGCCGCATCTGGCTGGTGGAGACAAAGGACTTGAGCTGCGCGACTCGGCAGCTCGTTCGCATGAGCACTCAGGGAGCAAGCCCGCACAGGAAAGAGCAGGCAAAGAAAAAGGCCGCTCAGCCTTCGCTGAGCGGCCTTGGCCGGAGGGGTTCCGGATTACTTGCGCTGGCTGCGGCGGCGCTGGGCGAAGCCCAGGCCGGCCAGGGCCAGACCGGCCAGGGCCAGGGAGCCCGGTTCCGGCACGTTGATCACCAGCGAACCGTCCAGCGTCGACTGACGGATCAGGCCCGAGCCGGTATTCCACAGCTGGTCCGGGGTCGGGATCGGGGGATCCACGTTGGTGTCCAGGATCCAGCTCACCGAGATGTTGTTGTTCAGCCAGTTGCTGTACAGCGTGCCCAGGCCTTCACCGGAGCTGAAGAAGTTCTGGACGAAGGCATCGCCAGCCGCGTAGCTGTAGTCGACGTAGCCCTTGACATTCAGGTTGGTCAGCTGGATGTCGGAACCCGTGACCACCAGACGCAGGACTTCCTTGCCGTTGTTCGGGTCGGTCGCGGCGCTCTGGTAGTAGACGTGGAACACGCCGCCGGTGTACTGGACGAAGTCCGACACGCCGTCGCCGTTGGAGTCCACCGTCTTGCCGGTGATCTGATACTGATAGGTCAGGCCCCAGGCACCGCCCAGACCGCCGACGTTGCCGGCGCCGTACTGCGGGAAGCTCACGCCGCCCGTGAAGCCGTTCAGGTCATTGCCCGGACGCGGGTTGTTCAGCGAGTCGATGTTGGTCTGCGACGGGGCGTTCGGGTACGCGAAATTCGCGGTGCCGCCGCTCAGCGTCGTGTGGCTGCCGGCCGAGAAGCCGAACGAGTTCATCACCGACGGGATGTTGGTGTCGATCACCGTGGTGCCCGGCGTGGCCGGCGAGCCCAGGTAGATCGAGGTGGCCAGCGTGCCCGAGTAGCCCAGCTGGTCGAACACCGCGGTGGTGGTCAGGCCGTTGGGGTCGAGGTTGAAGTCATGACCGGTGTCGATGTACAGCGGGGCCGCCATCGCCGGCAAGGTCGCCGCTGTCAGCGCCGCGGCTGCCAGTGCGAGCTTTGCTTGCTTGAACATGTGTCTCTCCTTGAGGATGCGTCTTGCCAGATGCACGTTAGGAAGCGGCACGTGCCGGCTTCTTGCCCGACCTCAAAGCGAGGAGCGTGCCAGCGCACTTTCATCCTTTCAAATCAAGCACTTGACATTCGGTGGCGTGAATCTTCAGCGTCCCTTGTCAAGTTTCTCGACAGCGGCTTTCCCCACATTCGCGGGGGCGCGCCCAGGACCGGAACGGACCTGCCGTCCGCCGACCGCGTCCCTCCAGCGGGCTTCCCCGGCGCTTGGCCGTCACCGCGCGGGCGCATACTCGCCGCTGGCAGGAAATACGACAAAAAGGGAGCCCCATGAGCCGCGCCACGCCTTCCGGTTTCACCTTCGATTACGACCGCGCCTTCTCGCGCAATATCGGCTGGATCACGAAGGACGAGCAGCAGCGATTGCGCAAGGCGCGCGTCGCGATCGCGGGACTGGGCGGTGTCGGCGGCTCGCATGCGCTGACGATGGCGCGGCTCGGTGTGGCGAATTTCAATATCGCCGACTTCGATGAATTCGACGTCCACAACATGAATCGGCAGGCCGCCGCCTTCATGTCGACGATGGGCCGCCCCAAACTCGACGTGGTCGGCGAGATGGTGCGCGACATCAACCCCGAAAGCGACGTCCGGCTTTTTCGCCAAGGCATCAACGACGCCAACATGGACGAGTTTCTCAAAGGCGTCGACGTGTATATCGACAGCCTCGATTTCTTCGTGCTGGAGGTGCGCCGCAAGGTGTTCCGGCGCTGCCGCGAACTGGGCATCCCGGCGATGACCGCCGCGCCTCTGGGGATGGGTACCGCCTTTCTGTACTTCAGCCCCACCGGCATGAGTTTCGAGGACTATTTCCAGGTCGAGGGCCGCGACCATGAGGAGCAATATGCGCGCTTCATCGCCGGGGTATCGCCGGCGATGCTCAGCCGGCAGTATCTGGTGGCGCCCGAGGCGGTCAATTTCAAGGAGCGGCGCGGTCCCTCGACGGTCATGGCCTGCGAGTTGTGCGCCGGCGTCATGGGAACGAATGTGCTGAAGCTGCTGCTGAATCGCGGGCCCTTGCGCGCCGCGCCCTGGGGAATGCACTTCGACGCCTATCGCGGCACGCTCAAACACACCTGGCGGCCTTGGGGAAACTCGCATCCGCTGCAGCGCCTGCTGATCGCGCTGATCAAGCCGGTGCTCAAGGGACGATAAAACCGGATCAGGACGGGATAAATACCGGCCGGAAAGCGGGTTTCCCCGGATTCATGCGGGTTCGCGCAGGTTTTCGGGGTGGCGCCGCTAGCACGGAAATCCATCACGTCAGGGAGGGATCGCCCTCAGTCCAGGGGGTTCCACACCCGCGCGCGCTGAGGTGCAATCCGGTCAGCTTCCTGCAGGGGTGGACATGTTGAAGAACACTGGATTGAAGATCGCTTCCATGAAGGCGGCCCAGGCCGCGCTGCTGGCGCTGGCCACCGCGCTGGCCGGCTGCTCGACCACCGGCAACCACCCGCCCGCGCCGGTGTCCGCCTCCCAGGCCGACTACAGCTACGTGGTCGGCGCCGGCGACAACCTCAACATCATCGTGTGGCGCAACCCGGAGCTGTCGCTGACCGTGCCCGTGCGTCCCGACGGCAAGATCGCCGCCCCGCTGATCGACGAACTGCCGGTGCAGGGCAAGAACTCCGTCGAGATCGCCCGCGACATCGAGAAGCAGCTCGGCAAGTACGTGCGCGACCCGGTCGTCACCGTGATCGTCACCAGCTTCGTCGGCCCGTACAGCGAGCAGATCCGCGTCGTCGGCGAGGCCGCCAAGCCGCAGTTCCTGCCCTACAAGCAGAAGATGACGCTGCTGGACGTGATGATCGCCGTCGGCGGCCTGACCGATTTCGCGGCCGGCAACTCCGCCACCATCCTGCGCACGGCCGAAGGCAACAAGCAGTACTCGGTGCGCCTGAAGGACCTGATCCGCCGCGGCGACGTGTCGGCCAACGTCGAAATGCGCCCGGGCGACATCCTCATCATTCCGCAGAGCTTCTTCTGACCCGCGCCCGGAGCGCCGCGCCCGGCCGTCCGCAGGCTCCCGCGCCGGCCTCCGCGCACCCGATTCCCGCAGTACCGGCCCGCTCCGCGCCGGGCCCAGCCGGCATCGACGCCGGCGCAACCGAGACCGCCGCATGGATTCCCTGATCGCGCAACTGATGGCCGTGTTCAAGCGGATGTGGCGCTACCGCTGGCCGGGGTTGATCGCCGCCTGGCTGGTGGGCATCGCCGCCGCCATCGTGGTGTTCGTCGTGCCCGATCGCTACGAGGCCAGCGCGCGCGTCTACGTGGACACCCAGTCCATCCTCAAGCCGCTGATGTCCGGCATGGCCGTGCTGACCAACACCGAGCAGCAGGTCAACATGCTCAGCCGCACGCTGATCAGCCGGCCCAACGTCGAGAAGCTGGTGCGCATGGCCGACCTGGACCTCAAGGCCACCAGCAAGTCCGAGCAGGAGGCGCTGATCGATCGCGTCACGCGCAACCTGTCGATCCAGACCGCCGGCAATTCGGCCAACAACCTGTATCTGCTGTCGTACCGCGACTCCTCGCCGGAGATCTCGAAGAAGGTGGTGGCCTCGCTGCTGTCGATCTTCATGGAGTCCAGCCTGGGCGCGAGCCGCAAGGACAGCACCACCGCCGCGACCTTCCTGAACGAGCAGATCAAGACCTACGAGACCAAGCTCGAGGAGGCGGAAGCGCGCCGCAAGGAATTCCGCCTGCGCAACCTGCAGCTGACGCAGGCCGACGGCAAGGACGCCGCGGCGCGGCTGGCCGAGTCCAGCAACCAGCTCGAGGCCGCCCGGCTGCAGCTGCGCGAGGCGGTCAATGCCCGCGACGCGGCCAAGGCCCAGCTCGACCTGGAGACCAAGCGCAGCGCCGCCGGCGGCAGCCTGTCCAGCCTGCTGCAGGAGAGCGCGCAGAAGTTCGCGACGCCCGAACTCGACGCCCGCATCGCCGAGCTCAAGCGCGGCCTGGACCAGCTGCAGCAGCGCTACACCGACCAGCATCCGGACGTGATCAACACCAGGCGCCAGATCAAGGACCTGGAAGAGCAGCGCAAGCGCGAGGTCGCCGAGCTGCAGAAGGCCGCGCTGGCGCAGCCCGCGGCCGCCGGCGGCCGCAACGACAGCCTGGCCAACCAGGAGCTGGCGCGCGTGCTGGCGACCAAGGAGGTCGAAGTGGCGCAGATCCGCGCCCGTGTCGACGAATACGCCGCCCGCTACAACGCCGCGCAGGGCGCGATCAAGCTGGCGCCGCAGCTCGAGGCCGAGTTCGCGCAGCTCAACCGCGACTACGACATCATCAAGAAGAACTACCAGGAGATGGTCGAGCGCCGCGAGTCCGCCGCGCTGTCCACCGACCTGGACAACACCTCGGGCGTGGCCGATTTCCGCATCATCGATCCGCCGCGCGCCTCGCCCAAGCCGGTGGCGCCGAACCGGCTGATGCTGCTGGCCGCGGGCATGGTCGTGGCGCTGCTGGCCGGGCTGCTGACCGCCTTCGCCGCGAGCCAGATCCGCCCGGTCTTCCACGACCTCAACGAGCTGCGCCATCGCCTGGAGCTGCCGATCCTGGGCGCGGTCTCGCGCCAGGAGACGCCCGAGGACCGGCGCCGCCTGAAGGTGGACCTGCTGCGTTTCGGCGTGGCCTCGGGCAGCCTGGTCAGCCTGTACGCGGTCGGCCTGATCGGCATGGTCATCTGGATCAGCCGGCAGGCCGGGTGAGGGGAGTTTTCGCATGACGAGCCTGATCGAACAAGCCGCCCAGCGGCTGGAACAACTGAAGCAGGCCGGCGTCGACGTCGGCCCGGCGCCGGTGGCCGCCCCGGCGCCCGCGATGGCCCCCGTGGCCGCCGCGCCCGCCGTGGTGCCGTTGCCGTCCGCGCCGGCCGTGGCGCGCTCCGGCGAGGCCCAGTCCAAGCGCGTCGAGCTGGACCTGGAGGCGCTGGCCGCGCAGGGCTTCCTGACGCCCAACGCCCCGCGCACCGTGATGGCGGACCAGTACCGCAACATCAAGCGCCCGCTGATCCGCAACGCGATGGCGCGCGGGGCCGGCTCGCTCAAGCACGCCAACCTGATCATGGTGACCAGCGCGCTGCCGGGCGAGGGCAAGAGCTTCACCTCGCTGAACCTGGCCATGTCCATCGCGGCCGAGTTCGACAACACCGTGATGCTGGTGGACGCCGACGTCGCCCGCCCGTCGATGCTGCGCATGCTGGGCCTGCCGCCCGGCCCGGGCCTGCTCGACGTGCTGGAGAAGGAGGCCGACATGGCCGGCGTGCTGCTCAAGACCAACGTCGACAAGCTGACGCTGCTGCCCTCGGGCCGTCCGCACGCGCGGGCCACCGAGCTGCTGGCCTCCGACGCGATGAGCGCGCTGCTGGACGACATGGCCCAGCGCTATCCGGACCGGATCATCATCTTCGACAGCCCGCCGCTGCTGCTCACCACCGAGTCGCGGGTGCTGGCCACGCACATGGGCCAGATCGTCATCGTCGTGCAGGCCGAGCGCACGCCGCAGAGCGCGGTGCAGCAGGCGGTCAGCGCGATCGAGAGCTGCCCGCTGAAGATGGTGCTGCTCAACCAGGCCAGCAACAAGCGCAGCAGCGGCTACGGCTATGGCTACGGGTATGGCTACGGCTACGGGTATGGCTATGGCCAGGCCGATGGCCAAGGCGATGCCGCGCACCCCGCGGCCGGTGCCGGCCGGGATCGGGCTTGAGGCGATGACGCGGGCCCTCGTCCACCGCCGCCGGCCGTTGTCCCTGCCGAGCCTCGCCGCGCTGGCGATGCTGGGCGCGCTGGCGCACGCGCCGGCCCGCGGCCAGCAGACGGGTGAGGGCGGTGGCGGCAGTGACGGCCGCAAGGGCTGGACGCTCGAACCCCGGATCGCCGTCACCGAGACCTGGACCGACAACCTGCAGCTCGCGCCCAGCGGTTTCCGCGACAAGGCCCTCATCACGGCCATCTCGCCCGGCGTTTCCATCGCCAGCAACAGCGGCGCGGTGCGCGGCAACTTCGACTACACGCTGGACGGCCTGGTCTACACGAAGAGCGAGCGCTCGGCCCGCGTGCAGAACCAGCTCAACTCGCGCGTGCTGGCCGAGCTCGTGCCGCAGGCGCTGTTCGTCGACGTGCGCGGCAACATCAGCCAGCAGTCGATCTCGGCCTTCGGCCAGCAGACCGTCAACAACCAGCTCGACAGCCCCAACCGCACCGAAGTGCGCTCGCTGCAGGTCTCGCCGTACTGGCGCGGCATCCTGGCCGGCATGGCCAGCTTCGAACTGCGCGCCACCGGGCTGATCCGCAGCTCCAGCGATGGCGGCAATGGCACGCTGGGCGGCTCCAGCAGCGGCGACAGCAAGCAGGGCACGCTGTCGCTGAACCTGTCGGGTCCGCAGGGCCGGGTCTTCAATTGGGGCCTGAGCGCGAGCACGCAGCGCGTGCACTTCGACCAGACCGGTGTCGACAACCGCACCACCTCGGTGGTGGGCTCGCTGTACTGGATCCCGGACATCGACTGGATGCTGGGCGTCAACACCGGCCGCGAGCGCAGCGACTACTTCGGCCCCGAGACCTCGACGATCTACGGCGTCACCGCGCGCTGGACGCCGACGCCGCGCACCCGCATCGACGGCGAGTGGCAGCACCACAGCTACGGCAACAGCCACAACCTGGCGATCGAGCACCGCATGCAGCAGATCGCGCTGCGCGCGTCGAGCTCGCAGAGCGTGCAGACCAACGACTCGCCCAGCGGCCAGGCCACCAACTACCAGCTGCTGGACCTGCAGTTCCAGGGCCTGCAGCCCGACCCGGTCAAGCGCGACGCGCTGGTGCGGGCGGTGCTGGCGGCGATGGGCCTGAACGGCGACGCGCTGACCGGCAACGGCTTCATCTCCAACACCGCGATGCTGCAGCGGCGCACCGACCTGTCCATCGGCTACACCGGCCCGCGCCTGGTCGTGACGCTGGCCGCCAACGACAGCCTGAGCCGGCGCCTGGGCGTCTCGCCCACCGGCAGCGGCGACCTGGCGCTGACCAACCGCCTGACCCAGCGCGGCGCCTCGGTCAGCCTGGGCTACCGCTTCACGCCGCTGACCACGGGCAGCCTCAGCCTCACGCGCCAGCACACCAGCGGCGACGAGGTCGGCTCCACCGACATGAGCTCGCTGCTGGCCAGCGTCGTCATGCGGATGGGCCCGCGCGCCGACGCCAGCTTCGGCGTCCGGTACACGAAGTTCGATGACAACGCGCTCGGCAACGCCGGCTATCGCGAGCACGCGATCTACGCCTCGCTGTCGCAGCGCTTCTAACGCATCCACGCACCCATCGCCATGTACGAGGCCTTCTACGGGCTGGCCAGCAAGCCGTTCCAGCTCAGTCCCGACCCCAGCTTCTACTTCGGCAGCAAGCAGCATCGCCGCGCCAAGGCCTACCTGGACTACGGCGTGCTGCGCAGCGACGGCTTCATCGTCATCACCGGCGAGATCGGCGCCGGCAAGACGACGCTGGTGCGCGGACTGCTCGACAGCCTGAACCGCAGCAACGTCGTCATCGGCAATGTCGTCACCACGCAGCTGGATGCCGAGGACACGTTGCGCCTGGTGGGCGCGGCCTTCGGCGTGCGGGTCAAGGACCTGCCCAAGAGCGAGCTGCTGATGGCGCTGGAGGCCTTCTTCGTCAGCGAGGCCAGCCGCGGCAAGCGCTGCCTGCTGATCGTCGACGAGGCGCAGAACCTGACCGCGCGCGCGGTCGAGGAGCTGCGCATGCTGTCCAACTTCCAGTTCGGCAACCAGTCGCTGGTGCAGACCTTCCTGGTCGGGCAGCCGGAGTTCCGCGCCATCCTGCAGCGGCCCGAGATGGAGCAGTTCCGCCAGCGCATCGCGGC
>NZ_JBCNLG010000027.1:0-61559 GCF_039595595.1 Roseateles sp. | reverse complement strand
CCAGCGAGAACCACAGCTGATAGCTGTTCTCCCCCGCGATCGCGATGCCCGGCGCCGGCAGCGACAGGTCGAGCTGCACGCCGCGCCACACGGCGCCCATCAGCTCCCAGTCCGAGGGGCGCCCGACGTCGAGCACGAGTGCCCTCGACGCTCCGTCGGGACCGGCGGCGTAAAGACGTTGAATTTCAGTGGCGAGTCGGGACACGGCGGACGAAGCGTTTCGAAGCGAAGCGTCGAACTCTAAGCCACATGCGTATTTCGGTGATGCTGAACTCCAAGGCGGGCAAGGTGCGCAGCGAAGCTGGGAGGGGCGGCTCTGCAACTGTGCCGTCGTCCGCAGCATGAGACCGGGCGCACGCTCGAGAACCGAAGCCCTGATCAGCTCGTCGGTCGACGTGCCTTCAGCGATGACCGCTGTCGATGGTGAAGAACCGCCCAGGTAGTTACGCCGCCGAAGGCCCCGTCGGCTCATAGTGACCGTCTGCTACTGACAGCGTTGAACTGGTGCTTTCGACCCGAAGGTGCCTTTCAGATCGGCAAGTTGGCGAATCGCAAGCGGACGTTGAGCGACGCAGAGCAAGCTTACGCCGAAGGCAGGAGCGCCATGTCCGAAGTAGCCGACTGCACTTTGCCCGCCACGGCACGGCGCTCCCCAATCGATCGATGCGCCGGCGGATCTCGTCGGGGCTAAGGTTCGTACCGATCTGGGTATTAAAGCTCGCTTGGACATCTTTGATCGCTTGCTGCAAGGCCGTCAGGACCGGAGCCTTCGCGGCCTGCCTGGCGCGCCGATCGGTCACTTCGTTGGTGAGCTCAAGCACTTTGCGCTGGTACCTCAAATCCAACTCCTTCTTGTACTCCTCGAGCCTCCTGTTGCTCTCTGCCTGGTGCTCAATCTGCCAGTTCGACCGGATAAATCGGCGGTTTCCTAGCCCGCCGGCACTGCGGCCTGCCGCAGCAGCCCCGTCACGTCACGGCGCGGTGACGCACCAAACTGCCGCGCATACTCCCGGCTGAATTGAGACGGGCTTTCGTAGCCGACATCGAAGGCCGCTGTCGACGCATCGGCGCCCTGGATCAGCATCAGCCGTCGCGCCTCCGTGAGCCGCAGCCACTTCTGGAACTGGAGTGGGCTCATCGAGGTGAGTCGCCGGAAATGGTGATGGAATCGGGACGAACTCATGCCGACCTGTGTGGCGAGCGCCTCGATTCGCAGCGGCTCGCGAAAGTTTGCCTTGAGCCAGTCGATGGCCCGACTGATGCTCTGGTTTTGATCCTCGATGGAAGCCATCTGCCACAGATAGCTGCCGACGTCGCTGTGGAGCAAGCGATAGAAGATTTCGCGTTGGGCGAGCGGGGCGAGCGCCGGGATCAGCTCGGGCTCGTCCAGTAGTCCGACGAGCCGGTCAAACGCGGCCACAAGCCCCGCGGTCGTGTTGCCCAGCACCATGCCGGGACCACTGCCCGCGCGGCGCTTCGGCGGTTGCAGGCCGGTCTCCATGACCAGGTCGCTGATTACCCGCGCGTCAAGCCGCAGCACGGCGCTCAGGAAGGGCTCACGCGGGGAGGCTTTCGCCACCTGCATGGCGACCGGCAAGTCCAGCGATGTAATCAGGAAGCGGCGTCGGTCATAGGCGTAGATGTCTCTCCCGAGCCGCGTCCGCTTCACACCCTGAACCGGCAGCGCGATGGCTGGTTCGAGCATGCAGTTCAAGGGTGCCCCGGCCTGGACATGCCGGTACAGGGTCAGTCCGGCAATGCGCGTCGCGTAGTGCTCGCCGTCCCCCGTCCAGCGCGCGATCCGCGTGGCGAGATGAGCCCGTGCTGCTTCGAAGTCGCTGTTCATGCGCTTGCATCTTAGGGACCGACATTGGCAATGCAAGAGCCTGATTGAGCCGCATGTGAGAGGAATAGGCAATCTTTCGGGAACATCGATATAACGCACGGAGACGGTCACGCGCCAGACTGAAGTGCATGCACGACGGGTGTCGTGCGCGGCGTTATCGCCGTTGGAATACTGCAGAGAAATCCCCCAATGAAAGCTCATGTGTACCGCCGAAACGGTGAACCGTCCCAAGTGCTCGCCTTCGAAGACATCGCCGCCCCGGCGCAGCCTGACCCCAACGAGGTCGTCGTCCGCGTCACCCGGCGCATGGTGCATCCGATCGACGACTTGATGGTGCGCGGCTACATTCCTGCGCCGATCCCGGCTGAAGGGACTGTTCCCGGCGGCGACGGTGTGGGTGTCGTCGAACAGGTTGGCCCGGGCGTGGATGCCGTCAGCGGCATCAAGCCGGGCCAGCGCGTGATGCTCTTCCCAGCGCAGGGGACGTGGGCGGAGCGGGTGGTCGCACCGGCCATGGCCATCATCCCTGTCCCGGACGATGTCGACGACGCGACCGCGTGCCAGATCGCCATCAACGGCATCACGGCGATCGTCCTGATGCGTGCGGCTTTGGCCGCCTCCGGCGGTGGGCCGCTGCTGGTCACCGCCGCCGGCTCCAGCGTCGGCCGCAATCTGATCGCGTTGGCACAGATGCGCGGCGCCAAGGCTGTCGGGCTGGTGCGCAGCGACGCCGGCGCAGCGATCCTGGCGCCGAGCGTGCCCGGGGTTTCCGTTGTCAGTTCCGAGCACGAAGGGTGGGCGGCCAAGGTGACCGCTGCAGCCGGGCAGGCGCCGGCCGTGGCCATCGATCCAATCGGCGGCGAAATGAGCCCTCAACTGCTGAACTTGCTCGCCGACGGCGGCACCTTGCTCACCTATGGCGGCATGGACGCGCGTTCCTCGGCAATTTCCACGATCTCGCTGACAGTTCGACAACAGACGCTGAAGGGGCTGAACGCCTATGGCTGGCTCGCAAGCACGCCTGCGCAACGCGCGGCCGACATCGCCGACCTGTTCGAACTGGCGCGTCGGGCGCCGCAGAACTTCGCTGAGTACAGCGAGTTCGCCTTTAACGACGCGGTCAACGCTTTGTCGGCTGCCCACGTGACGCCGCGACGCGGCGCGACGATCCTGACTTCGGAAGCTTGAGCCATGCTGCAGCTCTATCCGGATCTCTGGCAGACGCGGACGGAACATCCGTTCCACGGCGTTGACTCGCACGCCTACCTGCTGACGCGGCCCAGCGGCAATGTGCTGTTCTACAGCACCAGCCTGGAGGAAGAGCTGCAGCCCATCAAGCAACTGGGCGGGATCGTGCGCCAGTACCTGAGTCATCGCGACGAGGCGGGGGCGGCGCTGGCAACGATCAAGCAGACGTTCGGCTCGGCCCTGTGCTGCCACAAGCTGGAGGTCAAGGCCATCCAGTCGTGCAGCCCGATCGACCTGACCTTCGATGCACGCGAGACGCACCTGGGCGACATCGAGGTCATCCCCACGCCGGGACACACCTCTGGCAGCACCTGCTTCTTCTACCGCTCACCGCACGGCAAGACGTATCTCTTCACCGGTGATTCACTCTTCCCCAAGGGCCAGTCCTGGGGGACGCTGATCTGGCCGCTCAATGGAGGGCGTAAATCCGATCTCAGAGCCAGTCTGGGCCTGCTGCGCGAACTCAACCCCGACGTGGTGCTCGCCAGCGCATGCCAGGGGCCGACGCCCGTCGAAATGATGACACCTGGCCAATGGCACTCCATCGTGGACGGCGCCATTGATCGGCTTTAGCCACACGGCGGCCTTGATCTGACGCCACGTTGGCGATGCCGCGACCTATCGAAAGACACCCTCATGAATGAATTCAAGCCCGAACACCTCCATCGACAGTTCGAGGAAGCGTTCAACTCGGGCGACCTCGAAGCCCTGCTCGCTTTGTATGTGCCCGATGCGCGACTGATGGCCGGACCGGGGCAGGTCGTGACCGGCCACGCGGCCATCCGAGAGGCGCTGAAGCCGGCCTTGGCGATCAAAGGCTACCTGAAGGTGACAACCGTCTACGCGGTGCAAGCCGACGACCTCGCCATGATGCAGGCGCAATCGGACCTCCACGGCATCGCGCCGGATGGGCAACCGGTCGTGCTGAGCAGCAAGACCTCGGAAGTGGTGCAGCGGCAGCCCGATGGCCGGTGGCTTTATCTGATCGACAACCCGAACGCAGCAAGTTGACCCGCAATAGATATGCTGACGAACTGAACTCGAGGTGTCGTCGCAGGCGCGACTTCTATCGGTCGTCGTCGAGCGCAAGTTTTAGCCAAGTCAATACATCGCACCATGATCCGGCCGACCATCCACAGCGAACGCTACACCCGCCGGGGCTGCCTGACTACCGGCATCGGCGCTCTCGCCGTTGTTTCCGGACCTTCTCCCGTTTCTGCCTCGTCACCTAGGGACGCCGCAACAGCGCGCAGTTCAGGTTCAGAATCTTTCCTCGTTGCGGCTCGGCCACAGGCTGACCAAGTGCAGATGGTCTTTGCCGACTTGGAGTCTGAGCTCATCGCGAGTTCGGAGACAGTAAAGCCCTCTTCCCTCGCCTCAGCTGCAGGTGTGCTCGCGACCGCCGCCTCGACGCTGGGTATTCCAATGACCTTCTGCGTTGTACCGGTGAACGGGAAGCCCGGACAGTTGATTCCCGAACTGGAAGATCACGCCAATGAGAGCAACACGTTTTCCCGCACGTTCACAAATCCGTTCCTGGACAAACGCTTCGTTCAGCGACTCCAAGAAAACGCCCGGCCGACGCTCGTGATCGCTGGCTACGCCGCAGAGACCGTCGTCCTCTTGACGGCTCTCGATGCGCTTGCAGCAGGCTATGGCGTCCACGTGCCCATGGACGCAATCGGCAGCCGCTCTGCTCGAACAGAGGCGCCTGTCATCCGGCAAATCGAACTCGCCGGCGGGGTGACGACGTCGGTCCGAAGCTTGCTGATGCGACTGGCGCCAAACATTTCCAAGGGCCGTGACGCCGAGGTATTCAAGGCTTTGTCGGGCCAACACTAGCCTGGGGACGTCCTGCATAACTCGAAGCTTCTTACCCCCGACTTTAAGTTGGTGGCGATTCGCTCATCTGGTTGCTCGGCCTAGTCTCGACTGCGCGAGTTATTCGAGCCTTCCGCGATAGGCGATGACAAAGCGCGCCACGTTCATTCCCAGGATCGAAGGGATGCAACTCTTGCATTCGCTGAAACGCTTGTCATTGACTGGAAATGAGCAGACTTCACTCGAATCAGTGGGAAGGCGTGGCTCTCCTTGCATGGAGCCCACAAAGGGGGGATCAGCGCAGCAAGGCCTTCGCCGCCTCGATCCTCGACGCGATCGGCACGGACGCATCGTTCATCACGTGCAGCAGGAAGGCGCGGGGGTCGCTGAACGCCGTGGCCGGCGCCAACGCCGGCGGTGATTCCGACGTAGAGGAGAGCGAAGCGGTCGCTGCCGGGACCGGGTCTTGCCTCCCCTCTTGACTCAATTGCGACAGCGCCGTTTCCCACTCTTGCGGGGTGACACTCTTCAGCGCCTTGAGCAGGTCCGCCTGCCCTTCCACCCCAGGAGGGATATCCAGCCAGGTCGCCTCGACGAAGACGGGCGCGAGATCCGGTGCGACGAACGCTGACCATTGCCCTTCCTTGATCTCGGACGGAATGGGCGGCGGTGCAGTCAGGCAACGGACGCGCGACGCGGCAACGCCGCTCAGGTACTTCGTCTGAAGGCCATCGAAGAAAGCCTTCGCCGCCTCCGGGGAAACGCCTCGCTCCAGCGAGAACCACAGCTGATAGCTGTTCTCCCCCGCGATCGCGATGCCCGGCGCCGGCAGCGACAGGTCGAGCTGCACGCCGCGCCACACGGCGCCCATCAGCTCCCAGTCCGAGGGGCGCCCGACATCGAGCACGAGCGCCCTCGCCGCTCCGTCGGGACCGGCGGCGTAAAGACGTTGAATTTCAGTGGCGAGTCGGGACACGGCGATGACAAGGCTGAAGCGACAGCCCCGAACTCTACGTCCCCGCGCCAGGTCCAGACGCTTGCTCAGGCCTTGACCTGCTCCGCCTGCGCCTTCAGCGACGTCAGCATGTCATCGACCATCGCATCCAGGTCGTAGCCCAGCTTCCAGCCCCAGTCGCGTTGCGCGACGGTGTCGTCGATCGACTGCGGCCAGCTCGCCGCGATGTTCTGGCGGAAATCCGGCTCGTAGCCGATCTCGAAACCCGCCACCCGGCGGCGGATCGACGCCGCGATCTGCTCCGGCGTGAAGCTCACGCCCGCCAGGTTGTAGCTGCCCCGCTCGGTGATCCGCTCGGCCGGCGCTTCCATCAGCTCGATCGTCGCGCGCAGCGCGTCGGGCATGTACATCATCGGCAGCGCCTGGTCCTGCTTCAGGAAGCAGGTGTAGCGGCCATGCTTGAGCGCCTCGTGGAAGATCTCCACCGCGTAGTCGGTGGTGCCGCCGCCAGGCGGCGTCTTCCAGCTGATCAGGCCCGGATAGCGCAGGCTGCGCACGTCCACGCCGTGATTGGCGTGGTACCAGCGGCACCAGCCCTCGCCCGCCAGCTTGGAGATGCCGTAGATCGTCGTCGGATCCATCACCGTCGTCTGCGGCGTGCCCTGCTTGGGCGTCTGCGGCCCGAAGGCCGCGATCGAGCTCGGCCAGAACACGCGCTCCAGCTTCACCGTGCGCGCCAGCTCCAGCACGTTCAGCAAGCCCTTCATGTTCAGGTCCCAGGCCCACATCGGATGCTTCTCGCCGGTGGCCGACAGCGCCGCCGCCAGGTGATAGACCTGCGTGATGCCATGGCGCTTGACCACCGCCGCCAGCGCCGCCGCGTCGGTCACATCGAGCATCTCATGCGTCAGCTGCGGCACGCGGCCCTGCGGCGCGACATCGCTCGTGATCACATTGGCGTTGCCGTGCCGCCGGGCCAGTTCCACCGCCAGCTCCGAACCGATCTGGCCGTTCGCGCCGATCAACAGGATCTTCGTCGTCATGGGAGTCTTCTTCTCAGTGCTTCTCAATGCTTCCCGGCGCGTTACTTCACCAGCCCCAGCTCGCGGCCCGCCTGCGCGAACGCGGCCACCGCCCGCTCCAGATGCTCGCGCTCATGCACCGCCGAGATCTGCACCCGCACCCGCGCCTGCTCCTTCGGCACCACCGGATAGAAGAAGCCGACCGCGTACACGCCCAGCTCCAGCAGGCGCGCGCTCAGTTGCTGCGCCTTGACGGCATCGAACAGCATCACCGGCACGATCGGATGCGTGCCCGGCTTGATCTGGAAACCGGCCTGCTGGATGGCCTCGCGGAAGTAGCCGGTGTTGGCCTCGAGCTTGTCGCGCAGCGCGGTGCTGCCTTCGAGCAGGTCCAGCACGGCGATGGACGCGCCGACGATGCTGGGCGCCACCGTGTTGGAGAACAGATAGGGACGCGAGCGCTGGCGCAGCAGCTCGATCACTTCCTTGCGGCCGGTCGTGAAGCCGCCGGAGGCGCCGCCCAGCGCCTTGCCCAGCGTGCCGGTGATGATGTCGACCTTGCCGAACACGCCGCGGTACTCGTGCGTGCCGCGCCCGGTCTTGCCCATGAAGCCGCTGGCGTGGCATTCGTCGATGCCCAGCAGCGCGCCGTGGCGGTCGGTGATCTCGCGGATCTTGTCCAGCTGCGCGATCGTGCCGTCCATCGAGAACACGCCGTCGGTGAACACCATCACGTGGCGCGCGCCGGCCGCGCGGGCGGCGACGAGCTGCGCCTCCAGGTCGGCCATGTCGTTGTGCTTGTAGCGGTAGCGCTTGGCCTTGCACAGGCGGATGCCGTCGATGATGGACGCGTGGTTCAGCTCGTCGCTGATGATGGCGTCCTGCTCGCCCAGCAGCGGCTCGAACAGCCCGCCGTTGGCGTCGAACGCGGCCGCGTAGAGGATGGTGTCCTCGGTGCCGAGGAAGCCCGCCAGGCGCTGTTCCAGTTCCTTGTGGATGTCCTGCGTGCCGCAGATGAAGCGCACCGAGGACAGGCCATAGCCATGCGTGCGCAGCGCCTCATGGGCCGCTTCGAGCACCTGCGGATGGGCCGACAGGCCCAGGTAGTTGTTGGCGCACAGGTTGATGACCTCGCGGCCATCCCGGGTGCGCACGATCGCGCCCTGCGGGCTGGTGATGATGCGTTCGCTCTTGAACAGGCCGGCGTCGCGGATGCCCTGCAGCTCGCTGCGCAGGTGACGGTAGAAGTCGTCGGTGGACGGCGTCGTCGGGGTGGCGGTGTTGGTCATGCGGTGCTCCTGCGGCACAATCCGTTAAATCGAACGCGTTCGCTATATCGAACAGCCGTGCAGTATCAAGGAAGTATCCGAGCCGGTCAAGGCGGGCTTCCCGAAGCTGGATGGCCTCATCCACGCCCCCTCCCCTGCCGCCGATGTCCGCCAATCCTTCCGAAAAGCTAGAACCTCCGCGCGTCGGCGCGACGCTGCAGTCGCTGCGGCAAGCGCAGGGCCTGTCGCTGGACGAGCTGTCGCGGCGGGCGGGCGTGTCCAAGTCGATGCTCTCGCAGATCGAACGGAATCAGGCCAATCCCACGGTGGCGGTGGTGTGGCGGCTTGCCAATGCACTGCGGGTGGAGTTGTCGGAGCTGCTCGGCGGCGAGCGGCCGGCCGCGCCGCCGATCGAGGTCGTCGCGGCGCATGCGACGCCCGGGTTGTCCAGCCCCGATGGGCTGTGCCGGCTGCGCATCCTCGGTCCGATCGATCTCGCGGGCAATTTCGAGTGGTACGAACTGACTGTGCAGCCAGGCGGCGCACTGGAGTCGGAGGCACACGAGCCGGGCTCGAAGGAACACTTGAGCGTCCTCAGCGGGGAGCTCGAAGTGACGGCTGGCGGGAGCCGCCAGATGGTCAAGCCGGGCGAGACGGCCCGCTATGCGGTCGACGGCGCGCATGCGATCCGCAATCTGTCGAAGAAGGCCGCGACCGCGCTGCTGGTGGTGTTGCACGCCTGAACCGAAACCTGCTCCGGAGCGAAGGGTTGCCGCCTTATCGAGGCGTCCATTCCCAGGGATTCACGAACGCAACCCCAGTCGGCTCGAAGTGTTTGACGTTCCGGGTCGCCACTTTCATCCGGTGGGCCTTGGCGATCGCGGCGATGGCACCGTCATCGAACTTGACCGGACGCCCCTTCGTCTTGCTGAGCGCAAAAATCTTCGCGAACTCTCGCGCCGCATCTTCATCGAACGACAGAACCCGCCCTTCGAACAGCGGCAACAGATCACGCTCAATGAGGCGATGCAGCCCGGTACGTCGGCTTCCCTTCTGCATGACCTCGACACCGGCGAAAACCTCGGCGACTGTGACTGTCGAAACATGCAGGTCCATGGGGTCTTGCGCGTTCAACCAACCCAGAACGGCTGCGCTGGGCCGCGGCTTGAGCGGCTCCGACAGCACGTTGGTGTCCAGCAGGATCATTCGAATTCCGCTGGCGAGACCTTCGTCGTGCGGCGAGGCAGCTTCAGACCACTGCCACCCAAGCGCTGACCGATCCTGGCGAGCGCCGTCCCCATGCCTTCCGCCGGGCGGATCGCATCTTCGAGGATCTGGCGGATCTCTGCTTCCGTGCTGCGCCCATGCCGAGCAGCGCGGCGCTTCAGCGCCTCGTGCGTGAGGTCCGAGAGGTTCCGAACGGTGACTGCCGCCATTGATATCGCTCCACCAAGGAAATGCCTTCCAGTCTATCGCCGCTGCGGTCAGGCGAATTCAAGCCGACATGCCGGTCGAAGGCGTCAGTCCGCATTGCCTGAACCACCTGTTACTCCCGTTGCCCTTGACCCTCGCGGCCTCGTGTCGACAATCGCCCGATTCGCGGAGGCGAGGGAGCGTTCCAGGCATTACAGGCAGTACACCCATGCAGCAACGCTCGTTTTCAGAGAAGCATCCCCACATTCCCACCCCGACCCAGCCGGCCACGATCGACAGCGAGACCCAGGCGAAGCAGCTCCAGTTGCTCGAGGGCACCGCGCGCCTGCGCGCCGCCGAGCAGCGCGCGCGTGAACACCGCTCGACGCCGCTGATCGACAAGGCCGCCCTGCCCCTGGGCGCGCCGCCGAAGTACGGCACGAAGCCGACCGGCGCGACGCGGCCCAAACCGCCCTACCGGCGCGCGCTCTATTCGGTGGTCGCGCTGCTGGCCGTGATCGGCGGCGCGGCGGCCGTCACTTTCCTGAGATAGCGCCCGCGGCCGGCGCCGCGCGATCGATCAGCGCGCCCAGCGTCGTCTGCTGCCAGCCGGCCTTCTCCCACAGCGCCGACAATCCCGGCTGGCGCTCGGCCAGCAGCGCGCGGATCAAGGGCTCGGCGATGGTCGACGACGGATCGCAGAGCAGCACCAGGCGCTGCGCGCCGGCTTCCTCCAGCCGTCCGACCCAATCCAGCTTCTGGAGCTGCTGGATCACCGGCTCGAGCTGCAGCGGATCGACGCAGGCCCGCTGCGACAGCGCGAGCATCGACAACCCCGACTCCCCGCCGGTGCGGGCCTTGTCGAGTTCGCCGATCACATCCAGCGCCAGCGCCATCGGCATGCCCGGCTTGTTGCGCCGCACCGAAACGCCACCCGCCAACGCCGGCGCGTTGGCGGCCAGGATCGCGCCGAGCAGCACGATCGACCAGCCGACGTAGATCCAGATCAGGAAGATGGGCACCGCCGCGAACGCGCCGTAGAGCGTCGAATAGGTCGGCACCTGTTTCACGTACCAGGCCAGCGCCTGCTTGGCCAGATGGAAGACCACCGCGACAAAAGCCGCGCCGGTCAGCGCGTGGCGCCAGCGCACGTCCGTGTTGGGCACGTAGTGGAACAGCGCCGCGATCGCGCCCCACAGCACCAGCAGGTCCACGGAGTTCAGCAGCACGACCAGCCCGCGCGGCATGTTGTCGACCAGATCGCGGCCGGCGGTGATCAGGATGCTGGTGACGGTCAGGCTGCCGCCCAGCAGCAGCGGACCCAGCGTCATCGCGGCCCAGTACACGAGCACCCGCTGCGCGATCGGCCGCGGCCGCTGCACGCGCCAGATCTGGTTGAGCGTGCGGTCGATGGTCAGCATCAGCGACAGCGCCGTCACGGCCAGCACGATCAGGCCGACCGTGCCCAGCCGGTTCGCCTTGGCCGCGAACTGCGTCAGCGACATCAGCACCGGGCGCGCGATGTTGTCCGGGATCAGCGACTTCAGGAAGTACTTCTCCAGCGCCGACTGGAAGCTCGAGAACATCGGGAAGGCGGTGAACAGCGCCAGCGCCACCGTCAGCAGCGGCACCAGCGAGATCAGCGTCGTGAAGGTCAGGCTGCCGGCCGTCAGGCCCAGGCGTTCCTCCCGGAAGCGCTGCACGAACAGGCGCAGCGTGCGGGCGTACGGCCACGTCAGCAGCTCGCGCCCGAGCTCCCTCAACCCCTCCCGCCAGCGCTGCGTCCGGCCCTCAACTCGACTCATCATGCTGGCTATGATGCCAGCCATGTCAACCCTCGACGCCGTCCCCGCGATGCCGACTTCGCGCACCGAGCCGACCGTTCGCGAACGCGGCAGCCGCCAGCTCGCCTGCTTCGCGACCCTGGCGCTGGCGCTGGTCTGCCTGGCCTGGGAGCTGTGGCTGGCGCCGACCGGCCGCGGCACGCTCGCGATCAAGGCGCTGCCGCTGCTGCTGCCGCTTCCGGGCCTGTGGCGCTACCGCATGTACACCTACCGCTGGGTCAGCCTGATGATCTGGCTCTACGTCACCGAAGGGCTGGTGCGCGGCACCTCCGAGCGCGGCGCCGGCATGGCGCTGGCGTGGGTCGAGGTGGCGCTGTCGGTGACGATCTTCATCGCCTGCGCCGCGCAGATCCGGCTGAGACTGGCCGAAGCCCGCCACGCCGAGCCCGCGAAGGACGCTTGAATGAACACCGCGCTGATCGACGCGCTGCGCGCGCAGCTGGGCGCAGCTCACGTGCTGCTGCCGGGCGACCACGACCTGTCCGGCTACGAACGCGATTGGCGCAAGCGCTACGCGGGCCGCGCGCTCGCGGTGGTCCGGCCGGCCGACACAGCCCAGGTCGCGGCCGTCGTGGCGCTCGCCCGTGAGCATCGCGCCGCGCTGGTGCCGCAAGGCGGCAACACCGGCCTGGTCGGCGGCGGCGTGCCGGACGGCTCGGGCACGCAGTTGCTGCTCAGCCTGCAGCGGCTGAACCGCGTGCGGCAGATCGACCCGTCCAACCTCACGATGACCGTCGAGGCCGGCTGCGTGCTGCAGAGCGTGCAGCAGGCGGCGCGCGAGGCGGACCTGCTGTTCCCCTTGAGCCTCGCGGCCGAAGGCAGCTGCACGATTGGCGGCAACCTCGCCACGAACGCGGGCGGCACGCAGGTGCTGCGCTACGGGAATGCGCGCGAGCTGTGCCTCGGCCTGGAGGTCGTGACCGCGGACGGCGCGATCTGGGATGGCCTCTCCGGCCTGCGCAAGGACAACACCGGCTACGACCTGCGCGACCTGTTCATCGGCTCCGAGGGCACGCTCGGCGTCATCACCGCGGCCACGCTGAAGCTGCACCCCTTGCCGCGCGCGCGCATGACGGCGCTGGCGGCCTGCGACACGCTGCGCGACGCCGTCACGCTGCTCGGCCTGGCGCAGGCGCGCTGCGGCGCGGCGCTGACCGGTTTCGAAGTGATGAACGCGCTGTCGCTGGCGCTGGTGCGCAAGCATTTCCCGCAGCTCGCGCAGCCGCTCGGCCCGCGGCCCTGGACGGTGCTGCTCGAGCTCTCCGACAGCGAAGGCGAGGAGCACGCCCGCACGCAGTTCGAGTCGCTGCTCGAGGAGGCGCTGGAGCGCGGCGCGATCGACGACGCCGCGGTGGCCGAGACCCTGTCGCAGAGTCACGCGATGTGGCACCTGCGCGAATCGATCCCGCTGGCCCAGAGCGAGGAAGGCCTGAACATCAAGCACGACATCGCACTGCCGGTGTCGCGGATCCCGAACTTCGTCGAGCGCTGTGACGCACTGCTGGCAGAGCGCTTTCCGGGCGCGCGGCTGGTGGACTTCGGCCACCTGGGCGACGGCAACCTGCACTACAACGTCCAGGCGCCGGAAGGCGTCGCCGCGGCGGACTTCCTGCGCGAGCACGAGGCCGCGGTCAACGCCATCGTCTACGACGAGGTCACGGCGCATGGCGGCTCGATCTCGGCGGAGCACGGCATCGGCCAGCTCAAGCGCGAGGAGCTCGCGCAGCGCAAGAACCCGGTGGCGCTGCAGCTGATGCGCCAGATCAAGCAGGCGCTCGATCCGCGCGGACTGATGAATCCCGGCCGAGTCATTTGAGTTTGATGAGTTTCCTGACGCCCAACACGCGCGCCCCGCTTCCGCCCCACCCTCTGCGCGGTCCTTCGACGCTCCTCCCCGCACGGCTCCCGGCGCTCCTCCTCGCGCTGATCCCGGCGCTCATGCCGGCGCTCATCCCGGCGCTTTCGCCGCTGACGGCCCTCGCGCAGTCCTCGACACCGTCCGAGCAGCCCCTCGCGCACCTGCAGCACACGAGCTGGTCGCTCAAGGACGGCATGCCGGGCCCGGTCATGGCGATCGCGCAGACCACCGATGGCTACCTCTGGCTCGGCACCGGCTCGGGGCTGTACCGCTTCGATGGCGTGCGCTTCGAGCGCTTCGAGACGCTGGCCGGCGAGCAACTGCCCAGCCGGCAGGTGATGTCGCTGCTGGCGATGCCGGACAACGGCTTGTGGGTGGGCCTGCTCGAGGGCGGGGCCGCGCTCGTGCGGCAGGGCAAGGTCCTGCACCTCGATCCTGCCGGCGGCCACTTCGCGACCTCGACGCGCAACTTCGCCACGCAGCGCGACGGCACGCTGTGGACGGCCACTGGCCGCGCGCTGCTCAAGCGCCAAGGCGACGCCTGGATCGCCATCGGGACCGACGCGGGCTACGACGACGGCCAGGGCCATGTGCCGCCGACGCTCAAAGTCGCCGTCGACGGCCAGGACAACGTCTGGGCCGTCACCGACCGCACCGTCTTCATGAAGCCCGCCGGCAGTGCGCGCTTCATGGCGACGCAGGCGCCCGCGCTGGGCTTCACCCAGCTCTTCATCGGCACCGACGGCCGCGCCTGGGGCAACGACATGTCGCCCGAGGTCCGCGGACTGCAGCGCCTGCCGCTGCCCGGCGAGCGTGCCGTGTCCACCGCCGCCTCCGCCGCCGGGTCGCCGTATGCGGTGCCCAAGAGCTTCTTCATGCCAACCGTCGATCGGGCCGGTCAGCTCTGGTACGGCGCGAAGGACGGACTCAATCGCCTGGACCTGACGGTGCCGCCCAGCCGCGCGGCGGCGACGCATCAGTTCCTCGGGACCGACAAGGGCCTGTCCGGCGAGCTGGTGATGCGCGTCTTCCAGGACCGCGACGGGGCGATCTGGGTCGGCACGAATGCGGGTCTGGACCGCTTCCGCGGCGCCGCGGTCGATCGCATCGACCTGCCCGACCGCAGCGCCAGCATCGCGATGACGGCGGACGGCGACGGCCATCTGTGGATCGCCTCCGGCAGCACGCTGCAGCGCATCGATGCGGGCCGCACGACGCCCGAGAAGGTGCCCACCGATCCGGGCATGGAGACCTTCACCGCCGTGTTCCGCGATCGCCACGGACGGCTCTGGGTGGGCGGGCGCACCGGCCTGTGGCGCCAGGAGGGCGACCGCTTCGTCCAGTTGCCGACGCCGGACGGGCTGTCGTGGCGCGCCGCCGTCTTCGAGATCACCGAGGACGCCAGCGGCGCGATCTGGTTCAACGCGCATCGCTTCGGGCTGATGCGCTATGCCGATGGCCAGCTCACGCGCCTGTCCGGACGCGATGGCTATCCGTTCAACGGGCCCGACGCCATCGGCGCGGACGGCCATGGGCGCGTCTGGATCGGCTATGGGGACGGCTCGCTGCTGCGGCATGACGGCGACAAGACCACCCGGCTCACGCCGTCCGACGGACTCCGCGTCGGCGCGATCAAGGTCATCACGCGCCAGGGCACGCATCTGTGGATCGGCGGCGAGCGCGGCGTCCAACTGGTTTCGGAGCCCGGCATGCCGCTGCTGCGGCTGGCGCAGGCGGATGCGCTCGAGGGCGTGACCGGCATCGTCGAGACGCCGGAGGGCGAGCTCTGGCTCAATGGCGCGAACGGGATCACGCGGCTCGGCGCGGACGAGGTGCGGCGCGCGCTCGCCGAGGCGCCGGAAGGCGGACGCCGGCCGATGGGCCGCCGCTTCGATCTGAGCGACGGACTCACCGGCCGCGCCGAGCAGTCGTGGCCGCTGCGCACGGCGGCCCGGACGCCGGACGGTCTGCTGTGGTTCACGCTCAGCAACGGCCTGGTGCGCATCGATCCGGCGCGGCTGCCCAAGGGGGAGCCGGCGCCGCCACGGGTCGAGGTGCAGCAGTTGTTCGTCCATGGCGAGCCGGCCGGAACGCCGGCGTCGCCTGACAGCCCGCTGCGGCTGGCTGCTGGAACGCGTGACTTGGAGATCGCCTACACCGCGATCAGCCTGGCGCAGCCGGAGCGCACGCGCTTCCGCTATCGGCTGGTCGGCCAGGACCGCGACTGGCAGGAAGCCGGCGCGCGGCGCCGCGCGTTCTACACCAACCTGGGCCCTGGCTCCTACGAGTTCCGGGTCGAGGCCTCGCAGGACGGTGGCCCGTGGAGCGCCGAGGCCGCGGCGATGCGATTCGAGATCGCGCCGACGCTGACGCAGAACGCCTGGTTCCGCGCGGCGGCCGTCGTCGCCGGGCTGGCTGCATTGGCCGGCGTCGCGGCTCTGCGCGCGCGTCAGCGCCGCGCGCACGAACAGGACCGTCTCGCGGCTCGCGTCCAGGAGCGGGAGCGCATCGCACGCGACCTGCACGACACGCTGCTGCAAGGCGTGTACGGCTTGATCCTGCGTTTCGAAGCCATCGCCCGGCGCTTGCCCGGCACGGAGCGCGCGGCGATGGAGCGGGTGCTGGCCGACGCCGACGCGCTGCTGATCGAAGGCCGCGACCGGGTCACCGACCTGCGTTTGCCGCCGCCTGATCTCAACCGTCTGGAGCAGACGCTGGAGACGCTGGGGCAGGAGCTGTCGCACACGCACGGCGCGGCTTTCGCGCTGCACGTCGAAGGCGCGCCGCGGCCGCTGGCGACGGCGTTGTCGGCCTCGTTGTGCCTGATCGCGCGCGAGGCCCTCTTCAACGCGTTCCAGCACGCGCAGGCCGCGCGCATCGAGGTCACGCTGAAGTACGCGGCGGAGGGCTTCTCGCTGTTCGTGCGCGACGACGGCATCGGCGTGCCAGCAGCTGTTCAAGCCCGAGGCGGCCGGCCGGGCCACTGGGGCCTGTCCGGCATGCGTGAGCGGGCCGAGCTGGCGGGCATCGCCTACCGGCTCGCGTCGCGCGAGGGTCAGGGCACCGAGGTCGAGCTCTGCGTCCCCGCGGAGCGCGCCTACAACGAGCCGGACTCCGAGTCAGCCGGCGCGGGCGGAACCTCCTGGTGGGGCCGCTTGCGGCGCGGCTGAGCGAGACCGCCTGGCCAACGAAACGGGGCGCCCGATCGAGGCGCCCCTTTCCATCCGAGCACTGGAGGGGTCAGGCGAACGCAAGTACGAGATGCCCAACGGGTTGTCGTGTCGGCGTGACCTTGATCTCGATGTCGTAGCCCAGTCGATTCAAGCAGTCCATCAGCTTGCGCTCAGAGAGATTGGTGAAATCTCCCCGAAGCATCCCCGACACCTTTGGCTGTGGAATGCCCATTCGCTTGGCGGCCTCCATCTGCGTGAGCCCGAGCCGACGCATCGCACGCGTGATTTCGAGCACCAACCCGGACTTGATCTTGAGCTTGTCCGCATCCGGGAGCTCCAGGTCGGCGAAGACGTTGCCGGAGCCCATCTCCACTTCCAGCGGTTCACGCCTTCTTGCTGCCATGTCGCATCTCCTTCACATACGCTTCGGCGATCTTCAGTCGATCGCGAACGAGGTCCATGTCCTCCCTCGGGGTGGCAATGCCGCTCTTGCTTTTCTTCTGGAAGCAATGAAGGACGAAGACGGCCTCCGCGAATCGAACGGTGTAGACCGCCCGATAGGTGCCTCCGACATCGTCTTCAATGATCTCCAGAACGCCTGCGCCTCCGAATCCCTTGAGCACTTTCGCGGCATCGTGCTGCTCGCCTCGCTGGGCGAAATCGAGCGCGTGTCCAAAGAACTTGCGCACATCGAGCGGTAGGGCCATCAAGTCCCTCTTGCTGCTGCCCACGAAAGCCAGCGCCTTTTCGCTCTTGCCCACCATCCTGGAATTTATACCACAACAGATATAAATCAAGACAGCTGCCTGGAGCGCGATTCAGACACGACAAGGGGCGCACGAGGCGCCCCTTGTCCGGATCACGCATGCGATTGCCGCTGCAGCGCTCAATCGTCTCCCGTCCCCTGCGCCGCCACCTTGCCGCCGCGCCGGCCGCGGCCGGTGACCAGTCGCCAGCCGCTCATGACCGAGCGGAAGACGAAGCGGATCAGCGTCAGGAACAGCACCACCTCCACCAGCCCCATCACCACCGCGCCCGCCGTCGACCAGCGCGCCTCGCGCCGATGGAACTTATCCATGAAGCTGTCGCGCTTGATCTCGATGCTGTCGTAGAAGCTCGGCACCATCAGCAGCGTCAGGAAGGTCGACGTGATCGTCCCGCCAATGATGGCCACCGCCATCGGCCGGTAGAACTCACCGCCCTCGCCCACCCCCACCGCCACCGGCAGCATGCCCGCGATCAGCGCGAAGGTCGTCATCAGGATCGGCCGGAAGCGCTTGCGCCCCGCATGCATCAGCGCCTCCTCGCGCGGCACGCCGGCCGCCTCCTCCTGGCGCGCCGCGTCCAGCAGCAGGATCGCGTTCTTCGCCACCAGACCTGCCAGCATGATGATCCCGATGAAGCTCATCAGGTTCAGCGTCCCCTTGGTCAGCAGCAGCGCCACCACCACCCCGATCAGCGACAGCGGCAACGACAGCATCACCCCCAGCGGCGCCGTGAAGCTGCCGAACTGCATCACCAGGATCAGATACATCAGGCCGATGCCCGAGATCAGCGCCACGAACATCGCGCTGAACACTTCCTGCTGATCCTTGGCCGCACCCGCCAGTTCAATCCCGTAGCCCGGCGGGAAGTTGATCGACTTGGCCAGCTTCAGCGCATCGCCCGTGACCTCGCCCGGCGAGCGCCCATGCGCATTGGCCGACACCGCGATCATCCGCTTGCCGTCCGCGTGCTGGATCTTCGCCGGCCCCTTGCCCATCGTCACCGTCGCGATCTGCTCCAGCGGCACCATCATCCCGGCGCCGCTGACCGCGATCGGCAGGCGCTCGATGTTGCTCGCGTCGACGCGATCCTCCGGCGCGAGCCGCACCGCCACATCGCGCGTCTCGCCGCTCGGGTCGATCCAGTCACCGACCTCCACGCCGGCGAAGGCCACCCGCAGCGCGCTCGCCGCATCGCCCACCGAGATGCCCAGCGTATTCGCCAGGCCGCGGTTCAGCTCGATCTGCAGCTCATTCTGCGGATCCTGCTCCGACAGCCCCACGTCCACCGCGCCCGGCACGCGGCGCAGCTTCTCCATGTAGTCGGTCGTGATCTCCATCAGCTTGCGCGAGTCCGCACCCGAGAAGCGGATCTGCACCGGCTTCTGCGCGCCGTTGTTCAGGTCGTCGAGCACCACGTACTCCGCCCCGACCAGCCGCGCCACCCGCGCGCGCAGGTCCGCCGCGATCTCGCCCGCGCTGCGCTTGCGCTGCGTGCTCTTGCCCAGGTCCACGTAGACGCGGCCGCCGCTGGCGTTGACGCTCTCATTGGTGGCCACCACCTCGGGGATCTCGCGCGCCAGCGCCGACGCCGCGCCCATCTTCAGCCGCGCGTACTCCAGGCTGGCCGAGGCCGGCGTGCGCACCTCGATGGCGATGGTCCCCGAGTCCGACGCCGGCAGGAAGCTCGTGCCGCCGAAGGTCGACTGCAGCGCGATCGCGCCGACGAAGCTCAGGATCGCGAACGCGGCCATCCACTTGCGGTGATGCAGCGCCCAGGCGATCACGTGGCCGTAGCGATCGGCCTGATGGTCGAACCACTCGTTGAACGCATGCAGCCGCCTCGAGACGAAATTCGTCTTCGGCGCCGCGTGATGTCCCGGCGGGTCGCCCCAGAAGGCCGACAGCATCGGGTCCAGCGTGAACGAGATGAACAGCGACACCAGCACCGAGGCCACCACCGTCAGGCCGAAGGGCCGGAACCATTCGCCCGACACGCCCGGCATGAAGGCCACCGGGATGAACACGGCCACGATGGAGAAGGTGGTCGCCGCCACGGCCAGGCCGATCTCGGCCGTGCCCTTGAGCGCCGCGGTGCGTCGATCGGCACCGCGCTCCATGTGGCGCACGATGTTCTCGCGCACCACGATCGCGTCGTCAATCAGCACCCCGATCGCCAGCGACAGCCCCAGCAGGCTCATGAAGTTCAGCGTGAAGCCGCACAGCCACACCGCGATGAAGGCCGCGATCACCGAGGTCGGCAGCGACAGCGCCGTGATCATGGTCGAGCGCCACGAGTTCAGGAACACGTAGACCACGAAGATGGTCAGCCCCGCCCCGAACACCAGCGCGTGGATCACGTTGTTGAGGCTGTCCTGCGCATCACGCCCGCCGTCCTGCACCACTTCGAGCTTGGTGCCCTTGGGCAGCGTCGCGTTGATCTCGTCGACCAGATGGCGCACTTCCTTGGCCACGCTCACCGTCGACGCGTCGCGCGAGCGCGTGACCATGATCCCGACGTTCGGATGGCCGTTGCGCACCGACAGGCCGGTCTGCTCCGCGAAGCCGTCCTGCACCGTCGCCACCTGCCCCAGCCGGATCAGCTCGTTGCCCGCGCGCTTGACCACGATCTGGTTGAAATCGGCCGGCGACTCGATGCGGCCCAGCAGCCGGATGCTCTGGTCCTCGAGCTGGCCGCGCACCTTGCCCACCGGCGCCGTCGTGTTCTGCATCCGCAGCGCGTTGACGACCTCGGTGACCGAGACATTGAATTCACGCAGCTTCTGCGCGTTCAGCAGCACCGACAGCTCGCGCTTGAGCGAGCCGTTGACCGTCACCGTCGCCGCGCCGGGAATGGCGCGGAAGCGGTCGGCGAACTGGTCCTCCGCCATGCGCGAGATCTCGGCATGCGACTGGCTGCTGGACGACAGCGCCAGCTGCATGATCGGCTGCGCCGACGGGTCCACGCGCTGCAGCACCGGCTCGCGCATCTCGGTGGGCAGCTTGTGCCGCACCGCGGCGATCGCGTTGCGGACCTCGTCGGCCGCCTCGATCATGTTCTTGTCGAAGTTGAAGAACAGCAGCAGCTGCGCCGAGCCCTCGCTCGACGTCGAGCGCACCTCGTTCACGCCGGAGATGCTCTGCAGCGACTTCTCGATGCGGTTGACGATCTCGCGCTCGGAAGTCTCCGGCGACGCGCCGGGATAGCTGATGCTGACCACCAGCAGCGGCAGGTCCACGTCGGGCCGTTCGTTGACACGCAGCTTGGACAAGGCCAGCAGGCCCAGGGCCATCAAGCCGATGATGATCACGATCATCGCGATCGGCTTCTTGACCGAGAAATTGGACAGGAACATGGCTCAGGCTCCTTCGCGCATCACTGGGCCGAGGCGGCCGAGGCCAGCGGCGCCGGCACGGGCGCGGCCACCGGCACGGCGGTCTTGCCGCCCGACGGCGCGCCGCTGGCCACTGTCGTGCCGGCCCCGCCGGCGGCCACGGCCGCCTTGCTCAGCTCGACCCGCTGGCCGTTGATCAGCGTGCTGGTCGGATTGCGCAGGATGCGGTCGCCCTGCTTCACGCCGCCAGTGACCACATACAGGCCTTGACGGTCGTCGCGCGCGCCCAGGTTGACCGGGGACTTCGCCACCTTGCCGCCGTCGATGCGCCAGACATAGGCCTTGTCGCCCTCGCGCACCAGCGCGCCGTCGGCCACCATCAGCGCCGAGACACTGCTCGTCTGCACGCGGCCCTCGGCATACAGGCCGGCCACGCCGGGCTGCTGCGCGCCGGCGAAGTCCACCAGCACCTCGACCTGGCGCGTGCTCGCGTTGGCGGCCTGGGCGATGCGGCGCACCTTGCCCTCGAAATCCACCTGCGGATAGCCGTTGACGCGGAAGTAGACCGTCTGACCGAGCTTGATCTCGGACATGCGGTCGGCGGAGACCAGCCCCTCGAAGCGCATCGAAGCCGGGTCCATCACCTTGATCAATTCCTTGCCGAGCTGCGCCGAATCGCCCGGCGACACCTTGCGGTCGCTGACGACGCCGTCGAACGGCGCGCGCACCTCGGTGCGCTGCTGTTGCTGGCGCGCCGTGGCCACACGGGCCCGCGCGGCGACCAGATCGCTCTGCGCGTTGTTGCGGCGGATCTCGGCGTCCTCCATCGCCTGGATGGAGCTCATGCCCTGCGCCTGCAGCGTCTTCAGGCGCTGGTACTGGCGCTCGGCCTGCTCGAAGCTCTGCGCGGCAGCCCGCGCGGATTCGTCGGCGGACTGCACGGTGTCGCGGATGGCGGTGTCGTCCAGCCGCACGAGCAGGTCGCCGCGCTTCACGCGCTCGCCGTTCTCCTTGTAGACCTGCAGCACGATGGCCTGCAGTTCGGCGCGCAGGTCGGCGCGGCGTTCCGGCTGGATGGAGCCGGTGATGACCGGGCCGCTGGCGTATTCGCTCACCCCCAGCGTCTGCACGTCTTCGGCGGCCACCAGCAGGCTGGGCGCGCTGGCCGCCTGCGCGGCGGGCGATGCCTGCTTGTCGGGAGACGGTTTCCCGCAGCCGGCCAGCAGCGAGACGACGACAAGGGCAAGCAGCGACAAACGCAACATGAAGCGGGCTCCGGGGAACGTGGCGGTGACGTAAAGAGATGTTCTTCGTGCGCAGGGCGCAAAAAGGCGCGCTAGCTTAACTTCAACGCCCTTGCATGCAGATGGTCACGGCTGCGTTTCATCCTCGTGAATCTGCGCTTCGTCGCGCCAGCCGTCCACGCGCCCGCCGGCGCTCAGGGTTACCACCGACACCCGCGGTCCGCCTTCGCGCGACTGACGCCTCGCCCCTTGTTCGCCTCGTGTGAACGCGAGCCAGGCAATTGCGCACGCGAGATGGCATTTCTCGGTAGCTGCCCCCTCGACTACGGGGAAAATCCGCCCAACATTGCTGAATGTTAAGAAATAGACTCCGGACGTTTTTTAGCCTTTGGCCTTCTCTTTTTGCCGTTTTGACGTCATGCGCGCACTTTCAATAGCTCATGTGGTGTTCTCCTCCCGCATCGCCGGCGGCGAGCACCATTGCATCGACCTGGCCAACGCCCAGGCCGCGCTGGGTCACACGGTCCACGTGATCGGCCCGGCGGGCTCGGCGATCGAGCACGCGCTCGACGACCGCGTGCGCTATCACGGCCTGCGGCTGCCGCTGCTGCGCGGCCTGCGGGTCAGGCGCCTCACCGCCAAGCTCGGCGCCGAGATCGTCCACGGCCACCTGGGCCCGGCCTGCAAGGCGGCGGCCGCGGCGACCGGCCGCGCGCGCGTGGGCACGCTGCATGTCGGCTACAAGGCGCACCACCATGCGCGGATGGACGCGCTGGTGTGCGTCAATTCGGCCCAGGTCGGTCACCTGAAGGATTTCGACGGCATGCATCGCGTCATCTACAACTGGGCCCCGGAGCGCAGTTCCGCCTGCTGCGCCGCCAAGGCCACCGCGCGCACGCTGCGCGCGGAACTGGGCATTCCCGCGTCGGCGCTGGTCATCGGCTGTGTCGGCCGGCTGCACGCGGCCAAGGGCATGCACACGCTGATCGAGGCCTTCCAGCGCCACGCGCCGGCCCAGGCGCATCTGGTGCTGATCGGCGAGGGCCCGCAGCGCGCCGAACTCGAAGCGCTGCGCAAGGACGATCCCCGCATTCACCTGCTGGGATTCCGCTGGAACGTGGACGAGCTGCTCGGCGAGATGGACCTGTACGTGTCCTCGTCGCGCGAGGAGCAGTTCCCGCTGGCCATCCTGGAAGCGATGCGCGCGCGTCTGCCGATCGTGGCGACGGCCACGCTGGGCGCGCGCGAGATGCTGGATCCCGCCCGCTCGGCCATCGTGCCGGTCGACGACGCGGCCGCGATGGGCCGGGCGATCGCCATGGCGCTGGAGGCGCGCGTGCGCGACAACCGCCGCCCGGTGGAATACGACATGGACCGCTATGACCGCGCCGGCGCGGTGCGGGCCACGCTGGGGCTGTACCACGACGTGCTCGCGCGCCAGGGCGTCGAGATGCACGATCTGGCCGGACTGAGCGTGGAAGACGCGCGTGGTTAAGCGGCCGAAATCGGACTTCTGGACCGTCGGCATCGTCCCTGAGCGCCTGGACCGCCTCACCCCGCAGCGCCTGCGCGAACTGCGCGAGCGCATCGTCTGGATGCCGCCCGCTGGCGACTGGTGCTACTACGCCGATCCTTTCGCGATGCGTGAGGGCGATCAGCTGCATGTCTTCGTCGAGCACTTCGACTACCGGACCAAGCGCGCCGACCTGCAGCGCCTGACGCTGGATCTGCGGGATGGCCGCTGGGGCGCGCCGGAGCCGGTGCTGCGGCAACCCTTTCATCTCTCCTACCCTTTCGTCTTCGAGGACGAGGGGCAGGTCTGGATGGTGCCCGAATCGAGCCAGGCGGAGGAAGTCGCGCTTTATCGCGCGGTGGACGGCCACGCGCGCTCGACGCGATGGGAGCGCGTCCGCGCGCTGCTGCCGGTGCGCGCGGTCGACGCCTCGCTGTTGAAGCACGACGGCCGCTGGTGGATGTTCTACGCGCTCATCGGTCCGGACAAGCAAGACCAGCGCGAGTTGCATGTGGCGTTCGCGGATTCGCTGCAAGGACCGTGGACGCCGCATGCGGCCAATCCGGTCCGCTCGGCGAATGACGGCGCGCGTCCCGCAGGAACGCCCTTCATCGACGCGCAAGGCCATGTGACGCTGCCGGTGCAGGACAGCCGCACCAGCTACGGCGGCGCGGCGCGCTGGGTGCGCTTCGACCGTCTGACGCCGGACACGGTCGAGGTCCGGGCACTGCCCGAGACCTTCACCGGCGACCTGGCCCACGACGGGTTTGCCAGCGGGCTGCACACGATGTCCGCCTGCGGCGACTTCACGCTGATCGACGTCAAGCGGATCGAGCGCTCGCGCCACCGCCAGTGGCTGGACTGGAAGCGCCGCGTGCGGCGCTGGCTGGGCAAGGCCTGACACCACGACGAGCGCCGCATCAACTCCCTCGCCCCCAACAGGGGGAGAGGGCGGGGGAGAGGGGGCTCGTGCCACAGCGCTGCTGCCCTTCGAAGCACCCCCTCTCCCCTGCCCTCTCCCCCCTCGCGGGGGGCGAGGGAGTTCTTGCGCAAAGGCTCTTGCGCCAGCGCTGCGGTTGCTCTCCCCCTTCCTTCCGGGGGCGAGGGGGTTCAGAGCAGTCAGCGCTGATCCATCGACGGGGCGATCTCTTCCAGCGGCTTGCATTCCGCATCGACGCCGAACCGCAGCGCGAGCAGTCCCGCCACGATCACCAACGCCGCGCCGATGCCGTAGCCGATCGCGACGTTGCCGCGCTGGGCGCTCTCCACGAGCCAGCCAAACAGCAGCGGCGCCGCGAAACCGCCCGCCCCCGTCCCCACCGCGTAGAAGATCGCGATCGCCATCGCCCGCATCTCCAGCGGAAACACTTCGCTGACCGTCAGATAGGCGGAGCTCGCCGCCGCCGACGCGAAAAAGAACACCGCCGACCAGCACAGCGCCTGTGAGCGCGCGTCGAGCACGTCCGCGACGAAGGCCGCGCCCGTCGCCGCGAGGCCGACCCCCGCCAACCCATAGGTGAGCGCGATCATGCGGCGCCGGCCGACGCGGTCGAACAGCGGCCCCAGCAGCAGCGGCCCCAGCACGTTCCCCAGCGCGAACGGGAAGATGTACAGCGCCACGCGATGGTCCGGCACGCCATAGAAGCGCGTCAGCACCAGCGCATAGCTGAAGAAGATCGCGTTGTAGAAGAAGGCCTGCGCCAGCATCAGCGACAGCGCCACGCCGCTGCGCACGCGGTAGCGGCGCAGCAGCACGTGCAGCACCTCACGCATCGTCGGCACGGCGCGGCGATGCTCGCGCGCGCTCGAGGCCTCGACCGGCGGCAACGGTCCGTGCTGCGCGGCGACCTCCGCCTCGATGTCCGCGACGATCCGCTGCGCCTCCTCGGCCCGGCCGTGCCGCAGCAGCCATCGCGGGCTCTCCGGCACGTGACGCCGCACCAGCACCATCGCCACCGCCAGGATCGCCCCCATCGCGAATCCCACGCGCCAGCCGCGCACCGGCCCGAGCACGTCCGGATGCAGCAGCACCAGGCTGGACGCCGCTCCCAGCGCGGCGCCGATCCAGAAGCTGCCGTTGATCGCGAGATTCACGCGGCCGCGCACCCGCGCGGGCACCAGTTCATCGATGGCGGAGTTGATCGCCGCGTACTCGCCGCCGATGCCCAGCCCGGTCACGAAGCGGCACAGCGCGAAGAAGGCGAAGTCCGTCGAGAACGCCGTGGCCAATGTCGCCAGCGCATACACGGCGAGCGTCGCCAGGAACAGCCGCTTGCGGCCCAGCCGGTCGGACATCCGTCCGAACACCAGCGCGCCGACGATGGCCCCGGCCAGATACAGCGAGCCCGACCAGCCCACCTGCACGGCGCTGAGCCCGAGCGTGTCGTGCCGCTCCAGCACCGCGCCGACCGAGCCCACCAGCGTGACCTCCAGGCCGTCGAGCACCCAGGCCACGCCCAGTGCGAGCACCACGCGCCAGTGCCAGCGCGACCACGGCAGGCGATCGAGCCTGCGAGCGATATCGAGAGAGGCCGTCATCGACGGCCACAGCGGCAAGAAGCGTTCCGCCCCGCCTTACCGCCCCGCCTTACCGCCCCGCCTTACCGCCTCGCCTTACCGCCTCGCATTGCCGCCTCGCATTGCCGCCTCGCATTGCCGCCTCGCATTGCCGCCTCGCATTGCCGCCTCGCATTGCCGCCCCGCTCGACGGACCGCCCGCGCCCTCCGCCCCCGTTCACTCGTCGATGAAGGTCCAGTTGTCCGCGCCGTCGAAGCGCCGCACGCGCACGCGCTCAAGCAGCTCGCGCGGGAACATCTTCAGGTTGACGCCGTGCCGCTCACCGGCCTTCGGTTCGATCGGCTCCCAGTGCGTCACGCAGCCGCAGTGCCGGCAGCGCATCGTGCGCAGCGACCGGTCGCCCCAGACGTAGTCGGTCAACGCGCCGCCGGCATCCTCGATGCCGACCTCGCCCCAGCCGTAATAGCCCCAGACGCCGCCGAGCCGGTGGCACAGCGAGCAGTTGCAGCTCGTGGCCTTGTCGGGCATCGCCGGCAGCGTCAGCCGCACCGCGCCGCAGTGGCAGGAGCCGTGAAGCAGCCGGTCCATGTCCGCATCGTTCGCATCGTTCGCACTCATGATCCCTGTTCCCTTTCAGCGCCAGGCCGCGGCGGCCTCGTCCCAGACCTCGCGGCTGCGCGCGACCAGCAGTCCGGGTTGCCGGTCGCCGGCCCGGTACGGCGTGCCGTCCAGCCGCGCCGCGTGGCCGCCCGCCTCGGTGATGAACAGCGTCCCCGGCGCGTGGTCCCAGGCCAGCTTGCGCCAGTACAGCGTCGCGTCGAAGCCGCCCTCCGCCAGCGCCGGATACTCCGCGCCCGCGCAATTGAGCCCGGGCAGCAACTCGACGCCCTGCCAGCTCGCCACGCGCTCCTGATGCTCCTGCGGCAGGAATCGCGTCTTGACGACCGCCCGCTTCAGCCCCGGCCCCTGCGCCGCGCGGATGCGCTCGCCCTCGCGCCACGCGCCATGGCCGCGCCGCGCGTGATGCAGCACGCCCGAGATCGGATCCAGCATCCATGCGCCGACGGTCACGCCGTCCTCGAGCAGCGCCACCATCGACGACAGCGGCTCCCGCCCCGAGATGAAGTTGAAGGTGCCATCCAGCGGATCGACCAGCCACACCACGCCCTCGTCGAGCTGGTCCAGCAGCTCCGGCGTCTCGGCGCATTGCTCCTCGCCGACCACCCGCGAGCCCGGCGCGATCGCGCGCAGCTCGGGCGTCAGGAAGGCTTCGACCTCGCGGTCCACCGTCGTGACCCACTCGCCGGGCGCCTTCTGCATCACCTCGTCGTCCGCCAGGTTGCGGAAGCGCGGCGCGATCCAGGTCGAGGCGGCATGCCGCAGCAGCGCGGCGACAGGGTCAGGGCTTGCAGGCGGGGTCGTGGTCGGATTCATCCGGACATGCTACCCGCAGCGGCATGCCCCCTGCGGCGGCACCCGCGACAACCGGAGGGTCCGGCTCAGCACTTGCGACGTGCCGAATCAGCCGTTTGCCGATGGGCCCGCGGCGCCCCCCGCCCTAGGCTTGCAGCACATCCACGGACCTCCCGGTCTCCCGCCATCACAAGGCTCACGCATGATCGACGCCGCGCTCAAGCAGGTCGCCCACCAGCTGAACCAGCACTTCCGTCACCGCTTCGGCGGCGATGAAGACCTGGTCGTGCTGAGCAATCTGCTCGAGCAGAACGGCGGCCCGGTGCCGCTGGCGCAGAACAAGCTGGTGCTGTTCCTGGCCGGCATCGAGCGCGACGTCATCGCCCATCGCGCGCTGCCGCCTGGCGGCTTGCAGCCGCGCACGCTGACGCCGGAGCCGGTCTATCTGAACCTGCTGGTGATGTGCGCCGCCAACTTCAGCGGCACCAATTACGCCGAGGCGCTCAAGTGCCTGTCCGCCACCATCGCCTTCTTCCAGGCGCGGCCGGTGCTCGACCACCAGAACTGCCCCGGCATGGACAGCGCGCTGGAGCGCCTGACGCTGAACATCGAGAACCTCAGCAGCGCCGAAATGCACAGCCTCTGGTCCATCCACAGCGGCCGCTACCTGCCCTCGGTGATGTACCGGGTGCGGCTGGTCAGCGTCGATGGCCAGTGGGCGCGCGGGCGCGACATCCTCATCGGCCAGACCGACGTGCGGGGGTCGCTGTCATGAGCGCCATGACCGCGCCGCTGCGCTTCGTCGAGCTGCTGCGCCTGCGCGTGGAGCACGAGTACTTCGATGGCGGCCTGGCGCGCGGGCTGCGTTTCGAGCCCGAGCCCGCCTGCGCCGCGTGGCTGGGGCGGCACGGTCTGATCGCCCGCCAGCGCGACGGCGCGCTGTTGCTCGCGGCGGCCGAGCCGCAGCTGCCCGCGCTGCATCAGGAGCTGCGCGCCGCCGCCACGCTCGGCCAGGACCTGCTGGCCTGGCGGCTGCTGGCCGCCGATCCGGCGCACGCGATGTACACCGACCGCCGCACGCCGGGGCGCGTGGCGGCCGGCATCGGCGATCTGCCCGGCCTGGACGCCTGGGCCGCCGCGCTGCCGCTGCGCACCACGCTGCGCCTGCGCAGCCGGCTCAGCACCTGGAAATACCTGCTGCTGGGCGACTGGCCCAGCCACCCGATCGAGCTGGTCGAGCGCGATGGCCGCGCCGTGTTCCGCCGCGACGAGCCCGAGACGCTGGACGACGGCCGCGTCGCCGCCGTGTTCCGCTCCACGCGCCGGCTGCCGCTGCGCGAGCGCGGCGCGCTGCGCCTGGAGCTGCGCGAAGCCGGCGGCGCCTCGCGCCGGCTGCTGACCCCCGTTCCGCTGGCCGCGCCCGCCGGCCTCATCTGCGAGCACCGCAACGGCCGCCGCCGGCCGGTCCACGAAATCTTCCTCAACCGCTGAAAGCCGAAGGAGCCAGCCATGGCCGTGATGAAAACGCCTGGTGTCTACATCGTCGAGAAGAACGCCTTCCCCAACTCGGTGGTGGAAGTCGCCACCGCCGTGCCGGCGTTCATCGGCCACACCGAATACGCCGACAACCGCAACGTGCCGCTGGCGATGAAGCCCTGGCGCATCAGCTCGATGGCCGAGTACCACCAGTTCTTCGGCGGACCGCCCCAGCCGGTGTTCAAGATCGTCGCCGCGGACAAGGACAACCCGGCGGAGTTCCAGGCCGCGCCCGCGCCCGACCAGGACGCCACCGGCTTCGTCATGCGCCAGGCCGATGGCGCCGAAGGCGGCCAGTACGCGCTCTACCAGGCGCTGCGTCACTTCTATCAGAACGGCGGCGGGCCCTGCTACATCGTCTCGGTGGGCAGCTACAAGGACGAGCTGGACAAGGAGCTGATGGTCAAGGGCATCGACGAGCTGCTCAAGGAGCAGGAGCCCACCATGGTGCTGGTGCCCGAGGCCGTGCGGCTGAAGACGATCGACGACTGCAAGGACGTGCAGCAGGCCATGCTGGCGCATTGCGGCGGCAGGATGCGCAGCCGCATCGCGATCCTGGACATCTACGGCGGCGACAAGCCGCTCAACGACAACGCGGCGCCGGTCGACACCTTCCGCGACAAGCTGGGCATCAACTACCTGGACTTCGCCGTCGCCTACTACCCTTGGCTCAACACCTCGATCGTGGGCGAGAAGGACCTCAGCTTCGAGAACATCCACAAGGACAGCGTCGCCCAGCTCAAGCAGCTGATGCGCGCCGAACTGCGCCTGGCGGACCCGCTGCCGCCCGACGCCCCGGCCCGCGACAAGGCCATGGCCGAGGCCATCGCCGGCATCGACGCCGACTTCGAGGCCCAGGTCAAGGCCGCCTTCGACGACCAGAAGAAGGCCGATCCCAAGGCCAAGGACCCCACGCCCGACCAGATCAAGGCCGGCGTGCTGGCGCGCAAGGCGCTGCTCAACAAGACGCTGAGCACTGCCAGCGGCGTCTTCAACACCGTGCTGGCCCAGGCCCGCCGCCACCTCAACGTCATGCCGCCCGGGCCCGCCATGGCCGGCGTCTACACGATGGTGGACAACAGCCGCGGCGTCTGGAAGGCGCCCGCCAACGTCAGCCTGGCCGGCGTCATCTCGCCCACGGTCAGCATCTCCGCGGAGCAGCAGGAGGATCTCAACGTCACCGCGCAGGGCAAGTCCATCAACGCCATCCGCAGCTTCATCGGCGAGGGCGTGCTGGTGTGGGGCGCGCGCACCCTGGACGGCAACAGCCTGGACTGGCGCTACGTCAACGTGCGCCGCACGATGATCATGCTCGAGGAGTCCTGCAAGCTCGCCGCCAAGGCGCTGGTATTCGAGCCCAACACGGCCAACACCTGGGTGACGATCAAAAGCATGATCGGCAACTTCCTCACCGGCATCTGGAAGCGCGGCGGTCTCATGGGCGCGGTGCCGGAGGACGCGTTCAGCGTCCACGTCGGCCTGGGCGAGACCATGACCCCCGACGACGTCCTCGAAGGGATCTTGCGCGTGACCGTGCTCGTGGCCATGGTGCGGCCAGCCGAGTTCATCGAGCTCACCTTCCAGCAGCAGATGCCCAAGTCCTGAGCCCCGCGCACGGACCTGAATTCCCGCATCCATCGACCCTCACGGAGCAACCGAAATGGCTGATGACGGTTCCAAGCAATCCACCAATGTCTGGCCCCTGCCCAAGTTCTACTTCCAGGTGAAGTGGGACTCCGCCGTGCTGTCCTTCGAGGAGGTCTCGGGGCTGGACGTCGAGGCCCAGCCCATCGAGTACCGGCATGGCGACAGCCCGGTGTTCGCGCCCATCAAGATGCCGGGCCTCAAGAAGTACGGCAACGTCACGATGAAGAAGGGCGTGTTCAAGTCGGACAACAAGTTCTGGGACTGGTTCAACCAGATCAAGATGAACACGATCAAGCGGCTGCCGGTGACGATCAGCCTGCTCGACGAGGAAGGCAAACCCACCATGGTGTGGACGCTGACCAATGCGTGGCCGACCAAGATCACCGGCACCGACCTGAAGGCCGAGGGCAACGAGGTCGCCGTCGAGACGATCGAGATCGTCCACGAAGGCCTGACCATCGCCAACGCCTGACGGAGCCGCCATGCCGGGCCCGATCGACTTCCTGCAGATCGTCAGCGGCGAGAACAAGCCGCCGCGCGACGATCCGCCGCCGGCCTTCGCCTTCCAGGTCGAGTTCTTCAACGGCCGCCCGTTCCCGGGGCCGTTGATCTGCTCCTTCCAGGAGGTCTCGGGCCTGGAGCTGGCGCTGGAGACCGAGGAGCTGGCCGAGGGCGGCGAGAACGCCTTCGTGCATCAGCTGCCCTCGCGCGCGAAGGCGCGGCGGCTGACGCTCAAGCGCGGCCTGGTGCAGCGCGGCTCGGCCTTCGTCGAGTGGGTGAGGCTGAGCCTGTGGGGCGGCCTGGAAATCCCGCTGCAGCCGGCCGACGTCAAGGTCCAGCTGCTGGACGAGAAGCGCTCGCCGCGGCTGGTCTGGGTGTGCCAGGGCGCCTACCCGGTGCGCTGGACGATGGACCCGTTCGAATCGACCCGCAACGAGGCCGCGATCGAGGAGATCGAACTGGCCTACCGCGAATGCCTGGTGCTGCCATGACGCTCGAAGTCCGCCAACTGGTGCTGCGCGCGCAGGTGCGCGACGACGGGGACGATGACGACGGCCCGGACGATGCGCCGCCGGCCGGCAAGACCAGCAGCGGCTGCGGCGGCGGGGCCGGCGATCCCTGCGAGGACAAGGAGGCGCTGAAGGAGGAGATCCTCGCCGCCTGCCAGGTGTGGCTGCGCGAACAGCTGCGTCTGCTCGACGAGCGCTGAACCATGGCCAAGCAAGCCCTGACCCTGACCGCGCTGAACGTGACCGAGGACCCGCCCCAACCCGCCGGCGAGTCCTACGGGCTGATGATCAACCCGGCCGAGTTCTCGCATTCGCGCAGCATTTGCTACAACACCCGCAAGACGCTGGGGCAGACCAGCAACCCGGCGCGCTTCTCGGCGATGAATCCGGACCAGATCTCGTTCAGCGTCGTCTTCGACGGCACCGGCGTGATCCCGTCGCGGCCTGGCCAGGTCAACGACGTCGCCGCGCAGATCGACGCGATGTGCCGGGTCATCTACGACTACAGCAGCGCCGACCATGAGCCCAATCACCTGCGCGTGGCCTGGGGCAAGCTCAGTTTCGATTGCCGGCTCACCAGCTTCGACACCACTTACACGCTCTTCAAGTCCAGCGGCGCGCCGCTGCGCGCACGGGTCGAACTGGCGCTGACCGGCTTCGCGACGCCGCAGGACGCGGCCCTCGAGGCCAACCCCTCGTCGCCGGACCTGAGTCACAGCGTGCTGGTCGTCGACGGCGACACGCTGCCGCTGCTGTGCCTGCGCATCTATGGCGACGCGCGCTACTACCCCGAGGTCGCGGCCTTCAACGGCCTGTCCGGCTTCCGCCGCCTGCAGCCGGGCCAGCGGCTGCACTTCCCGCCGCTGGCCTGAGGAGACCGACGATGCCCGCCGACCTGCCCAGTCCCGCCCAGTCCGACGCCGGCCCGCTGCGCGTGACGGTCTCGTGCAATGGCACGGCCAAGCCCGGCCTGCCGCTGGTGTCGGTGACCGTGCGCCATGAACTCAACCTGATCTCCTCGGCGCTGATCGTGATCGCCGACGGCGACATGCCCGCCCGCGAGGTGCCGATCGGCGGCGGTCCGCTGTTCCGTCCGGGCACCCCGATCACCATCCGGGCCGGCTATGGCGACGACGAGGTCGAGATCTTCCGCGGCGAGGTCGTGCGCCTGAGTTTCAAGGTGGGCGGCAACAACTTCAGCCGCGTCGAGATCGACTGCCGCCACACCGCCTACCGCGCCACGCTGGGCCGTCGCAGCGCCCACTACGTCGACCAGACCGACAGCGCGATCATCGAGTCGCTGCTCGGCCGCCATGGCCTGTCGCACCAGGTCACCTCGACCTCGGTCCGGCATCCCGAGCTGGCCCAGCACTACTGCAGCGACTGGGACTTCGTGGTCGCGCGCGCCGATGCGATGGGCCTGGTGCTGCACATGGCGGGCGGCGGCCTGGTCGTCGAGCCGCCCGCCTTCGATGGCGAGCCGGTGCTCGGCGTGACCTGGGGACGGGACCTGATGGAGTTCAACGTCGACATCGACGCCCGCACGCAGTGGGCCTCGGTGCAGGCGGCCAGCTGGGACCCCTCGCAGCAGGACCTGATGCAGGGCGAGTCCAAGACCCCGGTCGATCCGCCCGAGCCCGGCGACCTCCCCGGCTCGGACCTGGCCGCGGTCGGCGCGGTCGATCCGCTGTCGCTGCAGAGCTGCGCGCCGCTGGCCAAGGACGCGCTCGACGCCTGGGCCGCCGCGGCGCAGATGCGTGCCACGCTGGCGCGCCGGCGCGGGCGGCTGGCCTTCCAGGGCAGCGCGCGGGCGGTGCCGGGCGCGGTGATGCAGCTCTCGGGCGTCGGGCCGCGCTTCGGTGGCCGCGTCTACCTCAGCGCCGTGCGCCACGAGCTGGCAGACGGCAACTGGCTCACCCACGCCGAGTTCGGACGCCCGGCCGACTGGCACGTCGAGCGCCGCGACCTCGTCGCACCGCTGAACGGCGGCCTGCTGCCCGGCATCGGCGGCCTGCATGCCGGCGTGGTGATGAAGCTGGACGAGGATCCGCTCGGCGAGCTGCGCATCCAGGTCAGGCTGCCCGCGCTGCAGGTCCAGACGCCCGGCATCTGGGCGCGCCTGGCGCAGGGGCACGCGTCGTCGGGCTTCGGCCACTTCTTCGTGCCCGAGATCGGCGACGAGGTGCTGGTGGGTTTCCTCAACGACGACCCGTCCTACCCGGTGGTGCTGGGGTCGCTCTACAGCAGCAGCCGCGCGATGCCCTACACGCCGGATGCGAAGAACGACATCAAGGCCATCGTCACCCGCTGCCTGCACCGCATCGAGTTCAACGAGCAGGACAAGGTGATCACCATCGTCACGCCGGCGAAGAACACCGTGGTGCTGGACGACAAGAACAAGCGCATCCGGCTCGAGGACCAGAACGGCAACAGCGTCGAGCTGGCGCCGGACGGCATCGCGCTGGACAGCCCCAAGGCTATCACGCTGACGGCCGGCACGGCCATGACGCTCAAGGCCAAGACCGGCATGACGCTGAGCTGCGAGGCCGACATCGACGCCAGCGGCGCCAACATCAAGGCCGAGGCCAGGATCGGCTTCACCGGCAAGGGCTCGGCGACGGCGGAGCTGTCCGCGGCCGGGCAGACCACCGTCAAGGGCGGCATGGTCATGATCAATTGAGGAGCGCCGCCATGCCGCCCGCCGCCCGCATCAGCGACCTGCACACCTGCCCGATGCAGACGCCCGGCCTGCCGCCGATCCCGCATGTCGGCGGACCCGTGATCGGCCCCTGCGTGCCGACCGTGCTGGTGGGCAAGCTGCCGGCGGCGGTGGTGGGGGACAGCGCCGTCTGCGTCGGTCCGCCCGACAGCATCGTGCAGGGCTCGGCCACCGTGATGATCGGCGGCAAGCCAGCGGCGCGCATGGGCGACACCACGGCGCATGGCGGCAAGATCGCGCTGGGCCTGTTCACCGTCCTCATCGGAGGCTGACATGAACTTCCTGGGCCGCGGCTGGAGCTTTCCGCCCCGATTCGACGCCGACCGCCGCGCGGTCATGGTGGCGGGCATCGAGGACATCGAGGAGAGCCTGCGCATCCTGTTCAGGACGCGGCGCGGCGAGCGCGTGATGCAGCATGCCTACGGCACGCTGCTGCATCAGATGGTCTTCGAGGAGATCACCGACCAGACGCTGACCGAGCTGCGCGTGATGCTGGAGAAGGCCGTCCTGTACTTCGAGCCGCGCATCGCGCTGGAGCGGCTGGACATCCGCGTCTCCCCGGACGATCTGGGCACGCTGCTGCTGCAGCTCGAGTACCGCGTGCGCACGACCAACACGCGGCACAACATGGTCTATCCGCTGTATCTGGATCAGGCCACCCATCCGGTGATCTCCGGCTGACCGCGAGGACGCGATGCATCCAGGCGCTCAACAGGACCAACGGCTGCCGCCGGCGCTGACGCCGGGCTACGCGCGGCCCGATGAGCAGGACGTGGCCGCGCGGCTCGCGCGCACGCTGGCGATGGCGCGCCAGTTGCGCTTCGTCGACGCGCAGGGACGGCCCGCCGGCCGCTGGGGCGACGCCCTGGCCAGCGACGGCGCCGTGCTGCTGGCGGAACTGGCGACGCTGCCGGTGGCGCAGTGGCAGCAGCGGCTGCGCGGCGACGGGCCCTGGCTCGACGACACGCTGCGCACCGCGTGTCTGGGCCTGGCGCAGCGGCTGGACCGCTGGTACGCGGCGCTGCGGGACGCCGCCGACGCGCAGCCGCAGGACGACACGCTGTTCCACCCGCTGGCGGCGTGGCTGCGCGAGGTGCTGCGCACCCAGCTCGGCCCGCGCCTGCGTCCGCTGATCGCCGATCCGCGCGACTGGCATCCAGACTGGCATGTCGACCGGCCAGCCGACCCGCTTGCCGCGCCGGACGTCCGGGAGGTCTCGGACGCTCCTGCGGCTCCTGCCGATGCGGCACGCGCGGCCGCGGCCCTCGCCGACACCCGGTTGCTGTGGCTCGCGCTGTGCCGCGTGCTGCAGCGCCTGCGCGAGGCCGCCGCGATCCGCGTCGAGCCCGCGCTGGCCAGCGGCCGCCACGATCCGGCCGCCGGACTGCTGCTCGCCTGGACCCAGTTGCTGCAGCACAGCCGCGAGCCGCTGAACGCCTTCAACGAGCGGCTGATCGATCACTACTACGCCGAGCGGCTCGCGCTGCCGCGGCTGCCGGCCTGCGCGCAGCGCGTGTGGCTGGTGCTGGACGCCGCGCCGCTGCTCGCCGAGCCCGTGCCGCTGGATCCGTCGCAGCGCTTCGTGGCCGCGCTGCCGCGCGGCGGCCGCAGCTTCGTCCTGGAGCAGGCGCCCGCGCTGCAGCCGTCGCGCGTGGCGCGCCTGCTGACGCTGCGCCAGCTGCGCGATCCGCTGATCTCGCCGCAGCGCGAGTACGGCTGCGCCAGCGCCATCGTGGCCGCCAGCATCGATCCCCCCACCCCGGAGGCCGCGGCCGAGCCGCGCGCCCCGGTCTGGTCGCCGCTGGGTGGCGGGCCGGGCGCTCATCCGGCCCGGATCGGTCTGGCGATCGCGTCGCCGCTCCTGCTGCTGCGCGAGGGGACCCGGCGCATCCAGTTGAACCTGGAGATCGCCGGACCGGCGCTGCCGGCCGGCGGCGACGAGGCGCGTTTCGCCGAGGTCGCGCGTTTCGAGACCGCGTTCCACGAGGCCTCGGCACAGGTGGAGCCGGGCCCCCGCGAAAGCGCGGACCGTCTGCTGATGCGCGTGCGCCGCCTCTGCCCGCCGATGGCGCGCCAGCCCTGGCTCGCCTATCTCTGGGCGCGCTGCCTCGCCAGCGCCGACCCCGCCGCGCTGCCACAGCGCCTGGGCCGTCTGCTGGCCGTGTGGCTGTGCGCGAGCGCCGAGGTCCTCGATGCACACGCGCTCGCGCTGCTGCGACGGCATGCGCGCCGCGTCCTCGAGCGCGGCGGTCTGGGCGCCCCGCCGGTGGACGTCGACGACCCGCTGGCGATGCTCTGCAGCGACCAGCCGCTGGAGCGCTCGCTGATCTTCAACCGCGTCTTCCACGACGCCTGGCGCGCCCGCGTGAGCAGCGACACCGGCTGGCTGGAGCTGGGCGCGGCGCTGGTGGCCTGGCCCGCCGACGGACCGCGAGGCCTGCAGCTGAGGCTGCAACTCGGCGCCGACCTCCCTGCCACCAGCGTCGCCAGGCCCGGCGTCCACGGCCCCGGCTGGCCGGAGCAGCCGGTGCTGCAGCTGGTGCTCGAGGGCCGCAGCCGGCTGTTCCCCGCGAGCCTGCTGCAGCAACTGACGCTGGCGGCGGTGCGCGTGCAGGTCGAGGTGCAGGGGCTGCGCTCGGTGCAGCTCTACAACCAGCTCGGACAGCTTGATCCCAGCAAGCCCTTCATGCCCTTCGGCCCCCTGCCCGATACCAGCGCCTACCTGCAATTCGGCCATGTCGAGCTGATGCGCAAGCCGCTGACGCGTCTGCGCGCGCGGATGCGCTTCGCGGGACTGCCGGCGATCGCCTTCGCCGAGCAGTACGCCGGCTATCCGGACGATCCGTGGTCGCCCGAGGTCTTCCGCGTGCGCGCCGAATTGCTGCGCGATGGCCGCTGGCAGGACGCCGGGCAGCCGCCGCTGGCGCTGTTCCCCGCCGCGGGCGGCGGCCAGCCGCCGGCCGACCAGGCGCTGGACCTGTCCTCGCCCGCCTGGCTGAGCCTGCATGCGCCGCAGCCTGAGGCCGCCAGCGCCGACTACTCGCTGCGCAGCCGGCAGGGCTTCTTCCGCCTGAAGCTCGATGGCCCTGCCGAGGCCTTCGGTCATGCGCTCTATCCGCGCGTGCTGGGCGAGCGGCTGACGCAGAACAGCCGCCGCAAGGAGCCGCTCCCGCTGCCGCTGCCGCCCTACACGCCGGTGCTGGAGTTCCTGCGCATCGACTATGCCGCGCAGGAGCGCATCACGGCGCGGCCGCTCGGCGCGGACATGCCCGGCGCGGCGGCCGATCCGGCGCGGAGCCGCCTCTTCCATCTCGCGCCCTTCGGTGTTCAGCCGCTGCGCTCGCTGCCGCGGCGGCATCCGCTCACCGTGCTGCCGGCCGAGCCGGCCGAGGGCCAGTTGCTGATCGGTCTCTCGGGCCAGGCGCCCTCGGGCACGCTGAGCCTGCTGTTCCTGCTGCGCGCCGAATCGGCGCTCGAGGCGCTCGGCCGGCCGTCGCCCGCGCTGCGCTGGGAAGCCTGGTGCGGCGGCGACTGGCGCGCGCTGGAGCCGCATCGCCTGCTGCTCGATGCCACGGATGGCCTGCTGCGCAGCGGGCTGGTGATGCTGGACCTGCCCGATGGCCTGAGCGACGACTGCCCCTCGCTGCCGCCGGGCCTGTTCTGGCTGAGGCTGCTGGGCGACGGCCAGCTCGACCTGCTGGCCGCCGCGCGCGGCGTGTGGGTCAACGGCGTGGCAGTGCGGCTGGAGGGGCCGCCGCGCGACGAGGTGCTGCCGCCGCTGAGCATCCGCGCGGCGCAGACGCCGGTGCCCGGCCTGGCGGGTCTCCATCAGCCCTGGCCCTCGCTGCCGCAGCGCATGGCGGAGGACCGGCCGGCCTGGAAGCAGCGCGTGGCCGAGCGGATGCGCCACCGCGACCGCGCCGTGACGCCGGGCGACGTCGAGCGTCTGGTGCTGGAGGCCTTCCCGCAGGTGTTCAAGGTCAAGTGCCTGCCGCTGTCGGCCGCGCACGCCCAGGGGGCGGGTCCGCGTCCTCCCGCCGAGGACCGCGTCGTCGTCGTCGTGGTGCCCGCGCTGCCTCCTGGCCACGAGATCGACGGCACCGAGGGGCCGCGGCTGGACGCCGCCACGCTGCTGCGCGTACGCCGCTTCCTGCTGCCGCGCATCGCGCCCGGCCATCGCCTGCTGGTGCGCAACGCCACCTACGACCGCATCCAGGTCCGCTGCGCGCTGCGCCTGAGTCCCGGCGAGCCCGCCGGCCGGCGCCTGCGCGAGCTCAACCAGGCCTTGCGCGACTTCTTCTCGCCCTGGCGCCCGGGCGGCCTGACCGCGCGCTTCGACTGGCGCGTGCGCGCCGAGGAGATCGAGGCCTTCCTGCGCGCGCAGCCCGGCGTCGAGGCGGTGGGCGGCGCCTCGCTGCTGCACGTCACCCGCGACGACAGCGGGATGTTCCGCCTGGGCGATTCCGCGCGCGGCGACCGGGCGCTGCACCCGCGCGCGCCCTGGAGCCTGGCACTGCCCACGCGCGGCCACCTGCTCGAACTCACCGGCGACCCGGGCGAGCAGCCGGCCGTCAGCGGCCTGGCGCAGTTGAGCGTCGGCGGCAGCTTCATCATCGGACGGGCCGCCGCATGAAGACCGTCAATCGCGAGACCCTGAAGAACTACTTCCGCGACGGGCAGATGCCGTCGCAGCGGCATTTCGAGGCGCTCATCGATTCCATGCTCAACATGAACGACGAGGGCTTCCGCAAGACCGTCGAGCATGGCGAGCAGCTCTACGCCCCGATCGGACACGACGCGCTGATCAGCTTCTACCGCGACCAGCAGCCCGACGATCCGCTGTGGCAAGTGCGGTTGGGGCAGGTCAACAACCAGTTGCAGTTCCATACGCTGGCCGGGAGCGGAGCCGGTGGCACGGGGGCCGCCTCGCCCGACGCGCCCCCTCCGCCGGCGATGACGCTGGACGCGCGGCAACGCGTCGGCCTGGGCACCGAGGAACCCTGCGCGCGGCTGGACGTGCGCGGCGTCGCGGCCGCCGAGGGACGCCTGGGCCATCTGCCGATTCCGCAGAAGCTGCGCGACGAGCTCAAGGCCGACGGCCAGTGGCACGACCTGACGCCGCCGCTGCGGGGCTGCCAGGGCTTCGAGGTGATGGCCGGCGCGGGGCTGAGGCACAGCGGCCATTTCGGACTGGTGCACGCGATCGCGCTGAGCACCTACAACCCGACGCCGAGCTGGTTCCCCAGCCGGGGCAGCCGCCGCGGCATCCGCCAGACGCAGGCCTGGTGGGGACGGCGTTGCGACCGCATCGAACTGCGCTGGCTCGGCAGCCAGGGCCGCGACGCCAGCTACCGCTTGCAGATCCGCAGCGGCTGCCGCTTTGGCGACGACGTCCCGCTGCGCGTGCAGCTCACGCAGCTCTGGTTCTGGCCGGAGATGCACCAGTCGGAGGGGAGCTCCGAGGCGGCCGCCGATCCCTTCCGGGCCCTCGACCGATGAACGCGCCGCTGACCTCCACGGCGCCGCGCACGATCGCGCGGCACACGGCGCCCGATCCGCTCGGCTTCGACGCGCTGCGGGCGATCGCCATCGAACGCGCCCAGGCCGCCAGCGGCGAGCTCTGGACCGACTACAACCTGCACGACCCCGGCGTCAGCCTGCTGGAGGCGCTGTGTTTCGCGCTCACCGAGGACGTCTTCGCCGCGCGGCAGCCGGTGCCGGCGCTGCTCGGGCTCGGCGAGCATGAGGAGCTGACGGCCTGGGAGCGTCTGGGCCTGCACGATCGCGAGGCGCTGCTGCCCTGCCGGCCGGTCAGCGAAGCCGACTGGCGGCTGTGGCTGCTGCGGGCGCTGCCGGGCTCGCGGCAACTGGCGATGAACGCGTTGCGCGACTGGCGCGGCCGGCCGCTCGGCCTGTGGCGGCTGACGCTGCAGGCCAGCACCGAGCAGCCCGACGCGGACCGTCTGCTGCGCGAGCGCGCGCTGCGGGCCTTCCGCGCGGCGCGGGCGCTCGGCGAGGATCTGGCCGAGGCGCCGCGGCTGCTGCGGCCGCGCTGGGTCCGGCTGGAGATCCAGCTGAGCATCACCGGCGAGCGCGAGCCGGGCGACCTGCTTGCTGAGGTGCTGCGGCGCTGCGACGCCGGCGTGTCGCGGCAGTTGCAGACGCCGGTGGATGGACAGGACGATCCTGAGGCGCCCGCGCCGCTGGCGGACGATCCCGACCTTCCCGCCGGTCCGATGGGCCGGCCCGCGACACGCGCCGAGCGCTACTGGCTTGCCGAGGACGACGATTTCCTCTATGCGAGCGACCTGGCGCGGCTGCTGCAGGAGGTGCCCGGCGTGGCGAGCGTCGACGGCCTGCGCCTGCGCGGGCTCGATCCCGGCGACGACCGGCCGGAGGACGCGACCGCGCCGCCGGGCAGCGTCGCCCGGCGTGGCCGGGACTGGGCGCTGCGCCTGCGCTGGCCCGCGACGCCGGACGACCTGCGCGGCTGGGCCGTGCGGCGCGACGGCCTGCGCGTGCAGCTGCCCGAAGAGGCGCTGTTGGCCCAGCTGGCGCTGCAACGCCGCGTCGATCACGCGCGCGACATGGCGGCCCGCCGCAGCGGCGCGGGCGCCGCCGGCGGCCCCGGCGAGGCGGGCCCCTGGGGCACGCTCGGATCGAGCGAATGCCAGCCCCGGCCGCCCGGCCCGCCGCCGCCCCTTCCCGCGCGGCGAGATGACCATCTGGCCGCCACCGCCGCGCTGCCGCCGCTCTATCACGAGGCCCTGCGCCTGCGCGACGCCGCGCAGCCGGGCTTGCATGCGCAATGGACCGGCTACGCCGCGCTGCTGGAGCTCGGACTCAACCAGGTCCAGCAGCAGCGCGAGCAACTGCCGCGCCTGTTCGCCCTCGACGATTCCGATCCGCGCAGCTATTGGCATGAATGGCCGGGCGGCGCCCAGTTGCCTGGCGTCGAGGCGCTCTATCTGTGCGACCGGCGCCAAGCCCAGGACGATCCGGCGCTGGACGCCGAACGTCTGGACCGGCGCCATCGCTTCCTCGACTTCCAGCTGGCGCTGCATGGCGAGGCGCTCGATGTCTCGGTGCTGGACGGGCTGCCCTGCTACTTCACGCCGCAAGCCTGGCCCCTGCATCTGCTGGCGCTCAAGCGGCAGTTCATGCGCCGCGTGATCCGCCTCGGCCGCGATCGCGGCGCGGGCCCGGACTACAGCCAGCCGCTACTGGGCAACGCGGGCAACACGCCGCCGCTGCAGGAGCGCCTGGGCCTGCTGCTGGGGCTGGCGAAAACCGAGAGCCGGCCGCTGACGCGCGTGCTCGCGCGCCTGGCTCGGGCTGGGCTTGAACTCGGCCGCGACGGCCCGCGATCGCGTCGGCGCGAAGGCACGATCCGGCGCGCTGGCGCGGCGAACGCCGTGGACACCGAGGCCGTGCGGCCCGGTCTCACCCGCACGCCTCGCACCGAGTCCGCGCAGGCCCTGCTCGATCCCCGCGTGGCCCGGCTGCCGGCGGGGGACGTGGACTGGACGCGGCTCGCGGAGCGGCTGATCGCCTGGACGCAGCGCCACGGGCTGGCGCGCTTCCCGCTGCGGGTGCTGCGCGCAGCGGTCGATCCCTCGCGCTTCCGTCATGACGCGCCGGCGCGATCGCTGCGGCTGGCCACCGACGACACCGAACGCGATTGGGTGATCGCCGACGGCGTTGAAGCGGCCGAGGCGCTGGACGTCGCACGCGAGCTGCATGCTGCGGCCTGCCTGCTTCAGGCGGACGGCGAAGGCCTGCACGTCGTCGAGCATCTGCTGCTGCGGCCGCTCGTGCAGCCGCTGCCCGAAGGGTCCGATCTGCCCGCCGTCACCGATGCCGACCAGCGCGTGAGCATCGTCCTCAGCGGCTGGACCGCGCGCGGCGCCGATGCGCGCTTTCGCATGCTTGCCGCCCAGGCCGTCGAGCGCGAGGCGCCTATCCATCTGCATTGCGAGCTGCTGTGGCTGGACGCGCCGGACATGCTGGCCTTCGAGCCGCTGTGGCGCGAGTGGCTGCAGCAGCGCCAGCGCCATGAGCTGGCGCTGCTCAAAGGGGATCCCGAGCCGGCCGCGCTCGCCGCGCTCGACCGCGCGTCGGAAGCCTTGAGCCGGTGGCTGGACGGCTGGCCTCTGCGTCAGCGGCATCGCCATGCGGCCAGGCGTCCGTCGACACGCGCGGGCGCCCCCGCCGCCGGAGACCGTCCATGAGCACGCATCGCATCGAGACGCTGCGCGTGGAACTCGGTCACCGCAGCGCGCGCTCGGCCAGCGGCGGGCAGGAGCTGCATCGGCGCCTGATGAGCTTCCTGCGCCGCGACGGCCTCGCGGCCATCGAGGCCTGCTTCGAGGACGCCTGCCCACCCGGCGAGGTCTGGATCCTCCCCCGGCTCACGCTGGACCTGGGCGCGCTGGACCGGCACCAGAGCGAGGCGCAATGGAAGGAGCGTCTCACCGCGTCACTGCGGGGCGAGCTCGCTCGCGCGGCGCGCAGCGCACCGGCCGGCGCCGCAGGCGGCGGCCTGGCGGCGGACGGCGATGTCCATCCCGCGCTCGCGATCCGGCGCGAGGGCGCGGACCGGCATGAGATCGAGCAGTTCCTTCACTATCTGCGCCACGGTCAGTTGCCCTGGGGCCTGAACCTGCACGGCCGGCAAGCGCTGTCGGGTTGGCTCGCGGGCCTGGCGGTCCGCCATGGCGCGGCGCTGTGGCGCGCCTTGCAGCAGGAGCCGGCGCGGGACCGGCTGCTCGCGCGCTTGTCGGCGATCAGTCCGCATGACGGGCTGCAGGCGCTGATCGCGCAGCGCGACCCTCGGCTCGCCGCGACGCTGACGCGCGTGGACGACGAGGTGCTGCTGCCCTTGCAGGGACGCGGGCGCTTGAGCGCGTACCAGCGCGCCCGCCTGCAGCAGGCCTTGCGCGCGGCGGCGCTGGCGCAGCTGTGGGAGGCGCGCGGGGGCGAGCTCGGCGGACGCGGAAGGCGCGCGCTGCTGGCCGCTTGGCGAGCGCTGATCGCCGGCGCGCTCGGCGGCGCATGGCGCGAGGCGCTCGGCGGACTGGCGGGGGCGGAGCCAGCCGATGCAGCCCGTGCAGCCCCTGCAGCCGGCGCGGCCGACGATGCCATGCACGCGCCACGATCCGGCGGCATCGCCGCGTTGCTCGCAGGCAGCGGCGCGCAGGCATCGACCGACCGCGACGCGGTCAGCGACGTCACGCCTTCACCCGGACGCACCTGGGAACAGGCGCTGCTCCACTTGCAGGCGCTGCTGCGCCAGCGGCGTCCGGGACAGGAGGAGCGGCTGCGGCATCTGCTGACGCAGCTCGCCGCGTCGCATCCGGTGCAGCTCAGACGGCGCTTGCGGAGCTGGGCGCTGCAGCGGCGCGAGCGCCGCGCCTGGTCATTGGCGTTGGCGCCCGCCGGGATGGCGCTCGTGCTGGCGGCGATGAGCTCGCGGCCGGCGCCCGGATTGAGCGGGTCGGCGCGCCTGCACTGGGCGGACTCGCTGCGTCAGACCGCCTTGCGCCTGCAGGCCGAGGCGCCGGCGAGCCGGCGTCCCGGCCTCGGCCGGCTGCAGGCGCTGCTGATGCAGGCCAGCCTGCGCCACCTGGTGGAGGGCCACCACTTGCCGGACCAGCATGGGGGCTGGCTGTCGCTGTGGCGACGCGCGTGGCTCGACTGGGAGCGCGGCGAGTTCGACCCCGCGCCCGGCGGCGAGCCGCACGCGCCGCCGAAGCCGGCCGAGCCGGCGGCAAAGCGCGTCGAGGACCCTCCACCGCCCCGCCGCCGCGGCGCGGAAGCCGACATGGATCTCGCCGCCGGCGCGGCCACCGACGCGACCGGCCGCGCCCTGCTCCACCTCGAGCGCGACTGCCGCGAGGGCCGCTGGCACTGGCCGCAGCGGCTGCGTCTGGCGCGCCTGCTGGAGACGCCGCTGGGCTGCGAGCGCTGGCTGCGCCTGTTCACCGAAGAGCGCCGCTGGCGCCTGCTGAAGGCGCAGTTCGGCGCGCTCGCGGCGCCGCTGCGGCAGCGCGCCGGGCGGCTCGCGGGCTGGTTGCGCGCAGTGGTGCACGAGCCCGCCGCCGCGCTGGCCGAGCACTGGCGGCGGCTCTGCCATCACCTCTTCATCCGGGGTCTGAGCCCGGACGCGGCCTCGCTGCGCCGGCATTACCAGGACGAACCGCCACCCGCGCCCATGGCGACGGCCGTCGGGCCTGAATCCACGCCGAGGTCCACGCCGGCGCGCGCCGCCGAACGCCAGCCGGTCTGGGTCGAGGACGCGGGCCAGGTGCTGCTCGCCGCCTACGCGGAGCGGCTCTTCAAGCACCTGCGCCTGATCGACGGCGGCCGCTTCGTCGACGACGTTGCGCGAGCCACCGGCGTGCAATGCCTGCAGGCGCTGTGTCATGGCCCCGACACCTCGCCCCCGGACGAGTCCTGCACCGCGCTGTCGCGCCTGCTGTGCGGCGTGTCCTCGCACGAGGTGCTGCCGGTGCCCGAGCCCCTCGGCCAGGAGCGCCTGACGCTGCTGGAACAGCTGCTGAGCGCCGTGATCGCGCACTGGACGGCGGTGGGCCGCACCTCGGTCGCGGGCCTGCGCGAAAGCTTTCTGCAGCGGCAGGGCCGGCTGTGGGAGGAACGGCCGCGCGGCGGCGAGCCGGCGCGCTGGCGGCTGCGCGTGCAGACACGCGGCTTCGACGTGCTGCTGGACCGCTTGCCATGGAGCTTCCACACGATCCGTCTCCCCTGGATGCAAGGAGCGCTGCATGTGGAATGGCGCTGACACGCCGCACGCGCGGGCGCTGCGAGCCGAGCTGGACTGGCTGTCCCACGCGCTGGACCGGCGCCTGGCGCGGCATTTCCGGCAGGGGGGCCCGGCCCGCGCGGACGATGACGGCGATGCCGCCCTGCCCGCCCATGAGCTTGTCGAGGACGCGCAGGCCTTCCTGGCCGAACTCGATCCGCCGCCCGCGCTGCCCGAGGGCAGCGAACTCGGCCGCTGGGTCCAGGCCTTCGCGCTGACGGCGCCGCAGCGCCTGGTGCTTGCGCTCGCGCTGGCGCCGCATCTGCGGCCGGCCGCGCTGGACCTGCTGTTCATGCGCAACCAGAACCTGGATCGCGGCTTCACCGAGTTCGGCGGCATCCGCGCCCAGGCGCATGGCGGCTTCCTCCCGACCGGCGAGACGGCGGCCTTCCTGGTCGCTGGCGATGAGCTGCCGGCGCGCTTCGCGCTGATGGCCTGGCTCGACGGCCCGCATCCGGTGACGGACGCCGGCTACCTGCGGCTGGACAGCGCGCCGCCGGGCGAGCCGCGCCTGTCGGGCCTGCTGCTGATCAGCGGCGAGGCGCTGCAGCGCCTGTGCTCCGGCGATGCCGACAAGCCCGATCAGAGCCTGCAGTTCCCGGCCCGGCGCATCACCAGCGCGCTGGGCTGGGACGACCTGGTGCTGGCGCCGGAGGTGATGGACGAGGTGGGCCAGATCCGCGCCTGGATGGACGAGGGCGCCACGCTGATGCGCGACTGGCAGCTCGCTCGCGCGCTGAAGCCGGGCTATCGCGCGCTGTTCCATGGCCCGCCGGGCACGGGCAAGACGCTGACCGCGACCTTGATCGGGCAGTCGGCCGGCGCGGACGTCTATCGAATCGACCTGTCGATGGTGGTCTCCAAGTACATCGGCGAGACCGAGAAGAACCTGGCGCGCGTCTTCGACCAGGCGCAGAACCGGCGCTGGGTGCTGTTCTTCGACGAAGCGGACGCGCTGTTCGGCAAACGCGGCGCGGCGCAGAACGCCAACGATCACCACGCCAATCAGGAGATCGCCTACCTGCTGCAGCGCGTCGAGGACTTCCCCGGCGTCGTCATCCTGGCGAGCAACCTGCGCGGCAACCTGGACGAGGCGTTCTCGCGGCGCTTCCAGTCGATGGTGTATTTCCCGCTGCCCGACGCCGCCCAGCGGCTGCGCTTGTGGCAAGGCATGCTGCCGGCCCGCCATTGGGGCGAGGACGTCGATCTGGAGGGCGTGGCGCAGCGTTACGAGCTGTCCGGCGGCGCGATCGCCAACGTGATCCGCCATGCCGCGCTGGCGAGCCGGCGGCGCGGCGGCGATCGGATTTCGCCGTCGGAGCTGCGCGCCGGCATCGCGCGCGAGCTGCGCAAGGAAGGGAGGACGCTGTGATCAGGCACGAGCACGGAGGACGGGCCGGCGCGACAGGGGCACACGGACGAGGACACGGACGAGGACGCGGACGAGGACGCGCGCGCGCCTGGGCGATCGGCGGGATGGCGCTGCTCTGGGCCGGGTTGGCCGGGCAGGCGGGGAGCGCCTCGGCACCGTCGCCGGCGGCGGCCTCCGCGGCATCGTCGCCGGCGCCCTCCGCGATGGCGGCAGCTTCGAGCCAGACGCCCGCGCCGGCCCTCATCGCGGCCTCCGCCGCCTGCCCCTCGCCGCCGAAGGACGCCTCCTTGCTGCCCGGTTCGGCCGAGGCCTGCGGCGCCGCATGCTGTGCCGCGGGAGAGCCGCTGCGTCTCGCCCGCCCGCCGGAGTCGCTGCCCGCCGCCACGCAGGGCCGCGAGTACACCCAGACCATCGCCGCCGAAGGCGGGCGGCCGCCCTACCGATTCACGCTGGTGGACGGGGCCTTGCCGCAAGGCCTGGCCCTCGGATCGCGCGGCATGATCACCGGCCTGCCCGAGCAGCCACAGGTCGCGCGCTTCACCGTGTCGGTGCAGGATCGCGCGGGCGCCGCGCTGCAGCAGGCCTTCAACCTGCAGGTCCGGGCGGCCGGCGCGCGCAAGCCGGCCGCGGTCGCCTCCGCCCCCTCGGCGCCCTCCGCGCCCGCCAGCGATGCCGTCCCCTTCGATCCCAGGACAGGCCTGCAGGCGCCCAGCGTTCCGACCGCGCTCATCTACCGGCTCTCCGGCAACGCGTTCGACGCGCTGAAGGACCACATCGCCGCGGCCGCCGTGGCCGCTGCCAACGCCGCGGCCTCCGCGGCCTCCCCGGCGGGCGACGGCCTCGCCACGGACACGGTCGAGCCCGCGGCGATCGTGGAACCGGCCATGGCCGCGCCCCCCTCGCCTTCCTCTCCGTCCTCGCCCGCCGAGCCGGCCTCTGCCCCCGGCCGGCCGGCCCCACCGCCGCCGCCCGTACCGTCCCAGCTCAAGTGGACGGACACGCAGCAGGCTCAGCTCGAAGCCATCCTCGCGCCGATGCTGGAGCAGGACTATCTCTCGGCCCTGCTGTTCGAACGGGCCGTGCGGATGCGGGTCTGCCGACAGGTGGCGCAACTGCTGGTGAACGACGCCCGGCGCCGCAACGCCCAATTGCCCGATGTCGGCGAACGCGTGTCCGCCTGTCTCAAGGAGCCGGAGGAAAGCGCCGAAGCGCACGACAAGACGCTGGCCGCCGCGGCCAAGGGCGAGCTCAAGCCGGCGCAGATGCGGGGCTGGCTGTTGCCGCCGGGTCTGACGGCCTGGCTCGTTGCCGCCGCGCGGCGCGAGGAGGCGCTGGTGCCGCCGGAAAAGATGCTCTGGCGCGACGAGGCCGGCTGCAGCTGTGCCGCGCCGCGCGACGACAACCCGCTCTATGCCTTCCTGCCGTTCTGGAAAGACGCCGGCACCGCGCAGCCCATCGACTTCGCCTTCGTGAACCGGCTCAGCGTCTTCGCGCTGCCCCTGGCCGGCGATCTGGTCCTGCCCAAGCGGTGGGAGAGCGATCCCGATACCACCGCCCTGCTGCGCGCTGCCCGCAGCCATGGGACGCGGCTCGACCTGACCCTCTATGCGAGGAACTGGCGCTTCATCACCGCGCCTTCGCCGGACGAGTGGAAGCTGGCGCGGCAGCAGATCCCGCGTCAGCTCGCCGAGCGCGCCTGGGGAATCATCGACACGCCGCTGCCGGGGTGGTGGCAGACGGTCAAGGCCTGGATGCCGTTCTTCGCCGAGCGGCAGTACGTGGGCGACGGCATCACGCTCGTGGTCGATGAGCTGCCCACCGACGCGAAGGAGCTCGCGCGCTTCGAGGACTTCTATGCCGCCTTCGTGCACGCGCTGGCCGAGGTGATGGCGCGACATCCCGAACGCACCTACACGATCAACCTCGTCGTCCCGCTGCCGGGCATGGCGGCGCTGACCAAGGGCGGCGCGGCGGCGCCGAACGAAGGCGGTCTGGCGGCCTTCCAGGTCCCGGCGCTGTATGAGCTGCTGGCCGCCGTGGAGCAGCCGGAGCTGCACAATGGCCGGGTCGTCGCGGACCTGTCGGACTACCGCCGCCGCAGCAATGTCGAGCTGCGCTTCCTGGTCCCGCTGCCCGAGCCGACCTCCGACACCAAGCGGCAGTTGCGGCGCATCGTCGAGGACAGCACGGTGCTGCACGGCACCACCCGCCGCGCCTTCCTGCGCAGCATCGTGCCGGTGCTGCAGTTTCCGGCGCTGGACCCGCAGCAGCTGGGCGACGACCTGGTGTACGCGCAGGACAACTTCGGCGGCGTCGCGTTCTGGCCGTCGCCGGCCGCGGGCCACGAGACCCATGAGGCGCTGCGGGCCACCTTCGGCCCCGAGCCGCCGCCCGCGCCGATGCGCGTCCTGTGCGACTGGGTCTGCCCGAATCGCTGGGCGGTGCGGCTCGTGCTGGAGCTGCTGGTGCTCGCCGGACTGGTCATCTGGATCGCGTTGCAGCTCAATTGCGAATGGCGGCGCCGTTACGGCCGCGTCGCGCTGCTGGCCGGGCTGCCGCCGGCGCTGGTGGCTTTCGCGCTGGCGACCTGCGATCCGGCCATGGCCTTCCTGCGCAATGGCACGGCGCTGCTGGGCGCGCTGGTGGTGGCGCTGGCGGTGTTCCTGGTGACGGCCTTGTTGAAACGCACGGTGGAGCAGCCATGAAGGACCACGACTCGCACGCGACCCGCGCCCCCGGGCGGCTCCCCGCCCCCGCCCAGCAGGTCCCCGGTCCGGGCGCGCCGGCGGACAGCCCGCGCATCGCCGGCCAGGCGGCTCAGCTCGCGCGGCTGCGCCAGGGTCAGGCGCAGCCGGCCGCGGCGAGCGCGGAGGCCGTTCAGCGGCAGCCCGCGTCCGACGCGGACAGTGGCGGATTACCCGCTCCGCTGCGCGCGGGCATGGAGGCGCTCTCCGGCATGCCTCTCGGCGACGTGCGCGTGCATTACGGCTCGCCGAAGCCGGCCCAGCTCGAGGCCCATGCCTACGCGCAGGGCCGCGACATCCACCTCGCGCCGGGCCAGGAGAAGCACCTGCCGCACGAGGCCTGGCACGTGGTCCAGCAGGCGCAGGGTCGCGTGAAGCCGACGCTGACGATGGCCGGCGGGGTGCCGGTCAACGATCAGGCCGCGCTGGAGCGCGAGGCCGACGCGATGGGCGCGAAGGCGATGGCGGCTCAGCGCGCGAAGCGCTGAGCCCGCCCGCCGGTCACTGCGTCCTGGACGCCGCCACCAGCCGGTCCATCGCCTGGGCCGGCGTGATGGACTCGCTGTTCCAGAACTGGCTGACCACGTCCTTCATCGCGCCCTCCGCGGCGGCCTTGACCGCCATGCCATGCGCGATCGAGGGCAGCAGCGTGCCAGCCTTGCCCGCCTCGGCGAAGTCCGCGGCCGAGGCCTTGGCGCAGTCGTCGTACTTGGCCAGGTTGACGCCCTTGCGCACCGGGATCGAGCCCTTCTCCAGGTTGAAGGACTCCTGCACCGCCGGCGACAGGATGGCCGAGGCCATGTCGCGCTGCGCCTGCTGGTTCGCCGCGCCCCTGACCTTGAACATCGCGAACGAGTCCACGTTGAAGGTGTAGCCCTTGGCGGTGCCGGGCGCCGGCACGCACAGGAAGTCCTTGCCGGCGACCTTGCCCGCCGCCAGGAACTCGCCCTTGGCCCAGTCGCCCATGATCTGCATCGCGGCCTCGCCCTTCATCACCATCGCCGTGGCGAGGTTCCAATCACGGCCCGGCGCGTTGCGGTCGGTGTAGGCCTTCAGGCGGCGGAAGGTCGTCAGCGACTTCTCCATCGTCGGACTCTTCAGGCTCGCCGGATCGAGCTGCACCAGGGCCTTGCGATAGAACTCCGGCCCTCCCGTGCCCAGCACGACCGTCTCGAAGGTGGTGAAGTCCTGCCATGACTGCCCGCCATGCGCCAGCGGCGTCACGCCCGCCTTCTTCAGCGCGTCGGCGGCGGTGAAGAACTCGTCCCAGGTCGCCGGTGGCTTCACGCCGGCCTTCTTCATCACTTCAGGATTGATCCACAGCCAGTTGACCCGGTGCACGTTGACCGGCACCGCGATGTAGTGGCCCTGGTACTTCACGATGTTGCTGATCACCGGCAGCAGCAGCTCGTCCCAGCGCTCGGCCTTGGCCACGTCGTCGATGTTGGCGAGCATGCCTTCGGCCGCCCAGTCCTGCAGCAGCGGCCCCTTGATCTGCGCGGCGGTCGGCGCGTTGCCCGAGATCGCGCGCGACTTCAGCACCGTCATCGCCGCATCGCCGGCTCCGCCGGCGACCGCGAAGTCCTTCCAGTGATGGCCCTTGGCCTGCATCACGTCCTTCAGGCCCGAGATGGCCTTGGCTTCGCCGCCGCTGGTCCACCAATGCAGCACCTCCAGATCGCCGGCCCGCGCCGGTCCCGCCATCGCGCCCAGCGTCGCGCTCGCCGCCGCCGCGATCAGGCCGCGGCGGGTCCAGGTGGTCGTCTTCATGCGTTGTCTCCTCTTGTGTCCACGTGAATCGTGGGGGGAGATTCTTGGAGCCTCCTATTCAAGGGTCAACCGGGTCGCGGGACTTTGCTGGTTGTTTAGGCTGAAAACGCTAAACACGCGCCAGCCTCCTCGCGCCTCAGACCACCGGGTTACCGGGCTGCTGCGGCTTGAGCATGCCGTCGCAGTAGGCCTGCACGTGCTCATGGAACTGGTCATGGAGATCGACAGGATTCCTGCCCTGGATACCGGCGAAGTGATGGCCGATGCCGATGCCATGCATGCTGGGGACCCATCCCCGCAGGGCAGGCACGATATCGCCCTGCGGCGAGAAGCTCTCGATCAGCTCCTTGGTCTCGGCGATCCTGTCCTTCGCCGACTTCACGAGCGAGTCATGCAGATGTGCCGGGCAGAAGGCAGTCACCCTCACCGGCGTGGCCGCGTTCAGCGACGCGTACATCGCCTCGCCAGCGCCCTTGGAATGCCCCACCAGTCGAATCCGATAGCCCTTCAGCGAGGGATCCGCCTTGGCGTGGGACTGCAAGGTCCTCAGGAGCGCAGCCGCCCGCGCGTAGCTCTGCGGTACTCCACCGCCAGCGGCCTTGAAGTTGGCGCCCCACTGCTTCAGCGAGGAGACGAAATTCGCACCCGGCGCGAACCGTTGGGCGAGCGTCTCGCCAGTGTGCTTGCCCGCGCTGGTCCCCCCCAGCGACACCACCAGCTCGCGCGTTTCCTTGTTGCGCAGCAGCACCGCGGTGAGCGCGCTCTCGGCGTCGATGATGGTTCCGTCGGGGCTCTGCACGCCAGTGCCTGATCGGCAAGCCAGAACCGATCGCATGGTGCCGGCGAGCGTCTCGTCGGGCTGCCAGCCTGGCGGAAGCCTGTCCGCATCGCGGTGATACGGGAAGCTCGCCAGTTGCGCGTTGCTGCGCAACTGGACCAAGGCCTCGCGGTCGGTCGGCATGTCGCGGCGCTCATAGGGAATATTCGCCGTCCTCACCGTCTTCGCCCTGGCGGCCTCCGCGTCCCGTGCGGCCTGGCTGGTCATTCCCGTTCGAACGGCTCCGCGGCGCCTTGGCGCGTGAGCCGGGTCCTGCGTGAGCGCGATCTCGGCAGGGGCGGCTTCCACCGTCTCATCGGTGGAAACCGGCATCGATGGCGGCGGCGAATGGATGCGGGAGGTGGCCATGGGAGATCGAAGCGTGGCGATGCGCGTCAGTCGCAAATCAGGCCGAAATGTTCGCGCGACATCGCTCGATGCGCCCAGCGGACACCGCCGTCTCAGCCGCCGCGCTCCTCGAGCCCGCCCCCCAGCGCCTTGTAGAGCGCGATCGCATTGGCGATCTCCTCCTTGCGCAGGTCCAGCACCGCCTGCCGCGCCGCGTACAACTGGCGCTGCGCGTCGAGCACTTCGAGCCGGCTGTCGACGCCGGCGCGGTAGCGCAGCGCCGCCAGCGCCGCGCGCCGGTCCGCGGCCTGCACGGCGCGCTGATGGGCGTCGGCCTGGCGCGCATAGCGCTCCTGGCCGGTCAGTCCGTCGGACACCTCGCGGAAGGCCGTCTGCACGGCGCGTTCGTACTCCAGCACCGCGCCGGTCTTGCGCAGCTCCGCGAGCCGCAGTTCCGCCTTCAGATCGCCATTGGGGAACAGCGGCTGCGTCAGCTGCGGCGCGAACGACCAGACGCCGGAACCGCCCTTGAACAGGCCCTTCAGCCCCGGACTCGCCGTGCCGACCGAGGCCGTCAGCGCGATGCGCGGGAAGAAGGCCGCCCGCGCGACGCCGATCTCGGCGTTCGCCGCGACGAGTCCCAGCTCCGCCTGGCGCAGATCCGGCCGCCGCGCCAGCAGCTGCGATGGCAGCCCCGCGGGCAGCCGCGTGATGACGGAGTCCGCCATCAGCGGCGCCCCTTCGGGCAGATCGGCGGGCAGTTCCTGGCCGATCAGCAGCGCGAGCGCATGGGCACGGTGTTCCGCCTCGCGCTGACGCGCCTCGCGATCGGCTTCGGAGGCCGCCACCTGGGCCTCGGCCTGGGCCAGTTCCAGCGCGCCGGTCTGATTCGCGGCCTTGAGCTGCCGCACCAGCTGCAGCGAGCCGCGCCAGTCCTCGACGGTCCGGCTCGACAGTTCGAGCTGCGCCTGCGCCAGGCGCTCCGCGAAATGGGCCTCGGCGACGGCGCCGACCAGCGAGATCTGCGCCGCACGGCGGCCCTGCTCCGACGCGAAGTAACGCGCCAGCGCCGCCTCGGACTGCGCGCGCACGCGCCCGAACAGGTCCAGTTCGAAAGCCGTGATGCCGACGCTGACACCGGCCTGCGTCTGCGTCAGCGCCGAGCCGCCGGCGTTGCTGCGCTCGCGGGTCACGTTCGCGGCCACGCCCAGCTGCGGCAGCTCCGCCGCCTTGCGGATGTCGTATTGCGCGCGGACCATCTCCACGTTCAGCGCGGCCAGGCGCAGGTCGCGGTTGTTCTTCAGCGCGAGCTCGATCAGCCGCTGCAGCCGCGCGTCGTTGAACATCGATCGCCAGCCGATGTCGGCGGCCGTCGTGTCGGTCACCGCATGCTCATGGCGCGGGTACTGCGAGGGGATCGGGCTCTCGGGCCGCGTCAGCGGCGGCGTCATCGAGCAGCCGGCCAGCAACGCGGCCAGCGCCGCGGCCGCCAGCGCGAGGAGAGGCAGGCTCGGGACAGTCAGGCTCATGGCAGTCAGGCGCTTCATGCGTGCTCCTGGGCGTTGTGCGAGGTCTCGCGGCCCGTGGCGCCGGCGCGGCGGCCGCGCCAGGCGGCGGCGCGCTCGGTCAGGCTCATCACGAAGACGAAGAAGACCGGGACGAAGAGGATGGCCAGGACGGTCGCGCTCAGCATGCCGCCGAGCACGCCGGTGCCGATCGCATGCTGGGTCTCGGCGCTCGCGCCCGACGCCACCACCAGCGGCACCACGCCCAGCACGAAGGCCAGCGAGGTCATCAGGATCGGACGCAGCCGCAGCCGCGCGGCGGTGACCACCGCCTCCACCAGGCCCTTGCCCTCCTCGCGCAGCTGCTTGGCGAATTCGACGATCAGGATCGCGTTCTTCGCCGACAGCCCGATCACCGTGATCATCCCGACCTTGAAGAACACGTCGTTGGGCAGCCCGCGCAGGAACACCGCGGCGACCGCGCCGATCAGGCCCAGCGGCACGACCAGCATCACCGACACCGGGATGGACCAGCTCTCATAGAGCGCGGCCAGCACCAGGAAGACCACCAGCATCGACAGCGCCAGCAGCATCGGCGCCTCGGCGGCGGACTCGCGCTCCTGCAGCGACTGACCGGTCCACGCCACCGCGAAGCCCGGCGGCAGTTGCGCCACGAGGCGTTCCATCTCGGCCATGGCCTCGCCGCTGGAGGCCGGGTAGTTCGCGCTGCCCGAGATCCGCGCGGCCAGGTAGCCCTGGTAGCGGACCAGCTGCAGCGGCGTCTCGCGCCATTCGGGCGTCACCACTTCGGACAGCCGCACCAGCCCGCCGGCGCTGTTGCGCACGGTCAGCTTGAGCAGGTCCTCGAGCTGCATGCGCGCGGACGCGTCAGCCTGCACGATCACCTGCTGCATGCGGCCGCGGTTCGGGAAATCGTTGACGTACTGCGAGCCCATCGCGGTCGAGATCGTGTCGCTGATGTCGTTGAACTCGATGCCCAGCGCCTGCGCCTTCTGCCGGTCGATCGACAGCTTCACGCTGCGCCCCGGCGGCAGGCCGTCCGGGTAGACGCCGGCCACGAGCGTGCTCTGCGCCGCCAGCGCCAGCAGCCTGGCCTGCGCGGCCTGCAGCGCCTCCACGCCTTGATTGGCCTGGTCGACCAGCCGCATCGTGAAGCCGTAGGAGTTGCCGAGCTCCTCGATCGCCGGCGGCATCAGGCTCATGGACATGCCCTCGGTGCCGGCCATCGCGGCCTGCGCGCGGGCGGCCTCGTCGGCGGTGGTGGCGCCGCCGCGGTCCTTCCAGGGCTTCATCATCGTGAAGGCCATTGCCGCGTTCGGGCCGTTGCCCGAGAAGCCGTAGCCCACCACCGACATGTTGGAGCCGATGCCGGGCCGCGTCGCCAGGTGACGGTCGTAGGCGTGGATCGAGTCCATCGTGCGCTCGATCGTCGCGTCCGGCGGCAGCTGGAACATCGTCATGAAGTAGCCCTGGTCCTCCTCCGGCAGGAAGGACGACGGCAGCATGCGCAGCGCGCCGACCAGCGCGGCCGACAACGCGACGAAGACCAGCATCATCCGGCCGCTGCGCGCGACCAGCTTGCCCACGCCGGATTCATAGCGGCGCGTCAGCCGGTCGAAGCGGCGGTTGAACCAGCCGAAGAAGCCGCGCTTGTCGTGGTGGCCGGCCGGGATGGGCTTGAGCAGCGTCGCGCACAGCGCCGGCGTCAGGCTCAGCGCCAGGAAGGCGGAGAACAGGATGGACACCGCCATCGACAGCGTGAACTGCTTGTAGATCACACCCACCGAGCCGCTGGAGAAGGCCATCGGCAGGAACACCGCGGTCAGCACCAGCGTGATGCCGATGACGGCGCCGGTGATCTCCTTCATCGCCTTGATGGTGGCCTCGCGCGGGCCCAGGCCCTCCTCGGCCATCAGCCGCTCGACGTTCTCGACCACGACGATGGCGTCGTCCACGATGATGCCAATCGCCAGCACCATGCCGAACATCGTCAGCACGTTGATCGAGAAGCCCGCCAGCAGCATCACCGCCATCGTGCCCAGCAGCGCGATCGGCGCCACGATGGCCGGGATCAGCGTGTAGCGCACGTTCTGCAGGAACAGGTACATGACCAGGAAGACCAGCACCATCGCCTCGAGCAGCGTGTGCACCACCTTCTCGATCGAGATCTTGACGAAGGGCGCGGTCTCGAACGGCACCGAGTAACTCAGTCCGCGCGGCAGCGAGGGCTTGAGCTGCTCGAGCCGGTCCAGCACCGCCTGCGCGGTCTTGACCGCGTTGCCGCCGGGCGCGAGCTGGATGCCGATCGCGGAGGCGGTCTTGCCGTCCTCGGTGCTCATGAAGTTGTAGGACTGGGAGCCGATCTCGACCTTGGCGACATCGCGCAGCAGCAGCTTGGAGCCATCGGGGTTGGCGCGCAGCACCAGGGCCGCGAACTGCTCGGGAGACTCCAGTTGCCCCTGCACGGTCAGCGGCACGGTGACGCGCTGGCCCGCGACAGCGGGCGCATCGCCCAGGCGCCCCGGTGCGATCTGCACGTTCTGGCGGGCGATGGCGGCGTTGACATCGGCCATCGACAGGCCGTAGCCGATCAGCTTGGACGGGTCGACCCAGACGCGCAGCGCCTGCTCGGCGCCGAACAGCTGCACGCGGCCGACGCCCTCGATGCGGCGCAGTTCCTCGACGGTGTTGCGCGCCAGGTAATCGCTCAGCGCCGTCTCGCCGACGCGGCCGTCGTCCGAGCGCAACCCGATGATCATCAGGAAGCCGGACGAAGAGGATTCGATGTTCAGCCCGTTCTGCCGCACCGACTGCGGCAGCCGCGCCTCTACGGCCTTGATCTTGTTCTGCACGTCGACCTGCGCCAGCTCCGGATCGGTGCCCGGCTTGAAGGTGGCGGTGATGCTGGCCTCACCGGAGGAATCGGCGGAGGACTCGAAGTACAGCAGGTGCTTGACGCTGGATAGCTCGCGCTCGATGAGTCCGATGACGCCGTCGTTCATCGCCTGCGGCGTGGCGCCGGGATAGGAGGCGGAGATCGTCACCGAGGGCGGCGCGACGGACGGATAGCGCGCGATCGGCAACTGCGGGATCGCGATCAGCCCGAACAGCACGATGAACAGCGCGATGACCCACGCGAAGATGGGCCGCTGGATGAAGAACTGAGGCATGGCGGCGTTCCCGTGCTCAGCGCACCGTGGCGGCCGAGGCCGCGGCCACCGGCCTGCCGGCCGCATCGGGCGTGCTGGCGGCGCTGGCCGTGGCCAGGTCGACCTTCACACCCGCACTCAGGCGGTCCATGCCGGTGACGACAACGCGGTCGCCCGCGCGCAGCCCGCTGGCGACGCGGTAGTGGTGGTCGGTCAGTTCGCCGACCGTGACATCCACCAGGCGCGCCTCGTTGGCCGGCGTCAGCACCCAGACCTGCGCGCCGGACGGGCCGCGCTGCACGGACTGCTGCGGCACGCGCAGCGCGCCGTCGTAGCGGGCCATCGGCAGACGCGCCCGCACGAACATGCCGGGCAGCAGCTCGCGCTTCGGGTTCTCGACCAGCACGCGCAGCAGCACGTCGCCCGTGCCCATGTCCACGGACATGCCGGAGAACAGCACCCGCGCCTTCAGATCCATCGGCTCGCCTCCGGAGCGCAGCACGGTGACGGGCACGGCGGTGGATGCGCGGCCCTTGGCGCCGGCCACTTCGAGCTGCTGGCGGATCGCGGCGAGCGCGGACGCGGGCTGGCGCACGTCGACATAGACCTGGTCGATCTGCACGATGCGCGCCATCGGCGTGCTGTCGTTGGCGGCCACCAGCGCGCCCTCGGTCTGCAGGGCCTGGTCGATGCGGCCGGAGATCGGCGCGTCGACGGTGGAGAACGCGACGTCGAGCTTGCGGCGCTCATGCGTGGCGCGGGCCTGGGCGACATCGGCGGCCGCCAGGTCGCGCTCGGTGAGCGCGTCGTCGTAGGACTGGCGGCTCACGGCCTCGGCCTTGGCCAGCGGCGCGAGGCGGTCGACCTGCTGCTGCGCGCGGGCCAGCGCGGCCTCGGCGCGCTGGAGGGCGGCGGCGGCGACCTTGGCCTCGGCCTTGAACGGCGCGGCGTTGATCGCGAACAGCGGCTGCCCGGCGCGCACTTCGGCGCCCTCCTCGAACAGGCGGCGCTGCACGATGCCGCTCACCTGCGGGCGGATCTCGGCCACGCGCAGTGCGGCGACGCGGCCCGGGAAGACCTCGGTCACCGAGAGGGTCTCGGGCTGGACGGCGGTGATGGTGACGGGCGGCGGCGGCGCCGGCGGCATCTCGGCGCCTTCCATGCCACAGGCGCTCAGCAGGCTCAGGCCCAGCACGGCCGCGCCGCGCCGGATCCAGGGCGATCGATGATTCATGTGATTCACTGCTTTCAGACTTCTGGAAGATCGTGGCGACCGGTGCCGCCGCAGCCTGCGAGTCTGGAAGGGGTCGATGGAGGGCCGGCTGAGGAAGGATGGAGATTCGGTGGATCGCCGCCGCCGGAGTGAGAATCCGGCTCCATGACGGATACCCTGAACAGTTCGCTGGTGCTGATCGTCGAGGACGAACCCGAGATCGCCGACATCCTGCAGGCCTACCTCGAGCGCGAGGGCCTGCGCACGGTGCGCGCCACCGACGGCCGGCGCGGCCTGGAATCGCACCAGGCGCTCAAGCCCGACCTCGTGCTGCTGGACGTGCAGATGCCGCTGCTGGATGGCTGGCAGGTGCTGGCCGCGATCCGCCAGCGCGGCGACACGCCGGTGATCATGCTGACCGCGCTCGATCAGGACGTCGACAAGCTGACCGGGCTGCGCATCGGCGCCGACGACTATGTCGTCAAGCCCTTCAACCCCGCAGAAGTGGTGGCCCGCGTGCACGCGGTGCTGCGCCGCGCGGGCCGGCCCAGCCGCGCGCCGGGCCAGGTGCTGCGTGTCGCGCCCTTCGAGATCGACCTGGAGAACCACGTCGCCACCGTCGAGGTCCAGGGCCAGCCGCAACCGCTCGCGCTGACGCTGACCGAGTTCCGCCTGCTGGCCGAGATGGCGCGCCATCCCAAGCGCGCCTACAGCCGCGCGGAACTGCTCGAGGCCTGTCTGCCCGAAGGCGACGCGCTGGAGCGCACCGTCGACAGCCACATCAGCAAGCTGCGCAAGAAGCTCGAGGACCTGGGCATCGATGGCGTTCCGGCCAGCGTGCGCGGCGTCGGCTACCGCTTCCGGGGCGTCGAATGAACGCCGAGAGCCGCGGCGCCGAGGGCCGCCGCCGCCTCGACGCCAGGCCGGACAGCGCGAGCGATGCACGCGCGGGCGGCCTCAGCCGCGAGCTCGTGCGCGCGATGACGACGGTCGCGTTCTGGGTCACGCTGATGGTGATCGGCACCTCGTTCGGCTTCTATTACGTGCTCGCCCAGGTGAGGCCGGAGCTGCTGGAGACGGACAACTGGGAGCTGTCCTCGCCGGAGATCGTCTGGATGATCGTGACCACGGTGGCCGCGATGACCGGCGCGGGCTGGGTCGCGTCGCGGCTCGCGCGGCGCATCCTCGTGCCGTTGAACTCGGTGGCGGACTGCATCCGGCGCGTCGCCGCGGGCGACCTCAGCGCGCGCGCGGTGGGCGGCGACCTGTCGCTGGGCGAGGCCTCGCGGCTGGCGGAGGACTTCAACTCGATGGCCGACCAGCTCGAGCGCATCACGCACGAGAAGGCGCAGTGGAACGCCGCCATCGCGCATGAGCTGCGCACGCCGGTGACCATCCTGCGCGGGCGGCTGCAAGGGCTGGCCGATGGCGTCTTCACGCCATCGGAAGAGCAGTTCAGCAAGCTGCTGGCGCAGGTCGAGGGCCTGACGCGGCTGATCGAGGACCTGCGCACACTGGGCCTGTCGGAGAGCGGCCACCTGCACCTGCAGATCGTCGAGACCGACCTGGGCGATGAGGTGCGCAAGGTGGTCGACGTGTATGAGCATGCGATGGCCGCGTCGGGCCAGCGCATCGAGCTGGACCTGCCGCCGACCCGGGCGCATTGCGATCCGGTGCGGCTGCGGCAGGTGTTGCTGGCGCTGCTGGAGAACGCCAAGAAGTACGCGGTGCCGGGCGTGGTGCGCGTGCATGCGGGCGTGGCGGGCGGCAGTTGCGTGCTGCGTGTCGAGGACGAGGGACCGGGCGTGCCGGCCGCGGTCGCGCAGCGCGTCTTCGAGGCCTTCTGGCGCGCGGACATTTCGCGCTCGCGCGACAGTGGCGGCAGCGGATTGGGGCTGGCGGTGGTGGGCGCGATCGCGCGAGCGCATCGCGGGCATGCGGTCTGCGTGCCCTCCCCGCTCGGCGGCACGGCGATCGAGCTGACCTGGCCCGATGTGCCGGCGCCGGAGCAGCCCAGCGCCGCTCAGGCGTAGGAGCCGTCGAGCGAAGGCCCGGACCGCCGGGCCTGGCCCTCCACCGGCAGCAGGGAGCGGTAGAAGGATTCGATGCGGGCCACCGCGATGTCGCGGTCGTAAAGGCCCATGTCGTACATGACCCGCACGCGGGAGACCTCGCGCGCGTGGCCCGGCAGGCGCAGGCCACGGATGCGGGCCTGCAGCGCGGTGCCAAGCGCGGTCACGTCCTCCACCGGCACCAGCGTGGCCGGGGCCTCGGCCAGCAGCTGCTGCAGGCCGTCGGTGCGGGTGGCGAGGATGGGCAGCCCGGCGCGCATGGCCTCGAGCACGGCCAGCGGCAGCGCCTCCTCGCGCGACGGGGACACGAACAGGTCCATGTCCGCGAGGGCGACGTCGACGTCGTCGCGGAATCCCAGGAAGTGGATGCGCGGATGGCCGCCGGCCAGGCGCCTGAGCTCACGCTCCTGCGGACCTTCGCCGAGGATGGCCAGCGCCGCGTGGCTGGGCGCGTACTGCGCGAAGGCGCGGATCAGCAGATCGACGCCCTTGCTGCGGTGCAGCCGCGCCACGGTACCGACGAGGACCTGGTCGCCGCCGAGCTGGAGTTGCTCGCGCAGGCGCGGTCCTCGCGGCGCGTTCATCGGCTGCGGCGGCCAGTTGTAGACGACGCGCGCGGCGCCGAGGTAGGTGCCGAGCGTCGCCCACTGGTCGCGATTGACGCAGATCAGGCCGTCCAGGCGCTCATGCTGATGCGGCTTGTAGCCGACATGCAGCGTGCCGATGCGGATCGCGCTGGTGCAGCGCGCCACCGCCTTGCAGGCCGGGCCGAGGTGCCCATGGCAGATGTCCGCGCCCAGGCGCCGGACCAGTGCCGCCAGGCGTGCGCCGCGCATCAGCGGAAACGGCAGCGCGTGGTGCGTGACGGCTTCCGGGGTCACCCGCCGCAGCTGGGGGCTGCCGCCGCTCACCACATGGACGCGATGGCCGGCGGCGGCCTGCGCGGCGGCCAGGTCGAACGCATGACGCTCGGCGCCGGCCAGCCGGGACGAGAAGACGACATGGACGATCGTCAGCGGAGGGAGCGTGGGGGAGGACATGCGGCCAGTCTCGGCCGCCGGTGTGGACCGTCCGTGGACGGAAGATGGAGGGGAGATGGAGAAGGTCGCGCTCGGGCTCATCCCCCGAAGGGTGGCCCACCTCGATCCCCCCGCCGAGAACTACTTTGAGTCATGGCAACACGCTCGGTGATTTCGAGAATGGGCGCCTCCCATCGACGCGGTGTCGATGAAGCGAAAGGCAGTGGCGATGTTGAAACGAGTCGAGCAAGTGGAAGTGGCGCCTCCGATGGAACGCATATCGCCATCAGAGAAGAACACGGTGTGGGTCTATAGCAAGGGACAGGCGCCCTATCGGTTCCGGATGTGGATGGATCCGTGCTCACCGCACGAGTGGCCGTACAACCTGCAAGCACTGCGCGGAAGCGCGGATTACGACGACATCCTCGCGTGGGAGCCTGTCCTGAATTTTGTGTGCGAGGCATAACATGACCCGACTCCGGAGCATTTATGCCAATCGACAAACCTCTGAGCAAGACCAAGCTGAGGAACGCCGCGATAGCGGCCAAGTCTGCCGCGTT
>NZ_JBCNLG010000026.1:0-62214 GCF_039595595.1 Roseateles sp. | reverse complement strand
GGTGCTGGGCGATGCCAGCGGCGTCACCGGCGTGCGCGTGAAGAGCACGCAGGATGGCTCGACCACCGACGTCAAGCTGCAAGGCTGCTTCATCGCGATCGGGCACAAGCCCAATACGGACATCTTCGCCGGCCAGATCGAGATGAAGGACGGCTACATCCGGACCCGGAGCGGCCTGGAGGGCTTCGCCACGATGACCAGCGTGCCAGGCGTGTTCGCCGCCGGCGACGTGCAGGATCACGTGTACCGCCAAGCGATCACCAGCGCGGGCACCGGCTGCATGGCCGCGCTCGACGCGCAGCGCTTCCTCGAGCAGGAATCCGCCTGACGGCACGTCGGGCGCCGCCTCGCGGCGCCCTTCCCCCCCCCTCCGACCGGCCCGCCTTTGCGCGGGCCGGCTTATTTCTGCTACACTCGCCGTTTTTCTTGCGCCGAAAACCTGTGAAGGATCTCGACGCGGGAAAGATGGGTTACCGCCACCCTATGGCGAGGTGAGGCCGCCGCCCGCGCTCCAACAGTTGGAACGAATGGGATGGTCGCCGGATGACAAGTATCGGAGTGTCCTCATGGCACGCGTCTGCGAAGTCACGGGCAAGAAGCCCATGGTCGGGAACAACGTTTCCCACGCCAACAACAAAACCAAGCGCCGGTTCCTGCCGAACCTGCAATACCGCCGTTTCTGGGTCGAAAGCGAAAACCGCTGGGTCCGCCTGCGCATCAGCAACGCCGCCCTGCGTCTGATCGACAAGAACGGCATCGACGCCGTGCTGGCCGACCTGCGTGCTCGCGGTCAAGCCTAATCACTGAACCAGGAGCGACACCATGGCATCCAAAGGCGGACGCGAAAAGATCAAGCTGGAATCCACTGCCGGCACCGGTCATTTCTACACCACCAACAAGAACAAGAAGACCACGCCCGAAAAGCTGGAATTCATGAAGTTCGACCCCAAGGCACGCAAGCACGTGCTGTACAAGGAAACCAAGCTGAAGTAATTCAGCCCTCCTTGAAGAAGAAACCCGCCAATCGGCGGGTTTTTTCATTTCAGCCTGGGCGCTCATTCATGGAATGAGCCGGCTTCCGATTCACGGCGTCACGCGATCAAGGCGCGACTTGCCCAGCAGTTCGCGGGCCATCCAGTCGTCGATCATCTTCTTCTCGTAGCGCAGCGGCTCGGTATCGAAATAGCGATTGCCGAGGGAGTTCTGATAATCCATGTCCCTGATATCCGCCTTGCCGGATTTCAGGACCTGACCGTTCTCGCTGAGCGTATAGGTGAAACTCATCCGGGGAATGGTCACCGTGCGCAGGATGCGCACCTGATCGCGAGCACGGGGTTCCACCTCACCGGCCAGATCCACGTCGGTCACGTCGATCTTCAACTGCTTGCCGGGCAGCTCGCGCGCGGCGAGCGCCTTGAAATGATCCGCCAATTGCTTCATCGCGTTATCGCGGTCAACCTGCATCCGGCCGATGTCGGAGAAATTCTCCGGCTTGATGAAGTTCACCTCCGCCTGCGCCTGGGCGACCGACGCCAGCGCACCGAGGCTCAAAGTGGTCAAGCCCAGCACCGCCGTGCGCTTGATCAGGGTCGAGGCAGTCATGTCAGTCTCCTTGTGTGACAGTCCCGACAAATTATGGGCGCCGCAATGAAAAAAGGCGCCCGAAGTGGGCGCCCTTTGCATTCCTTCAACTGCGCTCGGTGCTGGCCATCACCGTGGACGGCACACCACCAGCGCGGAGATCAGGCGCGCACCGCGCGCAATCCCATCGCGAAAGCCTTCAATTCGGCGATGCCGCTTTCCTCAGCCTTGCGGCACCAAGCCTGCAGATCGTGCACCAGCTGTTCGGCCGACACGTTCGTGCGGGTCCACAGCTGACGCAGCTCTTCGCGCATCGTCACCAGCTTGTCCAGCACCGGGCTGGCCGCACGGGCCCCTTCCAATTGCGCCTGGAAGGCCGCCGGGATCTTTTCCGCGTCGCGATGCAGCCAGCGCTTGGCCAGCTTGAACTGGTGGAACTTGACGCTGTGCTGCTGGCCCGCGGCCTTCAGCTGGCTCAGCTCGGCCTTGCAGACACCACGCAGGTCGCGGGCATAGCGCGCCATGACCTCGTAGCGGTTGGCGATGATCGCCTCCAGCGTGTCCTTGTCGGCCACCGCCTTGAGTTCGCCCGTCTTCATCTGCGGCGCGGTCTTGCGGACCTTTGCCCAGCCGATCATCTCCATCGCGCGGATGTAACCCCAGCCGATGTCGAATTCGAACGGCTTGACCGAGAACTTCGCCGACGTCGGATAAGTGTGGTGATTGTTGTGCAGCTCTTCGCCGCCAATGATCAGGCCCCACGGCGAGACGTTGGTCGAAGCGTCCGTCGCCTCGAAGTTGCGATAGCCCCAGTAGTGGCCTGCCCCGTTGATGACGCCGGCTGCCCAGATCGGGATCCAGGCCATCTGCGTCGCCCAGACCGCCAGGCCGACGACGCCGAACAGCGCCACGTCGATGATCAGCATCAGCGACACGCCCCAGACCGAACGGCCGCTGTAGATGTGGCGCTCGACCCAGTCGTCCGGCACGCCATGGCTGAACTTCTTGATCGTCTCTTCGTTCTTGGCTTCGGCGCGATAGAGCTCGGCACCGCGGGTCATGACGGTCTTGATGCCGCGGGTGACCGGGCTGTGGGGGTCGTCCTCGGTCTCGCACTTGGCGTGGTGCTTGCGGTGGATGGCAACCCATTCGCGGGTGACCATGCCGGTCGTCAGCCACAGCCAGAAGCGGAAGAAGTGCGACGGGATCGGGCCCAGGTCCAGCGCGCGGTGCGCCTGGGCGCGGTGCAGGAAGATCGTGACGGCGGCGATGGTGATATGCGTCACCACCAGCGTGAAGACCACGATCTGCCACCAGCTCGCGCCGGTGAGGCCGTCGATCATCCAGTTCAGGACGGCGTCGTGCACAGACATCAATACGTTCATTCGGTCCTAACCCTGCTCGCGAGGAGCCAGTTGTCCACAGGAAGCCACGATTGTAGGCGACTCACTCTAGAAGTCTTGCCCAGGAATACGGCATTCCCGCCGGTCTTTTGACGCTTCAGGGACGGAAGCCCCTGAAGGCGTGATTGATTTACTTGTTCCGTTCCCACACGGCGGCGAAGAAGCCGTCGCTGCGATGGCGGTGCGGCCACAGGCGCAGGAAGCCGCCCTCGGACAGCTCGGCCGCCTGCCCCGTCTCCACCTGCGCGTGCACCAGCACGTCCTGGGCGGGCAGCAGCGTGAAGTCGGGATGCGCGTCGGCGAACTCGCGGGCGACCGCCTCGTTCTCGGCGTCCAGGAGCGAGCAGGTGGCGTACACCAGACGGCCGCCCGGCTTGAGCAGCCGCGAGGCGCTGTTCAGGATCGCGAGCTGCTTGTCATGCAGCTCCTGGACGCCCTGCGGCGTCTGGCGCCACTTGAGGTCGGGATTGCGGCGCAGCGTACCCAGGCCCGAGCACGGCGCATCGACGAGCACCCGGTCGATCTTGCCGGCCAGGCGCTTGATGCGGTCGTCGCGCTCGTTGCTGATCTGCACCGGATACACGTTCGACAGCCCGCTGCGCGCCAGGCGCGGCTTGAGTTTGTCGAGCCGGTGGCCGGACACGTCGAAGGCATAGAGCCGGCCGGTGTTGCGCATCGAAGCGCCCAGCGCCAGGGTCTTGCCGCCGGCACCGGCGCAGAAATCGACCACCATCTCGCCGCGCTTGGCCTCGGTGAGCAGCGACAGCAGTTGGCTGCCCTCGTCCTGCACCTCGACCTGGCCGCTGGTGAAGACGTCCAGCTTCTGCAGGGCCGGCTTTCCGTCCAGGCGCAGCCCCCAGGGCGAGTACGGCGTCGGCGCCGACTCGAAACCCTTGGCCTTCAGCGCGGCCTGCACGTCCTCGCGCTTGGCCTTGAGCAGGTTGACGCGCAGGTCCAGCGGGGCGGATTCGTTGACGGCGTCGGCCAGTTGCCAGAACTGCTCGTCGCCCAGGCGCTGGCGCAGCGGATCGACCAGCCAGTCCGGCAGGTTGTGACGCAGCTTCTCCGGCAACTTGCTGCGGTCGACCTTCTCGACCTGCTTGAGCCACTGCAGCTCCTCCTCCTTGAGGGCGCCGCGCAGGAAGGCCTCGTTGCCGGCCCAGGCCAGGATCGCCAGCCGCCGCGCCATGGGGCCGCGGCCGGACTGCGCCAGATGCTGCAACAGCGGCCGCTTGCGCAGCACGGCATAGGCGGTTTCGGCGAGGGTGTGGCGCTCGCGCTGGCCCAGGGCCTTGTGGGCGCGGAAGAAGTCGGAGACCAGGGCGTCGGCGGGCTTGTCGAACAGCAGCAGGCTGTCCACCAGTTCGGCGCAGAGTTCGAGAAGGGCATTAGGATGCATCGCCGGATTATCCCGGAACCCGCCTTCCCCGCATGAGCGCCTCTCCCCACGATCGCACGAGTCCAGGCTCCAACGCCCCCGCGGCCCATGGCGCGGGCGACCCGCTCCCGCCGCTGCCCGAAGCCCGGCCCGGCCGCTACCGCCATTACAAGGGCGGCGAGTACGAGGTCCGCGGCGTGGTACGCCACAGCGAGACCCTGGAGCCGCTGGTGCTGTACGCGCCGCTCTATAACGACAGCGGCCTGTGGGTGCGCCCCTACGCGATGTTCTTCGGCAGCGTCGAGGTCGACGGCCTCGCGCAGCCCCGCTTCGCGCGCATCGGCGACTGAGCGCGATGCCGCTGCTGCACCAGATCCGGCGCCGCCCCCGCCTGCTGATCGGCGCGGCGGCCGGCGCGCTGTTCGCGGCCGCCTGGCCGGTGGAGCTCGCTTGGCACACACGCGCGCTGCTGGGCTGGAGCGCCGGCGTCTGGATCTACCTCATCCTGATCGGCTGGATGATGCTGCGCACCAGCGCCGAGGACGTCGAGGACCAGGCCCGCGCCGTCGCGGACGGCGTCTCGACGGTGCTGATCCTGGCCATGATCGGCGGCGCGGCCAGCATGGCGGCGATTTCGCTCGAACTCGCGAAGCTCAAGGACGCCGGCCTCGCCGCCGGCTGGCCGCATCTGCTGGTGGCGTCGGCGACGCTGACCGGCTCCTGGCTGCTGCTGCCGGTGGAATTCGGCCTGGCCTACGCGTCGCTGTTCCACAGCGGGCCACAAGCGCCGCACGGCCTGGAGTTCCCCGGCGACGAGGAGGCCCCCGACTACCTGGACTTCCTCTACTTCGCCGCGACGGTGGCCGCGACCTCGCAGACCTCGGACGTCGTGGTCAGCGCACGGCCGATCCGGCGGCTGGTGCTGGTGCAGGCGGTACAGGCCTTCGTGTTCAACACCGTCGTGCTGGCGCTGACGATCAACTTCCTGGCGGGCATGCTGGGCTGAGATTCGGGCTGAGTCTGGACGTCCTCGCCCGCCCGACCGGCTTCGAAACGCCGTCAGCTGAACATCTGCGGCTCGCCGCCGCGATGGCTGACGCGCGCACCGTCAGTGGCGAGCTGGCCCTCGACGAACCAGCGCACCGCGCTCGGATACATGCGGTGCTCGAGCTTGAGCACCCGCGCGGCGAGCGCCGCCTCGTCGTCGCCGTCGAGCACCGGCACCACCGCCTGCGCCACGATCGGCCCATGATCGAGCTCGGCGGTCACGAAGTGCACCGTCGCGCCGGCCACCCGGCAGCCGGCCTCGATCGCGCGCTGGTGCGTGTGCAGCCCCGGGAAGGCCGGCAGCAGCGACGGATGGATGTTGAGCATGCGGCCCGCGTAGTGGGCAGTGAAGCCCGGCGTCAGGATGCGCATGAAGCCGGCCAGCACGACCAGGTCGGGGTCGAAGCCATCGATGACGCGCTGCAGTTCGGCGTCGAACGCGACGCGGGCGGCATCGCCCTTGCCGAAGGCCTTGTGGTCCACGACCGCGGTGGCCACGCCATGCGCCTGGGCGAATGCCAGACCAGCCGCGTCGGGCCGGTTGCTGATCACGGCGGCGATGCGGGCCGGCCATCCGCCGGCGGCGCAGGCCTGGACGATGGCTTCCATGTTGGAGCCGCGGCCGGAGATCAGGATCACGATGTTCTTCATGGGGCGGCAGTGTAGCCAAGGGGCATGGGCGTGAATGGGCGTGACCGGAGGCCTCGCGGACCATCGCTCCCTACAATCGCCCTCCCCGCCGCCGCCATCGCCATCGCCATGACCGATCTCGCCCTTCCCCCTTCGCGCCAGCGCGTGCTGTCCGGCATGCGGCCCACCGGCGCGCTGCACCTGGGGCACTACCACGGCGCGCTGAAGAACTGGGTACGGCTGCAGGCTGCCTACGACTGCTTCTTCTTCGTCGCCGACTGGCATGCGCTGACCACGCATTACCAGCACCGCGAGGGCCTGGAGCACAACGTCTACGACATGGTCGTCGACTGGCTGGCGGCCGGCGTCGACCCGGAGCAGGCCACGCTCTTCATCCAGAGCCGCATGCCCGAGCATGCCGAGCTCTTCACGCTGCTGGCGATGAGCACGCCGTCGAGCTGGCTGGAGCGCATGCCCAGCTACAAGGAACTGGTGGCGGAGAACCGCGAACTGGCCACCTATGGCGTGCTGGGCTACCCGCTGCTGCAGGCGGCGGACATCCTGATCTACAAGGCGGCGTTCGTACCGGTCGGCGAGGACCAGGCGCCGCACGTCGAGGTGACGCGCGAGGTCGCACGCCGCTTCAACCATCTCTACGCGCCGCTGCTGCCGGAGCCGCAGGCGCTGATGACCGAGACCTCGCGCCTGCCCGGCCTGGACGGCCGCAAGATGAGCAAGACCCACGGCAACGCGATCGCGATGCGCGACGCGCCGGAGGTGGTCGCCGACAAGGTGCGCAAGATGCAGACGGATCCGCAGCGCGCGCGCCGCGGCGACCCCGGTGAGCCCGAGCGCTGCCCGGTGTGGGCGCTGCACAAGGTCTACGCGGACAGCGACACGCGCGCCTGGGTCGAGTCCGGCTGCCGCAGTGCCGGCATCGGCTGCCTGGACTGCAAGCAGCCGCTGATCGACGCGATCCACGACGAGCAGGCCCCCTGGCGCGAACGGGCAGACGAATTGCTGGCGGATCCGAAGAAGGTGCACTGGATCGTCGAGGTCGGCACCGAACGGGCCCGCGCGGTGGCGCGCAAGACGCTGCGCGAGGTGCGCGGCGCGATGGGCATCGACTACTGAACTGAATCGCTCGAGATGGCAGGCATCCACATCACCGACATCGAATCCGCCATCAACTGGTGGCGCCAGCGCGCGCCCGGCGACGGCGTGACGCTGGGCCCGGAGCTGCGGGCGCTGGCGGAGGTCTATGCGCTGATGGTGTTCCACCACGAGGCCGAATGCGACGAGGACAGCATGCCCGCGCCGGCGCTGGCCGCCTGGCTGCGCTGGTACGACACGACGCCGGACGCGCCCTGCATCGCGATCTGCTCGACCAGCCAGGGCGACGAGCTCTGCAAGGGCTGCGGGCGCAGCTTCGACGAGGTGCAGGACTGGCCGGTGTTCACGCCGGCCGAGAAACGCGCGACATGGCGGCGCATCACGCTGGAGGGCTCGGCGTGGCGATTCAATCGCTATGCCGAGCGGGCCATCGAGCGGCGCCAAGGGCCGCCGGAGCGATCCGGCGAGGCGGGCGCGGAGGCGGCGGATGTGCCGGACGCGGCGGGTGCGCCGGGCGGTCCATCGGGTCGCGCGTCGGATGAATAGCCGGCTGGTGGGCTCGGCGGTCTACCCCTGCTGGCATGGGTGCATCGCCGGGAGCCGCCTAGCTCGCGTTCAGCGGCAGCGTGATCACGAAGCAACTGCCGCCACCTTCACGCGCATCGCAGCGCACGTTGCCCTGATGGGCCGTCGCGATCTGTTTGACCAGATTGAGCCCAAGACCCACGCCGCCTGACACCTCGGCGTGGCCGGGCAGCCGGAAGAACGCCTCGAAGATCCGCTCGCGCATCGGCTCGGGCACGCCCGGACCGCGATCGCAGACCATCAGCTCGATCCTTTCCTGACCAGCGCGGCGCACCTTCAACTCGACCACCGGCCCGCCATAACGGCGCGCGTTCTCGAGCAGATTGCGCAGCGCGCGCCGCAGCAGCCGGTCATCGCCTTTGATGGTCAAGCGCTCGATCCCCGGCTCGATCTCCAGTTCCGCGCCCGCGGGCGCCGCCGATTCCGCCGCGATCGCGAGCAGGTCCACCGGCTCCAGCCGCAGCGATTGCGCGCCGCCCTCGAGCCGGCTCGCCAACAGCACTTCCTCGACCAGCGCGTCCAGCTCCGCGATGTTGGTGTTGATCTCCTGGCCGAGCCGCGCCCGCTGCGCCGGCGAGGCGTCGTCCAGCATCGAGAACGCCATCTTCAGCCGCGCCAGCGGCGATCTGAGCTCATGACTGGCGTTCGCCAGCAGGCTCTTGTGCGAGCGCAGCAGCGTCTCGATCTGCTCGGCGGCGCGATTGAAGCTGCTCGCCAGCGCGGCGACCTCGTCCTTGCCGTTGTCTTCCACGCGGAAGCTCAGATCGCCGGAGCCGAACTGCTCCACGCCGGACTTCAGCGACTCCAGCCGGCGCGTCAGCCGCCGCACCACCGGGTAGGCGCCGCCCGCCACCGCCAGGAACAGCACCGCCAGCAGCACGATCAGCGCCTCGCCGCTCGGGCGCGGGATCCAGCCCGGCAGCCAGGAGCCATTGGCGGCCTCCTCGCGGCGCTGCTGCTCCAGCCGGTCCAGCATGCGCTGCCGGGCCTGCTCCGCTTCGGGGCGCGCCTCGCGGCGCGGCGGGCGCACGTCCGGCGGCGGACCGTCGAAGAAGGGGTCGCGCCGCTCGCGCAGGACGCGCTTGGGGCCGCTCGCGCGGGCGTCGGCCTCGAGCGCGGCCTGGCCCATCGGGCCGGACGCGCCCGGCGGCCGCGCCAAGCGCAGGAACAGCAGATGCCGGCCATCGTCCAGCGGAATGCGCTGGATGCGCGAGCCCGGCAGATCCTCGCGGCGCTCGAACAGCGGCGACGCCCCGATCCGATGACCGCGCGAGTCCTCCAGCGCCATCGCCATGCGCAGCCGCTGGCCCCAGTCCTCGACGGCATCGGCCTGCTCGTCGGCCGGAGCACTCGCCGGGGGCAGCGCGCGCTGGACCAGCACCGCGAGCGCCACCAGGCGCTCCGACGCGGCCTGCTCGAAGCTGCCGCGCTCCTGCTCGATGCGCCCCTGGAACAGCCAGGCGCTGCCCAGCGCGAACGCCAGCAGCACCAGCACGACGGTGACGTAGATCCGGAGGTACAGCGCCTTCACTTAATCGAGGCCTTCGGCGTCCTGCTTGCGTGCGAACACGTAGCCGGCGCCGCGCACCGTCAGCACCCGTCGCGGGTTCTTGGGGTCGTCCTCGATGACCGAGCGGATGCGCGAGATGTGCACGTCGATCGAGCGGTCGAAGGCCTCCAGCGGATGGCCCTTGAGCGCATCCATGATCTGGTCGCGCGACAGCACCCGGCCCGGGCTCTGCGCCAGCACCACCAACAGGTCGAACTGGTGGCTGGTCAGGTCGCAGGCGTTGCCGTCCAGGCGCACCTGGCGGGCCGCCAGGTCGATTTCCAGCCGGCCGAAGCGCAGCACCTCGTCGCCCATCGCCTGCGGCTCCGTGCGGCGCAGCAGCGCCTTGACCCGCGCCTGCAGCTCACGCGGCTCGAAGGGCTTGGGCAGGTAGTCGTCGGCGCCCAGCTCCAGGCCCAGGATGCGGTCCATCGGCTCGCCACGCGCCGACAGCATCAGCACCGGCAGGCGGCGCCAGCGCTTGTCGCTGCGCAGTTGGCGGCAGAACTCCAGGCCGTCGCCGTCGGGCAGCATCAGGTCCAGCACCAGCAACTCGAACTGGCCGGCCTCCAGCTCGGTGCGGCCTTGCGCCAGCGAGCCGGCGAAGCTGACGTCAAAGCCGGCGCTGCTGAGGTAGTCGCCCAGCATCGCCGTGAGGCGGGCATCGTCGTCGATCAGGAGCAGTCGTGGATTCATCGGTCGTTGCGAGGCGGCCGCCGCCCGGGCCGGATCGGCCTGGGCCCGCGCCGCGGACTCATCGAAAGTCTGAAGCATAGCCGTCCTCTCGCGAATCAGCGCTCGGTGAAGGGAGCCGGCAGCGGGTTGTCCGGGTTGCCGCCGCGGCGGTCCTTCATGTGCTGCATGCGGTCCTTCATGTGCGCCTTCATCTTCTCGCGCTCCTGCTTGCGCAGCTCGGCGAGCTTGGCGCGCTGCTCGGGCGTCAGCACGCGCGAGGCGTCGATCATCGCCAGCGTGATGCGCTTGGAGGCGACCTCGCGCTGCGCGGCGATCTGCTGGCGCAACTGCTCGACGGCGTTGGCATCCACCGTCGGCGCGGTGAACAGGGCCTCCATGCGCTCATGCAGCTGGCGCATCGTGTCGCGCTGGCCCTTCAGGTCGTTGCGGGCGGCGTCGAAGATCTGCTTGAGCTGCGCGCGCTGGGCGTCGGAGACGCCAGCCTCCTTCAGCAGCCGGCCATGCATCGCGCCGAAGCCGCCGGGGCCGCCGAAGTCCGGGCCGCCACGATGCATCGCGTGCGGCGGCGGGGGCGCGTCGGCGGGGGCCGGCTGGGCCTGGGCCGCCAGGGCGGCCATGCTCATCGCCGCGGCGATGCCCAGCATCTTCAGGGGGCGGGAAAAGCTCTTGACCATCTCGAATCTCCAAGTGCGTTCAGGGATGGAGGCATCGTCGAGCCCACGCGTCAACTCGCCGTGGGCGCGCCGTAAAGAATCGTGAAATGAATCGGCGCCAATGAAAAACGCCCGCGGCGTCCTCTTGAAAGAGCGCATCGCGGGCGTCATTGAAGGGCTGGCCGCAGTCGCCGGCCCGTCCTTGATCAGCGCATCGATCAGGTGATGGGCTTGAAGCGCACGCGCTTCGGACGCGCGCCTTCCTCGCCCAGGCGCTTCTTCTTGTCGGCTTCGTACTCGTGGAAGTTGCCATCGAAGAAGAACCACTGCGAGTCGCCCTCGCAGGCCAGGATGTGGGTGCAGATGCGGTCCAGGAACCAGCGATCGTGCGAGATCACCATCGCCGAGCCGCCGAACTCCAGCAACGCCTCTTCCAGCGCGCGCAGGGTTTCGACGTCCAGGTCGTTGGACGGTTCGTCCAGCATCAGCACGTTGCCGCCTTGGGCCAGGGTCTTGGCCAGGTGCAGACGGCCGCGCTCACCGCCGGAGAGCTGGCCGACCATCTTCTGCTGGTCGTTGCCCTTGAAGTTGAAGCGGCCGATGTAGGCGCGCGAGGGCATCACGAATTTGCCGACGATGATGTTGTCCAGCCCGCCCGAGACGTCCTCCCACACCGTCTTGTTGGCGTCCAGGCTCTGGCGGCTCTGGTCGACGAAGGCCAGCTTGGCCGTCTTGCCGATCTTGACCGTGCCCGAATCCGGCTGCTCGACACCCTGGATCATGCGGAACAGCGTCGACTTGCCGGCGCCGTTGGGGCCGATGATGCCGACGATCGCGCCCGGCGGGACCTTGAACGACAGGTTGTCGATCAGCACGCGGTCGCCGAAGGACTTGGTCACGCCTTCGAACTCGATCACTTCATTGCCCAGGCGCTCGGCCACCGGGATGAAGATCTCATTGGTCTCGTTGCGCTTCTGGTATTCGACGTCGCTCAGTTCCTCGAAGCGGGCCAGACGCGCCTTGCTCTTGGCCTGGCGGCCCTTGGCGTTCGAGCGCACCCACTTCAGTTCCTCCTTCATCGCCTTGGCACGGGCGTCCTCGGACTTCTGCTCCTGCTCCAGGCGCCGTTCCTTCTGGTCCAGCCAGTCGGAGTAGTTGCCCTTCCAGGGGATGCCATGGCCGCGGTCCAGTTCCAGGATCCACTCGGCGGCGTTGTCCAGGAAGTAGCGATCGTGGGTGATGGCCACCACGGTGCCGGGGAAGCGCTGCAGGAACTGCTCCAGCCACTCGACCGATTCGGCGTCCAGGTGGTTGGTCGGTTCGTCCAGCAGCAGCATGTCGGGCTTGGACAGCAGCAGGCGGCACAGCGCGACGCGGCGCTTCTCGCCGCCGGACAGCACGCCGATGTTGGCATCCCACGGAGGGAGGTTCAGCGCGTCGGCGGCCAGCTCCAGCTGCAGGTCGGTGTTCTCGGAACCGGCGGCGGCGATGATCGCCTCCAGCTCGCCCTGCTCGGCGGCCAGCGCGTCGAAGTCGGCGTCCGGCTCGGCATAGGCGGCGTAGACCTCGTCCAGGCGCTTCTTGGCGGCCAGCACGCCGCCGATGCCTTCCTCGACCGCCTCGCGCACGGTCTGGTCCGGATTCAGCTTGGGCTCCTGCTCCAGGTAGCCGATCTTGATACCGGGCATCGGGACCGCTTCGCCCTCGATCTCCTTGTCGACGCCGGCCATGATCTTCAGCAGCGTGGACTTGCCGGAACCGTTCAGGCCCAGCACGCCGATCTTGGCGCCCGGGAAGAAGGACAGCGAGATGTCCTTGAGGATGTGGCGTTTCGGGGGAACCGTCTTGTTGACGCGGTTCATCGAAAAGACGTATTGAGCCATGGCGATGGTTGTTCAGCGTTTCGTGGGTTGACCGGAGGGGCCTTGCGGCGGCGGATTCGAGAGCGCAGGGGCTGACGTTCTGCGGACGCTCGGCCCGGCACGGGCGGCGGGTCGCCCGGGCAATAGTCATGCATTGTCGCAGCTTCCGCTCATGCCCCTAAACTCGACCGCCCTTCCCGTTCACGAGATGCCCACCATGCTGTTCCGACCCATCTCCGTCCGTCTCCGCCGCCAGGCCGCCCCGAGCGGCTTCAGCGGCTTCAGCGCCCTGCCGCTGGCGCTGGCGCTGCTCGCGGGAGGCGCCCAGGCGCAGACGCTGCGCTGGGCGAGTCAGGGCGACATGCAGACCGCCGACCCGCACGCGCAGAACGAGATCGTCACCAACGCGATGAACGGCCAGGTCTACGAGCGCCTGGTCTCGCGGGACCGCCAGCTGAACCTCGTGCCGGGTCTTGCCACCGAATGGACCCAGCTCAAGCCGACGCTGTGGCGGCTCAAGCTGCGCCAAGGCGTGAAGTTCCAGGACGGCACGCCCTTCACGGCCGACGACGTGGTCTTCTCGATCAACCGCGCCAAGGATCCGAACTCGCAGATCAGCGTCTACGCGCAGGCGGTGGGCACGGTGCGCAAGGTCGACGATTTCACCGTCGAGTTCCAGCTCGACAAGGTCAATCCGATCTTCCTGCAGCACCTGGACACGCTGTTCATCATGAGCCGCAAGTGGTGCGAGCAGCACAACGTCGCCAAGCCGCAGAACTTCAAGGACAAGCAGGAGACCTACGCCGCGACGCATGCCAACGGCACCGGCCCGTTCATGATGGTGAGCCGCGAACCCGGCATCAAGACGACGTTCAAGCGCAATCCGGCGTGGTGGGGCAAGGCCGAGGGCAACGTCCAGGACGCCGTCTACACGCCGATCGCCAATGACGCGACGCGGCTGGCGGCGCTGGTCTCGGGCGAGATCGACTTCGTGCTCGACCCGTCGCCGCGCGACATTCCCAAGCTCAAGCAGACCGCGGGCGTGAAGGTCCAGGAAGGCCCGGAGAACCGGATCGTCTTCATCGGCATGGACCAGGCGCGCGACAAGCTGCTGTACGGCAAGGTGCCGGGGGATCGGAATCCGTTCAAGGACCTGCGCGTGCGCCAGGCGCTGTATCAGGCGGTCGACATCGGCGCGCTGCGCACCAAGCTGATGAACGGCCTGAGCCTGCCCACCGGCGGGCTGACGCCGTCGCCGCTGGGGGCGTTCAACGATCCGCAGCTGGAGACGCGGCTGCCCTTCGATCTGGCGGCGGCGCGCAAGCTGATGGCCGACGCCGGCTACGCGGACGGCTTCGAGGTCACGCTCGACTGCACCAACAACCGCTACATCAACGACGAGCGCATCTGCCTGGCGCTGGCCTCGATGTGGGCGCAGCTGAAGGTCAAGGTCAAGGTCAATGCGCAGCCGCGGGTGCTGATGTTCCCGAAGCTGGAGAAGCTCGACACCAGCCTCTACCTGTATGGCTGGGGCGGCAGCATCACCGACGCCGAAGTCGCGCTGACGCCGCTGATGCGCAACCGCGGCGAGAAGGCGGTCGGCCAGTACAACTTCGGCAACTGGAAGGACGACAAGTTCGATCAGCTGGCCGCGCAGTCCAGCGAGGAAGCCGATCCGAAGAAGCGCGAGGAACTGATCAAAGCCGCGCTGCGGGAGTTCCGCGCACAGGTGCATCTGATCCCGCTGCACCGCCAGATGATCCCGTGGGCGACGCGCGCCAACGTGACGGTGACGCACCGGCCGGACAACTGGTTCGAGCTGAACTGGGCCTCGGTCGCCGCGAAGTGAGCGGACTGGCCCCTCGCGCCCGCCTCCTCCTCACCGCAACGGCGGATCGAACAGATACCCGATCCCCCGCACCGTCCGGATCAGCGGCGCGCTCGGATCGTCGTGGAGCTTCTGACGCAGCCGCGAGACCATCAGGTCCACGCTGCGCTCCAGCGCGGTGACACCGTCGCCGCGCGCCAGGTGCAGCAGTTCCTGCCGCTGCAGCACGCTGTGCGGCCGCTCCAGGAACGCGCGCAGCAGCTTGTATTCGCTCTGCGACAGCACCACGCAGAAGCCGCCCGGCCCGCTCAGCCGGCGCGTCATCGGCTCGAGCCTGAATCGCCCGAACATCAGCACCTCCGCCGCATCCCCTTCACGCGGCCTGAGCAGCGCCTTGATGCGGGCCTGCAGCTCGCGCGGCTCGCCGTCCTTGGGCAGCACCGCGTCGGCGCCGCGCTCCAGCGCGAGCACCCGCTCCAGCGTGCTGTCCTGCTGCAGCAGCACGACCACCGGCAGCCGCGAGCGCTGCCGCAATCGCGTCAGCGCCGCCCAGCCGGTCTCGCGGGCGTCGCTCGGATCGATCAGGGCCAGGTCCACCGGCAGCAGCGGCACGCGGTCCAGCAGCGCGGCCTCGGCACTGTCCGTGACGCGGAATCCCCATGCGCGCATCAGCGCGGCCAGCCGCAGGCGGGCATGCGGATCGGGATCCAGCAGCAGCAGGTGGGTGCCGGCGGCGGCATCGGGAAACGGGGCGTTCATGGGCGCTGGGACAAGTGGACACACTGGCGCGAGACTATGCCGCCCCCGCCCCGCTTGAAGGCCGATCTGCACCAGCCTCGCGGCCCTTTTTACCCGCGGTTAACCGCACCGAAACACGGCTGCGGACGCCGACACGCCAGCCTGTGCGCGGGCTGTCGGCGAGCTTGCGGCAAGCTGTCCGCCGCCGGTGCGCACTCCTGCGGTTTCCGCAAGGCCCCACTCGAAAGGCCGACTGACCCGCTCGGCTACAATACCTGTCAACGCCGCGACTCAGTCTTGTCGCGGCCTTCATGTTTCTGAGCTCACGCTCTCCCACGGCAGCTGAAGACTGGCGCCAGGCCTCACCGGCCGGCGTGCTGCACACAAAGCCCGATCGGGCACGAACAAAGCAGCTTATGAGTTTTGACGCACTGGGGCTTTCCCAGCCCCTGCTCCGCGCGATCGCCGATGCCGGCTACTCGACCCCCACTCCCATCCAATCCCAGGCGATTCCCGCCGTCCTGACCGGCGGCGATCTGATGGCCGGCGCCCAGACCGGCACCGGCAAGACCGCCGGGTTCACGCTCCCCGTGCTGGAGCGCCTGTCCGCCAGCAAGCCCGTGCGTGACGCCAAGGGCCGCATCGCGATCCGCGCGCTGGTGCTGACGCCGACCCGCGAACTCGCGGCGCAGGTCGAGGAAAGCGTGCGGACGTACGGGAAGTACCTGCCGCTGACCAGCATGGTGATGTTCGGCGGCGTCGGCATGCAGCCGCAGATCGACAAGCTGCGCAAGGGCGTGGACATCCTGGTGGCGACGCCGGGCCGCCTGCTGGACCACGCGCAGCAAGGCACGCTGGACCTGTCCAAGGTCGAGATCCTGGTCCTGGACGAAGCCGACCGCATGCTGGACATGGGCTTCATCCACGACATCAAGAAGGTGCTGGCGCTGCTGCCGGCCAAGAAGCAGAGCCTGCTGTTCTCGGCGACCTTCAGCGACGAGATCAAGGCGCTGGCCGACCGCCTGCTGGACAACCCGGGCCTGATCGAGGTCGCGCGCCGCAACGCCACGGCCGACACGATCGCGCAGCGCATCCATCCGGTCGACCGCGACAAGAAGAAGGAACTGCTGGCCCACCTGATCACCAAGCACGACTGGCATCAGGTGCTGGTGTTCACGCGGATGAAGCACGGCGCCAACCGCCTGGCCGAGTTCCTGGACAAGCAGGGCATCACCGCGATGGCGATCCACGGCAACAAGAGCCAGGGCGCCCGCACCAAGGCGCTGTCGGAGTTCAAGAGCGGCGACCTGAAGGTGCTGGTGGCGACCGACATCGCCGCGCGCGGCATCGACATCGACCAACTGCCCCACGTCATCAACTACGAGCTGCCCAACGTCGCCGAGGACTACGTGCACCGCATCGGCCGCACCGGCCGCGCGGGCGCGCAGGGCGAGGCGCTGTCGCTGGTGTGCGTCGACGAGGAAGGCTTCCTGCGCGACATCCAGAAGCTGATCAAGCGCGAGATCCCGCGTGAGGTGGTCCCCGGCTTCGAGCCGGATCCGAACGCCAAGCCCGAGCCGATCGTGATGGGCCGCATGGTGCTGAACGGCGGCCTGGGCAAGTCCTCGGGTTCGCCGCGCCCGGCGGGCGGCGGCGGTGGCCGCCGCGGTGGCGGTGGCGGCGGTGGCGGCCGTTCCCAGGGCCAAGGCCGTCCGCAGGGCGGCGGCCAGGGCCAGCCGCGTTCCTCGCAGGGCGCGCCGGGCGGCCAGCGCGCTGGCGGCCCGTCGCAAGGCCAGCGCCAAGGCGGACAAGCTCAGGGCCAGGGTCAGCGGCAAGCGCAGGGCCAAGGCGGCCAGCGCCAAGGGCAAGGCCAGGGTCAAGGCAGCCGTCATGGCAGCCAGGGCAACCGCCCGGCCGGCTCCGCGCTGACGCGCCCGAAGTCGACGTCCTGATCCAGGATCCCTCGCGATGAAACGGCGCCGTTGAACGGCGCCGTTTTTCATTCCTGTCGCCGAACGTGCCTTGGGCATACTCGCGGCCACCGATCGCCCCATGAAGACCGCGCCCATCGTCCCCGCCCGCGTCGACTTCTCCGACGCCGCCGCGCCGCGCTCACCCGAGTTCGGCGACACGTATCACGGCCAGGCGGGCGCCTTCGCGCAAGCGCGGCATGTGTTCCTCGACGGCAACGCCCTGCCCGGCCGCTGGCAGGGCCGCCGGCGCTTCGTCGTGCTGGAGACGGGGTTCGGCCTGGGCAACAACTTCCTCGCGACCTGGGCGGCCTGGCGCGACGATCCCCAGCGCTGCGAGCGGCTGGTGTTCCTGAGCGTCGAGAAGCACCCGCTGGCGCGCGAGGATCTCGCGCGTGCGCACGCCTCGTCGCCGGAGCCGGCGCTGGCCCGGCAGTTGCTCCAGGCTTGGCCATCGCTGACGCCCAACCTGCACGCGCTGGACTTCGAAGGCGGCCGCGTCCGCCTGATGCTGGCCTTCGGCGATGCGCGGGAGTGGCTGCCCGAGCTGGTCGCCTCGGTGGACGCCTTCTTCCTCGACGGCTTCGCGCCTGCGAAAAACCCGGACCTGTGGGAGGCGGCCGTTTTCAAACAGGCCGCGCGGCTGGCCGCGCCGGGCGCGACCGCCGCGACCTGGAGCGTGGCGCGCGGCGTGCGCGACGGACTCGCGCAGGCCGGCTTCGAGGTCACGCGGCGGCCGGGCCAGGCGGGCAAGTGGCAGGTGATCTCGGCGGCCTTCGCGCCGCGGCATCGCGCGCCCGTGCCGCCGGGACGGGCAGCGATCGCGCCGCTGGCGAAGGACGTGCTGATCGTCGGCGCCGGTCTGGCCGGCGCGGCCTGCGCGCGCGTGCTGTCGCGCGAGGGCCTTCGCTGCACGGTGATCGAAGCCGGCGCGACAGCCGCGACACAGGCCTCGGGCAATCCAGGGGGCCTCTTCCATGGCACGCTGCATGCGGACGATGGACTGCATGCGCGCTTCAACCGCACGGCGGCGCTCGCGACGGCGCGCGAGCTGCGCCGGCTCTCCTGCGCCCTGCCCTGGCTGCAATGGGGCCTGCTGCGCGTGGAGCGGCGGCCGCAGGCGCTCGACGACATGCGCGCGCTGCTCGAGCACTGCGGCCTGCCACCCGATTACGTCCAGGCCCTCGATGCCGCCAGCGCCAGTGCTCAGGCCGGCACGCCGCTGGATCAACCGGCATGGTTCTTCCCCAGTGGCGGCGCCGTATCGCCGCCCGCCCTGGTGAAGGCCTGGCTCGATGAGGCAGCCAAGACCGAGGGCTTCGCACTGCGAGTGAACACGCGAGTCGCTCACCTGCATCGAGACGACGCCAGCGGGCGCTGGACTGCCCTCGACGCCGCGGGCGATGCCATCGCGTCAACGGACGCCGTGCTGCTCTGCGGTGGAATCGGCAGTGATCCGCTTGTCGCCGAGTGGACCGCGGGACCCGCATGGCCGTGGGTCTCGCAACGCGGTCAACTGAGCGTCATCGAACCGCCGCTCGCCGCGGGCCTGCCTTCCCTCGCGATGCCCGTGGCGGGACTGGGCTATGCGCTGAGCCTGCCTGACGGGGCGCTGTGCTTCGGCGCGAGCGCCGAAGCGGGCGACATGGACGCTTCGCTGCGCGACGCGGACCAGACGCAGAACCTTGAACGGCTGAAGCAATTGCTGCCCGCCGCCGAGCTGCCGGATGAGCTGCCCCTCGCGGGGCGCGTGGGCTGGCGCAGCCTCGTGCCGGATCGGCTGCCGATCGTCGGCGCCCTGCCCGCCATCGTCCCTTCGCAACGCGCCGAGCAGGTGCGCTTCTGGCCGCGGCAGCCTGGGCTCATGGTCGTGGGGGCGCTCGCCTCACGGGGTCTCACCTGGGCGACGCTGTGCGCCGAACTGGTGGCCGCACAACTCACCGGCGCTCCATGGCCCGTCGAGGCCAGCCTCGCCGAGGCGCTGGACCCCGCGCGCTTCGCCGCGAAGCGCCAGCGGACGGGGTGAGCGTCGTCACTCACCGGTATCCACGGTGATGGCATCCACGGCAGCCGGAGCAAGGCCCAGGCGCCCGCGGGCTTGCGACGTCACGAGTGGCATCAGGGCCGCCACCAACGTCGCCACAGCCACGACAGCACTGATCGTGATGCCGACCGACCAGCGCAACGAGTTGACCCCGATCTGGTGAATCTCCGCACGCATTGCGCCGAAGCCCTCCTTCATCTCGCAGCGCAGATCACCGCGCAACTGCTCGAGTTGCTCCCGCGTCGCCAAGGTCGGAATGACCACGCGCCATTGCGTCTCCAGTGCCTGGACGCGCGCCGCGATCTCCGCGTCGCGCTGCCATGCCCGCTCACGCTGCCCCTGTGGATGATCCTTAGCTTCCATCGTCTTCTCCATGTGCCGGCAGCGCCAGAGCGGCAGTCTCGTTCGCCCGCGCCGATGAGGCCAGCAGCGGCATCAGGGCCGTCGCCAAGGTCGCGAGCGCTACGAGGGCGCTGATCGTGACGCCGACGGACCAGCGCAACGAGTTGACCCCGATCTGATGGATCTCCGCGCGCATTGCGCCGAAGCCCTTCTCCATCTCGGCGCGCAGGGCCCCCTGTCCCTTCTCCATCTCGGCGCGCAGCGCGCCCTGCCCCTTCTCCATCTCGGCGCGCAGCGCCCCCTGCCCCTTCTCCATTTCGCAACGCAACTGTTCAAGTTGCTCCCGGGTGGCCAAGGTCGGAATGACCACCCGCCATTGCGTCTCCAGCGCCTGGACGCGCGCCGCGAGCGCCGGATCCACGCGCTCGAGACGCTCGCGCATCGCACGCTGGTATTCAAGACTTTCCATGACTGCTCTCTCCGCGATGACAGGTGCCGCCTGTCCAAGGCAGTCACTCTGCCACTGCAACCGCCCTCTGGCTTCCAGCCTTCGGGGGGATCGATGGGGGATTCGACGAAGCATTGAGGCGCGTCAACCTCAGCGCCATTTAAGTTCTGCCGCTCGCCGGCCGATAGGGATCGAAGGCCCCTCCCGGGCGCCGGCGTCCGCACGGGCGCCTCCAACGACATCCAACTCTCGGGGACATACATGATTCATCTCATCGCGGGCCGCACGATCGGCCAGCGGCTCGGCGTGGTGCTGGGCCTGGTGCTGCTGATCGCCTTCGTCGGCTCGGGCCTGAGCTACCTGGCCCTGGGCCGCGTCGCCGCCGAGACCGACGTGATGCTCAACCAGGACCTGGCCGCCGAGCGCGTCGCCTCCGACTGGTACCGCAACATCACCAACGGCGTGAACCGCACCAGCGCCATCGCCGTCAGCGCCGACCCCAGCCTGGCACAGTTCTTCGCCGCGACCTCCGCCGAATCGACCAAGCAGTCGGGCGAACTGCAGAAGCAGCTCGACGGCTACATGGTCACGCCCGAGGAACGCACGCTGTTCGAGACACTCAGCGACGCCCGCAAAGGCTACCTGAGCACGCGCGACGCGGTCGCGGCCAGCAAGAAGGCGGGCGACGCCGACAAGGCGCGCGAGATCTTCGATCGCGAATTCCAGCCCGCCGCCGCGAAGTTCCAGCAGGCGATCCAGGCCATCGTCCAGCACAAGCGCGCGCTGCTGGACGACGCCGCCAGGCAGCTGGAGGCCACCAACAGCCGGGCGCGCTCGGCGCTGCTGGTGTTCTCGCTGGTCGCGCTGGGCCTGGGCGTGTGGTTCGCGGTCACGCTGACGCGCTCGATCACCCGGCCGCTGCAGGGCGCCGCCGAGGTCGCCGACGCCATCGCCCATTTCGACCTGACCCGGCGCGTGCCGCCAGGCGGCCGCGACGAGACCGGCCAGTTGCTGGGCTCGCTCGGCGGCATGCAGTCGCAGCTGCTGAAGCTGATCGGCGACGTGCGCGGCTCGGCCGAGAGCATCGGCACCGCCAGCGCCGAGATCGCCACCGGCAACCACGACCTGAGCGCGCGTACCGAGCAGACGGCCTCCAACCTGCAGGAAGTGGCCGCATCGATGACGCAGCTCACCGGCACCGTGCGCCAGACCGCGGACGCGGCGATGACGGCGAACCAGCTGTCGAGCTCGGCGGCCGAGACCGCGCAGCGCGGCGGCTCGGTGATGGGTCAGGTCGTCAGCACGATGGGCGAGATCAGCGACAGCTCGCGCCGCATCGCCGACATCATCGGCACCATCGACGGCATCGCATTCCAGACCAACATCCTGGCGCTGAACGCCGCCGTCGAGGCCGCCCGCGCCGGCGAGCAGGGCCGCGGCTTCGCGGTCGTGGCGGGCGAGGTGCGCTCGCTGGCGCAGCGCAGCGCCGAGGCGGCCAAGGAGATCAAGTCGCTGATCGGCGCGAGCGTCGAGCGCGTCGAGTCGGGCTCGCGGCTGGTGCAGGACGCCGGCGGCGCGATGACCGACATCGTGGCCAGCGTGCAGCGCGTGGCCGACATCATCGGCGAGATCAGCGCCGCGGCGCGCGAGCAGAGCGACGGCATCAACCAGGTCAATGCGGCCGTCGGCCAGCTCGATCAGATGACGCAGCAGAACGCCGCGCTGGTCGAGGAATCGGCCGCGGCGGCCGAGAGCCTCAAGGAGCAGTCGCAGCGCCTGGCGAGCGCGATCTCGGTGTTCCGGCTGCGCTGAACGCGCGAGCGGCTCAGAAGGTCAGCGTCTTCACGCCCTGCGCGGTGCCCAGCAGGCAGACGCCAGCCTTGTTGCGCGCGAAGACGCCGACCGTGACCACGCCGGGCCACTGGTTGACGTCGGCCTCGAAAGTGGCCGGGTCGGCGATCTTCAGCCCGGTGACGTCCAGGATGTGGCAGCCGTTGTCGGTCACGCAGTCCTTGCGCAGCACCGGCGACGCGCCCATCGCGGCGAAGCGGCGCGCGATCTGCGCGGCCGCCATCGGGATCACCTCGACCGGCAGCGGGAAGCGGCCCAGCACGTCCACCAGCTTGCTCTCGTCGGCGATGCAGACGAAGGTCTTGGCCAGGTCGGCCACGATCTTCTCGCGCGTCAGCGCCGCGCCGCCGCCCTTGACCATGTGGCCCTGGCGATCGATCTCGTCGGCGCCGTCGATGTAGACCTGCAGCGACTCGACGCTGGACGCGTCCAGCACCGGAATGCCCAGCGCCTTCATCCGCTCCGTGCTGCGCACCGAGCTCGACACCGCGCCCGCGACGCGCATGCCGCTCGCGGCCAGCGCGTCGATGAACTTGTCGACCGTCGAGCCGGTCCCCACGCCCACCACGGTGTCCGGCGTCACGTACTGCAATGCGGCCTGGCCGACCAGGGTCTTCAACTCGTCTTGGGTCATGGGAGCTTGAGAGGGGGAGGGAAAGCGGAAGGCGGGATTATTGCGCCGCGAGGGTGGCGGCCGCGTCAAGCGCCGCGGCGCTCCCGGCGCTGGCGCACCGCGGCGGCGAGCCCGCGCAGCAGCGGCTCGGTCTGGCTCCAGCCCAGGCAGGCGTCGGTGATGGACACGCCGGGCAGCAGGTCGGCCTTGGTCTGGCCCGCCAGCAGGTCCTGGCGGCCCGGCTGCAGGTGCGACTCGATCATCACGCCGGTGATGCGTTCGTCGCCGCCGGCGATCTGCGCGCCGACAGCCTGGCCGACGTCGATCTGGCGCTCGTACTTCTTCGACGAATTGGCGTGCGAGAAGTCGATCATCAGCTGCTCGCGCAGGCCGGCCGCCTTGAGCACCTCGGCCGCCGCCTGCACCGAGGCCGCGTCGTAGTTGGGCGCCTTGCCGCCGCGCAGGATCAGGTGGCAGTCGTCATTGCCGCGGGTCTCGAAGATCGCCGCCAGGCCCATCTTCGTCATGCCCATGAAGGCGTGGCTGGCGCGCGCGGCCAGGACGGCGTCGGCGGCGATCTTCACCGAGCCGTCGGTGCCGTTCTTGAAACCCACCGGGCAGGACAGGCCCGACGCCAGCTGGCGGTGGCTCTGGCTCTCGGTGGTGCGGGCGCCGATCGCGCCCCAGGCGATCAGGTCGGAGATGTACTGCGGCGACAGCAGGTCCAGGAACTCCGTGCCCGCCGGCAGACCCAGCGCCGTCACGTCCAGCAGCAGCTGGCGGGCCAGGCGCAGGCCCTCGTTCATGTGGAAGCTGCCGTCCAGGTGCGGATCGTTGATGTAGCCCTTCCAGCCCACCGTCGTGCGCGGCTTCTCGAAGTAGACCCGCATCACGATCAGCAGGTCCTGCTTCAGTTCCTCGCGCAGGTCCTTGAGCAGGCGCGCGTAGTCCATCGCCTGGCCGTGGTCGTGGATCGAGCACGGCCCGACCACGCACAGCAGCCGGTCGTCGCGGCCGTGCAGGACGGCGCTGATCTCCTGGCGCGCGGTCTCCACGACCTTCAGCGAGCCCTCCGGCAGCGGCAGTTCGTCCAGCAGCAGCGCCGGCGAGATCAGCGGGCGGACCGCGTCGATGCGGGTGTCGTCGGTGCGGGTGTCGTCGCGGGTGGTGTCGGCGGAGCCGACTTCGCGATCGTGCTGCGGATGGTCGAGGTGCTTCATGGCGGCGGCGGCGCGCCCTCTCGGGCGCGGAAAACGCGGAATGGAATCGCGGATTATCTGCCTGCCCGCGACATCGAGGCCAGACCCACCGCCGCCGCCGACATCACGAAGCCCGCCAGCGCCAGCGCGCCCAGGTGCTCGCCGAGCAGGGCCATGCCCATCAGCGCGGACACGCCGGGGATCAGATAGAACAGGCGCGCCACGGTGCCGGCCTGTCCGCGCCGGATCATCACGAACATCAGGCTGAAAGCGCCGATCGAGTTCACCAGCCCCAGCCACAGCGTCGAGCCGATCAGCTCGGCGCTCCAGTCCGGGCCGCCGGGCTCGCGCCACAGCGCCAGCGCCGTCACGGCGAGCGCCGAGACCGCCATCTGGATGCCGCTGCCGGTGCGCAGGTCCATGCCGGCGCAGAAGCGCTTCTGGTAGAGCGTGCCGGCGACCAGTCCGGCCAGGCCGAGCAGGCCCGCGCCGCAGGCCATCCACGCGCCGCCGCCGAGCGGCCGGTCCGCGATCACCAGCGCCACGCCCGCCGCGCCGCCCAGCATGCCGAGCCACTGGCCGGCGCTCATGCGCTCGGCCAGCCAAAGGTGCGCGCCCATGGCGGTGGCCAGCGGCATCATGCCGATCAGCAGCGCGGCGACGCCGGTGGGCAGGCCCCACGCGATCGCGCAGTAGACGCCGGAGAAGTGCAGCACCTGCATCAGCAGCCCCACCACGCCGAGGTGGACCCAGGCGCGCGCCGTCCTCGGCCAGGGGGCGCCCGTGGCGACGGAGACCGTCAGCAGCACGACCGCGGCCAGACCGAAACGCAGCGCCAGCAGCGTGAATGGCCCCGCGTGCGGCAGCGCCAGCTTGCCGGCCACGTAGCCCGTGCTCCAGAGCAGGATGAACAGCGCCGGCAGGCTGAGCGCGACCAGCGCGCCCAGGCCATCCGGCCGGCGCGCGGCGGGTGCCGAGAGCGTCCGGCGGCCGGCTGGCGCGAGGCGGTGCAGGTCCGAGGGAAGCGGTCCTCGAATGGCATGGGTGGATGACGGCATGGCGGACTCCAAGGGCGAAGGCGATGGAATGGACTCTAGAAAAGCGCCACGCGGGACACAATCCATCATCGATTCGTTTTAGAGTTTCCAAACGGAGAACAATTCAGCTGCCCTTCTACGCCTCTCTTCTGCTTTGAGAAGCCGCAGCCTCTCCGGACCTTCAGCCACGAGGACCCCATGGGACGCCTGGAAGATCTCCACGCCTTCGCCCGCGTCGTCGACGCGCGCAGCTTCTCCAGCGCCGCCAAGCTGCTGGGCACCACCAAGTCGGCGGTCAGCAAGCAGGTGGCGCGGCTCGAGCAGCAGCTCGGCACGCGGCTGTTGCACCGGACCACGCGCAGCATCAGCCCCACTGCTGAAGGCCGCGGCGTCTACGAGCGCGCGCTGCGGCTGCTCGAGGAGGCGCAGGCGCTCGACGCGGAGCTCGCTGGACAGCGCGAACAGCCGCGCGGCGTGCTGCGGCTGAGCACCTCCACCGCCTTCGGCAACCTGCAGTTCACCGCGCTGATGGCGGAATTCTGCGAGCGGTATCCGGAGCTGCAGGTGGTGCTGGGGCTCAACGACCGCTACGTCGATCTGGCCGAGGAAGGCTTCGACGCCGTGCTGCGGCTGACCAGCCGGCCCAGCCCCGGGCTGGTCGCGCGCAAGCTGGCCGACATCCGCTTCGTGCTCTGCGCCTCGCCGGCCTATCTGGCGCAATGGGGAACGCCTGCGTCGGTCGAGGAGCTCACCGATCACCGCTGCCTGCGCTTCGGCTATCTGCACACGCCGGAGCGCTGGCGATTCAGGCATCCGGTCGAGGGCGAAGCGGAGGTCGAGACCGCCGGGGCGCTGCGCTTCGAGAGCGGCCTCACCGCCAACAGCAGTGAATCGCTGCGGGTGGCCGCGCTCGCGGGGATGGGGCTGGCCGTGCTGCCGACCTACGCCATCGGCCGCGACCTGCGCGACGGACGGCTGACCGCGCTGCTGCCGGATTGGACGCCAGTGGGCGGGCCGGCGGATGCCAATGAGCTCTATGCGGTCTATCTGCCGAGCAGGTTTCCGAGTCCGAAGGTTCGGGCGTTGATCGATTTCTGCGTCGAGCGGTTCGGCGACACGCCGCCGTGGGACCGGCCCGAAGCTTCATGACTGACCAGGCTGCTGGCCCTCACGCCGCCCTCTCCCACTTCGCGGGAGAGAGCGTTGTTGTGGCGAGCTGATCCGATCGAGCTAGGGCGAGTCCCCCATCACCGTTCGCACGGCGGGAGTAGGCGGTCCGGGGCGCGATGAGACAATGCCGCCCCATCATGGCTTTCATTCCCTACGGCCTCGCCCGTCCCTTCCTGTTCGGCCTGGATCCCGAACACGCGCACGAATTGACCCTGGGCAGCATCGCCCGCCTCCAGAACACCCCCGCTCAATGCGCCTGGGCGCAGACGCGGGTGTCGGATCCGGTCACCGTCGCCGGCCTCACCTTCCCGAACCGCATCGGCCTGGCCGCCGGTCTCGACAAGAACGGCCGCTGCATCGACGGCCTGGGCGCGATGGGCTTCGGCTTCATCGAGGTGGGCACCGTCACGCCCAAGGCGCAGCCCGGCAACGACAAGCCCCGCATGTTCCGCTTGCCAGCGAAGCAAGCCTTGATCAACCGGCTCGGCTTCAACAACGAGGGGCTCGACGCCTTCATCGCCAACGTCAAGCGCTCGCACAGCTTCCGCCACCGGGGCGGCCTGCTCGGCCTGAACATCGGCAAGAACGCCGTCACGCCGATCGAGCGCGCTGTCGATGACTACCTGATCGGTCTGGAAGGCGTGTTCCCGCACGCCGACTACATCACCGTCAACATCTCCAGCCCGAACACCAAGAACCTGCGCCAGCTGCAGAGCGACGAGGCGCTCGATGCGCTGCTCGGTCCGCTGCAGGCGCGCCGGCTGACGCTGCAGGATGAGAGCGGCCGCCTGGTGCCGCTGTTCGTCAAGATCGCGCCTGATCTCGACGAGGACCAGGTCGCCGTCATCGCCGCCAGCCTCAAGCGGCACGGCATCGATGGCGTGATCGCCACCAACACCACCATCGCGCGCGACGCCGTCCAAGGCCTGCCGCATGCGAATGAAACGGGCGGCCTGTCGGGTGCGCCGGTCTTCGAGGCCAGCAACCGTGTCATCCGTCTGCTGCGCTCGGCGCTCGGCGGTGGTTATCCGATCATTGGAGTCGGTGGAGTCCTCGGCGGCGAGGACGCTCGCGCCAAGCTGCAGGCCGGTGCCGACCTCGTCCAGCTCTACACCGGCCTGATCTACAAGGGTCCGGCGCTGGTCCCCGAGTGCGCCAGGGCGATGGCCCGTCTCTGACGCAAGCCCTCCCAACGAAAAGAGCGCTCCAAGGAGCGCTCTTCTTCTTTCCGCCCAGGCCCGATCGCAGCGAGCGTCACTGGGGCCGGAATGATGCTGGGGGTTCGCGGACGCGATGCCCCCTGCATCGTGGAGAGCCCGCGCTCAACCTCGCGCGGGCTTTCCGGCAAAGATGCTCAGCTCTTGGGCGCGTCCGCCTTCTGCCGGCGGCGAGCCGCGAATCCCACCCCGGCGATGCCGGCGAGCATCAGCGCGTAGGTGGCGGGTTCCGGCACGGCTGCGACGGTATTGAGCGTGGTCGACAGCACGGCGACGTTGCCGAAGCCCGAGCCGCCGAGGGTGCCGCTGGCGATCAGTTGGTAGGTGCCGGCGGCCAGGTTGGCGTAGTGGAAGCCGGTGGTGGAGGCGTCGAGGTCGGTCTTGCCGTTGAGGCCGGCGAAGCTGAAGGTGACCGATTGCAGCGGCAGGGAGATGTTGTGGCCGAAGTCGATGGACGTGGCGGCGAGCACCGAGCCGCTGACGTCGGAGGTTTGGGTCAGGGTGAAGGACCCGAGGACGATATCGGAGAAGGAGCCGTTGGACGGCGAGACGAACACCGGGTCGAGCGTGGCGGCGCTGGCGGCGCCTCCGAGCAGGGTGGCGATCGCGGCAAGCATCAGGGTTTTCTTGTTCATGGCTGATCCATTTCACGTAACGAGCCCATGGTGGCTCGATCGTGAAATAGTTTGCATCGCGGACACATGCCAAGTCCCGCTCGAAATGTGCGAGATGTGCATCAGTCCGTCACAGCCGTCACAGGCCTGAGGGATGCCGGGGCGCCACGCCTCTGGAGCGCGGCGCCGCAAGCACCGCGCCGGTTCAGCCCAGCGCCGCGATGCCGGCCTTGGCGACCTGGGCGTCCTCGTTGGACTTCACGCCGCTGACGCCGACCGCGCCGACGCAGAAGCCGTCCACCACCACGGGCACGCCGCCCTCGAGCATGCCTTCCAGCGGCACGCTGAGGAAGGCGTTGCGGCCGTTGTTGACGATGTCCTCGTAGACCTTGGATTCGCGGCGGCCCAGGGCGGCGGTTTTGGCCTTCGCGGGGGCGATCACGGCGGAGGTCGCCGCGGCGTTGTCCAGGCGCTGCAGCCACAGCAGGTGACCGCCGTCATCGACGATCGCGATCGTCACCGGCCAGTTGTTCTTGAGCGCTTCGGCTTCGGCCGCGGCGGCGATGCGCTTGACGTCGTCCAGGGTCAGGAAGGGCTTGTGTTTCATGGGTGGCCTCGTCGGCGGCGTTGAAGGGGAATGCGGGAGAGGAAGGCGGCCACTTTAACGAAGCCTTAAGACCCGTGCCTACAATCGACGGCAACTCTCACTTCATGGGGCGCACGCACATGAACGACCGCATCATCGACCTCAACGGCGGCAGCTACGGCTCGTCGCTGTCCTCGGACCGCCAGCGCGTCCTGCGCAACACCTACGCGCTGCTCGCGCTGTCCCTGATCCCCACCGTCCTGGGCGCCTGGATCGGCGTCTCCACCGGATTGCTGGCCGCGATGGGCCCCGGCGCCAGCATGCTGCTGTTCTTCGTCGGCGCCTTCGGCCTGATGTTCGTCATCGAGAAGACCAAGCACTCGGCCACCGGCGTCGTCGCGCTGCTGGGCTTCACCTTCTTCATGGGGCTGATGCTCTCGCGCCTGCTGGCCGCGATCCTGGGCTTCAAGAACGGCGGCACGCTGATCATGACCGCCTTCGGCGGCACGGCCGCCATCTTCTTCGCGATGGCGTCGCTGGCCACCGTCGTCAAGCGTGACCTCTCCGGCCTGCAGAAGTTCCTGTTCGTCGGTGCCGTGATCGCGATGATCGCGGGCATCGCCAACGTGTTCCTGCAGTCGACCGGCGTGCACCTGGCGCTGCTGGTCGCCGTGCTGGGCATTTTCTCGGCCTTCATGCTGGTGGACGTCAAGCGCGTCATCGACGGCGGCGAGACCAACTACATCAGCGCCACGCTGAACATCTACCTGGACCTGTACAACGTGTTCACCGCGCTGCTGCAGCTGCTGGGCATCTTCGGCGGCGACCGCGACTGATCGGGCGCCCGGTTCGAGCCCCCCAATGAAAAGCGCCTCGGAGTTCCGAGGCGCTTTTTCTTTGACCGCCGTGGATCGCGGCATCCGCCGTCACGGCTTGTGCGCCACCACCGGCTTGATCGCGCCCAGCCCGATGAAGCGGGCATATTCGGTGCGCGGCATCACGGTGCTCAGGCGCGCGTCCTCGTCTTCCCAGCCCAGCGTCACGTCGTGCTCGTTGACCTCGACGTGGACGGGTCCCTGACGGATCGTCATCAGCGGGCCGTCGCCGGTGCGGTAGGTCACCTCGCCGCAGACATAGGCGGATTGCGTCAGCGGATGTTCCTCGACCGCCACGCGTTCGGCGGAAGGATCCAACGCCGATTCGTCGGCGGGATGCTCAGGGGGCAGTGGGGGTCGGGCGCTCATGGCAGGTCCTCCTGGATGTCGTCCTCTCCGAGTCCGTCCAGCCATTGCCACATGCGCACCGCCACCGCCGTGGCGGTGCAGGTGGCCAGCGTCATCAGCATCAGCATGTCGTCCATGGCGAGCCTCGGTCGGGAGAGGAACGGGTTGTGGATGAACCCATGGTCGCCGCGGCCCCACGCCCGGCGAAGCGGCGGGCACCGCGAGGCGGTGTAGGTGAAGTCCCACACCGGCTCGCCGAAGGCGCGCGGGACGCGCGCGCGGTGCCCGTCAGCGTCGTGGCAGGGCCGATGCCGGACGCGGCATGCCACCTTGGCAGCCCTCGTACAGCCACATGCCGAACAGCCGGGCCCTTCGATGGCCGATGCAAAGCTGTGTGAATCCCCGGGCGGTGTCCGGCGCGACCGTCAACGCGGCCTGAAGCACTTCCGTTGTGCCCACAAGCTGTAGGACGACGCCGGACAGCTTGCGCCGACCGGCACCGACAACGCGCACCGAGCTGCGCTTATGGGAGCGCCCCTCGCCAGCGCCGATAGTGAAAGCAAAGGAACTCACCAGGAGAACCATCATGAGCCTCCTCCAGATTGCCGCCGACGCCACTGCGCCGCAGTTCGAGATCCGCTTCGAATCGCTGTTCGATGCCGGCCGCGCGATGTCCTTCCCTTGCGACCAGCAAGGCCATGTCGACCTCGACAGCCTGCCCACCCGGGCGCGCAACAACTACCTGTTCGCCAGGGCCATGGTCGGCAAGGATTACCTTCCGCCCGCGATCCGCGGCCGCACCAGCCACTGACCGCCCTGCCCCGTCCGGCCGCGGGCAGGTCCCGGGTCCACCGCTTGCCAAGTCCTCGTCATCGTCACTCTCCCTGAAAGGAGTCTGTATGAACTGGGACCGCATCGAAGGCAATTGGACGCAGCTCAAGGGCAAGGTCCGCGAGCAATGGGGCAAGCTGACGGATGACGACATCGACGTCATCGCCGGCAAGCGCGACCAGCTGTCCGGGAAGATCCAGGAGCGCTACGGCATCGCCAAGGACGAGGCCGACAAGCAGCTCAACGACTGGCAGACCCGCGCCGACGACCGCTGGCTGAGCTGAGACCCGCGTCGCCTTCTGAACGATTGACTGCATCCTCCCTGTTGCCGCGTTGCGCCCTTCGGGCCAGCGCGGCTCTTTTTTTCGCCTGCGGGCATTCGGGGAGTGCGCGCAGCGGGGTGGCGTCAGCGTGTGAGGGCGGGCGTCGCTTCCTCGAAGCGATCAACGGTGCGCAGCGGCTTGAACAGCGCCGCCCAGGCCGCGACCACGCCCAGCGTGCAGACTGCCCCGGCGACCGCCGCCGGCACCGCGCCCAGCGCCGCCGCGGCGCTGCCGGCGCGAAACTCGCCGAGTTCGTTGGACGAGCCGATGAACAGCATGTTCACCGCGTTGACGCGGCCGCGCATCTCGTCGGGCGTCGAGAACTGCACCAGCGCGCCGCGGATGTAGACGCTGACCATGTCGGCCGCGCCGGCCACGGCGAGCGCCGCGAAGGAGAGCCAGAAGGTCTGCGACAGCGAGAACACCAGATTCGCCACGCCGAACACCGCCACCGCGCTGAACATCGCCTTGCCGACGTGGCGGTTGAAGGGGCGCAGGCTCAGGAAGAGCCCGGCCGCCACCTCGCCGACGGCCATCGCGCTGCGCAGCGCGCCCAGGCCTTGCGGCCCGGCATGCAGCACCTCATGCGCGTAGATGGGCAGCAAGGCCACGACGCCGCCCAGCAGCACCGCGAACAGGTCCAGCGAAATCGTCCCGAGGATGATGGGCCGTGACCGGATGAAGTGGATGCCGGCGCCGAAGCGCTGCCAGATGTTGCCGCCGGCCGGCGATGGCGGCGCCGCGAAGCGCACCGGCACGGCGCCGATCAGCAGCGCGGTGCCCAGTCCGAAGCAGCCCAGGCACACGAGATAGGTCAGCGAAGCGCCGCCGAAGCCGTACAGCAGGCCGCCGAGGAAAGGGCCGCCGATGCTGGCCACGCGCAGCAGCATGCTGTTGGCCGCGATGGCCTGGGCCAGTTGCTCGCGCGGCACGATCTGCGGCAAGAGACTCTGCAAGGCCGGGCCCGAGAAGGCCCGCGCGCAGCCGAACACCACCAGCACCGCATAGATGCCGGTCACGCCGGCATGGCCGTGGCCAGCCAGCCACCACAACGCCAGGCTGCAGCCGGCGCTGACCGCCCAGCTGATCGCCAGGATCGGTTTGCGGCTGAAGCGGTCGATCAGGTCGCCGGCCGGCAGCAACAGCAGCAGCATCGGGATGAATTGCGCCAGGCCCACGTAGGCCAGTGCCAGCGGCTGGCGCGTGAGGTCGTAGACCTGCCAGGCCACGACCACCGCCTGGATCTGTCCGGCAAAGACGGCGGCCAGGCGGCAGATCAGGAAGGCGGTGAAACCGGGATGGCGCAAGACGCTGGTCTTGGGGGCCGGCGCCTCGGCGCGGGCAGGCGCCGGGGCGGGCGCGGGAGTGGGTGCGGTCATCGCGGGAGCGGCTGTTCGAGGCCTCTTGGGCGGGCGCCGGCCAGTTTAGCGACGCGTTTCGCAGGCCTGGGCGGCTGGCGATGTCACACGCGCGAGGGCTGTTTCGTCTTGTGGATACCACCCCCTTTTTCCCCTCTTTCTCTTTCACCACGGAGCCCACCATGAGCCAACGTCTGAATTCCCTGCAGCAGTCGCCCGCCGCCTTCAAGAAGCTGGTCGATCTCTCGATGAACCTGAAGGACAGCAGCATCGAGCACGGGCTGCAGTACCTCGTCGAGATCCGCGCCTCGCAGCTCAACGGCTGCGCGTTCTGCCTGGACATGCACGTCAAGCAGGCCGTCATCGGCGGCGAGCGCGCGCTGCGTCTGCACCACGTCGCGATCTGGCGCGAGTCGCCGCTGTTCTCGGCCCGCGAGCGCGCCGCCCTGCTCTGGACCGAGACCCTGACCCGCATCCCGGAGGCCGGCGTGTCCGACGCGGTCTACGCCCAGGCGCGCGAGCAGTTCAGCGAGAAGGAGCTGTCCGACCTGACCTGGGTCGTCTCGACCATCAATGCCTGGAATCGCCTGAACGTGGCCTTCCAGTCGGTCCCCGGCTCGCAGGACAAGGCCTACGGCCTGGACAAGGCACAGCTCGCCTGAACAACGAAAGGGGGGAGGAGCCTCCCTCGATGTGTCACTCCCGCGCCATGTCCTCTTGATCGAGGCCATGGGCGGTTGGCATGCGAAATCCGACGATACGAACCTCGCTCAGCGATGCGTACCACCCCGGAGTTTTCTCATGCACCGACCCCAATCCCCCGCCCGATCCAGTTTCTATGGCCGGCTTGTCCGGCCATTTCCATTGCTGCTGCCGGAGTCGCCGACCCGGCCAATGATGTGGAACGAAATCCCCACCACGCGGGAAAGCAGAGTCGGGCGGACGGTCCGCCTCGTCCTGAGTTTCCTGCTCGCGGCCGCCGCCTCGGCAATGATCCTCGCCGGCCCGGTCTGGTCCAGCTGACGGCGGACCCAAAAGAAAACGGCGCCCGAGGGGCGCCGTGGTCATGGATGTCGACCGGGGGATCCGGGCGATGTTCGAGTTGTTGGCCCGGATCCGCCGGTTCAACGTCGGGAGCGGCTCAGCGGAATCCAGCCGCGCCCCCCACCGGGGTTGAAATCAAGCGGCCATCAGCGCTGGTTGTAGCGCGCCTTGGCCGAGTTCACGCACACGTCCTTGGCATCGCCCGACAGCGTGTTGCACTTCTCCGAAGCCAGCTTGTAGTCGGCCTTCACGCGGGTCTCCTCGGCGTCATCGACGGCCGCGGCGACCTTCTTGTTCATCTTGAGCTCGGCCTTGGCCTTCTCGTAGGCCGTCTTGGCCTCGCGCTCACAGAGGTCCTTGGCTTCGCCCGTGCGGTCGTCGCAGCGCTCCTTCGCGACTTCGTAGCGCGCCTCGTAGCGGGTCTCGATCAGCTTGGCCTCGTCCTTGGCGCTGCCGCTGTAGTTGTATTCGAGCTGGGCCAGCGCCACATCCTCGCGGCCCTTGGCCTCCTTGACGCAGATGTCCTTGGCGTTGCCGGACAACTTGTCGCACGCATCCTTGTCGACCTTGTAGGTCTTCTTGATGTCATCCTTCGCGCCGTCGTAGACCGACTTGGAGAAGTTGGCGGCTTGCGCCATGCCGGCGCACAGGCTCAGGGCGGCGGCGATCAGGGCGGCGGTTGCGGGCTTGTTCATGGGCTTCCTTTCGTTGTTGTCGAGGGATGTCGAAGATCCGGAACAGCGGCGTTGCGCGTCACTTTCGCAACAGGCTCATCACGAAGGTCGCGACGGCCATGATGACGAACACAAAGAACAGGATCTTCGCGATGCTGGCGGCGCCGGCGGCGATGCCACCGAAGCCGAACAGCGCGGCGATCAAGGCAATGACAAAGAAGACGACGGCGTAGTGCAGCATCTTGGTTCTCCTGCGCGGCACCGTGCCGCGATGGATTCACTGTAGGGACTGGGCGGGCCGGCTCGGGCAGTCCCGGGCCGCGATACGGCGTCGGAGTCTTCATCGCGGCGATGTAGGAGAGGACCTACCGGCCGCTCCTGGGCGTCCAGGCCGGCCTCCGCGGCGCGACGCCAATGAAAAAGCCGGCTCGCGCCGGCTTTGTCGGGGACGACAGGGGAACGGGATCGAGTCCGTGCCTGGTCACCAGATCTTCTGGAAGGTCACACCCACCTTGCCGCCCCGCGGGCGCAGCGTCAGCGAGGACTGCCCGCTCAGCTCCATGCGGAAGCCCTTGCGCAGGTCGGCGTAGGGCTTGCGGCTGTTGAAGGCCAGACCCACGCGCACCTGGCGTCCTTCGCGATTGGCGAGCCCGGGCCCGTTGAGGTCATCGATCTGAGGCCGCGAGGCATCGACCAGCGGCGTCTGCACGAAGGCGTGCGATCGCGGCCCGGTCGGCACCGCCAGCCCGACCAGCACGCCGGCCTCGGCGCCCGCGCCGGGATGCAGGTTCTGATATGGCGTCGAGTAGATGCCGCCGCCCATCGCCGGGTGACGCTGCTCGACGCCGACCCCCAGCCGCATGCCGCTGCCGGACCAGGGACGGGCCCAGAGCATGGTCTGGGTCGCCTGCGGCGAGCGGCCGTGCCAGCCGGCCGCGCCCGCGGACTGGTTCGCGGTGGCCAGCGGCTCGGCGACGCTGTGGGTCACGGTGTAGCGCGAGGCGCCGGAGGACTCGCGCAGCTGCTGGCGCTGCCGCAGCGCCGCGCGGTCGGACAGCGTGCCGCCGGACAGCTCGACATGGTCATCCAGCGAACTCGGCGCGGGGTCGGCGGCCGGGGCGGCCTGGGCGAGCGACAGCGCGGCGGGCGCCAACGCGGCGAGGGCCAAAAGGCGGGGGCAGAAGACAGTCATGGCTCAACTCCCGTTCTTGGTACAGCTTAGGACGCGGGTTGCGACAGGAAGATCTCGATCCGACGATTGGCGGCCCGGCCCGCCTCGGTGGCATTGCTGGCCACCGGCTGCCGTCCGCCGCGGCCCTCCACCAGCAGGCGGCCACGCCGCACGCCGTGTTGGACCAGGTATTCCCGCACCGACTCGGCACGGTCCAGCGACAGCGGTCCGTTCACGGCGTCGCCAGCGGAGCTGTCAGTGTGTCCGACGATGGTGATGCGCACGGCGTCGTCGAGGCCGCGCGCCACTTCATCCAGGGCCGGGCGCAGCGCCGGCCGGATCTCGGACCGGCCGGTCTCGAAAGCGGCATCGGTCTGCAGGGTCAGCTTGAGCTGGTTGTCGGCCGTGCGGGTCACCGCGACGCCACCACCGGCGCGGGTGATGGCCGCGCGCCGCTCATCCATGCTCGAGGACCAGCGGTTGCCGGCGACGACGTCTGGCGTGGCGGCCGGCGCCGCGGCGCCCGGCACGTCCGGCGCACCCATCCGGCCACCGGTCGAGGTGCATCCCCCCAGCGCCATCAGTAGCGTCGTCAGCAGCGCGATGCCAAGGATCGGCTGGCTGCTCATCGCGACCCGGCGCCCGAGGCGGCCGGACTCGGCGATGACGGCGGTGGGGAGGACTCGGGGGCGGCGCATGACAGGCTCTCCATGAAGGGGGTGGGCGAGATCACACGATACGGCGGACCTTGATGAGCGTCATGCTAGGGAGATCGCGGGGCGGCAGGTGTAGTCGGCCGGCGGAAGCGGGAGTCAGACGGGGCCGACAAACGCGGCCGATTTACTTGCCTCGGCAGCGATCGTCAGGCGCCAAACGCGTCGAACGCGGTCGCGGTGCCGCCGTCTTCGCCCGACTGCTCGTCCAGCGGCGGCAGATCGGCTTCGGTGAGCTCGGCAGCGTCGACTTCCTCGTCGAAACGCGCCTGGTCGGCGGCATCGACACGCGCGATCAGCGGCTTGTCCAGCGGGCGGTAGACGCGGCTGCGCAGGCGGGCCAGGCGCTCGGAGCAGGCCACTTCATGCGCGACGCCGGCCGGGTCCAGCAGCATGGCGAAGGGGTTGGCGGCGAAGGCGTGGGTCGAGGTCAGCATGTCGGTCTCCAGGGGATGCGGTCGATTCCAGAAGGGCCGGTGAGCGTGGCCTCGAAGCGGTTTCGAGGGCCGCCGACACCGTGTCGGCATGGCATGAACTGTAGAGACCGGGCCGCGCCGCCAACAGTGGGCGGCCGGCCAAACGGCGTGTCAGACGGATTCCTAGGGGAATGCCAGCAAGCGCCTCACGGCGCGGTGGCGGCTGGCTTGGCCCGGGTCTTCGCCAATTGGTCGAGCTTGTCGGCCAGTTCGTCCTGGCCGGCGCGGCGGGCGAAGTCGGCGGCGCTCATCTGGTGGTCGTTGCGCAGCGTCACATCGGCACCGGCGGCGATCAGCGCCTCGGCCCCGCTCAGGCCGCCGTAGCCTGCGGCCATCATCAGCGGCGTCGTGCCGTTGGGCGAGCGGGCGTCGATCTCGGCGCCCTGCCCCAGCAGCCAGCGCACGACATGCTCGTTCGGGCCGGCGGCGGCGTAGTGCAGCGCGGTCCAGCCGGCCTCGTTGACCAGCGCGCCGCGCTGGACCAGCGTCCGCACCCAGTCGAGCCGCCCCTTGATCGCGGCCAGCATCAAGGGCGTCTCGCCGGCCTGGTTGATCGCGTTGACGTCGGTCGCGGGGCTCCGCAGCAGGGCCTCCATCGCCTTGCCGGACTCCTCGCGGATGGCGACGTGCAGGGCGGTGTTGCGCTGGCTGTCCCGGGCATTCGGATCCGCGCCGGCCAGCAGCAGCTTCATCACGGTGCTGGCGTGATCACTGCGGGCGGCCACATGCAATTCCGGCAGCGGGGCGCTGTCCGACGCCGCCGCCATCGCGGGCGCCTGCGAGCCGAAGCGGCTCTGCGCCGCGGCCGGATGAGCGAGCGTCATGGCAAGCATCATGGCGACCGCCACTGCGCCCGTCGTGCCCGCGGCCCGGCCGGCCGCCCCCGGCAGCCGCCTCACGCCGCCTCCGGCAGCCGGAACAGCCGCCGCGTGTTGGCCGTGCATTGCGCGGCGAGCGTCTCGACCGGCACGCCGCGCAGCTCGGCGATCAGCTTCGCGACATGCGGCACGTAGGCCGGCTGGTTGAGCTTGCCGCGATACGGCACCGGCGCGAGATAGGGGCTGTCGGTCTCGATCAGCAGGCGGTCGGCGGGCACGATCCTGGCGACCTCGCGCAGGTCGGCCGCGTTCTTGAAGGTCACGATCCCGGAGAACGAGATGTGAAAACCCAGGTCCAGCGCCGCCTTGGCGACGTCCATGGTCTCGGTGAAGCAGTGCACGACGCCGCCGGGCTCGCCGGCCTGCTCCTCGCGCATCAGCCGCAGCGTGTCCTCGGCCGCCGAGCGCGTGTGGATCACCAGCGGCTTGCCGGTGCGCCGCGCCGCGCGGATGTGGTGGCGAAAGCGCTCGCGCTGCCACTCCATCTGCGCGACGGTGCGGCCGTTCAGGCGGTAGTAGTCCAGGCCCGTCTCCCCGATCGCGACGACCTTGGGGTGCGCCGCGCCGGCGACCAGTTCGTCGACGCTGGGCTCATGGACCTCGTCGCTGTCCGGATGGACGCCGACGGTGGCGAACAGCTGCGCGTGCGCGTCGGCCAGTTCGCGGACCTCGGGGAACTCCTCCATCGTCGTGCAGATGCACACGGCCTGCGAGACCTCGGCGGCCGCCATGGCGGCGAGCAGGTCGGGGAGCTGGGACTTGAGCTCAGGGAAGCTCAGGTGGCAATGGGAATCGATGTACATCGGCAACGGGTCGAGCGGCGGCGCATGCCGCCGGCCGGGCTCAAATGGTCTGGGTCGGCTTGGCCGAGGAGATCGCCGTGCCCAGCAGTTCCTCGATCTTGAGCTTGATGAGCCGGGTCTTCTCGTCGCCGGGGAAACGCACGCCCACGCCCTGGGTGCGGCCACCCGACGCATTGGCCGGCGTCAGCCAAGCGACCTTGCCGGCGACCGGATAGCGGTTGGGGTCCTCGGGCAGCGTCATCAGCAGGTAGATGTCCTCGCCCAGCTTGTACTCGCGCGTTGTCGGCACGAAGACGCCGCCTTCCGAGAAGATCGGGATGTAGGCCGCGTAGAGGGCGCCCTTCTCCTTGAACACCAGCTGGATCACGCTGGGCCGGGCGCCGGCGGTCGTGGCCGGAGCGGACGCGGAGGGGGTGGTGCTCATCGGTTTCAGACTGAGTTCGCTCATGGGGAGCGAGTCTACTCGCGGCGCAGCGGCGCCAAGACGGCGTTACGGGCCATTACCCGACGCGGGGCGGCTTTGCGGGAGGAATTTGGCGGCTGCCTTGCGGCGGCGCTGACGACTGCATTGACGGCTGCATTGCCGTCCTCAGCGCGCCGGCCGCATCGCCTGCTGGCCCTGCGCCACCAGCGACTCCATCAGCAGCCCGGCATTGAGCGGATGCTCCGCATGCCGCGCCGCCTGCTGCAGCACCTTGGCCCAGCCCTCCAGCGACGCGCGCACCGCCGGCAGCTTGGGCAGCGCGTCGCGCGGAAAGTACGCGGGTCCGGCGCCATGGGCGATGCGCATCAGGTCGTGCACCAGGCGCTGCATCGCGGCGATCGCGCGCGGCACCGGCCAGTCGGTCAGCGCCGAGGCCTCGCCGCGGGCGATGCGCCGCGGCAGCTCGAGCCAGGTCCTGGCGGCGATGCCCTCCCCGCTCCATTGCAGCGCCTCCTGCGGACGGCCGCCGGTGGCGTCGAGCAGCACGCCCGGCTGGTCCACGCCCTGCGCCGTCAGCCAGGCCAGCGCCGCCTCGCGCGCCGGCAGCGCCATCTGCAGCGGCTGGCAGCGGCTGCGGATGGTCGGCAGCAACTGCTGCGGCGCGGCGCTCGCGAGCACGAAGCGCAGCAGCCCGGCCGGCTCCTCCAGCGTCTTGAGCAGCGCGTTGGCGGCCACCATGTTCAGCGCCTCGGCCGGGTACACGACGACCACCTTGGCCTTGCCGCGCGCCGCGCTGACCTGCGAGAACGACAGCATCTGCCGCACCGCCTCGATCTTGATCTCGCGGCTGGGCTTGGTCTTGCTCGCCTTGGCGGACGAGCCGCCCTCGCCCTCCGCCTCCATCGCGCCGAAGCCCAGCGGCTCGCGCAGCGCGTCGGGCAGCAGCACCTGGAAGTCCGGATGCGAGCGCGAGCGCAGCAGATGGCAGCTCGCGCAGCGGCCGCAGCCGGGCTGCTCCGGCGCGGAGCGCGCTTCGCAGAGCCAGGCCTGCGCCAGCAGCAGCGCCAGGTCGAATTGCCCGACGCCGGCCGGCCCCTGCAGCAGCAGCGCGTGACTGCGTCCCTGCGTCAGCGCCTGATGCAGCGGCGCGGCGAGCCAGGGCAGCGGCAACTGGCCGCCCTCGGCCAGCGCGGCGGCGCCATCGGCGGTCACGGAGGATTCGCTCACCATCCGCGGCGCTCCAGCTCGGCGCGGATCTGCGCCGCGACGCCCTCGATCGTGTCGGCGGCATCGACGCGGGCGATGCGGCCCGGCGCTGCCTCGGCCCGGCGCCGGTAGCCCTCGCGCACGCGGGCGAAGAAATCGAGGTCCAGTTGCTCGAGCCGGTCGGCGTCGCGCGCCTGGGCGCGGCGCTGGGCGGCGATCGCCGGATCGACGTCGAACCAGAAGGTCAGGTCCGGCTCACGGCCCTGCTGCACCCATTGCTCCAGCGTGCCCAGCACCTGCAGGTCCATGCCGCGCCCGCCGCCCTGGTAGGCGAAGCTCGCATCGGTGAAGCGGTCGCAGAGCACTGTCCGGCCCGCGGCCAGGGCCGGCGCGATGACGCGCTGCACATGGTCCCGCCGCGCGGCGAACACCAGCAGCGCCTCGGTCAGGCCGTCCATGTCCTGGTGCAGGAACAGCCCGCGCAGCGACTCGGCCAGCGGCGTGCCGCCGGGCTCGCGGGTCTGGACCAGCTCGGCGCCGCGCTGGCGCAGATAGTCGGCGACCGACGCGATGTGGGTGGACTTGCCCGCCCCGTCGATGCCCTCGAAGGTGATGAATCGGCCGCTCACGCGTGAATGCTCTTCCGGAAAAAGCGCAGCGCGGACGCCTCAGCGGCCGCGCTGGTACTTGTTGACCGCGCGATTATGCGCGGCCAGGTCCTCGCTGAACTGGCTCGTGCCGTCGCCGCGCGACACGAAGTACAGCGCCTTGGACGGCGTCGGATGCAGCGCCGCCTGCAGCGCGGCCAGGCCCGGCATCGCGATCGGCGTCGGCGGCAGCCCGCCGCGGGTGTAGGTGTTGAACGGCGTGTCGGTCTGCAGATGGATGCGGCGCAGGTTGCCGTCGAAATCCGTGCCCAGCCCGTAGATCACCGTCGGATCGGTCTGCAGCGGCATGCCGGCCTTGAGCCGGTTGACGAACACCGCCGCCACCAGCCCGCGGTCGGCCGCGGCGCCGGTCTCTTTCTCGACGATGGAGGCCAGGATCAGCGCCTCGTCGGCGTTCTTGAGCGGCAGCCCGTCGCCGCGGCCGGACCAGGCGCTCTCCAGCCGTTTCTGCATCAGCGCATGGGCGCGCTTGAGCACCGTCAGGTCGCTGACGCCGCGGCTGTAGGCGTAGGTGTCGGGGAAGAAGCGCCCCTCGGCCGGCTGCCCCGGCGCGCCGATGGCGGCCATGATCTGGTCGTCCGTCATCGCCGCGGTGGTCTGCTTGAGCGCCGGCGCGGCCGCGATCGCGGCGCGCAGCTGGCGGAAGTTCCAGCCCTCGATGATGCGCAGCTGCTCCAGCGTCTGGTCGCCGCGGACCATCTTGTCGAGCAGCTCGCGCGGCGTGATGCCGGCATGGACCTCGTAGCTGCCGGCGCGGATCTTGCGCGCCTGCCCCGAGTAGCGGAACCACGCGTAGAGAAAACGCGGATCGGTCTGCACGCCGGCTCCCACCCAGGCCTGCGCGACCTGCTGCGGCGGGGTGCCGGGTTCGATGGAGAGCTCCAGGCTGTCCTTCTCCAGCGCCAGCGGCGTCTGCAGCCACCACCAGACGGCACCCGCGGCGCCCGCGGCCAGCACCGCCAGCGCGACCAGCAGGGACAGCAGCCAGCGTCCGATCCGGCCCGATTGCTTCTTCGATTTCCTCGCGGCGCGGCGAGGGTTGTGCTTCGCGCGTGACAAGACCCGGAGCCCTTCGTGAAATGCGGGGGCTGATGATAATCGGCCCCATGATCGAAGACCTCCACCACGCTCCGCCGCCCGTGCCGTCCTCGGCGCTGGGTGCCGTCCGGCTCGCCGACTGGGGCGTCATCCGCGCCCAGGGCGAGGAAGCCGCCAAGTTCCTGCACTCGCAGCTGACGCAAGACCTGGCCCTGCAGACGCCCGCGCAGGCGCGCCTGGCGGGTTACTGCTCGGCCAAGGGGCGGCTGCTGGCGACGATGCTGGCGGTCAAGCCGGACGAGCAATCGGTGCTGCTGGCGCTGCCGGCCGAACTGGTGCCGGCGACCGTCAAGCGCTTGTCGATGTTCGTCCTGCGCGCGAAGTGCAAGCTCAGCGACGAGAGCGCCGCCTGGTCGGTGTGGGGCCTGTCCGGCGCGCAGGCGCGCGAGTGGCTGGGCGCCTCGGCGCCGGCGCAGGTCTGGTCGGTGGGCCGGCTGGCGCTGGCCGACGGTCAAGCGGCCTTCGCCACGCGTCTGCCCGATGACGGTCTGACGCCGCGCTTCCTGCTGCTGCAGCCATCCGGCGCCGCGGCGCCCGCGCTGACGCCGATCGATCCTGAGGAATGGCAGGGTCTGGACGTGACCGCGGGTCTGGCCTGGATCCGTCAAGGCACGGTGGAACAGTTCGTGCCGCAGATGGTCAATCTGGAACTGGTGGGCGGGGTGAACTTCCAAAAGGGCTGCTACCCCGGCCAGGAAGTGGTCGCGCGCAGCCAGTACCGCGGCACGGTCAAGCGCCGGACCCACCTGTTCGCGCTGGAGGGCAGCGACGCCGACGCCACGCCGGGCCAGGAGATCTTCCACAGCGCCGATCCGGAGCAGCCGGCCGGCATGGTGGCCGGCTTCGGCCGGCTGGAAGGCCGCCCGCTGCTGCTGGCCGAGGTGAAGCTGGCCGCGCTCGAGTCCGGCACGCTGCACCTGGGCAGCGCGCAAGGCGCCGTGCTCACGCCCCGCCCCCTGCCCTACGCCATCGGAGAACCGGAATGACCTCTTCGCCGCCGACGCGGACCGCCGCCCCTCCTCCCGACCTCCCGGCCGGCGCGCCGCCGGTCGAGCTCTACGTCTACTACCGCGTCCACACGGACCACCTGGCGGCCGCGCTGACCGCTTTCGAACAGGCGCGGGACGCGCAGCCGGTGCGGCTGCTGCGGCGCCATGACAACGATCCGGTCTTCCAGACCTGGATGGAGATCTACGGCCCCGGCCTGCCCGACGCGGCGGACACGGAGCGCCGGATCGCCGCCGCCCTGGGCGCCTTCGCCCAGGGCCCCCGTCACCGCGAGGCCTTCGCCGCCCTCGCCGGTCCGGGAGCGGCGGGCTGATGGAACACAACGTCTCCCTCATTTCCACGCTGGCGGCGGGCTTCGGTCTGGCGCTGATCCTGGGTTTCATCGCCGAGCGGCTGCGCCTGCCGGCGCTGGTGGGTTACCTGCTGGCCGGCATCGCGATCGGGCCGGCCACGCCGGGCTTCGTCGCGGACGTGGGCATCGCCGCGCAGCTGTCCGAGATCGGCGTCATGCTGCTGATGTTCGGCGTCGGCCTGCACTTCTCGCTGAAGGACCTGATGGCGGTCAAGCGCATCGCGCTGCCGGGCGCGGTCGTGCAGATGACCGCCGCGACACTGCTGGGCATGGGCCTGGCGATGTGGTGGGGCTGGAGCACCGGCGCCGCGCTGGTGTTCGGACTGTCGCTGTCCTGCGCCAGCACCGTGGTGCTGCTCAAGGCGCTGGAGGCGCGCGGCACGCTGGAATCGGTCAACGGCCGCATCGCGGTGGGCTGGCTGGTGGTCGAGGACCTGGCCACGGTGTTGATCCTGGTGCTGCTGCCGCCGCTGGCGCCGGTGCTGGGCGGCAGCGCGCAGGGAGCGCCGGACGAGCCGCTGTGGCGCACCATCGCCGAGACGCTGGCGCAGATGGCCGCCTTCGTCGTGCTGATGCTGGTGGTGGGCCGGCGCGTGCTGCCCTGGCTGCTGTGGCAGGTGGCGCGGACCGGCTCGCGCGAGCTCTTCACGCTGATGGTCATCGCGGTGGCGATCGGCATCGCCTACGGCGCGGGCGTGCTGTTCCACGTGTCCTTCGCGCTGGGCGCGTTCTTCGCCGGCATGGTGATGCGCGAGTCCGAGTACAGCCACCGCGCCGCCCAGGAATCGCTGCCGCTGCGCGATTCGTTCTCGGTGCTGTTCTTCGTGTCGGTGGGCATGCTGTTCGATCCGATGACGCTGGTCGACCAGCCGCTGCACCTGCTGGGCGTCGTGGCGATCGTGATGCTGGGCAAGGCGCTGGCGGCGATGGCGCTGGTGATCCTGTTCCGTTATCCGCTGAACACGGCGATGACCGTGTCGGCGAGCCTGGCGCAGATCGGCGAGTTCAGCTTCATCCTGGCCGGGCTGGGCTTGCAGCTGGGCCTGCTGCCCAAGGCGGGCATGAACCTGGTGCTGGCGGCGGCGCTGATCTCGATCGCGCTGAATCCGTTGATGTTCGCGATGATCCAGCCGCTGCGGCGCTGGGTGCTGGACCGCTCGGCCTTCGCGAGAAAGCTGGAGGCCCGCGACGATCCCTACGCCGAGCTGCCGCAGACCACCGGGCGCCAGTATCTGGAGGGTCAGGTGGTGCTGGTGGGCTTCGGCCGCGTCGGACGGCGCATCGCCGATGCGCTGACCGAGCAGGGCATCCCCTTCGTGGTGGCCGACCAGGGCCGCGAGACCGTCGAGGCGCTGCGCCGGCGCGGGCTGGCGGCGGTCAGCGGCGACGCCAGCGACCCGATGGTGCTGGTCCAGGCCCACATCGCCAACGCGGCGATGCTGGTGGTGGCGGTGCCCGACTCGATGAAGGCGCGGCAGATGGCCGATACCGCGCGCCAGCTCAATCCCGGCATCGAGATCGTGCTGCGCACCCACGGCGAGGAAGAATCGGCGCTGCTGCGCAAGGAGGGGCTGGGCACGGTCTTCCATGGCGAGGAGGAACTCGCCAAGGGCATGAGCCGGCACGTGCTGCAGCGCTTCAACGCCTCGATGCCGGACGAGCACGCGCCGACGGCCTCGCCGGCGCATTGAGCGCCGTCCGCAGCAATCGCTGCTTTACATCGCCCGCATAGGGTCGCGCGCCATGATCGAACTCACCTCCCTGGGCGGTGCCCGTCTGCGCGCGACCGCGCGTTCGCTGTTCCTGGCGTCCTGCGCCGCGATCGGCGCGTCGCTGCTGCTGAGCGCCTGCGGCGGCGGCCCGCCAAAGGCGCGGCTCGAGGAACAGCAGCAGCAGCGCGAGTTCGAGTCGCGCGGCTACGCGGGCGAGCCGGCGCCGCGCGGCGCCGAGGTGCAGCCCGTCGTCTGGCGCCTGCGCGGCGAGGACCTGCGGCTGAGCCTGGCGCTGCCCGCGCCGAACGGCTCGAAGGCCGAGAAGCGGCCGGTGATCGTCTACCTGCCTGGCCTGGGCGAATCCGAAACCGCCGGCCTGCGCTGGCGGCGCGCCTGGGCCGCGGCGGGCTACGCGGTGCTGTCGCTGCAGCCGCTGGAGGACGATGCGATGGCCTGGTCCTCGGAGCTCGCGCGCTCGGCCGAGTTCACCGAGCTGGGCCGGCGCCATTACGCGGACGTGCAGACACGCCGCCGGCTGGCGCGGCTCGACGAACTGCTGACCGAGGCGCAGCGGCTCAGCCGCGAAGGCGCCGCGCCCTGGCGCTGGCTGGACTGGTCACGCACGGCGGTGGCGGGCTATGAGCTGGGCGCGCAGATGGCGATGGCGCTGGCCGGCGAGCGGCAGGCCGACGGGACGGTGCTGGCCTCGAACGTGCTGCGGCCGGCTGCCGCGATCGTGATCAGCCCTCAGGTGCTCGCGCAGCCGGACCCGGCACGCTACCGCGACGTGGCCATCCCGGTGCTCGGCCTGACCGGCCCGGAGGACAGCGACGTGCTGGGCCTGGTGCGCGACCTGCGCTGGCGGGAACTGCCCTTTGCCGCGATGCCGGCGGGGCGGGGCTGGCTGCTGAGCGTGGCGGAAGTGCGGCACGCCGCCTTTGGCGGCAACGAGCCGCGCCCCGAGGACGTCGAGCGCGAGAACAAGCGCATCCGCAAGGCCGAGGAGGATGCGCAGTCACAGCCGCCGCAGGGCCGGCATGGCGCCGGCCGCGGAGCCCCGGCGCGGATGGCGCCCGTGCCGGCGGTGCCCGACTACCGGCGCCTGCACGAGCAGCAGCTCGGCGTGATCGCGGCCCGGCAGGTCAGCGTTGCCTTCCTGGACGCGCAGATCAAGGAGTCGGCCGCGGCCCGCGCCTGGCTGGCCGGGCCGGCGCAGGCGTGGATGGGCAAGGTCGGCGTGCTCACCGGCGGCCGCTGAACAGCTCAGACGACCGGCGGATTCAGGTAGAGGTGATGCAGGTGCATGGTGTCGGTGGCGTTGCCCGCCAGATCGCGGAACGCGATGGACAGCTCGTTGGCGCCTGGCTGGAACGCGGCGTGCGGAATCTCGCCGCCCTGCCCTTCCTGACGAGCGGCGGAATCGTCCGCGGCGCCCGGCCGGATGGCGTAGTTCCAGCGCACGTCCTGCGGCAGCGGACCGATCATCACGGTGGCATCCCGCACCAGCTGGTAGGCGCCCAGCGGGTCGGGTGAGCCCAGCTCGTTCACGAACTGGCCGCTCGCACCCTCAAGACGCACCCAATGGCGCTGCGGATCGGGCGGCGTCCGGTCGAGCTCGACGCTGAGCGAGCCGCGATCGGTGACCTGCCCCATGGCGTCTGCCGCCTCGACGTCCACGTGCCGCTGGCCCTCGGCCCGGAAGGCGGTGTCCGGGATGGTGTCGCCGACTCCATCCTGCCAAGGTCCGCCGTCGACGCTGTACCACCACTGCGAATGAACGAGCGGGTCCAGGCCCTCGACCACGACCGTCGCGTCCCGCGTCAGCCGATCGCTGCTGCTCTCGCCGGAATCGTGCTTCAGGCGCAAGGTCAGGGAGGATGGGGAACCGGACAGACCGGCGTCCGTCTCGTCATCCAGGGAAACGGCTGGGCCGGGATGGATGCTGGCGGTGACGGTCCGAGGCTTGATCGGATCGGCCGGTTGCACCGGAGGGCTGGCCATCCGGTCCGGCGGAGTCTGCGGAGGCGGCACGTCGGGGGCCGGCACGGGCGCTGGCGGCGGATCGTCGGCCGCCTTGCCGATCGAGGCGCCGGCGATCTTCGAGGGCTGGCGCGGAATCGCTGGTTCGACCGTTGCCGTGGACGGCAGTTCGGGCGCCGGCAGCGGGCGTGCATGGACCACGTGCGAGGGGACGGGCGGCTTCGCGGGCGCGGGCGCGGGCGGCGGGGCGCCGGGTGCTGCGGGCCATGGGCCCGCCGGTGCGGCATGCCCCGCGCCGGCCGCTTCGCGGTCACCTCCTCCACCTCCAAGAACGGCCAGCCCTCCCAGGGCCGCGAGCGTGAGCCCTGCGGCGACGCCGGCGCCCGGACCGCCGGTGGCCGGTGTCTGCGCCGACTGGACGCCGGCGTCCGGCGCGCAGGGAGATCCGCCGGACCCGCACGCCGGGTCCTCGGGCTGTTCCTCCGGGTCGCGATCAGCGCGGCTGCGTGGTTCCTTCGACACTTTTCAAGCTCCTCTTCGGCCAAAGAGGACAGTATCGAAAGGCCCGGCGCACCAGGCATCCACCGTCATCAGCGCATTGGCGGCGGCGCACTCGCGCACCGGGGTCAGCCGACGCTTCATTCTGTCGTTCGCGTGCGAACGTCGATGGCAATTTCTGTCTTGACAGAAATTTCCGTATGACTTCGACGAGGACGCGCCCGCTGGAACGCGTCGCGGCTGAGCCCTGAGCGCCTGGCGCGGCCGCTGCCGGCGCTGTGGCGATGAGCAGCCCGCGCCGGCCGCCGCTCCGAGGTGGGATCACTCCACCCAGAGGGTGTAGCTGACCGCCTGCGACACGTCGCGCAACGCGCCGCCGAAATTGAGCGTGTGGCGGCCCGGCGGCAGCGGCTTGAGCATCACGTAATAGCCGTTCGCCGCCGCCAGCGTGCTGACGCCGGCCCCGCGCCGAGCCCACGCATTGAAGCACTCCGGCGCAGCCTGCCGATGGCGCACGAGATCGTCATGGCGTACCCCGTCGATCTCCAGCACCAGCAACTCGGCACCTTCGGACAATCGAGTCACGTCGCGCGTCAACTGGGCGCAGCTCAGCACCGCGCCGCGCGGCGAGTACACGATGTAGTTGACCAGCGGGAAGAACAGGTATTTGTCGCGCGGCACGCGGCAGCTGCGGACGGTCCGCGCGGTGCCGTAGGTGCCGGCGAGGAACCACACATCGCCCTCCTGCCGGTTGCCGCACAGGGCGCCGGTGCGATCCGCGACCGGGCTGGTGTCGCTGTCGAAGGACATCGCCCATTCCCACCAGCGCCGCGACCATTCGCCCTGCGAGACCCAGCCGACCTGTTCGGACGGCGCCAGCAGCGGCGACGCCTCGCGCGCCGCGCTGGCCGCGGCCGCAGGCTCTTCGGCGGCGAAGACCTGCAGGGCCGCCCCCAGCCAGACGGCCATCGCCGCCAATTTCCTTGCCATGTGCATCGTGGTGCTCTCCCTCATTGCGTCGAAGCGGGCGGATTCTCAACGACGCGGACCGCTTTCTCAGATGACCTCCGCCACAATCCCGCCCCATGAGCTTCGATCCCACCCCGCTGCTGGACATGTCCACGCCCGAGGCCAAGCGCGCCTCCTACGACACGCTGCTCGCCCAGACGCAGGCGCTGCTGCACGGCGAGCGCGACTGGCTCGCCAATCTGGCGCAGTTCGCGGCACTGGTCTTCAACGCCGTCCCGGCGCTGAACTGGGCTGGCTTCTACAGGGTGAGCCCCGCCAATGACCAGGAGCTGGTGCTCGGCCCGTTCCAGGGCAAGGTGGCCTGCGTGCGCATCGCCTTCTCGCGCGGCGTCTGCGGCGCCTGCGCCCGGACGCAGGAGATCCAGCTCGTCGAGGACGTGCATGCCTTCCCCGGCCACATCGCCTGCGACGCGGCCTCGCGCTCGGAGCTGGTGCTGCCGGTGGCCGCCGGCGGCCGGCTGCGGGCCGTCTTCGACCTCGACAGCCCGGAGCCCGCGCGCTTCGATGCGATCGACGCCGAGGGCTTCCAGCGCGCGCTCGCGGTGCTGGTCGACGGCACGGACTGGGCCTGACCCGATGCGCGCCCTGCCCTGGAACACCACCTGGCACGCCGCCTGGCAGGCCGCCTCGCGCGCCCTCCCCGCGCTGGGGCTGAGCGCCCTGGCCGCCGTGTCGATGCCGCTGTCCGCCGCGGAACTCAAGCTGCGCGTGCTGGAGACCAGCGACATCCACATGAACCTGCTGAACTACGACTACTACCAGGACCGCCCGTCCCAGGAGTTCGGTCTGGCCAAGACGATCACGCTGATCCACCGGGCGCGCGCCGAGGCGCCCAACAGCCTGCTCTTCGACAACGGCGACCTGCTGCAGGGCAATCCCCTGGGCGACGTCGTCGCCCGCGTGAAGCCGCTCAAGGCCGGAGACACGCACCCCGCCTACAAGGTGCTGAACCTGCTCGGCGTCGACGCGGCCAACCTCGGCAATCACGAGTTCAACTATGGGCTGCCGTTTCTCCGGCAGGCCATCGCGGGCGCGAACTTCCCTTATCTGAACGCCAACGTGATGGAGGCCGACGGCCGCCGCCACGCGTTCACGCCCAGCGTGATGCTCGAACGCCCGATGCGCGACGAGGACGGCCGCGAGCACCGCCTGAAGATCGGCGTGGTTGGCGTCACGCCGCCGCAGATCCTCGAATGGGATCGGCAGAACCTGGCCGGCAAGGTTCAGGTGCGCGACATGGTGGAGGCCGCCGCCGAGCAGGTCGCGCGCCTGCGCCAACAGGGCGCGGACCTGATCGTCGTCATCGCCCACACCGGCATCGACAAGACCGAGCTCCCCAGGCTCTCCGAGAACATGGCCGCCCAGCTCGCCCGCGTGAAGGGCGTCGATGCGCTGCTGCTCGGCCATGCGCACACCGAGTTCCCCGGGCCCGGCTTTGCCGGCTATCCGGGCGTGGATCTGCAGTCGGGCAAGCTCTTCGGCACGCCGGCCGTGATGCCGGGCCGCTGGGGCGATCACCTGGGCATCGTCGACCTGACGCTGAAGCCCGCCGGCAAGCGCTGGCAGGTCGTCGGCAGCCGGTCCAGCCTGCGGCCGGTCTTCGACCGCGCCAGCCGCCAGCCGCTGGCCGACGCCGATCCGATGCCCGCCGCCGTCATCGCGGCGGAGCATCAGGCGACGCTGGATCACGTGCGCAGCCAGATCGCCATCGCGGACAAGCCGATCCACAGCTATTTCTCGCAGGTGCTGGATGGCACGGCGGTGCGGCTGGTCGCGCAGGCGCAACTGGCCTACGCGCTGAAGGCGGTCCAGGGCACCGCGCTCGACAAGCTGCCGATGCTCAGCGCCGCCGCGCCGTTCAAGTCGGGCGGGCGCCAGGGCTGGACGCAGTACACCGACATCCCGGCCGGCCCCGTGGCGATCAAGCATGTCGCCGATCTCTACGTCTATCCGAACACGATCAAGGTCGTGAAGCTGAGCGGCGCCCAGGTGCGCGACTGGCTGGAGATGTCGGCGGGCCAGTTCCGCCGCATCGATCCCCAGGGGCCGGCCCGGCAGGACGTCGTCGACGCGAGCTATCCGAGCTTCAACTTCGACATGATGCTGGGCCAGGACGGCGGCCTGCGCTACGAGCTCGACCTGACGCAGCCGGCCCGCTTCGACAAGGACGGCAGGCAGGTGAGCGACGGCCATCGCGTCGTGGGCCTGAGCTGGCGTGGCCAGCCGCTCGACGAGCGGGCCGAGTTCCTGGTCGTGACCAACAACTACCGCGCCTATGGCGGCGGCCACTTCCCGGCGCTGGGGGCGGACAAGGTCGTCGTCGACGCGCCGGATGAAACCCGCGAGGCGGTGGCGCATTTCCTGGCCGCCCAGCCCTCGCTGAGCGCGGCGGTGGCGGCGCCATCGTGGCGGATCCGGCCGGTGCCGGGCGTGGCGCTGCAGTTCGTCTCCGGGAATGGCGCCGCGGCGCACCTGGCGGATACGCCGCAGGTGGGGCTGGTGAAGGACAACGGCGACGGCTCGTCGCTGTTCGAGCTCAAGCCCTGATCGCGCGCGGGCGCGGAAGTGACGACGGCCGCTTGAAGGCGGCCGTCTGTCATTGGGAGCGCGGAGGGATCGGCGGGCTCAGACGTGGATGTCGAGCAAGGCGCCCTCGGCCCGGATCTGGGTCTGCAGCACCCGCAGGTTGCCGACGAAGGCGTAGGTCGCGGATTTCTGCTCGACCAGGTCGGCCGCCAGATCGGCGCCGGGCTCGGGCAGCTTCTCGACCTTGGTCGTGACGCCGTCGCCGTCCGGGGCGGTCTCAGCCTCGATCCGCTCGCGGCGGTAGCCCGGCGTCGAGGCGTTGGCGACGTTGTTCGCGGCGGCGCGCAGGCGCTCGTTGGCGGCGGACATGCCGGACAAGGCGGTCGACAGGCTGACGGTGGACATGGCGAAACCCTCGTAGTTCGCTGGCCCGGCGTCGCTGCGGCGGGTCTCAAGCGGTCACTCTATTCGCCGTCATCGGCATCTGATTGCCGATCTTTAGAAAAGAATGGCGTTTTCCGGCCAGTTATTCACATCAAAGTGTTACAGGGGGGGGGCCTTGGCGGCTTTGCCTCGCCGCCTGTCTCTCCCTGGCGCTCAAGCGCCGGCCAGTTCCTCGAAGCTGCCGCTCGAGATGAACACCCGGACGCTGTCGCCGCCGGCGGCCTTGGCTTCCTCGCAGGCGTGCTGCCCGGCGCCGAGCACCGCATCCACCGTGTCCAGCGACGGCTGCAGCTGCACCACTCCCAGGCTCGCCTTCACGCGCGCCCGATGCAGGCCCCAGCGCAAGCGGTAACCCGCGATCGCCGAACGGATCTTCTCCGCGACGATCTGCGCGTAGTGCTGATCGCAATCCGGCAGCAGGACGACGAAACGATCGTTCTCCATGCGCGCCACCGTGTCCGACGCCCGCACCTTGGTGACCAGCATCTGGCCCAGGCCGTAGAGGAAATGGTCCGCGACCTCCGTGCCCATGCCCTGCAGCACCTCGGCGAACTTGTCGATGTCGATGAACAGCACCGACACCGGCTCGTTGCGGCGGCTGCCGACGTGCTCGGAGAGCCGGCGCTCCATTTCGCGGCGGTTGGAGAGTTCGGTGACCTCGTCGTGCTTGGCCGACCAGGTCGGCTGCAGGCGCTGGGTGCGGGCGGCGGTGACGTCGTCGACGACCCACATCGCCTCGCCGGCGGGCTGTTCCCAATGGACGGGCGTGGCCTGCAGCCGGCCCCAGAAGCGCGAGCCGTCGCGGCGCACGAACTCGACTTCCTCGTCCAGCGGCCGCCCGGCGCTGAAGGCGGCGCCCATGCGGGCGTGCAGCGCCTGGTGGGCGGCGTCGGAGACGACGGACGCGCGCTGGTCGGTGCCGGTCAGGTCGGTCTCGTCACCGTGGCCGAACAGGTGGTTGAAATGCTCGCTGACCACCTCGAAGCGGCCGGCGGCCACGAAGGCCACCGCCAGGGGCGCCCGCACCAGCATCGCCCGCATGCGGGCGGCGATCGGATCGGCGGCGTCGTGTTGGGATTGCATGTCGTCTCCTGGGGAATGACGCAGGTGTACCCGTTTTACCCGACCCTGAAAACCCCGGACAGGACCCGGTTCCGGGGTGGGCATCCGATTGTCAGAACGCGGTGGCCAGCGGCTTGAGCACCCAGGACTCCAGACGCCTGGCCGTCGCGAGGAAGCCGTCCAGGTCGACGGCCTGCCCGGCCAGGAGGCTCCTCTGCGTGATCGCCAGTGCCTGGACGAGGTCGGTCCGGCTGCGCAGAAGGGCCTGGATGCCTTCGCCGGCCCGCGCGGCCAGATCCGGCGCGGCGTCTCCGAACTTCACCCGCAGTGCCGTCGTCATCCGGTCAGGCCAGTCGAACAGCTCTTCGTTCCCCAGCCGCACCTGCCGCATGAAGGCCAGATGCGCCAAGGCGATCACGCGGCCAAGATCCTTGTTCGAGCGCTTGTCCTTCCGACCAGGATCACTTGGCGCCGCGCCGGATCTGGCAACGCCGCCGCGATTTCGGCGACGACCGCCTCGGCCAGGATTGATTTCGGGTCACGCATGAGGAAGCTTTCGGCATTTGCGATCGCCCCCTCGGCGATACGTCATCCGCCGCCGCGACTCGTCATCGCAAGGGCGAATTCACGCGCCTCCCGGGCGTAGCCCATCTCAAGCAGATCGGCGAAGCAGTCCACCGCGCTGGCCGGCTCGATCCGGAAGACCGGTTCGTCCGCTCCAGACTCGACGAAGTTCGCTTCCTCGCTGTTTCGCCGGAGCGGTGGCGGCCGGACGTCGCGCGTGAAATGCAGTACCAGCGCCGCCTTGGCCAGCGGGTCCTCCGTGCGCACGAGCCCCGGGTCAAGCTGCCGCACGAAGCCGTCATCGGCATCGAAGACGCACAGGTCCAGGCGCATCGCGCTGGTGATGTCCAGACCCGGGTAAAGGCGCTTGGCGCCCAGAACGCCGCTGACCGCCATGGGCAGACCGCCCGGCCCGGCGGCCTCCCGTCCCGGGATGCGCTGGCCGAGCAGCCGTTCGAGCAGCACCAGCATGCGTTCGGGCCGCATGGCCTGGCCGGTCGGATCGACGTACCGCCGAGTGCGTCGATCCGCGACGAGACCAGTGGCGATTGAACGCCAGAGATCAGGGTCCGGTGGATTCAATCGGACGCCGCTGTCATCAAGGGCCCGCCGCCCAGCAAGCTCCTTCAATGCGCCAGCCACCGTCGGATAACTGGCGCGGGTGACACGCTGCAGATCCGCCACGCTGGCTGGCTGCTCCTGCGGCGCAACGGCCGCATATGCCGCGAGCATCGCGGCCTTCACCATGGACTTCGTGACCCGGCCACCGCGAACGACCTGGCCACGATCCCTCGCGACCAGACCGGCAACCAGGGGTGCCAGCGCCGGAGGCAAGCCGGCAGGCATTCGATCCGCCTCAAGGCCGGCGCCGCCGGGGGCAAGCACGGCATGCAGCCGGCCTCTCAATGCCGCATCGATGATGGATTGAAACTGCTGAAGTTCCCGCTGCAACGTGCGTTCGTGCACCTTGGAGTCCGACAACACGAGAAGGCCTGTTGCGGGCAACAGGGGCGGCTCCCGGCTGCCGCGGGATCGAACGTCCTCGTCATGCAGCACATACGCCAATTCCAGAAGGGCACCCCGCACGTCTCGCAGCGAACTGGTGCGCTTGGCGATGACGAACACGTCCCCGTCGAGTCCCGACAAGCGGTCGATTCCGGGGCCATCTTGGAAGTCGTGACTTGGCATTTAGTTGCCACCTTAATGTTGAAGTGGCAACTAAGCAAGTGGTGATGTGGGGGCCAGCCTCAAGGCGGCGGTGGCGCGATCTGCTCGGCCCAGTCGTACAGCGCCGACAGGATCTCCTGGGCGCGTTCGTCATCCGCGTCCTCGGCCGCCTGGCCCAGTTCGTCGAGGCGCTCGAAGAAGGCCTCCAGCGTCTGCGCGCCGCCCTCGCCCAGGTGCAGCCGCGCGGCGCGGTGATGCTCCCAGCGCGCCTGCTCGTCGCCGCTCAGGCTGTCCGGGAAGTTGCGCGCGCGGTAGCGGAACAGGATCTCCTCCAGCCGCGCGTCCTCGAAGGCGACCGTGCCCTGCGCGACCCGGTCGGCCAGCGCCTGGCCCGACAACCCGCGCAGCCGCTCCAGCGAGCGCCGGTCCTCGTTCGAGACGAAACCGCCGTAGAGGTCCTCGTCCACATCGACGCCGCCCTCGCCCGCCGGCCGCTGGAACACCTGCGGCCAGAGCCGCGTCAGCTCGCCGCCGCGCGCCTGCAGCGCCGCCGCGCGGGCCAGGCCTTGCTCCAGGTCCAGCCCCCAGCGCGCCGCCATCTCGGGCGACAGGATCTTCAGCGACGCGATCACGATCGGCGACTTGTTCACGTGGATCGTCTTGATCGGCAGCCGGGTGACGCCCTCGGGCAGCGCCTCCTGCTTCGTGTACAGGCGCAGCCGGATCGCCTCGGCGTCCAGGCTCAGCAGCTCGGACGGATCGGTGCCCAGGTCCCAGACGATCAGCTCGTTCTTGTTGGTCGGATGCGGCGCCAGCGGCCACACCAGCGCGATGCAGCCGCGGTCCGGACCGTACATGCCCGAGACGTGCAGGAACGGCCGGTTCACGCCGATCTCGGCCCAGACAGCGTCCTTGCGGCGCAGCTTCAGGCAGAAGTCCCACAGCCGCGGCTGCTTCTGCTTGATCAGCCGCGCCAGCGCGATCGTCGCGCGCACGTCGGACAGCGCGTCGTGCGCCGCCTCGTGGGCCAGGCCGTTGGCGGCCGTCAGGTGCTCGAGCTTGAACGACGGGCGGCCGTCCTCGTGCTTCGGCCATTCGATGCCCTCGGGCCGCAGCGCGTAGGCGCAGCGCACCACGTCGAGCAGGTCCCAGCGGCCGCAGTCGTTCTGCCACTCGCGGCCATAGGGATCGATCAGGTTGCGCCAGAACAGGAAGCGCGTGACCTCGTCGTCGAAGCGGATCGTGTTGTAGCCCAGCCCCACCGTGCCGGGGCGCGACAGCTCGGCGTGGATGCCGGCGGCGAAGCGGTGCTCGGGCAGGCCCTGCTCCGCGCAGGTCTGCGGCAGGATGCCGGTCAGCAGGCAGGACTCGGGATCGGGCAGCGCATCGGTCGGCGGCTGGCAATACACCATCAGCGGCTCGCCGATCTCGTTCAGCTCGGCATCGGTGCGCAGGCCGGCGAACTGCGCCGGCCGGTCCCGGCGCGGCACGCGTCCGAAGGTCTCGTAGTCGTGCCAGTAGAAAGTCATCTCTTGCATGGGGCGGCACGATACCTCAGACCTCATGGATACTCGGCGCCCTCGCGCGGGCCTTCGCAGGGGGAAGTACGGCGGCCGTGTGTCCTGTGTGTACCGATTGTTGCGACCCGCGCCGGTTCCGAAACCAGCCGCGATGTCTGACGATAATCCGCCGACCTGAACTCGTGCGCCCCGCATGCAGCAGATCGCTCAATTCGCTCGCAACGTGGTCCGTGCCGTGGCCGGACTGTTCCAGGCGCTGTGGCGCCGCACCGCGCCGATGCGGGCCTCGCTGCGCACGCTGCCGGCCTGGAAGCGCATCGCCGTGTGGTCCGGCGCCGGCGTGCTGGCGGTGGCGCTGCTGCTGGCCGGCGCGGCGGCGGTGGTCTGGCCGGGCCTGCCCGACCTGGACCGGCTGACCGACTACAACCCCAAGCAGCCGCTGCGCGTCTACACCGAGGACGGCCAACTGCTGGCCGAATACGGCGCCGAGCGCCGCAGCTACCTGCCGCTGGACAAGATCCCCAAGCAGATGCAGCAGGCGCTGCTGGCGGTCGAGGACGCCAGCTTCTACGAGCACCAGGGGGTGTCCTTCACCGGCATCTTCCGGGCCGCGCTCGCCAATGTGTTCTCGTCGCGCAGCCAGGGGGCGTCGACGATCACGCAGCAGCTCGCGCGCGATCTCTACCTGACCAAGAAGAAGCTCTACACCCGCAAGTTCGTCGAGATCCTGCTGGCCTTCAAGATCGAGAGCCAGCTCTCCAAGGACAAGATCCTGGAGGTCTACATGAACCAGATCTATCTGGGGCAGCGAGCCTACGGTTTCGAGGCGGCGGCGCAGGCCTATTACGGCAAGTCGCTGAAGGACCTGTCGATCGGCGAGACGGCGATGCTGGCCGGCCTGCCGCAGAACCCCTACTACGCCAATCCGCTGATGAACCTGCCGCGCGCGCAGCGCCGCCAGGCGGTGGTGCTGCAGCGCATGGTGGACACCGGGATGATCACCGCGGAGCAGGCCGCGCAGGCGCGTGAGGAGCCGGTCCATCTGCGCAGCGCGCAGGAGCAGCGGCTGCCCTTTGGCCAGTACGCGGCCGAGATGGTGCGCCAGGTGGTGCATGCGCAGTACGGCGACGAGGCCTACAGCCGCGGCCTGCGCGTGACCACGACGCTGCGCATGGACGATCAGGTGGCCGCGTACAAGGCGCTGCGCCGCACGCTGATGGACTATGAGCGCCGCAAGGCCTGGCGCGGTCCGGAGGGCGAGGTCGACCTGCCCGACGGCATGGACGCGCAGGACCAGGACGCCGCCATCGCGCAGGCGCTCAACGACCATCCCGACAACGACGACCTGCGCGCGGCGGTGGTGACGCGCGTCGCCAGCAACCGGCTGCAGGCCAGCCTGGCCGATGGCGAGGACATCGAGATCAAGGGCGACGGGCTGCGCTCGGTGCTGTCGGCGCTGTCGGACAAGGCCAAGCCCACGCTGCGCATCCAGCGCGGCGCCATCATCCGCGTGCTGCGCGGCAACCCGACCAAGGAGTTCCCCAAGGGCGCCTGGGCGGTGACGCAGTCGCCGGAGGCCGAGGGCGCGCTGGTCTCGGTCGAGCCCGACAGCGGCAAGATCCTGGCGCTGGTGGGCGGTTTCGACTTCAACCGCAACCAGTTCAACCACGCGACGCAGGCCTGGCGGCAGCCGGGCTCGAGCTTCAAGCCCTTCCTGTACTCGGGGGCGATGGAGATCGGCGCCAGCCCCGCGACGCTGGTCGACGACGCGCCGATCTCGGTCGGCGACTGGAACCCGCGCAACTCGGACGGCCAGTTCGACGGCCCGCTGACGCTGCGCCAGGCGCTGGCCAAGTCCAAGAACATGGTCACGATCCGGCTGCTGGAGCAGTTGACGCCCGAGCGCGGCCGCTCGTGGGCGGGCAAGTTCGGGCTGGACGTGGACAAGCAGCCTGACAACCTGACGCTGGCGCTGGGCTCGGGGTCGGTGACGCCGCTGCAGATGGCGAGCGCGTATTCGGTCTTCGCCAACGGGGGCTACCTGCTCAAGCCGCTGCTGGTGACGAAGATCGTCGACGCGCAGAACCAGGTGCTGTTCGAGGCCGAGCCGGAGAAGCTCACCGACGACCGCCGCGCGATCAGCGCGCGCAATGCCTTCATCACCGGCACGCTGCTGCGCGAGGTCGCGATCCGCGGCACCGCGTACCGCGCCAGCGCGGCGCTCAAGCGCTACGACCTGTACGGCAAGACCGGCACGACCAACGACGCGGTGGACGCGTGGTTCGCCGGTTTCCAGCGGCGCGTGGCGACGGTGGTGTGGATCGGCTACGACCAGCCGCGCAGCCTGGGCGCGGGCGAATCCGGCGGCGGCATCGCGCTGCCGGCGTGGATCGACTACATGGCGGTGGCGCTCAAGGGCATCGCGCCGTCGGAGATCGAGCCGCCCAAGGACGGCGGGCTGGTCCAGGAGGAAGGCCCGTACGGGCCGGACTGGGTCTACAGCGAGTTCGCCGGCGATGCCGGCCTCAAGACGATCGGCCCGATGCCGCCGCCGCTGCCGGCATCGGACGCGGGCTCCGGGCCGGCGCCGGGGGCCTCGGGCGTGCCGCCCTCCTGGTGGATGGGCGGCGAGCGCGGCGGGCAGTGATCCACACCGGCAGGGAGCCGTCGACATGAAGCCAGAACTCTTTCGCGGCAGCGCCGCGGCGCTGCTGATCGCCAGCGCATCGATGTCCGCGCCGATGTCCGCGCGGGCGGCCGACGAGGCCGAGGCCATCGAGCCGGACCAGCCCGGCATCGTCGAATCGAGCAGCACCGTCGGCCAGGGCCGCGCGCTGCTGGAGACGGGCCTCGGCTACCAGCGCGACAAGAGCGGCGGGGTGCGCAGCCGCTTGTGGTCGACGCCGACGCTGCTGCGATTCGGCTTCGCCCAGGACTGGGAGTTCCGCATCGAGACCGACGGCTACCAGCGCCTGCGCGCGACCGACGCCGACGGCACGGCGCGCGTGAGCGGCTGGGCCGACACGGCGCTCGGCGTGAAGTGGCACTGGCAGGACAGCGATGGCGAGCACGGCAAGCCCGGGCTGGCGTGGCTGCTGCACATGGACATGGACAGCGGCTCGGCGGCGTTCCGGGGTCAGGGCGTGCGGCCCTCGCTGCGGCTGACGGCGGAATGGGATCTGCCGCACGACTGGTCGGCCGGCCTGATCGGCGGCCTGTACCGCGACCGGCGCGACGACGGCGGGCATTTCGTCGGCGGCATCCTGGGCGCCTCGCTGGGCTGGCCGATCGCGGAGCGCTGGAAGGGCTATGTCGAGGTCGCCGGCGATCAGCTGGCGTCCAGCCGCAATGGCGGCCGGAGCATCTCGGCGGGGACCGGCGTGACCTGGCTGGTCGACCGCCGGCTGCAGCTGGATGCGTCGCTCAACCGGGGGCTGACGAAGCAGACCCCCGACTGGGTGCTGGGACTGGGTGTGTCGATCGGGTTCTGAGGCGTCCCCTGAGCCGGGCGGAGTCCCGGGGAGCGGCGAGATGACGTACAAAGCCGGCTGTCGTTTCAGCCTTGCTTGATGCCCATGCGCCTCGCCCTCCGAACCGCTCTTCAGACCGCACTCCTCTCGCTCGCCTGCTGCGCCCTGCCCTCGGCGTGGGCGGCGCCCGCCAGCGGCACCTTCACCGCCTCGCGCGCCTGCGAGGCCTTCCAGTCCTTCCGCAAGAGCACCAATCCCGACGGCGCGAAGCTGTCGCCGGGCACCGGCTACACGATCCTGGAGACGCACGACGCGGGCTGGACCCGCGTGCAGGTGCCGACCGCGCGGCCCTCCGAGCGCTGGGTGCAGAACGACTGCGGCAGCGCGGGCGGCGGCTCGGAAGTCTCCGCCGCGGCGAAGTCCGGCCGCGCGCCGGCCGAGGGCAATGGGCCGTCGATCTCGGGCCGCGGCGGCATGTGCTCCACGGCCAACGAGTACGACAGCTTCGTGCTGGCGATGTCGTGGCAGCCCGGCTTCTGCGAATGGACGGCGGGCGGCAAGCGCGGCAAGCCGGAATGCGAGGCGATGGAGAGCGGCAAGCTCAAGGTCAGCAACCTGACGCTGCACGGGCTGTGGCCCAACCGCCAGCAATGCGGCATCAGCTACGGCAACTGCAGCACGGCGCCGATGAACCTGTCGAAGGAGACGATCGCCTACATCGGACCGTGGATGCCGAATTTCCTGTACGAGAAGGACTTCGGCGAACACGAATGGCGCAAACACGGCACCTGCCAGGCGATGAATCCGGATGCGTATTTCCGCCGAGCGGTGGATCTGGTGAAGCAGTTCAACGATTCGGGTGTCGGGCAATACATCCGGCAGAACATCGGCGGATCGATTTCGAAGCGCGCGTTCTACGAGAAGCTGAAAGCCGAGACCGGTAGCGACGCGTATCGGGACAGCGTCAAGCTGATGTGCTCGGGGCAATACCTGACGGAAATCCAGGTGAAACTGCCGCGTGATTACCAGGCGGGCGGGTCGCTCAAACAACTGCTCGGCGACCAGCCCGGCGGCAGCGGCGGTGGCACCTGCCGCGCGGATGAAATTCGGATCGAGGCGAGCGGGCGCTGAGGAGTTCGGATTTCCATTCATCCATTCGGCGGGTACACAAACCCGCCGGGCCCATGCCGTCCAATGGGTTTCTCCTGCGCTTCATGAATGGGAGAGAACGGCAATGGGAAATATATGCGGCCGAATGGACGGTGCTCATGCACCCGTGACCTATGGCGAGCAGATGCGAGCGTCGTCCTCCCAGCAACGGCCCGCGACCGGCAGCCCTACCCTGGGTGACTCGCCGTTGCATCAACTCGGTCGCCGCCCAGTCCCCTCCTCGTCCGAGAGCAGTACCGCAAGCCGCAGGTATGTTTCCTTATCGAGCCTGCACGATCCGGGCTCGATTCATTGCCGGCGGGGCAGCGCAATGAAACGGTCATACCGGTCTCCACCGCCACGTTCAAGATGATGTCCTTGGCGCACGACATCCTGCTGAGAACAGCCCATGAAACCTTTCCGGATGGTCCGGGGAATCAAGTGGCCAATATCTTGATGAGTGGCGGCCGCAGTTGGATGCGCAAGCAGATGTTCCGTGGCCGCGTCGATGAAGAAGCGAGCCAGGATCTACAAATCAAAGCCATCAAGGAGACGGGTGGCGGCAATTGCGGCGAGTACGCAAACATGGTGCTTGCCGAACTCCAGGGCCATCGACGGGACCAGCCGGTATTCAAGGTGCTGGAATCGAAGAAGCACAGTCTGGTGATCATCGGGGATTGGCGAACTCCCCAGGCGGGAGATCATGCGATCGTGGTGGATCCATGGCAAGGTCTGAAAAAGGTCCACACCTACGGCGAGAGAAGCAACCCCGAAACGCCTTTCGTGACCGCCACGCTGGGAACTGGCGCGCCCATACGTCCGTCAGGCAAGTTGAAAACTGCCTTCTCCCTCAAGCCCATGTCGGCTGAGGCAGTGGACGCCGAAATAGGAAGAACTTCCGGCTGCCTCTCCAGCGGCCCTCGGTATGCCAAAGGGGTGATTCGCGACAATCCCGAAGTGATGTTCGACCATATCGCCGGCACCAATAACCTCCATGCGGTCTATCGAGATCCGAATGGGAGGGAGTCGGCCTTCAACAGCCTGCCGCCTTCCTACCTTGGGAGCTATTTGGACAGCCGGGAAGGTATCGTCAAGAAGTATGCTTGATCGCCCCCTCACGGGCGCTCCCGCTTCACACAATCAGCCATTCTCACTGTCTTGACTCTGCAAGGTGTTGACGCCTCGGCCAGTCCGAAGGGGTCGCGAGGACAGCACCGCAGCGTCCAAGATAAGCTCGACGGTAACCACCAGTGAGACGATCGCGGAAAGGCTATGAACATGCCCCATCTTCGTCCGGCTGGGGAACGCGGCGAGTTTGCTCAACACGCCGCTCAAACTCTTTCCTGGAAGCACAAAGCTGCTGTGCGTCAAGCTTTCTCGCGGAAGCCAATTGCGCGCAACTGTTACCTTTCCCAAATCTTGCCAGTTGCTTATTCATAAGAACCGCGAAGTTCTTCGCGCGCTTTGACGCGGCGCACGACCATTCAGATCCGACTTCTCCATCGAGCTTGAATAGCGCCAAGTCCGCTAAATACCCGTCGGCGACTTTAGCTTTCGACTGTGCAAGCACCTTGAGACTAGTCGACCATCTAAGCGACGCATCGGATCCGGGTGGTGGGGCTTGAAGCTCCACGAGGACTTCGACTGCTTGGGAATATGCCTCTCTCTCCGTTGCGTCAATGCCAATTGCATGCGCCGGATGAACGAAAACTCCGATAACGGCCATCACGGCCGTGATAAGCGGGCTGTATCGCATTTTCATGAAACTACTCGCAAGGCATTACCCCCGTCACTCTCCCACTCTGAAGCCAGAAAGTCATTCAAGGAGCGGATGGTTTCGACTGTACCCGTCGCACACCGTCGAACAGAATGACCTGTTCTTCGAAGGACCAAATGGCATGTCTCGCATGTCTTGGCCCGTCTGAAAATATAGATACAACGTTCCATCAAGCATCAGGAGGCGGCAGCGCGAGCGACCAACTGAAGATCGTCTTCCGCTTGCTCATAATGAATCAACCCATATTTTTTAAAGTTGATCATGACTCCTTTTTGCAGGTATTCCCACTGGGACCTCAAGTATTCTTCAGCATACTCGTCAGCATCAATCGAAAACACTACTTCACCGGCATCATCGCCAAGCATTACTTGGTCACCGACCCTCACCTCTTGTCCAGTTGCATATTTCATCATCTTACTAGATGAACACAACATCTTGGCAGATATTCTTCGCAATGAGGCCACGTCCCCACAACTATTGCGTTGTGAGAACCGTTTCAATTGTTCTTGCATAGCGGCATTGAGACGCCACTGCCGCTTTGAAGCGGCGCATTACCACTCACTCCCGGCCTCGCCATCAAGTTTGAATAGCGCCAACTCAACAAGATACATATACCCAACGCTCGATTTTGAATGGGCCAGTACTTTGAGACTTTCCGACCAACGTATCGAAGCTTCCGACGCCGAGGGGGAGGCATGAAGCTTCAAAAAGCGCCTCAATACCTCGACGATACGCCAGAAGTTCCACAGGTTTGACATCCTTCGCGATCACGAAGGAACCAGGGAAGGGCCGGCTCAAGGTTGAAGTGCGACACCTCGCATCTTGTAAGGTGTCGCGCAAATGGGAACTCACTACTCGCATCTGAGCCAGACCGATCGCGTCGCGATCCAGTTGTTGCTTCAGGCCGGATGT
>NZ_JBCNLG010000025.1:0-64959 GCF_039595595.1 Roseateles sp. | reverse complement strand
GTCGTGATCGTCGACGAGTTCACCGGCCGCCTGATGACGGGCCGCCGCTGGAGCGATGGCCTGCACCAGGCCGTCGAGGCCAAGGAAGGCGTGCAGATCCAGGCCGAGAACCAGACGCTGGCCTCGGTGACCTTCCAGAACTACTTCCGCATGTACGGCAAGCTGTCGGGCATGACCGGCACGGCCGACACCGAGGCCTACGAATTCCAGGAGATCTACGGCCTGGAGACCGTGGTGATCCCGCCGAACCGCCCGACGGTGCGCCGCGACGAGCTGGACCTGGTCTACAAGACCACGAAGGAGAAGTACGACGCCGTCACGCAGGACATCCGCGACTGCCACGAGCGCGGCCAGCCGGTGCTGGTGGGCACGACGTCGATCGAGAACTCCGAGAAGGTCTCCGAGCTGCTGACCAAGGCCAAGCTCCCTCACCAGGTGCTGAACGCCAAGCAGCATGCCCGCGAGGCGGACATCATCACCCAGGCCGGCCGTCCGGGCGTGATCACGATCGCGACCAACATGGCCGGCCGCGGCACCGACATCGTGCTGGGCGGCAGCATCGAGAAGGACGTCGTCGCGATCGAGAACGACGAGGCGCTGTCCGAGTCCGAGAAGCAGGCCAAGATCGCCGCGCTCAAGGCCGAATGGCAGCAGCTGCACGAGCAGGTCAAGGCCGCCGGCGGCCTGCGCGTGATCTCCACCGAGCGCCACGAGAGCCGCCGCATCGACAACCAGCTGCGCGGCCGCTCGGGCCGCCAGGGCGACCCGGGCTCGTCGCGCTTCTACCTGTCGCTGGACGACCAGCTGATGCGCATCTTCGCGGGCGACCGCGTGCGCGCCATCATGGACCGCCTGAAGATGCCCGAGGGCGAGGCGATCGAGGCCGGCATCGTGACGCGCTCGATCGAGAGCGCGCAGCGCAAGGTCGAGGCCCGCAACTTCGACATCCGCAAGCAGCTGCTCGAGTACGACGACGTGTCGAACGATCAGCGCAAGGTCATCTACCAGCAGCGCAACGAGATCCTCGAGGCCGAGGACCTGCTGGCGCAGATCTCGCATCTGCGCACCGGCACGCTGACGGACGTGGTGCGCGGCTTCGTGCCCGAGGAATCGCTCGAGGAGCAATGGGACCTGGCGGCGCTGGAGCGCGTGCTGCGCGACGAGTGGAAGCTCGAGGTGCCGCTGGGCGAGATGCTCAAGAAGAGCGAGACGCTGACCGACGAGGACATCCTCGACGCCGTGCTGAAGGCCGGTGACGCGGCGTTCCAGGACAAGCTGGACCGCGTCGGGCTGGAGCAGTTCACGCCGTTCATGCGCATGGTGCTGCTGCAGAGCATCGACCAGCACTGGCGCGAGCATCTCGCGTCGCTGGACTACTTGCGCCAGGGCATCCACCTGCGCGGCTACGCGCAGAAGAACCCGAAGCAGGAATACAAGCGCGAGGCCTTCGAGCTGTTCTCGCAGCTGCTGGACGCGGTGAAGCTGGAAGTGACCCGCGTGCTGCTGAACGTGCGCATCCAGTCGCAGGAGGAGGCCACCGCCGCCGCCGACGCGATCGAGCAGCGCGCCGAGAACGTCAGCAACGTGACCTACACCCATCCGAACGAGGATGGCTCGGTGTCGCAGGACGCGGCACCGGTCGCGGGCGGCACGCAGGCCGTGCCGAGCGAGTGGGGCCATGTCGGCCGCAACGATCCCTGCCCGTGCGGCAGCGGCAAGAAGTTCAAGGCCTGCCACGGCAAGCTGGCCTGATCCGCTCGGGCCTCCGCTGAACGACGGCGCCCCTCACGGGCGCCGTTGTCCTTTCTGGGCGCCGGGCGGGCGGGATGCTGGACGCGTCATGGGCGGCTCCTACAATCGCGGCCCGTTGTCCATCCAACCCCGCGCCGCCATGCCCGTCAATCTGACCGCCCCCGATCCCTCCACCCTGCTGCCCGTGCCCGGCGTGCGCCTGGGCATCACGATGGCCGGCATCCGCAAGGCCAACCGCCGCGACCTGACCGTGATCGCGCTGGACGAAGGCGCCAGCGTCGCCGGCGTGTTCACCGCCAACCGCTTCTGCGCCGCGCCGGTGCAGGTCTGCCGCGAGCACCTGGCCGCCGGCCACGCGATCCGTGCGATCGTCATCAACACCGGCAACGCGAACGCGGGCACCGGCGCCGACGGCCTGGCCCGCGCGCGCCAGACCTGCGCGGCGCTGGCCGCCGAGATGAAGATCGATGCGGCGCAGGTGTTGCCGTTCTCGACCGGCGTGATCATGGAAACGCTGCCCGTGGATCGCATCGTCGCTGGCCTGCCGGCCGCGATCGCGGCGCTGAAGCCGGACCACTGGGCCGAGGCTGCCGCCGGCATCATGACCACGGACACGCTGCCCAAGGCCTGCTCGCGCCAGGTCTCGATCGGTGGCAAGACGGTGACGATCTCCGGCATCTCCAAGGGCGCCGGGATGATCCGCCCGAACATGGCCACGATGCTGGGCTTCGTCGCCACCGACGCGGTGATCGCGCCGGAGTTGCTGCAGCCGCTGGTCAAGGAAGCGGCGGACCTGTCCTTCAATCGCATCACCATCGATGGCGACACCTCCACCAACGATTCCTTCGTGCTGATCGCCACGCAGCAGGCCGGCCACGATCGCATCGCCTCGCTGACGAGCGCCGAGGGCCGCGCGCTGCGCGACGCCGTGGTGGCGGTGTCGCAGCAGTTGGCGCAGGCCATCGTGCGCGATGGCGAGGGCGCGACCAAGTTCATCTCGGTGGTGGTGCAGGGCGGCAAGACCGAGGACGAGTGCCGCAAGGCCGCCTACGCGATCGCGCACTCACCGCTGGTGAAGACGGCGTTCTTCGCCAGCGATCCCAACCTGGGCCGCATCCTGGCGGCGGTCGGCTACGCCGGCATCGACGATCTCGACCAGGGCCTGATCGATCTGTTCCTGGACGACGTGCACGTCGTGACCCAGGGCGGCCGCCGCCCCGAGTACAAGGAAGAGGACGGCCAGCGCGTGATGAAGCAGAGCGAGATCACCGTGCGCGTGGATCTGAATCGCGGCCCGGCCCAGACCACGGTCTGGACCTGCGACTTCAGCCACGAGTACGTGACGATCAACGCCGACTACCGCTCCTGAGCGGACGCTCGCGCCTTCTGGGGGGCTCTTGCGGGCCCTGGCGGGCCGCGATTCAGAAGTCGACGGCCCGCGCCCGCATCCCGCGGGCCAGCAGCGTGGCGTTGATCAGCTGCGCTTCCTCGCGCGTCGCGAACGGCCACACCGCGGCGCGCCAGCCTTCCTTGGTCTGGAACACGTCGCCGTTGGGCGGCGCCGAGCCGCCCAAGGTCTGCGCAATCATCTCGCGCATACGGCTGAGCTGGGTCTCGGCCTCGGCCTTGCTCTTCACCGGAAGACTGACCAGCGCGACCGGCTTGCCGCCGGGCGCCATGCCGCGCTTCATCAGGCTGGTCAGCCCCGCATCGTCGACCGCGAGGCGCCGCTCGGCTTCCGTCGCCGGTGCCGAGGCGGCGAGCTTGCCGCCTTCCGCGGTCTTGCTTCGCGGTTCATTGGCTGGCGGCGCGGCCTGCGTTTGCTCGCGTTCTCGCTGAGCCCGTTCGACGCCGCTCTGCAGCGTGGGACGGATGTTCGGGATCTCGCCGGCCGGCGCGGCCGTCGTGAGGGGCGCCGAAGCGGGCGCCGAGGCGGCGGTGGCTTCGGCCACCGGGGCGGTGGGAGAGGAAGCGGCGTCGCCGGCCGATGAGGCGGCTTCGGCGAGGGCGGCCGCGGAGGCCGACGCCGCCGAAGCCGTGGCCTGCGCGGCCTGCGCCGCGGAGGCGGCCGATGCGGCTTCGGCAACCTGTGCCGCAGACGCTGCCGAAGCTGCCTCCGCTGCCGCCTGCGCTGCCAGTTGTTCGGCCGAGGGTTTTGACGACGGCCAGAGCGCCCACACCGCCACGATCAGCACCAGGGCCGCGATGCTGCCCGCGACGCCGAGCCGCGCCGGGTCCAGCGCCCGCTGGCCCAGCACCCGGTCGCGGCGGCCCACCAGCACCCGCCGGCGCGCCGGGCCCGCATCGAAGGCCGCGCTCAGCAGCACCAGTTCCATGGGCCACGCGCCGGCCTGATCGGGGCCGCTGGCGAGGGCGCGCTCGTCGATGTCGACGCGGCGCAAGGGGAGTTCGTCCGGGGCGGTGGTGAAGCCGTGGTCGAGCGCCATCGCCGCGACCTTCGACCGCTTGAGGCCGGGAATGAAGTCGTCGATCCAGGCCGGACGCGGACCGCTGCCGGCGGCCTTGCGCTGCCACGGGAGACGGCGCTTGGGCGGAGCGGGGATAGCCTCGGCGGGCGCGCCGCCCTCCAGACTGGGTTCCTTGGGCAGCGCCTGCGCCATGAAGGGCAGGGCCACGGCGCCGACGGTGTGGACATCGGCGATGCCGATGCGCCGCGCCAGCGGATGCTTGTTGTGCCAGTTCACCAGCATCCACGCCACGACGTCCGGCGACGGGCCCTCCCACGGCGCCGCGGGCGCGGCAGGCGGCGCGGCGACGGGCACGGCCGCTGCTTCGGCGGCCGGCGGGCCGTTCAGGTCGATGTCGGGCGAGGCGGGGGTATCGTCCATGGCGCCGGCCATTGTGCGTCAGGGCATGGCGCCCGATCGCCGCGCGATGGGGCGGATCGCCCCGGAATTCAAGGCTTCAACGGCGGCCGTGCGCGGGCGCGGCGGCGCCCGTTCCGCGTGGGGCCGTTGCCGGGCGAGGGCGCGTGATCCCGGTTTGGCGGGACAATCCCGGCTTCCCACAGGACCCCCGATGTTCAGTTCCCTTGTCGACCCCGATGCCGGCGCCGCGCCGCCCGACGCTCGCGCGCGCTTCCTGCGCCTGCTGCGCACCGCCCTGGCCGAGCGCCGTTTCCAGCGCCTGCTGCTGAACCGCCACGAGGGCGAGGACGGCTCGATCGAGCGCCTCACGGTGCGCGACATCGAGCTGCGCGGCGAGCGCGCGCTGAGCTTCCTGTGGCGTCACAAGACCAAGGACGTCACGAAGAACCATGCGCTGGACGAGGGCCTCGCGCTGATCGATGGCCTGCTGGGCCGCGACTTCATGCAGGCGCATCTGGACACGCTCGGCGAGGAGGCGCAGCTGCGCTTCAGCCGCAAGGGCAAGCCGCTGCTGCAGGTCGGCCGGAAGGCGGCGGCGCCGCAGGCCGCGGAGGACGGGGCGCAAGTGGATCAGGACGCGCCAGCGCCCACGGGCCATGACCGCGCCAAGCCGCGCGCGCTGTCGATGGAGAGCGCCTTCTGGCGCGATCTTGGCGTCACGCACGAGCTCAAGGGGCAGGCGGCGCTGGTGCCGGCGATGGCGCGCAAGTGGAAGCAGATCAACAAGTTCATCGAGATCTTCGGCGCCGCGGTGCGCAAGGCGGGTCTGGACGCGCCCGGCACGCCGGTGCGTCTGGCTGATTTCGGCTCGGGCAAGGGTTATCTGACCTTCGCGATGCATGACTGGCTGCGCGCACAGGGTCTGGCGCCGCAGGTGCAGGGCGTGGAGCTCAAGCAGGACATGGTGGCGCTGGGCAACGCGGCGGCGGCGCGGCATGGCCTGGAGGGCCTGAGCTTCGAGCATGGCGACGTGCGCGAGCGCGGCGATCAGCCGCTGGACGTGATGGTTGCGCTGCATGCCTGCGACATCGCCACCGACCACGCGATGCACTTCGGCCTGCGCAGCGGCGCGCGGATCATCATGTGCGCGCCCTGCTGCCACAAGGAGATCCGCCCGCAGATGACGACGCCAGCGGCCTTGCGCCCGCTGCTGCAGCACGGCATCCACCTCGGGCAGGAGGCGGAGATGGTCACCGACTCGCTGCGCGCGCTGCTGCTGGAGCTGATGGGCTACGACACGCAGGTGATCGAGTTCATCGCGCTGGAGCACACCAGCAAGAACAAGATGGTGCTGGCGGTGAAGCGTCCGCAGCCGCCCACCGCGGCGCGGCGCGGTGAGCTGCTGGCACAGCTGGACGAGATCAAGCGCTTCTATGGCCTGCGCAGCCAGGCGCTGGAGACCTTGCTGCGCGTCGAAGGGCGGCTCGACGCGGTGTGATGCCGGCGCGAGACGGCGTGGGACGTCAGGACGACGCCGGCGGCGGGGTTGCCGCGTCCGGTGCCGGTTGCACGCCAGGCGCGAGCATGGCCCGCGCAATCTCCCTGGTGTGGTTTTCCCAGTGCCCGGCAGCGGCATCGCCACCGCGCTCGATGGCCGTGCGTATCAGTGGGGACGACGGCTCGCCGTCCAGCTCGGCGGCGGGCAGGTCTGCCCAGGACAACAGACCGCCGCGCGCGGCGACGCGCAACTGGTCCAGATAGCTCTGGAGGGCGTTGGCCACCGGCCCGCTCCCCACGGGCGTGAAGGCGTGTTCCGCCGCCAAGGTGTCGGGCAACAGGATCTGGCGCACGGCGTCCGCGTCCAGCAGGCCGGCATGAAACATCTCGCGGGTCCAGCGGAAGACCGCCGCGATGATGTTTGGGAACCGGCCGAGCAGCACCGCCGCGCCCAGCAGCGGGAAAGGCACCGGGAAGCGGTCGATGCTGGCGACCTGCAACAGGGCGCGAGCCGATTCCGGCGTCAATGGGAGCGCCCCGACCAGGCGGCGCACCACGGCAAGTTCCGCCAGGAGTCTGTCCGGGCCTGCGGCGAAGAGGGCGCCTTCCAGCGCTCCTGCCAAGCCGCCGTCCTCCAGCAGCACGGATGCGATGAGCTTGCGGCCGGGGCCGCCGCCCAGGAGGTCGGCGAGAGCCTTCGCCAGCGAGTCCAGCGCCCTGTCGTCCACCTGTTGAGAAGGCGTCTGCGCGAATTGCCGTGCTGCTTCCCGCGCAGCGCCCAATGGCGCCACCTGCCCCAGCAGATCCTCCATGTGATCGAGCAACTCGCATTGCGCGTTGCGCAGGTTGTCCTTGGGCCCGCCGTCCTCATGCACGCCCTGGATGCGCAGATCCTCGTTGCCCGCTCGTCCGAGCGCCGCTTGGCGCCGCACCTGCCTCATCCAGGACTCCGGGAAACCGGTGCCCGTCCAATGGCTCAGGAGCTTGCCAAGTGCCGCGCGATGCCGACATCGCAGGATCTCGTGAAGCGCGCGATCGAGGGTTGCCGCGTCCCAGCCTTCCGGATGGCTGCCCATCCAGCCGGCCACGGTGTCGTCCTCGAGAACGACGTGCTCGATGACGTGTCCGATGCGCTCAGGTGTGGGGTGGCTCAGCGCCACCGTCCTTGCCTGCGATGCCAGCCCCTGTCTCACGACGTGATCACGGAGATGGTCGCGGTCCTTGCCGTCGAGTGCAGGACCTGGCGTGCCAGGGCGATGTCCCGCGCCTGCGGCGGATTGCAGCAGCCGGTTCGCCTCAAGGCCGTCCAGCGGTCGCAGGAACGGTTGCGAGCCTAGATCGGGGCGGACGAGCACGTACGGCCGCTCTTCGAGCAGTCTGACCTCGTGGATGTTCCCGTCCTTGGTGTACTGGTGGAGCAGCCGGTCATCGGCTGGCGGCAGCACGCCTTCCTTCTCCAGTTTGCGCCGCATGTCGATCGCCAGCATCGAGGGGCGATCCACGAGCCGCTGCGCGAGCAGGTCCTCATCCAGCTGGCAGAAACTGAATTTGCTCAAAGGGCCATAGCGCAGGGCCAATTGGCGCAACACCCGTTCCAGCGCGTCGCAGTGGCCCGCGCCCTGCTGGAAATCGGGCGGCATGCCGCAGAGCTCTTCCGCGAGCATCGCCTTGGCGTCGTCCAGGCATTGCCCGGCCAGCCAGTCGGCGATCGCCATGCTGTCGATGCGCCGCGGCAGCGCGGCGGCGCAGCGGTCCACAACGTCGCGATAGAGGCGGATGTCGAGCGAGTAGTGATCATCGACGGCGTCCGCAACGAGCAGCGTCGGCAGTCTCAAGACCTTGGCGAAGGGCAGCCAGACGTGCGGCGTGGTGACGTCCTGATCCTTGAGGCGGGGCTCCTCCCGCAGCAGTTCTTGAATGTGCGCGGCGCTGAGCTTGACGAACGCCACACCAGCCTCGCCTCGCAAGCCGCCGAGATGGGCGCCGAGCTCGAGCGCCGCCTTGCGGAGTTCGGCCCGCTGGCGCTGGAGGCAGTAGCTCAGATCGGTGATGCCGCCGACGATCTGGCGCCGGGCCGCCATCGGAATGCGCTCGTCGCGGACGTGCTGGGCAAGCGCTTCCAGCGCGCCCTTGAAGTCCTGGCGCAGGCAATCGGCGACTGAGATCGTCTTCTTCGAGAGTGGTGCGGCCTCGAGCGTCAGGTGCGCCAGTTCGGCGGCGGCGTCGGCCAGTCCTTGCTCCTGGCAGAACCGGAGGAGTTGTTGATGGGCGGCCTGCCATTCCCCTTTGGCGACCGAGGCGTCCTTGCTGTCCAGAAAGCGCCGATTGGCGGCGTGGTTCGCCAGCGGATCGAACTGGCTGGGCGGCGCGTAGGTCCGGCGTGGCGGTTCATGGCCAGGCGAGTCCTCGGGACGGTGCGCGGGTTGCGCGGCCGCGTTCATCGCCTGATGCATGGCGTCGAGAAACGCGGGTTCGAAACCCCGGAGGGTCGATGCGGATGGGTAGGTCATCGGCACTGGGTCGCGGCGGGCCGCCGGGGGTTCCCGATGCACGCCGATCACCTGCCGGAGTCCAGCACCGGTCCAGTGCCCAAAACTGAGGCAATCCAGCGCCGCCTCTCTCGGATCAACGACTTGCGCGCGCCGCCCTCAGCTTTCCCCACGACTTGTCCACAGGCGGCGTGGGCAACCGGCATGTCGATTGCCGTGCCGGCGCATGTCGACCCTCCTCGCGCCTTCTCCCGCCCCAGTCCCGTGGCTGGCCCGCATTCTCGGCACGGTGCTGCTCATCCTGGGCTTCGTGATGCTGGCCGCCGGCGGCTGGCTGGCGTCGCTCGGCGGCAGTTGGTATTACGCGCTGTCGGGCCTGGCCTGGGTGCTCATCGGGGCGCTGATGTGGGGACGGCTGCGCGGGGCCGTGCTCGGCTACGCGCTGTACTTCCTCGTGACGCTGGCCTGGAGCCTGTGGGAGGCGGGGCTGGACTGGTGGCCGCTCGGCGCCCGCCTGGGCGTGCCCTTCGTGATCGGCGCGGTGCTGCTGGCGCTGGTGCCGACGATGCGCCGCCACCTGCCGCTCGACGATCCCCGGCGCGTGGCCTGGCGCAGTCCGCCGGCGCTCACGCTGACGGCGGCGCTGGCGGCCTTCGTCGTCGCGGCGGCCCTGTCCTGGACCCACGACCTGCATGCCGTGCGGGGCACCATGCCGGCCAGCAGTGCGGCCCGGCCGCCGGGCCCGGCCGCCTCGGGAACGGCCGCGATTCCGGACGGCGAATGGCACGCCTATGGCCGCACCGGCTTCGGCCAGCGCTGGTCGCCGCTGGCGCAGATCACGCCGGCCAATGTCGGCGGGCTGAAGCTGGCCTGGGAGTTCCACACCGGCGACCTGCGCGGCCGGCCCGGCGATCCGAAGGAGACGACCTTCGAAGTCACGCCGCTGAAGGTCGGTGAGCGCCTGTTCCTGTGCACGCCCCACCAGACCGTGCTGGCGCTGGACGCCACCACGGGCCGCGAGCTGTGGCGCTTCGATCCGCAAGTGCGCGGCGAGCTCGCGCTACAGCATCTGACCTGCCGCGGCCTGTCGTATCAGCCGCCCCCGCAGCCGATGGCGCCGGCCGGCGCGCAGCCGCCGCCCTGCGCGGCCAAGCTCTTCATGCCCACGGCCGACGCGCGGCTGATCGCGCTGGATCCGGTTTCCGGCAAGACCTGTCCCTCGTTCGGCGAGCAGGGCGCCGTGAACCTGTGGGCCGGCATGCCGAACGCCAAGCCGGGGGCCTATTACTCGACCTCGCCGGTGGTCGTGACGCGGCGGCTGGTGATCGTCGGCGGGACGGTGCTCGACAACGCGTCCACGAAGGAGCAGTCGGGCGTGATCCGCGCCTATGACGTCGAGACCGGCGCGCTGGTCTGGAACTGGGACTCCGCGAACCCGGACGCCACCGCGCCCCTCGCCGCCGGGCAGACCTACACGGCCAACTCGCCCAACAGCTGGTCCGTGGCCAGCGTCGACGAGGACCTCGGCCTGGTCTATCTCCCCATGGGCAACCAGCCGCCGGATCAATGGGGCGGCAAGCGCTCGGCCAACGTCGAGAAGCATTCGTCCTCGGTGGTGGCGCTGGATCTGGCGACGGGACGCGCGCGCTGGGTGTTCCAGACGGTGCATCACGACCTGTGGGACTACGACGTGCCGGCGCAGCCGGTGCTGGTCGACCTGACCGTGCGCGGGCAGCGCGTGCCGGCGCTGGTGCAGGCGACCAAGCAGGGCGAGCTCTTCGTGCTGGACCGGCGCGACGGCAAGCCGGTGTTCCCGGTGATCGAAGCGCCGGCGCCGCAGGGCGCGGCGGCGGGCGATTTCACCGCGCCGACGCAGCCGGTGTCGGCGATCTCCTTCAACCCGCCGGTGCTGCGCGAGCGCGACATGTGGGGCGTGACGATGTTCGACCAGCTCTGGTGCCGCATCGCCTTCCACCGCCTGCGCTATGAAGGTCGCTTCACGCCGCCGTCGGAGCAGGGCTCGCTGATCAATCCGGGTAACTTCGGCGTCTTCAACTGGGGCAGCATCGCGGTCGATCCGGTGCGCGGCATTGCGTTCACGACGCCGGCGGTGCTGGCCTTCACCTCGCAGCTGGTGCGGCGGCATGACGACAAGTCGCTGCTGGTGCAGGACGAGGGCCCGCCCAGCGGCTCGCTGCCGGCGCTCAACGAAAACTTCGGCGCCCCCTTCGCGGCCAAGATGAAGCCCTTCACCTCGCCGCTGGGCATTCCGTGCCAGACGCCGCCGTGGGGTACGGTGGCGGGCGTTGACCTGAACGAGGGCCGCGTGGTCTGGCGCCATCGCAACGGGACGGTGCGCGACCTGTCGCCGCTGCCACTGCCCTTGCCGCTGGGCGTGCCCAGCCTGGGCGGACCGCTGATGACGGCGGGGGGCGTGGCCTTCCTGTCGGGCAGCATGGACAACTATGTCCGCGCCTACGACGTCAACGATGGGCGCCAGCTCTGGGAGGGGCGGTTGCCCGCGGGCGGACAGGCCACGCCGATGAGCTACCTGGGCGCGGACGGCCGGCAGTATGTGCTGGTCGTCGCGGGCGGGCACGGGTCGACGGGCACCAAGCCCGGCGACAGCGTGCGCGCCTATGCCTTGGAGAAGCGCTGAGCCCCGGCCGATCCGTTGACGATCTCCCGGCGCCGATCCGCACTGCGGAGAAGGACCTGCGGGTCACAGGAGCGGGCCTGGAACAGACTCCACGCGCGTTCCGCCTCCTCGCCTTGCAATTCGTCCAGGGTCGCTCCTCCGGCCCGGGTCGGAGCCTCTGAGGCCCAGTCCAGCGTGGGCAGGCGCTGCAGCAGGTTCTCGAGCGTCTTGGTGTCAGGGCGGCTTGCGTCGAGCCCGCGTGACGCCATGACCGAGAGGATCGACGGCAGGTTCCGGTCCGCGATCTTCTGGAGTTCCCGATCGCCTCCCATGGCCCACAGGCAGAGGAAGGACGTCTTTTCGCGGCCCGCGTTCGTCGCGGCCGCGAACGCTTTGAGCAGGATCTCGAAATGCGTATCGGCGTCGATCTCGCCGCACCAGCCGCCGCGCAGGGCGATCTGTTCGAGGAGCCGCTCCGTCGTTGCGTCGTCCCCGTCCGTTGCCGCGGCGAAGAGTTGGTCGCGCAGGCGACGAGGCGGTTCATGTTCGACGTCGCCGTCATCGTTCAGGACGACATAACCAGTGGTGAGTGTGGGAGAGGAAGAACGCGGCATGTGGATGTCCGGGAAAGACCGAGAGGGGGTCAGTCATCGGCACCTGGAAATTGTTCGCGCGTGACAACGCAGGGCACCGCGCGCACCGGGACGAAAAAAAGCCCAGCCCCTCGTGGAAGGGCCGGGCTGGGCAAGAGCGCTGAGACGCCGCCTGGACGGCCGGACTGCGGGGCGTGGCGCTGCGGCGTGGCGAAAGTGGAGCGCGAGCGCGCCGGCCATCAGGCGACCCGTGGCGGGACGCGGCCTGGGCGCGTGGATCGGGCGGGACCTCAGCCGCCGCTCGGCGGCTGCGCCGGGGCTGGCTTTCGCAAGCAGGGACGCGGGAGCGTGGGCTGCGTGAAGGCGGGCGTGCGGCGTGTCGTCATGCTTCGCATCATCGCCAATGCGCGGCGCGGCGAGACGACGAGAACACGGCCCAAATCCGGCCAAACAACTGGCCGGATTTCACGGCCATTTCCTCGTGCCGGGCACGGGGTGCGCCGTGACGGCCGATCTGGACGTGGCCGCCGCCGCGCGCGGGCGGCGGTTCGCTTACTTCACGTCCATGCCGAACGTGTTGGCGATGAAGGCCAGGATGTCCGCGCGCTCCTCGATGATCTTGGAGGTCGGCTTGCCGGCGCCATGGCCGGCCTGCGTCTCGATGCGGATCAGCTTGGGCGCCGGACCGGTGTCGGCGGCCTGCAGCGTCGCGGTGTACTTGAAGCTGTGGGCCGGGACGACGCGGTCGTCATGGTCGCCGGTGGTGACCAGGATCGCCGGGTAGCGCACGCCGCTCTTGATCGTGTGCAGCGGCGAGTAGGCCAGCAGCGCCTTGAATTCCTCGGGGTTCTCGGACACGCCGTAGTCCGAGGTCCACGCCCAGCCGATGGTGAACTTGTGGAAGCGCAGCATGTCCATCACGCCCACCTGCGGCACCGCGGCGCCGAACAGGTCCGGACGCTGGTTGGTCACCGCGCCGACCAGCAGGCCGCCGTTGGAGCCGCCATTGATGGCGAGCCTGGCCGGCTGGGTGTACTTGTTGGCCACCAGCCATTCGCCGGCGGCGATGAAGTCGTCGAACACGTTCTGCTTGCGCAGCTTGGTGCCGGCGTCATGCCATGAGGCGCCGTACTCGCCGCCGCCGCGCAGCACGGCCAGCACGTAGACGCCGCCCATCTTCATCCAGGTCGCGGCGGTGACGCCGTAGCCTGGCGTCATCGGCACGTTGAAGCCGCCGTAGCCATAGAGCAGCGTCGGGTTGCTGCCGTCGAGCTTCAGTCCCTTGCGGTGGGCGATGAAGATCGGCAGTTTGGTGCCGTCCTTGCTGGTGACGAAGACGCGCTTGCTCTCGTACTGGTCGGCGTCGAAGGCGGTCTGCGCGCGCTTGAACAGGTCGGTGCGGCCGGTCTTGGCGTCCAGGCGCCAGATCTCGCCCGGCGTGGTCAGGCTGGTGTAGCTGAAGAAGGTCTCCGGATCCTTCCACTTGCCGCCGAAGCCGGCCGCGGTGCCGATGCCGGGCAGCTTGACGTCGCGCACATGCTTGCCGCTGGGCGCATGGATGCGCACCAGCGTGGAGGCGTCCTGCAGATAGCTCAGGATCAGCTCGCCGCCGACGCCGCTCGCGGCGGTCAGCGCGTCCTGCGTCTCGGGCACGAGCGTGGTCCAGGTCTTGGGATCCCGGGCCTGCCAGTCCTTGTCCAGGTCGATCGCGATCAGGCGGCCGCGGGGCGCGTCCTTGTCGGTCTTGACGATCAGGCGCTGGCCGTCGAGCACGACGGGGCTGTACTCGGCGTCGAAGCTCAGCGTCAGCGGGATGGGCTTGGCGCCGGCGTAGCCGCCGTGGCCGTCCAGCGGCAGCAGCATCAGGCCGTTCTTGCTGCCCGAGCCCTTCCACACGTGGATCAGGCCCAGGCGCCCGTCATCGGTGACCTCGACGTTGAAGCCCCATTCCTTCTCGGCCGGGTTCTCGGCGACGAGCGCGTCGGCCGATTGCGGCGTGCCCAGGCGGTGGTAGTAGACCTTCTGGAAGTAGTTGGCGCCGGTGAGGGCCTGGCCTTCCTTCGGCGCGTCGTAGCGCGAGTAGAAGAAGCCCTTGCCGTCGGGCGTCCAGGACGCGCCGGAGAACTTCACCCATTCGATGGTGTCGGGCAGGTCCTTGCCGGCCTCCAGGTCGCGGACCTTCCAGGTCTGCCAGTCGGAGCCGGCGCCGGCGGTGCCGTAGGCCATCAGGCGGCCGTCGCGCGACACGGCGCCGCCGGTCAGGGCGACGGTGCCGTCCTTGGACAGCGTGTTGGGGTCGAGCGCGACCTGCGGCGTGTCCTTCAGGCTGCGCGCGGTGTAGAGCACCGCCTGCTGCTGCAGGCCGTCGTTGCGGGTCCAGAAGTAGCGGCCGCCTTCCTTGTAGGGGACGCCGTACTTCTCGAAGTTGTAGAGCTCGGTGTAGAGCTTGCGCGTGGGCAGGCGCTGCGGCATCGCGCCGAGGAACTTGTCGGTGACCGCGTTCTGGGCCTGGACCCAGGCCTTGGTCTCGGCGGAGTTGTCGTCCTCGAGCCAGCGGTAGGGATCGGCGACGCGGGTGCCGTGGTAGTCGTCGGTCTGGTCGACCTTGCGGGTGGCGGGATAGCTCAAGGACTGCGCGGCGGAGGCCGGGGCGGCGGGCGCGCTCGGGGCGGTTTGAGCGGTCTGAGCGGTCGCGGCCGCGGCGGCGCCCAGTCCGACCACCAGCGCGGCGGTCAGCGAAAGTCGGGAATGCATGCGGTGTGCTCCTGGGAGTCTGGAAACCGCCTCGCGGCTCGTGGCCGCCGGGCGGTGGCGGACGATTGTGCCCGCCAGGGGCGGGGGGTGCCTTTGGTCAGTCAGGGGAAGTACCGAGGCGCCGAACGCGGGAGGCCCGTGGCGATGAGGACTGGCTCAAACTGATCGACTTTTCCGAAGCGCTGACTCGTCCAAGTCGTTGGGGGCGGTTGGCTGACATGGGACCGCCGCCAGCGCGCTCAGACTGCTCTTCTCCTCCTCGTTGGAAAGTGCAGGTGCAGAATGAACGCCCTCCTGGATCCGATCCATTTCAGTCCCACGATGCCCGAGCCCGAGACCACCTTGACCATCCGCATCAATGCGGAGCTGAAGCGCAAGCTCGAAGCAGGGGCTGTGAAATCGAACCTCACGCTGGACGAGCACGTGTCCTGGTTGATTGAGGAGGCCGTCTTCGTCAACAGCCCCGAGTTCTTTGACCCGGACAACCGGGAGGCCCACGAATACCGGCTCGTGCAGGAAGCACGCCGGTCCAGCGCGCTCGGACACGATCTGCCTCTCGAGCAGGTCGAACGGGAGATCGAGGAGCAATTCGGAGCGGAGGGCTCATCTGACCTTCCGGACGAAACTTGAGTGCCGCGATCACGCACGCGGCTCACCGGGATCTCGTCGAGATCCTCAGCCGCATCGCGCGCGACAACCCTTCCGCCGCCAGGAAGATGGCAAAGGAGTTCTTTCGCAAGTTCAGGCTGCTCGCCTTTCAGCCTGGCATCGGCACGCGCACGCGCTTCAACGACACGCGGGTCTTGGCGATCAGGCGCAATTACCGTGTGCTCTACCAGTCGCCGCCGCCCCGCTTGATCATTCAACGCGTGATCCATGCAGCGCGGCACTGGCCCGATGCCGAGCTGCCAGATGGATTGGCTCAGTAATCCCACCTCGCTTCCACCTGGAACGTCCTTGCCGGATACGGATGGAAGTTCCAGTAGCGGTAGTTGTTGAGGTTGTCGATGCCGGCGGCCAGCGTCCACTGGCGGTCGATCTTCCACTGCGCTCGCGCGTCGACGGTGAAGTACTTGCTCGCGGCCATGTAGGCGAAGCCGTTCACGTCGCTGTTGTCCAGCGTGCTGAACTGCTTGCCGCTGTAGCGCGCGCCCAGGCTCAGGCTCAGATCGTCCCGCGCCTGCCATTGCGCCAGCAGCGTCGCCCGCCAGCGCGGCACCCGCGGCTGCCACTTGCCGATCGTGTCGCCGGGCACCGTCGCGTAGCCGCCGTTGGCCAGGATGATCGAGTCGGCGAAGGTCAGGCTGCCTGTCAGCATGACGCGCCTGGGCAGCGTCGCCGTGCCGCTGAACTCCACCCCGCGCGTGCGCACGTGATCGATGTTCTGCACCGTGCTCGTGGAGGTGCTCACGCCCGGATTGATCTGCGAATAGAGCGCATCCCGGCTGTCCTCGTGAAACAGCGTGATCCGCAGGTTGTCGCGCCCCTGACCCGTCCATTCGGCGCTGAGCTCGCTGGTCCAGCTGCGTTCGGGCTTCAGCAGCGGATTGCTGTTGATGAAGTTGCCGGCCGGGTCGAAGCCGCCCTGGAACAACTCGCTCACCGTCGGGAAGCGCACCGCGCGTCCGGTGCTGGCCTTCAGCACCCAGCGCTCGGAGAGGCCGTAGGAGAGGGCCGCCTTGGGCGACCAGGCGGTGCGCGCGCGGTCCTCGTGCCGATGCGGCGCGGTGTCCGCGGCGGCCTGCGTGAGGCCGTCGAAGGCCTGCCAGCGCTCACCGCGCAGACCCAGCACCGCGGTCCAGTCCGGCGCGAAGGTCCACGCATCCTGCGCGAAGAGGGCGCGCACGCGCGTGTCGCCCTCGAAGCGCGAGCTCTGCGCGCCCGCGGCTCCCCAGCGCCAGTCGCTCAGCCCGGACACCCGCGTGCGCAGCTGGTAGCGCTCCTGCGAGAGGCCGGCATCGATCGCGTGATCGCTGCCCGCGGGCGTCCAGGTCAGTTTGGCGGACAGCGTGTTCCACCCCGTGCCGGCCTGGTCGGTGAGGCGGCCACCGTCGCTGGCCTTCTGCGTCGGCGCATACGCGCGCGAGCGATCGGCGAGGTAGTCGTAGACGCTGCCCGACAGCTCCCACCCGAGCCCCTCACTGACGCGCCGCTTCAGCGATAACGCGTGCATGCGGTGCTCGAGTTCGTCGCGCGTCTGCGGGAAGTCGCTTGCGCCGAGCGTGTAGGCCCTGCCGTCGATGCTGACCGGCTGCGTCAGGCCGCCACCGCGGCGATGGTCGACCGGCTCACCGCCAGCATCGGTCAGGAAGCTCTGCGAGCGGCCCTCCGAGCGGTTGCTCCACAGCCCGAAAACGTAGAGCGCCCGCAGGCCCGGCGACAGCTCGTAAGCCAGCTTCAGCTTCGCCTGGTCCTGGACCGTGCCGTACTGGGTGCCGCTGCCCAGCAGCAGCCATGGCTGGTTGACGCGGTTCAGGCCTGGCACCGCGCCCGTCACCGCAACGGCGGCCGGATCGGCGGCCACGCTGCTCACGGTCCGTGTCGCGAAGGTCTGCGGCTGGCCCTCGCTGTCGGTGCGGCCCGCGTGGATCCACCACGAGAGCGCGCCCTCGGCGCTGCCGATCGAGGCGCTGGCCTGCTTCGCGTCATAGCTCCGGCGGGCGCCGTACAGATCGTTGGGCTGATGGCTGTAGCCCAGGCGCGCATGCGCCTCGAAGCGCGCCGGCATGCGGGTCTGGTAGTCGACCACCGCACCCACCGCGTTGCCCGGATACGCCGCCGAGAACGGCCCGTACATCACGTCGACGCGGGTGATCTCCTCGGGCGACACCAGTCCCCAGCGCGGCGCGAAGGTGGCGCCGTTGCCGAGCAGGTTGGACAGCAGGATGCCGTCCGCATAGACCAGCGAACGCGCGCTGTTGCCGGTGCCCGAGGCGCGCGTGGACAGCACCGCGTGGTTGTAGTCGCCGATGTAGCGCTTGCGCACCAGCAGGCTGGGCAGGTACTTGAGGGCGTCCTCGGCGTCGGTGGCGTTGATGTCGCGGGCGATGTCCTCGCCGCTGACGCCCTCGATCGTGGTGGGAATGCGGCTGGGGAGCGAGGTCGGCGCCGCGCCGTCGACGCGGACGATGCCCAGGGTCTGGACACGGAGGCTGGCGTCATCCGCCGCGCACACGGCGGCGGAGGCGGTCGCCAGCATCGTCAGCGCGCCGGCCTGCAGGCGGCGCGCACGGGAAATGCTGTGCATGAAGGGAAACTCCAACGGATGAAGGGGCGCCGGCATGACCGGCGCGTCGGCTTCAGACCGTCGAAGGCGGCGCCCGCGCGGGCGCGCTGCGCCAGGCGTGGGCGGTGACCGGCGCGCTGAGGAAGCGCTCCGGCAGACCGTGGCGCAGCTCGGCGCGCAGCGGCAGCATCACCGGGACGGGCGGCAGCGGCAGCGCGTCCTGGTGCAGGTGACAGAACGCGCAATGCTGGAACAGCGCGTGGTCCTGGTCGTTCACGCCGCTGCCGGCGAGCCCGTCGCGCAGTTCGGCCGCGCGTGGTCCCACGACGCTGGCGCGGCAGATCTGCGTCCACGGCGCCAGGTCGCCATGGAGCGCCTGCGCCGCCATGGCCGCCGCGGGCAGCAGTGCCGCCAGCCAGAAGGTCAGGGCGACCATCCAGCGGGCGAGGGCGGAAGGGGAATGCAGGCGCATGGCGGGCCGGATTCTAGGCGCGCGAGCGCCCTGATGGCGGCGTCAGCCGCCGGCCAGCAGCGTCAGCAGCGTGCGGGCCACCACCTTCGTGGCGCGGCGCAGGTCCTCGAGCTCGACCCGCTCGTCCGAGCGCTTGGCATGGGACTCCAGCACCGTGCGCGGTCCCGCGCCATAGATGGCCGCCGGGATGCCGTGCTCGCCGTAGAGACGCACGTCGGTGTAGAGCGGCGTGCCCGAGGTCGGGATGGGCTCGCCGAACACCGCCTCGCCATGGCGCTGCAGCGCCTCGACCAGCGGCCGGTTGCCCGGCAGCGGCTTGAGCGAACGCGCCAGCAGCAGGCGCCGGATCTCGACCGTGATGCCGGGGAACGAAGCCGCGGCCCGGGCGATGGTGTCGCGGATCTCCGCTTCGACGACTTCGGGATCCTCCTCCGGGATCATCCGGCGGTCGAGCTTGAGCGTGACCTTGCCGGGCACCACGTTGGTGTTGGTGCCGCCCTCGATGCGGCCGACGTTGAGGTAGGGGTGCTTGATGCCCTCGACGGATGACGTGACCTTGCGGTACTCGGCATTGCGCGCGTACAGCGCGTTGAGGATCACCACCGCGCCTTGCAGCGCGTCGATGCCGGTGTCCGGGATGGCGGCGTGCGCCATCTTGCCGTGCACGGTCACCTCCATCTGCAGGCAGCCGTTGTGGGCGGTGACGACCTGGTAGCTGAAGCCCGCCGCGAGCAGGTAATCGGGCTTCGTCAGCCCCTGCGCCAGCAGCCAGCCGGGGCCCAGTTCGCCGCCGAACTCCTCGTCATAGGTGAAGTGCAGCTCGACGCCGCCCTTCAGCGCCGCGCCCTGGGCCTGGACGGCGTCGAGGGCGCGCAGCGCGAAGGTGTAGGTCGCGAAGTCGCTCTTGCTCACGGCCGATGCGCGTCCATAGAGCCGTCCGTCGACGATCTCGCCGCCGTAGGGATCGCGCGTCCAGCCTTCGCCGGGCGGCACGACGTCGCCATGCGCGTTCAGCGCGATGACCGGACCGCCGTCCGCGAAGCGCCGGCGCACGATCAGGTTGGTGAGGGACTGCAGGCCGTACTCGCGCACCTGCTCGGCCGGCACCGGATGCTGCTCGGCGGTGTAGCCCATGGCGGCGAGCAACTCGGCGGTGCGCGCCGCATGCGGCGCGTTGTTGCCGGGCGGCGTGTCCGTGGGCACGCGCACCAGTTCCTGCAGGTAGCGGACCTGTTCGTCGAAGTGGGCGTCGATCCAGGCGTCGAGCGCCGCGAAGCGGGCGTCGCTGGAGGAGGGCGTGGCGGTGGAGGCGGGAGCGGTCATGGCGGGCGTCAGGAGGAGTCAGAGTCCGTCGAGCAGCGCCTGGAAGGCGCGCACGCACAGCTCGGTGTCGTCGTTGCTGATGGCTTCGAGCGGGTTGTGGCTGATGCCCAGGTTCAGGCCGCGCTGGAACAGCATGGCCTGCGGCATCGCCTGGTGGAGCTTCATCGCGTCGTGGCCGGCGCCCGAGGGCAGCCGGTGCACCGGCAGTCCCAGCGCCAGCACCGCCGCTTCCCATCGCGCCTGCCACACCGGCGCGCTGGGCGCGGCGGCGGCGCTCTCGGTGCGCTCCAGCGTGAAGCCGAGGCCGCGGCGCTCGCAGATCTCGGCGAGGCGCTGGCGCACGTCGGCGTCGAGCGCGTCGCGGGCCGCATCGGTGGTGGCGCGCAGGTCCAGGCTGAAGCGGCAGCGGCCGGGAATCACGTTGATCGAGCCGCTGGGCACCTGCAGCTGGCCGACGGTGCCGACGACGTCGGGCACCGCGCCGGCGCGTTCCTCGACGTAAAGGATCAGCTCGGCCACGGCGGCGGCCGCGTCGCGGCGGCGGCCCATCGGCGTCGTGCCCGCATGCGAGGCGAGCCCGCGCACTTCGCCGACGTAGCGGATGCTGCCGTTGATCGAGGTGACGATGCCCAGCGGCAGGTCGAGCTCGTTGAGCACCGGGCCCTGCTCGATGTGGACCTCGACGAAGCCGAGGTAGCGCGCCGGATCGCGCCGCAGCGCGTGGATGGCCTCCATCGTCGCGGGCAGGCCGGCGCCTTGCATCAGCTCGCGCAGTACGACGCCATCGGCATCGGCCTGGTCCAGCCAGGCGGGATCGAAGCGGCCCACCAGCGCGCTGGAGCCGAGGAAGGTCGCCTTGTAGCGCTGGCCTTCCTCCTCGGAGAAGCCGACCACCTCGATGCCGTGCTTGAGCCGGCGGCCCTGGCGCTTGAGCTCGCGCACGCAGACCATCGGCACCAGGATGCCGAGCCGCCCGTCGTACTTGCCGCCATTGCGCACGGTGTCGTAATGGCTGCCGGTCAGCAGGCGCTGGGCCTCGCGGTCCTCGCCGTGATAGACGCCGACGACATTGCCCACGGCGTCGATCGAGACCTCGTCGAAGCCGCACTCGCGCATCCAGTCCGCGAGCTGGGCCGCCACGGCGCGGTGCGCCTCGGTCAGGTAGAGCACGGTCAACTGGCCGTTCTCCGCGAAGCCGGGATCGGAGAAGCGCGCGAGCGATTCGGCCCAGTCCCAGACCTGGTTGCCCAGCGCCGGCGTGACGCCGAACTTGTCGTTCAGGCGGATCTCGGCGATGCGATGGATGTGGCGCAGGCACTCGGCGCGCTCGATGTCCGGATGACCGTTGAGCCGCCGCGCGAAGGTGTCGATGATCTGCTGGCGCGACAGGCCGTCGCCGCGCGGGCCGCGCACGGCGAGGATGAAGGGCCATCCGAAGCGCGCGTTGTAGTCCGCGTTCAACTGCTGCAGGCGCGCGAACTCCTCGGGCGTGCAGTCGGTCAGACCCGCGGTGCGCTGCTCGCGGGTGGACTCGGCGGTCAGCGACTTCGCCACCATCGCCTTGCCGGCGAGTTCCGGGTGCGCGCGGATCAGGCCGAGCTGCTCGCCCGGCGTGGCGTCCCGGACGGCGCTCGCCATCGCGTGCTTGAGCGCGGCCAGGCTGGCGAAGCCCTGCACCGGCCGCGCCGCGAAGGCGCGCTGCGCGATCCATGGCGAGTGTTCATAGATGCCGTCGAGCAGCGCGACGAAGCGCTCCGGGCCGGCCGCATTGAGGAGGTCGAGGGTGAGGGCGGGTGTGCTCATCGGATGCTCGGTGGGAATCAGCCCCAGACGAAGGCCTTGTCGGCGTCGAACGGATGCGTCGCGCGCCAGTGGCGGGCAATGTCGACGCGGCGCGCGATCCAGACGCGGTCGTGCTTCTCGACGTGATCGAGGAATCGCTGCAGCGCGCGCATGCGGCCCGGCCGGCCGAGCAGCCGGCAGTGCATGCCGATGCTCATCATCTTCGGCGCCTCGGCGCCCTCGGCGTAGAGCACGTCGAAGGTGTCGCGCAGGTAGTCGAAGAACTCGTCGCCGTGGCTGAAGCCCTGCGGCAGCGCGAAGCGCATGTCGTTGCAGTCCAGCGTATAGGGCACAACCAGATGCGGCGTCAGCGTGCCATCGGTCTTGCGCACGTTGAGCCAGAACGGCAGGTCGTCGCCGTAGTAGTCGCTGTCGTACTCGAAGCCGCCGAAGTCGGCGACCAGACGGCGCGTGTGCGGGCTGTCGCGGCCGGTGTACCAGCCCGACGCCCGCTCGCCGGTCAGGCGCTGGATGATGTCCATGCCGATGTCCATGTGCTGGCGCTCGATGGCCTCGTCGACCTGCTGGTAGTGGATCCAGCGCCAGCCGTGGCAGGCGATCTCGTGGTTCAGCTCGACGAAGGCCCGCGTCAACTCCGGATGCCGCTCCAGCGCCATCGACACGCCGAACACGGTCAGCGGCATCGCGCGCTTCTCGAATTCGCGCAGCAGCCGCCAGACGCCGGCGCGCGAGCCGTATTCATAGATGCCTTCCATGCTCAGGTGGCGGGCCGGGAACGCGGGCGGGTTGAACATCTCGGACAGGAACTGTTCGCTGCCGGCGTCGCCGTGCAGGACCGAGTTCTCGCCGCCTTCCTCGTAGTTCAGGACGAACTGCACGGCGATGCGCGCCTGGCCCGGCCACTGCGCATGCGGCGGGTGTTCGCCATAGCCGATCAGGTCGCGGGGATAGCCGGGGGAGACGACGGGTTTCATGGGCGATATGGAGCGGGGGCCGGTTCAAGCTTGCAGGACGGCCTTCAGGTCCTGCACGCGGGGATCGAGCCGCAGATTGGCCTCGACGTTGCCCAGGTGCGCGTCGAGCAGCTTCAGCACGGCGCGTTTGTCGCGGGCTTCGAGGGCGTCGACGATGGCCTCGTGCTCGGCCTGGGACTCGGCGGCGGAATGGGAGCTCTGGTACATCAGCGCGATCAGCGAGCTGCGCGAGAGCAGGTCGGTGAGCAGCTGGGCCAGCACCTCGTTGCCTTGCATGCGGGCGAGCACGACGTGGAAGTCCGCCAGCAGCCGCGTGCGGCCGGGCACGTCGGTGCGGGCGATGGCTTCGCGTTCCTGCTTCAGGTGGGCGCGCAACTGACGCACCTGCGTGGCCGTGATGCGCTGGCAGAGATCGGACAGCATCGCGGCCTCCAGCATCTTGCGCACTTCGAAGACCTGGCGCGCCTCTTCGACGCTGGGCTGCGCGACGAAGGCGCCGCGCGCGGGCTCGAGCCGCACGAGCCGGTCGCGGCTCAACTGGTTGAGCGCCTGCCGGACCAGCGTGCGCGAGCAGTCGAAGATGTCCGCCAGCTGCTGCTCGACGAGCTTGGTGCCCGGCATCAGGCGGCGCTCGACGATCGCCTGCGTGATGGCGGCGGTGATGCGCTCGGTGACGGAGGCGGCGGCGTCGGGGTCGCGGGCGTTCATGGCGGGGCGGATTTTGTGTCCGGGAGTGTATACACTTTGCGCTTTCATTCCACCGAAGACGCCGATGGGCAAGCTCACGACACATGTGCTGGACACGATGCATGGCAGCCCGGCGGCCGGCATGGCGGCGCGGTTGTACCGGATCGAGAACGGCGAGCCGCGCCTGCTGCAGTCGCTGATGCTGAACGCGGACGGGCGCGCCGACGGGCCGCTGCTGGAAGGCGCGGCGCTGCAGGCCGGGCGTTACCGGCTGGTCTTCGAGGTGGCCGCCTATTTCCGTCACCGGCACGTGACGCTGCCGGAGCCGGCCTTCCTGGACGAGGTGCCGCTGGATTTCGGCATCGCCGATCCGGACGCGCACTATCACGTGCCGCTGCTGGCGAGCCCGTGGTCGTACTCCACCTATCGCGGGAGTTGAGGGCGGTTCGATGCGATCGTGGCAGACCCTGGCGCTGAGGCTGGCGCGCGAGCCGGCGGTGCTGGTGCGCGTGGAGGAGCTGCAAGGCAGCGGACCGCGCGAGGTGGGCGCCTGGATGGCGGTGACGGCGTCGGACGTGCTGAACACGATCGGGGGCGGCCAGCTGGAGTTCGATGCGATCGCGAAGGCGCGCGCCGCGCTGGCGGCGGGCCGGGTGATCGAGGCGCGGCAGCGCTTCGCGCTCGGGCCGTCGCTGGGTCAATGCTGTGGCGGCGTGGTGTGGCTGGGCTTCGAGTGGCTGGACGCCGCATCGATCGCGGGCCTGTCCGAACGCCTGGGCGGCCAACAGGACTGGCGGCGCATCGCGCTGTTCGGCGGTGGCCACGTGGGCCGCGCGATCGTCGATCTGCTGGCGAGGCTGCCAGCGCGGGTGCACTGGATCGACAGCCGCGAGGGCGTGTTCCCCGAGCCGCTGCCCGACAACGTGGTGGCCGAGCAGTCCGAGCCGGTGCAGGGCGCGGTCCCGACGCTGGCGCCGGGATCGCAGGTGCTGATCATGAGCTTCAGCCATGCGGAGGACCTGGACATCGTGGCGGCATGCCTGAAGCGGCAGCGTGAGGCGCGGGATCTGCCCTACATCGGCCTGATCGGCAGCAAGAGCAAGTGGGCGACGTTCCGGCACCGGCTGGAGGCGCGCGGTTTCGGCGTGGACGAACTGGCGCACGTGACCTGCCCGATCGGCATTCCCGGCATCGCAAGCAAGCAGCCAGAGATGGTGGCGTTGTCGGTGGTGGCCCAAGCCATGCAGGACCCCGCCGCACCGCGCTGAGCTCTGTCTTACTCCCTCGCCCCCCGTGAGGGGGGAGAGGGCAGGGGAGAGGGGGGGCTTCGAAGGGCAGCAGCGCTATGGCACGAGCCCCTCTCCCCTCCCTCTCCCCGCTGGGGCGAGGGGGTTTACTGCGCCGTCCGGCTCTTACTGCTCCCTCGCCCGCCGCAGTCCGCATGCCAAGCTGTATACACTTCGCTCCTCAACGTCGCCGCGGCGCCCCGATTCTTCAGCGCGACGCTTGCCGGTTCACAGCGCCCGCAGTGGTGGTCCGGACCTGAACCTCAATCGTTGATGGACAGCTACCTGCTTGACTGGGCCAATCTGCTGCTGCGTTGGCTGCACGTGATCGTGGCCATTGCCTGGATTGGCGCCTCGTTCTATTTCGTCTGGCTGGACAACCACCTGCTCAAGCCGCAGTCGCAAGACCTGAAGGCCAAGGGCGTCGACGGCGAGTTATGGGCCGTGCACGGTGGCGGCTTCTACAACCCGCAGAAATACATGGTCGCGCCGGCGGATCTGCCGCGGGACCTGCACTGGTTCTACTGGGAGAGTTACTGGACGTGGATGAGCGGTTTCGCGCTCTTCGCGCTGCTCTATCTCTTCAATGCCGACACCTACCTGATCGACAGGCGCGTGCATGACTGGAGCGCGCCTGCGGCGATCGCCGGGGCGCTCGGCTTCCTGGCGGGCGGCTGGCTGATCTACGACCAGATCTGCCGGCGTTTCGGCCGCAAGGCCGACGGCTCGATCGGCAACGACGGCGTGGTGCTGGGACTGATCGCGGTGGTGATCGCCGCGGCCGCCTGGGGCGCGAGCCAGCTCTTCGCGGGCCGGGCGGCCTTCCTGATCGTGGGCGCGATGATCGCCACGATGATGAGCGCGAACGTCTTCTTCTGGATCATCCCGGGCCAGAAGCAGGTGATCGCGGACATGCGGGCAGGCCGGCCAGTGGATCCCGTCCACGGCCAGCGTGGCAAGCAGCGCAGCGTGCACAACACCTACTTCACGCTGCCGGTGCTGATCGCGATGCTGTCCAACCATTACGGCATGCTCTACAGCCATGCTCACAACTGGCTGGTGCTGGTGGGGCTGATGCTGACGGGCGCGCTGGTGCGCACCTGGTTCGTGAAGCGCCACAAGGGCGTGAATGCGTGGCCGCTGCTGGTGGTGGTCGCGGCGCTGCTTGCCGCCTTGATCACGTGGCTGGCGCCGAAGCCGGCGCCGATGGGCCCAGCGCCGGTGGCGGCCGCCTTGGCGCCGTCAGCACCCGCGAAGGTGAGCTTCGACGACGTGCGCAAGATCGTGAACGACCGCTGCCTGGCGTGCCATAACGCCGCGCTGGCGCCCAAGCGCATCCAGTTCCACGAGCCGCAACTGATCGAGCAACACGCCGCGGAGATCTACCAGCAGGCGGTTGTTCAGAAGACGATGCCGCTGAACAACGCGACGGGCATCACCGATGAGGAGCGGGCGACGCTGGGGCGGTGGTTCAAGGAGCGCTAGCCGCTGACCGCGCCTTCTGACTCAGAGCGCGGGCAGCCGGATCTCCGTGAGCTGCCATGAAGCGAAGCCGCGCCGTTCGAAGACCAGGCCGGTGCGCTTCTCTTCGGGCTGACTGGCATCGCGCGCGTAGAGGATGAGCTTGTCGACGCTCGGGCGCTCGGTCGACCAGATGGGCGTTCGAGACCGCGACGATTCCGCGCCCGAAGCTTCCTCGGGCGGATGCCCTCGATCCCGCCTGTCGCGGCCGTGCTCGGACTTTGGGAGGAGCTTGCCTTCCTGCATGACCCGCATGACGACCGCGGGACGGACGAATGCGTCGACCATGCGGTCTGACAAGGCGGTTGCGAACAGGGATCCAAGCACGGCGCCGGCCCTCGCCGCGCGGTTCGTCGGCTCGCCATCGGCCATCCTGTCGCCGATGGCCGCGGAGAGCTGGCCCTTGAGGCTCTCGCGCAACCTGGGGTAGTCGACCCGTTCGTTGAAGGCATCGGCATCGCCGGCCTTAGCCGCGGAACGGAGCTGATGGATCGCCAGGAACGGTGACCAGTACCAATACGCCCCGAGCGCGACCACTGCCGCCAGAACGGAGGCTTTCAATGCCTTCGATGCCATGACCAACCCTTCCTTCGCCTTGATGCTGGCGAAGCGTATCAGCCGTTTTCCCGAGAGGGATGGCGACGAACGTGTTGTGACAGGCGATACCGAGGCGCACTGTCGCCAATCTCGAAATTTCAAGGTCCGAATGTCACTTGGAGACGAGGCGGTGGCGCGGGAACGTGGTCGCGCGCAGATGCGCAGAAGCAATGAACTTCATAGGGAGCTGAATATGGTTGAGTCAGGTAGGAAATCCGATCGCTTCGAGGTGGTGGCGGCCGAGGCTGTCCTTGGAGGTGCTAGGAGTACGGGGGAAAGCTCAAGCACCCGCCGAGGGGCGCCGGGCACGAGGCCAATGCCCCGCCAGTTCCGGGCTCACATCGCGGGTCTCGATCGCACTCGACGCTTGCCACGTCCTCTCTGGTGCTGCGCAGAGATCGACGCAGTCACCAAGTTGTTTCAACGCTTAGGTGAGTGGAGGACCGCAGATTGGGGCGCGCTCAGAGTGAGCGCCACAGGGGATCAATACGCGCTGATGACGCCTTGTGAGAACTGCATGATGTGGCTCACGGAGAGGAGCCGACGTAGCTATGGGTTCAGCGACGAGTTGCTGCGCGCGTTGGGAGTAACTCAAGAGCTTCAGCAGGTGCCGGACTTCTTGAGCACCCAGGCCTTTCCGCCGCTTGGGGGAGCATCGAAGCTCTGAATCCCAGTTCGCCGTTTGGAGCACTGAAGCGTCTGAGCGCTGAGACGTTGGAGCGCGGCCGGACCGCAAGGCCGCGCCCTAAAACTTGGGGATGACCACCCCGATCCCGCACGCGAAACTCCCTTGGGGGCCGCCTCCGCACCGGGCCCCAAGGGAGGGCTCGATGGCCAACAACAACGCTCCGTTCCATCCGATCGTCTATGTCCGCGGCTTCGCGATGTCGCGCGGCGAGATCGACGAGACCACCGCCGATCCCTTCTGCGGCTTCAACCTCGGCTCCACGACGATGCGAGCCTCCGCCAGCGACAGGACCCGGCCGCGCAAGTTCGTCTTCGAATCGCCGGTCGTGCGGCTCGCCTCGGACTTCGGCTATGCCGACGTCTACGAGGACGGCCTCGACATCGTCGATCCCGGCTGGGAGTTCGACGCCGCCGGCAAGCCCACCGACAACGTGCTGGGCAGCCGTTCCATCGTCATCTACCGCTATTACGACCCGGCCTCGACGCTATTCGGCAGCGGCGAGACCCCCTCCATCGAGGCCTTCGCGAAGGGGCTGTCCGAGCTCGTGGCCAAGGTCCGCCAGCTTGTCGTCGCCAATCCGCGCAGCGGCGTCGACAAGGAGGAGGACTTCCGCTGCCATCTCGTCGCGCACTCGATGGGCGGCCTGGTGTGCCGTGCGTTCCTGCAGAACCCCGACCTCGATCCCAAGGGCGTCGCCGGCTGCGTCGACAAGTTCTTCACCTACGCCACGCCGCACAACGGCATCGACATGCTCGGCGTGAACGTGCCGTCGTGGTTCTCGGCGATGGACATCAGCAACTTCAACCGCGGCACGCGCATGGCCGAGTACCTCGACCTGAAGGAGGCCTTCGCGCGGCATGGTGCGGTGGACCTGCTTCCGGAGGCACGTTTCCCGTCGCAGCGCGTGTTCACGATGGTCGGCACGAATCGCCTCGATTACGAAGTCGCCGCCGGCCTGTCGCGCACCTTCGTGGGCAACGGCAGCGACGGCCTGGTGAAGATCGAGAACGCGACGCTGTGCGGGCTCAACGCGGATGGCAGCATTGGCGCGCCTTGCGCGAAGGCCTTCGCGTATCGCTCGCACTCGGGCTTCTACGGCATCGTCAACAGCGAGGAGGCCTTTCAGAACCTCACGCGCTTCCTGTTCGGCGATGTGCGCGTCGACATCTGGATGGACATCGACGAGATCCGCCTGCCACCCGATGTGTTGAAGGCGGCCGATGGACAGCCGGACAAGATCAACGCGCTGTACCAGATCGAGATGCTCGCGTCGCCGCGCGGCAAGCTCTGGTATCTGACGCGGCGGACCTCCGAGGAGGACTCGGTCGCCTGCGTCACGCATGCCGGCTGGCTGGCGGGCACCAAGCCCTGCGCGAGTTACCTGTCGACGGTGTTCCTCGCCAATCGCGCGAAGGTGAATCCGCGACGCCGCTCCCTCGCCTATGGATTGACGCTGGGCGTGCGCGTGCCCGACTACGAAATCGATCATCGGCTCTGGCTCAACCAGCACTTCGAGGGCGGCTATCTGTTCCGCAACGCGCTGATCCTGGAGCTTGAGCCGCCGCGCGCCGATGGCACGCCGTGGAAAGTGAAGTACGCGTGGCAGGACGCGGGCGTCGCGGCCGCCAGCACCGCGCTCACGCCGCAGCAGATCGCGGGCGAGGCGGTCGAGGTGGCCGTCGAGGTCGACAGCACGAGCATCGCGCCGGATGGCTCGCGCCAGCCGACGACGCCCGGCATCAAGGGGCGCTTGAGATTCGTGATCCGGGGCTGGAATCAGGACGCCGCCTGATCCCTTGCGCGGTGGCGTCCTTCAAGGGCGGGCATACCCGCGCTTGAAGAACACGACGGCGGCGCGATGTCGGCGGCATGCTCTTCTTCCGCCACCCCAAACCAGTCGTCGACGGCCGCCCCGTCGCCGAGCACGCTGTCGTGATCGAACAGCGGCAACTGCCCGCGCTTCGAGCGCTCGGTCAGCCAGTCGAGGCCATCGGGCTCGCCCTGATGGACCGCGACGCCGTCGCGAACGAAGATCCGGAACATCGTTTCACAACTTCGAGACGCAGAAGGATTCCGATGACCAAGCGCGTGGCCGTGATCGGCGAATGCATGCTCGAACTCAAGGGCGAAGCCTTCGGCGCCATGACGCTCGGATACGGCGGCGATACGTTCAACACCGCGGTGTATCTGCGGCGCTGCGGCAAGGCGGCGGGCATCGAGGTGGCCTATGCGACGGCACTCGGGGAAGACTCGCTCAGCGATGGATTGCTCGAGCGATGGCGCGAGCAGGGTATCGACACGCGGCTGGTGCGCCGGCTGCCGGGGCGCATGCCCGGGCTCTACATGATCGAAGTGGATCCCGGCGGCGAGCGCAGCTTCCATTACTGGCGCGAGAGCGCAGCGGCCAGGGCCTATTTCGAGGATCCGGTGACGCCGCTCGAGGAACGGATCGAGGAGTTCGATGCGCTCTATCTCAGCGGCATCACGCTGGCGATCCTGCCGGAAGCAGGGCGTGACAGGCTGTTCGCGTTGATGGCGAAGATGCGGGAGCGCGGCGGGCTCGTGGTCTTCGACAACAACTTCCGGCCACGGCTTTGGGGCAGCCGCACGGACGCAAGAGCCGCGTTCGAGCGGGCGTTCTCGCTCGCGAACATCGCGCTCGTCACCGCGGACGACCATCAGGCGTTGATGGCGTTCACGGATATCGAAGCAGCGATCGCGCACGCAAGGGCGCTGCCACCAGCCGAACTGATCATCAAGCGCGGGGCGGCGTCGACGCTCGTGAGGGCGCTTGAGCAGTCGAGGTTTGCGACGGCCGCTGGCCCTCACCCCCACCCTCTCCCGCAAGCGGGCGAGGGAGTTGGAGAGACTGTTGGTGTTGGCGCGTGGAGTGAGGCGCCGACGCAGCGGGTCGAGCGCGTCGTCGATACGACGGCGGCGGGGGACTCGTTCGCGGGCGGCTATCTGGCCCGGCGATTGAGCGGGCATGACGCCGTCAGTGCGGCGACGCACGGGAATCGCGTCGCGGCGCGCGTCATCGGCTATCCGGGCGCCATCATTCCCGTGGACGCCATGGCCGATCTGGTCTGACGGGCGTCAGATCACCGCATCCAGCGCTTGAGATCGGGCAGCGTCGTCACGAGCTGCCCGGCCACCATCGCGGAGAACATCTCCGCGCCTTTCGCGCCCAGGTGCGTGCGGTCGAAGACGGGATTCGAGGCGCCGCCACGATCTGGGGCCGACGCCCCTTGCGCTGGCGCGTCAATGGGCTTTGGCGCCATCGCGAGCGTGTCGGCCTCGGTCTCGCCCATTGCCTGGACTGCCGCGTGGCTGAGGGCGTTGAGGTCGATCGACGGGACCTGATGCTCGGCGGCGACGCGCAGCGTCGTCTCGGCCCAGGGGCGCAGCGAGTTGTCGAGCCGGCCCTGCGCATTGAAGCTGCGCCGCGTCAGCGGCGTGAGCATCACGAGCCGCGCGCCTGTGGGGATGACGTCGTCGATGTAGCGGGCGAGGTTGGCGGGGAACTCGGTCTGCAGGTCGGTGGAGCGGCCCGGCTTGCCGGGCTGGTCGTTGTGGCCGAACTGCATCAGCACCACGTCGGCCTGGCCGTCGCGCCGTTCGCGCAGCAGCGCCATCACCTGGTCCCACAGGCCTTCGGCGCGGAAGCTCTTCGTGCTGCGTCCGCCTTTGGCGAGGTTGAGACAGTTCACCTCGGGCTTGAAGCGCGCGCAGAGCGCGTCGCCGTAGCCGCTCTTCGTGGCCATCGTCGAGTCGCCGACGAGGATCACCCTCAGCGACGAAGCGCTGTCTTGCGCGTGCGCGGCGGCAGCCACAAGGGCCACTGCCGCGAGCCATGCCTTCTTCATGAGTCCTCCGCGGAGATGCGACCGGAATGGGGCTTGGGGTTCCCGGAGGGAGGCCCCATGCCCCGTGGAGAGTCGGCGCTTGGCCTCCCGCAGTCCCGCAGTCCCGCAGTCCCGCAGTCCCGCATCCTGCCTCAGAACTTGTAGCTCGCCCCCAGCAGGTATTCCCTCCCGGTGACGTGATAGACCACGGGGCTGTTGCGCAGCCGCGAGATGAACTGGTCGTTCGCCTCATTGGTCAGGTTGACGCCTTCGAGCGTGATCGTGAGCCGGTCGTTGACCTTGTACGAGATCGACGCGTCCACGTTGAGCGTGCCGTTCTTCCCTTCGACGTCGTTGTTGTTCTGCCCCGGCACCCGCGTCAGGAAGGACGAGCGCTTGGACGCCGAGACCCGTGCGCTGAACGTGTCGTCGTCGTAGTACAGCGTGGCGTTCCACGATTTGGGCGACATGTTGAGCAGGTCATCGGTGATGGTCGCATCGCTGGTGGGCGAGACCAGGTAGGTGATCTTGGACTTCACGTAGGTGTAGTTCAGCACCGTGCCGAAGTTGCGTCCCCAGCCCGGGAGGAAGGTGAACGGCTGTTGGTAGTTCAGCTCGATGCCGCGCAGCTTGCCGCCCGGGGTGTTGATCGGGGTGGTGAGCTGGAAGACTTCCTCGCCGGTGAAGTTGGACGGCAGCAGCGACAGTGGCAGTCCGGTCTGGTTGAACGGCGCGTTGGTGCGCAGGCTCTGGATGTAGGTGTCGATGTTCTTCTGGAACACGCCCACGCCGATGAAGGCGTTGCGGCCGAAGTACCACTCCAGGCTGCCGTCGAAGGTCTTGGCGCGGAAGGGCTTCAGATACGGATTGCCCGTCGTGATCGACAGCGTGCCCGTGGTGCTGATGGTGCCGCCCGGATTGAGGTTGCCCAGCTGCGGACGCGCCATCACCTTCGCGGCCGCGAAGCGCGCGATCAGGTCCTTGGTCAGGTTGGCCGAGACATTGAGCGCCGGCAGCCAGTCCTTGTACTTCTGGCCGATGACGACCTCGGTGCCGCCGCCGCTGGCCAGGTAGCCGGTCGCGTCCTGCTCGGTGACGACGTAGCGCACGCCGACATTGCCCTGCACGCGCAGGCCCGCGACGCGGCCTTCGAAATCGGCCTGCAGGAAGCCGCCGCGGTCCTTCTCGACCACCGCGCGGTTGTTGCCGCGCGCGTTGCCGTTGGTGGTCGAGGACAGCGTGAAGTCGCCCGGCCCGCCGGCCGGTCCGCTCTTGATGCAGTTGCAGTAGATGTCGTACGCCGAGGCAATCGCGTTGAGGTCGGGAATGACCCACGAGGTCGGCGTGCCGTCCGGCAGGCTCAGTCCGCGGCCGAAACCGGTCAGCATCTTCGTCAGCACGCCCGCGCCGGCGGCGGGCGAGAAGATCGTGTCGTTCTGGTTGACGCGCCGGAACTCGTAGGTGTCGAACGCGTATTTCTTGTAGTCGTAGCCCGCCTTCAGCGTCAGCCGGTCTGGCACCACCTCCCAGGCGAGGTCCAGGTGCGCGATGTCGTTGCGGTTGTTGGCGCCCTGCGGCCGGATGCGGATCTCGCTGGTCGTCGTGTTGGCGACCGTCGTGGGCTGCGTGCCCGTGGCCACCTGCGGCACGCCGACGATCTGCAGCGCGCCGTTCTGCGCCGCCGGATCGAAGGGGTACTTGATGACCGGCAGGCGGTCACTGTTGCGGAAGTCCAGCGTGTAGCCGTTGACGTTCAGCGCGTCCAGCGTGACCGTCGTCTGCACCGGATTGCGGAACTGCGAATCGGCGCGGCCGATCTTCGCGTTCAGCTTCAGGTGATCGGTCAGGTCCTGTTCCAGCGTCAGGCTGGGCTGGCGGAAGGTCGTGGACAGCTCGTCGTAGCGCGACTCGGAACGCACGTCGACGCCGTTGTAGACCCCGTATTGCAGCGCGCCGTTGGGCGCGTACTGCGCCTCCACCACGCTGGTCTGCGGCTTGCCGCCCTGGCTCGCGGTGCGGCTGAAGGAGATGGCTTCGAGGAAGTCCTCCTGCCGCGTCGCCTTGAGCTTGGAGTACAGCATGTCGAAGGTCAGCAGCGTGCGGTCGCTGGGGCGGAACTGCACCGAGCCAGTCAGCCCGTAGCGGTCCTGGTCATGCGTGAGCCGGCCGTAGCGCGGCAGGCGCGGGTGGAAGTTGTCGGCGCTGCTGGCCGCGTTGTAGGCCGCGGAGGCGCCGGCCGAGGCCGGCAGCCGCGGCACGCTCTGCGCGGCCGGGCCGCAGGTGGCGGCCGTGGTCGCGGGATTGGCCGGGGTCACGCCTTGCGGCGAGCACCAGCCGCCGGACGACGGGCCGTTGTCCCAGCGCACCGTGGAGAAGCCCTCTTCAAAGAGGCGCCGCTTGGAGTACGCGCCCGAGACCAGCACGCCCAGCGTCTTGTCCAGGAACACGTCGCTGATCAGGAAGGCCATGCGCGGATCGGTCTCGCGCGACAGGTCGTTGTAGCGGCCCTTCACCGAGGCGGTGATGACGCGCTTGTTGAAGTCGAAGGGCCGCGCCGCCTGCAGGTCCACGGTCGCGCCCAGCGAGCCTTCATCCACCTCGGCCGAGCTGCTCTTGCGCACGGTGATGGTGTTGAAGAGCTCCGACGCGAAGACATTGAAGTCGAAGCCGCGCGAGCGGTTGGCGCCGCCTGAGCTGTCCGTGCCGCCAGTGGTGGCCAACGCCTCGATGCCGTTGATGCGCACGCGCGTGAAGTCCGCGCCCAGGCCGCGCACCGTGATGTTGCGGCCCTCGCCGGCGTCGCGGTCGATGACCACGCCCGGGATGCGCTGCAGCGACTCGGCCAGGTTGGTGTCGGGGAACTTGGCGATGTCCTCCGCCTTGATCACGTCGACGATGCCGCGGTCCTGCCGCTTGGCGTTCAGCGCGCTCTCCAGGGAGGCGCGGATGCCGGTCACCACGACCGTCTCCAGCGACTTGTCCGAAGCGGGCGAGGGCGCCGGTGTCGAGGCAGCGGCGGCCGGCGCGGCGGCCTGGTCCTGGCTCCAGGCGGGCAGCGTCAGCGTGGCCGTGCCGAGCAGGCAGGCGGCCAGACGCGTCAATCGCGGCACGCGGGGCACACGAAGTGCATGACGGCGGGCAGACGCGGTGGACGATGTGGCGGAACAGGCGGACGCGCGCGTCCCGAGGCGGGTCCCATGACGTTGGGGCATGACGTTGTCTCCAAGTGCTTCAGCGACCGCGGGCGCGGGATCGTGGCCCGTCGCTCTCTCGCGGTGTCGTGTCGGTCGCGGGCGCGCGCAGGGCGCCGGCAGGTCGGGAGCGGCCGTCGCTGCAGTGCGATCGCCGCCTCGGGTACTGCTTGGGAACTGCGGTGGACTTCATCGGGCGCGGGCTGGCAGGAGCCTTCGCGCCAGGGACTACAGGTAGTCGTCGCGGCGCGGCGAGAACTGGTCCAGCAGCGTGCTGCCGGCCTCTAGCGCGACGACGCCATGCATCGTCAGCCGGGGCGCCACGAAGGCGTCGCCCGGCTTGAGCACGCGCTTGACGCCGCCCACCTCACACTCGAACGCGCCGCTGATCACGAACGCGATCTGGTCATGCGCGTCGTGCGCATGCGGCGTTCCGATGGCGCCCTGGTCGAACTGCACCAGGACCGACATCAGCTCCGGCGTGTGGCCGACGATCTTGCGGCGGATGCCGTCGCCGAGCTCGGTCCACGGCTCGGCGTCGTTCAGGAAGTACGGGTGAGTCATCGGGGCGTCTCCTGCAAGCGGACGGTGTGGGGACGGTGTCGAGGGACGTGTACCGGCCGTCGTTGCGAGCAACTATAGCGAGGTCGCGAAAATTTGAAACGACGGTTCACTACATAGAAACCATAGTTCCGGGAAAGTCCGCAGGCCCGTACGCTGCGACCCCAACAGAGGCCGCAATGCCTGCATCACCAGGAGACGACATGGAGATCCGCCAACCCATCCACAGTGAGCACGCCCGCACGCTGGACACCGAAGGCCTGCGCCGGCAGTTCCTGGTGGAGGACCTGTTCCAGCCCGACCAGGCGACGCTCACCTACAGCCAGATCGACCGGATCATCGTCGGCGGCATCATGCCGGTGACGCGGCCGGTGACCTTCTCCGCGGAACTGGGCCGGCACACCGGCACCGACTACTTCCTGCAACGCCGCGAGCTGGGGCTGATCAACATCGGCGGCGCGGCGCGCGTGTTCGTCGATGACACGCAGTACGACGTGGGCCCGCGCGAGGCGCTGTACATCGGCCAGGGCGCGAAGATCGTCGAGTTCAAGAGCATCGACGCCGCGCAGCCCGCCAAGCTCTATTTCAACTGCGCGCCGGCGCACACCGCGTATCCGACGCGCAAGGTCACGCTGGCCGAGGCCTCGCCCGAGACGCTGGGCTCGCCCGAGACCAGCAACCGCCGCACGATCTACAAGTTCCTGGTCCCCGACGTGCTGCCGACCTGCCAGTTGCTGATGGGCATGACGCAGCTCGAGCCCGGCAGCCTCTGGAACACCATGCCCTGCCACCAGCACGACCGGCGCATGGAGGTGTACTTCTACTTCGACATGAAGGCGGACGCGGTGGTCTTCCACATGCTGGGCGAGCCGACGCAGACGCGTCATCTGGTCGTGCGCAACGAGCAGGCCGTCATCAGCCCGAGTTGGTCCATCCATTCCGGCGTCGGGACGCAGGCCTACACCTTCATCTGGGGCATGGTCGGCGAGAACCAGGTCTTCAAGGACATGGACCACGTGCCGATGACCGCGCTGCGTTGAGGGAACGCCATGATCCTGGACAACTTCCAACTGAGCGGCCGCGTGGCCATCGTCTCGGGCTGCAACACCGGCCTGGGGCAGGGCATGGCGGTGGCGCTGGCGCAGGCCGGCGCGGACATCGTCGGCGTCAACGTGTCGGACCCGGCCGAGACGCGCGCCGAAGTGCAGCGCCTGGGCCGGCGCTTCCTGGACCTGCGCGCCAACCTGGGCGACATCAGCGGCATCGAGGGCCTGGTCGCCGAGGCCAGGTCGCTGACCGGCCGCATCGACATCCTGGTCAACAACGCCGGCATCATCCGGCGCGAGGATGCGATCCGCTTCACTGAAAAGGACTGGGACGACGTGGTCGACCTCAACCTGAAGACGGTGTTCTTCTTCTCGCAGGCGGTGGCCAGGCAATACCTGGCGCAGGGCAGCGGCGGCAAGATCATCAACGTGGCGTCGATGCTGTCCTTTCAGGGCGGCGTGCGGGTGCCTTCGTACACGGCCAGCAAGAGCGGCGTGGTCGGCATCACCCGGCTGATGGCCAACGAGTGGGCCGCGCACGGCATCAACGTCAATGCGATCGCGCCGGGCTACATGGCGACCAACAACACCGCCGCGCTGCGCCAGGATGAGCATCGCAACGCCGCGATCCTGGACCGCATCCCGGCCGGCCGCTGGGGCGTGCCCGACGACCTGGCGGGGCCGGTGGTGTTTCTGGCGTCCAGGGCCTCGGACTACGTCAACGGCTACACCGTCGCCGTGGACGGCGGCTGGCTGGCGCGCTGAGCCGGCCGCCGTCGCGCACCCCGCGGACCACACCGACTGCCCGCCATGTACGAGAACAAGCGCCTGGGCTTCCTGTTCGTGCTGCCCTTCGTGCTGGGCGTGCTGCTGTTCAAGCTTTTCCCCTTCGTGATGAGCTTCGCGCTCAGCTTCACGCAGTACGACCTGATCGACCCGCCGCAGTTCGTCGGGCTGCGCAACTACGAGGAGCTCGCCACCGCCGACCCGCTGTTCCGAAAGTCGCTGGGCGTGACGCTGCTCTTCGCGCTGCTGGCGGTGCCGCTGCGGGTGGGCTTCGCGCTGTTCATCGCGCATGTGCTGAATTTCAAGCTGCGCGGGATCAACTTCTTCCGGGCCGCGTTCTACATCCCGTCGATCCTGGGCGGCTCGATCGCGGTGGCGGTGCTGTGGCGCTTCGTCTTCGCGCGCAATGGGCTGGTGAACCTGGTGCTGGTGAAGCTCGGCCTCGAGCCGATCCCGTGGCTCGCCGACGAGCATTACTCGATGTGGACCATCGTGCTGCTGTTCACGTGGCAGTTCGGCTCGGCGATGGTGATCTTCCTGGCGGCGTTGCAGAACGTGTCGATATCGCTGTACGAGGCGGCGGAATGCGATGGGGCGAGCACGGCGCAGCAGTTCTGGCGCATCACCGTGCCGCTGATCACGCCGGTGATCTTCTTCAACGTGATCATGCAGATGGTGCACGCCTTCCAGGAGTTCAACGGCCCCTACCTGATCACCGAAGGCGGCCCGCTGCACTCGACCTACGTGCTGGCGCTCTACATCTACGACCAGAGCTTCCGCTTCTTCAACCTGGGCTATGGCGCGGCGCTGTCCTGGGTGCTGTTCGCGCTGGTGGGCGCCCTGGCGGCGCTGTCGTTCTGGAGCTCGAAGTACTGGGTCTTCTACTCGGGCGAAAAGGAGACCCGCCGATGAGCCGCCTTCCCGCCCCACATCGCAGCAGTACTCCCATCCAACCCCCTCTCCCGCTTGCGGAAGAGGGTCGGGGAGAGGGCCGCGGTCGCGGCAACCCGCCCCCTCTGATCCTCGGCCGCGACCGCGGCAACCGCGCGCTGCGCTACCTCGCGCTGGCCGCGGTCGCGATCGTGATGCTCTACCCGCTGCTGTGGCTGATCGGGGCCTCCTTCAAGAGCAATGCCGAGATCTTCAGCTCCGCCGGCTTCTGGCCCGGCCGCCTCGACTTCAGCGCCTACGCCAAAGGCTGGAAGACCAGCACCGAGTACACCTTCGCGACCTACTTCCTGAACAGCTTCCTGATCACCATCCCCCGCATCGTCGTGACGGTGGTCTCCTGCGTGCTGGTGGCCTATGCCTTCGCCCGTTTCGAGTTCTGGGGCCGCAAGCTGCTCTTCAGCATCATGATCGCCACGATGATGCTGCCGCTGATCGTGCTGCGCCTGCCGCAATACCTGGTCTTCCGCGAGATCGGCTGGCTGGACTCCTACCTGCCGCTGATCGTGCCCTCGGCCTTCGCCACGGACACCTTCTTCGTGTTCATGCTGGTGCAGTTCCTGCGCGGCATCCCGCGCGACATGGAGGAGGCCGCGCAGATCGACGGCTGCAATGCGCTGCAGCTGCTCTGGCACATCATCGTGCCGCTGCTCAAGCCGGCGATCATCTCGGTGATCGTGTTCCAGTTCATCTGGACGATGAACGACTTCATGGGGCCGCTGATCTACCTGGCCTCGGTGGAGAAGTACCCGGTCTCGCTGGCGCTCAAGATGAGCATCGGCGCGACCGAGGAGGTCGAGTGGGCCAACGTGATCGCGATCTCGGTGGTGGCGCTGGTCCCGTCGGTGGCGGTGTTCTTCGCGGCGCAGAAGCATTTCATCGAGGGCGCGACGTCCTCGGGGGTCAAGGGCTGACACATGGCAAGACTGAGCCTGAACCAGGTCGAGAAGGTCTATCCCAACGGCTTCAAGGCCGTGCATGGCGTGGACCTGGAAGTGAAGGATGGCGAGTTCATGGTCTTCGTCGGCCCGTCGGGCTGCGCGAAGTCGACGCTGCTGCGGATGATCGCCGGGCTGGAGAGCATCACCGGCGGCGAGCTGCGCATCGGCGATCGCACCGTCAACGCGCTGCCGCCCAAGCAGCGCGGCATCGCGATGGTGTTCCAGAACTACGCGCTGTATCCGCACATGAAGGTCTACGACAACCTCGCCTTCGGCCTGAAGCTGGCCGGCACGCCGAAGGCGGAGCTGGACCGCCGTGTGCGCCATGCCGCGTCGCTGCTGGAGATGGAGCATCTGCTGGACCGCTATCCGAAGCAGCTGTCGGGCGGCCAGGCGCAGCGCGTCGCGGTCGGCCGCGCGATCGTCAAGAAGCCGGACGTGTTCCTGTTCGACGAGCCCTTGTCCAATCTCGACGCCAAGCTGCGCGCGGCGATGCGGGTGCGCTTGACCGAACTGCATCGCACGCTGCGCGAGAGCCAGCAGCCGGCGACCACGATCTACGTCACGCACGACCAGGTCGAGGCGATGACGATGGGCGAGCGCATCTGCGTGCTCAAGGACGGCGTGATCCAGCAGGTCGACACGCCGACGGCGCTCTATGACCGGCCGGCGAATGCCTTCGTCGCGGGCTTCATCGGTTCGCCCGAGATGAACCTGCTCGCGGCGAGGCTGCTGGCGACCGACACGGGCCTGGCCATCGAGCTCGGCGGTGCGCGGCTGCCGCTGCCGGCCGACAAGGCGGCTGGCTTGACGGCCCTGCCGCGGCTGGCCGATGGCGCGCTGACCTTCGGCCTGCGGCCCGAGCACATCGGCCTGGCGGCCCGCGCGCAGGGCGATAGCGTCCCGGTGCAGGCGCGGCTGCGCTTCACCGAGCACATGGGCTCGGAGGTCTACCTGCATGCCGAACTCGGACCGCTGCCGCTGACGGCGCGCGTGCCAGCCGAGCAGGCGGCGGCGCTCGAAGGCCTCGCGCGTGGCGACGCGTTGACGCTGCATCTGCAGATGCCGGCCTGCCATCTCTTCGACGCGGGCAGCGGGATGAACCTGCTGTCAGGCGCGCTGCCGGAGACTCGGGCATGAGCCTGCCGCGACGACAGGTGCTGGGCCTGGCCGCTGGCGCCGGCGCGATCGCGGCGGCGGCCGGCGTGACGGCAGCGATGACCGCACCGTCCGTGCTCCGCGCGCAGGACAGGAACGCCGTGCTGCGCTTCGCCTGGTGGGGCGGAGCGGGCCGGCATGAAGCAACGCTGAAGGCGCTGGCGCTCTTCGAGCGCCGCCACGGCGTGCGCGTGAAGGCCGAGTACATGGGCTTCAACGGCTATCTGGAGCGGCTCACGACGCAGATCGCCGGCGGCTCCGAGCCCGAGCTCATGCAGATCAACTGGGCCTGGCTGGCGATGTTCAGCAAGCGCGGCAATGGCTTCGCCGATCTGAACCAGCACGCGGCGCTGCTGGACCTGGCACAGTTCGACCGCGGCGACCTCGCCTATGGCGAGGTGGCCGGCAAGCTCAATGCGCTGCCGGTGTCCTTCAGCGCGCGGGTCATGCTGTGGAACCAGGCGGCTTTCCAGCGCGCAGGCTTGGCGCTGCCGACGAGCTGGGACGAGCTCTTCGCCACCGGCCCGGCCTTCCGCCGCGCGCTCGGCGAGGAGGCCTACCCGCTCGACGGCGAACTCTACGACATGATGCTGCTCGCCCAGGCCTGGGTGCAGCAGCGCCACGGCGTGGCCTATGTCGACCCGGCGGAGCCGCGCGTGGCGATGAGCGAGGCCGCGGCGCTGGATTGGGTGCGCATCTACCGGCGCCTGATCGCCGAGCATGTCGCGACGCCATTGCCGCTGCGCGCAAGTCTGGGCGGCGCGGAGAAACCCACCGAGCAGCAACCCGATTGGGTCGTGGGCCGCTGGGCCGGCAACTACACCTGGGACTCGGTCATCGCGTTGCGTGCATCGACGCTGGACCAGCAGCAGAAGCTGGTGCTCGGCGAGTTCCCGACGCTGCCCGGCGCGCTCGACAGCGGCATGTTCGGCCGGCCCACCGTCATGTACGCGGTGAGCCGTCAGGCCGAGCGGCGCGGCAAGGCGGAGATCGCGGCGAAGCTGACCAACTTCCTGCTCACCGATCCCGAGGCCGCGGCCCTGCTGGGGCGCACGCGCGGCCTGCCGTCGGCGCGCGGCCCGTTCGAGCAGTTGAAGGCGGCCGGCGCGCTGCCGCCGCTGGAGGTCGCCGCGCATGAGCAGATCCAGCGCCAGCGCGAGTCGGGCCGGCTCAAGCGGCCCGCGCCGCTGTTCGAGCACGCGCGGCTGCACAAGTTCATGCGCGAGGTCTTCGAGACCGTCGCCTATGGCAAGACCGACGACCTCGGTGCCGCGCGCCGCCTCGTCACCGAGGGCCAGGCCCTGCTGCAACGCATCAAGTGAAAGCCCACCGAGCGACCATGAAAGCCACTGAACGCCAGCTCCGCTTCGTCACCCGTCAGGACCCGGACACCGGCGCGCGCGTCACGCGCCTGACGCCCACCGACGTGACGTGCCATCGCAATTACTTCTATCAGAAGTGCTTCACCAACGAGGGCCAGCGGCTGATCTTCGGCGCCGAGTTCGGGCCGGGCGCGAGCTGGAACTACCACCTGCTCGACCTCCAGTCGCAGGTCGCGACGCAGCTCACCGATCAGGCGGGCGAGAACACCTTTGGCGGCTTCTTGAGTCCCGATGACCGGCACCTGTACTTCGTCCGCGCGGAGCGGCGGCTGATCCGCCTGTCGCTGCGCGACCTGAGCGAGGAGGTCGTCTACACCGTGCCAGAGGGCTGGGTCGGCTACGGGACCTGGGTCGCGAACTCGGCTTGCACGAAGATGGTCGGCATCGAGATCGCGGCGAGCGACTGGTTCCCGCTCAGCGATTGGCAGAAGTTCCACGAGATGTTCCATGCGAAGCCGCGCTGCCGCTTGATCCGCATCGACCTGGCCACCGGCGCGCGCGACGTGATCCTCGAGCAGCAGGGCTGGCTGGGCCATCCGCAGTACCGGCCCGGGGACGACCACACGGTCGCGTACTGCCATGAGGGGCCGCATGATCTGGTCGACGCGCGCATGTGGTTCGTCGACGAGGACGGCGGCAACGTGCGCTGCGGCCGGCGGCATGACCCGGGCGAGAGTTGCACGCACGAGTTCTGGGTGCCGGACGGCTCCGCGATGATCTACGTCTCCTACCTGAAGGGGCAGCGCGATCGCTGGATCTGCGCGCTGGATCCGGTGACGCTCGAATCGAAGCGGCTGACGCGCATGCCGCCGTGCTCGCACCTGATGAGCAACCACGACGGCACGCTGCTGATCGGCGATGGCTGCGACTCGCCGGCCGATGTCGCCGACACCGGCAGCCACCAGATCGCGACCGATCCCTTCCTGCACCTGTTCGACCTGAGGGCCGGCACCGAGCGGCGCGTGGCGCGGCATGACAGCTCGTGGCGCGTCTACAAGGGCAACCGGCAGGTCACGCATCCGCATCCGTCGTTCACGCCCGATGAGCGGCAGGTGCTGTTCAGCGCCGATGCCGAGGGCGAGCCCGCGCTTTATCTGGCGGACCTGTGATGCGCGGCTGGCGCGGCGCGGTGATGGCGGGACTGTGCGTGGCGGCGCTGCAGGCCGCGTGGGCGCAGGACCGGCCGCAGCTGAGCGAGGAGGCGGCCGCGCTGGCCACGGCCTCGCGTTATCTCGGCGATTGGCGGCCGCGGGCGCTCGACCCCTCGCGCTGGACGCCGACCTTCGTCGTCGCCGCCGACGGGAGCGGCACGCACCGCACGCTGCAGGCCGCGATCGATGCCTTGCCGGCAAAGGGGCAGGGCGGCTCGGCGGCGCCGGCGCGTGTCTACGTGCTCGTCAAGCCGGGCACTTATCGCGAGCCGCTCTGCATCCAGGACAAGGCGCCGTTCACGCTGTACGGACGCGGCGATCCCGCGGAGGTCGTGATCGTCGAGGGCCGCTACAACGCGCAGCCGAAGGCGCGCGGCGCGGCCGCGCACCGCTGCATGCCGCTGCTCGAGGCGGAGACCTTCGTAACACCGGGCAGCGCCAGCGTGATGCTGTTCAGCGACGACGTGCAGCTCGCGCGGCTGACGATCGCCAACGATGCGATGGACCGCGTGCGCGCCGGACAGGGCTACCCGCCGGGCGCCGGTGAGAGCGGCGGCGCTCAGGCCGTTGCGCTGATGACGCGCGGCGACCGGATCCAGCTCGAGCAGGTACGGCTGCTCGGACATCAGGACACCTTCTACGCCGAGCGCGCCAGCGACGAGCTCGCGAGCGAGTCGCGCGTGTTCGTGCACGCCAGCGAGATTCGCGGCGATGTCGATTTCATCTTCGGCGGCGCGACGCTGGTGATCGACGACAGCGTCATCGTGAGCCGCGCCGGACGGCGCTCGCCGGGGCAGGGCGGCATCGTGCTCGCGCCCAGCACGCCTGACGGCGTGCAGCGTGGGTTCCTGGTCCAGCACTCGCGCTGGATGGCGGAGCCCGGCGTGGCGCCGGGGAGCGTGCGCCTGGGCCGGGCCTGGGACCGCGGCGTGAAGGCCGGCGAATGGCGTCCGTCGCCGTCCGCGCCCAACGGCCAGGCGGTGATCCGGGACAGCGAGCTCGGCGCGCATCTGACGGCGTGGGCGGCCTCGACCTCGCGCCGCCCCTTCGCCGCGACCGGCGAGGCCGCCAACCGCATGGCCGAGTACCGCAATGTCGCGTCCTCCAGCGCGCTGCCCGCCGCGGCCTTCGATGCGATCGCGCCTGACGAAGGCTGGGCCTCGATGAACGGCGGCACGGAAGGTGGCGCGAAGGCCAAGCCCGATGCGATCCGCGTCGTGCGCACGCGCGCAGAGCTCGATGCCGCGCTCGCGCTCGGCGATACGCCGAAGCTGATCGCCGTGGCCGCGCGCATCGACCTCGCGGCCGATGCGTCGGGGCGCCGCCTTGGCCTGGAAGACTTCCGCGATCCCGCCTTCGACTTCGACGCCTTCGTGCGCCAGTACGACCCCGCGACCTGGGGCCGGCGCGCGCCCGAAGGGCCGCTCGAGGACGCGCGCCGCCGCTCGGCGAAACGGCAGGCGGCGCAGATCGTCGTCAGGGTGCCGTCCAACACGACCCTCGTCGGCATCGGGCCCGACGCGGGCTTCGACAATGGCTCGCTGATGCTGGAGAAAGTCTCGCAGGTGATCCTGCGCAACCTGAACTTCTCCGATGCCTATGACTTCTTCCCGGCCTGGGACCCGAACGACAACGGGCATGGCGAGTGGAACTCCGAATACGACACCGTCTCGCTGCGCGAGGCCACGCAGGTGTGGATCGACCACTGCAGCTTCGATGACGGCGCGCGGCCCGATCCGCGCGAGCCGGTGGCGCTCGGGCAGCGGATGCAGCGCCACGACGGACTGCTGGACATCACGCGCCGCTCGGACTTCGTCACCGTGTCCTGGAACGTCTTCCGCCGCCACGACAAGACCATGCTGATCGGCGGCGGCGATGGCCATCGCGACGATCGCGGCCACCTGCGCGTGACGCTGCATCACAACCTGTGGGAGCAGGTGAAGGAGCGCGCGCCGCGGGTGCGCTACGGCCGCGTCCATGTCGCCAACAACCTCTACGTCGCGACGCCGGGCGGGGACTATCCCTATGGCTACTCGATCGGCGCCGGCTTTGAATCGAGCGTGCTGAGCGAGGCCAACGCCTGGGAAGCCGCGCCGGGGATCGCGCCGGAGCGCATCGCGAGGCTGCTCAAGGGCGAGCGGCTGGAGGACCGGGGCTCGCGCTTCAATGGCGCGCCGGTCGACCTGGTGGGCATGCTGCGTGCCGCGAACCCCGGCCGGACCGTCGATGGCGACGCTGGCTGGACGCCGCCGTACCGCCTGTCCATCGAGGCCGCGGATGCGGTGGCGGCGCGGGTTCGCGCGGGCGCGGGCACGGGCCGGCTGTGGTGAAATCCTTTTTTTCCAAGAACACGTGGCGCATGGATGACGATCTGAACGATGGCAAGCAGCAGCCCGAGTCGGTGGCGGCTGTCCTGAAGGTGTTCGCCATCCTGCAGGCGCTGTCGGAACGCAGCGATACCGGCATCTCGGAGCTGTCGGTCCGGCTGGCGATGCCCAAGGCGACGGTCTACCGCTTCCTGCAGACGATGAAGACGCTGGGCTATGTCCGGCAGGAGACGGACAGCGAGCGCTACGGCCTGGCGATGAAGGCCTTCGAGCTGGGCGCCAAGGCGCTGCAGTACCCGGACCTGGTCGACCTGTCCAAGCACCACATGCAGATGCTGGCCGATGCCACCGGCGAGACGGTGCACCTGGGCACGCTGATCGACAGCGAGATCATCTACGTCCACAAGGTCGATTCGAAGCACATGCTGGGCATGTACTCGCGCATCGGCCGGCGCGCGCCGCTGCACTGCACGGCCATCGGCAAGGTGCTGATGGCCTGGGAGCATCCGGACCGGCGCGCGCGCATCCTCGAGGGCGCGGTGTTCCAGCGCTTCCGCGACCGCACGATCACCGAGCCGGCCGCCTTCCAGGCCGAGCTGGACCGGGTGAAGGCGCAGGGCTTCGGCGAGGACCGCGAGGAGTTCGACGACCACATCCGCTGCCTGGGCGTGCCGATCTTTGACCGGCTGGGCCAGCCGATCGCCGGCATGAGCGTGAGCTTCCCGACTTTCCGCTACGACGAGGCCAAGGCGCCCGAGGTCGTGGCGATGCTGCAGACGGCCAGCCGGGACATCTCGGCGCGGCTGGGCTGCACGCGATTCCCGCTCGACGCGGTCTGAGGTGCTCGGCCCCTGCGGCCGAGGCCGAGCCCGTGCGGCTGCCCCGCGCGATACCGGGACAATCGCGGTCTCGTCTGCTTCCATCGATCCGCTGCTTTGGCGCGACACCGCGATAACGCGGTTGGCGCGCGGCGCCATGTTGTCGTACAACTGATCCCGTGATGAATGCTCCGCTGACCCGTTCCCGCCCGAAATCGCTGGCCCTCGGACTTGTCCGTGCGCTGGAGGACCGCATCCGCGCGGGCGCGCTGGCGGCGGGCGACAAGCTGCCGACCGAGGCGGCGATCATGGCCGAGTTCGAGGTCAGCCGGACGGTGGTCCGGGAGGCGATCTCCAAGCTGCAGGCGGCAGGGCTGGTCGAGACGCGGCATGGCATCGGCACCTTCGTGCTGGGGCTGGGCGACGGCGGGCCGTTCCGCATCGGCGCGGAGCAGATGGCGACGCTGAATGACGTCGTGGCGGTGCTGGAGCTGCGCATCGGCGTCGAGACCGAGGCGGCGGCGCTGGCGGCGCGGCGGCGTTCGGACGGGCAGTTGGCGGCGATGCGGGCGGCGCTGAAGGCCTTCGCGGAAGCGGCGGAGGCGGGGCGTGACGCAGTGACGGCGGACTTCCAGTTCCACCTGGAGATTGCCCGCGCGACGGGCAACCCGCACTTCGAGCAGTTGATGGGAACGCTGGGCGCGCCGAGCATTCCGCGCGCGCGCCTGGCGAGCCTGCGTGCCGCGGGCGACGAAGACCCGGCCGCGCAGCGCGAGTACCTGCTGCGCGTGAACGCGGAACACGAGAGCATCCTGGACGCGATCGCCGCGCGCGACAGCGAAGCCGCGCGCGCCGCGATGCGCACGCATCTGGCCAACAGCCGTGAACGCCGCCGGCGCGCGGCCATGGCGCTGCAAGAGCAGCGCTGACCCTCAGCGTTTTCCCCGACTCGTGGAACGACTTGCCGCCTTGTCATCGCCTTAACTCAACTTGTATGATGACTGACAACAAAGCCGCCGACGACCTTCGGAGCTGAGCACCGAAGACGCACCAAGAGCGGTTTCCACGGTTCCTTCCGGAGACAACCCATGACCGTTCTGACTCGCCGCCTGGCCGTCAAGGCCGGAGCCGCCCTCGGCGCCGCCGTCCTCTCCACCTTCTGCGCCGCCGCGGCCCTGGCCGCCGGCTTCCCCGAACGCCCGGTCACGCTCGTGGTCCCGTTCCCCGCCGGCGGCTCCACCGACATGCTCGCCCGCGCCATGGGTGCCGAACTCCAGAAGAAGTGGGGCCAGACCGTCATCGTCGACAACCGCCCCGGCGCCACCGGCACGCTTGGCACCGCCCAGGTCAGGCGCTCCGCCCCCGATGGCTACACGCTGCTGGTGTCCTCGCTCGGTCCCTTCGTCATCGCGCCGCATCTGATCAAGGCTGTCCAGTACGACGCGCTCAAGGACATCGACCTGCTCGCCGTCGCCATCCAGGCGCCCAACGTGCTCGTCGTGCCGGCCGCCTCGCCGCTGAAGTCCGTCAAGGACGTCGTGGACTCGCTGAAGAAGGATCCCGGCAAGATGACCTTCGCGTCCTCCGGCAACGGCTCCTCCGACCACCTGACCGCCGAGCTGTTCTGGCTGCAGACCGGCACCTCCGGCCTGCATGTGCCCTACAAGGGCGGCGCGCCCGCCATCAGCGACCTGCTCGGCGGCCAGGTCGAGGCCTCGTTCCAGAACATCAACGCGGTGCTGCCGCACATCACCGGCGGCAAGCTGCGCGCGCTGGCGGTGACCGGCGACAAGCGCTCCGCCGTGCTGCCCAACGTGCCCACGCTGTCCGAATCCGGCATCAAGGGCGCCGACGTCTACTCCTGGCAGGGCGTGGCCGCGCCCAAGGGCCTGCCGCCCGCCGTGCGCGCGCAGCTGCAGAAGGACATCGCCGCCGCGTTGCACGACCCCTCGATCAAGCAGAAATTCGCCGACATCGGCATCGAGACCGTCGCGAACACACCCGAGCAGGCGCAGGCCTTCCAGAAGGCCGAATTCGCCCGCTGGAAGCAGGTCATCGAGACCCGCAAGATCACCGCCGATTGACGCAGGAGCCCGCCGTGAGCAGTCCCATCGTCACGTCCGCCCGCGCGATTCCGGTCGCCGGCCAGGATGGCATGCTGATGAACCTGAGCGGCGCGCATGCGCCGTTCTTCACCCGCAACCTGCTGATCCTGGAGGACAACGCCGGCCACGTCGGCGTCGCCGAGATCCCGGGCGGCGAGCCGATCCGCAAGACCCTCGAGCAGGCCGGCGAGATGCTGATCGGCCAGCCCGTGGCGAAGTGGAACGCGCTGCTGGCGCAGGTGCGCGAGCAGTTCAAGTCGCTGGACAGCGGCGGCCGCGGCCTGCAGACCTTCGATCTGCGGACCACGATCCATGTGCTGACCGCCGTCGAATGCGCGCTGCTGGACCTGCTGGGCCAGCACCTGGAAGTCCCGGTCTGCGAGTTGCTCGGCGAAGGCCGGCAACGCGACCGCGTCGCGATGCTGGGCTACCTGTTCTTCGTCGGCGATCGCACGAAGACCGGCCTGGCCTACAGGACGCCCGATGACGAGGCCGGCAGCGGCCAGCCCGGCGATGCCTGGCTGAAGGTCCGCCACCAGGTCGCGATGACGCCCGAGGCCATCGTCGAGCAGGCCGTGGCCGCGCGGGCGCGCTACGGTTTCAAGGACTTCAAGCTCAAGGGCGGCGTGCTGCGCGGCGAGGAAGAAGTGGACGCCATCCGCGCGCTCAAGGCGCGCTTCCCGGACGCGCGCATCACGCTCGACCCCAATGGCGGCTGGCTGCTGAAGGACGCGATCCGGCTGCTGCGCGACCTCGGCGGCGTGCTCGCCTATGCCGAGGACCCTTGCGGCGCCGAAGGCGGCTTCTCCGGCCGCGAGGTGATGGCCGAGTTCCGCCGTGCCACCGGCCTGCCGACCGCGACCAACATGGTCGCCACCGACTGGCGCCAGTTCACCCATGCGCTGAGCCTGCAATCGGTCGACATCCCGCTGGCCGATCCGCACTTCTGGACCCTGTCCGGCGCGGTCCGCGTCGCGCAGACCTGCCGCGACTTCGGCCTGACCTGGGGCTCGCACTCGAACAACCACTTCGACATCTCGCTGGCGATGTTCACGCATGCCGCGGCCGCCGCGCCTGGGCGCCTCACCGCGATCGACACGCACTGGATCTGGCAGGACGGCCAGTTCCTCACGCAGCAGCCGCTGCGCATCGTCGACGGCGAGGTCGCGGTGCCCACCGCGCCGGGCCTGGGCGTGACGCTGGACATGGCGGCCGTGGAGGCCGCCCACCAGCTGTACCTGCGGCACGGCCTGGGCGCGCGCGACGACGCGATCGCCATGCAGAGCCTGATCCCCGGCTGGACCTTCGATCCCAAGCGGCCCTGCATGGTCCGCTGACGGCTTCCCCGACCCCAGAGCGCCACGAGCGCCACGCACGGAGAGAGACATGACCCCTTCGAATCCCGCGGCCCGCCAGCGCGGCGCCCGCATCTCATGCGGCTCGATCACGCGCCGCGCGGCGCTGGCCGCGGCCGCGATCGCGGCGCTCGGCGGCATCGCGCCGAACGCCCTCGCGCAGGCCTGGCCCAACAAGCCGCTGCGCATCATCGTGCCGTACACGCCGGGCGGCTCGTCGGACATCATCGCCCGCGCGATTTCGCCGATGCTGTCGGAGGCGCTCAAGCAGCCCGTCATCGTCGAGAACAAGCCCGGCGCCAGCGGCAACATGGGCGCCGACCAGACCGCCAAGGCCAGCGACGGCCTCACCGTCATGCTGTGCGACGTCAGCGCGCTGGCCATCAGCCCCTCGCTGTACACCAGGCTTGCCTTCGATCCGTCCAAGGATCTGAAGGGCGTGGCGATGCTGGCCTACTCGCCGCACATGCTGGTGGTGCATCCGTCGGTGCCGGCGAACAACCTGAAGGAACTGGTCGAGCTGTCGAAGAAGTCCAAGATGGACTTCGCCGTCACCGCGATGGGCAGCGCCCCGCACCTGGCCGGCTTCCAGGTCGCCAGCCTGACCGGCGCGAAGTGGGAGTACATCCCGTACAAGGGCGGCTCGCAGGCCGTCACCGACACCATCGCCGGCCAGACGCAGGTGCTGATGAACGGCATGCTCGCGACGCTGCCCTTCGTGCAGCAGAACAAGCTCAAGGTGATCGGCGTCAGCAAGGCCACGCGCGTGCCGCTGCTGCCGAACGTGCCGACGCTGGCCGAGCAGGGCGCCACCGGCTTCGAGTCCGGCACCTGGCAGGGCATCCTCGCGCCGGCCTCGATGCCCAAGGCCAACATCGATCGCCTCTCCGCCGAGCTGATCCGCATCATCCGCTCGCCCGACCTGCGCGCGCGGCTGGCGTCGCAGGGCGCCGAGGTCCACACGATGGGGCCGGCCGAGATGGACGCCTTCTTCAACAAGGAGCGCAAGAGCTGGGCGGCCGTGGTGGCCAAGAGCGGGCTCAAGCTCGATTGATCCGGCGCATGCGAAGGAGCCCGCCATGACCACGCCGAACACGTCCGCGCCCACCCCCTCCGCCGCGCCTTACTCCGCCTTCCCCAACACGCTGCGCGCGCGGCTGATCGCGGGCGAGCGTCTGATCGGCTGCTGGTGCTCGCTGGCCAGCCCGATCAGCACCGAGGTGCTGGGCCTGGCCGGCTTCGACTGGCTGCTGCTGGACGGCGAGCACTCGCCCAACGACGTGGCCAGCTTCGTGCCGCAGCTGATGGCGCTCAAGGACAGCGTCAGCGCGCCGGTCGTGCGGCCGAGCACCAACCACGCGGTCGAGATCAAGCGCCTGCTGGACGCGGGTTTCTCCAACCTGCTGATCCCCTTCGTCGAATCGGCCGAGCAGGCGCGCTACGCGGTGCAGTCCACCCGCTATCCGCCGCAGGGCTTTCGCGGCGTGTCGGTGGCGCAGCGCAACAACCGCTACGGCACGGTGCCCGGCTATTTCCAGGGCATCAACGAGCAGATCGCGGTGATCGTCCAGATCGAGAGCCCGGCCGGCGTGGCCGCGGTCGCCGAGATCGCGGCGGTGGAGGGCGTGGACGCCGTGTTCATCGGACCGCAGGACCTCGCCGCGGGCTATGGCCGCATCGGTGATCCGGCCCACCCCGACGTGCAGGCGGCGATGGCCGCGATCTTCGCGGCTTGCAAGGCCGCTGGAAAGTCGATCGGCATCCTCGCGCCGGTCGAGGCCGACGCGCGCCGCTACCTCGCGCAGGGCGCGACCTTCGTCGCCGTCGGCAGCGACCTGGGCGTGTTCCGCTCGGCGACGCAGGGCCTGCGCGACAGGTACAAGGATTGAAACAAGGAGTCGCTCCCATGAGCATCAAGATCGGATTCATCGGCCTGGGCATCATGGGCGCACCCATGGCGGTGCGCCTCGCGCAGGGCGGCCATGCGCTGTTCGTCCACACCCGCAGCCAGGTCCGCGAGGAAGTCACCGCCGCCGGCGCCACCGTCTGCGCCAGCGCCGCCGAGGTGGCCCGCCAGGCCGACGTGATCTTCACCATGGTCCCGGACACGCCGGACGTCGAGCGCGTGCTGTTCGGCGAGGACGGCGTGGCCGCCGGCCTGTCGGCGGGCAAGACCGTCGTGGACATGAGCTCCATCTCGCCGATGGCGACCAAGGACTTCGCGCGGCGCATCGTCGCGATGGGCGGTGAATGGCTGGACGCGCCGGTCTCCGGCGGCGAGGTCGGCGCCAAGGCTGGCACGCTGTCCATCATGGTGGGCGGCGAGGAGGCGACCTTCGAGCGCATCAAGCCGCTGTTCCAGCTGATGGGCAAGAACATCACGCGCGTCGGCGGCGCGGGCGCGGGCCAGACGACCAAGGTGGCCAACCAGATCATCGTGGCGCTGAACATCGCGGCCGTCGGCGAGGCGCTGGTCTTCGCCTCCAAGGCGGGCGCCGATCCGGCCAAGGTGCGCGAGGCGCTGATGGGCGGCTTCGCCTCCAGCCGCATCCTCGAGGTCCACGGCGAGCGCATGATCAAGCGCACCTTCCATCCGGGCTTCCGCATCGCGCTGCATCAGAAGGACCTGAACCTCGCGCTGCAGAGCGCCAAGGCCATGGGCCTGGCGCTGCCCAACACGGCGGGCACCGCGCAGCTGATGCAGGCCGCGGCGGCGCAGGGCTGGGATCAGCTCGACCATTCGGCGCTGGTGCGCGCGCTCGAACTGATGGGGAACCACGAGGTCGGCGCCGCCACGGACGCCGGTTGAACGGCTGCGCCGCACAATCGCCGTCCATGAGCCAGCCCCACGACGCCCCCGCCGGGACCGCGGACTCCGCGGCCCTGCTCGACGATCCCCGCGCGCTGCTGCGCCATCTCTACCGGGTCGCGGTGGACCGGGCGCTGCCGGGGAAGATCCTGGCCAGCCACCTGCCGCCGGTGCCCAAGGGGCGCACGCTGGTGATCGGAGCGGGGAAGGGCGGCGGCTCGATGGCGCAGGCGCTCGAGGCGGCCTGGCCCAAGGACGCGCCGCTCACGGGCCTGGTGATCACGCGCTACGGCCACATCCCCCCGGACTACAGACCGCAGCGCATCGAACTGGTCGAGGCCGCGCATCCGGTACCCGATGCCGCCGGCGAGCGGGCCGCCGCGCGGATGATGCAGCGGGTGCGGGACTTCCGGCCCACGGCCGATGACCAGGTGATCTGCCTGATCTCGGGCGGCGGCTCGGCGCTGATGCCGCTGCCGGCGCCCGGACTGACGCTCGCCGACAAGCAGGCGGTGAATCGCGCGCTGCTTGCCAGTGGCGCCAACATCGGCGAAATGAACTGCGTGCGCAAGCACCTGAGCGCGATCAAGGGCGGGCGGCTGGCCGCGGCCTGCGCGCCGGCGAAGGTGCTGACGCTGATGATCTCGGATGTGCCGGGTGACGATCCGCAGGTGATCGCCTCCGGACCGACGGTGCCCGATGCCAGCACCTGCGCGCAGGCGCTGGCCATCTGCCGCCGCTACCGCATCGAGCTGCCGGCGCGCGCGGTCCAGGCGCTCGAGCGCGGCGAGTGGGAGACGCCCAAGCCCGGCGACGCCTGCTTCGACGGCCATGAGCAGCGCATCATCGCCGCGCCCCGGCAGAGCCTGCTGGCGGCTGCCGAGGCGGCGCGCGCGCTGGGCTTGGCGGCGCATGTGCTGTCCGACGAGATCGAAGGCGAGTCCCGCGACGTCGGCCGCGTGCATGCGGCGCTGGCGCGCTCGGTCGCGCGGCATGGCGAGCCCTTCGCCAAGCCCTGCCTGATCCTGTCCGGCGGCGAGACCACGGTGACGCTGGTGCCGCAGCCCGGCCGCGGCGGCCGCGCCGGCGAGTTCGTGCTCGGCTGCGCGATCGCGCTCGATGGCCAGGAGGGCGTGTGGGGCCTTGCCGCGGACACCGATGGCATCGATGGCGTGGAGGACAACGCCGGCGCCTTCCTCAGTCCGAGCACCCTGCAGCGCGCTCGCGCGCTGGGCCTGAAGCCGGCCGAGATGCTGGCGGCCAACAACGGCTACGCGCTGTTCGAGGCGCTCGGCGACCTGCTGGTCACCGGACCGACGCAGACCAACGTCAACGACTTCCGCGCGCTGCTGATCCGCTGAGGCGCAGGCGGCCCGAAGGGGCTCGCGCAGGCGCTTGCTGACGCGAAGCTGTCGCGTCTCCCCCCATCGAGCGGCGGAGGGGGAAGAGTGAACGGATGTTGATCAGCCTCAAGGCAATTTCCGGCGAGTGCCGCGACAGTCCGGCATCCCCGGTTTCCGAGATTGCCCGTGAGCGCCCCACTGACGTCCCTTGCTGCTGAAGCTCCTGCTGCCGCCCCTCCCGACGCGGCCTTTCTTCCCGCGTCCGCCGGACTGATTCCCGGTCCCGCCCATCCGATTCCGTGGCGCGCGCTGCTCGGCGACGTGCTGCTGGACGCCGACAGCTGGTCCGCGCTCGGCTGCATGACCAAGGTGCGCCGCTGCCGGGCCGGCGACCGCGTGATCCGGCGCGGGGACGCGGCGGTCTCGATGCTCGCGCTGTGCGAGGGCCGCGTGGCGGCGCGGGCGCCGGTGACCGGGCCGCTCTGGCTGGATCTGCACACCGCCTGGCTCGACGGCCGCTACGAGGACGATGCCAGCGTCGCGTCGTCGTCCGCGCTCGTGATGGAGTGGCCGATGGCGGTGGCGGTGCTGTGGCTGCGGCAGCAGCCGCTGGTGCTGGAGGCGCTGGTGCGGGCCGTCTCGGCGCGGCTGCGCGACGCGCGGGACGCGATCACGGGCCTGACGACGCAGGACGCGACCGGCCGGGTCGCGGCCTGGCTGCTGGCGCAGGCCGGCGCGGCCGGGGAGCTCCGGCTGGCCGAGCGCAAGCGCGACGTGGCGGCGCAGCTGTCGATCTCGCCGGAGACCTTCTCGCGGACCCTGCGCCAGCTTGCCGATCGCGGCGTGCTGGCGGTGCAGGGCTACCGGATCGGGCTGCTGGACCGGGTGGCGCTGCTGGCGCTGGCGCGCTGCCGCTGAGCGGCTTAGACTCGGCCCCACCTGACCGCGTCGGAAGGAGGCTCGCCGTGACGATTGCCAGCACGACCCCTGTGACCACCGTCAGCTCCAGTGCGGAGCGGTTCTTCGGGGGGCATGCCAGTCTCCCCGTCATGCCCGAGGTCGGGCGCAAGCTGCTGCGCAGCCTCGATGACGACAGCGTCTCGCTCGGACAGATCGCCGAGCTGATCGGCAAGGACTCCACGCTCGCGGCCAAGGTGCTGCGGCTGGCCAACTCGGCGCGCTACAGCCCGTCGCACACGATCAGCACGCTGCAGGACGCGGCCATGGCGCTGGGCCTGGAGACGCTGCGCAACCTGGCGATGGCGGCCAGCATCTCGGCGACCTTCCCGGAGGTCAAGGGCCTGGACCGCCAGCGCTTCTGGCGGCACAGCGTGCGCACGGCCGGCTACGCGCGGCTGCTGGCCAAGCTGCTGCAGGGCGATGCCGACACCGCCTACCTGGCCGGCCTGATGCTGCGCACCGGGCAGTTGATGATGGCGATGTCCGAGGCGGACCAGGTGACCGACGTCGAGGCTCACGCGGCCGAGCCGGGCAGCCGCTTCTCGCTGGAGATGCACCGCTTCGGCTGCACGCATGCGGACGTGACGGCGGCGCTCGCGGCGCACTGGCACTTCCCCGCTGATCTGGTCGAGGCCTTCAAGGACGCGAACGCGCCGCTGGACATCCGGCCCTTCTCGATGCTCGCGGCGATCCTGCACCTGGCCGAGGTGATCGCCGATGCCTGCGACCAGGAGCTGGACCGCATCGACGCGGTGAAGCTCGCCGTACCGGAGCTGGTCGAGCATCTGCATCTGGATCTGGAGTTCCTGAGGCTGCGGCTGGACGCCTGCGGGGACCCGGGACAGGACGTCGAGTTGATGCTCAAGTGAGACCGCGGCGGACTTTTTCCCGCTCGAAGCGTCTTTGAGGGCCGTGTAGGTCATCCGCTGACACGGCGCTCCAGCAATCCCTGATTGCCCGTGGCCGGACCGGTCCCAAGAATGGGGTTCACGCCCTTCGAAGCGCCCCCCAGCCATGAAGATCCTGCTCGTCGATCCCTCGGATGCCTTTCGCAAGCACCTGTGCAAACGGCTGCGCGAGGTGCCTGGCGCCACCGTCGTCGCCCATGCCGCGGATGAGAACCAGGCGGTGCTTGCCGCCGCGCTGTGCGGGCCGGACGTGGTGCTGACGGAGCTGGACCTGGGACGCGGCAGCGGCTTCTCCGCGCTGGAGCGCCTGCGCGCCGCCGGCTTCGAAGGGACCGCCTACGCGGTCACCGCCGCCGACGAGGCGGAGTTCGGCCCCAAGTGCCTGGCCGCCGGCCTCGACGGCTTCTACGACAAGACCCATGACCTGGACCGGCTGGTCCAGGCCCTGATCGTGCTGGCGCGCGCGCCGGTGGCCTTCGGCCGCTCACGCATCCAACGCCACGGACTCTGGGCGGGCCGCGTCCGCGGCCCGCGCTCCGACGCTAGCGCTTGAGCAGCGCCTTCACCGCCGCTTCCAACTGCTGGTCCTGACCCTGGTCCAGCCTGGCCTTGTCGTTGGCGACCTCGATGTCCGGCGTGATGCGGGCGCGTTCCATGAACTCGCCGTTGCTGGCGCGGAAGCCGACCTCCGGAATGCCGAAGTAGGTGGCGCCGTCCTGCAGCGTTTCCCACCACACCGCCGTGCCGGTGCCCGCCACCGGCATGCCCACGAGCTGCCCGATGCCCAGGTGCTTGTAGGTCCACGGGAACAGATGGGCGTCCGAGTAGTTGCTCTCGCTGATGAGCACCACCGACGGCCGGCTCCAGCGGCCAGTCGGCTCCCAGCCCAGGCTCTGGCCGCGCGGCAGGTACTCCAGGTAGGAGCGTCCCGACAGCAGCGTCGACAGCGCGTCATGCAGGTCGCCGCCGCCGTTGAAACGGGTGTCGACGATCAGGGCCTCCTTGCCGCTGGCCCGGCCCAGCGCGTCCGCGTAGACCTGCCGGTAGCTCTCGTCGTCCATGCCGCGCACGTGCACGTAACCCAGCCGGCCGCCTGACAGCCGGTCCACCTCGGCCCGCTCGCGGCGCACCCAGCGCTTGTAGAGCAGTTCCTCTTCCTCCCGCAGGCTGATCGCCTTGAGCGTGCGCGCGCCGTGCTGACCGGTGGCCGGATCGCGCCATTCGATCGTCACCGGCTTGCCGGCCTTGAGGTTGAGCAGCGAGTCGAACTCCGCGCCGGCCGCGATGGCCACGCCGTCGATCGCTTCGATCAGCATGCCGGCCTTGAGGCGGTGATCCGCCGTGTCCAGCGGCCCGCCCTCGAGCACCTCCGCGATCTTCGCGCCCGCGCCCTGGTGGCGCAGGTCGTAGAGCGCGCCGAGCGAGGCCGTGGCATCGCCGCTGGGCGGTGGCCGGTAGCCGCTGCCGGTGTGCGAGACGTCGAGTTCGCCCAGCATCTCGCTGAGCAGCTCCGCGAAGTCGGTGCCGTCGGCGACGAAGGGCAACTGGCGTTCATAGACCTGGCGGTAGCCGGCCCAGTCCACCTTCCCCATGTCCTGCACGTAGAGCTTTTCCAGCGTCTGCCGCCACGCGTGGTCGAACATCTGACGCCGCTCGGCGGCGTGATCGATGCGCAGCTCGGCGCTGAAGTTCACCGGCTCCATCTTGAGCTCGCCCTTGCCGTCGCCACCCGGCACCTTGAACTTCTGCACCCGGCCGCCGGCCATCACGAAGCCGTTCTCGCCCTTGGCGTCCAGCCACAGCGCGACGGCATCGCCATCGCCGTGGTGGCCCGGACCGGGCGGCATCGCACCCACGCGGCGCGTCTCCTTGTCGCGCAGACGGACCTGCTGGATCTCGAAGCCTTCGCCGGCCTTGGCAACGTAGAACAGCTGCTCGCCATCGGGCGTGAGCGCGTAGTCCTGGATGTCGCCGGAGGCCGTCGTCAGGCGCGCGACGCGATCCTCCAGCCCTTCCTGCTCGATGACCACCGACGCGGCCGGCGGCGCCTTGGCGTCCTCGCCCTTGCCGCCCGCCTTGCGGTCCGCGTCCTTCGCGTCTTTCCTTTCTTCCTTCTTGTCTTCCTTCTTCTCCGCGTCCTTCTTCTCGTCGTCCTCGCGCGCCTTGAGCTGCGCGTACTCGGCCTTGTCGAGCTTGAAGCGGTCGTACGCGGCCCGGGTCAGGAACATGCCGAAGACGTCCACGTCGCTGCGCGCGCCGCCACCCGTGCCGTGCAGGCCTTGACGATCGCTCTTCCAGATCACCATCCGGCCCTGCCGCCCGAACAGCGGATGCATGTCGTCGTAGCCGCTCTGCGTCAGGTTGACCAGCTTGCCGCTGCCATCGGCGGGCACGACGCCGACCTCCGCGCCCCAGCGGTTGCGGTCGATGAATTGCACCAGCAGGCTCTTGCCATCCGGCGCCCAGTCGAAGGCCTGATCGCCGTCCTCGTAGGAGTAGTTCCACTCGCTGGACAGCACCTCGCGCGTCTTGCCGGAGGCGAGGTCGAGCACATGCAGCGCGGCGCGATCCTGCAGGTAGGCGACCTGCCGGCCATCCGACGAATAGCGGGGCTGGAAGTTCTGATGCGGGTTGTCGAGCAGCACCCGCGTGCTGATGCGCGGCGCGTTGAAGAAGTTGGGCGCGTCCTTCCTGTCGCCGGTGATGGCGGACTCGCACAGGCGCCAATGGCCGTCCTGCTCGCAGGCGTAGACCAGCTTGCGGCCATCGGGGCTGAAGCTCACCGAGCGCTTCTGCCCCGGGCCGTCGGTGACGCGGCGCGTGTTGCCGAACTCCGCCGACGCGACGAAGACCTGGCCCCGCACGACCAGCGCGACCTCGCTGCCATCGGGGCTGGGCGCCATGTCGGTGACGCCTTCGGAGAGCTTGAGCTGCTCCACGCTGGAGGCCAGCGCATCGGCGGCGATGCGCACGCTGAGCTTCTTCGGCGTGGCGTCGTCGCCGGCCATCGTGTAGAGCTCGCCGTCGAAGCCGAAGGACAGCGTGCCGTCCGCGGCCACCGACAGGAAGCGCACCGGATTGCGCGTGAAGTGCGTGATCTGGCGCGCCGCGCCGGGCTGGTCCAGCGGCATCTTCCAGACGTTGAAGGAGCCGCTGCGCTCGCTGAGGAAGTAGATCGAGCGCTCATCGGGCGACCACACCGGATTGCGGTTCTCGCCGCCGCTGGCGGTCAGCTTGCGATGCTGGCCGGTGCGGGCGTCCCACAGCCAGAGGTCGTGGGCCACCGGCGACTGGTGATGCTTGCGGAACGCGTTCTCGTAGCCCTTCCAGTCCTCGTAGACCAGCCGCGTGCCCGCCTTGTCGTAGCGGCCCGCGAGGGCCGGACCGCTGAACAGCTGCTCGGGCCGGCGGCCGCCGTCGATCTTGACCTGGTAGAGCTCGCCCATCGCGGAGACCGGGAACGCGAGGCTGCCGGCCGTGTCCTGGCGCTGGGCCGAGAACAGCACCGAACGCCCGTCCGGCGTGAACGCGATCGGCAGCTCCGAGGCGGAGTGCGCCGTCAGGCGCCGCGACGGGCCGCCCTCCGCCGAGACCAGGAAGACATCGTTGTTGCCGTGCAGATCGGACGCGTAGGCGATCGCGCGGCCATCGGGCGACCACACCGGCGCGGAGGTGTGATGGCCATTGGCCACCAGCAAGCGCGCGGTGCCGCCGTCGCTGCCGACCAGGAACAGGTTGCCCTGGAAGGTGAAGGCGATCTGACGGCCATCGGGCGAGATCGCCGACTGCCGCAGCCACAGCGGCTCGGTCAGCGGACCGAGCGCGGCGGCGGGCGTCTGCGCCTGTGCGCCGGACAGGGCGGTCACCGCCGCCAGGACAAGGGTCGCGAGCTGGAGTCTCATGGGCAGTCGTGGAAGCAAGAGATGGCGGGCAGTCTAGGCGCGAGGACCGGGGGTGGCGCCAGTCATGCATCGGGCCGCATGAAGACGGCGTCGCGACGGCGTGAAGGCGCGAGGCGGAGCATCGATCGCTGGCCGCTGCTTCGCGCCTTGGCGCACCCAGCGCCGCATCGTGCGTCGCGCCGGCCCCGATATCAGGGACGCGCGCGGCGTATCGAATGCAACCGGCCGTTGCGCGCGGTTGCGCTGTTTGTCTGGCTTGTGAAGCGCCGCATGCGGGATGCCGCGTTCGCGCGCTTACGAATCGGCGCCTTCGGTTGCAGGCCGTGCGAGGTGCGCTCCGAATAATCCGCCGCCTTCGAGACCCTGGCCGGCCATGCGCCGCGCCGGGCCTCGCCCCGATTCCGAGAACCACTTTCCCGAAGGACGGCTTCCATGACGATCACCTCGACGCGCCCGGACGGCGCTCTGCGCCTGCATCCGCTGGCCTTGTCGCTGGCGCTGGCCGGCGTGCTCGCCGGTTGCGGCGGCGGCGGCGGATCCTCCGACGCCGCCGTGCAGGAGGCGCGCCTGTCCGGCGACGCCGCCTCGGGCGCCACCTCCGCCGCGGCCGCCGCGGCCGCCACGCCGGCGCAGGTCTGCTTCTTCGAGAACGCCAACTTCAGCGGCGCCAGCCTGTGCCGCAGCACCACGACGAGCTGGATCGGCGCGACCTGGAACGACCGCATCTCCTCGATCCGCGTGCCGGCGGGCTACAAGGTCGAGCTGTTCGCCGACCAGAACTTCCGCGGCGCCTCGGTGACGCTGACGGCCGACAACGCCAACCTGACCGGCGCGGGCCTGAACGACGCGGTCTCCTCGATGCGCGTGACGCCGCCGGCGGCGCCGTCCAACGTGACGCTGGCCTCGGTGCAGTTCGCGCAGTCCATGCTGTACAGCAGCAGCGACGCGCAACTGGTGCTGGTGGCCAACAAGCCGACGCTGCTGAAGGTCAACGTGACGGCGCCGGCGGGCACCGCCGTGCCGGCCGGCACCGTGCGCATCGACAACACCGTCGACGGCACCAGCCGCGACCTGGCACTGACTGCGCCGCGCCGCGGCCTGCCCACGGCGGTGTCGGAGACGCAGTCCTTCGACGACGCCTACAGCGTCACGGTGCCGGCCGAGCTGGTGAAGACCGGCCTGAAGGTCACCGTGAACGTGGCCGGCGCCGCGGCGCAGAGCTTCGCACCGCGCGTGGGCGGCGGCACGGCGATGCGCTTCATCCCGATCCCGGTGCGCATCGCCGGCACCACCGGCCAGCTGCCGTCGAACCAGACCGCGCACCTGCGCGCGCTGTTCCCGGTGTCGTCGGTCACGCTGCGCTCCCACCCGGCCTTCGTATCGTCCAAGGTGACGACGCTGCCGACCACGGATTCGGGTTGGAGCGATGCCTTCGGCAAGATCCTGGGCGAGCTCAACGACCTGCACCGCATCGAGGGCGCCGCGCGCCAGGACTACTACTTCGGCTTCATCCCCAAGCGCACCTGGGGCCTGGCCGGCCTGGGCTACATGCCCGGCAGCTCGGCCGTCGGCTTCGACATGCCGAGCAGCCCGGACACGGTGCGCGACGTCGTCGCGCATGAGCTGGGCCACAACTTCTCGCTGCCGCACGCGGCCTGCGGCGGCGCGGGCTCGCCGGATCCCAACTATCCGTATCCGGACGCCAACCTGGGCAAGCCGGGCCGCTACATCTGGAGCTACCTGTCGGACGTCAACGCGTTCTACGACCCGCGCCCGACCGACCGCCACGACATCATGAGCTACTGCGGCGGCACGGTGTTCTCGGACTACAACTACCGCCGCATGCAGACCTTCCTGACGCCGTCCGACGCGGTGGCGGCCGGCGCGACGGCCAAGAGCGCCGCGGCCTCCGCGGACGGCGACGGCAAGGCGGTGGCGCAGGACGTGCTGCTGGTCAGCGGCAGCATCCGCGGCCGCCAGGTCGAGATCAATCCGGTCAAGACGCTGGTCGCCAAGCCGGACGCGGTCGGCGGCCCGTACGTGCTGCGCGTGCAGACCTCGGGCGGCGAGGTGAAGGACTACGCCTTCACGGCCCAGTCGCTGGACCATGACGGCGACCAACTGCACTTCAGCGTGCTGGTGCCCAAGGCCGACAACATCGCCGGCATCAGCGTGCTGCGCGATGGCGCGACGCTGGCGCAGGCCCAGGCGCGCGTGACCAACGCCCGCCAGAAGGCGCTGGCGGCCGGCACCAGCCGCGCGCAGGTGCAGGTGAAGGAAGCCGGCGGCAAGGCCACGCTGCGCTGGGATGCGGAGGCCGTTCCCTTCCTGAGCGTGACCTGGACGGATGGCACGCGCCGCCTGAACCTGGCGCAGGACCTGCAGGGCGGCGAGGTCACGCTGGACACGAACGAGCTGCCGGCCGGCGGCCGCTTCGAGTTCATCGTCTCCGACGGCCTGAACGCCCAGCGCGTCGAGCTGAGCCGTTGATCGCGCTCTTGCGCTGAGGCGCTGACGACAGGACGCCCCGCCTCGCGCGGGGCGTCGCCGTTTGAGCGCGGCCCGCCGCCTTTTCCCGAGCTGGCCACCGAAAAAACAGACCGTTCATGTCAACAGGCGAGTCACTCACGCGGACCCGCTTGCGCCGTGCTCCCTCGCTCGGCCGCTGACTACAGGACGGTTTTCCATGCTTCCCTCCACGAGGCGCCTGCGCGTCGCCGCTTGTCTGTTTCCATGGGCGCTGGCCGCTGCGCTCGTTGCCGGGGACTCCGCGGCAGCCACTTCGAACCAGGTCTGCCTGTATGAACATGCCCGCTACACCGGTCGTTCCCTGTGCATCCCGGGCGTCCCGGGTCTCGCCACTGCCTTCACGGTCCCGCACTTCTGGAAGAGCCGGATCTCTTCGGTGACGCTGCCGCCGGGGTTCGAGGTCGAGCTGTTCGGAGGGGCCTTCCCCGGCCGCGACCGATCCGTCACGCTGAGCCGGGACACCGCCTTCCTGGGCACCATGGGCTTCAACGATGCGACGACCTGGCTCCTCCTCAAGCCGCCGCTGGTCACCGTGGCCTCCATCCAGTTCGCGCAGTCCCTGCTTGACGACAGCGAGGACGCGCGGCTCATGCTGGTGGCCAACAAGGCGGCGCTGCTGAAGGTCAATGTGACGGCGCCTGCGGGCACCGTGGCGCCGGCGGGCATGGTCAGCCTGCACAACACGATCGACGGCAGCCGCCATGACCTGGTGCTGGATCCGCCGCGCCGTGGCATGCCGGCGATGCTGTCGCAGACGCAATCGCTGGACGACGCCTACAGCGCCCGCATTCCCGCCGAACTGGTCAAGCCCGGCCTCCAGGTCACCGTGACGGTGGGACGGGCCGCGCCGCGCAGCATCACGCCGCGGGTGGGGCCGGGCATTGCCATGCGCTTCGTGCCCATCCCCGTGCGGATCGGGTCGCTCACCGGCCAGCTGCCGCCCGATCCGACGGCCTACCTGAGCGCGCTCTTCCCGGTGTCCTCGGTGACGCTGGGGTCTCACCCGGTGTTCGTTCCGACGACGGTGACCACGCTGCCGGGCACCGACGACGAGTGGGGCGGCGCGTTCCTGCACCTTCTGGTCGAGCTCGAGACCTTGCGCCGTCTCGAGGGCGCCTCCGGCCAGGACTACTACTTCGGCTTTGTGCCAAAGGGAGACACGGGGCAGATCGGGTTCAGCGTCCCGATGGGCAACTCGGCCCTTGGTTTCGACAGGTCGGACGACCCCGAAGAGGTGCTCAAAAACGTGGCGCACGAGCTGGGGCACAACTTCGCGCTGAACCACGCCCCTTGCGGCGGGGTGAGGGCCTGGGACGCGTCCTATCCTTATCCCGACGCCACCCTGGGCGTCCCAGGGCACCACGTCTGGAGCTACCGCGCGGATCTCGACGTCTTCGTGGATCCGCGCCCGGCGGACCGCCGGGACCTGATGAGCTACTGCGGCGGCACGGCGTTCTCGGACTACAGCTATCGCCGCATGCAGTTCTTCCTGCCATGGAAGGCCTACCACCCGGTGATGCACAGCCCGCCCGCGGCGAGCGGTGCCGCGCTCTCAAGCAGCACGGCCGCACCAGCCGCGAATGCCGCGCAGCGCAAGGGCGTACAGGAAGTGCTGCTGATCAGCGGCAGCATCCTGGGCGACCAGGTGGCGCTGCATCCGGTCAAGTCCCTGGCCGCCAGGCCGGATGCCAGTCTCGGCCCCTATGTCCTGCGCCTGCAGAGCCGGACGGGGGAGATCCAGGACCACGCGTTCAGGCCCCGGTCGACGAGCCACGGCGGAACTCGTCTGCTCTTCAGCGTGCAGGTCCCCACGCTCGAGGACATCGCGCGCATCGAGGTACTGCGAGACGGCACGGCTCTGTCGCAGGTGCCGTTCCAGGCCGGCGGCGGCCGCTCGAAGCGGTCGGTGCCCCCGGCGGCACCGGGAGAGGCGCATCTCACCGAAGCCGCCGGCCAAGCGACGTTCCGCTGGGATGCCGTGAACACGCCCTTTCTGAGCGTGACCTGGACCGACGGCACCCGCCGCGTGAACCTGGCGCGAGACCTGACGGGCGGCGAAGCGTCGCTGGCCACGCACGAGCTCCCCGCGGCTGGCCGCTTCGAGCTCAGCCTCTCCGACGGCCTGAACGCGCGGCGCATCGAGCTGAGCCGCTGACCGCGCTCTTGCGCTCTTGCGTTGACGACATCCGGCGAGACCCGCGCCGGTGCGAATGAGGGAACTCGCGGCGCGTCGGCAGTTGCGCTGCGCGAGTGAAGGTGCGGCGTATTTAGTTCTTCAGAATCGTCCGCTTCAAAGCACGAGAGCATGTGGTCCCTTCACCGACCTTTGGATTGAATAATCCAACCACATGAAGGTACTTCAGGAAATGTGTATTTTGATGATTGATCAATTTCGGATTCTTCTGGAGAGCTGTGGCGATTAGCCATTCCTCCAAGAAGTTGACCGCCTTGAGTTCTCCATTCTTGTTTCTGGTTGGCTTGGCGAATTTTCCGCCTGTTGTTAATTTTGGAATCAAGAAGAGGATCGGCGTTCCCCTCTGGCTTGCGCTGATCTTGTTGTACTTCTCTCGATTATTGGGGTTCATGGCCTCGTCCAGAAGCTTCATCCTCGAAGCTTGTCCGACATACCAGGGTTTGAACCCCTTGCCGGCCCTCATTGCAAAGACGTAGCAGCCGCACCCATTGACTAGGCCGTCGTTGTCGATGACCTCTCGCAGGGTTGCAACGGAATCCTTGGTAATCAGATTCGACCTGCCGTATCTGTTTCTCGGAATATCGTAAGGTCCGTAGATATCGAACTTCATTTATCTCTCCCTTCGTTCTGTTGTGGATGTGTTTCTTTAGTTGGTTTGTTGAATCGATTGACTCGGCCTTGAATGAGACCTTTGGGAGTAATTCTCTCGAAAGGCTTCGGAGAAGAGCTTTTTGGATGAGTCGTCCATTAGCTGGACCAAAGAGGCGACCTCTCCTGTAAGAGGTGCGGTGGGCCGATGTCCCGAGATAGAGAGGGCCCTGCCGTCAACGGATGGAGAATTGATCATTAGGCGACCAAGCGCGGTCGCAACCTTTTTGTTGTCGGTGAAATTGCGTTTTAAGCATCGATTTGTGCTTGAGACCAAGAGATCTGCAACTTGGATACCTGCATTCTTTTCGGAGTTCTCCCACCGCAAGTCACCACGCACAAGACTTCCGAGATCAACCGCCATGAGGTGATTGGCCAGATCAGAAAGATCTACTTCATGCAAGCGCTTCGTGGTTTCAACCAATTCCCACATTGCCTCGACTGGTGAGAACGCGTTGGCGAAAGGCAGATAGTCGTGCCCGGGACCGAATTGGAGGGGCGGAGGGTGAGATGCGAATTGCGATGAAAGCAGGCCCGCGCAGATTGTCTTGAAAACCGTTTCAAATCTGGTCTCAACGCCATCCTTTCGATCGATGATCCAGGTGAAGCTTGCGAGCGCTTTAGGTTGCTGCTTTGAATAATAGGATATTATTTTTGTAAGAGTTTCGGCGATGAGATGCACCTGTATGATGCATTGGTTGTACTGTTGTGGGCTGAGTTGCGTTATGGCTCGGGTCGTCTCTTCAGCCATTGCGAGAGCCGCTGGAAATTTCTTGGCGTAAGCTTCTGTTGCCTTCACTGGGCGGTTTCAAGCTTCAAGTGCAACACCTCTGACGAGGTCCAGGGTCAACATTGAGAAGACTTCCTGGGGCGTATGCCAATTCAGAATCTTACGTGGCCGTCCGTTGATTGATTCCTCGATGG
>NZ_JBCNLG010000024.1:0-73536 GCF_039595595.1 Roseateles sp. | reverse complement strand
CCATGACCGCGTGCATGCGCAAGCTGCTGATCATCCTCAACGCCATCCTCAAGTCCGGTCAACCATGGAGGCAAATCGAGAGCGCTTGACACGGTTGCTCTCCCGCAAGCGGGCGAGGGAGTAAGACGAGCCGGACGGCGCAGTAAACCCCCTCGCCCCAGCGGGGAGAGGGAGGGGAGAGGGGCTCGTGCCACAGCGCTGCTGCCCTTCGAAGCACCCCCTCTCCCCTGCCCTCTCCCCCCTCACGGGGGGCGAGGGAGTTCTTGCGCAAGCAGCGCCGCTGCCCGGCCGAAGCGCCCCACTTCGCCTCCCCGCTCGGCGCTGCGCGTCCCGCGCGGGCATCACATGGCGCCGCCCTAGGCTGCGATTCAGCGCGTGAATCCTCGCGCATCGCATCCTGGAGCGCCCCATGGTCACGCTGACGCCCGTCGGTCCGACATCCTCTTCTTCGTCCGCGGTCGAACTGCCGCCCCCGCCGGGCTCGCCCACCGGAAGCGCGCCCCGTCCCTCCTCCGCCGGCTCGATGCCCACCGGCTCCGGCGGCCAGGCGCTGGAGCCGAACCCGCGGGCCTTCTCGCAGCCATCACAGCCATCGCAACCGCTCCCCCGCGCCGACGTGACCACGCTGGCGCAGTTGCTGACGCAGAACACCCCCGCCCCGGCCCCGTTGCCCGGCGCGTCTTCCACAGCCGCCGTGGTCCAGGCCGGTCCCGTCCAGCGCGCCAATCCGGTCGCCGCTGTCGAGCAGGTCTTCGCCGCGGCGCCGGCCGATCCGGCGCGGCTGGCCCGGCTCAAGACCGATTACGGCGCCACCCGCGAGGACATGGCGCGCTTCACCGCCCGCTTCGAAGCCGCGCTGGTGCCGTCCGCCTCCGCGGGCGCGCACCTGGAAGACCTCAACGACCACAGCCACGTGCTGAAGCTGGCCGGCCACGGCCCGCACGGCATGACGGTGGCCGAGCGCCTGCCCGTCATCAGCCAGACACTGCCGGGAGAGGCCGAGCCCCGCTTCTTCGTGAAGGGCTACGGGGACCGGCTGATCAAGCTCGCCGATCTGGAGGCGCTCGAAGGAACTGGCGTGCTCGCCGGCCGGCCGCCACGCGGCGGCGCCGCGCCCGACCTGGAAGCCGGCCCGCCTCCTTCGGGCCGGCCATCGCTCGCCCGCGGCGACATGGAGACTTCGCTGCGCTCCTCGATCAAGCGGCTGTCGCTCGAATCGGAACTGCACGCGCGCCGCTCCCATGCCGAGTCCGACGACCCGATCATGCAGATGCCGCCGAACCCGAGCGCCATGCCCAAGGAAGCGCAGTGGTGGTCCAGTCCCGAGACGGCGACGCTGCCGGGCTTCGGACCGACGCTGGCCAATGGCCTGACCGCCCTCACGCCGCATTTCTACAAATCGGAGCGCCTGTTCCTCATCACGGCGATGGAGGGCTACGAGGAGTTCCAGGGCCGCCCCACCCCGCCGTCCGACCGGCCACCCGCGCTGCGCGCGCAGACCGCCGGCGACCTGGAGCATCCGCCCTCGGCGGTGAACGTGGGTGGACCGGTGCTGGCCAAGATCCGCGGCATCAAGCAATGGGAGGTCGTCGGCCCGGCCGCCCTCACCGGCGTGAAATCCGCCAAGGGCGCGCGCGCCTTCGAGGCGCTGATGGACACGCTGCGCGAGCAGCTCGGCCAGGCCCGCGCGGAGGGAGCCGGCGGCAAGCCCGTCGTCATCCGCTTCACCACCGACGACCAGGCCGTGCATGAGCTGACGGCCGGCACCCAGGGCGCCCGCCTGCGGCTGGTCAACCCGACACCCAGCGCCGGCCACGGCGATAGCGCCGGGATGATGCAGGCCGGCCATGGCGCCGCGGCCGACGTCGACCTGTACTCCTACGAAGGCCAGTACAACGGCCTGCGCGCCAGCAAGTCCGGCACGCCCGAGCCGGCGCTGGTGCTCTCCACCGGCGAGGCGCTGCCCGCTGGTCCGCTGATCAAGCACGCCTCCACCGTGCCCAGCCAGATCGGCCGTGTCGCCCGCACGGTGCTGCGGGCCGCGACTTCCCAGCCCTTCGCCGGCGTCGGCAGCGAGCGCACCCTGGACTGGGCGACCCAGACCGCCGTCAAGGTCGCCGTCAAGACCGGCGTCGTGTACGGCTTCAACATGCTGGGCCGCATCGCCACCACCAGCATGGGCTTCAGCGGCCTGAGCAGCCAGGGCGGCGGCAACATCGGTTTCGACGGCCTGGCCAAGGCCGTGGCCGCCATGGTCACCGCGCAGGAGGCCACCACCTTCGCGATGACGCAGTTCGGCAAGATGATGCCGGCGCACATCCAGTGGCCGGAGAGCGGGCTGGGCAAGTTCGCCGTCCGCGCCCTGCTGCCAAGCGCCGAGGAGATGCTGCGGCTGTGCCTCAACATGGAGCTGCAGAAGAGCTTCGGACTGCACCGCGGCAACGCGGCCGACGTGGTGTCGCTGGCGTCCGCCTCGATCGCCAAGGGCGGCATCGAATGGATGAAGTCGCGCGCCGGCGATCCCGCGCATCACGCGGGCGCCCATCTGGCGCTGACGCTGCTCTACAACACGGTCTACAACGTGGCGCGCGGCGTCTCCAATGCCTTCAGACTGGAGGGCGGCCATGGCACGCCGTCGGCGAGCACCGTCGGCGCGACCCTGACCGCGCGCGCCATCGGCCGGCTGGACACGATGTACGAGCCGATGCTGACCACGCTGCTCAACAGCGCCGGCGTCGCGGGCGAGAACGCCAGCGCCTACGACCACCAGATGAGCCGCGAGACCCGGGGCATGGACAACCCGATCTCGATCATCGACCGGGCCATCACCGATGTCTCCAACGCCGCCGCCGGCCTGGCGGGACGCAAGCTGGAGGAGAACCAGACGGCGCTCATGATGCTGCTGAGCGTGCGCGAGGGCATGGAGGGCGTGCGGCAATACCTGAGCCGCTTCCCGCTCGAGCGCGACGCCGGCCGCTTCACCGAGATCGGCTCGGAGCTGGCGGCGGTCAACGCGTCGATCCGGCATGCCTCGCAGCCGCTGGATCCTGCGCGCGAACGGGACATGGACCACCGCCTGCAGGAGAAGCTGGAAGCGCTCATCGATGCCTCCGGCGCGGGCGCCGCGTCGCAGGCGAGGCCCGACGGGCCCGCGCCGCTGCGCTACGACGTCGAGCTGCTGGATCCCAAGGACCGCGAGACCTTCGAGCGCCAGAGCCGCGCCGCCCGCGAGCAGTGGTCCTCGCGCGGCAGCCGGCCGCAGACCAGCCAGCATCACGAGGTCGTCAACGACTACAGCAACCGCGGCCGGCCGGTCGACGCGCGTCCGGGCCTGCTGCTGGACTCGGCCGAGATTCCGCGCAACGTCACCACCTGGACGAGGCGCGGCCAGGCGGCGGCCTGGCCCACCACCCAGCTGATGGCCGGCGCGCCCGGCATCCACACGCCGCGCGAGGACGCGGGCCTGCCGCCGGTGTCCGAGCTGCTGCGCAAGCGCGCGACGAACTCGGCCTTCCTCTACACGGTCGAGTCCGGCATGTTCCACCTGCCGCTGCGCTTCGACTATGTCGGCCAGCTGCAGTACCAGCCGATCCGGCCCGGCAGCCGCATCAGCGTGCCGCACATGGTGCTGACCACCTCGGGCCGCAAGCCCGATGGCGGCGAGGGCCTGGTCGATCCGAGCGCCATCCTGGACGTCAACCTCGCGGCCCGTTACGCGCCCAAGTTCCCGGCCAACCTGGACCGCGCCGCGGTCACCGAAGCGGCCTACATCGCGCCCGGCGGCCAGACGCGCTTCGGGCAGCCGGTGGAGGCCGGGCAGGCGCCCAGCAAGACCGTCACCGAGGGCGAGGTGGTGGCGCTCACCGAGATGTATTCGGCCACCACCTCCAGCCGCATGGCGGCCTACTTCGGCGCCGGCATCAATGCCGGGGCGACGCGCGACCGCAGCCTGCGCATCCACGCCAAGCTGCTCAGCGGCGTCAACTTCGCCAAGGTGAGCGACCTGGCCCAGGGCGAGGTGGTGGCCGTGCCCGGCGTGCTGATGCGGGTGCGCAAGATCGACGCCGACGCGGGCAAGGGTCCGGGCGTGGACGCGCCGGGGAAGAACGTGCAGGACCTGGGCCAGGTGGTCTATTTCGAGCAGGTCAACACCTACGCGCTGGAGCAGCGCTTCCATGAGAAGAAGGCGCAGCCGTCGGTGGACCTGCGCGAAGGCGAGGAGGCGATGGAGCCCCGCTCGGGCCATCTGCTCAAGGCCACCCGCCAGCCGGCATCGGACGCCTGGGTGTTCGACCTCGGCGAGGACCGCTTCCGCCGCCTGGACCCCGTGAAGGATGCCGGTCAGCAGGTGCTGGAATGGTCCAACAACAAGAGCTACTTCCTCGGCCGTGGCCTGGAGGACATGGCCCGCGCCGGCGACCAGGGCCCGCCCGAGCGCGCGCGCTGGCTCCATCCCTACAGCGGCGACCAGTCGATGCGGGCCATCAAGGAGGCGACGCATGCGCTGATCCTGGGCAAGGACCCGCTGGTGACCGAGGGGCTGCTGGACCTGGCGACGGAGAACGTCCACCACGCCCACTTCCGCGAGGCCGGCGGCTATGCCGCCACCGACGCGGCCCGCGAGGCCGCCGCGCAGCGCCAGGCCGTGCGGGAGCAGGCGCAGGCGGTGGCCGACGGCATCGGCGCGAAGTCGCTGTCCAGTCCGCTGTCGCCGCAGGACGCCGAGTCCTTCAGCTGGCTGATGACCAGCCTGCTGCGCAAGCGGATCGAGCTGGTGGTGCTCGACGCGTCCGGCCAGGCCGAGCGCAAGCCCTTCGACATGACCTACGACAAGATCGACCTGAAGCGGGAGGCCGAGCTCAGCGACCTGTCGGACAAGCGTCACGAGCCGGCGCACGTGATCGTCGTGTCGCCCGACGGCGTGTTCACGCCGCAGGTGCGCGGCGGGCGCCGCGAGATGGCCAGGATGGACGAGGCCGGCGACGGGCCGACACTGGGCGGCCTGGTGCATGCGCTGGTGCGGCAGGCCTATCCCGAGGCCGGCCGCTACACCGAGGACGCCGCGGGCGCGCTGCGGCCGGACAAGGCGGCGCAGCGCGGGGCCCAGGACATCCTGGACACGATGAAGGACGCGGTCCGCGCCGATTACCAGCCGCTGCAGGCGGCGCTGGTGAAGCAGTTCGGCGCGCCGGAAACCGTGCGACGCGCGGAGGACGCGGCGCGCCCGGCCTGATCCAGTGGCGGGCGCGGACACCCTAAGATGGGCGCCGCCACTGAATCCTCCACGCCATGAGACTTGCCAGCCGCATCGGGAACATCGAACCGTTCTATGTCATGGAATGCGCCAAGCGGGCCGACGAGATCGCCCGCTCGGCGGTCTGCGATCCGGCCCAGGGCGGCCGGCACATGATCTACCTGAACATCGGCGAGCCGGACTTCGGTGCCAGCGAGGCCGTGCGCGAGGCCGCCACGCGCTTCACCGCCGCCGGCCGCATTCCCTACACCCATGCCAACGGCCTGCGCGCGCTGCGCCAGCGCGTGTCGGACTGGTACCGCAACACGCAGCGGCTGGACATCGATCCGGACCGCATCGTCATCACCGCCGGCGCCTCCGCGGCGCTGCAGCTGGCCTGCCTGGCGCTGTTCCAGGCCGGCAACGAGGTGCTGATGCCGGATCCCAGCTATCCGTGCAACCGCCACTTCGTCGCCGCCGTCGACGCCACGCCGGTGCTGATCCCGTCGACCGCGGCCGAACGCTTCCAACTCAGCCTCGAGCGGCTGAGCCAGCGCTGGACCGAACGCAGCCGCGGCGTGCTGCTCGCCTCGCCGAGCAACCCGACCGGCACCTCGATCGCGCCCGACGAGCTCGCCCGCATCCACGCCTTCGTGCGCGAGCGCGGCGGCGTCACCCTCGTCGACGAGATCTACCAGCCGCTCAGCTACGACGACCGCTATGCGCGCAGCGCGCTGGCGCTCGGCGAGGACGTGGTGTCGATCAACAGCTTCTCGAAGTACTTCGGCATGACCGGCTGGCGGCTCGGCTGGCTGGTGCTGCCCCAGGCGCTGATCACGCCGGTCGAGAAGCTGGCGCAGAACCTCTACATCTGCCCGTCGACGATCGCGCAGCAGGCCGCGCTGGCCTGCTTCGAGCCCGAGTCGCTGACCGAGTACGAACGCCGCCGCGAGGAGCTGCGCCGCCGCCGCGACCTGGTCGTTCCGGCGCTCCAGGCCATGGGCCTGCCGGTGCCGGTCGTGCCCGACGGCGCGTTCTACGCCTGGGCGGACGCCTCCGGCACCGGCCTGGGCAGCTGGGACCTGTGCATGGACCTGATGCAGCACGCGCAGGTCGCGCTGACGCCGGGCCGCGATTTCGGCCCCGCCTTCGGCGAGCGCTTCCTGCGCCTGTCCTTCGCCAGCGGCATGGACGACCTGCGCGACGCGCTCGCGCGCATCCAGGCCCGCCTCGACCAACTCAAGCACCGCTGAGCGCCCGCGCCGCATGACCGTCCCCGCTTATCAGCATGAGCTGCGCGTGTACTGGGAAGACACCGACGCCGGTGGCGTCGTCTTCTACGCCAACTACCTGAAATTCATGGAGCGCGCCCGCACCGAATGGCTGCGCGCGCTCGGCTTCGAACAGGAAACGATGCGCCGCGACGAGGGCCTGATGTTCGTCGTCAGCGACACCGCGCTGCGCTACCTGGCGCCAGCGCGGCTGGACGACTGGCTGCGCGTCAGCGTCGAACCGGTCGAGGTCGGGCGCGCCAGCCTGACGATCGACCAGCAGGTCTTCCGCGGCGAGCAGTTGCTGACGCAGGGCCGCATCCGCATCGGCTGCGTCGACGCGCTCAGCCTGAAGCCCTCGCGCATCCCGGCACGCATCCTGCAAGCGCTGCAGCCGGCCGCCGCGCTGCCCCTCCCGCGGGGCTGACACGCTTCTTTGCATGTTGGCTGGCCCGCCGTTTGCCGACGAGGGCGCCAGTCTTGTCACAATTCGGCCTTCGCGCCCCTTGACGACCGCTGCCTGACCTCATGAACCAAGACCTTTCCATCATTTCCCTGATCGCCCATGCCAGCCTCACGGTGCAGTTGGTGATCGCCGCGCTGCTGCTGGTGTCGCTGGCGAGCTGGAGCGTGATCTTCAGCAAGTTCATCGCGCTGGGCCGGGTCAAGGCGCGCAACGAGGGCTTCGAGCAGGAATTCTGGTCCGGCAAGAACCTCAACGACCTCTACAACAACGTCTCCAACCGCCAGGACGGCGCCCCGCTGGAGCGCATCTTCGCCTCCGGCATGCGCGAGTTCCTGAAGCTGCGCGAGAAGCGCGTGGTCGATTCCGGCGCGCTGCTGGACGGCGCCCGCCGCGCCATGCGCGCCAGCTTCCAGCGCGAACTCGACGCGATGGAGTCGCACCTGTCCTTCCTGGCATCGGTGGGCTCGGTGTCGCCGTACGTGGGCCTGTTCGGCACGATCTGGGGGATCATGCATGCCTTCGTCGGCCTGTCCAACCTGACCCAGGTGACACTGGCCACCGTCGCCCCCGGCATCGCCGAGGCGCTGGTCGCCACCGCGATCGGCCTGTTCGCCGCCATCCCGGCCGTGCTCGCCTACAACCGCTTCGCGCGCCAGATCGACCGCAACGCCATCACGCTGGAGAGCTTCATCGAGGAGTTCTCCAACATCCTGCAGCGCAACGCCGGCCAGCCCGCCCCCGCCGCGCAGCGCTGAGCGTCCCGCGATCCACCGGAGCCCGACATGCCCGCGATGTCCTCCCGCGGCGGTTCGCGCCGCCGCACGATGAACGAGATCAACATGGTCCCCTTCATCGACGTCATGCTGGTGCTGCTGATCATCTTCATGGTCAGCGCGCCCCTCATCACCACCGGCGTCGTCGACCTGCCCAGCGTCGGCACCGCCAAGGCCCAGCCGCAGCACGTGATCCAGGTGATCGTGGGCACCGACGAGCAGCTCAAGATCAAGCTCGACGGCGACCAGGATCCCTCCCCCGTGCCGCTCAAGGCGCTGGCCGCCCGCGTCAAGGACGCGCAGAAGGGCGACGCGGCGACACCGGTCGTCATCTCCGCCGACCGCAACGTCAAGTACGAGGCGGTCGTCAAGACGATGGACGTGCTGCAGCGCGCGGGCATCCAGCGCGTCGGGCTGTCCGTGAAGAACGGCGCCCCGGCCGATCGCTGAGCGCCGGGAGCGAGCCCCTCCGATGAGCAACGCCGCGAATCCCGCCATGGGCCTGGCCTCCCGCTTCCACCCCGACCGCGACCCGCTGCGGCCGCCGCCCGCGCCCGGCCTGGGCCGCGGCTTCAGCCTGGCGGTCGTCGCGCACGTGCTGCTGGTGGTGGCGCTGAGCTTCGGCGTGAGCTGGCGCTCGACGCCGGTGCCGGCGCTGGAAGCCGAACTCTGGTCCGCCGTGCCCCAGGCCGCCGCGCCCAAGGAGCAGTTGCCGGCCCAGCCTCAGCCGGAGCCCCCGAAACCCCAGCCCGAGCCCCCCAAACCCCAGCAGCCCACGCCGCAGGAGGTCCAGGCCCAGCGCGACGCCGACATCGCGATCGCCAAGGCCAAGGAGCGCAAGCAGAAGGAAGAGCAGGAGCAGCGCGAGGCCGACGAGAAGCGCAAGCAGGAACAGCTGCGCAAGAAGGAAGAGGCCGAGCAGAAGGAACGCGACCGCAAGGCCAAGGAAGAACAGGCCAGGAAGGACGACGCCAAGGAGAAGGCGGACAAGGCCAAGGCCGAGAAGGCCCGCAAGGAGTCCGAGGCCCGCGCCGAAGCGCAGCGCCAGGAGAACCTGCGGCGCATCCAGGGCATGGCCGGGGCCAGCGGCGGTCCGACCTCGACGGGTTCGGCGCTCAAGAGCTCGGGACCCTCGGCCAACTACGCGGGCCGGATCAAGGCGCGCGTGCGGCCCAACATCATCTACAGCGATCCGGGCGGTCCGTCGAATCCGGAAGCCGAGGTCGAGGTGCGCGCCGCGCCGGACGGCACGATCATCGCGCGCCGGGTCGTCAAGTCCAGCGGCCTGCCCGACTTCGACAACGCCGTGCTGCGGGCGCTGGACAAGACCGAGAAGTTCCCGCCCGACACCGACGGCCGGGTGCCGCAGGTGATGATCATCACCTTCCGGCCCAGAGAGTGAGGCGCCGCCGCGGCGGGCGCCCGCGGCCTTGTCCGGAGGGTTCCGGCGGGCTCTAGAGGGTCTCGACCCGCGCCAGCCAGCCGCGCGCCACGGCCGCCGGCAGCCAGGCGCTGAAGTCGAACGCCGGGCCGGCGTCCTGCAGCGCGCGCTCCAGGTCGGCCCCCTCGCGCAGCGCCTCGCACCAGCCCAGCACCGACGCGTCCAGCGCCGCCCATTGACCGCGCCAGCCGTCGCGCCAGACGATCACGGCTTCGCGCGGACCGGTGCCGAAGCATTCGGGCGGCAGGTCCAGGAGTTCGCGCATCGCGGCGTCGTCGCCGCGGTGCAGGTCGACATGGTCCGCCAGCACCAGCCGCACCGCCGCGGCCGGCAGCCGGCCCAGCAGCGCGAGGGAGCCCAGGTCCTGCACCGGATCGGCGATCCGCTCCACGCGATGCAGCGCCCATTCGAGGCGCGCCAGCGCCGTCCAGGCCGGCGGCAGGCCATCGGCTTGCGCTTCGGCGAGCTGGCCGATCAAGGCCTGCCCCCAGTCGCCGAGATCGCCCTGGACCGGCGCATGATGCCGCCAGCAGGACCAGGCGATCGCCGCGAAGCTGCCGGGCGCGCCGGCCTCCATGCGCTCGCGCAGCCGGGGGTAGATCGAGCGGAGCGCGCGTTGCGACAGCGCGCGGGCATGACCGCGATACGTCCCCAGCGCCTGAGGCAGCGCGCCCCGGATGCCGGGCAAGGCCTTCAGGCCTTCCGGTGCCCATTGCGAAGGGGGCTGCCCCGGCGGCGCGAGCAGCGCGTCCACCACGCCAGCCTGCAGCGCCAGGAGCGCCTGGCGCGCATCGTCATCGCATTCAAGGCGCCGCATGACCGGCCTCCTGCGTCTGCCGCCGGCGCGACGGCGATCGTGGCGCCGGCCGGGCGGGCGGCGGCGCGATCAGCTCGCGCTCGAAGGCGCCCTGCTCGCGCCGCGCGCGAGCGGCTTCCTCGCCCAGCGTGGCCAGTTGCGGCGGCTCCGCGTCCCACTCGATCAGCGTGGGGCGGGCCCCGATGCGCCCGAGCGCATGACGGTAGATCGACCAGGTCGCCTCGGCGACGCGGCCGCCGTGGTGGTCCAGGACCATGCCTTCCACCTGCGCATGCCCGGCCAGGTGGTATTGCCCGACCGCGCCGGCGTCGATGTCGTCCAGCCAGGCGGCGCAGTCGCGCACCGCCGCGTCGTCGTCCAGCCCGCGGTTGAGCGCATTCACGTGCAGGTTGTTGAGATCGAGCAGCAGACCGCAGCCGGTCGCGGCGGCCAGCCGGTTGAAGAACTCGGGCTCGCGGATCGTGTCTTCCTCCCAAGCGACATAGGCGCTGAGGTTCTCGATCAGGATCTGCCGGCCCAGCGCCTGCTGCGCCGTGTCCACCTGCGTGGCCAGCAGCGCCAGGCCTCGCTCGCTGAACGGCACGGGCAGCAGCTCATGCGCATGCGCCATGCCAGCGGCGCGCTGCACGCGGCTGAATCCGGCATGTTCGGACACCAGGCCGGGGCGGACCTCATCGACCAGCGCGCGAACCCGCTTCAGGTGGCCCAGGTCGACGCCGGCGGCGGATCCCAGGCTCATGCCCACGCCATGCAGGCTGAGCGGGAACTTGAGCGCGGCGTCCCGCAGCAGTTGCCGCGTGGCGCCGCCGGGCGCGAGGAAGTTCTCGGTGTGGACTTCCAGGAAATCGATCCCCGGGGCGCCGGTGGCCATCACCTCCCGGTAATGGGGCTGGCGCCAGCCGACGCCCACCGCCACCGGCCACAAGGTGGCGCCGGCCCTCATCGAGGCGCCTTGGCGGCCTTGGCGGCGCGCGCCTCCTCCGCGGTCTTCCCGCCCGCCGCATGACAGGTGCCCTGCGGAACGTACTTCCATTCCTCGGGATCGTGGTCGAAGCGCGCCGCGCCGGCGCAGCCATGCAGGCCTGACAGATCGGCACAGTCGTTCTGACCTGCCTTGGCGATGCCGTAGCACTTTTCCTTGGCCTTGCCATCGGCGGCATGGGCGGTGGCGGCAGTGCCCGCCGACAGGGCGGCCGTCAGCGCGGCCAGGACGATGGGACGAGTGGACATGAGCAACTCCGATGCGCGGGGCCTCGCCCGCAAGGGGAAAGAAAGGGCGCCCGGCGACCGGTCCCGCGACCGTGTCCGCCCAGCGCCGGCCCTCAGTTGGGTCACCTGCCTCACTCGCGCGCTGGGAGCCGCCCCATCATTGACATCGGTCAAGGCGTACGCGACGCGACCGAGAACCACCGAACGCCTTGGACATGCCATCGCTGCCTCGCCCGCGGCCGCCCCTCCCGCCCTCTTTCATCCCAGCGGCGACGCCGACTGCGCCCAGGCCTGCCAGGCGGTGTAGAGCGCCGTCGCCCACAGCAGCAGCCCGACCCCGCGCAGCAGCAGCCGCTGCCGGCGCAGGGCAGCGGCGTCCGTGCCCTGGAGGCGGCGCCGCCCGCCAGCGGCCAGCCAGGCGAGTCCGCCATAGACGCCGATCTGCGTGCCCGCCGTGACCAGTCCGATCAGGCCGAGCTGAAGCGCGAGGCCGCCGCGTTCCGGATGGACGAACTGCGGCAGCACCGCGAGGCTGAAGAGATAAGCCTTCGGATTGAGCAGGTTGGTCAGCATCGCGCCAAAGAGCGCGGAGCGCGCCCGTGAGCCGCCGGTGGAGTGCTGCTGCGGGCTGGCGCAAGGCTGGACCCGCATCAGTCCCCAGCCGAGCCAGGCCAGGTAGGCCGCGCCCGCCATGAGCATGGCGGTGAACGCGCCAGGCAAGGCCTTGAGCAGCAGCGCCAGTCCCATCGCTCCCATCGTGAGGTGGCAGAACGCGCCCGCGACGATGCCGGCGAGCGCCGCCAGTCCCGCGCGCATCCCGCCGGTCAGGCTGTGGCCGACCACGAAGGCCATGTCCATGCCGGGAATCAGCACGATGCCCAGCACCAGGGCGAAGTAGAGGGTCAGATCGGCGGGCGTCATTCGGGGGTCTCCTGGTTCGGCGCGGCGTTGGCGCCGGAGTTGCGTGTGAAGCGAAATGAAAAGCGCGGCGTGTGGCGCGCAATGGCTCGCAGCGTAGGACCGATATAGGACGGATTCCGCCCTATATCGAACGCGGCCGCCGTAGACTCGCCCGCATGTCGCTTCCAGCCTCCCGGATCCTGGCCTTGCTCGAACTGCTGCAGTCGCGCGGCCAGCTCGATGGCGCCGCGATCGCGGCCGAGCTGCAGGTCGAGCGCCGCACCGTGCGGCGCTACATCGCGGCGCTGGAGGCGCTGGGCATTCCGGTCGACCGCGAGCGCGGCCGCTTCGGCGGCTACCGCCTGGCGGCCGGCTTCCGGCTGCCGCCGCTGATGTTCAGCGAGGACGAGGCGCTCGCCCTCGGGCTGGGGCTGCTCGCCGCGCGGCAACTGGGGCTGGCCGACACCGCGCCGGCCGTCGCCAGCGCCCAGGCCAAGCTCGAACGCGTGCTGCCGGCGGCGCTCAAGCAGCGTCAGCGCGGCATCGCCGAGCGCGTCGCCCTCGATCTGCAGCCGGCCGTGCCGGCGAATCCGGCGGCGCTGTCGACGCTGGGCGCCGCGGCCCTGGCGCAGCAGCGCGTGGCGATGCGCTACCGGGACATGCAAGGCCGGCTCAGCGAGCGGCCGTTCGATCCCTACGGACTGGGATACCGCGGCGGACGCTGGTATGCGGTGGGCCATTGCGGGCTGCGGCGCGCGCTGCGCTCGTTCCGGCTGGACCGGATCGAGTCGGTCGATCCGCTGCCGCAGAGCTTCGGCCGCCCGGAGGGCTTCGACGTGCTGGCGCACCTGAACGCCTCGCTCGTCGAGATGCCGCGCGCCTACTCGGTACGCGCGCTGGTGCGGGCGCCGCTGGAAGCGCTCACCCGGCAGCCGCTGGCGGCGATCAGCAGCCTGGAGCAGCAGGAGGACGGCGTGCTGCTGCGCTGCCAGGCCGATGAGCTGCCCTGGATGGCGCTGTCATTCGCCGCCCTGCCCTTCGCGTTCCGCATCCTCGAACCGGATGCGCTGGCGCAGGAGATCGCCGCGCACGCGAGGCAACTCCTGGCCCTCGCCGGTCAGGTCGAGCATTCCGCCTGAGCCGGCCGCTCAGTCGAGCTGCCCGCCGCCGATGCGGGCCTCCTCGGCCGTCACCGCCAGTTCGACGGCCACGCGCATCGCGGCGACCAGCGTTGGCAGCGGCAGGCTGGGCGCGCCGGGATGGCGTGCGGCCTGTTCCGGCAGATAGGGGATGTGCATGAAGCCGCTGCGCACGCCGCGTCCGTCCAGCCGATGCTGCAGGCCGTAGAACAGGTGATTGCAGACGAAGGTGCCCGCTGTCTGCGACACCGACGCCGGAAAACCCGCCTCCCGCAGCCCCGCGACGATCGCCTTGATCGGGAGCGTCGAGAAATAGGCGGCCGGCCCGTCCGGCACGACCGGCTCGTCGATGGGCTGGGCACCGGCGTTGTCCGGGATGCGCGCGTCGTCGACGTTGATCGCCACGCGCTCGAGCGACAGGTCGCAGCGCCCGCCCGCCTGCCCGATCGCCAGCACCACCGCGGGCTTCACCCGGGCCAGCGCCTCGTCCAATCGCGACAGCGCCTCGCCGAACACGCAAGGCAGTTGCACCGACACCACCCGCAGGCCGGCGATCACCTCGCCGTTGAGCGCCCGCGCCAGTTCCCAGGACGGATTGACGGATTCCCCGCCAAAGGGCTCGAAGCCGGTGAGCAGCACGTTCTTCATGGCGGCGAGTCTACGGCGGCAGGCACGCCACCTGCTTATTCGGGTAGTTGACCCATCTCAAACGGGTTACCCTCCCGGCTTGAAACTTTCAGAGACAGCCTTCCCCGCGGAGACCGCCAGATGACCGACCCGTCCGTGCCGCTGCAATGGTCCCTTGCCCAGCCGGGATCCGCCCCGGCTGAAGCGGCACCGCCGTTCGAGTGGCCCACGCCGCCGTTCGCCGCCTATCCCCGCCCTCGCCCGCAACGCGAGCCCCAGGCCTGCGAGATCCTCGGCCTGAACGGCAGCCGCACGGTCGGCAAGGTGATCCTGATGGTGCCGTCGGAGCGCCTGGCGCAGGTGGTGGTGCCGCCGGCGCGCAATGCGATGCCGCTGAAGTTCTCGCAGTTCAAGGCGCTCAAGCTGCTGCACGCCGTCGAGGTCCCGCCGCGCGACCCCGCCACCGCCAACGATCCGCTGTCGCTGGACCAGCGTCCGCGCAGCGAGTTCAAGCTGGTCTACCAGGGCGGCGAGGAGCAGAAGGGCACGACCATCGGCCATCACGAGACCGACCTGGGCCTGTTCCTGTTCCCGCCGGTCAGCGACACCAGCGACTGGGTGCGCTGCATGTTCGTGCCGCGCGAGGTGCTGGTGAGCTTCGAGGTCGGCGAGCGCATCGGCGACCTGCTGGTGCGCCAGCAGGTGGTGACGCAGGCGCAGGTCGACGACGCCGCCGATGAGCAGCGCGAGCTGCGTGACCGCCGTGTCGGCGACATCCTCGTGGCGCAGCACATCGTGTCGGCCGAGCAGCTGATGATCGCGATCGAGCAGCAGGCCAAGATGCCGATGGTGCGCATTGGCGAGGCGCTGCTGGCGCTGGAGCTGGTGACGCAGGCGCAGCTGGACGAGGCGCTGGCGCAGCAGAAGCAGGACCGTTCGGTGCCGCTGGGCGAGCTGCTGGTGCGCAAGGGCATCGTGACGCGGGCGCAGCTGCAGTCCGCGCTCGCGCGCAAGATGGGCTATCCGCTGGTGGACGCCGACAACTTCGCGATCGAGCCGGATGCGGTGCGCAAGCTGCCGTTCTCGGTGGCCAAGCGGCTGGAGGTGCTGCCGCTGGTGCTGCGCGACGGCCGTCTGATCGTGGCGATGGAGGACCCGACGCGGCGCGACTGCATCGACGAGGTCGAGTTCATCACCCAGCTCAAGGTCGTGCCGGCGCTGTCGCGGCTGGGCTCGCTGGCCTTCGCGATCCCGACCTCGTACGAGCGCTTCGGCGGGCAGCCGGCGCTGGCCACCGGGCTGCCGGCGCTGACGATGGATTTCGAGCTCGACAGCTCCGACAAGCTGATCGAGACGCTGGAGCGCGAGGGCCAGGAGCAGGTCGCGCGCGAGGCGGCGCGCGAGGAGGAGAAGGAACGCCAGATCGAGCAGAGCGACAACTCGCTGGTCCGGCTGATCAACACGATGATCATCGACGCGCACAACCAGAACGTGTCGGACATCCACATCGAGACCTATCCGGGCAAGGAGAAGGTCAAGATCCGCTTCCGCAAGGATGGCGTGCTGCAGCCCCATCTGGAGCTGCCGCACACCTATCGGAGCGCGATGATCGCGCGCATCAAGATCATGTGCGACCTCGACATCTCCGAGCGCCGCAAGCCGCAGGACGGCAAGATCAATTTCGCCAAGTTCTCGGAGCGCCACAAGATCGAGCTGCGCGTCGCGACCATCCCCACGAGCAACGGGCTGGAGGACGTGGTGATGCGGATCCTGGCCTCGGCCAAGCCGATCCCGATGGAGAAGCTGGGGTTCTCGGAGCGCAATCTGCGCGAGTTGAAGGCGGCCTCGGAGCGGCCGTACGGCATGGTGCTGTGCGTGGGGCCGACGGGCTCGGGCAAGACGACGACGCTGCACTCGGTGCTGGCCAACATCAACACGCCGGAGCGCAAGATCTGGACGGCCGAGGACCCGGTCGAAATCACGCAGGCGGGGCTGCGGCAGGTGCAGGTCAATCCGAAGATCGACTGGACCTTCGCGAAGGCGCTGCGCGCCTTCCTGCGGGCGGACCCGGACGTGATCATGGTGGGCGAGATCCGCGACGAGGAGACCGCCGAGATCGCGGTCGAAGCCTCGCTGACCGGTCACCTGGTGCTGTCGACGCTGCACACCAACAGCGCGCCGGAGACGGTGACGCGGCTGCTGGACATGGGCATGGACCCGTTCAACTTCGCGGACTCGCTGCTGGCGGTGCTGGCGCAGCGCCTGGTGCGGCGGATCTGCTCGTCATGCCGGACGGCGGAGCCCATGCCCGAGGCGACGCTCAACGAGCTGCTGGACGACTACCTGCACGTGTTCTCGGCCGAGAACCGGCCGTCGCGCGAGTCGGTGCTGGCCGAATGGAAAGGCGCCTATGGGCAGCCCAACCTGCTGCACTACCACTCGCCCGGCTGCGACAAGTGCGATCACACGGGGTTCAAGGGCCGCGCGGGGCTGCATGAGCTGCTGACCGTCTCGCGGCCGATCCGCCGACTCATCCAGACCGGCGGCCGGGCCGAGGAGCTGATGCATCTGGCGATGGCCGAGGGCATGCGCACGCTGCGCCAGGACGGCATCGCCAAGGTGCTGCAGGGCGTCACCACCCTCGGTGAGGTCAGGTCGACGAGTAACCAGTGAGCGCCAGGATGGCCGCCGCCATCCGCGCCGCCGCCCCGCGGTGCGCGGCCGCGAAGGCCGTCGCGGCGGCCGCCATCGACGCGCGCTCCTCGGGCTTCGTGAGCAGCCCCAGCGCTTCATCCAGCGCTTGCGGCAGCGTCTCGACGCGGCGCGCTGCGCCCGCCTGCAGCGAGAGCTCCGCCGCCTCGGCGAAGTTGAAGGTGTGCGGGCCCATGAACAGCGGCACGCCGCAGGCGGCCGTCTCGATCAGGTTCTGCCCGCCGAGCTTCTCGAAGCTGCCCCCTAGCAGCGCGACATCGGCCAGGCCGTAGTACAGCGCCATCTCGCGCATCGAGTCGCCCAGCCACACGTCCGCCACGCCCGCGCTCAAGGGCGGCGTCGCGATCGCGCTGGTGCCGAAGGCGCTGCGGCGCGCGAGCGTCAGCCCCGCGTCGCCGACCAGGGCCGCGATCTCGTCGAAGCGCTGCGGATGCCTGGGCACGATGAGCAGCAGCGGCGAGCCGGCCCGCGCCCTCGCCGCCGCCGCGTCCTTCCACGCGGCCAGCATCGCGGCCTCCTCGCCTTCGCGCGAGACCGCCAGCATCACCACCGGCCGGTTCAGCCCGGCGCGCCAGGCCCGGCCGCGCGTCAGTTGGGCCTCATCGGGCTGGAGATCGAACTTGAGGTTGCCGCAGACCCGCACGTCGGGCACGCCGGCCTGGCGCAGCCGCTCGGCATCGGCCTGCGTCTGCGCGAGCGCCAGCCGCAGCGTGCGCGCCGCCGGCGCGAGCAGCGCCTTGAAGCGCTCGCCGCGGCGCAGGCTGCGCGCGGACAGACGCGCGTTCGCCAGCACCATCGGCACCCCCGCCTTGCGCGCCTGATGCTGCACGTTGGGCCAGATCTCGGTCTCCATCAGCACCCCGACCGCCGGCCGCGTGCGCTTGAGGAAACGCCGCACCGCCCCCGGCGTGTCGACGGGCAGCCAGCGCTGCGTGTCGCCCTCGCGCAGCAGCGCGCGGCCGGCCTCGCGGCCGGTCGCGGTCGTGTGCGTGAGCAGCAGCCGCATGCCGGGACGGTCGTGGCGCAGGCGCTCGATGAGCGCCGCCGCCGCCCGCGTCTCGCCCAGCGAGACCGCATGCACCCAGATCGAGCCCGGCTCGATCGCCGCGCCGAAACCGAAGCGCTCCGCCGGGTGCGCCTGGTACAGCGGCTCCTGGCGTCCGCGCAGGAACAGCCGCAGCAGGTAGGCCGGCGTCGCCAGCCTCAGCACCGTGCTGAAGACGCCGCGCGCCAGGCGCTCCTTGAACGAGTCGGCGCTCAACGGATCGAACGGATCGGCACGCGGCTCAATGGCCGGACGTGAAGGTGATGTCCGGCTTCACGCGCGCCAGCTGGGCCAGCACTTCCTTCTGGATGCGCTCCAGCGCCTCCTGCGTGTGGCCCTCGAAGCGCAGCACCAGCACCGGCGTCGTGTTGGACGCGCGCACCAGGCCGAAGCCGTCGTCGTATTCCACGCGGATGCCGTCGATCGTGATGATCTCCTTGGCGTTCGGGAACTCGGCGATCTCCTTGAGCTTGGCCACCACCTCGTGGTGCTCGCCTTCCTTGCAGGGGACGTTCAGCTCCGGCGTGTTGACGCTGTTGGGCAGGTCGTTCAGGACCTTGCTCGGGTCGTCGCTGCGCGACAGGATCTCCAGCATGCGCGCCGCGGTGTACATCGCGTCATCGAAGCCGTACCAGCGCTCGGCGAAGAAGATGTGGCCCGAGAGCTCGCCCGCCAGCGGCGCCCCGGTCTCCTTCAGCTTGGCCTTGGCCAGCGAGTGGCCCGTCATCCACATCAGCGGCTTGCCGCCGTGCTCGCGGATCCACGGGGCCAGGCGTTGCGTGCACTTGACGTCGAAGATGATCTCCGAGCCCGGCAGCCGCTTGAGGATGTCGGCCGCGATCAGCATGATCTGGCGGTCCGGCATGATCATCGTGCCGTCCTTGGTCACGATGCCCAGGCGGTCGCCGTCGCCGTCGAAGGCCAGGCCCAGCTCCGCATCGGTCGCGTGGACGATGCGCCTGAGGTCCTCGAGGTTCTCGGGACGCGAGGGATCCGGATGGTGGTTGGGGAAGTCGCCATCGACCTTGGAGAAGATGTCCACCACCTCGCAGCCCAGCGCGCGCAGGATGGCCGGCGCGGTCGCGCCGGGGATGCCGTTGCCGCTGTCGACCACGATCTTCATCGGGCGGGCCAGCTTGGCGTCGCTGACGATGCGGTGGGTGTACTCGGCCGTGATGTCCATCTTCGCGACGCGGCCCTGGCCGGTGGCGTAATCCTCGGCCTCGATGCGGCGCTTCAGGCCCTGGATCTGCTCGCCGTAGACGGCGGCGCCCTTCAGGACCATCTTGAAGCCGTTGTAGTCCTTGGGGTTGTGGCTGCCGGTGACCTGGATGCCGGAGTTGCAGCCATGCTCGCCGCGCGTGGCGGCGACGTAATACAGCATCGGCGTCGTGACGGCGCCGATGTCCACCACGTCCAGGCCGGTCGACTTCAGCCCACGGATCAGCGCATCCACCAGTGACGGACCCGACAGGCGGCCATCGCGGCCCACGGCCACGGCCTTCTCGCCGGCCGCGATCGCCTCGGTGCCGAAGGCCTTGCCCAGGTGCTCGGCCAGGGCCTCGTCCAGCGTCGTACCGACCACACCGCGGATGTCGTAAGCCTTGAAGATGGATGCGTGAACTTGCATGTGCGTCCTTGCAGGAATGGGTGATGGTTCAAAACTGGGGCGCATTGTAGGCAGGCCCTTTGAGGCCTCCGTGTAACCCGGTGCACGCAGGCAAACGGCGGACCAGGGCGCGGCCGGAAGGCGCGCAGGGACATGTCCGAAAACGGCCAGAAGCGGCGCGGACCGGCTCCTATCATGCGGTTCATGGACTTCCTTCTGGACCCCGACCACTGCTATCCCGCCCTGCTGGCGCGGGATGCGCGCTTCGACGGGCAATGGTTCGTCGGCGTGACCTCCACCGGGGTGTACTGCCGGCCGATCTGCCGGGTGCGCACGCCGCGGCGCGAGAACTGCCGCTTCTTCCCCAGCGCCACGCTGGCCGAGGCCGCGCGCTTCCGCCCCTGCCTGAAGTGCCGGCCCGAACTGGCGCCCGCGTCGCGCCCCTGGAGCACCATGGACGCCGCCGAAGTGCTGGCCCGCGAGGCCGCGCGCTGGCTCGACGACTGCGCCCCGGAGGACGCCTCGCTGCCGGCGCTGGCGGCGCACCTGGGCGTGAGCGAACGCCACGTGCGCCGCGTCTTCACCGCCGTGCACGGTGTGGCGCCGCTGCAGTACCTGCAGACGCGCCGCCTGCTGCTGGCCAAGCAGTTGCTGACCGACACCCGGCTGCCGGTGGCCGAGGTCGCGCTGGCCGCGGGCTTCTCCAGCCTGCGCCGCTTCAACGCCGCCTTCCAGGAGCATTACCGCCTGAGCCCGACCGCGCTGCGCAAGGGCGGCGCCGAGGCCGACAGCGCCGATCCCGCGCCGGAGACGGCCGAGCTGCGCCTGGACCTGCGTCCGCCGCTGCTGGGCACGGCGCTGCTGAGCTTCCTGGCCGCGCGCGCGGTGCCGGGCGTGGAGCTGGTCGACGTCGAGCGGATGAGCCTGTCGCGCAGCGTTCGCCTGGTCCGCCCGGGCCAGCCGGATCTGCTGGGCTGGCTGTCGCTGCGGCTCAGCCCGGACGGCGCGGAGCGCCCGCAGGCGCGGCTCTCGCTCAGCCCGTCGCTGTGGCCCGCGATCGCGCCGCTGATGCCGCGCCTGCGCCGCTGGCTGGACCTGGACGCCGATCCGCAGGCCATCGCCGCGGCGCTGGGCGAGACGCTCGGCCGCGCCGCCGAAGGGCTGCGGCTGCCCGGCTCGCTGGACCGCTTCGAGCTGGCGATCCGGGCGGTGCTCGGCCAGCAGGTGACGGTCGCGGCGGCCCGCACGCTGGCCACGCGGCTGATCGCGAAGTTCGGCGAGCCGCTGCCCGAGGGCTCCGGCGCTCCGCCCGGCGTCACGCATGTCTTCCCCGCGCCCGCGACGCTGGCCGCCGCGACGGTCGACGACATCGCGCCGCTGGGCATGCCCGCCCGCCGCGCCGAGGCGCTGATCCACCTCGCGCGCCAATGGCCGGTGCTGGCCTTCGCGCAGGGCCGCGGCACGGTCGAGGCCGCCATCGCCGAACTGGCCGCCCTGCCCGGCCTCGGCCCCTGGACGGCGCACTACATGCTGATGCGTGGCTGGAGCTGGCCCGATGCCTGGCTGCCCGGCGACGTGGTGCTCAAGCAGTGCCTGGAACAGCGCGCCGGCGGCCCGCTGCGCCCGCGCGAGCTGATCGCCGCCGCCGAGCCTTTCGCCCCTTACCGCAGCTACGCCGTGTTGCAACTTTGGCGCGACGCCGCGCTCAAACCCCGCAAAGGAAACTCGCCATGAAGACCGCTCATGCCGCACGCCACACCGCCTGGACGGACACCGACACGCCGCTGGGCCGGCTGCTGGTGGCCCGCAACGCCCAGGGCCTGTCGGGCCTGTGGTTCGAGGACCAGAAGTACCACCCCGGCGCGCTGGACGCGCCCCGTGCCGACGGCGATCCGCTGCTCGGCGCCACTGTCGCGGCCGTGCAGGCCTACTTCGCGGGCCGTGCTGGCGGCGCGCTGCCGCCGATGTCGCCGGCCGGCACCGCGTTCCAGCAGGCCGTGTGGCAGGCGCTGCTGGCCATCCCCGCCGGCCAGACCGTCACCTATGGCGAGCTGGCCGCGCGGCTGGGCCGTCCGGACGCGGTCCGCGCCGTCGCGGCGGCCGTGGGGCGCAATCCGGTCTCGGTGCTGATCCCGTGCCACCGCGTGCTCGGCGCGGACGGCAGCCTGACCGGCTACGCCGGCGGACTGCACCGCAAGGAGGCCCTACTGACAATCGAGGGCGGTTTGCCCGCTACGCTTCGCCCCTCCCCGTCCAAGAAGCCGGCCCCGCGCCGGAACCACAAGCCAAGGGTGCCCGCGTGAAACGAAGCGATCTGATCGAACTCCTCGTCCTGGCCGCCATCTGGGGCGCGTCCTTCCTGTTCATGCGGCTGGCGGCGCCGGAGTTCGGCGCCGTCGCGACCGCCGCGGTGCGCGTGGCTGGCGCCTCGCTGTTCCTGATCCCGCTGCTGGGCCTGCGCGAAGGCCTCGGCGATCTGCGCACCCACTGGAAGGGTCTGCTGCTGGTGGGCGTGCTCAACAGCGCCTTCCCGTTCGCGCTGTTCAGCTTCGCCGCGCTGTCGATCAACGCCGGCCTGTCGAGCATCCTCAACGCGACGACGCCGATGTGGGGCGCGCTGGTGGCCTGGGCCTGGTTCGGACAGCGGCTGGACGGTTCGCGGCTGCTGGGCCTGGCGCTGGGCTTCGGCGGCGTGGTGCTGCTGGCCTGGGACAAGGCGTCCTTCAAGCCCGGCGGCAGCGGCTTCGCGATCGTGGCCTGCCTGATCGCGGCGCTGAGCTACGGCGTCGCCGCCAACGCCACCAAGCGCTATCTGACCGGCGCCAGCCCGCTGGCCGTGGCCACCGGCAGCCAGTTCGCCGCCGCGCTGCTGCTGGCGCTGCCCGCGTGGACGCTGCGCCCGGCCGCGATGCCCAGCGGCCCTGCCTGGGGCGCGGTCGCGCTGCTGGCGCTGCTGTGCACCGGCGTCGCCTACATCCTGTTCTTCCGCCTGATGAAGCGCGTCGGCCCGACCAACACCATCTCGGTGACCTTCCTGATCCCGGTCTTCGGCCTGCTGTGGGGCTGGATCTTCCTGGGCGAGACGCTCAGCACCGGCATGGCGCTGGGCTGCCTGGTCGTGCTGCTGGGCACCGCGCTGGCGGTGGGCGTGCTCAGGCTGCCGTCGTCGACGTCTCGAGCGACGTCCTGAGGATCCGGTCCGAAAGCGCCGGCGCCGCGTCCACGCAGGCGCGGGCCAGCACCAGGCCCCCGACCATGGTGGACAGCAGCCGGATCGCGCGCGCCTCGTCGTCCGCGGACGGCTCGTCCAGCACCGCGCCCTCAGACCGCCAGCAGTTCCACTTCGAACAGCAGCGTCGCGTGCGGCGGAATGACGCCGCCGGCGCCGTACGCGCCATAGCCCAGTTCCGACGGAATGACCAGGAAGCGTGTGCCGCCGACCTTCATGCCCTGCACGCCTTCATCCCAGCCCTTGATGACTTCACCGGCGCCGAGGTGGAAGCGGAACGGATCGCGCCGGTCCTTGGACGAATCGAACTTGCGTCCGCGCTGCCCGTCCTTGTAGAGCCAGCCGGTGTAGTGCACCGTCACGCGCTTGCCGGCCTCCGCGATGGCGCCCTCGCCTTCCGTGACGTCCTCGAACTGCAGTCCGGAGGCCGTCTTGGCCAGGTTCCCGAGCGTCAGCGGCTCGGAGCCGCCGGACACGCCCAGCAGCTCCACTTCGAACATCAGCGTGGCGTTCGGAGGAATCACGCCGCCGGCGCCGCGGGCGCCGTAGCCCAGCTGCGGCGGGATTACCAGCACGCGCGTGCCGCCGACCTGCATCCCCTGCACGCCTTCATCCCAGCCCTTGATGACCATGCCGCCATCGAGTTCGAACTCGAACGGCTCGCCGCGATCCTTGGACGAGTCGAACTTGGCCCCCTTCTGGCCGTCCTTGAACAGCCAGCCGGTGTAATGGACCTTCACGTCCTGGCCGGCCTGGGCGGTGGCGCCGGTGCCCGGCGTGGTGTCGTCGAATTGCAGGCCGCTGGCAGTCGTTTGCATGGTGGGAGGTCCTCAAAAGCGAAAACCGCGATCATGCCAGCCGCCGAAGGCCCTATCGCGCACGCAGCTGTGCGCTCCACGCCCGCACGGCGTGCGCCAGCCAGTCGGAGAGCGTCGCCCCCTCGATCGCCGGCAGTCCGAGCCGCTCCGCCGCCCGCTTCAACGCCGCGAGCGGATCCCGCAGGTCCAGCGCCAGCGCGCCGTTCTGTTTGGAGAGCTTCTCGCCATTCCCGCCCAGCACCAGCGGCGTGTGCAAGTGACGCGGCACCGGCAGCCCGAGCAGCTGCTGGAGGCGGATCTGCCGCGGCGTGTTGTCGGCCAGATCCTCGCCGCGGACGACGTCCGTGATGCGCTGCCAGCCATCGTCGACGACCACCGCCAGTTGATACGCCCACAGCCCGTCCGCCCGCTTGAGCACGAAGTCCCCGACCTCCGCCGTGAGGTCCTGCGACTGCGCGCCCAGCCTCCGATCCACCCAGCCGATGCGCAGGGGCGCTTCGACGTCGATCGCCGCGGTGCTCCTGAGCCGCCAGGCGCGCGCGGGCTTGCCGTTCAGGCCATGCCGGCAGGTGCCGGGATAGACGAGTTCCCCATGGCGCGCCTTGTGCTGGCCGCGCGCCGCGATCGCCTCGGTGATGTCCTTGCGCGAGCACCCGCAGGGATACGCCCACCCCGCGCGGACCAGCCGGTCCAGCGCCTCCTGGTAGGCCGCGTCCCGGCTGGACTGCCACACCGGCGGCTCATCCGGCAGCAGCCGCACCTGCGCCAGCTGCGACAACACGACGGCATCTGCGCCGGGCGGACAGCGCGGCCCATCCACGTCCTCGATCCGGATCAGCCAGCGTCCGTCATGCGCGCGCGCATCCAGCCAGCTCGCCAGCGCCGCGACCAGCGAGCCCTCGTGCAACGGGCCCGTCGGCGATGGCGCGAAGCGCCCGGCGTAGCGCCGCTGGCTCACAGCAGCAGGCCCTCGTGCTGCTCCAGCAGCGAGCGCCGCGTGGCCTCGCTCTTGAGGCGATCCAGCCACCAGGCCAGCGCCTTGGCCGGCCGGTGGCCGGTGTTGCGCCAGGCGTAATGCATCGGCGACACGCGCCGGCCCTGGAAGGTCTGCTTCATCACCAGGCGGCCGGCTTCGACATGCCGGCGCACCATCGGCGTGGGCAGCGAGCCCACCCCCAGTCCGCGCAGCATCGCCTCGAGCTTGACCGCCATCGACGGCACGGTCAGCACCTCCTGCCCCGGCACCACGCCGACCGTCATCGGCGCCAGGTGACGCGCGGTGTCCGCCACCGCCACGATGCGATGGCGCGCGATCTCCGCCGAGGTCAGCACCCCCTCGAACCCCGCCAAGGGGTGATGCGGCGCCACGCAGAACACCATTTCCATCGGCCCGAGCACCTCGCACACCACCGAACTGCCGGGCGGCTGCGCGGTGGTGCCGATGGCCAGGTCCGCCTGGCCGGAGATCAGCGCCTCCCAGGTGCCCGACAGCACCTCGGTGCGCAGCTTGAGCCGGGTCGGCGGCGGCTTGCCGTCCTCTTTCTGCTCGTAGAACGCCTCCATCAGATCGAAGATCGCGCGCCGCGCGACCGCGTCGTCGAAGGCGATCGTGAGTTCGCTCTCCCAGCCGGTGGCCACGCGCTTGACGCGGTTCGCCACCGCGTCCATCTCTTGCAACAGGCGCCGCCCCTCGGTCAGCAGCTCCTGCCCCGCCGCGGTGAGCACCGCCTGGCGCGAACTGCGGTCGAACAGCAGCACGTCCAGCGCGTCCTCCAGCTGGCGCACCGAGTAGGTCAGCGCCGACGGCACCTTGCCCATTTCCCGCGCCGCCGCGGCGAAGCTGCCGCTGCGGGCGATGCTGTCCATCATGGCCAGCGCCTCGGGCGTCAGCACCCGTCGTTTGTCTTGCTGTGACATCCCTTCATCTTATTTGAACGGTGGCTTCAAGACCCCTCCCCCTCGGGAGAAGCCCGCTTGCCTACAGTGAAGCCATCGCCAACACAGCAGGGCCCGAACGGGCCAGACAAGGAGCATTCAAATGCGTGAAGTCATCAAGTCCTCGGATCGCGGTTACGCGGACCATGGCTGGCTGAAGAGCTTCCACAGCTTCTCGTTCGCGGACTACTACAACCCGCGCCGCATGGGCTTCGGCCCGCTGCGGGTGATCAACGAGGACCGCATCGCCGGCGGCACCGGCTTCGGCACCCACGGGCACCGGGACATGGAGATCATCAGCTACGTGCTCAGCGGCGAGCTGGCGCACCAGGACAGCATGGGCAACGGCAAGCCCGGCGGCGCCAACGCCGGCGTGATCCGTCCCGGCGACGTGCAGCGCATGAGCGCCGGCACCGGCGTGATGCACAGCGAGTTCAACCACTCGAAGGACGGCGAGACCCACTTCCTGCAGATCTGGGTCATGCCGGACCGCCAGGGCGTGACGCCGGGCTACGAGCAGAAGCACTTCGCCGAGGCCGACAAGCGCGGCCGCCTGCGCCTGGTGGCCGCGCCCGATGGCGCGGAAGGCTCGGTCTCGATCCACCAGGACGCGCGCCTGTACGCGGGACTGTTCAACGGCGATGAACGCGCCGAGCTGCCGCTCGCCGCCGATCGGCTGGGCTACGTGCATGTGGTGCGCGGGCAGGTCCGCGTCAACGGCGAATCGCTCACGAGCGGCGATGCGCTGCAGCTCGCCAAGGAGGACCGCCTCACGATCGAGGCCGGCCAGGATGCCGAGGTGCTGGTGTTCGATCTGCCGGTCTGACTCCCCCCAGAGGGCGTCCCCCGGAACCCTGCTTCCGGCGGGTGGCACTGCCGCCCTTCCCGGACCGGTCGGCCACATCTCGCGGCCGGCCGGCGTCCGGGTGGAGTCTTGCGATGCCAGTTCGCCTTCCGTGCCTCGTCCAGCCGCTGCCCCCCATCCCGGTGTCCTGCCCCGATACCGGATCGCTGGTGGCGCTGGGCGGCCAGTTGGTCGGCCTGGGCGAGTGGCCCGCCGACCACTGCATCCGCGTCCACGGAGTCGCCGGCGGACCGGACCTGTGCCGGGGCCGGCGCGCGGCGCTCACCTTCGGGCGCATTGCCAGCGCGCGCCGCGTGATCGACATCCGGTTCGATCCGGAGACCGGCGCCTTCGAGTGCCTGAGCTGCCAGTCCACGGGCCTGGAGCTGCCCGCCTGGGTGGGGCGCTCCTTGGAGGTGCAGTTCGTCGTCGCCGTGCTCAAGGGCCTGACCGCCCATGTGGCGGCGTCGCTGATGGACCTCTCGACACTGCTGTCGCTGTGGCCGCAGGACCCGGGCGCGCCCCCGGCGGGCGCCGAGGGGCCGCGCGGCGCCCCTACACTCGCGCGATGCCCACGCTCCGCCCCTTGCTTTCCGCGCTGCCGCTGCTCGACTGGTTCGCGCTCGCCCTGTACTTCCTGACCTGGGTGGGCTACGCGCAGTTCTCCAAACGGCATGCCGAGGAGCGCGGCTCGCTGCTCGCCATCACCAACCGCGTGCGCCGGCAATGGATGCTGCAGCTGACCTACCGCGAGATGCGCGTGCTGGACGGCGCGGTCAGCCAGGCACTGCTGTCCAGCCCCTCGTTCTTCGCCTCCACGACCATCCTGATCATCGGCGGCCTGCTGGCCGCGCTGGGCGCCAGCGAGCAGACCAGCGCGATGGTGCTGGAGCTGCCCTTCACGGTGAAGACCAGCACGCTGGTGTTCGACCTCAAGCTGGCGCTGCTGACCGGCATCTTCGTCTACGCCTTCTTCCGCTTCACCTGGAGCATGCGGCAGTACACCTTCGGGGCGCTGCTGGTGGCGTCGGCGCCGGAGGCGAGCCAGTTCACGCAGCTCGGCAGCGAGGCGCGCGAGCAGTTCGCCGACCGCGCGGGCGCGGTCGTCGGCATGGCGGCGGAAGCGTTCAACGACGGGCTGCGCGGCTACTACCTCGCGTTTCCGGTGGTGGGATGGTTCTTCTCGCCCTGGGCGCTGATGCTCGCCGCGGCGGGCGTGGTCTACGTGCTCTATCAGCGCGAGTTCCGGTCGGAAGTGCTGGAGAAGCTGCGGACCTGAGCGCCTGGAACGGCGCATGCGACGCGGCCACTGAGGCCGCCCCGCCACTTCACGGCGCCCCGCGGCGACCGTCGTGCCATGTTCTCCGGTGCCTCCCCCTCAGGCGCGCCGCCCGCGGCGGCGCCGTTGATCGATCTCACCTGCGAGGCAGCCGGCGATCCGCCGCCGCAGGCGGTGCCGGTGCGCAGGCCGTCGGAGGTGCTGCTCGCTGCCGGGCCGCCGACGATGGTCCGCGACGCGTTGCAGTTGCGGGCCTTGCCGCAGATGTTCGGATGGCCCCAGGGCCTGGCGATCCGGGCGCGGCATGCCCAGACGCAGTCCCTGATGCTGTACGGCAATGCCATGGCCTCCCGGCAGGGCGCGCCAGAGCCGCTGCAGCTGATCCAGCGCGGGGATGGCGTGTGGCAGGCGGGCCAGCGCAACAGGACGGACACGCGCTGGTCTTCGCCCGAATCCGGCGACGAGCCCTTGCTGCGCGCGGTCATGCTGGCGCTCGGTTTCATCAACCTGCAGCTGGGGACGCTGATGTCGATGATGACCGGTGACGCGCGCTGCGCCGGCACGCTGCCGTGGTCGACGGCGCTTCAGCTGCTGAACCTGCAGATCGCCGCCGCCTATGACGAGGGCGTGATCCTCGACGACTGGACCACCTGCCGGCTCCCCGCGCGGCCGCCGGCCGCGCTCTGCGGGCCGGTCGCGCGGCCGGCGAAGCGTCCGTGCGAGGACGCCTCGCCGGACGGCGACGCGGTCAGTGAACGACGCGTCCGAAGCTGAACTCGCCGGGCTCGCCGCCCGGCGCCATCTCGACGCCGACCGGGATCACGTCCTTCGGGCCGAAGCGGCCCTGCAGGATCAGCTTGGACAGCGGGTTCTCGATGCGCTGCTGGATCGCGCGCTTGAGCGGCCGCGCGCCGAAGACCGGATCGAAGCCGACCTTGGCCAGTTCGCTGAGCGCCTCGTCGCTGACGTCGAGCTTCATCTCCAGCTTCTCGAGCCGCTGCTCGAGCTGCTTGAGCTGGATCTTCGCGATCGACTTGATGTGCGACGCGCCCAGCGCATGGAAGATCACCGTCTCGTCGATGCGGTTGAGGAACTCGGGCCGGAAATGCGCCTTGACCTCGCCCCACACCGCGTCGCGGATGACTTCTTCCGGCTCGCCCTGCAGCGCCATGATGTGCTGCGAGCCGAGGTTGGACGTCATCACGACCACGCAGTTCTTGAAGTCGACGGTGCGCCCCTGACCATCGGTCAGGCGGCCGTCGTCGAGCACCTGCAGCAGCACGTTGAACACGTCCGGATGCGCCTTCTCGACCTCGTCCAGCAGCAGCACGCTGTAGGGCTTGCGGCGCACGGCCTCGGTCAGGTAGCCGCCCTCGTCGTAGCCGACATAGCCGGGGGGCGCGCCGATGAGCCGGCTGACCGAGTGCTTCTCCATGAACTCGCTCATGTCGATGCGGATCATGTGGTCCTCGCTGTCGAACAGGAAGCCCGCCAGCGCCTTGCACAGCTCGGTCTTGCCCACGCCGGTGGGGCCCAGGAACAGGAAGCTGCCCAGCGGCCGGTTCGGATCGGACAGCCCGGCGCGGGAACGCCGGATCGCGTCCGCCACCGCGACGATGGCGTCGTCCTGGCCGACCACGCGCTCATGCAGCTTCGCTTCCATCTGCAGCAGCTTGTCGCGCTCGCCCTGCATCAGCTTGGCGACCGGGATGCCGGTGGCGCGCGCCACGACTTCCGCGATCTCCTCGGCGCCGACCATGGTGCGCAGCAGCTGCGGGACGGACTTGTCCCTGGCCTTGCCGGCCTCCTTGGCCTGGGCTTCGCTCAGGCGCTTCTCCAGCTCGGGCAGCTTGCCGTACTGCAGTTCGGCGACCTTGTTGAAGTCGCCCTTGCGCTTGAGTTCCTCGATCTGGAACTTGATGCGGTCGATCTCTTCCTTGACATGCGCGGAGCCCTGGGCCTGCGCCTTCTCGGCGGTCCAGATCTCCTCCAGGTCGTTGTATTCGCGCTGGAGCTTGAGCAGCTCTTCCTCGATCAACGTGAAGCGGCGCTGCGAGCCTTCGTCGGTCTCCTTGCGCACGGCCTCGCGCTCGATCTTGAGCTGGATCATGCGGCGGTCGAGCCGGTCCATCGCCTCGGGCTTGGAGTCGATCTCGATCTTGATCTTGGCGGCGGCCTCGTCGATCAGGTCGATGGCCTTGTCGGGCAGGAAGCGGTCGGTGATGTAGCGGTGCGAGAGCTCGGCCGCGGCGACGATGGCCGGGTCGGTGATCTCGACGCCGTGGTGGACCTCGTACTTCTCCTGCAGGCCGCGCAGGATGGCGATCGTCGCCTCGACACTGGGCTCGTCGACCAGCACCTTCTGGAAGCGGCGCTCCAGCGCGGCGTCCTTCTCGACGTACTTGCGGTACTCGTCCAGCGTGGTGGCGCCGATGCAGTGCAGCTCGCCGCGCGCGAGCGCGGGCTTGAGCATGTTGCCGGCGTCGATGGCGCCCTCGGCCTTGCCGGCGCCGACCATGGTGTGGATCTCGTCGATGAACAGGATGATGCGGCCTTCATCGGCGGCGACTTCCTTGAGCACGGACTTCAGGCGCTCCTCGAATTCGCCGCGGAACTTGGCGCCGGCGAGCAGGCCGGCCATGTCCAGCACCAGGACGCGCTTGTCCTTGAGCGATTCGGGCACCTCGCCGTTGACGATGCGCTGGGCCAGGCCCTCGACGATGGCGGTCTTGCCGACGCCGGGCTCACCGATGAGCACCGGGTTGTTCTTGCTGCGGCGCTGCAGGACCTGGATGGCGCGGCGGATCTCGTCGTCGCGGCCGATGACCGGATCGAGCTTGCCCTGGCGGGCGCGCTCGGTGAGGTCCAGGGTGTACTTCTTGAGCGCCTCGCGGTTGCCTTCGGCTTCCTGGCTGTCGACTTTCTGGCCGCCGCGCACCGCCTCGATGGCGGACTCCAGGGCCTTGCGCGTGAGGCCGTGGCCGCGCACGACGCCGGCGAAGTCGGACTTCGCATCGGCGAGCGAGAGCAGGAACATCTCGCTGGCGATGAAGTGGTCGCCACGCTTGGACGCCTCCTTCTCGGCGGCCTGGAGCAGGCTGACGAGGTCGCGGCCGGGCTGGACCTGCTGGCCCTCGCCGTGGACCTGGGGCAGGCCGGCCAGCAGCGTGTCCACGGCGGACTTGAGGGCCGGGACCTTGACGCCGGCGCGCTCGAGCAGCGCCTTGGGGCCCTCGTCCTGGGCCAGCATGGCGGCCAGGACGTGGACGGGTTCGATGTAGGGGTTGTCGCTGGTCACGGCCAGGCTCTGGGCCTCGGCCAGCGCTTCCTGGAAGCGGGTGGTGAGCTTGTCGACTCGCATGGGTGAATGACCTCCGTTGCGAAGCCAAGTGGGAGTGTGTCCCCCATTTTCAAGAGCCCACCGTTCGCGGCAAGCTCCATGCCCATGCCACCGCACCCGGCAAGCCCCCCGGCATCAATACGGGAGGTCCCGCGGCCGTTCGCAGGCGAGTGGTCCATCCCTCAGCCGGATGGCGAAGGGTGGTCTGGCGAGCATCGGCGCCAGGCCTGGGCCGAGCGGGCTCAGCCACTCCGGAGAGCCATCGTCCCCGAGCAGGAGTTTTCCGTCTCTTTGCCACTTGGCCATCTTCTCGGTGAAGCGGACCGGGAAGTCACTGGCTGGGCAGGTCAGATTGGCCCAGGGATCGCAGACCTGCAGATGTGGCGGCCAGGAAGCCAGGTCCAGATCCCATAGGCGCCCCAAGGGCGTTCCGACCACCAGGATGCTGTGGCATCCGCCAATGTTCACGAGGAAGTTGGGAAGTCTGGGATGGTGCTTGCGGACATGGTCCTGCGCGCAAAGGCTGAGCGCCGTGCAGTTCGCATACGGCATCGACCAGACCCACGCCGACTGCTGGGCGCGGCTGGAACCCGCGGGAGGCGCCAGCGTGTTCATCCCCTTGACGACGTCGTTGATCGCGCGGAAGCGGGTGCGCTCCGACGCGTCGTCGGTCGAGCGGCGCTTGTTGGCTGATTTGAGTGTCCATCGGCGATCGCACATCGCGCGCCGGACGACGTCCAGAGCCGAGCGCGCGGCCACGGCGTTGGCATCAGCGGCCCGCGCATCCATCCGGAAATCCAGCGGCTCAAGCGGCCATGGGGGCTCTCCTCGCCGGTCGCGCTCGACATCCTCGATCGCGTCGCGGATGAACCCCGCCCGGACCATGCAGGCCTCCCATTCTTCCTGGGATGGCCGCCATGGCGCTGGCGCCGGGTCGTGCGCTCCGCCGCTGTCAGGCGGCGCGGAATGAGACGATAGGGGGATAGGCGGCCACATGCGGCACTCCCGGGAAATGAAAGCCCGACAGTCGTCTTTGCATCCCGAGGGTTCCGGCCAATTGCCCGCTCATGCCGCGGTCAGCATCTGCATCACCTTGAGCCCGGCGGCCGCGGCGGCCAGCGAGCCGGCGACGTGCGCGGCCGAGTGGCCCAGCGCCAGCAGGAACTGGCCGCGCTGCAGCAGCGAGAGCGATTCGCCGGAGAACGAGGAGAAGGTCGTCAGTCCGCCGAGGAAGCCGGTGACGAGCAGCAGCTTGAGCAGGTCATCGGGATGGCGCCCGAACCATTCGAGCGCCATGCCGATCAGGAAACCGCCGATGAGGTTGACGGCCAGCGTCCCCAGCGGGAAGCCTTGCCACTTCGTGTTCAGCCACAGTCCCGCGCCCCAGCGCGCGAGCGCGCCCCCCGACGCCCCGGCGGACACCGCCGCCACTTGCACCCAGCTCATCGGCCATTGCCCTCCACGTTGATCCCCCAGCGCGCGAGCGCCTCGTCGTCGGCGACGCGCGCGTCCACCCAGCGGGCGCCATCCGGCCCGTGCTCCTTCTTCCAGAACGGCGCCTGCGTCTTCAAGTAGTCCATCAGGAATTCGCAGGCCTGGAAGGCCTGGCCGCGATGCCGCGAGCTGACGAGCACCAGCACGATCTGATCGCGCGGTCTGAGCGGGCCGACGCGATGGATCACGCGCGCGCCGCGCAGGTCGAAGCGGCGCAAGGCCTCGTCGATCATGGCTTCGATCGCGGTCTCGGTCATGCCGGGGTAGTGCTCGAGTTCCATCAGCGTCACCGGTGCGCCGTCCGCGCCGTCGCGCACCGTGCCGACGAAGCTCACGACCGCCCCGACGCCGCCATCGTCCGCGCGCAGCGCCAGGGTCTCGGCCGAGAGGTCGAAGTCAGCGGTCTGGACGGAGACGCGCGGCGGGCGCGAGGGCGGCGAAGTCATCCGGCGATTGTGGCATCGCCGTGCGCGCCGGGCGGCCTCACCGATTCGAGTGGGCTTGGCGATTCACATCGGTGGGCGCGGGAGTGAATCGCACATGAGCGTGCCATTCCGCCGCGGGCAAGCACCTCTGAACATTTGCACCCTCCTTCCATTCAGAGGTGTTTGATGCCCATGTCTCCAGAACTCGACGCGGTCCATCGCCTGATCGTCGAATGCCACCGCGAATACTTCGAGGAAAGCCCATCGCCGGCGAAGGTGCAGAAGCTTTGCTATTACGCGCAGGGATACAGCCTGGCGGAAGGTCAGGAGCTGTTCCCGGAGGATTTCGAAGCCTGGCAACGCGGGCCCGTGGTGCCAGCCTTGCACGCCGCGTATCGGGATCGCCCTTGGCAGGCCATCGAGACGACCTGGGACCTCCCGCTCCGGGAACCCGCCAGCGCCGTCCTGGTGCGGGAGGTCGTCGCGGCGTACGGCCGCTACGACGGAGCAGGCCTGTCGAACATGACCCACCGCGAGTCGCCATGGAGGGACGCTCGTGGCGCCCTGCCCGAAAACGTGGGCTGCCGCGCAGTGATCAGCAAAGCCTCCATGCGAAGCTTCTTCAGGGCGGAGCTTCTCCATGAAGACTAAGCCGCATCAAGTCAACAAGGCTGCGGAACGCCGAGACGCCGCCGTCGAGCAGGCGCCTCTGCGCGTCTCTTTCGAGTTCGTGGATTGGCAGACGGAAGCGTTCTTCGTTCACGGCTTCGATGCCGAGTTCTATGTCCGCCTCTTTGACTGCCTCCAATCCATTCAGAGCTGCACGGAGGAGCAGTTGAGCCGACAGAACCATCCGAGCCTGAAGTGCAAGCCGATCTTCAAATCGGCCACCGGCACCTATCGAGGCTTCCCTCAGGAAGTCATCGACAGGATCGCCGGCAAGCTGCGCGGCGAGCGGAGCGCTTCCGATCCCCTTGTCGAAGCGGTGCACGTGGCCAAGATGGCCTTTGAAGTGAGCATGGGGAAAAACCAGGGCCGTCTGCACGGATTCCTTTGGGACAAGGCCTTCAATCTGGTCTGGTTCGATCCCGCTCACAACCTGTATCCGGGTCACGACAGGGTTCTCAGCGTTCGCGACGTCATGCGGGTGAAGTCGGGCTCCCACGAACAACTCCTGGGTTTGAAGGGCGCCATCGAACAACTCCTGGCGGAGAAGGCCCAGATCACTCAAGAGCTCAACGAGCTCATGGAAGCATGGGCTGCGCGATAGGCAGACGCCTGGCGAGCCTTCGAGCATGGCGGCTGAACTGCGGCCACGAACACCGCGTTGGGTCTCTAGAGGCATCTCCAGGCGGGGCCATCGCGCAGCGGGACCTTTTCCCCTACGAATGGATGATTCGGCTGGACGATCGGATACGTGACGGCGTGCGGCGAGCGCCGATACTCGTCGCTCGCTTCGCCACCTCCGCGCGATGCCTCGCGCCGCCGACATGAACCACGCCAAGACCGTCCTCGCCGTGCGCCACCTCGCTTTCGAGGACCTGGGCCTGCTCCGCCCCGTGCTCGAGGGGCGCGGCTTCAAGCGCTTCATCACGCTGGACGCGGGTGTCGACGACCTGCGCGATCTCGACCTCGACGGCGTGGATCTGCTGGTCGTGCTCGGCGGGCCGATCGGCGCCTATGACGACGCGCTCTACCCGTACTTGAACGACGAGATCGCGCTCATCCAGCGCCGCCTTGCCTCGCGTCGCCCGCTGCTGGGCATCTGCCTGGGCGCGCAGTTGATGGCGCGCGCGCTCGGGGCCGAGGTCCAGCCCATGCCGCATGGCCAGAAGGAGATCGGCTTCGCGCCGCTGACGTTGACCGAGGCGGGCCTCGCGTCGGCGCTGGCGCCGCTCGCGAACGGGCAGCCGGTGCTGCACTGGCATGGCGACCAGTTCGGCCTGCCGGACGGGGTGCCAAGCCTTGCCTCGACGCCGCTCTGCCCTCATCAGGCCTTCGCGATTGGCGGCCATGCGCTCGCGCTGCAGTTCCACCTGGAGTGCGACCCGGCGCGTCTGGAGCAATGGCTGATCGGCCATGCCGGCGAGTTGGCCCAGGCGCGCGTGCCGCTGAACATCTTGCGCCGCGATGCGGCGATGCACGGTGCCAGCTTGAGAGCGGCGCTCGACCAGGTCATCGATCGCTGGCTGACGGACTGAGCGTCAGGCGGCGCGTCCTCAGGCATCGGACACGGCACCCATCAGGAGCATCGGAGCTCGCGCTCCCTGCTCGCATCGGCGGTCTCCGCGGCGAAAGCCTTGAGCGACTGCAGCGAGGTGATCGTCCGCAGTCCGAGCTCGCGCCAGGTGACCGCCGGTACCTCGGTGAAGAGATCCGCGCCCGGCGCGAGCCCGTTGGGCAGGATCGGCCGCTTGGCGTGACGGCCGTCGCCATCGAGCGCGGTATGCGTGAACGAGGGCCGCACCAGCTTGTAGCGGCCCAGCACCTGCTCGTCGTCCTCGACCTTCAGATACAGGCCTTCGGACTGGTCCGACTTGTCGGTCTGCTGCCAGCACAGATCGAGCGGCAGCGATTCCCGCCGCGTCGCGGCTTCGAATGCCTGGCGCCAGCCGGCCGACTTCGCCAGCGAGCGCACGACCAGGGCCCCCAGCAGCCTGGGCTGCGCCGGCATCGGGCCGGCGTACAGCACCGGCACCGACAGCACCGGCGAGCCGGCGAGCAGCGCATGACGGCGGGGCGTCGACAGGAACTGGCCGGTCGCGCGATCGAAGAGATCGAACGCGTTGAAGTAATGCGGCAGCCGGTCGTACCAGACGCTGCGCTTGGCATAGGCCCACTCGCCGTACATGACGTAGCGGTCCTCGAGTCGCTCGATCAGCCGGCGCTCATGCGCCAGCGCCCAGATCTTCATCGGAATGAACTGGCGCTCGCCGAAGCCGCCGATCAGGTCATGGCCGCGCGACTGCAGCAGCAGGCCGCCGCGCTCGCTGAACGAAAGGCTGGCATTGGCGACGTCGAGCTTTTCCTCGATGACCACGTGGCGGCCTTCGAGCGCCGCGAGCGGCAGTGGGTCATGGGCGGAGTGGCCCGCTTGCAGGCGGCTGCCCGCGAGATGCGCCGTGCGCGGAGAGCGCAACAGCGGCAAGGATTGGAGGTGCATGGACGTCCGTCACCCGCCGCGTGGCGCGGGCGGGTCCTGGTGAAGTCAGGGAACCGACGGACGTGCAGGGGGCGCGCACAGGCGCCGTCACGATGCTGCCAGCAGGCAGCCGTCGGCGATCAGCAGGGAATGGATGTACGGGTCTTCATGGGGCACCTCCTGTTATCGAAGAGGACAGACGCCAGGCGCAGCCGCCCGGCGTGGGCGCGATTCTTCCATCGCGCCATCGGCGGCGTCAACCCGGACGCCGTGATGGGCTTATTGATGAACTTACTTGCTCTTCTTCTGGACCAGCTTGGCGTAGTCCGCCTGCATCTTGGTCATGAAGTCGACCGTGGCGCGGAACTGCTGCTCCTGGAAGTCGATCAGCTTCTGGAACTCATCGGCGGCGACCTCGAAAGGCGTGCCCGCCGCGCGCATCGATTCCATGATCGCCTTCTGCGACGTGAGCACCGTGCTCCACGCCGCGTAGTTCTGTTCGAACGCCTTCTTGGACTGCTCGAAGAAGGTCTTCGCGAGTTCGACCTGGGCCTGCTGGATCATGTGCTGTCTCCTGGTGAGCGAGTTGTCGACATCGCGCCCCGCGGGCGTGCTGGCAATGCTACATCGCCAGCATGCTGGCCTCCCGCCGCGTCGCCAGACGCGTTTTCGTTGCCCGACACGGCGGCCAACTGCGCATGCAGCCATTGCGACCGGAACTGCGTGACCTCGCATTGCCCACAAGAAAAATTCGTCCGCACGTCGATTGAACAAAGCGCGTGAGCACCGGACAACAAGTCCGGTGACATCGGGCTGGACCAGGCATCGCCAAGCAATAAGCGCTTTCCGTCGCGCGCCCATTTCTCCATCCGCTCCCGGAACCGCAAGGGGTAGTCCGGAGCGGGGCAACAGATGTTGGCCCACGGATCGCAAACAAAGAGATGGGGCGGCCACTGATCCAACGGCGTATCCACGAAGACGGGATCCACGGTCCCGACGATGGTGAAGCAGTGATCCACGCGCAGCAGGGCGATGGAGGTCTGCACCTTGGGAAACGTCACCGCGAGATAGTCCTGCGCCGCCCGGCTCTGCCCTCCGCAGTTGGGAAGCGCGCCCTGCCAGACGCCGAGGGACCCGGTGGCATGCACGAGACGTGGCGTGGCCGTCAGCGGATCGAAGGTGTAGGAGGCGGGCCAGACTCTTGGAGCGACGGGAACAGGCGCCGACAACCTGGAAGCCGGCCATTTGTTCCAGGCCTTGGCGCGTCCTTGCGACCGCAGATTGAACGCATCGCGCACGCGCCGCAAGGCCTCTTCAGCGGCGCGCTGATTCTCGGCCTTGAACGAGACATCATGCGGCGCCGCGCAAACAATGGGAGGCCCCAGCGGGCAGTGCTGCGGGTTGGCGGCCCACAGGCCGCGATCCTGCGCCCCGCGATGGAAATGCAATCGCAGCACACGCGCCTCGTAGTTGCGCGTGAGCTCCGGATGAATGACCTCCTCGTTGTGAAAGGGCAGCTCCCGAGCAAGCTTCAGGCCGTCGCCGTCATCGTCCGATATGGCATCTGGCCAGACGGCGGGCTCGCTGCAGATCTTCATGGCAAGGGTCTTGGCTTGAACGTGGCCGACAGTGCGCGAAGGCAGCACCAGGGTTCACGCGACAACGCGATCGTTGCGCCGGCAGCGCCGTCAGGTCTCAAGGCATCAACCGATACCCCACTCCCGTTTCGGTCAGCAGATGCTTCGGGCTCGCCGGCTCGGCTTCGAGCTTCTGCCGCAGGTTGCCCATGTAGACGCGCAGGTAGTGGTTCTGCTCGACATGCGAAGGTCCCCACACCGCCCTCAGCAGCTGACGATGCGTCAGCACCTTGCCCGCGTGGCCGATCAGGTGGCTGAGCAGCCGGTACTCGATCGGCGTCAGATGCACGTCCTCGCCCCCGCGGCGCACGCGGCGCGCGGCCAGGTCGATCTCGACATTGAGGTAATGCGGCAGCCGGTCGTACCAGACGCTGCGCTTGGCATAGGCCCACTCGCCGAACATGACGTAGCGGTCCTGGAGGCGCTCGATCAGACGGCGCTCATGCGCCAGCGCCCAGATCTTCATCGGAATGAACTGGCGCTCGCCGAAGCCGCCGGTCAGGTCATGGCCGCGCGACTGCAGCAGCAGGTCGCCGCGCTCGTTGAACTGCAGGGGGCGCGCACAGGCGCCGTCACGATTGTCGATGTCGCGCCCCGCGGGCGTGCGGCCGATGCTACAGCGGCTGGGTGGACCTCGCTCCCGCAATGTCTTGCACGCCATCGAATCTCACAACCTCGACCGTCGACTGCCCTGATGAGTACCCCTGCCGGATCAACAGCTGCCCCCCGCTCTCAGGCACTCTCATCCAGGAATCACTGGTCGGCGCTTGCCAACGGTCCGAGCCTTCGAACCGTAGCCTCTTGCCATCCATCCCCCACTTTTTCATCTTGTCGCGGAAGCATTCGGGATATTTGTCTGCGGAACAACTGATGTTCGCCCACGGATCGCACACCACAAGATGCTGTGGCCAGTGCCTCATGGCCCGCGCTGCCAGTTTGCGATCGAAAGATCCCACCACAACAGCCACGTGGTCCGCCTCGAATGACACCAGTGTGGTCTGCAATGAAGGGAAGTACCTCGCGAGGTAGTCCTGTGCCGCGTCGCTCAAAGCGCCACAGTTGACAGCCCTGCCCGCCCAAGCGTTCGCTGACTTTGCCGCGAATTCGAAGCTCAGTTTCACCTGGGCTTCGTTCCTCAGCCTTCTGCGAAGCATCTCCAGGTCCACCCCGGAAGCTTGATGGCTTGGTGGGAACGCCTGTGTCTTCGACCATTTATTGGTCGATTTGAGGGGGCCCAAGTTGCGGTCATGAAGCGCCGCTCTGACGGCTCGAAGAGTGTGCTCGGCCGCCAGCGCGTTGCACTGCGCGAATGAAGCATCTTCGGCCGTTGGGTATTCAATGGCCGCACCCAACGGCACATCTTCGAGGGCCATGTGCATCCGATGAACCGCCGCAGCCTCGAATTCCTGCCGCACCTGCGCTGCCTCGGCGCAGGTGGCGGGCGGCTTAGGCACGCATGCGATTGCGCCGCTGCTCCGGTGATCAACGACCGCCTCCACCGGGAAACCAGACGAACCCGTCGATATCTTCATTGCAACGACCTGAAAAGCTTGGCGTCGTCCGGCTGCATCTTGGTCACTCGTCTCAGCTCGTGCCTCGGCTTGAGACGAGACCTCACCATCGCTGAGGGTGCACCTTTCGATCCGATACTGACTCGACGTGTAGCGTTGGCAGAGGTCGATCCTGCGGACGCTGTCGGGACACGTCATCCAAGAATCGCCTATGGGCGAGCTCCACGCTCCCCCTTCGCGAAGCAACTTGCCCTCTTTCTCCCATCTGCTCATCTTCTCCCTGAACCGTCGCGGGTATTCCGGCACAGCGCAGGCAATGTTGGCCCACGCATCACAAACACTGAGATGCGCGGGCCACTTGGCCAAGGGGCGGGCCACGATCGCCTTGTCGATCGATCCGACGATCAGCACTTCATGGTCACCCATCAGCAAGGCCGCGCTGGTCTGAGTCGTTGGATGCCGGTCCATGAGAACGTCCTGCGCCGCCTGCGTCAGCCCGGAGCAGTTGCCATGTCCCGTGCCCTGCCAGGTCTCGAACGAAAAGGCGGCGGACTCAAAGCGGTGGCGCACGTCATCATCCCTAGGCAACCGGTCGCGAAGACGTTGGATGTTCAACTCGTCCTTGATCACCAGAATCTGGCGAGGAAGCAGCGGATCTCTCCGTCCCTTCGACCACTTGTTGGTTGGCTTGGCAGCTCCCGCTGAGCGATTGCAGAGCGTCGCGCGGACAACGCCAAGCGCATGTGCCGCGGCGCTGGCGTTATGCCCGGCGAGCCGGTCGTCCGACGGCGGCGGGTAGCTCAGCGCCCACCCCATAGGCTGGTTGTTCGCGGCCAGGGTCATCTGCGCCGCAGCCATCCGCATGTAGCCATATCGAAGATTCATGGCCGGTTGCTCGACTTCGGGATCGATCTCGGAGTAATCAAAGCCGGGAATGTCGGCCGGGTTCATGCTCAGCTGCGCTTCGTCGGTGACAACGGGCACCGCTACACGGAGCGGGAAATCGCTGGGAAGAGGAAAGCTCATGCTGGACCTTGGAGGGTGGTCAGGTCAGTCGACGCGAGCGACTGCCGAGTTCTCCTGTAAATGCAGCGCAGGGCGATCAAGAGCAATCGTTCGCCGCCTTCCCAATGAGTTCAAGGCATCAACCGATACCCCACCCCCGTCTCGGTCAGCAGATGCTTGGGGCTCGCCGGCTCGGCTTCGAGCTTCTGCCGCAGGTTGCCCATGTAGACGCGCAGATAGTGGCTCTGCTCCACATGCGCGGGCCCCCACACGGCCTTGAGCAACTGCCGATGCGTCAGCACCTTGCCCGCATGGCCGATCAGGTGGCTGAGCAGCCGGTACTCGATCGGCGTGAGGTGCACCTCCTCGCCCCCGCGGCGCACGCGGCGCGCGGCGAGGTCGATCTCGACATCGCCGAAGCGGAACGCCGGCTCCTGCTGCTCGCTGGCCCGCGCCTGACTGCGCCGCAACGCCACGCGCACGCGCGCCATCAACTCGCCCACGCCGAAGGGCTTGCTCAGATAGTCGTCGGCCCCGTGATCGAGCGCGGCGATCTTGTCGTCCTCGGCGCCGCGCGCGGACAGCACGATCACCGGCACGGGCGACCATGCCCGCAGGTCGCGCAGGAAGTCCTGCCCATCGCCATCGGGCAGCCCCAGGTCCAGGATGACCAGGTCCGGCCGCCGCGTGCCGGCGTCGATCAGGCCCTGGCGCAGCGTGCCGGTCTCGTGCACGGACCAGCCCTCTCCCTCCAGCGCCAGCCGCACGAAGCGGCGGATGTTCGGCTCGTCCTCGATGATCAGCGCCACCGGCTGCGGCTCACTCACGGTCTTGACTCCCTGGATCCTGTACATCTTCCTCGAAGGCCGGCAGCGCCGGCGGCTCGCCCAGCGGCAGCGCCAGGCTGAAGCGCGCCCCGCCCTCGGACGCGGCGCGCTCGGCCCAGATGCGGCCGCCATGGGCCTGCATGATGGCGCGGCAGATCGCCAGCCCCAAGCCCATGCCGGGCAGATGCGACTCGCTGTGGCCGCGCGCGAATTTCTCGAACAGCGCCTCCTCGCGCCCCGGAGGCAGCCCGGGGCCGTTGTCCTCGACCGACAGGCGCATCTCGCCCCCCGCGGCCGCGCCGTGCGTGCGCGCGATGACGCGGATCTCGCTGCCCGGCGGCGTGTACTTCGCGGCGTTCTCCAGCAGGTTCGCGAGCACGCGCTCGATCAGCACGGCGTCGAGCTCCACCAGCGGCAGGCTCGCCGGCACGTCGAGCACGACGCGATGCCGCGTCAGCGCGGCGCCCATCAGCTGCAGGCTGCTGCCGATCACCTCGTCCACCGGCTGCCACTGCCGGTTGAGCGTCAGCGCGCCGCTCTGCAGCCGCGCCATGTCGAGCAGGTTGTGCACCATCGCGTTGATACGCAGCGACTGCTGCTCGATCGCCTGCGCGGTCTCTGCCGCGCCCGGTTCGAGCGCGCGCCGCGACAGCGTTTCCGCCAGTCCCTGCAGCGCCGCCAGCGGCGTGCGCAGGTCGTGCGACAGCGCCGAGAGCAGCGAGTTGCGCAGCCGCTCGGACTCGATCTGCAGCAGCGCCTGCTGCGCGACCTCGACGTAATGCACCCGCTCCAGCGCCTGGCCGGCGATGCGCGCGGCGGTCTCGAGCTGGGCGCGGCGCTCGGGCAGCAACAGCAGGCGCGCGTCGCCAGGCCGCAGCGCGAGCACGCCGCGCGTGCGCATCGGGGCGCGCAGCGGCAGGTAGAACCAGTGGCTGCCCGGCAGCGTGTCGGTGCCGAGCCCGGCCGCCCGCTCGTGATCGAGCGCCCAGCGCGCCGTGCCCGCATCGGGCGGATCGCCCAGCGCCAGCCCCGCCTCGGCCGGCGACGGCTGCAACCGGTCGTCGGCATCGAGCACGTACAGCAGCGCGCGTCCGCCGAACTGCTGCCCGAGCTGCTGCTCCGCGGTCGCGACGACCTGCTCGGTCTGCAGCGCCCCGGCCAGCTCGCGGGTGAGCTCGAACAGGCCGCGCGCCCTGGCCTCGCGCTCCGACGAGACCCGCGCCTCGTAGCGCAGTCCCGCCGTGAGCTGGCCGGTGACCAGGCCGACGGCCAGCATCACGGCGAAGGTGATCAGGTACTGCACGTCGCTGACCGCCAGGCTCAGCCGCGGCGCGACGAAAAAGAAATCGAACAGCGCGACGCTCAGGAAGCTCGCCAGCACCGCCGGTCCGCGGCCCCAGCGCATCGCGACGCCGACCACGCCGAGCAGGAACAGCATCACCAGGTTGTCGGTGGCGATGCGGCCCGCCAGCGGCCAGCACAGCACCGCCACGCCGATGCAGGCCAGCGCCGCCCAGAGGTAGCGGCGCGGCGCGGCGCCGAGCACGGGCGTGGGCGCGTCCTCATGCACGCGCTGCGTCGCCGAGGCGCCGACCTGGATCAGGTCCAGCTCCGGCGCCGCGCGGCCCAGGTGCACGGCCAGGCGCGCGGCCAGGTCGCGCCGGCCCCAGCGGCGCCGCGACGGCTGGCCGCGTCCGATCAGCAGCTTGGACAGGTTGTGCTCGCGCGCGTAATCGGCCAGCGCCTGCGCCGGGTCCTGCGCGGCGAGCACGGCGGTCGCCGCGCCCAGGTCCTGGGCCAGCCGCACCACGCGCAGCGTGCGCTCGCGGCGCGCGCCGGGCCGCCGGTGCAGCGCCGGCGTCTCGACATGCACCGCATGCCAGCTCACCGCCAGTTGCCGCGCGAGCTGAGCGGCGCTGCGCACCACCGATTCGGCCTCGTCGCCGGGCCCGATGGCGCACAGGATCGCCGCTTCCGTCTTCCACACCGGCGCGATGCGCTCGTTGCTGCGCCAGGCCTGCACGTCATCCTCGACGCGGTCGGCGGTGCGGCGCAGCGCCAGCTCGCGCAGCGCCATCAGGTTGCCCTTGCGGAAGAAGTGCTGGCCCGCGCGCTCGGCCTGCGCGCCCTGGTAGACCTTGCCCGCCTTGAGCCGCGCGAGCAGCTCGTCGGCCGGCGTGTCGACCAGCACCACCTCGTCGGCGCGGTCGAAGAAGGTGTCGGGCAGCGTCTCCTGCACGCGCACGCCGGTGATGCCGCCGACCACGTCGTTCAGGCTCTCCAGGTGCTGCACGTTGACGGTGGTGTAGACGTCGATGCCGTTGGCGAGCAGCTCCTCGACGTCCTGCCAGCGCTTGGGATGGCGCGACCCGGCGACGTTGGAATGCGCCAGCTCGTCGACCAGGATCAGCGCGCCGGGCTGGTCCTTGAGGCGCTCGAGCGCGCCATCGAGGTCGAACTCCGGCAGCGCGCGGCCGCGGTACGGGATCTGGCGCATCGGCAGGCGCGGCAGGCCGTCGAGCAAGGCGGCGGTGTCGGCGCGGCCATGGGTCTCGACGACGCCGATCAGCGGCGCGCGCCCCTGCGCGGCGAGCTGCCGGGCCGCCTGCAGCATCGCGAAGGTCTTGCCGACGCCGGCCGACGCGCCGAAGTAGATGCGCAGGCGGCCGCGCGCCTCGGGCTGCGCCTGCCGGCGCAGGGCGGCCAGCAAGGCGTCGGGATCGGGACGGTCGTCGGTGGGACTGCGCATGGGTGGCGGATTGTCGCGTCAGGACGAGGACAGTGGGGACGAGGACGGTTGCGGCGCGGACGGTTGCGGGTCAGGCGACAGGCGCGCGGCCAGGGGAATGAACAAGGCGCGGCAATGGGCCTGCAGCGCCTGCCGCAACTGCGCGGCGTCATCGGCGGCGCGGCTGGCGGCGGCGTCGATGATCGCCTGCCTCCGCGGCTCGTCGTCGGTCAGGAGTTCGGCGGCGTCCATCGCGATCTCGAAGCGCGCCTGGGCCTCGCCCAGCAGCGTCTCCTCCAGCGCCGCATAGCCAGGATCGCGCTGGAGCGCCTTGACCAGGAGATCTCCCACCAGCCCCGCGGGTTCCAGGCACTCCTGGGACAGGGCAAAGCCGCTGTGGACCTCGGCATCGATCAGGGCGTCCGCGAGGCGCTCGCGCCGCTGGCGCTCTGCCAGGGTGTCCCACGCCGCGCCGGCGCGTCCGAAGTGGGCGAAGAACGGTGGCTCGTCGCTGACCGGCGGCCCATCGAGCCGCGCGTGAAGGCGCTGCCTCACGGTCTGCCGCAGCAGCAGCGCGTCCTCCAGGCTCTCGGAGAAGTCGCCTTGCGACTCGATCACCGCCTGGTCGGCGCGCAGCCCGCAGGCAAAGGCGAACGCGGCCTGAGCGACCTCGGCCGCGCTGCGCGCCTCGCTCCCCTCCCTCAGCAGGCTCATCTGATGCAGGACGCGCACGTGCGCATCCAGGCAGTACCCATCCCGGCCGTGGATCAGCTCCTCGCATTGCGTGATGAAGGCTTCGTCGTCCAGTGCCCGATGGACCACCTGCGCCAGCAGAGGTGGCCCGGCGCGCCACGACTGCTCCGTCACGAGCCGGTCCAGTTCGACGAGACGAACCGCCCAGGCGGTGAAGCCGGCATGGACCTGCAGTTGGAAGCGCTGCGCGCCGTTCCAGACCAGGGCGCCGAGCAGCTGGTTCGCCTCCTCCAATTGCCGGTGGCGTTCGTTCCGCTCAGCCCGCGCCTCGGGGCCGAGAAAGGGCTCGGCGTCCGCCGCCGTGTCGCCCTGGACGAACAGCCGTGTCATGGCGGGGAAGTCGGCGAGCAGTCCGGCGCCCACGCGCTCGCGCCAGGGGCCGCCGCGGCGGGCGTCTTCCGGCGTCAGCTCGATCGTCAGCCATTCCGCGAGCGACCACTGGAGCGCGGCGGGCATCCGCACTTGCAGCGTCCCAGGGCCGGCGGCCTCCTCGATCAGCCAGGCGCTGGACAGGCGGATGCCGAAGGTCAGGCGGTCCGACAGCTCGCCGTTCACCGTGACGGGCGAGGACACCCGTTCGCCGCGGTAGTCCAGCGTGAGCGCCAGCGGCTCGCCCCGCGCGCGGGCGATGGCCTCGACCAGCTCGACCGGCGGCGGATCGAGGTCCTTCCGGCCGGGTGCGCCGCGCAGCAGTCCCGCGGTGGCCTGGAAGGTCGCCGCGCCGGCATGTGCCTGGCCCGCCAGATGGAGATACCAGCGCTCCCGGCGCAGCGTCCCTTCGTCGCGCGGGCCGTCGTCGACCCAGTCCCGAAGGCGGGCCAGCGCCTGTTTCGCCTCATCCGGCATCGGATGCGGCGCCCGGGCGCCCGCGGACGCCGGCCAGCACACGCGCACCTCGAAGAGCCGCGCCAGGTGCAGCGCCTCGATCACCAGCTCCTCTTCCTCCCGGGACAGGAACACCAGGCCGTCGAAGACGGCCTGCGGGCGCAGCACCCGCAGGGCCTCGTCGCGCATGGCGCGCAGCACCGGCGTCAGCGAGGCCGATGGCAGGGCTGCGAGCCGGTCCGTCATGGCGCGCGCCTCGGCGCGGTCCAGCCAGCGGGGCCGGATCGGCCAGAAGCGCGGCTCGGCCGTCTGCGCGCCTGGCCAGGCGGGATCCGGGCCGCGCGAGAACCCCAGGATCATGTCGGCCAGCGCATCGCCGCCCGGCTCGGGCAGGAAGCTCGGGGGCGCGGGCATCGGGGCCCGTTGCAGTTCGGCGGCGATCGCCTTCATGGCCGCGAGCCGTTCGGCGGCGCCTCCCTGGACCTGCGCGACGTGCGCGCAGCGCCAGGCGATCTGGTGGTCGTGGGTGATGGCGCTCACCAGCTGTCCGATGTGGCCGGCCAGCGTGGCCATGTTCCGCGCGCGAAGCAAGGGGATGTCCCGGACCAGTTGCCTGAACACCCGCGGCCGCCCGTGCGATCCGAGCACGCCCGGCCGCTTCACGTGCCCGTGAAGCGATCGGCCCAGCGCGTCGCACAGCTGCTGGAACGCACCGACGCCATCCTCGCGCCCGTTCAGGCGCAGCACCCATCGGCCGCCGGCCTCCCGCACGGCATGCGCGCGCAGCGCCGGCATCACGGCGTCGCTGTCCATCGGCAACGCGATCTCCTGGAGGTTCGGGCAGCGCTGTCGGTACGCAGGCAGCCATCGCCGGTCCTCGGCCTGCGGCATGGCGCTGAACTCCAGACGCCGCGCCCACGCCGCCGTCTGCGGGGGCAGACGCCAATGCAGTTCCTCCTGCGCGGCGCGGCCCAGCCACCAGGCCTGGCCGGCCGGGGAGATCCGCTCGTTCTCCGGTCCGTTGACATCGATGCCGCCGGTCCGCCGGAAGAAGTCCTGCGGCGGCGCCTCACTCGGACCGGCCGGCTGCAGCAACGCGGGGCGTCCCAGTTCGATCACCGACGAACGCGCGCCTGGCGCTTCGTGGCGCGCTCGTTTCGGGGCCGGGCCGCTCGCGTGCGAGGCCCCGCCGGCGGATGAAGACGCCTCACCGGGGGTCGATGTCGTCGAGTCGGAGCGCGAGAGGGGATGCATGCGGGCAGTCCTGCTGAACGATCGGGGCGATCGGGGCAGCGTCAGTACCCTTTCCCGAGCCCACGGCTGCGAGAGTGCGCGAGTGCTCGATCGTTTTCACCAGGGCTGCAGGCGGCCGGTCGGGATCCTCCTCCCCATCGGCTCCGTGAGCGAGGTCCTCCGGGGTCTGGACGCGACGGACCGCGTTGTGCGCCAGCCTCGCGAGGTGGAGGTACCAGCGCTCCCGACGCAAGGGCAACCCAGGCGAATCGATGTCCACCCACTGCCGCAACAGTTGCAGCGCCTGGCCCGCCAGCGGCGGCATGGCTTCGACAGCCGCCCCCCAGGGGGGCGCCGCCGGAACCTGGCGCACGGCGAAGAGCCGGCTCAGATGGAGCGCGGCGCGCACGGTGTCCGCTTCCTCCCGGGACAGGAAGACCATGTTCTCGAACGCTGGATCCTCCTTCAGCAGGTGCAGCGCGTCATCGCGCAGCGCTCGCAAGGCGGGCGTCAAGAAGATCTCCGGCGTGGCCGCCAGTTGCGCGCGCATCGCCGCGGCCTCGCCCCGGTCCAGCCAACGGGGCCTTGCGGGGTAAAACCCCGGCGCAGCCGATGAGCAGCCCCGCAAATCCACGCTGCGGTGCCAGGTCAGCCCTTCGATCATGTCCATCGCCTTGTCATGTGCGCCCGCACAGACCGGCAACGTGCTCTGCGGGAGCGGCAAGGGCATGCGCCGCAGTTCCGCGAGGATCTCCTCCATCGCGTCGAGCCGGCCGTACACGCTCACGGGTCCTTTGGCGGCCAGCGCACAGTGCAAGGCGATCTGAGGATCCTCGACGATGCCGGCGACCAAGTCCCTGAGACACGCGCTCAGGTCGGGCTCGATGGGCTCGAGCGCCGCGACGTCCTGCGCCAACAGTCTCAGCAGGGAGGCACGCCCGTATCTCCCCAGTTCCCCCGGGTTCGGGACCAGATCGTGAAGCGATCGGCCCCAGGCATCGCAGAGCTGATGGAAGGACGCGACGCCATCCTCGCGGTCCGGCGTGCGCAGCACCCACCGGTGATCGGCCTCGCGGGACGCATGCTGGGGAAGCGCCGGCACCACGCGCTCGCTGCCGGACGGCAGCACGATCTCCATGAGGTTGGGACAGGCCTGCCGATAAGCCGGCAGCCACGTCCAATCCTGGGCATCCGGCAGTTCCGCGAACTCCAGGCGCCGGATCCATCCCGCATCCCTGCCTTGCGGCAGACGGTCGGACAGGACCTCATGGGCGTGGCGTCCCAAGGCCCACGCGCGCGCCGCCGGGGAAACACCGTGGTTCTCGAGCTCGCGCGGATCGTCAGGCTCCGACAGGAACGCCCAGGTCCGCGCCTCCTCGGCGATCTTGTCCAGTTCATGCGGCAGGACCAGTGCCGGCCGCGCCAGTTCGAGCGTCGATGTCACGGGCCGCCTGTCGTCGAGCCGCGCGCGCTTGGCCGGACCGGGTCCGGGGGGGCTGGAAACACCGCTTGCCCTGGCGTCATCGCGCCAGGACGCCGGCGGGGCATGCTGCGGAATGGGATGCATGGAAGGTCTCCTGCTGAACGATCGAGTCAATCGGAGCGGGCTCAGTGGCAGTTGGCACCGATCCGACCCGCGCCCCATGCCTCTCACGCCGGTGCAGGAGTCATGAAGATCAATGAGCGTCGGAAGGCGCCTGGTCGAGCGCGAGATTGAGCTTGAGCACGTTGACGCGCGGTTCGCCGAGCACGCCCAGGTCGCGCGCCTCGGTGTGGGCCTGGATCAGGCGCTGGACGGCCTCGAGCGGCAGGCCGCGCTCGCGCGCGACGCGGGCGGCCTGGTAGCGGGCCGCGGCCATGCTGATGTGCGGATCCAGGCCGCTGGCCGAGGCGCTGACCAGGTCGACCGGGACAGGCGCCTGGTTGCCGGGATCGGCGGCCTTGAGCGCCTCGATGCGCGCCTGCACGGCGTCGGCGAGCGCGGGATTGGTCGGTCCCTGGTTGGAGCCGCCGGAGCCCGCCGCGTTGTTGGCCATCGGCGCGGTGGCCGACGGACGGCCCCAGAAGTAGCGCGGCGAGCTGAAGGTCTGCCCGATCAGCTCGGAGCCGACCGCCTTGCCACCTTGCAGGATCAGGCTGCCCTCGGCCTGGTAGGGGAACAGCGCCTGGCCGGCGCCGGTCACCAGCGCGGGATAGAGCAGCCCCGTGATGGCGCTCAGCAGCACAAAGCCGGCGAGCGCGGGGCGCAGCATCTTGAGAGTCGAAGTCATGGTGGAGTCCTTGCGCGTCATCGGACGCTCAGACGAGGTGCAGCGCGACCAGCAGCAGGTCGATCGCCTTGATGCCGATGAAAGGCACGATCAGGCCGCCCAGGCCGTAGAGCCAGAGGTTGCGGCGCAGCAGCGCGGCCGCGCCGATGGGCCGGTAGGCCACGCCCTTGAGCGCCAGCGGGATCAGCGCGACGATGATCAGCGCGTTGAAGATGACGGCCGACAGGATCGCGGACGCGGGGCTGTGCAGGCCCATCACGTTGAGCGCGCCCAGCTGTGGGTACACGCCCAGGAACATCGCCGGGATGATGGCGAAGTACTTCGCCACGTCGTTCGCGATCGAGAAGGTGGTCAGCGAGCCGCGCGTCATCAGGAGCTGCTTGCCGGTCTCGACGATCTCCAGCAGCTTGGTCGGATTGGAGTCCAGGTCGACCATGTTGCCGGCCTCCTTCGCGGCCTGCGTGCCGCTGGCCATCGCGACGGCCACGTCGGCCTGGGCCAGCGCGGGGGCGTCGTTGGTGCCGTCGCCGGTCATCGCGACCAGGCGGCCCTCGGCCTGGTAGTCGCGGATCAGTTTGAGCTTGGCCTCGGGCGTGGCTTCGGCGAGGAAGTCGTCGACGCCGGCCTCGGCCGCGATCGCGGCGGCGGTGAGGCGGTTGTCGCCGGTGATCATCACCGTGCGGATCCCCATGCGGCGCAGCTGCGCGAAGCGCTCCTTGATGCCGCCCTTGACGATGTCCTTGAGCTCGACCACGCCCAGCACGCGGGCCTGGCCGTCGCTGAGATCGGCCACGACCAGCGGCGTGCTGCCGCGGCGCGCGACCTCCTCGGCCGCCGCGGTGACCTGGGCCGGCATCTGCCCGCCGTGCTGCTCGACGAAGCGGCGGATCGCGTCGGCGGCGCCCTTGCGCAGCTGGCGCCGCGGGTGCTCGGGATCGCCGAAGTCGACGCCGCTCATGCGGGTCTGCGCGGTGAAGGGCACGAAGTGCGCCTGCAGCGTGGCGAGCTCGCGCTCGCGCAGGTTGAAGCGCTGCTTGGCCAGCACGACGATGCTGCGGCCCTCGGGGGTCTCGTCGGCCAGCGAGGCGAGCTGCGCGGCATCGGCCAGCAGCTGCTCCTGCAGCGCGGGCGCGGGCAGGAAGGCGCTGGCCTGGCGGTTGCCGAGCGTGATGGTGCCGGTCTTGTCGAGCATCAGCACGTCGACGTCGCCGGCGGCCTCGACGGCGCGGCCGGAGGTGGCGATCACGTTGGCCTGCATCAGGCGGCTCATGCCGGCCACGCCGATGGCGGACAGCAGGCCGCCGATGGTGGTGGGGATCAGGCAGACCAGCAGCGACACGAGCGCGGTGATGGACACGACGGTGCCGGCGCCGGCGGCCTCGACGCTGAACAGCGAGTACGGCAGCAGCGTCACGGTGACGACCAGGAACACCAGCGTCAGCGCGACCAGCAGGATGGTGAGCGCGATCTCGTTGGGCGTCTTCTGGCGCTTGGCGCTTTCGACCATCGCGATCATGCGGTCGAGGAAGGCCTCGCCCGGGTTGACGGCGATGCGCACGACGACCCAGTCCGAGAGCACGCGCGTGCCGCCGGTGACGGCGCTGAAGTCGCCGCCGGACTCGCGGATCACGGGCGCGGATTCGCCGGTGATGGCGCTCTCGTCGACGGAGGCGACGCCCTCGATGACCTCACCGTCCAGCGGCACGAGGTCGCCGGCCTCCACCAGCACGACGTGGCCCTTGCGCAGTTCCTCGGACGGGACCGGGTGCCAGGACGAGCCGTGGCGCGGGGCTTCGAGCTTCTTGGCCCAGGTCTTGGCCTTGAGGCCGCGCAGCGAGGCGGCCTGCGCCTTGGAGCGGCCCTCGGCGAGCGCCTCGGCGAAGTTGGCGAACAGCACGGTGAACCACAGCCACAGCGTGATCGCGAGCATGAAGCCGCGGCCCTCGGCGCCGGCGAGTTCGGGCTTGGAGAAACTCGCGAGCCAGAGGCCGGTGGTGAGGATGCTGCCGGCGTAGACGACGAACATCACCGGGTTGCGCAACTGCACCGCGGGGGCGAGCTTGGCGAAGGACTGGGCGATCGCCGGCTTGACCAGCGCGGGGTCGAAGAGCCCGGTGCGCGCGTTGGCGCGAGGGGGCTGCGGGTCCTGGCCCTGCGGTGCCGGACCGATGGTGCCGGCGCCGCCGAGGACCTCGGTGCGGGCCTGGGCCGGGACCGAGGGGTGAAGGGTCTTGAGTGGATGGGTCATGTCGGGCTCCGAAGGGTCACTTCCAGAGCGTCAGGTGCTCGACGACGGGACCGAGCGCGAGCGCGGGCACGTAGTTCAGCAGGCCGACGAGCAGCACGGTGCCGATGAGCAGGACGACGAAGAGCGGGCCGTGGGTGGGCAGCGTGCCTTCGCCGGTGGGGATGCGCTTCTTGGCGGCCAGGCTGCCGGCGATGGCCAGGACGGGGACGATCACGAGGAAGCGGCCGAGCCACATCGCGATGCCGAGCAGCGTGTTGTAGAAGGGTGTGTTGGCGGACAGGCCGGCGAAGGCGCTGCCGTTGTTGTTGGCCGCGGAGGTGAAGGCGTAGAGGATCTCCGAGAAGCCATGGGCGCCGGGGTTGGCGATGCCGGCCTTGCCGTCGGCGGCCAGGACCGCGATGGCGGTGCCGGCAAGCACGACGATGGGCGTGACGAGGATGGCGACAGCGCTCATCTTCATCTCGAAGGGTTCGATCTTCTTGCCGAGGTACTCGGGGGTGCGGCCGATCATCAGGCCGGCGATGAAGACGGCGAGGATGGCGAAGATCAGCATGCCGTAGAGGCCGGTGCCGACGCCGCCGAAGACGACCTCACCGAGCTGCATCATCACGAGCGGCACGGCGCCGCCGAGGGGGGTGAAGCTGTCGTGCATCGCGTTGACGGCTCCGCAGGAGGCGGCGGTGGTGACGACGGCGAAGAGCGCGCTGGCGCCGATGCCGAAGCGGGTCTCCTTGCCTTCCATGTTGCCGCCGGCCTGGAGCGCGGAGGCCTGGATGTCGACGCCCTGGGCGGCCACGAGCGGGTTGCCGGCCTGCTCGGCGGGCGTGGCGACGAGGACGCCGGCGATGAACAGCGTGCTCATCGCGGCGAGGATGGCGGCGCCCTGGCGCCGGTCGCCGACGAGCTGGCCGAAGCTCAGGCACAGGGCCGCGGGGATCACGAAGATCGCGACCATCTGCAGCAGGTTGGTGAGCGGGGTCGGGTTCTCGTAGGGGTGGGCGGAGTTGGCGTTGAAGAAGCCGCCGCCGTTGGTGCCCAGCATCTTGATGGCTTCCTGCGAGGCGACCGGGCCCATGGCGAGCTGCTGCTCGCGGGTGCGCTGGTGCTCCATCACGGGCTGGCCCTTGTCGTCCTTGAGCGGCTGGCCATCGGCGCCGAGCTTGGGCGTCTGGAAGTCCTGGGCCTCGACGGTCTGCAGGGTCTTGTAGCCGTCGAAGTTCTGGATCACGCCCTGCTGCACGAAGACGAGCGCGAGCACGATGGACAGGGGCAACAGCAGCCAGAGGGTGCAGCGGGTGATGTCGGCCCAGAAGTTGCCGACGTGGCTGGACAGGCGGGTCGCGAAGCCGCGGATGAGCGCGAACACGACGGCGATGCCGGTGGCGGCGGACAGGAAGTTCTGCACCGTCAGCGCGAGCATCTGGGTGAGATAGCTCATCGTGGACTCGCCGCCGTAGCCCTGCCAATTGGTGTTGGCGACGAAGCTGATGGCGGTGTTGAAGGCCGAGTCGGGGCTGATCGCGGGCATCGCCTGCGGGTTGAGCGGCAGCACGCCCTGCAGGCGCTGAAGCGCGTAGACGGCGAGGACGCCGATGAAGTTGAAGACCAGCAGCGCGATGGCGTACTGCTTCCAGCCCATGCCTTCATCGGGCTTGATGCCGCAGAGACGGAACAGGGGCCGCTCGATGGCGGCGAGCCACGAGGGCACGCGCCCTTGCGCGAGCGCGGTGACCCAGCGGGACAGCGGCCAGGCCAGGAGCAGCGTGACGAGGAGGTAGAGGGCCAGGTTGGCCCAGGCGAGGTTCGTCATGTCAGAACTCCTCGGCGCGCCAGAGGGCGATCAGGAGGTAGACGAACAGGCCGGTGGAGACGAGGCCGGCGAGCCAGTAGAGGGCAGTCATGGCTTGACCTCCAGGCGATGGCTGGCGACGGCCAGACCTACCGCGACGAGGAACAAGACGACGCTCAGTCCGAGGAAGAGTGCATCCATTTTCTTGAGGCCCATGCACCTCGACATGAGGGCGTGATGGGATGGATGGACTCTAGGAATCAGGGCATCAAGGGGGTGTAGAAGCTGGGAGGGTGGGTATCAAGATCTTATAAAGACGCAGCGCGAATCACGGGAGTGCCAGAAAATTTGAGCACCATGACTAGAATCTGCATTAGACCCCACCTGAACACCATACTGCTTGGAAAGGATGGTTAGATAACTTAGCGCGCTCCTCTGCGCGAAATCAGGCATGTCGTTGCCGCTGAGATTGAGATTCTTCAAATCATTTAGCACAAAAAAGTAGCGAGCAGTGAGAAGCCGAGGCAGATCCGTTCTGCTCAGGCGAATATTACTCACCCCCTCATCCTCGTTGACGATCTGCATGTAATAGCACTGGATTGCGCAATACACTCCCAGCGCGTCGCGCGCCGCCACCCGAAGCGCCAGATCCAGCTCACGCTCCATGAATCGGGCGTTGTATTTCTCGGCAATCGGATAGAGCGCCTTGATCAGCAATTCATTATGGTCTGTGGGCAGCAAATCCGCATTGATGTTGGCTGGCGTTCGGAACACACCCAATTCGCCACGAATCACCCTGAACAGGTTGTGCGACTTGACGTGGTGATAAATCTCTTCGACGGTAGGCACCGCTCCGTGCTTGCTCGTTTCGACGAACCGCTCTCGTGCCAACTCGCTGATTCCCTCCGACAGGATCCGCCCAAGCGCAGCATCGTCGCCGCTCAATAGCGGCGTTTGGTCATAGAAGAAGCGGCACTTGAATCTCCCGCTCGACAAAACCGTCAGGAGAATACCCGTCCACTTGTCGCCATGTTGAGCGGCGACTCGATACAGAGTCTGGACCAAGTCATACATCCGCACCGTGTTGCCGATGTGGTAGCCATCCAAGCGGATCTCGAAGTTCTTTCCACCCAAGGCCCTGCCCGTGAACTTATTCCTCAGGCCAATCTGCCCGTCCTCGAGGAACTCAAGATAAAAGACGAGCATCGTCCAGTTTGGGGGCCCACTGTTGGCAAGTTCCACAACGGTCTGATTGAGCAGTTCGACGTTCGCCTGAAATGCCACGAACAAGCCTCTCTTTCATCTGCAAACGGCGCTCTGCCGCTCGGCGAGCAGGATGCGCAAATCTCCGCGCTGAATCGTTCATCGCCGGGCGGTGAATATGGGATCGTCCTGCGCATCCACAACCGACACCGCCTCATACATTGTCCATGTGAAGAGCCAATCGCGCAGCGCTGATTTCAACCCCTCATCCGCGATCCCTTCATGGGAGATGACAAACACATGCGGCGAAGAGAATGAATCATCGATCAAATAGAACCGGTCTTCATCGAATGGATCCGATCCACCGTGTACCTCGATGATTTGGCAGAACTCGGCATAGGCCTGGTCAAATCGAGGGCCGCTCCAACGGCTATTGATCTGGCCGTTGTGCCAGTCCAATAGCGCTTGCGCGGACACGACGGCCAGCACCTCAGCCGGAAGTTCATCCCGAAGCATTTCCACTCCGAACGATGACGCCACCTCTTCCTCGCCGTCGAGCCAAGGGCAGGAACTCTGAACCAAATGCGAAAGCTCGTCAGCCTTCTCCTTTGAGCTGCCAACATCCAAAAACAATGGGGAATAATCCATCTGCATCTCTGCTCGCTACGGTGCGTCGAACTGTCTTTCTTTCAGCTTCGCTAGGCGCCGTTGGATGGTTTCGTCCTCGGGTGCCAGCAAAGCAGCTTGCTCACAGAGGTTCAGCGCCTCGCGATCCTGACGCTGAAACGAATTGATAAGGCTGAGCGCAAATAGCGCTTCGGCATCCGGTCCTTTCAACTCCATGTAGCGCCGGTAATCCGCCTTCGCCTCCTCGAGCCTGTCGAGATGCTCGAAGCACAGCGCGCGCCGCCATGTGGTCACCGGAGAATCCGGCTTCTTCGCGATTGCCATCGAGTAGTCCTCCGCAGCCGACCGGTACTTCTTCTGCCTCTCCCGTGCATACCCGCGCTTCGCGTAGGCGAATGGGAGCGACGGCGCTTGAAGAATTACATGCGAATAGATTTCTTCGGAACCCGCGTAGTCACCAGCCTCGTCGAGCCGATCGGCCTGAGCCAATCTCTCCTCAAGGTCGCCGGGATAGCGGTCGCGCTGGATGTTCGACATCTGCAAGGATTCAAGCGCCGAGCTGCGAAAGCAGGTGCCTCAGTTCGAGTTGGTTGAAACCTGGCGCTTCAACCGAACCATCCGGTGCAAGGCCGGAAAACTCGAAGCCCTCTTCCGTATCCTCGTAGTAGATGACGCCGGCGGGCAGTCGCGCGACGACGAACACCCTCTCGACTTCTTCTGGACGGTGTATCGGCACTTCAAAGAACGGCACTCGATAACGCGCGAAAAACTGTGCCTGCTCCGGCGAACAGCGCGTCAGTTCATCTTCGACAAGGATTTCGAGTTCCAAACGCGTGATTGGACACCACGATCCCTCAGACGCTGCCATTGCGGCGCCGTGATCGCTGGCGTTTTTCCCCACAGCGGTGGCCAGCGACGTCAAATACCTCGTCCCGACCTCGACCTTCGAGATCTGGCTCAACCGTATCGTTTGCAGTTCGGGCACCCATCGAGCGCGCGACGACAAATTCTTGAACGACATGCGATCTTCAATCACCCGAACAACCAGCCCGATATAGGCAACGTCGGGGTCATCGATCTCCAAGTGAATTGCGCAGAGCCTCGCGCGCTTCCCAAGGGACCGAAAGACATGAGCAAGCCCATTGCTCATCCCAAGTTCAGACCCCTCCAAGCTCGCAGGTTCCCAAGCCGCCAGGGCCGCTCGATAGAAAGCAAGGTCGTCGAAGTCGCGATCAATCGTCAGCACTTCAGACCTTGGCAACAAGCAGTAGCCATCGGGGTCCAGTGACTCCGAGACCTCGGACAACACGAGGTAGTCATCGCTTTCGAAGAGCAAAACGCCGACAAGCGGCTCCAAGGGTACGCGCCGCGTCAAATGAACGACTGGCGGTGTTGGCACGAAACCCGATTCGCGACCATGCGTGCCCATTCCTTGCCCCCTTCTTGAGCGGCCGACTATAGGAAAGAAGTCGCTCAACCGGTCCGGGGAAAGTCCCCGGAAGCTGACGTGAGCCGCCCTAGCGGTTTTCCTTGACGCTCGCCACTGTAGGACCTTCCAAGTGTCCGCAGATGCTCGCCAAGAGTTTCACAAGCATCCTCACCAGCCCTGTGCGGACCCTGAAACCTCGGAATCCGGCGGACACAAAAATCCTCATGAGCTGTCGTGCCGGAACCACTGCATGTCAAGCCGGAGCCAGTATCAAACCCAGGGGCTTGCGCCGTATCCGCCGCCGCCCGCTAGCCTGCCGCGCAAACAACCCTTGGCGATATCGCATGAAGCAACCCTCGCAAGACAAAAGCGCTGTTCATCTTCGCGGACTGACTCGGCGGGCGGCCTTGGCTGCGCCGCTGCTTGGCGCCAGCCTGTTCGCGGAAAACGTCCGGGCGCAAACGGACAGCACCAGTGAAGGTCTGTTGACGGCGGCACGCCGCCCTTCCTGCGTCGACATCGACGGCCAGCCCATGCACTACCTGGACTACGGCCGGGGATTCCCGATCCTGCTGGGTCACAGTTATCTGTGGGATTCACAGATGTGGGCGCCGCAGATCCGGGCGCTCGCGCGCCGATATCGGGTGATCGTTCCCGACCTTTGGGGCCATGGCAGATCCGGCGACCTGCCCGCCTCCACCCGATCGCTCGGCGATCTCGCGATCCAGGCCGGGCAGCTCCTCGATGCGCTCCGTATCCGGGAATGCGCCGTGGTCGGCCTCTCCGTGGGCGGCATGTGGGGAGCGGAACTCGCGCTGCGCGAACCTTCTCGCGTCCGCGCCCTCGTGATGATGGATACCTATCTCGGCGCGGAGCCGGCCGCCTCGCAGGCGCGCTATTTCCAGATCCTGGATACGGTCGAGTCGCTCGGCTATTTCCCGCCGGCCATCCTCGATGGCGTCGTCCCGCTGTTCTTCCGCCAAGGCGCCGATATGACCGCCCCCTTGCCCACCGCCTTCCGGCGCTCGCTCGAGGGCATTTCCCCGCGCACGCTGCGGAAATCGGTCGTACCGATGGGGCGCCTGATTTTCGGCCGGACCGATCAGCGGTCTCGACTGGGTGGCCTGGATCCCGATCGAACCCTGTTGATGTGCGGCGCGCTCGATATGGCCCGCCCTCCTTCCGAAACCGCGGAGATGGCCGGCCTCATCGGCTGCTCGCACATCTTCATCCCGGAGGCTGGCCACATCTCCAACCTCGAGAACGCGGCGTTCGTCACCTCAGCGCTCTCCACCTGGTTGGCCCGGCACGCCACCCATCGGTATGGGCTGTACGAGTAATCGAGAGCGCCCGCCGTCTGTCCTGCGCTGAAACAGCACAAGGGAGGGCCGCTCGCCCTCCCCGGCCGTTTACTTCGCCGTGGGATGCAACCCGGTCTGAGCCAGGGTCTCGGCGTTCTCCCGCGATGCCAGGTAGCGAATGAACGCCTTGGCCTGCTCGGGCCGTTTGCTGGTCGTCACCACCGCCGCGGCATAGGGCGTGACCTTCTGGATCTCGTCGGGCAATTCGCCCACGATGCGGATGCCCTTCACCGGCTGCAATTCGCTGCGCTGCTGGCATCCGAAAGCCGCCTGCCGCGTGGCCACGATTTCCCCGACCGGGGTCGCCGGAATCTGCCGGCCCTTGGCCTTCACCTGCGCCTCGATCCCCAAGCGCTTCAGCAGCACCTGCTGGATGTATTCCCCGCTGGCGCTGTCCGACCACGCCACCGACGGCGCATTCAGGAACGCCGCCTTCACCTTGTCGACCGTGCCGAGGTCCGGCCCCGGCTCACCCGCCGGCACCGCGCAGGCGATGTACGAGTTCGCGAGCACCACCTTGGTCGCGCCGTCCGCGAGCCCCTGATCGATCAGCTTGTCCAGCGCCGGTCCCACCATGATCAGCACGTCCAGTTCCTCCCCGCGCGCGAGCCGTGCGGGAATCGCCTTCGGCGTCTCCCCCATCGAGGGGCCGAACTGCTGATCCACCTTCACCGAGGGGCCCTCCTTCTCGTACTTGACCGCCAGCTCCTTGAAGGCCTCAGCGAAGCCGCCCGATGACACGGCGACGATCTTGTCGGCCGCCCGCGCCAGCGGCGGCACCAGGAGCGTCCCCGCCAAGGCGGTCGAGAGCATCAGTCGGCGGCGAAGGGATGAACGTGGGTTGTGCATGTGACGGTCCGCAATGAACATGGCCGCATCTTCGAGATGCCACGCTCATGCGTCCAGTGCAACTTTCCAAACATTCATTGCGCCGCATGCATCACTGCTCCGCAGCCGGTTTCCGGCTCGCGCGTGAACGGGGCTCCTGCGGAATCCCCGCCTGCCGCAGCCCCTGCACCAGCAGCTTCGCGAGCACTTCCGCCTGGGGTGACAACCGATGTCCCTTGCGCGTGATCAGTCCCAGCGTCCTGCTCACCAGCGGCCGCGTCAGCGGAATCCCCACCAGCTCCTTGGCCGAGGTCCCCGTCAGCGCCAGCCGCGGGATCGCGCTCACGCCCAGCCCCGCGCGCACCAGCGCGAGCGCCCCCTCGACGTGATTCACCTCCACATGCGTCGCCGGCCGCGCCTTCGCCTGCGCCACCGCGTTGTCCAGCAGCATCCGGTTCCCGCTGTCCGCGGCCAGCGAGATGAAGCGCTCCCCCACCAGCTCCTCCCACCCCACCGCCCGCTGCTTCGCCAGCGCATGCCGCGCCGGCACCGCCAGCACGTAGCGCTCCTTCACGATCGCGTTGAAGTCGATCGACGGCTCCTGCGCGCCAAGGAAGTTGACGCCGAAGTCCGCCTGCTTCTCCACCACCGCCTTCAGCACCACCGGCGCGCTGTGATCCAGCATCTTGATCCGCGTGTCCGGATGCAGCTTCGCGAACTGCGCCAGCACCGCCGGCAGCAGATGATTGGCCACCGACGGAATGCACGCCACCGTCACCAGGCCCGCGCGCCGCTCGGCCCGGTCCCCCACGTCCGAGATCGCGTTCTGCAACGCGGCCAGCGCCTCGCCCGCATGCGTCAGGAACTGCTCGCCGTCCTCGGTCAGGCTCACCCGCCGCGTCGTGCGGTCGAACAGCCGCACGCCCAGCGCTTCCTCGATGCGATCGATGCGCCGGCTCAGCGCCGACGGCGAGATGAACAGCGCCTCCGACGCCGCCCGGAAGTTCATCCGCTCCGCTACCGCGACGAAGGCCGCCAGCTCCCCGAGGTCGAAATTGATTCTCATCGCGCACCAATCGTCCTGTTATTTGCACTTCCCGCAACTCTGCCGGGAAAGCATGATCGCGACAACAGAAAAACCGATCGGAGACTCCCATGCCCCCTGCCTCCGCGGCGGCCACGGCCGCGCATCCCGCCTCGATCCCGCCCGCCTCCTCGTCGACGCCTCCGCCCCGGATGCCCCGCCGCGCCGCCCTCGGCGCCGTGTTGCGCGTGACCAGCGGCAACTTCCTGGAGATGTTCGACTTCTTCCTCTACGGCTTCTACGCCACCTACATCGCCCAGACCTTCTTCCCCAGCGACAGCGAGTACGTGTCGCTGATGCTCACCTTCGTCACCTTCGGCGCGGGCTTCCTGATGCGCCCGCTGGGCGCCGTCATCCTGGGCGCCTACATCGACAAGATCGGCCGCCGCAAGGGCCTGATCCTGACCCTGGCCATCATGGCCTGCGGCACCGTGCTGATCGCGTTCACGCCGTCCTATGCGTCCATCGGCCTGCTCGCGCCCACCCTCGTGCTGATCGGCCGCCTGCTGCAGGGCTTCTCGGCTGGCGTGGAGCTCGGCGGCGTGTCCGTCTACCTGGCGGAAATGGCCACCCCCGGCCGCAAGGGCTTCTACGTGAGCTGGCAGTCCGCCAGCCAGCAGGCCGCCATCATGGTCGCCGCCGCGCTCGGCTACGGCATCAGCCAGTGGTTCTCCACCGCGCAGATCAGCGACTGGGCCTGGCGCATCCCCTTCTTCATCGGCTCGCTGATCCTGCCCTTCGTGTTCCAGATCCGCCGCTCGCTCGCGGAGACCGAGTCCTTCCTCGCCCGCAAGCACCATCCGTCGCTGCGCGAGATCGTCGCCTCGATGCTGCGCAACTGGGCGCTGGTCGGCGCGGGCATGCTGCTGGTCGTCATGACCACGGTGTCCTTCTACCTGATCACCGTCTACACGCCGACCTTCGGCAAGTCCGTGCTGCACCTGTCCGCCACCAGCGCGCTGCTCGTGACCTTCTGCGTCGGCCTGTCCAACTTCGTCTGGCTGCCGGTGATGGGCGCCCTGTCCGATCGCATCGGGCGCTGGCCGCTGCTCACGGCCTTCAGCCTGCTCACGCTGCTCACCGCCTATCCGGCCATGTCCTGGCTGGTCCAGGCCCCCTCTTTCGAGCGCATGCTGACCGTCGAACTCTGGCTCTCCTTCCTCTACGCCAGCTACAACGCCGCCACCATCGTCGCCCTCACCGAGATCATGCCGGTGGAGGTGCGCACCACCGGCTTCTCGCTCGCCTACAGCCTGGCCACGGCGATCTTCGGCGGCTTCACGCCGCTGGTCTCCACCTGGCTGATCCAGACCACCGGCGACAAGGCCGCCCCGGGCCTGTGGATGAGCGGCGCCGCGGCATGCGGGCTCGCCGCCACGGCCCTGCTCTATCGAGGGATCGTCAAGGCGCGGTGATCACGGGTGGGCTCGGGTTTCGCCGCGGCCCAGGCTGACCAGCCCGGCGATCAGCGCGAAGCCCGCCGCCATGCCGAGTCCCGCGTGCGAGGCCTTGGCCGCCGGCAGCCACGCGAAGAGCAGCCCCATCAGCAGGCTGCCGATCGTCTGACCGGTGAGCCGCGCCACGCCCTGCGCGCCGCCGGCCGCGCCGCTGCGCGCCTTCGGCGCCGACAGCAGCATGTTGCGGTTGTTGGGCGTCTGGAAGAAGCCGAAACCCAGCCCCGCGAGCACCGTGAACGCCACGAGCGGCAGCTTGGAATCGGCCTGCATCGGCCAGACCGCGCAAAGCGCCAGCCCCAGCGCCAGGCAGCCGGCGCCGGCCGCGCACAGCCGGGCCGTCGAGACCCGGTCCGCCAGCTTGCCGGCCAGCGGCGCCGCGGCCATCACGGCCAGCGGCCACGGCGTCATCAGGAGGCCGGTGTCCAGCACGCTCAGCCCGAGCACGTGGTGCATGTAGAACGGCAGCGCGACGTAGCTCGCCATCTGCCCGGTGAAGCAGCACACCGACGCGATGATCGACATCCGGAACGGCGTGACCCGCAGCAGGTCCAGCGGGATCAGCGGCGCCGCGCGAGGCAGCTCGCGCCGCACGAGCAGCGTCAGGCAGATCACCGCCGCGATCAGCAGCGCGCCGCCCTCCACCGGATGCTCGAGCACGCGATCGCCGCCGAGCACGAAGGCCGCGAACATGCCCGCGTTGAGCGCGATGCTCCAGAGGTCGAGCGGCTGCCTCGTGCCCGGCGTGGCCGGCAGGCCGCGCGCGGCCAGCAGCACGAGCGCGCCCACGGGCAGGTTCACCGCGAAGAGCCACGGCCAGCTCGCCACCGAGAGGATGGCCGCGCCCACCGCCGGCCCCGCCGCCGAGGCGCCCGCGACGGTGAGCGCGTTGTACGCGATCGCCTGCCCGAGCAGCCGCTTCGGATAGGTGAAGCGCAGCAGCGCCAGGCCCAGCGGCATCACCGCGGCGCTGCCCAGTCCCTGCAGGCATCGGCCCGCGATCAGCCAGGGCAGCGACGGCGCCATCGCGCACAGCGCGGACGCCGCGGTGAAGAGCGCGACGCCGCTCACGAAGACGCGCCGGTAGCCGATGCGCTCGCCGAGCGCCGAGGCCGGCAGCAGGAACATCACGACCACCAGCTGGTAGGCGGTCACGACCCAGACCGCGTCGGACGGCGTGGCGTTCAGGCGCTGCGCGATGTGGGGCAGCGCGACGTTGGCGATCGCGCCATCGAGCACCACCAGCACGAGCGCGCCGAGGATCGCGGCGACAGCCGCCAGGCGGCGCGGCATCGGGACGCCGTCGCTGTCGGTGGCGGTCGCGGCGGACTCGTGCCGCGATGACGATGACGAGCACGGGTCGGCGCACGGATTCGAGGAAGGAGGATTGAGCGAGGACATCGGAATGGAGCGCCGGGAAGCTGCAGCGCTGGGAAGCGATGCGGCCAGCATAGGAGCCGGTCGGGGCCGCAGCCAGAGCGTGGCGCGCAGGGACACCTTGCACGGCACGCCATCCGCACCGGGCGCCGTGCTAGCGTCGCCCGATGGCCGACGACATCGATCTCAATCTGCTGACCGCCCTGGATGCGCTGCTCGCCGAGGGCAGCGTGACCCGCGCCGCGGAGCGGCTGCATCTCAGCGACTCCGCCATGAGCCGCACCCTGGCCCGCCTGCGCGAGGCGACGGGCGATCCGCTGCTCGTGCGCGCGGGCCGCACGATGGTGCCCACACCGCACGCGCTGGCGCTGCGCGATCAGGTGCGCGAGCTCGCGCAGGGCGCGCGGGCCGTGCTTCAACCGGCCGGCGCGGGATGGGACCTGAAGACGCTGCAGCGGACCTTCACGCTGCGCGCCAACGAGGGCTTCATCGAGGCCTTCGGTCCCGCGCTGGTGCAGCGGGTCGCGCGCGACGCCCAGGGCGTGTGCCTGCGCTTCGCGCCCAAGGTCGACAAGGACGTCGGGCCGCTGCGCGAGGGGATCATCGATCTGGACATCGGCGTGCTCGGCGAGACCGGCCCCGAGGTGCGGCTGCAGACGCTGTACCGCGACCGCTTCGTGGCCGCGGTGCGGGCCGGGCATCCGCTGCTGGACGAGCCCGCGCTGGATGCCGCGCGCTATGCAGCCTGCGGGCACGTGGTCACGTCGCGCCGCGGCCGTCGGCTCGGGCCGGTGGACGAGGCGCTCGCGGCGCTCGGGCTGGCGCGGCGCGTGGCCGTCGTGGTGCCGAGCTTCCGCGCCGCGCTCTCGATCGCGGTCGCCACGGACCTGGTCGCGCTGGTGCCGGCGTCCTACTTCGTCCAGGACCTGGCCCATGGCGAGCTGCGCGCGCTCCCGCTGCCGGTGGAGACCGAGCCGATCACGATCTCCCAGATGTGGCACCCGCGCATGGAGCGCGATCCCGGGCACCGTTGGCTCAGGGAGGTGGTGCTCGAGGTGTGCTCTCCCCCCTCAGGGTGACCAAGGTCGCGCCGGCGCTGAGAGATACTCCCCGCCGGCGGTCGATCTGGACCGCGCCTTTCGTGGAGCAGCGCCATGGGCCTGATGGACTTCATCAAGAAACAGTTCATAGACATCATCCAGTGGACCGAGGACGACAACGGCGTCCTGGCCTACCGGTTCCCGATGCAGGACTTCGAGATCCAGTACGGCGCCTCCCTCACCGTCCGCGAATCGCAGATGGCCGTCTTCGTCAACGAAGGCAAGGTCGCCGACGTCTTCGGACCCGGCATGTACAAGCTGACCACGCAGACCCTGCCGGTCCTGACCTACCTCAAGAACTGGGACAAGCTCTTCGAGTCCCCCTTCAAGAGCGACGTCTACTTCTTCTCCACCCGCCAGCAGGTCGACCAGCGCTGGGGCACGACGCAGCCCGTCACGATCCGCGACAAGGACTTCGGCGCCGTGCGCCTGCGCGCCTTCGGCAACTACAGCTACCGCGTCGTCGACCCGAAGAAGTTCCACACCGAAATCTCCGGCACCCGCGAGCGCTACACCGTCACGGAACTCGACGGCCAGCTCCGCGGTCTGATGCTCCAGCACATCAGCGACGCCGTCGCCCAGTCCGGCATCCCCTTCCTGGATCTGGCCGCCAACCAGGTCGAGTTCGCCAAGGCGCTGCAGGAAGCGACGCAGCCGGCCTTCGACGCGCTGGGCCTCAGGCTCGAGATGGTCACGCTGCAGAACGTCTCGCTCCCCGAGGAGCTGCAGAAGATCCTCGACCAGAAGATCGGCATGGGCATGATCGGCCAGAACATGGGCCAGTTCATGCAGTACCAGACCGCGCAGGCCATCCCCAAGCTCGCCGAGGGCGTGGGCTCGGGCGGCGGCGGCGTGGCCGGCGACGCGATGGTCCTGGGCGCCGGCCTGGCCCTGGGCCAGACCATGGCGCAACAGCTCCAGCAAGGGCTGACCGGCGCCAATCAAGCCGCCCAGGGCACACAAGGCGCCCAGCCGGTCCAGCCCCAGCCCGTCAGCCAGAGCGCCGACGAGGTCCTGCTGCTGCTCGAGAAGCTCGGCGATCTCAAGGCCAAGGGCATCCTCACCGACGAGGAATTCGCGGCCAAGAAGGCCGAGCTGCTGAAGAAGCTCAGCTGACGCCCTCGCGCGCCTCCCGCCCCGGAAACTGATTGGCTACCGCTTCCCCCCAGCGCCGCTGGCAGGCGCAGTGCCCGAACTGTGGCGCGCCGGTCGAGTTCGCCTCGGCCGCGTCCGCCAGCGCCGTCTGCAGCTACTGCCGCTCCACGCTGCTGCGTGACGGCGACACGCTGCGCAAGATCGGCACCAGCGCGGAACTGTTCGAGGACTACTCGCCGCTGCAGCTCGGCGCCGCCGGGCGCTATGCCGGCGCGAGCTTCGTCGTCGTCGGCCGGCTGCAGATGGCCTACGCCGACGGCGGCTGGAACGAGTGGCACATCCTCTTCGACGCCAGCGCCGACCGGCCGCCCCGCAGCGGCTGGCTGGCCGAGGACAACGGCAGCTTCGTCATCAGCTTCGAGGCGCCGCTGCGGGAGCCCGCCCCCGACCCCGCGACGCTGCGCCCCGGCGGGCTGCAGATGCTGGCGGGCTCGGCCTGGCAGGTGGCTTCGATCGTCGACGCGACGCTGGCCGCCGCCCAGGGCGAGCTGCCGCATCCGCCGCGCCTGGACCAGCGCTATCCCGTCATCGACCTGCGCAACACCGCCGGCGAGGTCGCGACGCTCGAGTACAGCGATCCGGCCCAGCCGGGCTGGTCGGTGGGGCGCGCGGTCCAGCTCGCCGACCTGCAGCTGACCGGCCTGCGCGACGCGAGCGGCGCCACGCTCCAGTCCAAGGCGATGCCCTGCCCCCACTGCGGCGCCTCGCTTGAACCCAAGCTGGCGTCCACGCAGTCCATCGTCTGCGGCCAGTGCCAGTCGGTCGTCGACATCTCCAAGGGCGCGGGCGCCGAGCTCGCCGCCTATCGCCAGAACACCGGCGGCCAGCCGCAGATCCCGCTGGGCACCACCGGGCTGCTGGCGCTCAATGGCGGCACGCCCAAGTCCTGGCAGGTCGTCGGCTATCTGGAGCGCTGCGACCTGCCCGAGTCCAGCGAGGACGAACAGACTTTCTGGCGCGAGTACCTGCTGTTCAACCAGATGGAGGGCTTCGCCTTCCTGGTCGACACCGAGGACGGCTGGAGCCTCGTCAGACCGATCACCGGCGCCCCGTCCAACGCCGGATCGAAGACCGTCAAGCATCAGGACAAGGACTTCAAGCACAAGTGGACCTACACGGCCAAAGTCACCTACGTGCTGGGCGAGTTCTACTGGCGCGTCAAGCGCGAGGAACGCGCGCTGGTGCGCGACTACGAGTGGCGCAACGGCACGCGGCTGGAACTGCTCAGCAGCGAGCAGACCGGCAACGAGGTGACCTGGAGCCATGGCCGCGCCGTCGAGGCCGCCGAGGTGCGCCGCTTCTTCTCGCTGCCCGAGGACCAGATGCCGGCGCTGAGCCGCGACGTCTCCTCCGGCATGGACCAGGGCACGATGCTGCGCAACATCGTGATCGCGATCTTCATCATCGTGGTGCTCTTCGCGCTGCTGCGCGCCTGCAGTGATGACGAGTGCGACCGCTACAAGTCCACCTACGGCGAAAGCAGCGCCGAATATCAACAGTGCAAGCGCAGCAGCCGCGGCAGCGGGGTCGGCTATGTCGGCTCCAGCGGCGGTTCCTACGGCGGATACAGCAGCGGCGGTGGCGGTCACAAGTAGCGCCCGCCCGTATCGACAGCTCACATCAACAGCTCGTATCGGCGACCAACGCGGCCCCTAGCGCCCGACCAGGAGAACGACATGGAAGGATTCGAATGGCTCAAGCCCGGCATCGTGCTGGGCTCCATCCTGTATGCCGTCATCGGCGTGCTGGTGTTCTGGGTCAGCTTCATCATCATCGACAAGCTCACCCCCTACAAACTGTGGGAGGAGATCGTCGAGCACAAGAACATGGCGCTGGCCGTGGTGGTGGCGGCGATGTGCATCTCGATCGGGCAGATCGTCGCGGCGGCGATCCACGGCTGAGGGCGGCGGCTCGCGCCGGCATTCGTGACCGAGTTCACGGCTGGGCGGCTGTCGCGGCCGGGGCTTGTCACCAGCGGTAAGGCGCCCTGGACCCGGCCGGGAGACGGCCCCTAGACTCGCGCGCCCGCCGACCACGTCGGCCTCCGCCCGCCTGTCCGATGCCTGTCTCCGTCCCCGCCCGCGCCGCGCTGTCCGCGTGCTGCGCCCTGACCCTGCTCGCCGCCAGCCTCGCCGTCCAGGCCGCGCCGCCGCCCAAGACCGGGCCGAGCATCGGCATCGCGCCGCGCGGCGCGCTGTTCCCCGACTCCTCGGCGAGCGCGCCGGCCACCGCCGCCCCTGAGGAAGGCTCCGACGAAGCCTTCCGCGCCGATGCCGAAGCCCGGTTGCTGCGCCGCCTCGGACTGCCGGTCCACCGCACCGGGCTGCGCCTGATGCTGCCGGTGGCCAAGGGCCGTCCGGTGATGCTGGACAGCCAGCGGCCCGACCCGGCTGATCCGACCGTCCCCTACGTCGACTACCGCCTCGACGGCCTGTCGCCGGACCGCGAGTTCTACGTGGTCCGCGTGACGCTGGCCTTTGGCGACGAGCTGCTGTGGATCTCGCGCACCGACGGCACGCGCTACGAGATGCACGGCAATGTCCATCCCTCGCCGGATGGCCGCCATCTGGTGGTGACCCACGCCTCGCCCGGTGTGGAATTCAACGGCGTCGTGATCTGGAGCCTCACGGACGGCAAGCTCGTCGAGCGCTACAAGTTCCAGCCCTCGCCGGACCAGCCGCCGATCAGCTTCCGCTTCATGCGCTGGCGCAATGCGGACACCGTCGAGCTCGAACAGTTCGCCGAGGTCGATCCCTCGACCTGCGCCATCGGGACGCTGGCCTCGCTGGCCCAGCTCACGCGTCAGGGCGAGCGCTGGATCCTGCGCAGCGCCAGCGGGCAGCGCTGCGAGCGTTGATCAGTGCGGGGACTTGCCCGGGTGGCCTTTGTATTTGAACAAGGTCGCCCGAAGCGACGAACCCAGGCCTGGGGACGCATTCTCGAGTTTCAAAAAAATGGCCTCCGCGCTGCGCCACAAGCGATCGACGTCAGCCTTGGCAAAGATCACTCGATGTGGACCTCCGTACTGCCCGAGGCAATTCCATCCAAACAGACATCGACCAAAGGCCGAGGCCAGCCGGTTTGAAGTCATGGAGGGATCCCGCTTCGCCAAAGAGATGTCCACGAGGCCGAACCTGCCCCGGGCCACGTCGACGAGGATATTCCCGGGGTGCTGAAAATCCAAGCCCAGGCCATACAGGTCATTCACTTCAGCGATCAGTCTGATCGCCTCATCAAACGCATGCTGCGGCATTTTTGCGATATCCTCCAATTGCCGCAAATAGGCTTGGCAAAATTCGTGATACATGGCGCAAAAGTCGCGCCCGGGATTTCTCGCCGGCAGCCTCGCGGACTCTCCATACTCCCCTTTTTTGATACCGAAGCCGGGCAGCAGAAAGTCATTCTCGGCCGCGTCACGTTCTCCAATCTCAAAGGATTGACCGGACGCCAGTTTCTCCAAAACGTATCGTGCGACCCGGAGCCCGTCTTGCTCGCTCTGCTGGTGGCTATAAAATGCGCAAAGCTCGTCAAGAATTGAATGGCACTTGAGATTTTCCGACTGAAAGAGTGGCCCCATCATCTCCATATAACCGTCCACGGGTCTGCCTCCCTCGATCTTGCGAAGCAGCAACAACTCGGAGCAATCCTCCAGACTCGTGAATTTCCTGGTTTCCTCACGATTACCGCTGGCGCAAGTCTTGACCAGCCCCAATGCGACACCAAGAGATTTTTTCTCGAGAATTCCGGCGGGCCAATCAATGCGCCCGACAGTAAACGGATTCTTCGCGAGCGAGTTCGCGTGTATGGCAGCAAAGCGGCGAGCAACACGAAGCAGGAGACGGTCGTAGCCCGGTAGAGCATAGATCTCCGCGTCCGCCCCTTTTGCCAGCCTCCGGCCGGAAAGCGCTGCGATCAGGACCTTGCTCGCATCGCCCCGCGCCAGCAGGTGCAACATTTCTTCCATGGCGGGATCGTCTTGCCCGCGAGTCGATATGGCATCGGCTTGCCATCCCGGGTAATCACCCGCCTCGGGGTGATTGAGCGGGAGTGGGGAGATTCCGCTGATAGGCATATCTGCTTCCATTCGCCAATTGGAGTGGCCGTTTGTTCAACTGAAGCAAGCTAGTGGACCGAGGGAGAGAAAGGTTTCATTCGACACCTTTGACAACGGCAGCGCACGCGACACTGCTGGCCCTCAACCCTCAACGCGGTCCCTAGCCAGACCTGAACCCGAATTGGCCGCCATTTGCATCCAATGTGACGCTCGGTAATCGAACTTGTAACAACACCGAGGGCCGACCTACGATTCCAGGGCATCCATCCCTTTCAAGGTCCCCCGATGAACCACAAACAAGCCTCCCGTCCCTCGCTGGCCAAGCGCGCGATCGCCTCGACGCTGATCGTGTCCTGCTCGCTGATGGCGCTGCCCATGCACGCCGTCGCGCAGGTCGTGCCCACCGACGCGCTGGTCCAGCCGGCCACGCCGGCCGGCTCCATCGCCGACAGCCGCGCCCGCGTCAACGCCTTCTTCGCCCGCGAGGATGTGCGTCAGGCCATGGTCAAGGAAGGCGTCGATCCGAGCGCCGCGCAATCGCGCGTGGACGCGATGTCCGATGACGAGATCCGCTCACTGGACGGCCGCATCGCCGACGCCCCCGCCGGCGGCGATGTGCTGGGCATCATCTTCACCGTCTTCGTGATCCTGCTGATCACCGACATCCTGGGCTTCACCAAGGTCTTCCCGTTCACGCGCTCGATCCGCTGAGGTCCGCGATGCGCGCCGTCGACACGCCCTCCCCGCGTCCTTCGCGCGCCGCGCGGCGGCCGGGTCTGGCCGGCCTGGCCGCGCCGGTGCTGGCCGCCGCGCTGCTGCTGGGCGGCTGCGCGAGCACGCCGCCGCAGCTGAGCGCGCTCGAGAAGCAGTGGCCGGCCGGCCTGCCGGCGCGCATCGACCTGTCCGCGCAGACGCCCTTCGTCGCGCAAGACGACTACGAATGCGGCCCCGCCGCGCTGGCCATGCTGCTGCGCACCGCCGGCAAGCCCGCCACCATCGAGCAGCTCAAGCCGCAGGTCTTCCTGCCCGGCCGCAAGGGCTCGCTGCAGACGGAGATGCTGGTGGCGGTGCGCCGCCAGGGGCTGCCGGCCTACGTCGTGCCGCCGCGGCTGGACGCGCTGCTGACCGAGCTCGCCGCCGGGCATCCGGTGATCGTGTTCCAGAACCTGTCGCTGGACATCGCGCCGGTGTGGCATTACGCGGTCGCGGTCGGCTACGACAAGGAGCGCCGCACCATCCTGCTGCACAGCGGCAAGACGGCGCGCCAGGAAATGGAGCTGCCCGTCTTCGAGCGCACCTGGGCGCGCGGCGACTACTGGGCGATGACGACGCTGCCGCCGGATCAATTGCCGGCCTCGCTGGACGGCGCGCAGACCGGCGCGGCGCTGGCCGCGCTCGAGCGCCTGAACGGCAACGCGGCGCGCAAGGGCTACACCGCCGCGCTCACGCGCTGGCCCGGCGAGCCGGTGCTGCTGCTGGGCGCCGGCAACACGGCCTACGCCGCCAAGGACCGCCGCGCCGCGGCCCAGGCCTATGCGCGGCTGACCGACGTGCGGCCCGACATCCCCGAGGGCTGGAACAACCTGGCCCAGGTGCTCTACGAGCAGGGCCTGCGCTACAAGGCCGCGCTGGCGATCGAGCGCGCGGTCGCGCTCGGCGGCCCGCGGCTGGACCAGTACAAGGCGCTGCAGAAGAAGATCGGCGCCGGCATGTGAGGCCGGCGCGCGCCACGCCGGCGCGGGATCAGGGTCTGAAGTCGATCGCCCGCTGCGCGGCTTCCAGCGCCGCGTCGGCCGCGTAGCTCCACGAATCGAAACTGCGCTCGAGCTCGTGCCAGTAGCCGTCGAGCACCGGCGCTCCGCCGGCCGCCGGATGCGCGGCGATCACCAGGTAGCGCGCTCGAAAAGGTCCTTCGCCCACGACTTCGCGGACGAACCATCGCCCGTTGTGACTCTCGACGCCCCCAACGGCATCGGTGTGGTCCGGCTTGGCTGACATGAAGGCATCTCCTTCCGGGGCTCGAACCCCATGATGGCCCGTGATGGCCCATTGATCACGTGTCGCGCTCCTGCGCAAGCAGGCATCGCCAGCACGCCCGGGCAAGTTTCCCTCCAAGCGTCGCCCGGCACCACGCCGGCCGACGATGTTTTACCCCCGCATTACAAGGTGGTCCGCCATACGCCCTCACGGGCGATGCGCGAAGCAACTTCCACGCCCGAAGTGTCGGGATTCATTACACCCGCTGACCCCTTCTCCAGGGACAGCACCAGCAAGTGCTTGAGGCCGCAGGGAATCCCCGCCGGTGGCTTGGATGTTGCTTGCCAGGGCCGGTTTCCCGGCCTCCCGCCTTCAGGGAACAACCACAAGAACGACTGCCACGAGAGAGAACCCGATGACCCGCTCGACCTTCCTTCCCCGTCTCCGGTCCGCGCTGGCCGCCGCCGCGCTGTGCGCCGCGGGCGCCGCCGCGCAGGCCTCGGTGCTGATCCTCGGCGCGCCGGCGCTGGGCGGCGGCCTGGCCGACGTGCAGTCCAAGATCGCCGGCACCGGCGTGCTCAGCGGCGTGGTCGACGTCTTCAACGTCCACACCGGCACGCCGACGCTGGCGATGCTGACGGCCTACGACGCGGTGCTCGTGTTCTCCGACACCAACCTCAAGAACAACCCCGCGATCGGCGGCTTCGCCAATGCGGTCGAGCTGGGCAACGTGCTGGCGGACTACGTCGATGCCGGCGGCGGCGTGGTCGAGGCGGGTCTTTCCAACGCGACCATCCCCTTCGGCGGCCTCAGCGGCCGCTTCGTGACCGCGAACTACGACGTCTTCGACATCGACAACCGCCAGGCCAGCTGCGGCGGCCTGGGCGCGATCGCGCTCCCTGGCAGCCCGATGCTGCGCGGCGTGGACAGCTTCGATGGCGGCTCGTCGGCGCTGTGCTTCAAGCTCTCGCCCAAGGCCGGCGCCAGCGTCGTCGCATCCTGGTCCAACGGCCGCCCGCTGCTGGGCTATCGCGACGACCACAACGGCATCGTCGCCAGCCTCAACCTGTTCCCCGAATCCAGCGACGTCCGTGCGGACCTGTGGAAGACCTCCAGCGACGGCGCGCTGCTGATGGCCAACACGCTGGCCTTCGCGGCCGGCGAGCTGCCGGAGCCCGATTCGCTCGCGCTGCTGGGCATCGCGGCGCTGGCCGCCGGCCTGGCCGCCCGCCGCCGGACGCGACAGCCGCAACACGCGCCACACGCGCCACACGCGCCACACGCGCAGCACGCGCGCCGCGGCTGAGGGCGTTCCGCGCGCCGACGCGGCGCCGGAGGCTGAGGGATACTGCGCCGCATGTCCACACCGCCGACCTTCAGCTTCCCCGTCCCGCCGCCCGATCTGGTGATCACGCCCGAAGAGCGCGCCGCGCTCTACTTCATTCCGCAATCGCCCGGCGGCATGCCGGTCAGCGAGGAACTGCAGCAGCGCCTGCAGGACAAGGGGCTGGCCACCGGCATCCGCGAGGACGGCCGGCGCTGGCTCACCGAGCTCGGCGACCGCGCGCGGCTGGGCAAGATCTGACCCCGCGCCGGGCGCGCAGGCCTGGACCTCAGTGCCGCTTGTACTGCGTGGCGCCGAACAGCTGCTCGCGCGCCTTGTCGTCGACCAGCGGGCGGCGCCGCTCGGCCAGCACCTCGACGCCGCGCTGCACCGCGGGCCGCGCCGCGATCTCGTCGAACCAGCCCTTCAGGTGCGGGTAATCGGCGAGCTCCACGCCCTGGTTCTTCCAGCTGCGCAGCCACGGGAAGATCGCCATGTCGGCGATGCCGTACTCGGCGCCCGCGATGTAGCGGCTGTGCGCCAGCCGCTTGTCGATGACGCCATAGAGCCGCTTGGCCTCGTTGGTGTAGCGGTCGATGGCGTAGGGCAGCTTCTCCGGCGCATAGATGCGGAAGTGGTGCGCCTGTCCCAGCATCGGCCCGACGCCGCCCATCTGGAACATCAGCCACTGCAGCGCCTCGTAGCGGCCGCGCGTGTCGGCGGGCAGGAAGCGGCCGGTCTTGCCGGCCAGGTAGAGCAGGATCGCGCCCGACTCGAACAGCGCCATCGGCTGGCCGTCCGGCCCGTCGGGATCGACGATCGCGGGGATCTTGTTGTTGGGACTGATCGCGAGGAACTTCGCGTCGAACTGGTCGCCGTTGCCGATGTCCACGGGAATCACCCGGTAAGGGAGGCGGCATTCCTCCAGCATGATGTGGACCTTGTGGCCATTGGGCGTGGGCCATGAATACACTTCGATCATTCTGCGATCTCCGTAGGAGCGCGAGGCCCCGGTCGTCGACACGTCAATGCACGGACCCCTGGCCACGCGCGCACCGTCCCGCCTCATGGTAATCAAACAAATCAAACAGTGGTTTGCCGCCCGCGCCAACGCGGCCCGCTGGCGCCCCTTGAGCGACTGGGCCGCGGAACGCGGCGGCCAGCTGCGTCACGCCCGCGACGGGCGCGGCTTCGTCATCGACCTCCCCAGAACGCTGCCCGGCCTGACCCGCATCGAGTGGGGGGCCTCGCAGCGCAGCTACATCGAGGGCTTCGAGCTGCGCATGCGCTGCGAGCTCAAGATCAATCCCGACATGCAGATGATGGTCATCGAGCGCAAGCTGATGGAGCGTCTGGAGAGCAACGTGTTCGAGGCCTACACCGACACGCTGCGCACGCGGGTGGACACGGACACGCCGGAGGAGATGCGCTGGCTGGTGATGTTCCCGAAGCAGTCGCAGATCGAGTCCAAGCTCGTGCGGCAGCGATTCGGCGCGGTGGGGATCAACCGCGAGCTGATCATGGCCTGGCTGGACAAGGAGCTGTCCGAACGGCTGGCGCAGGCGACGCAGGATGTGCTGATCGAGGGCCGGCCGTTCGTGCTGCTGAGCCTGAGAGGGAATGTGTACCTGCGCACGGCGATGGCGGAGCCGGCGCTGGCAGAGGTGCAGGCGTTGACGCAGGTGCTGGATGCGGCGTCGTCGAGCGCGCAGGCGGTGCATCAGCGGCTGGGCGACGGCGGACCGTGGCCGACGACGACGTCGGTGGCGTGGCACAGCCGGCCGGCTGAAGGGGACTACAACGCACCGGCTTGACGGCTGGGCCTGCGAAGGGGGCAATACCGGCACTCGCTCCTTCTTACTCCCTCGCCCCAGCGTGTATGGACCGGGGACATAGGTAACAGGTGTGCCAGGACATGGGTAACAGGTCCAATCCAGGTTAGTCAGCCTGGCACAAGTCGATCGTGCGCACTTTGTGATGGCAGAAGTA
>NZ_JBCNLG010000023.1:0-76620 GCF_039595595.1 Roseateles sp. | reverse complement strand
GGACGGCCTGGGCGGGATCGCCGTCAACACGCTCGGACACAACCATCCGAGGCTGGTGGCGGCGCTGCGGGACCAGGTGGGCAAGCTGATCCACACCAGCAACTACTACCACGTCCCGCTGCAGGAGACGCTGGCGGCCAGGCTTTGCGCGCTGTCGGGCCTGACCAACGTGTTCTTCTGCAATTCCGGCCTGGAGGCGAACGAGGCGGCGCTGAAGATCGCCCGCAAGTTCGGCCATGACCGCGGCAACGACAACCCCGAGGTGATCGTCTTCGAGAAGGCCTTCCACGGCCGCTCGATCGCGACGCTGTCGGCCACCGGCAACCCGAAGGTGCAGGCCGGCTTCGGTCCGCTGGTGCCGGGCTTCGTCCGCGTCCCGCTGAACGACATCGGCGCGCTGCGCAAGGCGATCGCCGAGCATCCGGGCGTGACGGCCATCTTCCTGGAGACCATCCAGGGCGAGGGCGGCATCAATCCGGCGCGCATCGACTTCCTGAAGGACCTGCGCAAGCTGTGCGACGAGCACGACCTGCTGCTGATGCTGGACGAGGTGCAATGCGGCATCGGCCGCACCGGCAAGTGGTTCGCGCACCAGTGGGCCGGCATCGTGCCGGACGTGATGCCGCTGGCCAAGGGCCTGGGCTCGGGCGTGCCGATCGGCGCGGTGGTGTGCGGCGACCGGGCCGCCAAGGTCTTCGGACCGGGCAACCATGGCACCACCTTCGGCGGCAACCCGCTCGCGATGCGCGCGGGCGTCGAGACGCTGGCCGTGATGGAAGAGGACGGCCTGCTGGCCAATGCGGCGACCGTCGGCGCCGAGTTGAAGGCGGCGATCGAGCACGGCCTGGCCGGCGTGGCCGGTGTCGTGGAGGTGCGCGGCCAGGGCCTGATGCTGGGCATTGAGCTGGACCGTCCGTGCGGCGTGCTGCTGACGCAGGCGATGGACGCGGGGCTGCTGCTGAGCGTGACGGCCGACAAGGTCATCCGCCTGGTCCCGCCGCTGATCCTCACCAGCGCCGAGGCCGCCGAGATCGCCGCGCGCCTGGTGCCGCTGGTGAAGGCCTTCCTGGCGCAACCGGCGTCCGCGCCATGAAGCCGGGGAACTCGCTGATGCGTCACTATCTGCAGTTCAAGGACCTGCGCGCCGAGGAGTACGCCCATCTGTTCGAGCGGGCGTCGATCATCAAGCGGCGCTTCAAGAACTACGAGAAGTACCAGCCGCTGCAGGACCGCACGCTGGCGATGATCTTCGAGAAGGCGTCGACGCGCACGCGGGTGAGCTTCGAGGCGGGCATGTACCAGATGGGCGGCTCGGTGGTGCACCTGACCACCGGCGACAGCCAGCTGGGCCGGGCTGAGCCGATCGAGGACAGCGCGCGCGTGATCAGCCGCATGGTGGACATCGTGATGATCCGCACCTACGAGCAGACCAAGCTGGAGCGCTTCGCGGCGCACTCGCGGGTGCCGGTGATCAACGGGTTGACCAACGAGTACCACCCCTGCCAGATCCTGGCGGACCTGTTCACCTTCATCGAGCAGCGCGGCATGGACCGGCGCGGCGCGATCGACATGGACTGTCTGAAGGGGCGCGTGGTGGCCTGGGTCGGTGATGGCAACAACATGGCCAACACCTGGTTGCAGGCGGCGGAGATCCTGGGCTTCACGGTGCACGTCAGCACGCCGAGCGGCTACGAGATCGACCCGGCGGTCGCCGGCGTGAAGGACACCGGCTGCTACAAGGTCTTCAAGGATCCGAAGGAGGCCTGCCGCGGTGCGGACCTGGTGACGACGGACGTCTGGACCAGCATGGGCTACGAGGCCGAGAACGAGGCGCGTCGCGCGGCATTCGCGGACTGGTGCGTCGACGCGGCCATGATGTCGGTGGCCAAGCCCGATGCGCTGTTCATGCACTGCCTGCCGGCGCACCGCGGCGAGGAGGTCACGGCCGACGTGATCGACGGACCGCAGTCGGTGGTCTGGGACGAGGCCGAGAACCGCATGCACGTGCAGAAGGCGTTGATGGAGTACCTGCTGCTGGGGCGCATCGGCTGAGCGCCCTGCCCCGCGCTTGAGACGACAAGGCCCGCTCGATGCGGGCCTTTTTTCGTGCGCGATGCCAGCGCTACTTCCCCCCTGCGATCGCCTTCAGCCCTTCTTCATACGAGCCGGCCGGGTAATGCTTCTGCACGGCCTTCCACACGGCACCGGAGCGCGTGTTGCGCTCGATCGCATCGCCCAGCACTTCGCGATCCCTGGCCGGCAGCTGCCGCGACAGATAGATCCCGCTGTCAGTCCAGCCCAGCTCCACGAGCGCCTCCAGCCGCAGCCGATCCAGCAGCGGCCGCGTCTTCGAGTCCTGCAGCAGCGTCCCGGCCAGGATCGACGGCGCCATCAGCGTCACGTCCGCCAGGTTGCGATCCAGCGCGCGCACCACCGCCGCCGGGTCGGCCTCCACCACCAGCCGGCGCTGCGCCTTCAGCTGCCTGAGCAGTTGCTGATACGGCTCGCCGTAGTCGAAGCCGCGCACCACCGCCACGCGCAGCTCGCGGCGCTCGGCCAGCTCGGCCAGGCTCTCCACCGGCTCGCGGTCCCCGCCCAGCGAGATCAGCATCGCCCGCGCCTTCATCAGCGGCACGAACTCCCCATGCGGGTCGCGCTGCGGCGTGCGCGTCGCGGGCGCCAGCAGATCCCCGCCGCCGCTGGCGAACATCGCCTCCACGCGCGCGCGGGGCACGACCACGAACTCGAACTGGCAACCCGTCTCCGCCGACACCCGGCGCAGCACGTCCGGATACACACCGCTGACCTCTCCGCCCGAGACGACGACGCTCATCCCGATCGGCGCCACCGGCACCCGGATCGGCCGCGAGCACTCCGCCCGCGCCGCCGCTGCCGCCAGCGCCGCCACGGCCAGGCAACAGCCCGCCCGCCAGCGCACGCGCCGGCCCTTCCACCCGCGTTCCAAGGTCGTCATCTGATGTGCTCCCGTGCACAGGACCGCCACGGCAGCGGGCTCCGCCCGCCGTCATCCGCGCCCCTGTCGCCGGCCAGATTAGCAAAGGCAACCCCGGCCACAACGCGTGAAACCCGCGCCCGCCGCCATTCATCGCCCATCCAAAGGGGGATCGCCCCTCCGGTTCGGGGGAGTCCCCTGAATGGGATTACGCTCCAATGGGTAGACGTCGCGCCGCCATCGCGTCTTTCGCTCTCCACCTTCGTATTCCCACGAAGCCTGGCGTCAGCCACGCGTGGCATGCTTGCCGATCACATGAAAACCGCTCTGATCTCCGACCTGCACGCCAACCGGCAGGCCTTCGAGGCCGTCCTCGGCCATGCCCGGCAGCAAGGCGTCGCGCACTTCGCGCTGCTGGGGGACTACGTCGGCTACGGCAGCGACCCGGGCTGGGTGGTCGACCAGGTGCGGGCGCTGCGGGCCGACGGCGCGATCGCGGTCGCCGGCAACCATGACCTGGGCGTCACCCAGGGCCCGCGCCCGACGATGAACGAGGACGCCCGCGCCGCCATCGCCTGGACCCGCTCGCGCCTGAGCGACGACCAGCTCGCCTTCCTGTCGTCGCTGCCGATGTCCGAGGAAGAGGACGACTGCCTCTACGTCCACGCCAACGCCTTCGACCCGGCCGGCTTCGCCTACGTGCAAGGGCGGCTGGAGGCGATGCGCAGCCTGCACGCGACCGAGTGCCGCTACACCTTCTGTGGCCACATGCACGAGCCGATGCTCTATCACCTGTCGGGCACCGGCAAGGCGGGCGATTTCAAGCCGCAGCCCGGCGTGCCGATCCCGCTGCTGCCCAACCGGCAGTGGCTGGTCATCCCGGGCGCCTGCGGCCAGCCGCGCGACGGCAATCCGGCCGCGGCCTACGCGCTGTTCGACCACGACAGCGAGGAACTGACCTTCCAGCGCGTCCCCTACGATGTCGAGGCCGCCGCCGCCGGACTGCGCGCCGCCCCGGGGCTGCCCGCCGGACTGGCGGACCGCCTGGCGCACCGCCTCGTCGCCGGCCGCTGAATCGATGAACGACGCCGCCCCAGCCTCCGCCACGCCCTCCCCGACCCCGATCACCGCGGCGCTGCAGCCCGGCCAGGTGCTGGACGGCTTCGTGCTCGAGGCACGGCTGCACCAGGGCGGCATGGCCAACCTCTGGCAGGTGCGGCGCGAGACGCCGGTCCCCGGCGAGGACTTCCCGCTGATCATGAAGGTCCCCCGCATCAAGGGCGGCGAGGACCCGGCCACCATCGTCGGCTTCGAGGTCGAGCAGATGCTGATGCCGGCGCTCAAGGGGCCGCATGTGCCGCGTTTCGTCGCGCGCGGCGACTGGCGCCGTCAGGCCTACATCGTGATGGAGCGCATCGAGGGCGACAGCCTGCGCCCGCGCCTGGACCAGGCGCCGCTGCCGCTGGTGGAGGTCGTGGAGATCGGCATCCAGGTCGCGCACGCGCTGACCGACCTGCACCGCCAGCACCTCGTGCACCTGGACATCAAGCCCAGCAACATCCTGCTGCGCCCCGACGGCAGCGTGGTGCTGGTGGACTTCGGCCTGTCGCGCCACGACTTCCTGCCCGACCTGCTGGAGGAGGAGTTCTCGCTGCCGATGGGCACCGGCCCCTACATGTCGCCCGAGCAGGTCCAGTTCGTCCGCAACGACCCGCGCAGCGACCTGTTCGCCCTGGGCGTGATGCTCTACCACCTGTCCACGGGCGAGCGCCCGTTCGGGCAGCCGGTATCGGTGCGGCAACTGCGGCGGCGTCTCTACGTCGAGCCGATCCCGCCGCGCGCGATCCGGCCCGAGCTGCCGCCCTGGTTCCAGGAGATCGTGCTGCACTGCCTGGAGGTGCGCGCCGAGCGCCGCTACCAGAGCGCCGCCCAGCTCGCGCTGGACCTGCAGCGGCCCGACGCGGTGCCGCTGACGGCCCGCGCGCACAAGCTGCAGCGCAGCGGCCTGGTGCGGCGCTTCAAGCGCTGGTTCCTGGCGCTGGGCGAGGAACCGGACGCGCCGGCCTCCGTGGGCGCGCAGCTCGCGCGCAGCCCGGTGATCATGGCCGCCGTCGACGTGCAGGGCGCCACGCCGGCCCTGCTCGAGGAACTGCGCGAGGTCGTGCGGCGCCTGATGCAGACCGAGCCCGGCGCGCGCCTGGCCTGCGTCGGCGTGATGAAGACCAACCGCATCGGCATGGACGAACTCACCGACGCGCAGGGCCGCAGCCATCACGTGCAGCAGTTGATCGCGCTGAAGAACTGGGCCCATCCGATGACGCGCGAACTCGCGCTCGAGGATGGCCGGCTGACCTTCCACGTGCTGGAGGCGCCCGACGCCGCCGACGCGCTGGTGGAGTTCGCCGGCAAGACCGGCGTCGATCACGTGGTGATGGGTGCGCGCGCCAGCTCGCTGATGCGGCGCTACCTGGGCAGCGTGTCGGCGCAGGTCGTGACCCAGTGCGCCTGCACCGTCACCGTGGTGCGCGAGCCCGCGCAGCCCGATGCGCCGCCTTCGGACGACGATGCGCTGATCAGCCCCTCGGCCTCGAACTGAGGCGTGCCCAAGCCTCTGCGCGCCGCCTTCCCTACCCTTCCACTCCCCCTTTCGTTCGCCCTCCCATTCCCCCTTTCGTTCGCCCCGTCGTTCGCCCTTAAGTGCGCCCATTCATTTCCGATCGCATTCCCTGACATGTCCGCCCTCGCCGACAACCCCTGCACGCGCTGCGGTGCCTGCTGCGCGAGCTTTCGCGTCGACTTCTCGCGCCACGAACTGCTGAGCGAAGGCGGTACGGTGCCGGACGGCCTCGCGGTCGAGGTGACGGACTCGACTTGCCGGATGCGCGGCACCGATCACGCGCGGCCGCGCTGCGCGGCGTTGCAGGGGAAGATCGGCGAGCGCGCCGGCTGCGGCATCTACGAATGGCGCCCGTCGCCGTGCCGGGAATTCGGCATGCGCGCGCCACTTGGCCTCGGCGACGAGGCCTGCACACGCGCCCGCGCCCGCCACGGGCTGCCGCCGCTCGATCCGGTCTGAGCCGCGTCAGCGCATGATGGTCGGCGCCTTGGACATCTTCGCCCGCAGGCTGTCGAGCTTGGCCGCGTAGAGCTGGCGCTGGCGCACGGTGATGCTGTACTCCTCGGCCTTGCCGAGCTCGTCGCGCACGACGTCCCACTTGCCCAGGCCGACGTTGGCCAGCGCCATCCAGAAATGGAACTCGTGGTAATAAGCCGAACGGTCGATCTCCTTGGCGAAGAGGTCACGCGCCTTGGCGTACTCGCCGGCCTTCATCGCGGCCAGACCGAGGTCGAAGAACTTGAACGGCGGATAGGGCTGGAGCTCCGCCAGCTTCGTCTCGAGCAGTTGCGCCTCGGCCAGCCGGCCCTGGAAGCGCAGCGACTGCGCCAGGTTGGACATCGCCTGGAGGTTGGACGGCTCGCGCTGCAGCACGGCGCGGAACACGCCTTCGGCGATCACGGTGTCGCCATGGCGGCGGTAGATCACGCCCAGCGTGTTGAGCGCCGTCAGCAGCCGCGGGTCATGCAGCCAGGCCGCGCGGGCCCACCAGTAGGCGCGGGCCAGCTGGCCCTGCGACATCAGCTCGGCCGCGCGGTTGTTGAGGTACATCGCGACGATGGTGCGCTCCTCCAGCGGCATCGCGCGCTGACGCCCGATCTCGGCGCCGGGCAGGAAGTCCACGATCAGCGTCGGCTCGTCGCTGCCCAGCACGCGGAACTCGGTCTTGCGCCGGCCCAGCGCGATGTTGACGTGGTTGGACACTACCTGCAGGTCGCCCACACGGCTCCATTGCTCCTCGTCATAGATCTGGCGGAAGGCCACCGGCAGGTCCAGCTCGCGCGCGAAGGCGGCCGTCATCATCGCCAGCGACAGGCAGTTGCCGGCCTTGGCCTCGAAGGCCTCGGCGGCGGTGCGGGTGGTTTCGGCGTCGTACTCGAGCTGCAGTTCGCCGCGCGTGTACAGCGCATCGAGCAGCGCGTGGCGCATGTCGCGCGCGTCCATCGTCAGCGTCGTGTGGGCGCCGGCATTCGGGATCCGGCTGCGCAGGAACTCGCGCATCTTCGGCGTCATCGCGATGACCTGGCCGGGGTCGATGACGTCGGTGGAGGGCGGGAACAGCGCGTCGTGGATCAGCGGGGCGGTGTCGATGGCGGGGCCGGTGTCGCCCGCCGTGGTCGCGCAACCCGTCATCAGCGCGCCCGCCAGCAGGGCCGCGCCCAGCAGCAGCGGCGCCCTCAGCGTCTGGAGCCCCTTCAGGACCGGAATCGTCGTTCCCATGACCATCTCCAACACGGCCTCTGACGGGACCGCTGAGCCGCCATGCTAGTCCTGCCGCGCGCGATGCGCACGCGCGTGCGACGGAGCGGGTCTTCCCGGGCGCGAACGCCGTCACGCGGCGGCTCAGCGCCGCTCGACGACGAACACCGCCACGCTGCGCGCCGGCACCTGGAAACGGCCGGTGGCCGGGTCAGCGACAGCGCCCGCCCTCACCCGCTGGTCGGCCGCGGACGAGGCGCGCTGGACCGGATGCAGCCGCCAGGCGAAGCCGGCTTCCGACGGCACGGTCGGCGCCACCGCTTCGGCGCTGGCGTTGACGACGTAGAGCAGCCGGTCGAAGACCGCATCGGCTCGGCCCCGGCCGTCGATGCGGCCGACGATCACCCCCGGCTGCTGGCCCGGGCCCGTGTTGTGGAAGACCAGGCGCTGCAGGATCTCGGCGGGATCGGCCAGGCGCAGCAGCGGCGTGCTGGCGCGGATGCGCAGCTGGTCGAGGAACACGCGGCGCGTCCAGTCGATCTGCGCCGGACGCGGCTTGATCGCCGGATCGGCGAGCAGCGGGCGAAGCACCGCATCATCCGCGCCGCCGTCGCCCGACGGTGGCAGCCCGGCGCCGAAGCCGTTGTCGCGGCCCGACCAGTCCAGCCGGTTGAACGCGTCGCCCGAGTCATAGCTGTTGCGGTCCATCGATTTCGAACGCAGCAGTTCCCCGCCGGCATGGAAATAGGCGACGCCCTGGCTCAATGCGTTGATGCCGAGCGCCACCGCCTGCGTGCGGGCCCGGTCCTCGGCGGCGGTCGCGCGCGGCAGCTTCAGCACGAGCGCGTCGAAGAGCGTCTGGTTGTCGTGGTTCTCGACGTAGTTCACGACTTCGGCCGGCACCGACGCATAGCCGGCCGGCTGATCCCCATAGGCGAACTGCCCGCCCGCGATGCGGCGCCCGTCCGCGGTGTCGAGCGGGTAGTCGCGCAAGGTGCCGGCCATCGCGAGCTTGAGCAGATCGCCCTGGCGCAGCAGTTCCTCGCGGCGCGCCAAGCTGCCCTCGCCGTCCGCCGGGACCGGCACGACGAAGCCGGGCCGGCGCATCGATGCCGCCGCGTCATCGCCGGCCGCGCCGCCGCGCACCGCGTCGCGGCCGCGATCGCTGAAGGTGCCGATGCCGGTCCCGTTGAGCGACCGCTGCGAGGCCTGCACGAAGCGCGCGCCGTTCGCGACCTCGCCGAAGTTCCAGCCCTCACCGATCAATTGCACCTCGCGGCCGAGCTCGCGCTTGAGCCGCGCCTGCAGCTGCTCCATCACCGCGCGCGGCTGATGGCCCATCAGGTCGAAGCGGAAGGACGCGATCTTGTACTCGCGCGCCCACAGCAGCACCGAGTCGATGAGCAGCTTGCCCATCATCCGGTGCTCGGTCGCGGTGTTGTCGCAGCAGGTCGACTGTTCGACGCGGCCCGTCGCGTCCAGCCGGTGGTAGTAGCCCGGGACGATGCGGTCGAGCACCGATGGCGATCGCTGGCCCGAGGCGCTCGTGTGGTTGTAGACGACATCCATGCCCACGCGCAGCCCGGCCGCGTGCAAGCCCATCACCATCGAGCGCAGTTCGCGCACGCGCACGGCGCCGTCGTTCGCGTCGGTGGCATAGCTGCCCTCGGGAGCGCTGTAGTGATACGGGTCGTAGCCCCAGTTGAAGCAGTCCCCGGCGGCTGCGCGCCGCGAGGCCTCCTGGCCCCGGCTCACGCGGAGCTCACTGGGCGGCGGGCCGTGCGCCACGCACCCCCGCTCTGGCACCGAGGCGAAATCGAAGATGGGCAGCAGGTGCACGTCGGTCAGCCCGGCGCGCGCGAGTTCGTGCAGATGCCGCATGCCCAGCGAGCCGCGCTGCGTGAAGGCCAGGTACTTGCCGCGCAGCGCCTTGGGAACGCCCTCGTCGTCGCGCGAGAAGTCGCGCACGTGCAGCTCGTAGATCACCATGTCGGTGGGCGTCTTCACGCGATCGGGAATGCGGCTCGCGGCCCAGCCGGCCGGCTGGAGCCGCGCTTCGCCGAGATCGGCCACGTAGCTGCGCGCCGAGTCCGCCGAGAGGCTCACCGAATACGGGTCGGTCACGAGGTTGCGCACCCGGCCCAGGCCGGGCACGAACACCTCGACGAGGTAGCGGTAGTACGCGCCGCCGCGCACGCCGGCGGCCTCGGTGGACCAGATGCCGGTGCTGTCGTCGCGCCTGAGCGGCAGGCGCGCGCGAGCAGCGCTGTCCGGGCCGCCGTAGACGCAGAGCTCGACGCGATCCGCCGTCGGCGCCCACAGCTTGAAGCCCGCGCCCGCGCGCGTGAGCGAGACGCCGAGCGCCGGTTCGTTCCCGGCGGCGGCGAACAGTTCGTCCAGCGCGAGCGCGTTCTGCGCAGGACTCCAGCGCAGCGCGCGCCCCCTTGCATCCTCGATGACCACGAGCGTCTGGCCGCGGTGCATCGCGGCCAGATCGCCGGCCCGGCCCGGCTCCGGCAACGCCAGCTCGGCGCCATCGCCCAGATAGGCGCTGCGAGCCGCGAGCTCTCCGGTCAGCGGCTGCGCCGACGGCAGCAGCGTGACGCTGCGATCGGCGCCGGTGATGCGGTCATCGCCCAGCCCCAACGCGCCCGCCGCCGAGTGATGCAAGCGCACGGCCTGCCCCGGGGCCAGCGTCACGCCCGGCCAGCGCAGGCGCCGCGCATCGAGCCAGACCGGCTGCGGCGCCGGCTGAGCCGCCGCCAGCGCCGAAGATGGCGCGGCGAGGAGCGTTGCCGGCCCGCCCTGACATGCCGCGAGCGAGGCCTCGGCCGCCGCCCGCGCCGGGAGCGCGGTCAAGGCGGGAAGGGCCACGGCGGCCATCAGGGGCCCGAAGCGAAGCAGGCGAAGCAGCCGAAGCAGTCGGAACAGGCGGGCGAGCGCGGCCATCGAGTCTCCATCGACACGTTGTTTTGCGGTGGCGCCGGGCTGAGCTTCAATCCTTCGCCATGGATTTGATAGTAGCAAAACTACACACCAGGGAGATCAGGGCTTCCATTCATGGCACGTTCCTTCTATGCTGTCGCGCCAAGCCGTTCCTGGAAGACGGATTAATCTGTACTTTTGCTACAGCAAAGAACTTGGAGACCGAGACATGCCTCGCCGATTCCTCGCCGTCGTCCCGCTGCTCGCCGCGCTGACCGGCGTTGCCGGGCCGAGCGTCAGCCTGGCCGTGCCCACCGGGCCGTCCACTCCGGCGGCGGCGCCCGTGGACCTGTCGCCGGTGGCCGAGGTTCACGATCGCAGCGCCCTGCCCGAGGGCTGGCAGCACGGCGCGTTCATCGAGATCTTCGTGCGCGGCTTCCAGGACAGCGATGGCGACGGCATCGGCGATCTGCGCGGCGTGATCCAGCGGCTGGACTACCTCAAGGATCTGGGCGTCAAAGGCATCTGGCTGATGCCGATCACCGCCAGCGCCGATCGGGACCACGGCTATGCCACCACCGATTACCGCGCGGTCGAGCCGCAGTACGGCACGCTGGCCGACTTCGACGCGCTGATCCGCGAAGCCCACGCGCGCGGCATCGGCGTCGTCATGGACTACGTGATCAATCACAGCGCGCGCGAGCATCCGCTGTTCCGTGCCGCGGCAGCCGATCCGGCGAGCCCGTGGCGCGACTGGTTCGTGTGGTCGTCGCAGCCGCTGTCCGCCTTGCGTGACTGGGACATCTGGGGCCAGACGCCCTGGTACCTGCCCGGCGAGGAAGCGCCCGAGGCTTCCGAGGGCGCGAGCGCGCCGCCCAAGCCCGACGCGCCGGCGGGCACGCCGCGCTACTTCGCGGTGTTCGGGCCCGAGATGCCCGACTTCAACATGCGCAACCCGGCCGTGGTGAAGTACCACGCGGACAACCTGCGCTTCTGGCTCAACCGCGGGCTGGACGGGTACCGGCTGGACGCCGTGCCGCACTTGATCGAGAACAACGCCCGCGACTGGAACGACCAGCCCGAGAGCCGCGCGCTGACCGGCTGGTTCACGCGCCAGATCAAGCGCTACCCGCGGCGCTTCGTCGTCTGCGAGGCGACCGCGGAGCCCAAGATCTACACGCGCGATGCGCTGTGCGGCAGCGCCTTCGCATTCGGGCTCGAGCGCGCGGTGATCGACGCGGCCAAGGGCGGCGAGCACGCGCCCGAGGCGGTGGCCAAGGTCGCGCGCTTCTTCACCGAGGCGCCGGTGTCGATGGCGACGATGCTCAGCAACCACGACATCTTCGCGGGCCTGCGGCCCTGGGACCAGTTCGGCGGGGACGAGGCGCGCTACCGGCTCGCCGCCGCGACCTACCTGCTGCTGCCGGGCACGCCCTTCCTCTACTACGGCGAGGAGATCGGCCAGGCCGGCGTGGCCGGACTGCCGGGCGACTCGCCGCTGCGCGCGCCGATGAGCTGGACCGCCGACGCACGCGGTTTCACCAGCGGCACGCCCTTCCGCCCGGTCTCGCCCAACATCGCGACGCACAACGCGCAGGCGCAGGCGGCCGATCCGGGCTCGCTGCTGAACTTCTACAAGGCGATGCTGGCGCTGCGCAACGGCCAGCCCGCCATCGCGCGCGGCAGCTACGAGGCGCCCTTCGCGCAGGGTCGCGTGCTGGGCTTCCAGCGCGCGTACAAGGGTCAGCGGGTGCTGGTCGTCATCAACTACGGCCAGGACGCCGCCGAGGTGCCATTGACGGCCCTGCCGCCGAAGGCGCGATGGGCCGCCCTCCACCCCGCGCCGTCACAGGCGTCCACGCCGCTCGCCGCCGATGCCCAGGGCCGGCTCACGCTGCACGCCGCGCCGCGGTCGGTGCAGGTCTTCCGTCTTCGCTGAAGGGAGCGCAGGATGCCCGCCATGTCCCCCCTGCCCACCGCACGGCCCATCGCACGGCCCATCGCCCTGCCCACTGCCCGCCTCGCGCGGCGCCTTCCCGCGATCCTCGCTTCCCTCGCCCTCAGCCTGTTTGCCATGACGCACACTCCCGCCGCCGCCGCTGCCACGGCCGCCACGGCCGCTTCCGTCTCCTCCGCCGCCGTGACGCTCGACCGGGTCGAGCCGCCGGACTGGTGGGTCGGCATGAAGTCCCCCGAGCTGCAGCTGATGCTGCATGGCGCCGGCATCGGCGCGCTGCAGGCCGAGATCGCGCCGATGGCCGGCGTGACGCTGAGCGGCACGCGGCGTGGCGACAGCCCCAACTATCTGTTCATCGACCTGCGCATCGCTCCCTCGGCGCGGCCCGGGACGCTGACGCTGCGGCTCAAGCGCGAGGGCCAGGTCGTCGTCGAGCACGCCTATCCGCTGCGCGCCCGCGCGCCGGGCTCCGCGCAGCGCGCCAGCTTCGGACCGAAGGACGCGATCTACCTGGTCGTGCCCGACCGCTTCGCCAACGGCGATCCGCGCAACGACACGGTCCCCGGCATGGCCGAGGGCCTGCGCCGCGATGATCCGGGCGGGCGCCATGGCGGTGACCTCGCGGGCCTGACGGCCCACCTCGACTACATCGCGGCGATGGGCTTCACGATGCTGTGGCCCACGCCGCTGTCGGTGAACGACAGCCCGCAATGGAGCTATCACGGCTATGGCGCGACCGACTTCTACCGCGTCGATCCGCGCTTCGGCACCAACGCCGACTACGTGCGCCTGGGCGCCGAGGCCAGGCGCCATGGCCTGGGGCTGATCCAGGACATCGTGCTGAACCACATCGGCTCGCACCACTGGTGGATGGCGGACCTGCCGACGGCGGACTGGGTCAACGCCTGGCCCCAGTACACCGAGACGCATCACGCGCGCATGTCGCTGCAGGATCCGTATGCGGCGCCCAGCGATCGCAAGCGCTTCAGCGACGGCTGGTTCAGCCCCGGCATGCCCGACCTCAACCAGCGTCAGCCACTGGTGGCGACCTACCTGACGCAGATGAGCCTGTGGTGGATCGAGACGGCGGATCTCGCCGGCGTGCGCACCGACACCTACAGCTACTCGGACAAGGACTTCCTGGCCGCCTGGTCCAGGCGGCTGAAGGACGAGTACCCGCGCCTGAACATCGTCGGCGAGGAGTGGAGCCCGCATCCGGCGGTGGTGTCGTACTGGCAGGCCGGCAAGCGCAACCACGATGGCTACGTGTCGTCGCTGCCCAGCCTGATGGACTTCCCGCTGCAGGAGGCGCTGCTGGCGGGGCTCAATCAGCCGGACTCGCACGATGGCGGCTTCACGCGGCTGTATGAGGCGCTGGCGCATGACTTCGTCTATCCGGACCCTGCCAACCTGGTGCTGTTCGAGGGCAACCACGACACGCCGCGCACCTACAGCGTGCTGCACGAGGACCTGGACCTGACGCGCATGGCCTGGGCCTACCTGGCGGTCGTGCGGCGCATTCCGCAGTTCTTCTACGGCTCGGAGATCCTGATGACCAGCCCGCGCCATCGCGACGACGGCGCGGTGCGGGCGGACTTTCCGGGCGGCTGGGTCGGCGACAAGGTCAACGCGTTCACCGGCGCGGGATTGACGGAGCGCCAGGCCGGCGCGCAGGCGTGGCTGAAGCGGCTGCTGAACTGGCGCAAGTCCGAGCGGCTGGTGCACGAGGGCGCGCTGATGCAGTACGCGCCGCTGGCGGAGACCTACGTGCTGTTCCGCTACGACGCGGCGCAGGGACTGGGCGGGAAGCGGCTGATGCTGGCGCTGAACAAGGCGCGCGAGGCGCGCGAGCTGGATCTGGCGCGTTTCCCGGAGATGCTGCGCGGCGGTGAGACGGCGCTCGACGTCATGAGCGGGGAACGCCGGACGCTGGGGCGCTCGCTGACGCTGCCGGCGCGGTCGGTGACGCTGCTCTCGATCGAGTGAGCCCACGGCATTCCCGGAGAAGGCGAAGCGTTCGTAGCCCCGGGCGTTCTCGCGCGGGGACCTGGGTCCTGCTGGCGTCGGTCAGCGGTCCTCGCTGCATAGCGCGCCGAGCAGCAGCCCGCCAGCCAGCGCGAGGTAGACGACCCCCAGGCGCGGCGGCGTGAGCCGCTCCTCGAAGCCCGGCGTGAGGCGCTTGGGCACGAGCAGGTAATCGGTGACGATCGCGGCACCCGTGAGGGTGATCGCGTCGGTGGCGGCGTTGAGCGGCGTCGGACGGCGATGCCAGCCGCGCATCAGGCCGTAGAGGCCACCCCAGAACAGCGCGGACGCGACGTGCGTCGTGACGCCCACCGCCGTGTGGCGCAGGTTCAGTTCCTCCGACTCGAGCGCTTCCTGGCCCCAGAGCCAGTGGCTGGGCGCGTTCAGGCCCGCGACGGCGCGATGACCGCCGGCGCGGCTGCCCCACGCGACGGCGAGCGCCGACAGCAGGCCGGACGCGAGTCCGGCGATCAGCGATTCGCGCACCAGGTCCGCGGGACGGAGGCTGCGCAGCGGAAAACGGGTCATGACGGAACTCCTTGGCTGGATCAGGGAGCCGCCGGCGGAATGCCGACGGCCAACCCGCTTACGCGGGCAAGGTCGGCTCCCAGGTTCGTTCGCGCGGCATTTGCATTTCCCTCACAGGTGGTTTCCCCAACCAGATGGCAAATATTGACCAAGGTGCCCCCCAATGACGTGGTGTTCATATGTCATCCACCATGAATGCAGGCCAGCGGGAAAACTCCCTCGGGGAGATAACCCTGATCCGCTCATTCGAAGGCGTCGATCAAACTGCATACGCGATCGCCATCCAGGCCCGAAGCCGGCTGCGCTTCCAACCGTTTCATGGAGAATGCAATGACACTGCAAGTTTTGACCGACGCCGAAATCGAGAGGGTTTCCGGCGGAGATGCGTCACGGACTCATGCGCGAGGCCAGAACGCTTGGGGAGAACATGTCCCCTGGGGATACTTTCATTATTCGACCGCGGCGGCCGATGCGGTTTATCGCCAATGGGCCGCCGACCTCGACACGCAATGCAGGACACTGGTGGTGCCTTGGATCACCTGCCAGCAGGCGGCCCTGGCCCACATGATTTCCAGAGGATTCAGCAATGGCCGCGATCTGATTTTCGAGAATAGCCAGTAATCGATGAAAGGCGGCGGGCCGGCCTGTCCGGTCCGCCTTTGTAGAAATGAAGCCATTCATCCTCATCCTGGCAGTTTCGCTGCCGGGAGCAACCCAGAGCGCGACGCTTCGGCATGATGTTTCCACTCATTCCCTCTGGGTGCAAGGCGGCGCGCTGAATAATTCAGATATCCGGCGCATCGAAACCCTGCTCGACGTGCATCGGGAAATAAGGACCGTTCATTTTCTGGAGATTCAAGGCGGCAATTCACTGCTCGCCCGAATGGTGCTCGACCCAGGTCTGCGGTCACGCGCGGTGGAAGTCCATGGCAGGTGCTCGGGCGCCTGCGCGATCGCCGCGCTCATGAGCGCCGCGCCTGTCCTGCACCCGGACGCCACCGTGACGTTTCGCGAGCAGTGGGGGTTCTATCGCCACCTCGCGACAAAGGCCCATCGGGAGGAACTGATGGCGTTCCTGGCGCTCAAGCTGCCGACCGTGCCGCAGCCGCTGCTGGACGGCGCCGTGAACCGGGTCTGGCCGCATGAGCGGGCGCTCGTCCTGCGCCCGGCGGGCGATGGCTCGGGATCGATCGAAGTGACCCATTGCGAGCCCGCGCCGACGCGTTGCGTGCGCGTGACGAGGCTCAGGCCGGGGGACTCGGTGATGAAGGTCACGCCGCGCGAGCCGTGACGGCCGAAGGCGCGCGCGCAAGCTCAGGGCCGATCGCGCTCCGGCACCCGCGTCTCCAGCGCCTTGGGCTGATAGTCCGGCTCGAAGCGGCAGGTCGAGCCAAGCGTCGCCCTCGCCTTCTCGCAGCCCGCCGCGATCGACGCCGGCGTCGGCCTCTTCCCCTGCGTGACCCACGCGCTCAGCCCCTCCATCAGCGCCGCGTACGTCGGATCGCTCAGGTAGCTGTGGTCCTTGTCGCCCGTATAGGTCTGGACCAGCGCGTCGCCCCGCCCCGCCGCCGCCATCGTGCGGCCGAAGCGCTCCTGCAGCTCCACCATCGCCGTCGGATCGTGGATCGCATGCACCGTCAGCACCGGCACCAGGATCCTTCCGCTGAGGTCCGCATCCGCCGACAGCATCGCCACCGCCTTCGGATCCGCGCGGTAGCGCGCGACGCCCGCGTTGAGCGCGGCATCGTCGTCCGAGCCCGCGTACACCGCGCCGGCATTGCCGAACGGGCTCGCGCCGCCCGTACGCTGCGTCACGATGTCCTGGAAATGCCAGGTCGCCCAGTTCAGATGCGACTGGATGCTGCGCTCCGGAATGTGGATGACGTCGACGATCGTCTTCACTTTCGCCGCCTGCGCCGGCGTGCGCTCCGCCGCCGGCTTGTCCAGGCCCAGGCACTCGTCGACGCGCCTGGCCAGCTCGTGCTGCTTCAGCGTCGAATCGGCGGGAAGGCCGATGTTCAGCGGGTACTGCGGCTCGCTCGCGAGCGGATGGTTGTGGCACAGGGACTGGTAGACGACCCGCAGGTCGAGCCGGAAGTCGTAGCTGCGCGTGCCGCCACCCAGCACCCCCGACGTCAGCAGCACGCCGTCATAGGGCTTGGCGTCGGCGAACAGCTCCGCCCCCTTCGCCGCGACGCTCGCACCCCACGACTGGCCGTGCAGGTACACATGCCTGGGCTTGGCGACCTTGGCGATGAACAGGCGCCGCAGGCGCTCGGTGTCCTCGGCCGCCGCCGTCACCGCGACGCCGCCCTGCCGGTAGCTGGAGGCCGCCCACGCGTAACCCAGCCTCGGCATGATCGACCAGCGCGTCAGGTCCTCCGCGACCCGCTTCGCCGTCGGAGCGCCCAGGAAGGGCCCGCCATGCGCGTGCACGACGAGATCGCCATGCCACGCCTTGGGCATCGCGATCAGGTAGAACGCGCCGGCGCTGTCCTGACCCGACAGGCAGGTCGTGCCCTCGCCAACGCCGGCCGGACAGGCCGTCGGCACGGGAGCCGGCTCGGCGGCCATGTCGAAGCGCTCACCGCCGCGCGTCTTCGCGTGGGCAAAGCCTGGCACCCATGCCAGGACGAGCGCGCCGCCCGCGAGCGCCACGGCACCACGAAGGCGCTCGGGGGAAATCTTGCGGAGGAGGGGCATGAGGGCATTCATGGTGGTGCTCCCGCGTTGCTGCCGCTTGAAGGCGGCGTCAGGAAGTGTGGCGCTCGATGACCTCTTCCGCGATCGCGAGCGCGCTCGTCAGCCCGGGCGACTCGATGCCCATCAGGTTGACCAGGCCGGGCACGCCATGCTGCGCGGGGCCATCGATGCGGAAGTCGGGGGCCGGCTCGTGCGGCGCGTGGATCTTCGGCCGCACGCCGCTGTAAGCGGGATGCAGCGCGCCGTCAGGCAAGGCCGGCCAGTAGCGGCGCACGTCATCGTAGAAGACCGCGGCGCGCGCGGGATCGACGGTGTAGTCGATGTCCTCGGGGCGCTCGACGTCCAGCCATTGCGCATCGGGGCCGAAACGCGCCTGACCGCCCAGGTCCAGCGTCAGGTGCACGCCCAGCCACGCGTCCTGCGGCAGCGGATAGACCAGCCGTGAGAACGGCGCCTGGCCTTGCAGCGTGAAGTAGCAGCCCTTGCTGAAGCGCGCGGGCGGCACGGCGGGCAGGCCCTCGATCGCGGCGGCGACGAGCGGCGCATGCAGCCCCGCGGCGTTGACGACGAGGCGGGCACCCAGCGCCAGTTCGGCGGTCTCGACGATGTGCCTCTGGCCACCATCGCGCCGCACCGCGCTCACCGCCGCGCCGAACGCGACCGCGCCGCCATGCCGCTCGAGGTCGCCCTGCAACGACAGCATCAGTCCATGGCTGTCGACGATGCCCGTCGACGGCGACAGCAGCGCGGCCTCGCAGCGCAGCTGGGGCTCGAGCGCGAGGGCCTCGTCGCGCGTGAGCCATTGCAGGTCGTGAACACCGTTCACGGCCGCCTTCGCCTGCAACGCGCGCAGGCCCGGCACTTGCTCGGGCGAGGTCGCCACGACCAGCTTGCCGCAGCGCCGGTGCGCGACCTGGTGCGACTCGCAATGCGCATAGAGCAGCGCCTTGCCGCGCACGCACAGGCGCGCTTTCAGCGAGCCCGCCGGGTAGTAGAGCCCGGCGTGGATGACCTCGCTGTTGCGCGAACTCACCCCGGTGCCGATCGCGTGCGCGCGCTCAAGCACCAGCGTCTCCAGGCCGCGCATGGCCAGCGCCCGGCCCACCGCGAGGCCGACGACCCCGGCCCCGATCACCACCGCATCGACTTGGTCCATGGCCGCCGATTGTGCCGAGCCGGCCGGCGATCAGCCGCGCAGGTCGGCGAGCGCGTGCGGATGCTGGAGGCCGAACGCGCTGACGGCCGCCGCGTCGAGGCTGAACTCGCCCGCGGCCAGGCGCTGGGCGAGCGATTCGAGATCGAGCGTCAGGAATTCGCTCACCTCGCCATCGCCGTTGCGCGGCGTGAAGCCTGCGGGCAACTGGAGGCTGAAGACATGCAGGACCTCGTCGTGCAGGCCCTCGGGCTCCATCCGCGTGCTGCGCAGGGCGCCGCGCGGCTGCACCGAGGCGCTGATCGCCATCGGCACGCCGGCCTCCTCGAGCAGCTCGCGGCGTGCGCAGCCGATGAGGTCCTCATCGGCGGGCAGGCCGCCCGCGGCGAGGTTGTCGAGCCGTCCAGGATCGGTCGCCTTGGACATCGCCCGCCGGCCGCAGACCAGCCGCGCGCCGGGCAGGAAACCGTTGATGTGCACCGCCCGGCTCATCAGGCCAAAGAAGCGGAACGCGGCGCGCTCGAGCCGGAAGAGCACCTCGCCGCGCCGCGTGCAGGGATCGTCGACAGGATGCTCGCAGGCGAAGCGCTCGCCACGCCAGCCGGGGATCGCGCCGCGCGCCTTCAACTCGAGCGCGACGGCGCCGATGCGCTCGGAACGGGCGTCGGCATCGAGGCCCCGCGCGTCCCACCACAACGCGCCGTCGCGGCGCTCGAGTTCGGGCCATGCCTGCGCGAGCAAGACCTGGCGCATCGGATGGATGCGGCCGATCTCGAGTCCGTCCAATCGCAGCGGAATCAATCCATCCGGCAAGGGCTGCTGCGCGAGTTGCAGGCAGCGCGGCATCACCGCGGCGAGCGACGGAGGCAGAAAGGTTGGCATCGGGCAATTCTCGCTGCCCGCACAAAGCCACGACCCGCCGCGTCAGCCAAGAAAAAACCCCGCCAGCTTGCGCTGACGGGGTTGTTCTGGTGGGCGGTGCAGGGTTCGAACCTGCGACCCCTGCCGTGTGAAGGCAGTGCTCTACCGCTGAGCTAACCGCCCGGTGTTCGGACCGGGTTGCCGGATTTCGCGAGACATCGACAAGGACTTGGTGGGCGGTGCAGGGTTCGAACCTGCGACCCCTGCCGTGTGAAGGCAGTGCTCTACCGCTGAGCTAACCGCCCGGTCTTGTCACCCTCAGCTGCCACTTCCGCGGCGACTTTCGCCACCGCTTTTGCTGCCACCGGGGTGTCCGGGAAAGTCGAAGATTATGCCATGAGTTTTTGACGCCACTCAAGAACTCTTTGCGATTTGAGCTCAGGCCGCTGGCACGGCCTCCGCCGCCGGCGCGTCGACCTGCCAGATCCGCTTGCCGCCGCTGGCCTTGTCCAGCTCCGCCAGCACCTTGTCGTGCAAGGCCAGTTCTTCCGCCGTGGCCGCGATCACCGGCAGCGCGAACGCGCTGAAATCGATCGCCGCGATCTCCATCGCCCCGCCCTGCCCCGGTGTCGACGCCGCGCTGTCGTCGATGACCAGGGAGTCCTGGCCGCGCGTCAGCCGGATGTAGACCTCCGCCAGCAGCTCCGCGTCCTTCACCGCGCCGTGCAGGCCGCGATTGCTGTTGTCGACCTCCAGCCGGCGGCACAGCGCGTCCAGCGAGTTCGCCTTGCCCGGGAACATGTCCCGCGCCATCAGCAGCGTGTCGCGCACGCTGGCCACGCATTCATGCAGCGGCGCCCGCCCGCAGCGCTTGAGCTCCGCGTTGATGAAGCCCACGTCGAACGCCGCGTTGTGGATCACCAGCTCCGCACCGCGCATGAACGCCAGCAGCTCGTCCACGACCTCCGCGAATTTGGGCTTGTCCGCCAGGAACTCGCTGCTCAGCCCGTGAACGCGGAAGGCCTCCTCGGGCATGTCCCGCTCGGGGTTCAGATAGAAGTGCAGATGACGGCCCGTCAGCTGACGGTTGACCATTTCCACGCAGCCGATGTCGACGACGCGGTCGCCCGATTCGGGATTCAGGCCGGTGGTTTCGGTATCGAAGAAGATCTGACGCATGTCTGGAAGTCTCGTGTGCGGATCAACGGCGGCAATGACTCCGCGCGGCGCTCAGTGAGCCTGGGCCGCGCCCAGGCGCGCCTGCCGGCGGTAGGCCCAGAGCATCATCAGCGCGCCGCCGACGATCATCGGCGTGCTCAGCCACTGGCCCTGGCTCCAGCCGAAGGCGCGCAGGCCCAGGAAGGCATCGGGCTCGCGGAAGTACTCGGCGGTGAAGCGCGCGATGCCATAGCCCAGCAGGAACAGCCCCGACACCGCCGCCATCGGCCGCGGCTTGCGCGCGAACAGCCACAGCACGATGAACAGCAGCAGGCCCTCGCCCAGGAACTGGTAGATCTGCGACGGATGACGCGGCAGGCCATCGCCGGCCTGCGGAAAGATCATGGCCCAGGGCAGGCTGGCGTCGGCCTGCCGGCCCCACAGCTCGCCATTGATGAAGTTGCCCAGCCGCCCCGCCGCCAGACCCGTGGGCACGCAGGGCGCGACGATGTCGCCGACCTCCAGGAAGTGGAAGCCGCGCCGCCACGCGAAGAAGGCCAGCGCGATCAGCACGCCCAGCAGCCCGCCGTGGAAGGCCATGCCGCCCTGCCACACGGCAAAGATCTCCAGCGGGTGGCTCAGGTAGTAGGACGGCTTGTAGAAGAGCACGTAGCCCAGCCGCCCGCCCAGCACCACGCCCAGCACACCGTAGAACAGCAGGTCGTCGATGTCGCGCCGCGTCCAGCCGCGCGCCGCGTTCCAGGGCTTGCTCACCATCCGGTTGCCCAGCCACAGGAACAGCCCGAACGCCGTCAGATACATCAGCCCATACCAGTGGATCGGCCAACGCCAGATCGTGAAGGCCACGGGGTCGAACTGGGGGTGCACCAACATGGGAAAACTTGAGCGGGGCGGGAAGGGGCGAATCATAAGGGCGCGCGCCGGGCGGCCCGGCGGCGCGGCGGCGCGTCAGCCGGCCCCGGCGCCCAGCGCGGCGAGCTGCTTGCGGCAGTCCTCGACGTCGCCACTGCTGCCGCGGCGGTTGTCGATGCAGCGCTGCAGCGCGTCGCGCGCCTGCGCCTTGTCGCCCTTGGCGGCCAGCGCGCTCGCCAGTCTGCGATCCAGGCCCAGTTGCTCCGCGCCCTGCAGGCCGCGGGCGCGCTCGAACGCAGCCACCGCCTTGTCGTACTGGCCCAGCGCGTCGTACGCGCGGCCCAGGTTGTAGGCGCCCATCGCCTGCGTGGGCTGGTTCTTCAGCAATTCCTCGAACCACGGCACCGCCTTCTCCTTGCGGTCGCTGTACATCAGGTTGCGGCCGTAATCGCTCCAGAGCACGCGCAGCTCCAGAAGCAGCTCCGGACGCCGCGTGTTCACCGCGCGCAGCTCCTTCTCCATCGCCGGCCAGTCCTTCTTCGACGCGGCCACGCGGGCCCGCATCAGATGCAGCTGCGCCTGGTCCTTCACGTCCTGTTCCAGCGCGCGCGCCTTGGATTCGCCGCCACCGATGAAGCCCGGCAGCGCCAGGTAGTACTGCTGCAGCGCGCTGCGCGGCTCGGGCGCGTCGGGCAGCAGCGCCATCGCGCGCTGGGCCAGCTCGCTGACCCGGCCCAGCGAGCCCAGCGCCTTGAACTTGCTGCCGCCGCGCGCCTGCATCACCAGCGCCAGCGCCAGCGCGTAGTGGCAGGCGCCTTCGTCAGGCGTGCGCTGCACGCACTGCTCCAGCCGCTGGACGTTCTGCTTCAGCACCGACGAGTCCGCCAGATCCAGCTGCGCCAGCGCCAGCGCGGCCACCGCCTGCGCATCGCCGGGATCAGCCTTGACGCGTTGGCCAGCCAGCTTCTCGAGGTCATCGGCGCGGCCCGCGTCCAGCAGCGACTGCAGTTCCTGATCCTTGAACACGGCCGCCTGGGCCGAGGAGGCGAAGGCGAGGCTCATGAGCATCGAGAAGCCGGTCACGACGCAGATCGCGCCGATCAGCCGGCGCAGGCGGCCCTGCCGGCCATCGCGGCCCGAGCCCTGGGAATCGCTGGAATGGCGAGAATGGCGGGGAGCGCGGGGAGTTTTCACAGGCGTACTTCCTTTCAACGGCGCATGGTCGCAGAACTCCGCGAGGCGCGCACGCGCCCCCGGGGACGCGCCGTCGAACCCACGTCCGGCTCGCGCGGCAATTGCTACCGCGGCAATTGCTCCCGGACATGCTTGACGAACCGGTGCACCACCGGCGACGCCTCCGGCCGCCAGATCAGGCTGGTGTCGCAGGCGGGCACCTGCTCGTGCGGCCAGGGCTGATAGCGCACGCCCGGCCGCTGCAGCGCGCACACCGACCGCGGCACCCACGCCACCCCCATGCCCGCCGACACCAGGTTGACGATGGTCTGCATCTGGATGGCCTCCTGCGCGATCTGAGGCGTGGCGCCATGCGCGCGATAGAAGCCCAGCAGCGCATCGAAGAGCGAAGGCGCGATCTCGCGCGGAAACACCACCAGCGGCTGCCGCAGCACGTCCTCCAGCGCCGGCGCGCGTCCGCGGCGCGTCAGCCCCCAGTCCTGCGCATGCGCGAGCACCAGCGGCTCGGTCGAGACGATCAGCCGCTCGAAGCCCGCCGGCTCCGCGCCCGGCGCGTGGATCACGAAGCCGGCGTCGAGCTCGCCGGACTCGAAGCCGCGCAGCTGCACGTCCAGCGTCGCCTCGCGCAGCGCGAGCTGCACGCCCGGCAGCGCCTCGCGGAACAGCCGCAGCCAGCGCGGCATGTCGCCGTAGCCGACCGTCGAGACAAGGCCCAGGCTCAGCCGCCCGGCTTCGCCGCTGGCCGCCGCCCGCACGCGCGCCGGCACCTGTTCGGCCAGCTCCAGCAGCCGCGCGCCCGCCTCCACGAGCGCCTGACCAGCCGCCGTCAGCGTCACGGTGCGCCGGCCGCGCTCGAGCAACGCCGTGCCGAGCTGCGCCTCCAGCTTCTGCACCGCCAGGCTCAGCGGCGGCTGCGTCATGTGCAGCCGCTCCGCGGCCCGGCCGAAGTGCAGTTCCTCGGCCAGCACCAGGAACTGGCGCAGCGGACGCAACTCGATCATCGATACATCCTGTGAATCAAAACGCGTTCAACTATATATTGGACCCGCTTGATGACGCAGCGCATACTGGCCGGCTCCAAGCATTTCCCGCCAGGATCCGCGCCATGACCGACGCCAAGAACGCCCCCCACGACGACGCGCCCAACCGCCGCTCCAGGCACATCACCGAGGGCGTCGCCCGCGCGCCCAACCGCTCGATGTACTACGGCATGGGCTACCAGGAGAGCGACTTCGGCAAGCCGATGATCGGCGTGGCCAACGGCCACTCGACGATCACGCCCTGCAACTCCGGCCTGCAGAAGCTGGCCGACGCCGCCGTCATCGGCCTGAAGGCCGCCGGCGCGAACGCGCAGCTCTTCGGCACGCCGACGATCTCCGACGGCATGGCCATGGGCACCGAGGGCATGAAGTACTCGCTGGTGTCGCGCGAGGTCATCGCCGACTGCGTCGAGACCTGCGTCGGCGGCCAGTGGCTGGACGGCGTGATGGTGATCGGCGGCTGCGACAAGAACATGCCCGGCGGCATGATGGGCATGCTGCGCGCCAACGTGCCGGCGATCTACATCTACGGCGGCACCATCAAGCCCGGCCACTACAAGGGCCAGGACCTGAACATCGTCAGCGTCTTCGAGGCCGTGGGCCAGTTCAGCGCCGGCAAGATGAGCGAAGAGGACTTCTGCCAGATCGAGAAGCGCGCCATCCCGGGCAGCGGCTCCTGCGGCGGCATGTACACGGCCAACACGATGAGCTCGGCCTTCGAGGCGCTGGGCATGTCGCTGCCCTATTCGTCCAGCATGTCCAACGTCGAGGACGAGGTGGTCGAGAACACCAAGCGCGCCGCCGACTATCTGGTCCAGGCCGTCAAGGCCGACCTGAAGCCGCGCGACATCGTGACCAAGAAGGCGATCGAGAACGCCGTCGCGGTGATCATGGCCACCGGCGGCTCGACCAACGCGGTGCTGCACTTCCTGGCGATCGCGCATGCGGCCGAGGTCGAGTGGACCATCGAGGACTTCGAGCGCATGCGCAAGAAGATCCCGGTGCTGTGCGACCTCAAGCCCAGCGGCCGCTTCCTGGCCGTGGACCTGCACAAGGCCGGCGGCATCCCCGCCGTGATGAAGCAGCTGCTCAAGGCCGGCCTGCTGCACGGCGACTGCATCACCATCACCGGCAAGACCGTCGCCGAGAACCTGGCCGACGTGCCGGACCTGTCGCCGCAGCAGGAGGTGATCCGCGCCGTGTCGGACCCGATCTACGCCGAAGGCCACCTCGCGATCCTCAAGGGCAACCTGTCGCCCGAGGGCTGCGTCGCCAAGATCACCGGCCTCAAGAACCCGGTGATCACCGGCCCCGCGCGCGTCTTCGACGATGAACAGTCGGCGCTCGCCGCGATCATGGCCGGCCAGATCAAGGCCGGCGACGTGATGGTGCTGCGCTACCTCGGCCCCAAGGGCGGGCCCGGCATGCCGGAGATGCTCGCGCCCACCGGCGCGCTGATCGGCCAGGGCCTGGGCGAGAGCGTCGGCCTGATCACCGACGGCCGCTTCTCCGGCGGCACCTGGGGCATGGTGGTCGGCCACGTCGCGCCGGAAGCCTACGAGGGCGGCACGATCGCGCTGGTCAAGGAGGGCGACGCCATCACCATCGACGCCCATCAGCTGCTGCTGCAGTTGCATGTCGACGATGCCGAGCTCGCGCGCCGCAAGGCCGCCTGGACGCAGCCCGCCCCGCGCTACACGCGCGGCGTGCTGGCCAAGTTCGCGAAGAACGCGTCCAGCGCCAGCTCGGGCGCGGTGCTCGACAAGTTCGAGTAAGGCCATCGGCCCGAGCGCGCCCGGCGCCCGCCGATGCAACGAACGCGGGGCCTCAAGGGCCCCGCGCTGCCTGGAGGGATGCGGCGGCTCAGCGCCGCTTGCGCTGCTTGTCGCCCTGGCCCAGCGCGTCCATCGAGCGCTGGCGCCGCTCCTCCTTGCGGGCGTCCATCTTGTCCATCTCCTTGCGCTTGGTGTAGCCGGACTTGTCGGCGAATTCCCACCACAGCACCGCCAGCACGAAGGGCGACAGCACCCACCACCAGCTCAGGCCACCGACCGGGCCGAACTCGATCAGCTTGAGCAAGATCAACAAGACACCGATCACCACGAACCACATCGTCGCTCTCCTCTCGCCGCGCCCTGGCCGCGCGGTCCCCAACACTACAATCGCCCGAGCCCGGACACCCCCGGCCGGCGCGTCCGCCTCGCAAGGCGGAATGGGTTGGTCGAGGGTGCCGATTCTTCCCGGCAGGACCTGAAAGGATGCCATGAAAAACGCCTTGTTCGTCTCTGCGGCGCTCGCCGCCGCCCTGGCCGCGCCCAGCGCCTTCGCCAACCAGGAACTCGCCCAGAAGAAGAACTGCATGGCCTGCCACGCCATCGACAAGAAGCTGGTCGGCCCCGCCTACAAGGATGTCGCCGCGAAGTACGCCAAGGACAAGGACGCCGTCAAGAAGCTGGCCGAAAAGATCCAGAAGGGCGGCTCCGGCGTCTGGGGCCCGGTCCCGATGCCCGCCAACACGCAGGTCAGCCCGGCCGAGGCCGAGCAGCTTGCCAAGTGGGTGCTGTCCACGAAGTGACCGTCGGCGCTTCCCGCGCCCCTCGCGATCAAGGCCCTTCGGGGCCTTTGCTCATTCCAGGCTGCCTGTCGCGGCCTGCAAGGGCGTCCCGTCCCAGGTCGCCCCTGCCCCGTTCCCCGCTCAGGCCACGAGCCTGACCAGCTCCTCACGGCGGCCATCGTCCAGATGGCGGCTCTCGCGCGCCAGGTTGATGGCCTTGGCCACGGTCGACAGCTCCAGCACCGCCTCGTCGATCTTGTAGCCGCCGCGCCCCTGCATCCAGCGCAGCACGTCCCACAGATGCCAGACCGAGGACGAGTTGCCCTCATGGATCGGCGACGGGAAGCTCATCGGATGCGTCAGCATCAGCTTGCGCATGTTCTGGCGCGACACGCCCACCAGCGACGCGACATCGGTCAGACCGACCATGTCCGGCCCCGCCTCGATCAGGCGCGCGCCCGGCAGCGCCTTGCGGACATCGCGCAGCGCGCCCAGCAACGCCTGCTCGGCCCGTTCGGCGATCCGGGTGAAGCTGAGCATCAGCCGGCCTCTCAATCCCACGGCGATCCGCGCATCCCTGCAGCCGATCGATGCCAGGCGCTGCATCAGCGGCTCCTCCTCGCAGTCCTGCGGCGGCATCTGGTACTTGAGCGTGAACACGTATTCCACAAGTGACTCCTTTTATGAATCCCGCTCCGCCCTCGACGGAACGGAGCGCATTCTTCGCTTCAGCCGGGCGCGGCTCCACAACCCTGGGAAGTAAGCGAGGCGCGGTTTCCTCCATGAGGAGGTCAGCGGCTCCCGGATTTCGACCAGGGGAAGGCGGTTGTCAGCTTGCGCATACGCAAGAAAAAGCCCCGCCGAAGCGAGGCTGAGGGAATCTCCAGAGGAGAAAGGGCCGTCGAACCGGCGACAACCGGGATGCCACGCGCATGCCGCGCGGGCCCGGCCGCCGGCGCTCAATAGGCCTGTCCGAGCTGCTCGAGGATGGCGGGGTTCTCCAGCGTCGAGGTGTCCTGCGTGACGCTCTCGCCCTTGGCCACCGAGCGCAGCAGCCGGCGCATGATCTTGCCGCTGCGGGTCTTGGGCAGGTTGTCGCCGAAGCGGATGTCCTTGGGCTTGGCGATCGGGCCGATCTCCTTGGCCACCCAGTCGCGCAGCTGCTTGGCGATGGCCTTGGCCTCGTCGCCGCTCGGGCGCGGGCGCTTGAGCACGACGAAGGCGCAGATCGCCTCGCCGGTCGTGTCGTCGGGACGCCCGACCACCGCGGCCTCGGCCACCAGTTCGGTGCAGCTGACCAGCGCGGACTCGATCTCCATCGTGCCCATGCGGTGGCCCGAGACGTTCAGCACGTCGTCGATGCGGCCGGTGATGGTGAAGTAGCCGGTGTCCGCGTCGCGGATGGCGCCGTCGCCGGCCAGGTAGTAGCCCTTGAGTTCGGCCGGGTAGTAGCTCTTCTTGAAGCGCTCCGGATCGCCGTGGATCGTGCGGATCATCGACGGCCACGGCTTCTTGACGACCAGGATGCCGCCCTGCCCGTTCGGCACGTCGTTGCCGGTCTCGTCGACGATCGCGGCGGTGATGCCCGGGAACGGCAGCGTGCAGGAGCCCGGCACCAGCGGCGTCGCGCCCGGCAGCGGCGTGATCATGTGGCCGCCGGTCTCGGTCTGCCAGAAGGTGTCGACGATCGGGCAGCGGCCGCCGCCCACGTGCTGGTGATACCACTCCCAGGCCGCCGGGTTGATGGGCTCGCCCACCGAGCCCAGGATGCGCAGCGAGCTCAGGTCGTAGTTCTTCGGATGGACCGTCTCGTTGGTTTCGGCGGCCTTGATCAGCGAGCGGATCGCCGTCGGCGCCGTGTAGAAGATCGTGACCCGGTGCTTCTGGATCATCTGCCAGAAGCGGCCGGCGTCCGGGAAGGTGGGGATGCCTTCGAAGACGATCTCGGTGCCGCCCAGCGCCAGCGGGCCGTAGGTGATGTAGGTGTGGCCGGTCACCCAGCCGATGTCGGCGGTGCACCAGAAGATGTCGGAATCCTTCAGGTCGAAGGTCCACTTGGTCGTCAGCGCCGCGTGCAGCAGGTAGCCGCCGGTGCTGTGCTGCACGCCCTTGGGCTTGCCGGTGGAGCCCGAGGTGTAGAGCAGGAACAGCGGATGCTCGGCCTCGACCCACTCGGGCTCGCAGCTCGCCGGCTGGCCGGCGACCGCGTCATGCAGCCATTCGTCGCGGCCGTCGACCCAGGCGATCGCGCCACCGGTGCGCTTGTAGACGAGCACCTGTCTGATGGTCGGGCAGCTGCCGCCGGCCAGCGCCTCGTCGACGATGGCCTTGAGCGGCAGCGACTTGCCGCCGCGCGCCTGCTCGTCGGCCGTCAGCACCATCACGGCGCCGGCGTCCTGCACGCGATCGCGCAGCGACTGCGCCGAGAAACCGCCGAACACCACCGAGTGCGTCGCGCCGATGCGCGCGCAGGCCTGCATCGCGACCACGCCCTCGACCGACATCGGCATGTAGATGACGACGCGGTCGCCCTTCTTCACGCCGCGCGCCTTCAGCGCGTTGGCCAGTTGCGCGGTCCTGGTCAGCAGCTCGGCGTAGGTGACGCGGGTGACGGCGCCATCGTCGGCCTCGAAGATGATCGCGACGCGATCGCCGCGGCCGGCCTCGACATGGCGGTCCAGGCAGTTGTAGGAGACGTTGAGCCGGCCGTCCTCGAACCACTTGAAGAACGGCGCGCCGGCGTCGTTCAGCACCTTCGTGAAGGGCTGCTTCCAGCTCAGCAGCTCGCGCGCCAGCCGCGCCCAGTAGCCCTCGTAATCGGTCTCGGCTTCCTGGCACAGCGCCTCGTAGGCGGCCATGCCGGACACATGCGCGCCCTGGACGGCGGATGCGGGGGGGTTGTAGATCTTGTCGCTGATCTTGTCGCTCATGGCCTTTGTCTCCGTACAGGCAGGAATCTTCGAACTCGAAATCAGATGCGGGCGAACTCTCCGCTTTCACACTGACGATGTGCTTACTCTTGTAGAAGAGTCGGCCATCGCGGCGCCGTTCGTGCGCGGATCGGAGCGCGGATCGAGAGGCGCATGCTCTCACTAAAATCCGCCGGTTTGGCGCCTCCCGCCAGTTTCGACCCGAAGGACCCTCCCCGATGACCGATCCGAAGCCCCGGCGGCTCAATCCCATGGCCACCATCATGTTCGGCAGCCGCTGGCTCCAGTTGCCGCTCTATCTGGGACTGATCGTGGCCCAGGGCGTCTACGTCTTCCAGTTCTGGACCGAGCTCGTGCACCTGGTCGAGGCCGCCTTCGGCAACCAGGAGGCGCTGCAGCTGCTGATCAAGAGCGTGGGCTACAAGGCCGACGCCGACGTCAACAAGCTCAACGAGACCATCATCATGCTGGCCGTGCTGGCGTTGATCGACGTGGTCATGATCTCCAACCTGCTGATCATGGTGATCGTCGGCGGCTACGAGACCTTCGTGTCGCGCCTGCACCTGGAGGGCCATCCGGACCAGCCCGAATGGCTGGACCACGTCAACGCCTCGGTGCTGAAGGTCAAGCTGGCGACGGCCATCATCGGCATCTCCTCCATCCACCTGCTCAAGACCTTCATCAACGTGCAGAACCTCGAGGAGAAGACGCTGATGTGGCAGACGGCCATCCACCTGGCCTTCCTGCTGTCGGCGCTCGCGATCGCGCTGACGGACCGGCTGCTGTCGCATCCGCCCCAAAAGTCTGAGCGGCACTGAGCGGCACGGGGCGCGGCGCCGAGCCGCCCCCGGCCTCAGCGCCGCTGGCGCAGCAGGATCAGCGTGCCCGCGATGCCCGACAGGATCGAGCCGCCCAGCACGCCGAGCTTGACGCGGGTTTCATAGTCCGCGCCGAGCCCCTCGAACGCCAGGCCGCCGATGAACAGGCTCATCGTGAAGCCGATGCCGCACAGCACGCAGACGCCGAAGAACTGCCCCCAGCTGGCGCCGCCCGGCTGCTGAGCCAGACCGGCGCGGATCATCAGCCACGAGCTGCCGAACACGCCGATCGCCTTGCCGAACAGCAGCCCGGCGGCGATACCCAGCGAGACCGGGTGCAGCAGGTCACTGGCGTTCAGGCCGATCAGCGACACGCCGGCATTGGCGAAGGCGAACATCGGCAGGATCAGGAAGGCGACCCACGGATGCAGGCCATGCTCGAGGTCCTCGGCCGGCGAGCCGCCCTTGCCGTCGCTGGACGGGATGAAGAGTGCGGTGGCGACGCCCGCGAGCGTCGCATGCACGCCCGACTTCAGCACGCAGGTCCACAGCACCAGCCCGACGACGATGTAGAGGTCGGCGCGGGTGACCCGGGCGCGGTTGAGCGCGAACAGCACCGCCAGGCACGCCGCCGCCGCGCCCAGCATGGGCAGCGACAGCTGGCTCGTGTAGAAGAGCGCGATGACGACGATGGCGCCGAGGTCGTCGATGATCGCCACCGCCGTCAGGAAGACCTTGAGCGAGGCCGGCACGCGGCTGCCCAGCAGCATGACGATGCCGATCGCGAACGCGATGTCGGTGGCGGCGGGGATGGCCCAGCCGTGCAGGCTGACCGGATCGCCGGCGTTGATGGCGGCGTAGATCAGCGCCGGCGCGGCCATGCCGCCCAGCGCCGCCACCATCGGCAGCACGGCCTGGGAGCGCTGCGCGAGCTCGCCGCTGACGAACTCGCGCTTGATCTCCAGGCCGACGAGGAAGAAGAACACCGCCATCCACAGGTCGTTGACCCAGACCAGCAGCGGCTTGGCGAGCACCAGCCATTCGCCGCCGATGCGGACCTCGCCCGGGATGCGGGCGAAGGCGGCGTAGACCTCGCGCCAGGGCGAGTTGGACAGGATCAGCGCGGCGACGGCGGCGATCGCGAGCACGATGCCGCCGGCCGATTCGCTGGCGAAGAAGCGTTTCAGTCCTGGGGTCAAGAAGAATCCTCCGGGTCGCGGTTCCGAAACCCCCGATCATCGCCGCTGCGGCGCGCGTCCATGACGACGCGCATGCGCGTTCGCCCCAGTGCGGCATGGCGCCGCCGCTGGCTAGCATCGCCGGGCTCCATGCGGGAGCTTTTCAGTACCGATCACGAGACAACAACGATGAGGCGCCGCTCGCACAGGCGTGCGTTGCCCGTTCGCCAAGGGCTGGCGGCGGCGTGGATTTCACCGGCTAACGGATAATGGCGGGTTACCGTGACCAGCCTGTCCACGACCATGACCACCACGATCCGCTACGCCGACCTTGTCGAAAGCGTCGCCGCCGCGCTGCAGTACATCAGCTACTACCACCCGGCCGACTACATCCAGCACCTGGCCCGCGCCTACGAGCGCGAACAGAGCCCGGCCGCCAAGGACGCCATCGCGCAGATCCTGACCAACTCGAAGATGTGCGCCGAAGGCCGCCGGCCGATCTGCCAGGACACCGGCATCGTCAACGTCTTCCTGAAGATCGGCATGGACGTGCGCTGGGCCGACTTCCCCGGCTCCATCCAGGACGCCGTCAACGAGGGCGTGCGCCGCGCCTACAACCACCCGGACAACAAGCTGCGCGCCTCGGTGCTCAGCGATCCGATCTTCGAGCGCAAGAACACCAAGGACAACACGCCGGCGGTGATCTTCATGGAGGTCGTGCCCGGCAACACCGTCGACGTCATCGTCGCGGCCAAGGGCGGCGGCTCGGAGAACAAGAGCAAGGTCTACATGCTCAACCCGAGCGAGAACATCGTGGACTGGGTGCTCAAGACCGTGCCGACGATGGGCGCGGGCTGGTGCCCGCCGGGGATGCTGGGCATCGGCGTCGGCGGCACGGCCGAGAAGGCCGCGCTGCTGGCCAAGGAAGCCCTGATGGACGACATCGACATGTACGAGCTGCTGGAGCGCGGCCCCCAGAACAAGCTGGAGGAACTGCGCATCGAGCTGTACGAGAAGGTCAACGCGCTGGGCATCGGCGCGCAAGGCCTGGGCGGCCTGACCACGGTGCTGGACGTCAAGATCAAGACTTATCCGACGCATGCGGCCTCCAAGCCGATCGCGATGATCCCGAACTGCGCCGCCACGCGTCATGCGCACTTCGTGCTGGACGGCTCGGGCCCGAGCTATCTGGAGCCGCCCAGCCTGGACCTGTGGCCCGACGTGCAGTGGGCGCCCGATTACAACAAGAGCAAGCGCGTCGATCTGAACACGCTGACCAAGGCCGAGGTCGCCAGCTGGAAGCCGGGCGACACGCTGCTGCTCAACGGCAAGATGCTGACCGGCCGCGACGCCGCGCACAAGCGCATCCAGGACATGCTGGCCAAGGGCGAATCGCTGCCGGTGGACTTCACCAACCGCGTCATCTACTACGTCGGTCCGGTCGATCCGGTGCGCGACGAGGTGGTCGGCCCGGCCGGTCCGACCACCGCCACGCGGATGGACAAGTTCACCGACATGATGCTGGAGAAGACCGGCCTGATCGCGATGATCGGCAAGGCCGAGCGCGGCCCGGTCGCGATCGAGTCGATCAAGAACCACAAGTCGGCCTATCTGATGGCGGTTGGCGGTTCGGCGTATCTGGTGTCCAAGGCGATCAAGGCGGCCAAGGTGGTCGGCTTCGAGGACCTGGGCATGGAGGCGATCTATGAGTTCGATGTCGTCGACATGCCGGTGACCGTGGCCGTCGACGCTGGCGGCACCAGCGCCCACATCACCGGCCCGGCCGAGTGGCAGCAGCGCATTGCCTCCGGCAAGGCGATCAGCATCCCGGTCGCGGCGGGCTGATCCCGTCCGCAGCAGAAAGGGCCACCGTGAGGTGGCCCTTTTCGTTGGTGCGCCGCACCACCCTCATCCATACATCCTCGACAGCTTGTCGACCATGCTCTGCTTCTGTCCGAGGTTGGACATCGAGGTGTCGAGCGCCGTGTACTGCCTGCGGATCCGCTTCTCATAGCTGGCCACCCGGTCCTCGAGCGCGTCAGCCCGCTTGCCGTTGGACTTCAGGTTCTCCTGCAGCCCCTTGGTGCGCGTGGTCAGCGCGCCGTCCATGCCCAGGATCTGGTCCGTCATCGTGCGCAGCTTCACCGCAATGCCGCTGTTCTCCGGATGATCCTTGTCGGTGCCCATGAACAGCTGCTTCAGATCGGCCCGCTGACCCAGCGCCTTGCTGAACTTGCTGTCGTTGATCGTGATGGCGCCATTCACGCCCATGGTCAATCCGATGTCGGGCAGATGCGCGAACGCGCCCGGCAGTGTCGTGCCTGAACTCACCGCACCACGCAGCCGGTTGGACAGGTTCACCGCGGTGCTGTCGCCCTGCAGCACGGCGGCGCTCTTGGACTCCGCGTCGTACTTGGTGTTGTCGCGCAGCAGACCGATGGCGGCGTTGTAGGCGGTGACGAAGTCGCTGACGACCTTCTTCAGCGCCTCCTTGTCCTGGCTGGCCGTCACCGAGGCCGCTCCAGCCTTCTGCAGCGTGAAGCTCACGCCGTCGATGGCCGAATCGATGGTGTTGGTCGCGGACGTGATCGCCAGGCCATTCACCGTCAGCTTGGCATTGGCCGCGCGCAGGTCCTCGACCATCCGCGAGGGCTTGCCCGCGCCGCCGAAGGACAGATCCGCCAGCGAGGCCTTGCCCTCTTCCGGCGGCGCCGGCGGCGACGTCGTCAGGCGGAAGCCGTTCTCGGCGCCGGTTTCGCGCGAGCGCAGCACCAGCCGCGACCCGCTGACGTCCGTCACCAGCGAGGCGATGACCCCCGCCCCCGAGCCATTGATCTTGTCGCGCACGTCCTCGAGCGAGTCGCGCGGCGGATCGATGGTGATGGTCTTGGGCGCGCTGCCGGCCTTGGCGGTGAAGCTCGAGTGATCGGTGTTCCACTCGCCGAGCTCGAAGGTCAGCGAGCCGCCGCCGAGCTTGTCGCCCTTCTTGAACATCGGGCTGGACAGGCTCTGCGCCGCGGCCAGCCGCTCGACGTTCATCGCATAGCTGCCCTCGGCCGCGCCCGATCCGCCGGTCACCGCGACGATGGTCGGATCGGAGGACGTGGCCGTCACGCCTTGCCAGGTCTCGGGCTTGGTGAGCTTGGCCGCCGCATCGCGCAGCGCGCTGAGTGAGGCCTGGATCTTTCCGAAGACCGAGATCTTGGTCTTGATCTTGTCGCTGGCCGCGTTGAGGTTGTCGATGGGCGTGCGCTCCACCGCCACCAGCTTCTGGACGATGGCCTCGACATTGAGGTTGCTGCCCAGTCCGGTCGAACTGATTCCCATGGAATCCTCCCTGGTCGATGCGCCTTATCGAGGCGCTGTCATGCCAGGAAGGTTAAGCAAGTTTGCTGAAACGTGAAGCGATCAGATGCGCAGTTTTTACGCCTCTGTTTGACCGCTCGGTGCCGCAACGGCTGCGGGAACCGCTGGAACTCCGGGCGCGGCGGGCGCCTCGACCGTCCGCACCACGCGCTGCGGGAACGGGATGTCGATGTTCAGCCGGTTCAGCAGGCGCAGGATCGCCAGGTTCACCTCGGAGCGCACACCGCCCTGCCCGTTGTGCGGATCGGAGATCCAGAAGCCGATGGTCAACTCCAGGCCGTCGGCGGCGAAGTTGCTGAGCGTCACCGACGGCGCCGGCTCGGACAGCACGCGCGGCACGCGCTTGATGTCCTCGACCAGCTGCGGGAACAGCGCGTCGAGGTCGGTGCCATAGGCCACCTGCACCACCGTCGACACATAGACCTGCGGATCGGCCAGCGAGAGGTTCTCCACCCGCGTCGTGATCAGCGATTCGTTGGGCACGATGGCCTCGCGGCCGTTGAGCGCGCGGATCACCGTGTAGCGGGTCTTGATGTCGCTGATGCGGCCCTCGAAGTTGTCGACCTTCACCATGTCGCCGATGCGCAGCGAACGCTCGGCCAGGATCATGAAGCCGGACACATAGTTCGAGGTGATCTTCTGCAGCCCGAAGCCCAGGCCCACGCCGACCGCGCCGCCCAGCCAGGACAGCGCGCTCAGGTTCAGGCCCAGCATGTTGAGCGCCAGCAGCGCGCCCAGCGCCAGCAGCGCGGTGCGGGTGATGTTGACGACGATCTTGCGCATCGACAGGTCGACCGACTTGCCGCGCAGCATGCGGGACTCGATCGCCGACGACAGCCACAGCACCACGATCATCAGCAGGCCGACCTGCAGCGCGGCCTGCAGCACGTCCAGCACGGTCGGGATCTCGGAGGGCCTGGCACCCTTGGCCGCGATCCATGGCAGGCGGTAGCTGTCGAGCTCGTCCAGCACGACCGGCAGCAGGCCGATGATCCAGAGGATGGAACCGAGCCACGCGATCCACGAGACGCTGCGCTCCAGCAACCGCGTGCCCAGCGAGTTCGGAAAGGCCGCGCGCAGCACCCGCGCCACGAAGCGGATCAGCACCAGGGACATCAGCACCGGGATCACGACCTTGAACAGCGCGGGCGACAGGTCGATCAGCGGCATCAGCCGCCGCGCGCCCAGCGCCAGCAGCAGCGCCACCACCGGGAACAGCAGGCCGTCGAAGACGCGCCGGCCCAGCAGCACCGAGCGTTGCTGGTCCGCGCTCTGGACGCGCTTGCCGACGTTGTGGACGATGAGCCAGGACAGGCCGAGGCAGGCCAGCAGCAGGCCGAGTTCGATGAGCGCGTTCACGCTCGCGAGTGAGGTCCCCAGGGCGCGCAGTTCCGCGAGGCTGAGGGTGTGGCTGAGGGAGGCGGTCAGGGGGAAATCCTTGGAAATCGAAGAGAGGCTCAGATGCCGGCCAGCGTGCGCAGGTGCACGCCGACGCTGCGCGCGAGCGCGCCCAGGTCGTAGCCGCCCTCCAGGCAGGACACGATGCGGCCGCCGGCGTGGCGCCGGGCCACGTCCATGATGCGCAGGGTGATCCATTCATAGTCGGCCTCGACCAGGCCGAGTTGCGCGAGCTCATCGTCGCGATGCGCGTCGAAGCCGGCCGAGACGAAGATCATCTGCGGCTTGAAGCGCTCCAGCGCCGGCATCCAGAGCGCCTCGATCATCTCGCGCACTTCCGCGCCGCGGGTGTAGGGAGGCACCGGCACGTTGAGCATGTTCGCGCCCTTGGGCTCGCTGCCCGAGTACGGATACAGCGGATCCTGGAAGATGCTGACCATCAGCGCGCGGTCGTCGCCGGCCAGGATGTCCTCGGTGCCGTTGCCGTGATGGACGTCGAAGTCGATCACCGCGACGCGTTCCAGTCCGCGCGTGTCCAGCGCATGCCGCGCCGCGATCGCGACGTTGTTGAAGAAGCAGAAGCCCATGGCCTGGTCGCGGGTGGCGTGATGGCCGGGCGGGCGCACCGCGCAGAAGGCGTTCTCGGCCGCGCCGTCCAGCACCAGATCGGTGGCTCGCACCGCGGCGCCGGCCGCGCGCAGCGCCGCGGCCCAGGTGTGCGCGTTGGCGCAGGTGTCGGGGTCCAGCGCCTTCATCGGATGGGCCTCGCCCTGGCGCGCCCGCTCCTCCAGCGCTTCGAGCTCCGCCTTCAGCTCCGCCACGTAGCGGGCGGAGTGGGCGCGTTCGATGGCCTGGAGTTCGGCGCGCGGCGCGTCGTGGCGGTCGAGCGCCACATCGACGCCGTGCGCGATCAGCCAGTCCTCGATGGCGGCCAGGCGCTGCGGGCATTCCGGATGGCCGGCGCCCATGTCGTGTCGATGGCAGTCGGGGTGGCTGATGAAGGCGGTGGACATGGTCGGGGCATGCGCGTGGCGTCGGCGGACCGAACGGGATCTGAGATATCGTGCGCCGATGAGCTCCGACGCCCCGACCCTCGCCTCCCAGCCGCTGGCCGATCTGCGGCGGCAGATTAGCACGATCATCAAGGGCAAACAGGCGCAGACCGAGGACTGCCTGGCCTGTCTGCTGGCCGGCGGCCACCTGCTCATCGAGGACCTGCCCGGGGTGGGCAAGACCACGCTGGCGCATGTGCTGGCGATCTCGCTGGGACTGCGCTTCTCGCGCGTGCAGTTCACGACCGACCTGATGCCGTCGGACCTGCTGGGCGTCAACATCTACCAGCCCGGCGCGCAGGCGGCCGGCGGCAGCGCGTTCCAGTTCCATCCGGGACCGGTCTTCAGCCAAGTGCTGCTGGCCGACGAGATCAACCGCGCCGGCCCGAAGACGCAGAGCGCGCTGCTCGAGGCGATGGAGGAATACCAGGTCAGCGTCGACGGCACGACCCATCCGCTGCCGCAGCCCTTCTTCGTGATCGCGACGCAGAACCCGAGCGAGCAACTGGGCACGCATCCGCTGCCGGAGTCGCAGCTGGACCGCTTCCTGATGTGCATCAGCCTGGGCTATCCGGACCGCCAGGCCGAGCGCGAACTGCTGATGGGCCAGGACAGCCGCGAGCTGCTGCGCGCGCTCCGGCCGGTGATGACGCCGGAGCAACTGCGCGAACTGCAGCGCCAGGTCTTGCGCATCCATGTCTCGCCCGCGCTGCTGGACTACCTGCAGGCGCTGCTGGAGGCGACGCGTTCCGGCGAATGGTTCCAGGAAGGTCTGAGCCCGCGCGCCGGTCTGGCGCTGCTGCGGGCGGCGCGGGCCAAGGCCCTGCTGAGCGGGCGCGACTACGTGTCGCCGGACGACGTGCAGGCGATCCTGCCGCAGACGATCGCGCACCGGCTGCGGCCGCGCGGGGCGAGCGCCCGCGGCGCGCGCGAGCAGGTCCGGGCGATGATGGCCGCCGTGCCGCTGCCCTGAGCGCCGGCCGTTCATCCGCCACTCATCCCGCCGACCGGAGTCCGCCCGTGGCCCTCCCCGCCTGGAAGCGCCCCTTGCCGAAACTGCCCGTCCTGCCCATCCGGCGCTGGCCATGGCAGCGGCGCTGGGACGCCTGGTGGCAGAAGCGCCACCCCGCCAGCGACACGACCGCGCTGACGCAGCGCAACCTCTACATCCTGCCGAGCCGCCCGGGCGCGGCCTTCGTCGCCACGCTGGGCGTGCTGCTGCTGGCGTCGATCAATGACCAGCTCAGCCTGGGTTACCTGCTGACCTTCCTGCTGGCGGGCGCCGGACTGGCCTCGATGCATGCGACGCACGCCAACCTGCGCGGGCTCAAGCTCGACCTGAAGACGCCGGCGCCGACGACCGCCGGCCAACCGCTGACGCTCGACATCCGCTTGCACAACCCGGGCTCGGCGCGCTTCGGCGTGGGCCTGCGGCCACCGGAAGCGAAGGCGGCGGACACCGCCTTCGCCGACGTACCAGCGCAGGGCCATGCGCAACTGCACCTGCAGCTCAGCTTCCCGGCGCGCGGCCGGCACGCGCTGCCGCGGCTGCGCATCGAATCGCAGTTCCCGCTGGGCCTGTTCGTGACCTGGAGCTACTGGCGCCCGGCCGCCCAGGCCTGGGTCTATCCAGCGCCGGAACTCGACGCGCCGCCCGCCGCCGCGGTCGAGGAAGGCCTGCCCCAGGGCCAGGGCCAGCCCGGCCTGGGCGACGACCCGGGCCTGCGGCCGTATCGCCACGGCGACTCGCCGCGGCAGATCCTGTGGAAGAAATCGGCGCTCGCGCTGGCCCTGCCGCAAGCGCCCTTGGGCCAGGGCGGCAGTGGCGGCGGCGCGGCGCTGCTCGTGCGCGAACGCCTGGGCAGCCGCGCCAGCGAGCAGTGGCTGGACATCGCCGCCACGCGCGGCCTGCCGTTCGAGCAGCGCGTCTCGCGCCTGGCGGCGTGGGTGCTGCGGGCCGAGGAGCTGGGCCTGCCCTACGGCCTGCGGCTGCGCGGTGTGGCCTTGGCGCCCAGCCTCGGACCGGACCACCTGCGCGCCTGCATGGAAGCCCTGGCGCTGGCGCAGGAGCAGCCATGAGCGCCCTGCCCCTGCCCGCCCGCGGCGGCCGCGGCACCTTGCCCCGCGAGGCGCGCGACACGCTGTTCCTGCTGGCCATCAGCCTGGCGGCGCTGCTGCCGCACGCCGGCCACCTGCCCTGGTGGTGCAGCGTGCTCACCGCCGGGATGCTGGGCTGGCGCGCGCGGCTGGCCTGGCGCAGCGAGCCCCTGCCCGGCCGCTGGAGCCTGCTGGCGGTGCTGGCCGTGGTCATCGGGCTGACGCTGATCACGCACAAGACCATCCTGGGCCGCGAGGCCGGCATCACCATGCTGGCGATGCTGATGGCGCTCAAGACGCTGGAGCTGCGCGCCCGGCGCGACGCGCTGGTGATCTTCTTCCTCGGCTTCTTCCTGGTGCTGACGCAGTTCCTGTACTCGCAGTCGCCGCTGGTGGCGCTGTGGATGCTGGGCTGCGTGTGGGCGCTGCTCTCCGCGCTGGTGCTGGCGCAGATGCCCCAGGGCGTGCCCAGCCTGAAGCTCGCCGCCCGCATCGCCGCGCGCAACACCCTCATCGGACTGCCGCTGATGGTGGCGCTGTTCGTGCTGTTCCCGCGCCTGCCACCGCTGTGGGGGCTGCCGAAGGACTCGGGCGCGCGCACCGGTCTGGGCGACTCGATCACCTTCGGCGCCTTCGCCGAGATCGCCACCGACGATTCGATCGCGATGCGGCTGCGCTTCGACGGGCCGCCGCCGCGCCAGCCGCAGCTCTATTTCCGCGCCCAGGTGCTGACGCGTTTCGACGGCCGGACCTGGACCGCCTCGCGGGTGAACTGGTCCTCGGGCGAGGCGCCGCCGCGGCTCTCCGGCCCGGTCTTCCGCTATGAAGCCACGATCGAGCCGCTGCGCGTGAACGCGATCCCGCTGCTCGAGTACAGCCCGGGAGGCACCGGCGAGCGGCTGAGCGTCGGCCGGCTCACCGCGACGCGGACACCGCAGGGCCAGTGGCTGGTGCCGACGCCGGTGGCGGAGGTGCTGCGCTTTCGCCACGAGGCCTGGCCGGTGGCCGAATGGGGCCTGCCGTTCGGGCGCGCGGAGGCCGCGGAAGCGCTCAGCCTGCCGCCGGGGATGAATCCGCGCGCGGTCGCTTTCGGCGCGTCGCTGCGCGAGCGTTTCACTGCCCTGGACGAGGACGCGCGCGCCCTGGCCGTCCATCGCGAGCTGATGACGCGGATCCGCCGCGACGGCTTCGGCTACACGCTGGCGCCGGGCGTCTATGGCGAAAACACGATCCACACGATCGATGAGTTCTGGTTCGACCGCAAGCTCGGCTTCTGCGAGCACTTTGCGTCCGCGTATGTCGTGCTGATGCGCGCGGCAGGCGTGCCGGCGCGCATCGTCACCGGCTTCCAGGGCGCCGATCCGCGGCTGCAGGATGGCGACCTGATCGTGCGCATGAGCCAGGCCCATGCCTGGGCCGAGTACTGGACGCCGTCGCGCGGCTGGCAGCGCGCCGACCCGACAGCGGCCGTCTCCCCCGACCGCATCGAGGGCCGCCCGCTGCGCCAGCCACCGGGCCTGATGGCCGGCACGCTCGAGCAACTGCGGCCCGGCATGCTCGCGGACCTGCGCGAGGCGTGGGAGCGGCTCAACAACCGCTGGCAACAGACGGTGCTGAACTTCTCCAGCGGCGACCAGATGAATCTGCTCAAGCGGCTCGGCTTCGACGACCCGGACTGGACCACGCTCGGTCAGGTCGCGGGCGGGCTGCTGACGCTGGTCGCGCTGGCCGGCGCCGGCGTGGCGGCGTGGCAGCGCCGGCCGCATGACCCCTGGTCGCGCCAGCGTGCCCGCGTGCGTCGCGAGCTGGAACGGCTGGGCCTGGCCACGCGCGAGGACGAGACCCCGCGCCGCTGGGCCGAGCGGCTGGTCGAGCGCCATGGCGCGGCAGCCGAGGCCGTGGCGGCGGCGCTGTTGCAATTGGAAGCGCAGCGCTACCGGCAGGACCTCGCCGCGGCCACGTCACAATGGCAACGCCTTTTCGCCGCGCAATGCGCCGCGTTGAGGCAAGCCCTGGCCCGTTGAGTCCGCGCACGATCCGCCCCCCATCCACCGCCCTTCCCTCCGACCCCGGCGCCGCCAGACGCGGCGCAGTGCTCCTGCCCGCATGACCGTCCTCCGCCGTCCCTCTCCCCGCCGCGTCTTCCTTCGTTCCCTGCTGCAGGTCTCGCTGGCCGCCGCGCCGCTGATGGCGGCGATGCCGGCGGCGCCGGCCCTGGCCCAGACCGCGCACAAGCCGCATCCGTCCGCCGAGGCCAAGGCGGCAAAGAAATCGACCAAGAAACCGGCGAAGAAGCCTGCCGCGCTGCCCGAATACGGCGAGCGCGCCGACGTGATGGCCTTCGCCGACGCGCAGGCCGAGTCGCTGGGCTACCGCCGCGAGGAACTGCGCGCGCTGCTGGCGCTGGCGCGTCCTCAGCCGGCCGTGCAGCGCCTGATCCTGCCCGGGCCGCCGGGACAGGCGAAGGACTGGGGCTCGTACCGGCTGCGCTTCGTCGAGCCGCAGCGGCTGCAGGCCGGGCTGGCCTTCTGGGCGGCGAACGAGGCGGCGCTCGCGCGCGCCGAGGCGACTTACGGCGTGCCGGCCGAGATCATCGCGTCGGTGATCGGCGTGGAGACCTTCTACGGCCGCATCATGGGCAGCTTCCGGGTGCTGGACGCGCTGGCGACGCTGAGCTTCGACTACCCGTCCCCGCTGCCGCCGGGGGCGCGCGACCGCAGCCCGTTCTTCCGCGAGGAGCTGCGCCAGTTCCTGATCCTGGCGCGTGAGAACGGCCTGGACCCGATGGCGATGAAGGGCTCCTACGCGGGCGCGATGGGCTGGGGCCAGTTCATGCCGGGCAGTTGGCGGCGCTACGCGATCGACTTCGATGGCGATGGCCATGTGGACCTGATCAACAGCCCGGTCGACGCGATCGGCTCGGTGGCCAACTTCCTGCGCGAGCATGGCTGGCAGCGCGGCATGCCGACGCATTACGAGGTGCAGGTGCCCAGCGACACGGCAGCGCGCGCGCAGCTGCTGATCAGCGACGTGCTGCCGCAACTGGACGCGAAGCAGTTCGAGTCGGTCGGCGCGCAGCTCTCGCCGCAGGGCCGCGCGCACAACGGGCCGCTGGCGCTGATCGAGCTGCAGATGGGCGGCGCCGCGCCGGTGTACGTGGCGGGCACGCAGAACTTCTACACGGTGACCCGCTACAACCAGAGCAGCTATTACGCGATGGCGGTCATCGAGTTCGCCAATACGCTGGCGAGCTGGCGCAAGGCGACGGGGACGACGCCAGCACCGGGCGCCAGCGCCTCAGCCGCGAACTGAAGCGGGGAATTGGCGCGGGCATCGGCGCGGGCGCCGAACGCCAGGGGCCATCGCCCCTGGCTGGCGTCAACGAGGTCCGAAGGGGGTCAGCGCCCGGGAATCGGAGGCTTGTTCCGCGGGCGTTCTTCATCGCGGTCGCGTTGCTCGTGGTGGGCGCGGTCGATGTCGCCATCGCCTTCCGGCCCCTTCTGGCCGGTTTCGCCGACGCGGTGATCCTCGTCGTCATGCTCGAGCCCGCCGTGCAGGCCGGGCGGGAAATCACGGGGAGAGCGCGGGTTCATCATGCGATTCCTCCTTGAGTGATATGAGGCGCCTTGATCTTAGCCAGACACGGCCGAGACCGCTCGCCGGCCCGCCGTCCTGGCATAAGCGACAAGGGCGCCTTGCGGCGCCCTTGTTCGAGATTCAGAAGCAGGACCGGAGGGATCTCGGCCGATCAGTGCACCAGCCCGATCCACTCGCCGCGGCGCTGGTACGCGTCGAACAGGTCTTGCGCGGCGGCCTGCAGGCGGGCATCGCCACGCGCGTGCGCGGCGGACAGCCGCTCCAGCGCATAGAGGCGGTCGTAGAGCATGCGGATCGGCTGCAGCGCCAGGCCACATTCGGCCATCAGGTCCTGCAGCGCGAGCAATTCATCCATGCTGGCCGTGCCGGCGACGGTCAAGCCCAGATCCGGCACCAGTCCCCAGGGAGCCTGGGCGGTTTCGGGCATCAGGTGCGGCGGGATGGTGGTCAGCATGGCGGCCTCGGAACGATTCATGTCGGCGTGGGACGGATCATGAATCCGCGGGGCTGAAAACTTGAGCCGGAAAAGCAGGGCCTTTCCGGTCCAGTTCCCGCGATCGGCCGTCAGGGACGCGGCTTGGCGATGAAGCCCGACAGCTCGTTGCACCAGGCCGCGGCGGGGACCTCGAGCTCGTTGAGCGACAGCACGTCGATGCGGGCGTCGGTCAGCATCTTGGCCGAGGCGGCGTTCAGGCCGACCTGGTGGTCCTTCTTCTCCAGATAGACGACGCGCTGGATGCCGACCTGGATGATGGATTGCACGCAGCGCGGGCAGGGGTATTGCGTCGTGTAGATGGTGCTGCCGGTCAGCGGCAGCACGACGCAGTTGAGGATCGCGTTGACCTCGGCGTGGACGATGTAGCTGTGCCGCGAGTTGGCAGGGTCGTTGTCGTCGTCGGACCAGTAGGCCGGGTCGTTGTCGTCACAGCCCCGCGGCAGGCCGTTGTAGCCGACGCCGACGATCTTGTAGTCCGCGCTCGCGATGCAGGCGCCGTTGCGCTTGCGGCTGTCCTTGGAACGGGCGCTGGCCAGCAGGGCCACGCCCATGAACATCGAATGCCAGTCGATCAGCGGATGGTTGTCCATGGCGGAGGCAGTGGGAGAGAGGTCGGGACCGGAGGCGCAGAAGTGTAGTGGAGCGGGCGCTCGCGAATCGTCACCGCGCCCCGCGCGGGTCACGGCGACGGCCCGGGAGGCCGGGTTGCCCGCCCCGGCCGTGTCGGTTTTCTACAAGACCGGCGCGGCGCGTTGGCCGACAGTCCGCTCATTCCCACTCGCCAGGAGCTTCGCCATGAACACCGACATCCGCCCCTTCCGCCTCGAGATCCCGCAGGACCGGATCGACGACCTGCGCGCCCGCCTGGCCGCCACGCGCTGGCCGAGGCCGGTTGTCGAGGACTTCAGCCATGGTCAGTCGGTATCGCTGGTGCGCGAGCTGGCCGAGTACTGGCGCGACGGCTTCGACTGGCGCGCGCAGGAGGCGCGTCTCAACGCGCTGCCGCAGTTCACGACGGAGATCGACGGCCAGACCATCCACTTCATCCACGTGAAGTCGCCCGAGGCGAACGCGTTCCCGCTGATCCTGACGCATGGCTGGCCGAGTTCGCCGGCGGAGTACCTCGATCTCATCGGCCCGCTGACCGATCCGCGCGCCCACGGGCAGGCGGATGCGCCGGCCTTCGACGTGGTCATCCCGTCGGTGCCGGGGATGGGCTTGTCCTCGCCGCTCGCCGCGGCGGGCTGGGACGCGGCCCGCACGGCGGCGGCCTGGGACACGCTGATGAAGCGCCTGGGCTACGAGCGCTATGGCGCGCAGGGCGGCGACGTCGGCGCGCTGGTTTCGCGGGAGCTGGGCGTACTCGCGCCGAAGGGACTGGCGGGCGTGCATGTCCTGCAGATCTTCGCGTTCCCTCAAGGCGAGCCGGGTGAGATGGATGGGCTGACTCCCTTCGAGATGGCCGGCTTCAAGCGGCTGGACGACTTCCGCAAGTACGCCGGCTATGTCGACATCCAGTCCAAGCGTCCCGGCACGCTGGCTTTCGGGCTGGTGGACTCGCCGGCCGCGCTGCTGGCCTGGAACGCCGAGCTGTTCTTCGGCTTCGAGGGCGAGCACGCCGGCAAGGTCGATCGCGACCGCTTCCTGACGCATGTGTCGCTCTACTGGTTCACCGGCACGGGCGGCCAGGCGGCGGAGATGTACCTGGCCAACGCGGCCACCGGCGCGGGTTATCGCGACCTGCCCAACCACACGCCGACGGCGGTGGCGGTGTTCCCGGATGATTTCCGGTCGGTCCGCAAGTTCGCGCAGCGCTCGCATACCCGGCTGCTACAGTGGACCGAGATGCCGCGCGGCGGTCATTTCGCCAATGAAACGGACCCGCAGCTCGTCATCGACGACCTGCGCCGGTTCTTCGGCGCGTTGCGGGCGCAAGAGGCCTCCCCCGATGGAAGGAACGATCGCTGAGGACGAACGGCTGGCGGACTCGCCCCTGGTGGCGAAGATCCGCCGCGTGCGCTTCCATGCGGACACGCGCGAGATGGCGCTGCCCGATGGCTCGTGGGACCTGCTCTTCGTGCGGCGCGGCGATGGGCCGGTGACCGTCATCCAGACGGGCCAGATCAGCGCGCCGCTCGCGGTCGACAACCGGGCCGGTGACGAAGTCCTGTCCATCGCCTTCAAGCCCGAGGTCTATCTCCCTGGCCTGCCCGGCCGGCTGATGCTCGGTCAGGGCGTGGTGTGCCCGGTCGGGCGCGATGGCCGGTTCCTGATCGGCGGCGAGCGCTTCGAGATCCCTCGTTTCGACAACGCCGAGCAGTTGGTCGCGGCGCTGGCGCGGCAAGGCGTGCTGGAACGCGATCCGGTGGTGCTGCGCGCGCTGCAGGGCGCGCGACAGCGGCTCGATGAGCGCAGCATCCAGCGGCACTTCGCGGAGGTGGCGGGGCTGGGGCTCAAGGCCTTCCAGCAGATTGCCCGGGCGCATGAGGCGGCCGCGCTGCTGCGCCTGGGAAGGCCGGCATCGCAGGTGGCTGCGGAACTGGGCTTCTCCGACCAGGCGCACTTGAGCCACTCGCTGAAGCGGCTGCTGGGGCAGACGCCCAAGGCGATCGCGAAGGCCACGCCACCCGCGCCGACCTGAGCGCTGGAGGCCGTCCCGATCACGGGGCAGTCAGCCTTCTACTTGAATTGCTGGAAGGCGTTCACGTCTCGCCATGGGTTGAGTCATGGCCGTCGAACCGGTCCGCAAGTACGGTCACAGGCATCGCAACGCCCGCTCCGGGATGTTGCATTTCCTAGGTACTTGTAGACTTATGCATAGCTTTTCCAACACGCTCCACTGGATGCCCCGCCGTCCGCCACCACACCCTCCCTCGTATGAACAGGCCGTGCTCGACCTCGCGCGGCGGCGGTCGCTGCTGCGCGCGAGGGATGTCGTCGGGGAAGGAATTCCGTCGATGGTGCTGAGCAGGATGGTGCGGAGTGCCAAGCTTGAGCGGGTCAGCCACGGCGTTTACGCGCTCCCGGATCGAGACATCACCGAGCACGCCTCCCTGGCCGAGGTCTGCATCCGGGTGCCCCAAGCGGTGGTCTGCCTGGTCTCGGCGCTTCGGTTTCATGAGATTGGCTCCCAACAGCCGTTCGAGGTCTGGATCGCGCTCCCACCCAATGCGCCTGCGCCTCGGATCTGGACGCCTGGAGTCCGTGTGACGCGCATGTCCGGCGACGCCCTGACGGAAGGCGTCGTCGAGCATGACATCGACGGCGTGCCTGTCCCCGTCTTCTCTGTGGCGAAAACGATCGCTGACTGCTTCAAATTCCGGAGCAAGGTGGGGATCGATGTCGGCATCGAGGCTCTGCGCGACGGATGGCTTCAAAAAGCCTTCACGGCCGACGACCTCTGGCGTTGTGCACTCGTCGACCGGGTGAGCAACGTGATGCACCCTTACATGGAGAGCTTGATCGTATGAGCCGCAACGTCGCCGCCTCCGTGCGCGCGCGGCTCAAGAACCTCAGCAGCCCCGCCGCCGACTTCAATCTGCTCACGACCCGCTTCGGGCTTGAGCGCCTGCTGTATCGCCTCTCGATCTCCAGGCACAGTCACTCTTTCCTTCTGAAGGGAGCGTTGCTCTTCACCCTCTGGTATCAAGACCGCCAACGTCCCACACGCGATGCCGACCTGCTCGCGTGCGGCCCGGCCGACGTGGATCATTTGGTCGCCCTGTTCCGGGAAGTCTGCGAGCTTCCGGTTGATGATGGCGTGTCGTTCGACCCGGACTCCGTTCGAGGTGTCGGACTCAACACCGCGAAGGCCGGCGCTGTGCGGATCACCTTGCTTGGCGACCTTGCACGGGCTCGCCTGCCGATCCAGATCGACATCGGTCATGGCGATGCGGTGACACCTGGCCCTACGCTGGTGACCTTTCCTGCGCTGCTTGAGGATCTGCCGTCACCGAAACTGCTCGCCTATCCCAAGCCGACGGCGATCGCGGAAAAACTCCATGCGATCTGGTCTCACGGCATCACCAACACGCGCATGAAAGACTACTACGACCTGGACATCCTCCTCCACGATCAGGAGATCGACGTCGCGGAACTCCATCCCGCCATCGAAGCCACCTTCGCCAACCGCGGGACGCCTTCGCCAAAGTCCCTGAACGGCGCGCTCCCGGTGGGCCTCACCGATGATTTTGGGCGTCACCCAATCAAGGCATCGATGTGGATGGCATTCCTCAAGAAGAATCGCTTTCCGGCCACTCCCCTCGTCGAGATCATCGGCCGATTGGTGGTCTCGCTACGACGGCTGTCAGTGCTGTGAAGCATGCGCGCGCCTCACCGGCGTGCGCCGATTGAGACGCGCCTCAACGCAGCTCCACCACCCGCAGCACGCCCTGCATCGGCGGCAGTTGCGCCACCATCGCGACCAGATCCCGGATGCTTTCGGTGGCGGTCTTCGCGCGCACGCTCGCGATCTGCGTGCGCACCGTCGAGATCGCGACCCCGTGGCGCTGCGCGATCTCCTGCGGCTGCAGTCCGGCGCACAGCGACTGCAGCACCTGCTGCTCCGCAGCGGTCAATTGGTGCTCGCGCGCGAAAGCCAGCATCGGCAGCTCGCCGCACAGGTTGCGCTTGCCGAGCACCAGCAGCGCCTGCGTCGCGCGCCCCTGCCCGTCCTGCAGCGGCAGCACCGACAGCGAGAGCCGGCCCACCCCGCGTCCCAGGCAGATCAGATGACGCAGCCCGCGCTGCACGTCGGCGAGCGCGCTCTCCAGCCGCAGCTGGTCGTCGCGCTGCGGCGCCACCAATTGGCCGTCGGCCAGCTGCAGCGGCGAACTGTCGTCGAGCTGCCGCCGCGCAGTGCTGTTGGCATAGAGCAGCCGCCCGTCGCCCGCGACCAGGCAGACACCCAGATCGATCTCCTCCAGCGCGTGGCGCCACCACCGGTCCGGCGAGCCTCGCCGCCGCTCCGGTCCGCGATAGCTCACGAACCGCCCCAACTCCGGGGCCCTCCCCAGCAATCCGTCCATCTCGGCCTCCCTGATCGGCGTGCGTGGAACGCGACCCGCGGGGCTCGCACGGTCTTCACGCCGTTGGAGATGCCTGGGGCCTGTCGACGATGTTAGGAGAAGGCCGCGCACTTGCGTAGCGGAACATGGCGCGCCGCGCCCCCCAGCCCTAGGGGGCGCCGCATGTCGGGTTGCGCGCCGATATACCGGGAGCGGTGCCGGCGGCCCGGATCGCCGCCCTCATCGCATGAATCCGAGATCGGACGCCGCGAAGTTGCCAATGTTGGGCAGCACCGTGCGCAGGTCCGCACCCGACACCCCCATCCACAGCGCGAGCGTCGCCGCCAGCTGATCCACCGAGGTCGTCGGCAGCAGCCGCCCCTGGCCGACGTCGTCCGGCCCGTTCACGCTCACCGACGGCGCCGTGCCGTAGAAGCGGCCGCCACGCACCGCGCCGCCCATCACAAAGTGATGCGAGCCCCAGCCGTGATCGGCGCCATCGCCATTGCTGCTCAGCGTGCGGCCGAAGTCCGACGCGGTGAAGGTCGTGACCTGGTCCGCCACGCCGAGCTCCTGCAGCGCCGCGTCGAAGCTCGCGAGCGCGCCGCCCACCTGCTGCATCAGCGCCGGATGCCGCGTGCTCAGCGCGTCGTGCAGGTCGAAGCCGCCCATCGCCACGAAGTAGACCTGCCGCGTCATGCCCAGCGTCGAGCGCGCCGCGATCAGGCTCGCGACCATCTTCAACTGCCGCGCCAGCGAATCGGCCGCGAAGGCGGTCGACAGCGTCGCGCCGCCCGCCAGCGCGGTGCTCAGCGTCGACTGCAGGTCGATCGAGCGCGCCGTCACGCGGTTGAGCTCCGCCTCCATCGCATGGGTGCGTTCCTCGGTGATCAGCGCCTTCAGCAGCTTCGCGCAGGAGCTGGAGCCGAACATCTGGCTGCCGATGCCGGTGATCGGCTTCTTGCCGCCCGGCCCGGTGAGGTACTGGAAGGCCGCGTCGCCGGCCTGGAAGATCGCATTGCCCGAGACATTGATGCAGGTCAGCCCCGCGCGGCCATTGGCTGACAGCATCAGGTCGGCCATGCGGCCGCCCCAGCCGGTGCGCGCGCCCTCGACGTTGGAGGACTGCCAGAGGCTGGACTGGTCGTTGTGCGAGAACAGCTTGGGCGGCGCCGGCACCGCGCCGGACTTGTACTGCGCCAGCGTCATCGGCGCCATCAACGTGCCGATGTTCAGCATCACGCCCAGGCGTCCGGCGTCGAATACCGGCTTGATCGCCGACAGACCCGGCGCCAGCGCCATCTGCCGGCCATCGGGCAGCGCCACCGTCGGAGACAGCGCCGTCGCCGCGAGCGCGTCGCGGCTGATCGCCAGCGTCGGGCGGATCGCCGTGTAGGCCTGATGGTTGACGGCGTCGTAGGGGATCACCGTGTTGCCGTGGTCGTTGCCGCCGTAGAGGAACACGCAGACGAGCGCCTTGTAGTCGCCGCCGGCCGTCGCGGCGGCCGCGTCGCCGATGGCGGCGAGCTGCAGCGCCCAGGGCGCGGCGGCGCCGGCCACGGACACGGCCGAGGCGCGCTTGAGGAACTCGCGGCGATGCAGCGAGGGCAGCTTGGACACATGGGCCACGGGGAGGTCTCCGGTGATGGTCGCGCGAGGCGACCGCGTCATTTCTGGATCTGGTATTCAGGGCAGGCGAGCAGCAGCATCCAGCCGGCGCGAGCCCGGTTGATGCGGCCATCGTCGGTGGCGCCGCCGATCGTGGCGGCCGCGGCGGCGATGCGCTGCTGCGTCGCGTCGGAGATCGAGCCGCCACCCAGCAGCAGCGCCTGCCGCGCCACCATCGCGCGCGTATCGGCCGAGAGCGCCATGTCCACCGACAGGTCCGGCTTGGCATCGCCCTGCCCCGTCGTCAGCAGCGTCTGCATGAAGTTCAGGTAGCCGGTGACCGTCACCTCGTTGAGCAGTTGGAACTCCGGCGCGGTGACGCTGGCTGCCGTCATCGACGAGTTCGGCGGCACGTAACCCGGCCGGTAGAAGTTGAAGACCGACGGGCTGTAGAACGGGCTCTGGCCGAGACGGGTCTCCGCGTCGCTGGTCTCGGGAATGGTCCATTGGCCGGCCGAGCTCAGGCGGATCGCGCGCGCCACCTGCACGAAGCGCAGCACCGGCTCGCGCAGCTTGCCGGAGTTGCTCACGCCCGCATCGATCAGGCGTGCCTCCGGATCCAGCAGCACCGCGCGCAGCACCGCCTTCAGATCGCCACGCACCCCCAGCCCGTTGTTGTTGAAGGCCTGCGCGACCCGCTGCACGTAGGCCGCGCTCGGATTCGAGCAGACGAAGCGCTGGATCAGTTGCCGGCCGAAGAACGGCCCGACGTTCGGGTGGTTCGCGAGGATGTCCAGCGCCTGGCGCAGCGCGGCCGGGCCGTCGGCGCTGGCCGGAATGGTCGCGCCGAGGACCGTCTTCGCGCCGCCGGCGAAGTCCGCCGCGTTGTGCTTCATCGGGCGGCGCATGAAGGCAGGATCGGAGCCGTTCGGAGCCGCCGTGTCGAAGTCCCAGCCCGTGAAGGCGCGCGCCAGCTGCGTCACCGTCGTCAGGTCATAGGTCTCGACCGGGCGGCCGCCCGCCGTCTGCAGGCTGCCGTCCTGGTTCAGCTGCACCAGGCCGATGGTGAAGAGCTGCATCACCTCGCGGGCGAAGTTCTCGTCGGGCTGACGGCCTTGGCCATCCTCCTTCTTGCTCCCACGCATCGCGAGGAAGGACCCCATCGCCGGCGACAGCGCCACCGCCTCGAGCAAGCCGCGGAAGGTGCCGAAAGCGTTCTCCTCGAGCAGATCGGCGTAGCCGGCCATCATCATCGTGCGCCAAGGCAGCGTCGCGCCCACCGCGGACACGACGAAGATCTCCGACAGCGCCAGCACCATGCGTTGGCGCAGCTGGTCCGGCGAGGTGATGAACTTGCACCACACGCTGTTCGGGAAGCCGTCGAAGTTGGACGTCTTCTTCGCCTCGGCCGCATAGCCGTTGCGCGTCAGCCAGTCCCAGTGCGACTCGGTGCGCGGCGCCAGGAACTGCAGGTCCAGCCAGGACGAATAGCCGATGGACTTGAGCGTGGCGATGTCGGCCTCGGTCGCGCCAAAGCCGGCCTGCGCGAGGAAACGCGCGGCCTGGGCGTCGCCGGGCAGCGGCAAGGGCGCGGCGGCTGCGGGAGCCGGCGCCGGTTCAGGCGCGGGGGCGGGAGCAGGCGCGGGAGCCGGACTCTCGGCCGGCGCGGGGCTCGGAGCGGGTGCCGCACCGCCCGTGCCGTCCGGCGCGGGCGCGGCGCCCGACGGCGCGGCGGACGAATCGCCGCCGCCGCCACCGCCGCCACAAGCGCTCAGCGCTGCTGCTGCGGCGGCCGTCACGGCGGCGGAAGACCAGGGGAATCGGAACATGGCGGAGGGCGTCGGTACTGCTGACGCCCGGCACTCTAGGGAGTTCCGCTTCCGCTTTCAGCATCGCAAGCGCAACAGCGGAAAGCCTCGGAAACGCATTCGGTTACCGTGGCTTTCGACCTCGACGCAGACGCGTTTGACCCGTGTTCATCGAGGTTATCGCCCATCGAACGGTACTTCTGCGCGTCGCGCCACCCGCTTCGTGAGGGTTCTCACGGCACGCCGCCCTGGCGGGTTTCAGCGTGGACGCCGAGCACCGCCGCGCCGGGCATGAGCGCCTCCGTGCCGGTGTAATTGGCGGGAACAAGCCCGCCAATCCCGGCGATCAAGCCCGGAATCAGCCCGTGAAGAGACCGAGGTCTTTCTGGCTGAAGTTCACGATCCCCGGAAGGACCGCCGGCAGGTCGGTCGGCGACACGCCCATCCAGGTCGCCAGCGTCGCCGCCAGTTGATCGACCGAAGTGGTCGGCAGCAGCCGGCCCTGGCCGACGTCGTCGGGGCCGTTGACGCTCACCGACGGCAGCTGACCGTAGAAGCGGCCGCCCTTGACCGCGCCGCCCATGACCAGGTGATGGCTGCCCCAGCCGTGATCGGAGCCGTCGCCGTTGGAGCTCAGCGTGCGGCCGAAGTCCGAGGCGGTGAAGGTCGTGACGTTCTGAGACACGCCCAGCTCGGCGAGCGCCGCGTCGAAGCTGGCCATCGCGTTCGCGACGGTGCCGAGCAGGCCGGGGTGATCGGCCATCAGGTTGTCGTGCAGATCGAAGCCGCCGATGGACACGAAGTACACCTGCCGCTGCGCGCCCAGCGCCGAGCGCGCGCCGATCAGCCGCGCCACCATCTGCAGCTGCGCGGCCAGGCCATTGGTCTCGAACGGCGTCTGCAGCGTCATGTTGGCCAGCGCCGCCGACACCGTGCCCTGCGCGTTGATCGAGCGCGCGGTGACACGGTTCAGCTCCTGCTCCATCCAGTGCTGGCGGTCGCCGGTGATCAGGCCCTTGAGCGCGTCCGCGCAGGCGGCGGAGCCGAACAGCGGCTTGGTCGCGCCGTTGACGGCCACCGCGCCGCTGCTGCTCATCTGGTACTGCACCGCCTGGCCGCCCGACATGAACACCGCGTTGCCGGAGACGTTGATGCAGCTGAAGGTCGCGTTGCCGTTGCTGGACAGGAACTGATCGGCCAGACGGCCGCCCCAGCCCGAGGTCGCGCCCTCTGGGCGGGACGACTGCCAGAGGCTGGACTGGTCGTTGTGCGAGAACAGCTTGGGCGGCAGCGGCACGTTGCCGGCCTTGTACTGCGCCAGCGTGGTCGGCTGGATCAGCGGTCCGATGTTCAGCATCACCGCGAGGCGGCCGGCGTCGAACACCGGCTTGAGCTTGAGCATCGTCGGCGCCAGCGCCATCTGACGGCCGCCCGGCAGCGCGGCGGCCGGCGTCAGCGCCGTCGCGGCAAGCTGGTCGCGCGGCGTCGCCAGCGCCTGGCGGATCGTCGCGTAGGCCTGGTAGCTGGCGGCGTCATAGGGCACCAGCGTGTTGCCGTAGTCGTTGCCGCCGTACATGAACAGGCAGACGATGGCCTTGTAGTCGCCGGGATTCGCGGCGGCGGCGGCCTCGTTGATCGCGGCCAGCTGCAGCGCCCAGGGCGCGGCCGTGCCGGCCACGGACAGCGCCGAGGCGCGCTTGAGGAATTCGCGGCGGCGCAGCGACGCGAGGCGGGAGATATGGGGCATGGTCGGCACTCCGCTCACGGCTGTCATTTCTGCACCTGGTAGTCGGGCGCGGCCATCACCATCAGCCACGAGGCCTTGACGCGGTTGAGCTTGCCCGCGTCAGTCTCGGCCTTGATGGTGGCGACGGCGGTCGCGATGGTGGTCACGGTCGCCTCCGACAGCGTGCCGCCGGCCATCAGCAGCGCCTGGCGCCGGACCAGCGCGGTGGCGTCCGCGGCCACGGCGAGATCGGCGGTGTAGTCCGGCTTCATGTCGCCGATGCCGTTGCCGATCAGGCTCTGCATGAAGTTCAGATAACCGGCCACCGTGCTCTCGTTGCAGAGCTGGAACTCCGGCGCGGTCACGCCATTGGTCCCGAGCTGCGAATTGGGCGGCACGTAGCCGGGCCGGAAGAAGTTGAACACCGAGCCGCTGCGCATCGGGCTCTGGCCCAGGCGCGAGGCGGGGTTGCTGGTGTCGCCGATGCCCCAGAGGTCGCCCGGCGAGCTCAGGCCCACGGTGCGCGCCCACTGGACCAGACGCTGGATCGGCTCGCGCAGCTTGCCGGCGTCCGGCGAGGCGGCGGGCTGGCGCGCCTCGGCGTCGAGCAGGATGGCGCGGATGACGGCACGCAGGTCGCCGCGCTCGCCCTTGCCGTTGTTGTCGAAGACCGCGGCGACGCGCTGCACGTAGGCCGGGCTCGGATTCGAGGCGACCAGGCGCTGGATCAGCTGACGGCCGATGAACGGACCCACGTTGGGATGCGCCGCCAGCGTGTCCAGCGCCATCTTCATCGCGGTGGGGCCGTCGGCGGTCTCGGGGATGGTGACGTCCAGCACCTTCTTCGCGCCGGCCGAGAAGCGCGCGGCGTTGTGCGTCATCGGCCGCTGCATGTAGCTGGGATCGGCGCCGCCGGGCGAGGTGGTGTCGAAGTCCCAGCCGGTGAACACGCGCGCCAGGTCGGTGATCTGCTGCAGCGTGTAGGTGTCGATGGTCTTGCCGCCGCTGGTCTTGGGCGTGCCGTCGGGATTGAGCTGACTCAGGCCGATGGAGAACAGCTGCATCACCTCGCGGGCGTAGTTCTCGTCGGGCTGGCGGCCGGTCTTGGGGTCTTCCTTGCGGTTGCCGCGCATGGCCAGGTACACGCCCATCGCCGGCGAGAGCGTCACGCCTTCGAGCAACGCTCGGAAGCTGCCGAAGCAGCGCGCCTCCAGCATGTCGACATAGGCGGCGGTGGCCATGCCGGGCCAGCTCACCGGCAGTCCGTTCATCGACACCACGAAGATTTCCGACAGCGCCAGCACCACGCGCTGGCGCAACTGGTCGGGTGAGCCGATCAGCTTGCGCCACAGCGTCGCGTCGACGCCGGCCAGGCTGTTGCGGTAGCTCTCGGCGCCATAGCCTTTGGCGACGAGCCAGTCGTAATGGCTCTGCGTGCGCGGCGCGGCGAACTGCTGGTCGAGCCAGCGCGCGTAGCCGGCGCTCTTCACGGCGGCGAGGTCGGCGGCGCTTGCCGCGAAGCCCGCCTGGCCGAGGAAGCGTGCCGCTTCCGCGTCCGTGGGCGGGGTGGTGGTCTGGGGATCGGCGTCGGGGCCGCCCGTGCCATCGCTGCTGCTGCCGCCACCGCCGCCGCAGGCCGCCAGCAGGGCTGCCGCCGCGAGGGCGGCCGCGGTGGCCGAGGGGCCGGCGCCCGGCGTCGTCTCGACGTTGCGGTCGTCGTCAGGGGGAGCGAAAGGAACGTGGACGGCGGCGGTCATGGCGGCATCGGCTCGAAGCGACGGATGCCGGATGTTGGCGAAGCGTGAGGATGCTTACACCGTCATTCGTACAACAGGTGCAAGGTGCTGAAACAGCGTGTTGCCGCGTGATTTCTGCACGCGCGCCGCGCAACGGGCTCGGATAAGCAGCAGCAAAGAATCCGACACACCGCTCGCCGCAGTACTCGGTCTGGAGAAACCGGGGGCGCCGGTGCCCCTCGAAGCGAATGCCGAGCGTGCGCAGGCGCCTGAGCGGAGAGGGGCACCGGCGCCCCCGGTTTCGGGCGTGGTGCCGGGTCTTGTCAAAGCAGCGTCACGCCGGTCTTGCTCTGCACGAACTCGCGCGTGACCTCGGGCGCGAGTTCGACGAGTTTGAGGCCTTGCGGTGTGACGTCCATGACCGCCAGGTCCGTGATGATGCGGTTCACCACGCCCACGCCCGTGAGTGGCAGCGTGCAGGTGGGGATGATCTTGAGGTCCTCGGTGCCGTCCTTCTTGCGGGCGACGTGTTCCATCAGCACGATCACGCGAGGCACGCCGGCGACGAGGTCCATCGCGCCGCCCATCCCTTTGACCATCTTGCCGGGGATCATCCAGTTTGCCAGGTCGCCGTGCTCGCTGACTTGCATGGCGCCCAGGATGCTGAGGTTGATCTTGCCGCCGCGGATCATCGCGAAGCTGTCGTGGCTGCCGAAGATGGACGAGCCGGGAATCGTCGTCACGGTCTGCTTGCCGGCGTTGATCAGGTCCGCGTCGACTTCGTCGTCGGTCGGGAACGGGCCGATGCCGAGCATGCCGTTCTCGCTCTGCAGCCACACCTCCTTGTCGGCCGGCACGAAATTCGCGACCAGCGTCGGAATACCGATGCCGAGGTTCACATAGAAGCCGTCCTCCAGCTCCTGCGCGGCGCGCGCCGCCATCTGGTCTTGGGTCCAGGGCATGTCTTTCTCCTCAGGCGGCGGGGCGGGTGGTGCGCTTCTCGAAGCGCTTTTCGGGCGTCGGGTTGTGCACGATGCGGTGCACGTAGATCCCGGGCAGATGGATCGCGTCCGGGTCCAGCGCGCCGACCTCGACGACCTGCTCCACTTCCACGATGGTGATCTTGCCGGCCATCGCGCAGGCCGGATTGAAGTTGCGCGCGGTGCGGCGGAACACCAGGTTGCCGCTCTTGTCGGCGATGTGCGCCTTGACCAGCGCGACATCCGGATTCAGCGCCCGCTCCATCACGTACTGATGGCCGTCGAACTCGCGGATCTCCTTGCCTTCGGCCACCATCGTGCCGACGCCGGTGCGCGTGAAGAAGGCCGGGATGCCGGCGCCGCCGGCGCGCAGCTTCTCGGCCAGCGTGCCTTGCGGCGTGAATTCGAGTTCGAGCTCCTTGGCCAGGTACTGGCGCTCGAACTCCTTGTTCTCGCCGACGTAGCTGGAGATCATCTTCCTGATCTGCCGCGTCTCGAGCAGCTGACCCAGCCCGAAGCCGTCCACGCCCGCGTTGTTGCTGATGACGGTCAGGTCCTTGACGCCGCTGTCCCGCAGCGCCGCGATCAGCGCCTCCGGGATGCCGCACAGGCCGAAGCCGCCGACGGCCAGCAACTGGCCGTCGGCCACGATGCCGTCCAACGCCGCCTGGGCATTGGGGAAAAGCTTGTTCATCCGATGTCTCCTGCTTCCGTTGATCCCGATGGATTCAGAACCGGTCGGCCATTCTGCTACGTAAGACATTAGGTAAGCGCTACGTAGAATTGATTAAGCACCCTCCCGCCGCCGGGCGATCCCGCCCCGCCGCCACCGACTGCTCCCCGGAAGGAAGCCCGATGACCCTGCCTTTGGACGAGTTGCGCGCGCAGATCCCCAAGATCTTCGCTCCCTGGATCGTCGCACTGGGCCTGGACCCCGTCCACGCGGAGGAAGGCCTATTGCGGCTGAGCATGCCCGTCGCGCCGGCGCTGGTCCATGTCGGCGGCGTGATGTGCGGCCAGGCCTCGATGGCCGCCGCGGACACGGCGATGGTGCTGCTGATGATGCGCGAGCTCGGCGAGTTTCGTCCGATGACGACGGTGCAGCTGCAATCGACCTTCGTCCGCCCGGTCTCCGGCGCGACCTGCACCCTCGAGGCGCGGTTGCTGCGCCGCGGCAGGAACCTGGCCTTCGGGCAGATCGACCTGCTCGACGAGCAGGGCCGCCTCGCGGTCCAGTCCACCACCACCTACGCGCTGCTGTGAGCGACGCCGTGAGCCTGGACTACCGCACCGCCTTCGACCAGGCCCCGATCGGACTGGTGATCTCGGAGAACCGCCTGATCCGCGACTGCAACCGCCTGGTGCTGGAGATCTTCGGCGCGCAGCGCGAGCAGTTGATCGGACACAGCTTCGCGCTGCTGTATCCGAGCCCGGTCGAGTTCGAGCGCACCGGCGAGCGCATCGTGGCCAGCCTCGACGCGGCCGGCTACTACGCCGACGAGCGCGTGATGAAGCGCGTCGGCGGCGCGCGCGCGGGCGAGCTGTTCTGGTGCCACGTGTCGGGCCGCGCGCTCGATCCGTCGCGGCCGCATGCGAGCGGCATCTGGAGCTTCGAGGATCTGTCGGCGACGCGCCAGCTCAAGGCCGACCTGACCGCGCGCGAGCGCGAGATCGCCGCGCTGCTGATCGAAGGCCTGACCAGCAAGCTGATCGGCAAGAAGCTGGGCGTCAGTCCGCGCACCGTCGACGTCTACCGCGCACGGCTGATGAAGAAGTACGGCGCCGCGAGCACGCCCGACCTGGTGCACCGGCTGCTCGTGTCGTGATTCGTGCCCGACAACAGGCCGTGACAAATTGCCACAAGGCCGCCGCTGTGGCCCATGGATAGGACCATCGCGCAAGACGTGACCCCGGATGTGCGATTTCATCGATGATTTGCGGGGCAACCCGAGGGTACGCGGGTGATTTCTCGCGCACAATACGCGCCGTCCGGCCACCAGCCGGGCCTTAACTTGCAGAGTCAACGAATGAACAAGACCGAACTGATCGAACACCTGGCTTCCAAGCACGAACTGACCAAGGCCGAAGCCGGCCGCATCCTGGAAACGCTGCTGGACGCCGTGGTCACCACGGTGAAGAAGGGCGGCGCCGTGTCCATCCCCGGCTTCGGCTCCTTCAAGCAGCACTCGCGCGCCGCTCGCACCGGCGTGAACCCCAGCACCGGCGACAAGATCAAGATCGCTGCCGCCAAGCTGCCCAAGTTCACCCCGGGCGCCGGCTTCAAGGCCGCCGTGGACCCGAAGGCTGCTGCCCGCAAGGCTGCCGCCAAGCCGGCCAAGGCCCCCAAGGCCGCCGCCGCCAAGCCCGCCAAGAAGGCCGCCAAGAAGTAATCGGCTTCTGGCCCGCTGATCGCGGGACCTGGTCCACGCGATCCCGAACAAACCCGGCCCATGCCGGGTTTGTTTTTTTGCTCCTACAGTTCGTCCATGTCCGCCGCGTCCGTCCCTCGCGTGCTGTCGCTCATCCCGCCGATGACGCAGCTCAACACGCCCTACCCGTCCACCGCCTACCTGACGGGCTTCCTGCGTTCACGCGGCATCGAGGCGGCGCAGCGCGACCTGGCGCTGGGCCTGGTGCTGCGGCTGTTCTCGCGCGAGGGTCTGAAGCGCGTGCGCGCCGCCGTGCAGGCGATCCCGCTGCCGGACCGCGGTCTGGCGTCGCGGCTGTTCGACGAGTCCTTCGACCGCTACCTCGCCACGATCGCACCAGCCATCGCCTTCCTGCAGGGCCGCGATCCGACGCTGGCGCACCGCATCAACTCGCGCGCCTTCCTGCCCGAGGGCGCGCGCTTCCAGTCGCTGGAGGTCTACGTCGCCGAAGCGGGCGAGGACCCGCTGGCCTGGGCCTTCGGCGCGCTGGGCCTGCAGGACCGCGCGCGGCACCTGGCGACGCTCTACTTGAACGACCTGGCCGACGTGCTGCGTGAATCGGTCGATCCGCGCTTCGAGTTCGTCCGCTATGCCGAGCAGCTCGCCACCAGCCAGCCGACCTTCGATCCGCTCGCGCAGGCGCTGGACGCGCCGCCCAATCTGGTCGACGAGTTGCTGCGCGAGCTGACGCTGGAGGCCATCGACGCGGAGCAGCCCGGCGTGGTGCTGCTGTCGGCGCCCTTCCCCGGCGCGGTCTACGCGGCGCTGCGCATCGGGCAGACGATCAAGCGCGAGCGGCCGCATCTGAAGGTGCTGTTCGGCGGCGGCTTCGTGAACACCGAGCTGCGCGAGCTCAGCGAGCCGCGTCTGTTCGACTACGTCGACTTCGTGACGCTGGATGCCGGCGAGCGTCCGCTGCTGGCGCTGCTGGAGCACATCGCCGGCAAGCGCGGCCGGCAGCGGCTGGTGCGCTGCTTCGTGCGCGAGGACGAGGGCGAGCTCGCGGGCCAGGTCCGCTACATCAACTTCGTCGAGCCCGACATCCCCTTCGAGGACGTGGGCACGCCGACCTGGGATGGCCTGCCGCTGCACGACTACCTGTCGCTGCTGGACATGCTCAACCCGATGAACCGGCTGTGGAGCGACGGCCGCTGGAACAAGCTGACGATCGCGCATGGCTGCTACTGGAAGAAGTGCAGTTTCTGCGACATCACGCTGGACTACATCTCGCGCTACGAGGCGGCCTCGGCGAAGACGCTGGTGGACCGCATCGAGGCGATCGTCGCGGAGACCGGGCAGACCGGCTTCCACTTCGTCGACGAGGCCGCGCCGCCCAAGGTGCTGCGCGCGCTGGCGCTGGAGCTGATCGAGCGCGGCGTCTCCATCAGCTGGTGGGGCAACGTGCGCTTCGAGAAGACCTTCACGCCGGAGCTCTGCGAGTTGCTGGCCGACAGCGGCTGCATCGCGATCAGCGGCGGCCTGGAGGTCGCCTCGGACCGCCTGCTCAAGCTGATGCAGAAGGGGGTCTCGGTCGAGCAGGTGGCGCGCGTGACGCGCGCGTTCACGGCGTCGGGCATCCTCGTCCATGCCTACCTGATGTACGGCTTCCCCACGCAGACGGTGCAGGACACCGTCGACGCGCTCGAGTACGTGCGCCAGCTGTTCGAGAACGGCTGCATCCAGAGCGGCTTCTTCCACCGCTTCGCCTGCACGGTGCACTCGCCGGTGGGTCAGGATCCGAAGGCCTTCGGCGTGGAGCTGCTGCCGCTGCCGCCGTCGCCGTTCGCGAAGAACGACGTCGGCTTCTTCGATCCCACCGGCACCGACCACGATGCGATGGGCGAGGCGCTGAAGAAGGCGCTCTACAACTTCATGCACGGCATCGGCCTGGAGCAGGACGTGCGTCGCTGGTTCAGCGTGCGCGTGCCCAAGCCCAAGGTGCCGCGCCAGTTCATCGCCGAGGCGCTGCACGGCTGAAACGCGCGGGCGTTCAGCCGCCGCCGGGGTCGGGCAGCCGCACCGGCCGCACGTCGAGCCGCACGTCCAGCAGCGTGACGTCCTGCGCGCCGCCCTCGGCGTCGATCCATCCCTGCGTGTCGCGGCCGCGATAGAGCCGGAAGACGAAGCCGGTGCGGTCGCGGTCGCCGGTGGCGTCCGGGCGGATGCGCGCGGCCATCGCGCGGACCTCGGCGGCGGGTGAGCTCAGCAGTTCGGTCATCGCCTGGACGATGCGGTTGTCGCCGAGGATGTCGCGCTGGAAGGTGTCCACCGGGCCGCTCTGGCTGGGCGCGCCGCCTCCGAGCGAGGCCCGCATCGGCACCGGCGCGCCAGCGGCGGTCTTGCGCGGCGCGGGCTCGGTGACGCCGGTGCGCAGGTCGTGGCGGTCGCCGTGGTCGAGATAGCTCAGCCGCGCGCCGCGCAGGTTGAACATGCCCAGCGACGGGTCGCTGCGCGCATCGCGCAGGTCCACCAGCAGCGCGCCGCGGCCGCCGATGATGTCCACGCGCGAGCCGCGGATGACGGCGGCGCTGTTCTCCTCGACGCCCAGTCCCAGCCGATAGCCCTTGGCCATCATCAGCGGCAGCATGCGGCCGATGCGGCCGCGCTTGAGGAAGTGCTGGTCGACGAACAGCTCGGCGCCGACGAAGCCCAGGCCCTGGTCGATCTCATGGCCATCGCGCATGGTGCCGCGCATCACCTCCATGACGTTGAGCGCGTCGCGGAACATCACGCGGCTCATGATGGCCGCGCCTGCGCTGGTGCCAGCCACGACGCCGCCGCGGCGGTAGACCTCCCAGATCGCGTCGAGCATCTCGGTGCGGCGGCCGCCGGGCTGCAGCGTGTCGACGATGAAGCCTTGCGCGCCGCCGGAGAAGAACACCGCGTTGGAGGCGCGGATCCGGGCGATCAAGGCGGGGTCGTGGAGGTTCTTCTGCAGGTCGGCGCCTTCCAGGCGGGGCGCGACGGGGATGTGCTCGGCGCGCGCGCCATGGCGCTGCAGCGCATCGACGATCAGCTGCGCGGAGAGTTCCGGATTGGCGGCAGCGGTGGCCAGCACGGCGAAGCGGGCGCGGCCGGGACCGCCGGCCTCCTCGACGATGCGCTGCCAGACGGCGTCGTTGTCCATGCGCAGCGCGCCGCCGATGACGATCGCGGTCTGAGCGCGCGCGGCGCCGCCCACGCACAGGGCGAGCAACGCCAAGGCGGCGTGACGCCAGACCGCAGGGCGGCGGAGCAGCGAGAGCAGCGAGAGCAGCGGGCCGAACGGACTCATGCGGCCAATCTGGCACAGCCGCCCTCGGATTTGAATCAGCTTCTCCCGGAAACAGGGGATCAGGAGCGAGGGATCGCTGAGATGGCGGCGTTGTGCTAAGCAGGGCTCCGGCGCGCCTTGATGGCCAGACGCGTCAACAGCGCGATGAGGATCAATGCCGCCGCGTCGATGCCGACCAGGAAGAGCACGGGGCTCTCCCACTTGTCCATGTTGGTGGTCCGGCCGTAATACGGCGGCCCGTCCCCATAGGCCTCGATCAGATTGATCGTCGTCACCCAGAGAGCAAAAGCTGCGATCGCCGCGGCGGCCAGCAGTAGAAGAAGGGAGAGGGCTTTCTTGTTCATCATTCAGTAGCGCACCGTCACCGGGATGAAGCACTCGTCTGCGCCATTCATCTGCGCGCGCAACTCGGCCACGAAGCGGTCGACGTGAGTGGTGAGGTCGATGCAGCCCGCACTGCCCGGAACCGCTCCGCCGTGGATGAAAAATCCACCACGCCCATAGGTCTCCGTTCCAGGAAACACATGCAGGGTAAGCCGGTAGTTGCCCCAGGCCCTCGCGGAGCCGCGCTTGTACCACGCGTTCTCCCACAACTCTTGGAAGTTGATCCAGTACTCGCCGGCGGGGATAGGGCCTTCCTTTGACGCCTTCTGCCTTTCCACCGTGTAGACAAAGCCGAGCTTCGCGTCACGCCTTCCTGACACGGCCGGGAAAAGCTGCGAGCCCTTGCCCTTCAGCATCAGATGTTTGCCATCGAAAGTGATCGAGGCGGTGGCTCGCTTGCACTGCGGAATGGAAGGTCGCGCGCGTTCGTGGGAATAGTCGGTCACGTCATTGCCTCGCCTGTGTGCGTCGGCAAGGAACCTGCCGACGAAACAAATTCTTTCCGCTGCCAAATTCACCTGGGCACAGACCAAAGTAATGCTGAGGCGCCGCCCGCACCGTGATAACTCGGTGATATCTCCGCGACGGCCTTGCGACAGAATCCGTCCACTTCACAGCCCCGTCGCAGGAGCCCGCTTGAGTTCATTCCTCCAAGGCGCCAGCCGGCGCGACTTCCTGATGGCCGGGTGCGCCGTCCTCACCTCCGCCTGCGGCGGGGGCGGCTCGGACAGCTCGACCGCCTCGGCGGACGGATCGGGCGTTTCCGCCGGGGCCGCCGCGGACATCACCGCGGACGTGCTCGCCAACCGCGACATCACGCTCAGCGGCGACTCGGTCCTCACGCTGCCGGCCGGCACCACGACCTACACCGGCGTCATCAGCGGCCTGGGCACGCTGCGCCTGACCGGCGCCAGCGGCGCCACCCTGGTCATCACCCGCACCAGCACCTTCACGCTGCCCGTCGCGCGCCAGGTCCAGGTCGTCACGAAGACCACCTACCCCGGCGCCGGCTACGCGCTCACCATCGCCGGCATCAACCCGCCGGCCCTGACGATCGACCCGGGCATCACGCTGCAGATCGGCACCAACACCAGCGCCGACAACTCGCCCAACTTCATCGCCACCTCGGACAGCAAGAACAGCGCGAGCACCATCAACGGCGAGATCAACCTCAACAACATCCTCAACAACGGAACCATCGTCATCAGCAGCGCGCAGTTCGTGCTGCTGGGCCAGGTGAGCGGCAGCGGCAGCATCCTGCAGGCGCCCGGCGTCTGGGGCGGCAATTCATCGGGCGGCGTGAGCTCGTATTCGGGCGTGCTGTCGCTGGCCGCGGGACAGGACTTCGGCAGCAACCATGTCGCCGCCTCGCTGTCGAATGCCAAGGCGGTCCTGAACGAGGGCTCGTGGCTGGTGTGGAGCCCGCCGGGCAGCGTCGTCACGGTGACGCAGAACATCTATGAGGCGGCCTTCGGCAACGACATCAACTTCCATGCGATCGGTCCGTCGACCATCGTGATGTCCGGCGTCTACAGCCACACCGACAACAGCCCGCACAACGTGCCCAATACGGTGAATCCCGGGCTGAGCGACCCGGAGCTGAACTTCGCCAAGACGATCTACCGCGGCGGCGCCAACTCGCCCAACGGCAACGACGCGAGCTACCGCGGCATCAACATCGAACGCGGCGCGGGCACGGTGCAATGGGGGGACGGCACGCATGCGCGCTTCTTCCTCCCGTCGGCGCCCTCGCCCGCCGAGGTGGACCCGCCGCTGGGCAAGAAGAACGCCTACATCAACCTGCGCGGCGGCACGCTGGCCTTCAACTACAACGGGCCGGTGACGCTGCATGTGGGCATCACGGGCGGCGGGGGCGGTCCGCATCGGGATGGCTCCGTCGGGAACGGCAACGTCAAGATCATGGCGACGCCTGGCAACGACGTGACCTTCGCGCAGCCTCAGAACTACAACGGCATCACCACCATCGGCGCCGGGGCGATCCTGCGCCTGGGCACGGGAACGCCGGTGCCGCTGCGCTACATCACCGTCAACGCGACCAGCGGCAAGTCGAGCGTGCTGCAGGCCACGTACAGCGGCGACGCCAGCCTCCTCACCGCGGAATCGCCCAACGGCGTGGCGAGCAATGCCATCGTCAATGACGGGCAGCTCATCGTGCAGAACACGACGACCGCGATCACGCTCTCCAACATCAGCGGCAGCGGCAGCCTCACGCACAGCGGCGCGGCGGGGCTCACGCTGCGCAACAACAGCTACAGCGGGGCGACGACGCTCAGCGGGGGCACCACGCTGGCCGGCAGCGCGAATGCGATGGGCACCGGCAATGTCGTGAACAACGCGGCCCTGGGGCTGGCGAACGGGCAGCGGGAGCTCACGGTGGGCGGGAGCTTCCAGCAAGGCGCGGCGGGGCAACTGGCGCTGAACATCGCCGGCACCACGCCAGGCGTCGACCAGGATCACCTCAGCGTCGGCGGCGCGGCCGTGCTCGGGGGGAACTTGACGCTGAACTTCAGCGGCAACGTCACGCGGGGTCAGAAGCTCGTGCTGATCAGCGCGGCCGGCGGCATCAGCGGCGCGTTCAGCGCCATCGTCAGCAATGGCGCGACAGTCATCAGCGGTCAGGACGCAACGAACTTCTTCGTCACGGTGCAGTGATCGGGCCAGCGAGGCAGCTCGGAAGACCCTCTCCCCTCCCCTCTCCCGCAAGCGGGCGAGGGAGTTCACTGCGCGACGGCAAAGCGGCGGCGCCGCGGCATCAGCACAGGGTTAATTCTGATTAATTAGTGCAGCGCGCGAACTAACATCCCTTCTCAATCCGGCTCGATAGATCGCCCCGCAGGGCGGCCGCCGGCAAGGAGACAAAAGGAATGTCGACTCTCACCAGGCGCGGCGCCGTCCGGGCGCTCGCCTCGGCGGCAGGCGCCGGATTCAGCGTCGCGGCCACCGCCGCACCGCGCCCGGCGCCGCCGGCCGGCGTCGGCTCGCCCACGCGCGCGCCCGCCTTCGGCATCGGCCGCGAAGGCCAGCGCAAGGCCGATCTCGGCAACGGCACCTATCGCAATCCCATCGTGCCGGGCGACCGCCCCGATCCCACGCTCCTCAAGGACGGCAGCGACTACTACCTGACTTTCTCGTCGTTCACCTCCTACCCCGGCGCGGTGATCTGGCATTCCACCGATCTCGTGAACTGGGCGCCGATCACCGCCGCGCTGCGCCAGCCCATCGGCACCGTCTGGGCAATGGACCTGATCAAGCATGGCGGCCGCTACTTCATCTACATCCCGGCGATGCAGGAGAACGGCTCGACGATCTGCGTCATCCACGCCGACAACATCCGCGGCCCCTGGAGCGATCCCGTCGACCTCCGCCTGCCCGGCTGCATCGACCCCGGCCATGCCGTTGGCGAGGACGGCAAGCGCTATCTCTTCGTCAACGGCGTGCGCCGCATCCGCCTCAGCGATGACGGCCTGTCCACCGTCGGCCAGCTCGAGCCCGCCTACACGCCCTGGCAGTACCCGAAGGACTGGGTCGTCGAGATGTTCGCGCCCGAAGGCCCCAAGCTCTTGCGCCGCGGCGAGTGGTTCTACCTGATCGCCGCCGTGGGCGGCACCTCCGGCCCGCCGACCAGCCACATGGTCACGCTGGCGCGCTCGCGCTCCATCCATGGCCCCTGGGAGGACTGCCCGCACAACCCCATCGTGCGGACGCAGAGCGCCGACGAGCCCTGGTGGTCGCGCGGCCATGCCAGCGTCGTCGAGGGCCCGACCGGTGACTGGTGGATGGTCTATCACGGCTACGAGAACGGCATGCGGACGCTGGGCCGCCAGACGCTGCTCGAGCCGATCGAATGGACGCCCGACGGCTGGTTCAAGGCCCGCGGCGGCACGCTCGCGCGCGCCCTGCCCAAGCCGCGCGGCGGCACGCCCTCCCCGGCCGGCTTCGACCTCTCCGACGACTTCAGCCAGGACCGCATGGGCATCCAGTGGTCGATCTTCGCGCCCGAGGCCAAGGACCCGCCACGCGTCTCGCTGCGCGACCGCAGCCTGGTGCTCAAGGCCAAGGGCAGCTCGCTCGCGGACTGCTCGCCGCTGACCTGCCTGGTCGGCGATCGCAGCTACGAAGCGAGCGTCGAGCTCGAGATCGGCGGCGATGCCCACGGCGGCCTGGCGCTGTTCTACGACGGCCGCGGCTTCGCCGGCGTCGGCGCCAGCGCGCGCGAGATGCTCACCTACAACTACGGCCAGGAGATCACCTGGATGCGGCAGCCCCTGCCCGCCCAGGCCGGGCCGCGCGTGATGCACCTGCGGCTCGTGAACCGCGAGAACGTGGTCACCTTCCACACCTCGCCCGACGGCAAGGACTGGACGCAGCACCCCTGGCAGATGGAGGTCTCCGGCTTCCATCACAACGTCTTCGGCGGCTTCCTGAGCCTCAAGCTCGCGCTGTTCAGCGCCGGCCAGGGCGAGGTGCGCTTCCGCCGTTTCCGCTACCGCGGGCTTCCCGCCTGACCCCTTCCTCCGGACTTCAATCCCATGTCGCTCACCCTCTCGAGACGCAAGATGGCCGCGCTGACGCTCGCGCTGGCCCCGATGGCCGCCTGGAGCGCCGGACCGGCCGCCAAGCCCGGCCGCGCCATCGACGTCGACTTGCGCCAGGCCGCCGGCCCGGTCGATCGCAGCTTCGATTACGCCGTCGGCGCCGACTTCCCCGGCACCTTGATCCGCGACGACAGCCAGGCCCAGCTCAAGACCGCCGTCGACGAACTGGGCTTCCGCACGATCCGCTTCCACGCGATCTTCCACGACGCGCTGAAGACCGTGACCAAGGGGCCCGACGGCCGCCTGCAGTTCGACTTCAGCCGCATCGACACGCTCTACGACGGCCTGCTGGCCAAGGGCATCAAGCCCTTCGTCGAACTCGGCTTCACGCCGGAGGCGATGGCCACCTCGCCGCTGACGATCTTCTACTGGAAGGGCAACACCTCGCATCCGCAGGCCGAGCCCTGGGTCGCGCTGGTCGACGCCTTCGCCCGCCACCTCATCGCGCGCTACGGCGCGGAGGAGGTGCGCCAATGGCCCTTCGAGGTCTGGAACGAGCCCAACCTCGCCGGCTTCTGGGAACGCGCCGACCAGGCCGCCTACTTCGAGCTCTACGCCCGCAGCGCCCGCGCGCTCAAGGCCGTCGATCCGCAGCTGAAGGTCGGCGGTCCGGCGACCGCGGGCGCCGCCTGGGTCGTGCCCTTCCTGGCCTTCTGCAAGGAGAAGAACGTCCCCGTCGACTTCGTCACCACCCACACCTATGGCGTGGACGGCGGCTTCCTCGATGAATTCGGCCAGGACGACAACAAGCTGTCGCGCTCGCCGGACACGATCATCGGCGACGTCAAGCGCGTGCGCGGCGAGATCGAAGCCTCGCCCTTCCCCGGCCTGCCGCTCTACATCACCGAGTGGAGCGCCAGCTACAACCCGCGCGATCCCGTCCACGACGCCTACCTCAGCGCGCCCTACATCCTGGAGAAGCTGCGCCTGACGCGCGGCTACGCCCAGGCGATGAGCTACTGGACCTACAGCGACCTGTTCGAGGAGGCCGGCCCGCCGCCGGCGCCGTTCCATGGCGGCTTCGGCCTGCTGACGCGCGAAGGCGTGCGCAAGCCCGCGTTCTTCGCCTACAAGTACCTGAAGCAGCTCACCGGCCGCGACGTGCCGCTCAAGGACGCCAGCGCGCTCGCGGCGGTCGACGGCGGCAAGGTCGCGGCGCTGGTCTGGGACTGGCGGCTGCCGGACCAGCAGACCAGCAACCGCCCCTACTTCGGCGAAGTGCGTCCGGCCACGAAGCTCGCGCCGGCGACCATCCGCTGGCAGGGCCTGACACCGGGCGTCTACACGCTGCGCCAGTACCGCGTCGGCTTCGAGGTCAACGACGCCTACACGGCCTGGCTGAAGCTGGGCAAGCCGGGCACGCTGTCCGCGGAGCAGCTCGCGAAGCTGCATGCGCTGACCACCGACAAGCCGGAGCGCGAGCGCAGCGTGCGCGTCGGGCGCGACGGCCGCCATCGCGAGACGGTGCCGATGCGCTCGCATGACGTGGTGTTGATGACGCTGGAGCCGGCCCCGCGATGAAACGATGAAGCGGCGCCGCGCCGGCGCCGCTCGAATGCAGACAGGCGGCCGCTCGCGGCCGCCATGAAGAGTCACCGACAGGAACACAAGAAGGATCCCCATGAAGTTCACCGACGGGCAATGGCTGCTGCAGCCTGGCGTCTCGACCCATTACGCCACCGAGACCTATGCCGTGGACATCCACGACGACCGCGTCGTGCTGCTGGTCACCACGCGCCCCATCAAGCATCGCGGCGACACGCTGCAGGGCCCGACGCTGACGGTCACGCTGCGCTCGCCGCTGCCGGGCGTGATCCGCGTCAGCGTCGAACACTTCAGCGCCTCGCAGCCGCCGCGGCTGCACGTGCCGATGGTCGGCGCGACCGCGCCGGCGCTGCAGGTCACCGAGACCGACAAGCTGGTGACCGTCACCTCCGGCGCGCTGTCGGTCGATGTCAAGAAGGGCGAGGGCTACGGCCTGACCTTCCGCGAGGGCGACAAGGTGCTGACGCGCAGCGACTGGCGCTCGCTGGGCTACCTGCAATGGGCCGGCAAGGCCAACTACGTCCATGAGCAACTGACGCTGGCGGTGGGCGAGTACGTCTACGGCCTGGGCGAGCGCTTCACGCCCTGGATCAAGAACGGCCAGACCGTCGAGAACACCAACAAGGACGGCGGCACCGCCTGCGAGCAGGCCTACAAGAGCGTTCCCTTCTACCTGAGCAGCCGCGGCTACGGCGTGCTGGTCAACGAGGCCGGCCCGGTCTCCTTCGAGGTCGCGTCGGAGAAGACCTCGCGCGTGCAGTTCAGCCGCGAGGGCGAGACCCTGGACTACTGCGTCATCGCCGGGCCCACGCCCAAGGCCGCCGTCGCGCGCCTGACCGAGCTGACCGGCCGCGCGCCACTGCCGCCGGCCTGGACCTTCGGGCTGTGGATGACGACCTCGTTCACGACCCAGTACGACGAGGCCACCGCCACGCACTTCATCGACGAGATGGCGCGCCGCGAGCTGCCGCTCAGCGTCTTCCACTTCGACTGCTTCTGGATGCGCGAGTTCCAGTGGTGCGACTTCGAATGGGACCGGCGCGGCTTCCCCGATCCCGAGGGCATGCTGGCGCGGCTGCGCGCCAAGGGCCTGAAGATCAGCCTCTGGATCAACCCCTACGTCGCGCAGCGCTCGCCGCTGTTCGCCGAGGGCGTGCGCGAGGGCTACTTCATCAAGCGCGCCAACGGCCTGACCTGGCAGACCGACCTGTGGCAGCCCGGCATGGCGATCGTGGACTTCACCAACCCGGCCGCCAAGGCCTGGTATCAGAGCCACCTGCGCCGGCTGCTGGCGATGGGCGTGGACTGCTTCAAGACCGACTTCGGCGAGCGCATCCCCGACCAGGGCGTCGTGTACTTCGACGGCTCCGATCCGGTGGAGATGCACAACCTCTACGCGCTGCAATACAACGAGGCCGTCTTCGAGCTGCTTCAGGAGGTGCAAGGCAGCGACGCGGTCGTCTTCGCGCGCTCGACCTACGCATCGGGCCAGCGCTTCCCGGTGCACTGGGGCGGCGACTGCTGGTCCAACTTCGAGTCCATGGCCGAGAGCCTGCGCGGCGGCCTGTCGTTGACCGCCTGCGGCTTCGCGTTCTGGAGCCATGACATCGGCGGCTTCGAAGGCAACCCGCCGCCGGCCGTCTACAAGCGCTGGATCCAGTTCGGGCTGCTTTCCTCGCACAGCCGGCTGCACGGCAGCAGCTTCTACCGCGTGCCGTGGCTGGTCGACGAGGAGAGCTGCGTGGTGCTGCAGCGCTTCACGCGCCTGAAGCATCAGTTGATGCCCTACCTCTACGCGACCGCGATCGAGGCCACCGAGACCGGCGTGCCGATGATGCGCGCGCCGGTGATCGAGTTCCCCGGCGATCCGGCCTGCGCGACGCTGGACCGCCAGTACCACCTGGGCGGCGCGCTGCTGGTGGCGCCGGTGTTCAGCGACAGCGGCGAGGTCGACGTCTACCTGCCGGCCGGCCGCTGGACCCACCTGCTCAGCGGCGAGGTCGTCGAGGGCAGCCGCTGGCGGCGCGAGACGCACGACTTCATGAGCCTGCCGCTCTACGTCGCGCCCAACACCGTGCTGCCCTGGGGCCTGGAGACCGAGCGCCCCGACTACGACTACGCGCGCGGCGTGGTGCTGCGGGTGTTCGCGCTGGACGACGGCGCGAGCGCGGCCTTCGCGGTCGCGGCGCCGGACGGCACCATCGCGGCGCGCGGCACGGTGAGCCGCTCCGGCGCCGAGTACCGCGTCGAGATCGCCGATGGCGCGCTGCATGACTGGATGCTGGAAGTCGACGGCGAGCGCAGCGCCGCGCAGAGCGGCAAGTCGCTGAGCTGGAAGGGCCGCTGATGCGCACCCGGACCATGGCCGTGCTGGCCAGCCTCGCGATCGTCGCGGTGGGGGCGACCGCCGCCTTCGCGCAGGCGCCGGCCCGGGCGGCCGACATCGGCGGCACCTCCGGCACCGTCCGCATCGCCGTCAACCAGCTGGGCTATCTGCCGTCCTCGGCCAAGCGCGCGACGGTGCCCGCCGGCGCGGCGTCGCGCTTCCAGCTCGTCGACGCCGCGACCGGCAAGGCCGCGTGGACCGGCAAGCTCGGTCCCGCCGCGCTGTGGGCGCCGGCGCGCGCGCGGGTCCGCATCGCCGATTTCAGCGCGCTCACGCGCCCCGGCACCTACCGGCTGCGGGTCGCGGGCCTGCCGGACTCCGATCCGTTCACCATCGGCGCGGGCGCGTACGACGCGCTGGCGGCCGCGTCGATCCGCGCGTTCTATTTCAATCGCGCCAGCATCGCGCTGACGCCGGAGCTGGCCGGTCCGTTCGCGCGGCCCGCCGGGCATCCCGACACGCGCGTGCTGATCCACGCCTCGGCCGCCGGACCCAAGCGCCAGACCGGCGACGTCATCAGCAGCCCCAAGGGCTGGTATGACGCCGGCGACTACAACAAGTACATCGTCAACTCCGGCATCACCGTCTACACGCTGCTGGCCAGCTACGAGCAGATGCCGGGCCGGATGCGCGCGCTCAAGGTTGGCCTGCCCGAAAGCGGCAACGGCCTGCCCGACGTGCTCGACGAGGCGCTCTGGAACCTCGACTGGATGCTGACCATGCAGGATCCGGACGATGGCGGCGTCTATCACAAGCTCACCAACCCGGGCTTCGACGGCGTCGTGATGCCCGACGCGGCGACGGCTTCCGGCGACCGCGTCGTCGTGCAGAAGAGCACCGCCGCGGCGCTGGACTTCGCCGCGGTGATGGCCGTGGGCAGCCGCGTGTTCAAGGACTTCGAGCAGCAGCGCCCCGGCCTGTCGGCGCGCATGCTGGAGGCCGCGCGCGCGGCCTGGGCCTGGGCCCAGGCCCATCCCGACGCGATCTACCGCCAGCCGCCCGACATCCACACCGGCGACTACGGCGACCCGACCCTGGATGACGAGTTCGCCTGGGCCGCCGCCGAGCTCTACATCACCACCGGCGATGACGCGTTCTACACGGCGATGAAGCCGGCGCAGACCACGATGACGGTGCCCTCGTGGGGCGACGTGCGCGGCCTGGCCTGGATGTCGCTGGCGGCGCACCGCGAGCGGCTCACCGCCGCCGCGGACCGCGCGCTGATCGAGCGCCGCATCCGCGCGCTCGCCGACGCGCTCGTCGCCAAGGGCAAGCCCTCCGCCTGGGGCGTGGGACTCGAAGAGAAGGACTTCAACTGGGGCAGCAACTCCAACGCGCTGAACAGCGCGATGGTGCTGCTGCAGGCCGACCGGCTCGACGCCCCGCGCGGCACGGCGCGGCCCTATCGCCAGGCCGCGCAGGACCTCTTCGATTACGTGCTGGGGCGCAATCCGCTGGGCATGTCGATGGTGACGGGCTTCGGCGCGCGCTCGCCGATGCATCCGCATCACCGGCCGTCCGAGGCCGACGGCGTGGCCGCGCCGGTGCCGGGCTTCGTCGTGGGCGGTGCCAACGCGGGCCAGCAGGACCTCAAGGGCTGCCCGGTGCCCTACCCGTCCAAGCTGCCGGCGCTGTCCTACCTCGACCACTTCTGCAGCTACGCCAGCAACGAGGTCGCGATCAACTGGAACGCGCCGCTCGTCTACGTGGCCGCGGCGCTCGGCGCCGATGGCGCGCGCTGAGTCCCCGATAACCGTCCACCCGCCACCGATACACAAACTGAGATCGACAAGCGCGCCGCCTCGCAGTACAAACAGCCCGCGTTCATAAATCATTCAGGAGACAAAAATGTTTCATACAGGTTTGAATCGCCGTACCTCGATCATCAAGACGCTGCTGATCGCTGGAGGCGCCACGCTGGGCCTGCTGTCCGGCGCCGCGCGCGCGCAGGACAAGGGACTGGTCGGCATCGCGATGCCGACCAAGAGCTCGGCCCGCTGGATCGCCGACGGCGAGAACATGGTCAAGGCCTTCCAGGCCAAGGGCTACAAGACCGACCTGCAGTACGCCGAGGACGACATCCCCAACCAGCTCGCGCAGATCGAGAACCTGATCACCCGCAAGGTGAAGGTGCTGGTGATCGCGTCGATCGACGGCTCGGCGCTGTCGCCGGTGCTGCAGAAGGCGGCGGACCGCGGCATCAAGGTCGTGGCCTACGACCGGCTCATCAAGGGCACGAAGAACGTCGACTACTACGTCACCTTCGACAACTTCCAGGTCGGCGTGATGCAGGCGCAGAGCCTGGTCGACAAGCTGGGCCTGGCGCAGGGCAAGGGCCCGTTCAACATCGAGCTGTTCGGCGGCTCGCCGGACGACAACAACGCGACCTTCTTCTACGACGGCGCGATGTCGGTGCTCAAGCCCTACCTGGACAGCGGCAAGCTGGTGGTGCGCAGCAAGCAGTTCGGCATCGCCAAGGTCGGCACGCTGCGCTGGGACGCCGCCACCGCGCAGGCCCGCATGGACAACCTGCTCTCGGCCTTCTACGGCAAGGAGCGGCTGCACGCGGTGCTGTCGCCGTATGACGGCATCAGCATCGGCATCCTGTCCTCGCTCAAGGGCGCGGGCTATTGCAGCGCCAAGCTGCCCTGCCCGGTCGTGAGCGGCCAGGACGCGGAGCTGCCGTCGATCAAGTCCATCCTCAAGCACGAGCAGGCCAGCACCGTGTTCAAGGACACGCGCCAGCTGGCGCAGGCCGCCGCCTCGGTCAGCGACGAGATGCTGGCGGGCAAGGTCCCGTCCGAGATCAACGACACCAAGACCTACAACAACGGCGTGAAGGTCGTGCCCAGCGTGCTGCTCAAGCCGGTCTCGGTGGACGCGAGCAACGTCAAGCCGGTGCTGGTGGACAGCGGCTACTACAAGGAAACGCAGCTGCGTTGATCCGCGAGGGCCTGCAGTCATGAACGCGATTCCTCGGAACGGCGCGGGCCCCGGCCCGCTGCTGGAACTGCGCGGCATCACCAAGCGCTTTCACGGCGTCGCGGCTTTGGAGGAGGTCCGGTTGCGCGTGCGCGCCGGCGAGATCCATGCGCTGTGCGGTGAGAACGGCGCTGGCAAGTCGACGCTGATGAAGGTGGTGTCGGGCGTCTACCCGCATCCCGACCACGGCGGCGACTACGGTGGCGAGCTCTGCTTCGACGGCGAGGTGCGGCGCTTCGCCGGCATCGCCGACAGCGAGCGGCTGGGCATCATCATCATTCACCAGGAGCTGGCGCTGGTGCCGCAGCTCTCGATCGCGGAGAACCTGTTCCTCTGCCACGAGCCGGCGCGGCTGGGCGTCATCGACCGCGTGGAGATGCACCGCCGCGCGGTCGAGTTGCTGGCGCGGGTGGGGCTGCGCGCCTCGCCGGACACGCTGGTGGGCGAACTGGGCGTGGGTCAGCAGCAGCTGGTGGAGATCGCCAAGGCGCTGGCCAAGCGCGTGCGGCTGCTGATCCTGGACGAGCCCACCGCCAGCCTCAACGAGTCGGACAGCGACGCGCTGCTCGCGCTGCTGATGGAGCTGCGCGCGCAGGGCATCGCCTGCATCCTGATCTCGCACAAGCTCAAGGAGGTCACGCGGGTCGCCGACGGGCTGACGGTGCTGCGCGACGGGCGTTCGATCCTGAGCCTCGACTGCGCCGATGAGCCGATCAGCGAGTCGCGCATCATTCAGGCGATGGTGGGCCGCGACCTGGCGGACCGCTATCCCAAGCGCACGCCCAAGATCGGGGAGCTGCTGTTCGAGCTGCGCGACTGGCGCGCCCAGCATCCGGTGCAGGCGGGCCGCGAGGTCGTCAAGGGCGTGGACCTGACGGTGCGCCGCGGCGAGATCGTCGGCATCGCCGGATTGATGGGCGCGGGGCGGACCGAGCTCGCGATGAGCGTGTTCGGCCGCAGCTATGGCCGGCGCATCACCGGCAGCGCGCGGATGGACGGCCGCGAGGTCGATCTGTCGACGGTCCCCAAGGCGATCGCCGCGGGCCTGGCCTACGTGACGGAGGACCGCAAGTCGCTGGGCCTGCTGCTGGACGAGTCGATCGCGGTGAACACCTCGCTGGCCAACCTGCGCGCGGTCTCGCGCGCCGGCGTGCTGGACCGCGGGCGCGAGCACCAGGTCGCGCAGGACTACCGGCGCCGGCTGGCCACGCGCTGCGCCGGCGTCGACCAGAGCGTGATGCACCTGTCGGGCGGCAACCAGCAGAAGGTGGTGCTGGCCAAGTGGCTGTTCTCGCAGCCGCGGCTGCTGATCCTGGACGAGCCGACGCGGGGCATCGACGTCGGCGCCAAGTTCGAGATCTACAGCCTCATCGCCGGCCTGGCCGAGCAGGGCTGCGGCATCCTGCTGATCTCCTCGGAGATGCCCGAGCTGCTGGGCCTGTGCGACCGGCTGTACGTGATGAATGAAGGGCGGATGGTGGCGGAGTTCCCCGCCGCCGGCACGACCCAGGAAATGATCATGGGCGCCATCGTCGGCGCCGGAGAGACTGCGTATGTCTGAACCGATCGCGGCGGGCGCCACGGCGGCCGCCCGCCCTTCCCCCTCTTCGGCCGCGCCGGCCTCCGGCATCGGCCATTTCCTCAAGCGCCATCTGCGCGACTACGGGATGCTGTTGTCGCTGGTGGCGATCATGGCGCTCTTCGAGTACCTGACCGACGGGACGCTGCTCGAGCCGCTGAACCTCACCAACCTGGTCCTGCAGAACAGCTACATCGTCATCATGGCGCTGGGCATGCTGCTGGTGATCGTGGCGGGTCACATCGACCTGTCGGTGGGCTCGGTGTGCGGCTTCATCGGCGCGCTGGCGGCGGTGCTGATGGTCCAGTACGGCTGGGGCGCGCTGCCGGCGGGGCTGGTGTGCCTGCTGGCGGGCGCGGTGATCGGCGCGGCGCAGGGGTGGTTCGTGGCCTACCTCGGGATTCCGTCGTTCATCGTGACGCTGGCCGGGATGCTGGTGTTCAAGGGGCTCGCGCTGGCACTGCTGCAAGGACAGTCGCTGGGGCCGTTCCCCGACAGCTTCCAGGCGCTGAGCGCGGGCTTCCTGCCGGAGCTGTTCGGCCAGGAGGATCCGCGTCCGACGACGCTGGGGCTGGGGCTGCTGCTGACGGCGGTGGCCGTGGCCGTGTCCTGGCGCCATCGCAGCGCGGCGCTGCGGCATGGGATGGAGACCGAACCCGGTCCGGTGTTCTGGCTGCGCCAGGCGCTGCTCGCCGGCGCGGTGCTGGCGATGAGCTGGTTGATGGCCTCGTACAAGGGGCTGCCGACGGTGATGGTGGTGATGGTCGGGCTGACGCTGCTCTATGACTTCGTGGCCGGACGCACGACGCTGGGGCGCCGGGTCTACGCGGTCGGCGGAAATGAAAAGGCGGCGCGGCTGTCGGGCGTGCGGACGCAGCGGATCGCGTTCCTCACCTTCGTCAACATGGGCGCGCTGGCGGCCCTCGCGGGGCTGGTGTTCGCGGCACGGCTCAATACCGCGACACCGAAGGCGGGGCTGGGATTCGAGCTCGACGTCATCGCGGCCTGCTTCGTCGGCGGAGCGTCGGCCTCGGGCGGCGTCGGGAAGATCATGGGCGCGGTCATCGGCGCCTTCGTGATGGGCGTGATGAACAACGGCATGTCCATCCTCGGCGTGGGCATCGACTACCAGCAGGTCATCAAGGGGCTCGTGCTCCTGGCGGCGGTGTTCATCGACGTCTACAACAAGCGCAAGTAAGACAAGCGCCAGTAAGGCAGCGCTAGTCAGCGGCAGCTCCTGGGCAGTCCTTCCCCCTCGCCCCTCCGTGTATGGACCGAGGACATAGGTAACAGGTGTGCCAGGACATGGGTAACACTTTTCCCGCCTAGTCAGCGGGAGGACGAAGTTGCCCTGGAGCCCAGTCACCGTGAAGGACCAACGAGAGGAATT